>NZ_JAQAGY010000019.1 GCF_027533645.1 Paenibacillus caseinilyticus
CTCCATGCGGAGAAACCAGCTATCCGGTCTTAGCTACCGTTTCCGGTAGTTATCCCGATCTTACAGGCAGGTTGCCTACGTGTTACTCACCCGTCCGCCGCTAACCATTCCCCGAAGGAAATGGTCCGCTCGACTTGCATGTATTAGGCACGCCGCCAGCGTTCGTCCTGAGCCAGGATCAAACTCTCCATTAAAGAAAAGCTGATGACTCATTACGGTTGACAATTGCGTTGCCGTAACCGGCATCTCAATTGCAACTGCATGGCAGAAACTCATTGCTGAGCTTCTATATTTAACACTCACTCGATGTTCAGTTTTCAAAGGGCAATTCGTTTCGACTGCATTCGCCATGGTTCTTAGCGGCGAGAATCAATGTAGCATATTTCATCTCATCGTGCAACCTACTAATGTTATCCAATCTAAGGATGACCCGAAAGACCAGCACCAGAAGAATTTCACGGCAGCGATTCAACGCCGCGAGATGTAATCTACCATACTCTTTACAATAAATCAAGATTTAAATTTGATCACCTATCGTCTAATAGATTCTTAGGATATGGTGACCAGAAGACTCGACTCTTGTCCTGTCCGGACGCTCTCTGCGAACCGGGAAATGTAATATATCACGTCGTAAGGCTCTATTGCAAGTCCTACTTCTGCCCTTTTATTGAAAACAATCTGGCCACCTTCATCTTAAGAATCTAAGGAGTATCTTTATTTTTGACATAAAGAAGTGGAAGGATACCTCTATCTTAGATTAAATGTTGATATAACAATAAAGGAGGTACAGCATCATCTATAGCTGCCCTCCTTATCGTTATGCCAATGGCTCTTCTTCCAGTGTGTCATATGCAGCATCGACGAGCTCCTCGAAAAAGTCATCGTCGTTCTCCAGCTTGTCTTCCATAACGAGGATCTCTTCTTCCGGCCCCGATTCTTTGGCGAAAACCAAACTGTAATCCCAATCGATCCCACGCTTGCTGAAGAGAGCCAACTCATACGGCTGCTTATGCTCCCCGTAATGAAATTGTACATACCCTCTGTAGCCGTCTTCCTTGCTGTGCGTCATGGCCGCTTCGATAACACGGATTTGCATGATCGGCCCCCCTCTATTCTGTTATGTTCTGTTACTGCGCATTATATCACAATTTGTATCTGCTTGCGGAATTGGAGCGGTGAGACAAGCTCCTTATCATTTCCATTTTTTTGTAGACAGCCTGAGGCTTACCTGCTATAGTAACTTTACAAATTCATATGGAACGGCCTATTCAGCGAAGCACGCTGTCACTTTACCGGTGACCAGTGTGCTTTTTTGCGTACATAGCCTTCCATCCAAGAGGAGAACCGTTCATGAACCCTAAACAATCACTGCTTGTCCTGATCCTTGCCTCTATAGCACTAACCGCTTGCACAGCCAAAGCCAACCCAGGTTCCATTGAGCTCAAACCTGGCAGTTATCCCGTCGCCTCGGCTGAGTACGAAATTCCTGACGACGATTACGAGCTCGTCTTAAAAGATCACGGCGAATACGATATTGCCTTCCAAGACCTGTATGTCGTGATGGATCCGTCGCGGCAAACAAGCATGCTCGAAATCACTCCGGACTACAGAAATATTCTGTACATCAACCACCCCCGCGAACTGGGAAGAGAGAAAGAGAAGAAGACCAAAAAGACAGCCAAAAGCAAACCAGCCGTCTCCTCTTCCAGCAGCCCCGCTCCCCCATCCTCTACCCCGGCGAAGACAGACAAGAAAGAAGAGAAGAAGTGAAAAAGAGCGGCCCAAGGCCGCTCAGATTGTTTAAAAAAGCCCTTTTCCTTCATAAACGATATGCAAGTGAACCCTGGTTATACCGGCTCGGTCCCAAAGGAAATCCGAATATCTATCACTTCCGAGCGGCTGCCCAGACGTATAGGAGGTCCCCAGGTACCAAAGCCTGAGGAAACAATCGCATGCATGCCGCCTTTCAGAAGGTAGCCCCAATCCAACTCAAAGATTCGCCTGGTAATCAAGTGATTAGGGGCCATCTGTCCCCGGTGCGTATGCCCGGAGAGCATCAGATCGATTCCAGCCTCGGAGGCCTTATCGAGATGATGGGGCTGATGATCCATCAAAATAACCGGCCTGCTCTTATCGACAGCGGCAGTCAGCGCTTCAACAGCGAAGCGTCCGCCGGGTTCCATGGTTTCTGCCGTACGGTCCTTGCGGCCAATGACATAAAAGCTGTTGTCGATCAGCACATGCTCGTCTTGAAGTGTCCGTATATTGATGGCTTGGAGCTCCTTAACGAGCTGCTGCACGTGCCCCCCGTAATAATCATGGTTCCCGAGCACTGCATATACCCCGAGCGGCGCCGTGAGGCGGGCAAGTCCGCTTGACATCTTCTCTCTGACGAAGGGTTCGATGTCGTCATCAATAATATCGCCCGGAAGCAAAATCAGATCCGGCTTCAAAGCGTCCATTACTTTCTGCAGCCGGCCGAGATGCTTGTTGCCGACTATGGTGCCCAGATGAATATCGGATGCCATCGCAATGTGGAGCCTCTCCCTGCCTCCGCCGTTCTTTGGAATATGGATATTATACCGGCGAACAACCGGATTCCAGGCGTTATAAGTCCCCCACGCCAGCAAGGCGATCAACAAGACAAACACAATGGAGCCGAGCAGCTTCAGCACATCTTCGGTCGGCATTCCCCCCGCCCTCAGGATCACGGACAGAAGATCCGCGAGCGGAAGCAGCAGAACCGAGTACTCGAGCACGCCAAACCAGATGGAGCCGATTTGTCTCAGCAGGTGGGCCGCAGGCCGTCCGATAAAGCGGGTGCCCGCCCGTCCGATGACATAAGAGAAGGTCACAATCCAGAAGAGAATCCAAAAGATCGTGCTGTCTCCAAACCGCAACATAAAGGAAAGATACATCCATAGATGGTAGCCAACATAATAATTGAGCGCCGCGAAAAGAAGCAGAAACAGCGTCAACATGGGGAACATTCGGGATCTCATCGCTGTGTCCTCCGACTAGTTGAATCTTACAACCATTGCCTTGAGACCTACTATAGCGTACGCGATTCTGCCGCGTCAAATCAACCGCAGAAGAGCCCTCCGAACAAAAAAACCTGAAGGAAGGGGATTAAACTTTGTCCCTCTCTTCAGGCATTTCATTCTGCTGGCGTTAGACCGTTTGTGCTTGGAGAAGGCGCTTGTCCATACTCTGCTTAACGGCCTTAAGCAGCTCCACCGATGCATCAATCTCCACCTTTCGTGTCGAAACGCTCTCCACGCTGCAGCCGATCGGAATGCCTTTATCAAGACCAAAGTCCAGGAGCTCCTCCATGATTTTGCGAGTCAGGGTTACGGACTTGTCCAAGATATCATTGGAGTTCATGAGGTCGTTCTCCAGCCACTTCGGCACGCTGATTCCGAGCCACTTCATAAATTCAAGCGTCTTCAGAGAGCCGCAGGGGGTGAGATTGAAGAGAACCGGAACCATCTCGATCTCTTCCTGCCGGCAAAAGTAATAGTAATCGGAGAGCACATTCTTGGAGGCTTCCACATCATAGGTGGCCTGAGATACGAAGAAACGGCAGCCGCTCCTCATCTTCTCCACCATCCGGAGATGTTCATCTTTTCTTGTCAGATGCCGCTCAGGGATGACGACTCCGCCAAAATTCAATCCGGGATTCAGCTTGCGGCTGAGCTCATAAGCAGCCGGCAGACCAAGTCTAACTTCTTGCTTGCTCGACGACGCCCCTACATAGACGGCGAATCTCTCTTGACCGGGATCCGAAGAGATCCACTGCGAGAGCTCGTCCTCCGAATATTTGCCCACACTCCGATAGATGATATGTGGAACGGCTAAGGGTTCCAAGTACTCCTTGCTGTACGCTGTCGGATCGACAGTACTCAGATAGGGAAAGGGCCGTTCCTGATCGACCCGGTCCGCTTCGTCCTGAATATCGTATAAGATTAAACCGTCGATTCCCATTGCGGCAATGCGGTCGATTTGTTTTTGCGCAATTTCCGCGATCTTCTCCGGAGATTGATTTTGTTTGGGCGGGGTAATGCCATACGTAACGATTCCCGCTTCCCTTCCTTGAATCTTCTCTTTAAGCATCTGCTGGCCTCCGCTTCCTCCGACTCTTTTTGCCGCCGTTTTTCAAATGGTGTTTTTTCATACTAAACAGAGGGGGATAATCTGTCAATAGAGCCGGATACAAAGAGAGCGGCGAATTACAACACCTCGCTTAGCTTCTGCAATTCGCGCACCAGGTTCATCTGTTCCTCGGTAACATGGACCAATCGCTCGATCGCTTCGTCTTCATGACCCAAGACCCAATGCCTCTCGATACTCTGCATGGATACCTTATGTATCAGCTCAGGCACCTCCCATACGGATCGGACCGCGCAAGAAGCAAGGAACCCAAGATGCGCAAGCCGTTCGTCGCCTCTCCAGCCCGCTTCGCGAAGACCTTCTATATACGATTCGATAAAAAGCTGCCGATACCGGCCGAATGAGGCAGGGGTAATGTGGCCTTGGCTCATCGTCAGACCATAAAAACGACCCAGGTCTTCCCCGATGCCCGACAGACTGGCGAACTGCCAATCCAGCGCGGCCAGTTCCCAACCACCTGCTCTGCCCGAATGCCGGAGTATCATGAGATTGTTCTGATAAAAATCCTGATGGGACAAGGTGCGCGGCAAACGCTCCAGCTTCGTCACCCAGTCATCGATATGTTGTGAAAACCGCGAGTAACGATCGAGCGTCTCCTGTATGCCCGGATGCCACATCAGAACGGAGCCCGCCGTTTGCCGTAGAGGCGAGGACAGATACCGCCGGCACTCGCTGACCCAGGAACGAAGCCATCTCCGGTTCAGCCACGGCGCATCCGGAAGAGCCTCTCCGGCCAGATAAGCCCCTTGCAGCTGTCCAAGCCGGCAGGCGGCAAACGAGAACTCCGTTTCCCCCCATGGAGCCCCATCTTCCTGCAGATCCTCAAGCCATAACCAAACCGATCCATCGTGCTTCTCTTCCACACCGTAACATACAGGCGTTCGCACCTCTCCCGGCAATGCATTCAAGAGCCCGGATTGATAAACCAGCGCTTCGCGGCGCCAGTAATTATAATGGGCCGCATCATCCCGCTCCGGATCGCAACGGATGATCTTAACGATAACCGACCAGGGAATGGAGCCGTTCGCCGCTTCCGTCCATCCTTCCACCCGAAAGACGCCGTCGGTCACAAAGTTGCCTTCCAAGGAGCCAATAGGGTGACAGGTCCACGAGGCGATAGTCCCCCCCTGTACGCCGGTCAGAGAGGTTACCGCACTTTCCAATAAGGAATCGCTCAGCTCGTACAATTTATCCGCGATCGTTGCTCCACTCATGCTACACGCTCCCGTTATATTTTTGTGCCATTCCAAATTTTGTAATATATACCACTCACCATGTCAGACGACTCCTACCTCCGAAAAGGTGCATGTAAAATAAAAAAAATACAGGACCGACTGCTACGATGCAGCGATCCTGTAGAAAAAGGCAGCGAAGGCCCCGATAAACCACGTGACATGAGAGATACTGAAGCATAGAGCCTTATAGTAAACTTGCTACTCCCTACCACGATACCGGTATAGCTGGCGTACCGCTGCGGATCCCTTCTATATTGGACTCCAGCCAGGCCCGCTGCTCGGGAATCGAATCCGGCCGGCCCCACTCCTCGAAGAGAAGGAGGCACAAATCGCAGCGCCTGCGCTCCAAGAACAATGAGAGTTTGGCCCAATGCCTCGGACTCAGCGTATGCTCTCTGCCATAACCTTTCATGAAAGCATCCAGGAACACTTCCGAAGAGGAGGCCAGAACCTCCGGGTCCGTCACCGGCCTGCGCCAGTCCGGGAAGACCGATGAATAATATACCGCCATGGCGATATCGTGAAGATAATGTTCATACCCGCAGTCATCAAAATCAAACGCCGTAATCTTCCCTGCATTATCGACGTAAAAATTCCCCTGATGCAGATCGCGGTGACACAGCCCGAATCCGTCCGGCTCCCGCTTCAATCCATCAATTTCCTGCTGAAGCTGAAGGTATCTTCCCCACACGTCCGCTTGGGCCGGCGGCATCCCTTCGGGATCTCCCACATCAAGTGAATCCTCCGAGGGCCTCGGCTCGATTCCTTCCGGAACTTGGTATCCTGGGGCTAAAGCATGCATTTGTCCCGTAATCGCGCCCCAGGATTCGAAGAGCCCCGTTCCCCAAGCGGCGCTGCCTGCTCCGGCATGGGCTCCAGGCGCCCGGGTCATCAGGGTCAGCACGCAGCAGCCTTCGTCCTCTGCCTCCACGGATTCACAGAAGGCTCCCGAGCGCAGCGGCACAGGTCTGGATACGTTCACGCCGTGATCCGCCAGATAGCACACCCAATCGAGTTCGGAGACGATCTGCTCCCGCGATCGGTGGGAACTGTGCGAGACGCGGAGAATATATTCCCGGGAATCCCTGCTGAAGCCATAGATCTTATTCTCGAATCCGCCTACCTCCCGAAGAGTACCGCTCCCGACTCCCAGGTGTTCGGCTGCGATCTGGTCCACCCAGCGCTCGGTTATTCGGTCCTGCCAACGTCCCAATGTCATCCCGCCTTTCTTAATACCAGTGTGTACTTACGCTATCCTCTTACTGTACTAATTCCGCGGGTTCCCTGACAGGGCAAGTTTGGTTATAACCAAAAGACGACCCTCAACAAGAGGATCGTCCTATGTACACGAGGCTTGCCGGATTACGAAAGAAAGGTCCGGCCGCAGCCCCTTATTCCCACTTTCCGCCTTCCACGATAATGTCGCTTGGGTTGGTATCGGGTCCAAGGTCGTCTAACACGTACTTGTTATACAATTGGAGCAGGTATTTCTCTTGTCCGAGCTTCTCGAGCTCCCCGTTGACCCAGTCGCGCAGTTCCGTATTGCCCTTCTTGACGGCAGGGGCCAGCGGCGCTTCCTTCTCGAGCTTCTCGGGGAGTACGGTGAAGCCGGGATTCTTGCGGGCCCAGGAGAAAAGGATGAAGTTATCCTGGGCATAGCCGATGCCGCGCCCGTCCTTCAGCGCCTGCAGGGATTCCGTATTCTTGTCGTACTTCACCAGTTCTACATCGGGACGGTTCTTCGTCAGGAAAATATCGGCTGTCGTTCCCTTGGTGACAATGACTTTCTTGCCCTTGAGATCGGCGAGGCTCTTAATCCCCGCGTCATTCTTGACCAGCACCTGCGTGGCTACCTTCAAGTTGGGATTCGTAAAGTCAACGGCCTTCTTCCGCTCTTCGGTTACCGTCATATTCGCCAGGATCAGATCCACCTTATCGCTCTGCAGATACGGGATACGCGATGCCGGTTCCACGGTGACGAACTCGATCTTCGTCTCGTCCCCGAGCAGATCCTTGGCAAACCGCTTCGCGAGCTCGTTCTCGAACCCGGTCGGATTGCCCTTGTCGTCCACGGTGCCGAACGGCGGTTTATCGGTAAATACGCCGACGACCAGTTTGCCGCGGTCCTTAATCTTCTGTATGTAACCTCCGCCGGAAGATGGAGACGCTGCAGAGGACGCCGTATCCTTGGCCGTTCCCGGCGCCGGCGCTGTCCCGGCCGGGGCACTTCCTTGGCCTCCGCACCCCGCAAGCATTCCCAACACCACTACAAGGCCCGTCGCGAGCCATTGTGTTCTTCTTCTCATTCCTCTCACCCTTTCCAAGATTCTACCGTCAAAAACTGATCCAAGAACCGCCGGGCCCGCTCCGTCTGCGGATTCGTGAAAAAGACGCCTGGGTCCGCCTCCTCGGCGATGCTGCCCTCGTCCATGAAGATCACCCGGTCGGCTGCCGCCCGGGCAAATCCCATCTCATGCGTCACAATCGCCATGGTCATCCCCTGTCGGGCCAAACCCAGCATCACTTCCAGCACTTCCTTGACCATCTCTGGATCGAGCGCCGCCGTCACTTCGTCGAACAGCATCACCTCCGGGTTCATGCACAAGGCCCGGACAATGGCGATGCGCTGCTGCTGCCCCCCGGACAGCTGCCTGGGGAAGGCATCCTTCTTCCCGGAGAGGCCGACCCGCTCCAGAAGGCTTGCAGCCTGAGCCGCCGCCTCCTCCCGGGAGCGTCCCTGGACCTTGAGGGGCCCTAGCAGAATATTGTCCATGACATTCAGATGCGGAAAAAGTTCGTAACGCTGAAACACCATGCCGATCCGCTGGCGAATGTCCCGCCAAGGCGTTCCTCTGCCGCCGAGCTCCTGGCCATGAAAGCGGAGAGAGCCGCTATCGGCCGGTTCAAGGCCGTTCAGGCAGCGGAGCAGCGTGCTTTTTCCGCAGCCGCTGGGGCCCAGGATGACGATCACCTCCCCTTGGCGGATATCCAGATTCACTCCTCTCAGCACTTCCGTGCCGTCAAAAGACTTGCGCAGGTTCCGCAGTTCGAATACCGGATCCGTCAACGCGGATCACTCCCTTTCCGAGCAGTAATGCTTCGCGGCCAGATCACCCGTACGAGCTCCACCTCTGTTCCAGGGAACGGGAGACAGCCGACAGCGGGTAGCATAAGGCCAAGTAGAATAAGAACAACGCCCCATAAATGATGAGCGATTCGCCGGTCCGCTCGATGATCTGCTGACCGGCCTTGATCATCTCCGTCACGCCGATCAGAACAGTCAGCGATGTCGTCTTGATGATCCGGGTACAGACATTGATGCCGGGCGGAATGATGCGCCGGACGGCACCGGGCAGCAGAATATAGACGAATAGCTGCCAAGAGGACAGTCCGATCGCCCGGCCCGCATCGCTCTGCCCCTTCGGCAGGGACTGCAGGCCCCCCCGGACCACCTCCCCCATCTCGGTGATGCCCCACAGGGACAGGACCAGCACGGCGCATTGCACATTCGGCACGTTGATTCCAAAGAAAATCGGCAGGCCGAAGAAGAAAAAGAACAGCCACACCAGGATCGGCACGGCGCGGAACAATTCCAAATAAGTACGCAGCAGAACGCGCAGCGGCCAAAAACGGGAAGTGCGCAGCGCACCGAACACCAATCCCCCCGCTGTACTGAACGCGATGCTCGCAAAGGCGATCCCCGCCGTATGGAGAACTCCCCTGCCGAGCTGCGGCAGCGACTGCAGGAGAAGATCAAAGCCCGAACTGGCCATGACGGAACCTCCTCTCTACCCAGCTCAGAAGGAAAGACAGCGGCAGAAAGATCGCGAGATAGAACGCCGTCATCATCAGCAGCATTTCATAGGTCCGGTATTCAAGCGCAATAAAGTTCGTCGTCGTATACAAGATCTCGGGAACCGCAACCGCCGACACTACCGTAGTTTCCTTCAATAGAAAAATAAAGGTGCTGAACAGCGCCGGAGTGGAAATGCGCAGCGCCTGCGGCAGGACGACGAAGCGCAGCAGCTGCCAGCGCGACAGCCCGATAGCGAGACCCGATTCCAGCTGCCCTCTGGACACCGCCTCCACTCCCGAGCGGATCACTTCGGTCAAGTATCCCCCTCCGAGAAAGGTCATCGCCAGAACGGCCGTGGCATAACCGGACAACCGGATTCCGACGGAGGGCAGCGCAAAATACAGGAAGAACAGCTGAATCAGCAGCGGGGTGCCGCGTGCCGCCTCGACATACACACGGACGACGGCTTGCAGGATCCGGATACGGAGGAAAAGAAGAAGCGCATTCAGCAGTCCTACGAGCATCGAGGCAAGAATGGCGAGGCCGGCGACCCCGAAGGTGACTCCTACCGCCTTGTAGAAGTCCGGAAGCCGCTCCAGCATATAAGGAACATCCAGCGTCATAACGGCAAAGATTCCTCCGGCTGGAGCACCGGGGCCTCCACGGGCACCGTATCCGGATACTTGATCCCCATGCCGGTATTCAGCACTACGACCCTCTCCCCGTCCCGAATCCAGCCGCTCCCGCGAAGCAGGCGGGCAGCCGCGAAGGCGGCAGCACCTTCGGGGCAGACAAAAGCTCCTTCGAGGGCCGCGGCCAGGCGCTGTTCCCGCAGCAGGCTCTCGTCTTCAATGGCAACGGCGCAGCCCCCTGTAGCATAGACCGCTTCGAGCACGAGAAAATCGCCGAGCGCCTTCGGCACGTTGATCCCGAAGGCCGCCGTGCGGGAGTCCGGCCAAAACTCCGACTGGGCTTGTCCCTCCTCCCAGGCCTTCACGATAGGCGCGCAGCCTGCCGCTTGAACGGCGACCAGACGGGGAAGCGGGCCTTCGATCCAGCCGAGCGCGAGCAGCTCGGACAGCGCCTTATAGATGCCGATGAGGCCGACGCCGCCTCCGGTAGGATAGAGAATGACATCCGGCAGAGACCAGCCGAACTGCTCGGCAATCTCGATACCCATCGTCTTCTTACCTTCGATGCGGTACGGTTCCTTCAGCGTGGAAGCGTCGTAGATGCCTTCGGCGGCGATCTTCCCCGCCACCTGCCTTCCTGCATCGCTGATCAGGCCGTCCACGAGGTAGAGGTCCGCCCCCGAAATGGCGCACTCGCCGCGCGTAATCAGCGGTGCATCGACCGGCATGACGACCGTGGCCCGGAGTCCGGCCCGTGCCGCGTACAGGGACCAGGCCGCCCCGGCATTGCCGTTGGTCGGCATGGCGAATGCCTTCACCCCCAGCTCCTTGGCCTTCGACAAGCCGACCGCCGCCCCTCTGGCTTTGAACGAACCGGTGGGAATGATTCCTTCGTCTTTCATATAGAGATGAGCGATATCATAGTCAGCCCCCAGCTTCGGCAGGGAGAGAAGGGGCGTCCATCCCTCGCCGAGCGTGACCACGTTCTCGCGAAGCTCCACCGGAAGAAGCTCATGATAACGCCATAGACTGGCCTCTCTTCCATCCAGCTCGGGGCGTGGCAGCGCCCGCTTCAATTCCTCCAGTTCGTAACGGGCAAGCAGAGGAGAGCCGCAGGCACACAGCTGCTGCACTTCCCGGCCGTCGTAAGTCTGCCGGCACTTGGGGCACTCCAGATGGGAAAAATAACTGTAACGCGACATAGGGGGCACCTTCCATTTCTGTTCCAAAATAAAAAGCCCCCATTCTTTCCGCAGCATGCAGACATAGCTGTGCCACGGAAAGAAACAGGAGCCTCCGTTCGTACGGTCAACTCTTGTGATCAAGAAAATCTGTACCCATCTTATTCCATATATAACACATGTGTCAACTCGGAATTTGTGTGTTTTGGTGAGTAGGGTCAGGAGAGCAGCAGACTGCTAATGGACAAATAAACGCAATAATAAGGGGAAATGAGCAATGCTGCACAAGAAAATGTATGCGTTTTCTGGTAACGTTTGCACAAAGGAGGTGAAATTTTCCGCTTACCGATACCGAAGCACCTGTTTAGTAACCATTCTAAGAAAAAGGTTGTGATCTTATGATGATCCCATGGAAAAAACTGCGCACGCCCCTGCTCACGGCCACCTTGCTGCTCGCAACGCTGCCGCCGTTGACCTCCCCCGCTGCGGCCGCAACTCAGCCGGCGGGTGCCGTCGTCGTGGACAAGAATGGCAGCGGAGCTTATACCACCGTACAGGCCGCCATCAATTCGATTCCGGACAACAGTACGACGACGCGCACCATTTATATCAAGAACGGCACCTATAACGAGAAAATCAATATCCCCTCGACCAAACCCAATATTACCCTGCTGGGCCAAAGCACCCTGGGGACCATCCTGACCTACAACGATACCGCCGCAACGGCCGGCAGTACGACGAACAGCGCGAGCACTATGGTGCGTGCGAGTAACTTTCAGGCCAGAGACATTACCTTCCGCAACACGGCCGGTCCGTCTGCAGGCCAAGCGGTAGCCCTCTACGTATCGGGGGACCGGGCGATCTTCAAGAACATCAAGGTGCTCGGCAACCAAGATACGCTCTACGCCACAGGAACGGGACGCCAATACTACTACAACAGCTACATCGAAGGCACGGTCGATTTTATCTTCGGTTCGGCGACCGCCGTATTCGAGAACTGCGAGATCCGAAGCCTCGGTACGGGATTCGTCACAGCGGCATCGACGGATCAATCCCAGAAGTACGGGTATGTCTTCCTGAACTCCCGGCTGACCAAAAACGGGGCGGGCAAAGCTACGGTCTATCTCGGGCGGCCATGGAGGCCGTATGCAGCAGTAACTTACATCAATACGGCCATGGACTCCCACATCCGTCCCGAAGGATGGAACAACTGGGGGAACACCGCTAACGAAGCGACTGCCCGCTACTATGAATACGGAAGCACAGGAGCCGGTGCCAACGCTTCTGCCCGGGTAGACTGGGCGAAGAAGCTGACCTCCTCCCAGGCCGGCGCGATCACGGCTAAGAGTGTGCTTGCGGGAACCGACGGATGGGACCCAACAAAATAACGTTTTTTTCCAAAATAGGTGATATATCCGTATGGGATCCTCGACCTCATAGTGATTCAAGAAAAAACATGAAAAGGCCCCGGCGCTTCCTGCGAAGCCCCGGGGTCTTTCTTCGTCGTCTGCTGTGTCCCGTTACCCTTCGCTGCCGAGGCAGCCGAAAGGCGTCCACGCGCTCCGTAATAAGCTAATGAGGGCTACCCGGCCGCAGTGTTCTATAAATCGTCTACACGATCAGGCCTATCCCGCTGACCTTCTGCTCGATCATTTTCCGCAACAGGCTCCCGATATGGGCACCCGCTTCCACGGGCGGCGTTCCGCCCCGGTGAATGTTCGAGATCACCGTCCGGTCGGCATCCCGGCACCCCGGTCTGGGCTTGTAGCACAGGTAAGCACTAAGGGAGGAAGCCGTCACCAGACCCGGCCGCTCGCCGATCAGCAGGACGAGCGTCTTCGGCTCCAGAAGCCGCCCGATCTCGTCCATACAGCCCACGCGCCCTCCGCGCACGAAGAAGGGAGTCCCTGCCTGCAGCCCGTTTATCTCAAGTGAATCCAGCAGCGCAGGGAGCACGTCGGCCAGATTGTCCTCCACTGCCTTGGCACTGAGACCGTCCGAGACGACGATCTGCACCTCCGCTTCATGTATGCACCGGGCCAGGATTACGGTTTCGGCTTCAGCCGCCAATATGCGTCCCAGATCCGGACGCTTCAGATAGGTCTCCTTGTTACCGAACCTCGTATCCACAGAGAACAAGCCGAACGCCTCCAGCGTCTCTTCTCCTACCTCCCCGTACACCGCATCCACCGCTTCCGCATGATCGAGCCGCAGCTTCAGCATGGCGCCCGTCGTCGGGCGCGTCCCGGCGCGTCCCACGGCCAACCGGGCCGGCGTCTGTTTCATTAACTCCGCAAAAATCCCCGCCTGCCGTTCCCTCTGCTCTTCTTCGGCTGTCATGCCCGCTCACCTCCGCCCCTTCATGGGAGCCGCCTATCCTTTTGCCCGCTCAGAGAGCAAATCTCGCCCCGATCCCAGCCTGCGGTGTCAGCCGGCCGGCCTCCAGCAGCTCCCAGCGCTCCATCCAAGCCTCGAAGGCCGGTGCCGGACGACGGTCCAGGACTTCCCGCAGGGAGGCGATATCATGGTAGCTCATCGACTGGTAGTTCAGCATGCAGTCATCGGCCATCGGCACGCCGATCACGAAGTTGACGCCGGCAGCCCCGAGGAGTACGCCGAGGGACTCCATGTCGTTCTGGTCGGCTATCATATGGTTCGTATAGCAGATGTCCACTCCCATCGGCAGACCGTGCAGTTTGCCCATAAAATGATCTTCGAGCCCCGCCCGGATCACCTGCTTGCTGCATACAAGTACTCCGGGCCGATGAAGCCTACGACGGTGTTGACTAGGAAAGGCCGGAAGCGCTTGGCGAGCCCATAACAACGGGCCTCCAGCGTTACTTGGTCCACCCCGGCATGCGCGCCGGACGAAAGCTCGGAGCCCTGACCCGTCTCGAAGTACCAGCGGTGCGGCCCCCCAGCCGCTCCCCGCTCCCGGATCAGCGCATCGGCCTCCTCCAGCAGCTGGGTGGAGATCCCGAAACCCCGATTGCCTTCCTCTGTCCCGGCCAGGCTCTGGAACAGCATGTCGGCCGGTGCGCCGCCTTCTACAGCCCGCATCTGTGTCGTTACGTGGGCAAGCACGCAATTCTGGGTCGGGATCGACCAGCGGTCGATGACCTCCCGGGTCGCGTGCAGCAGCGCCTGAACCGTCTGAACCGAGTCACCCACGGGATTGATCCCAATGACGGCATCCCCCACGCCGTAGCTCAGCGCTTCGAACAGGGCGGCTTTCATGCCGCCAATGCTGTCTGCCGGGTGGTTCGGCTGGGCGCGGGAGGCGAGCGTACCCTTCTGTCCAATGGACGTGCGGCAGGTCGTGATGGTCTCAATCTGTGAAGCAGCTTGGATCAGATCCATATTGGACATGAGCTTGCAGACGGCCGCGATCATCTCGCTCGTCAGTCCCCGTGCCGTGCGCAGCATGTCGCTGCCAGCCGTATCGGTGCGCAGCAGGTATTCCCTCAGCCCGCCGACCGTCCAGCCCTTCACTTCCCGGTAGATCTCTTCTTCTACCGCCTCTTCAATCACCCGGGACACCTCATCTTGGTCCGGCGGCAGGAGCGGATGCTTCCGCAGATCTTCCAGCGTCGTGTCCGCCAGCACCACCTTGGCGGCGATCCGCTCCGTCAGATCCCCAGCTCCGATACCTGCCAAGGCGTCGCCAGACCGTTCCTCATTCGCCTTCGCCATCACTTCCTTGAGATCGGCGAAGGTGTATCTTCTCCCCCGCAGCGCTGCTTCCAGCTTCATTCCCCCCCACCTCACCCTCCCTGGGACCTAGCCTGCCGGCCGGCCGCTTCTGAAACACGAGCGTCCGGCGCACCACCGGAATGACCTCCTCCCCAAGCGGTGCGCCGATATCAAGATAGTCGGCTTCCTCCGGGCGCAGCTGGTCGAGACATACCGTCATCACACCGCGAGCTTTGAGCCGCCGGGCCAGCTGGTGGCCAAGCGACTTGGCCATGTCGATCTCGCAGACGACCAGCAGCACATGAGCTTCCGGAGCGGCGCAGCCATACGCCTCGATCAGGGCCTCCGCCAGCCGCTGAAGACGGCGATAGGAGCAGTAAGCAGCTCCGCGCAGTGCCAAGGCGAAGGGCGGATCAGCAGGCACGCCCCCGTAGAGGGAGGCCCCCCGCTTCACCGCGGCTTGCAGGGCGTCCCGCAGCAGCACCGCATCAAGCATGCCGGTGCCGCCTTCCGGCGGCAGCGGACATGCCACTACAGACACGCCGCGAAGGGGGAGCACTTCGGCGTCGGCATACATCGTAGCGCCGCTGAGCTCGGTCGTCTGCGTCCCCGCGCCGATCACGGTGGCGCGCTCGCGTTGTTCGGCGGGACGCAGAGGGACGGGGGTAGTCCCGGCCTGTTCCTGAAGCGCTGCCGCGAGCAGCGGGCCGATATCGCCATAGCGCACCGTCTCCCCAAGGGAGCGGGGCGGAGGCACATCCATTAACGCGCCGACACCTCCGGAGATCCAGATCTCCCCGGGCACGGGGAGGGGGCTATCCGGTGGCGAGACGAGCAGTTCCGAGATCCGCCCCCTAAGCTCCGCTAGCCCTGTGCCGCTGATATAGGCAATAAGGTCCGCCGCCATTGCGTTGCAAAGCTCTTGGAGCGTATCGTAATCCGTCCGCCCGCCCTCCAATGTCTGAAGACAGGGCGGCAGATTGGCCATCCAGCGCCGCAGCGGCTCCGCCACATAAAGAACTGTTCCGTCCGCTTCAACACGGATCAACCGGCCGCCGATATGCAAGGTGACGGTATGCGTCATCTCTCCGTCCCGGAAGTAAGCAGCATTCGCGGTCCCCCCGCCGATATCGATGTTGACCAGCGTTCCTTGCACTTCGCAGGAGTAGGCGGCCGCCCCGGACCCTCTGCCGGCCAGCAGCGCTTCGAGATCCGCACCCGCTGCCGCCACTACGAAAGTCCCCGCCTCGCGGGCGAACGCCGCAACAAGTTCTGCGGCATGGAGCTTAGCCGCCGTCTCTCCCGTAATGATAACAGCCCCGGACTGGATGTCCCCCGGAACGATCCCCGCCCTCTCATACTCCGAAGCCATCAGCGCCGCCAAAGCGACGGCGTCTATCTCGATTCCGCCCCGCAGCGGAGTCGGATAGATCGGTGAACAGTAACGGATCACCCTCTCGGTAATATCCACTGCGGGAAGCGCCCAGACTCCCGATGTACGGACCAGCTTCAAGCCGGAGAGGATCCACTTCGTCGTGCTTGTGCCGAGATCAATGCCTACGCTGGTAATCCACTGTTCATCCATGCAAGCCTCCAATGGAATAGGACCTGCCTTGCCGAGGCCGGCGGTTTCGAGCCCTGTAAAGATACCGCACATGAATCTGCAGAGCACCTTTGCCCTTACTCAGGCACAAAAACAGGTACAAGATAAAAGGCTTCGCCGTTATATATTAAAAAAAGCGTTCCGAGTTTATCAACCTTATCTCTACTTTCAGCAGAAAATGGCTGTTCCTCAAACGCTTGATGAATCGGAGCAATGACTCCAAGAAGAATATGTTAGGTTACATTACAATGCGCCCTTTTTATTTATTCTACATGTCCGCCTCTTTTCGAGTCAATATAGATCAAGTTAATTTTCACTTGATTTGTTCTTCATCATGGTATAATATGGTTTTTACAACAAGAAATAAGAACAGGTGTTTGCTTTTGTTTTCGATTTCGTGTCTCTGTCCACCCAGCAGACCATTCGAACAAAGGAGACGATCACATGACGCCTAATGAGGAAGTTTATACGTACCGTGCCGGAAAGAAAATTGCTCTTACGAAGCAGCCCGACCAATTCGTAGTACGTGCCCTTCCCTCCGAGCTCAAGCAGAAGATCGGGATCGCGGATGCCATGCAGGTATCTACTTCCTCTTCCCGCGTGGTAACGGCGAAGTCTGAGCTCGAGCCGCTGATGAACCGGGCCCGCAATGTGGCCCCGACGCATCACGTGTACCGTGTCTCCGATACCCAGAAGGAGTTTCTCATTACCGACCGTGTCATTGTCTCCTTCCGGGAACCTTTGACGTCCGAGGAGATCGGCTCATTTGCCGGCCGCTACGGCCTCTTCACGTTGGAAGCGTACAGCGACCGGGATTATCTCTTCCAACTTACCGATCAAACAGGCATCAATCCAGTAAAATTGGTCGTTACCCTTATGGAAGATGAGCCTCTGGTCGAGTCGGCCGAGCACGATCTCAACTACCTTATGAACAAATATGGAATGTCTATGCCGACGGACCCTTCTTATCCGAAGCAGTGGCATCTTCATACCCGCTGCGAGGATCCTTCATTCGATCCAAGGGCTTCCACGCGGTGTGAAGAGGCGTGGGAGCTGCTGGGGCACCACGGCAGTCCCGATGTGGTGATCGGCGTAACGGACGATGGCTGCAGACTGGACCATGCCGACTTCGACTCCGCGGACAAGTTCGCCGGATGGGGTTACTTCAAAGGTCCTCGCCTCATCACGAATAAAGACGTCGATGCGGATCCCCGCAGTATGTACGAGCCCGGTTCGGATCACGGAACCTCCTGCTCCGGTGTGATCGGTGCGGAGATCGATGCCCTCCTCACAGTCGGAGCCGCTCCGGGATGCAGGCTGCTGCCCATCAAGTGGGAGTCGAGCGGACCTTCCCTGTTCATCAGCGATTCCAAACTGCTGCGGGCACTGAACTACGTTCAGGATAAAGTGGACATCCTCTCGAACTCCTGGGGCGGTGTGCCCGTAAGCCTGTGGCCGGACGTAGTGATCCGCCGGATCACCGAACTCGCCCAGACAGGAGGACGGCGGGGACAAGGTATCCTCTTCCTCTGGGCAGCCGGGAACGAGAACTGCCCCATTCAGTATACCGCTCCGGTAGATGTCCCTTACACCAGCGGAGTGAACTTCAGAAGCGACGGGTCGCTGGTCTGGGTAGGGGTGGAGAAGACCCGTGTCTTCACGAATAATCTGGTCGGTGTCCCCGGCGTTCTGCACGTGGCTGCGCTGGCCAGCACCGCGCAGCGCAGCCATTATTCTAATTACGGAACGGGGATCTCGATCTGCGCCCCGACCAGCAATGTGCATGAATACTACCGCATGCCGGTACAAGGGCTTGGCATTACGACGGCCGAGGGACAAGGGGTAACCGACAGCTTCGGAGGGACCTCCAGCGCCACGCCGTTGACCGCAGGCATAGCCGCGCTGGTATTGTCGGCGAATCCCCATCTCAGCGCGCTGGAGCTCGCCTCCATACTGAAGCGGACCGCGTCGAAGGATCTGAGTCTGGAAGGGTACGCGAAGACGCCGCCCGCCCTATTCGATCCCGATCCTTCCTGGGATGTCTCTCCGATCGTTCCGTTTGACCGGGGGGACTTCCAGGACATCCAGGATGCCGACGGAACTTGGAGCCCTTGGTTCGGCCACGGGAGGGCGGATGCCAAGGCAGCTGTTGAAGAAGCCTTGCGTTGGAGGGAGGAGCACCAAGGAACTCGAAGCTTGGAGGGCGAGAAGCTGCAAGCTTGAGTGAGCGAGTGGCTGCAAGCCCTAGCGGGCGAGGCGCTCTGCTGGCCTGAGCCAGGCGAGGCGCTCTGCTGGCCTGAGCGGGCGAGGCGCGCTTTGCTGGCTTGAGCTGGTGAGACACTTCGCTGACCTGTGCGGGTGAGACACTTCGCTGGCCTGGGCCAGGCGAGGCGCTCTGCTGGCCTGAGCGGGCGAGGCGCGCTTTGCTGACCTGAGCGAGCGAGGCGCTTTGCTGGCCTGAGCAGGCGAGGCGCTCTGCTGGCCTGGGCCAGGCGAGGCGCTTTGCTGGCTTCGAGCACACTTTCATGTAAGCCTACGACGGGACCGTTTATCTGCACGGTATTCCCCGAGATCCAACCCTGGTGCGCCGTCCATACCAAGGCAATCATCATTTGAGGCTCTCCCCTTTTCAGGGAACTTGTACGTATGCATTTCTTTCGAGAGCGAGAAGAGACGTCGCCTTCCATTCTCTCTAAGGCATCGTAGTCCCGCCATTTCTTTCATCTCCGCGTGCCGGCCTTCCATTCTTCCTCCCAAAGGGAATAGGCTGACGGAATAATGACCGTCAGCCCTATCTCCACTTATGCTGAGCCGGGCAGCAGCGTACGCCACTCCGTGCCGTCTGCCATCCGCTAAGGCCGACGCTCGTGCTCATCCCCCGCATAAGCAAGGAACCCTCCGTCTACCGGCACCGTAATCTCCGATACGAGCCCCATCTGCTCCCGTCGGCAAGCCAGATCAGCGTACACAGCTGATCCTCCGGCTTTGCCAAACCGGCGCATCGGCGTATGGCATGATGATCTTGCGTGAACGCTCCGCGAGCGCACCGTCTTCGTTCGCGAGCAGCTTCCCCGGCTTTATAGCTGTACAGCTCTCCAGAAGGCCTTCTTCGGCTGATGCTTCTCGTCGAACAGAAAGGGCCAGTTCTTGCGGTTTCGCACCGGAAAGTGATCGAGCCACGTATAATCGTCGGCTGCTCCCCAGAACGTAACAGACGTAATGACGCCGCTGTACTCCCGCAGCAGCCCGAAGATCTCTTCGTACCGCCGCTCCTGGGCTTCCAGCATCTCCTCCGTCGGCTGCAGCAGATCGGTCCGTTGGTCATCCCACTCGAATACCGACACATCGAGCTCCGTGACATGCAGCTGCAGGTCCAGTGACGCGTACCGCTCGACCGCCGCCCGGATCTCGTCCACGGATGGTCGCTGCAGGCTCCAATGCCCCTGCATGCCCATGCCGTGAACCGGCGTCCCCTGCTCCTTCAGGGACTTCAGAAGCTGGTAGATCCGCTCTCTTTTGTCCGGATGGCACTCGTTGTAGTCGTTGTAGAACAGCAGTGCCTGCGGATCCGCCTCATGCGCATATTCGAAGGCCCGCCGGATGAATTCGTCGCCTGCCGCATCCAGCCACTGCGAGGAGCGGAGGAGCTGCGGCCCCTCGTCCGATACCGCTTCATTGACGACATCCCACACCTGGATGCGGTCCCGGTAACGGCCTACGACGGCATCGATATGATCTCTCATCCGCCGAAGAACCAATTCCTTGCCCGCGGGATGTCCCGCGCCGTCCAAGAACATCCAATCCGGCGTCTGATTATGCCAGACGAGCGTATGCCCGCGCATCTTCATCCCGTGCGCTGCGGCAAAAGCGGCAATGCGGTCCGCGTCGTCGAACGTAAACCGTCCCTCCTCAGGCTGTACGGAGACCGGCTTCATTTCGTTCTCCGCCGTAATGCTGCTGAAGTGTGCCGCCAGCAGTTCCTTCTGCGTGACGATCGTCAGCGGGTTGACCGCCGCACCGACCGCAAACCGGTCCGCATAGACCTCCTTCAGAGAGGGAATCGTCATCTGATCTTGGCGCGTCTGCTCCATTTGCTGCCCAACCACCTTTTCGAATGTTTTTTATTGCTGATATCAGCCCTTCACTCCGCCGACCGTCAACCCTTTAACAAAATACTTCTGCAAGAACGGGTATACAAGGATAATCGGTACGCTCGCGATGATGGTCATCGTCGCCCGGATGGAGGTAGGAGTCACGAACGTGACGTTGCCCTGTGCCGAAGCGAATTGGTCGGCAGCCGATGTCGCTGACGTGTTGGTCGTCTGCAGAATCTTCTGCAGCTCGTACTGCAGAGTGCTCAGATTCACATTCGATGAGTTATACAGGAAGACATCGAACCAAGAATTCCACTGGCCTACGGCTACGAACAGCGACACGGTCGCCAGAGCGGGAATCGTTAGCGGCAGGACGATCTGCAGGAACGTGGCGAATTCGCCGGCCCCGTCAATCCGGGCGGATTCCAGCAGGCCCTCTGGCAGCCCTTCGATGAAGGAGCGGATCACGATGAGATTGAACACGCCGATGATGGCGGGAAGAATGTACACCCAGAACGAGTTGGTGAGGCCGAGGCCCCGGATCAGCAGGTAGCCCGGGATCAGGCCGCCGCTGAAGTACATCGTGAAGAGAAAGGCCAGCGACATGAATTTGCGCAGCACAAAATCCGGGCGGGTTAGCGTGTAAGCCAGCATGGCCGTGCAGAAGACCGAGATCACCGTGCCGAGCACCGTGCGCAGGACGGAGATCAGCGTAGCCTTGTAGACGGAAGCTTCGCTGAAGATGTAGTCGTAATTCTCCAGAGTCCACATGCGGGGCCATAAATAAATTCCTCCCCGGATCGAGTCATTCGCATCGTTGAACGAGACCGCCAGCATGTTCACGAACGGATACAGCGTAACGATCATCAGACACGCCATGAATACGATATTGCACACATCGAACACTTTGTCCGGCATACTCTTGTATCTTGTTCCGGAAGCGGATGGTTCGCTCATTGTTGTTCCTACCTCCTGCTATGGGGTGTAAAAAGAAGGCCAGCTTATGGGCTTCCGTTAAGTTATCGAGCTAAAGGCATGCGGTCAGTACAGACGGCTGCCTCCGAGCCGCTTAGAGATACTGTTCGCCGAGATCAACAGAATAAAGCTCACCACGGTCTTGAACATCCCGGCCGCTGTGGCCAAGGAATAGTTCCCGAGGTTAAGGCCCCACTTCAGTACATATATGTCCAGGTTGTCGGAATAATCAACGGTCATCCCGTTGCCGATCAGGTACTGCGGCTCGAATCCAGACTCCAGAATATTCCCGATATTAAGAATGAGCAGAATGACGATGACCGGCTTCAGTCCCGGCATCGTAATGTGCCAGATCCGCTGGAAGCGGTTCGCTCCGTCAATCTCGGCCGCTTCATACTGTGACGGATCGATCGTAGTTATCGCGGCAAGATAGATAATGGTGTTCCAGCCTACGTCCTTCCATACCTCGGAGGCCCCCAGGATGCCCCAGAAATACTCTCCCTTGCCCAGCCACAGCACCGGCGCGGAGATCCAGCCGAGCTTCAGTAACAGCACGTTCACAATGCCTTCCGGTGCAAGCGTGGTCGAAATAATACTCGCTGCCACGACCCAGGATACGAAGTGGGGCAGGTAAGAAACCGTCTGTACGACACGTTTGAACAGCAGGTTCCGCAGCTCATTGAGCAGGATGGCGAGCACAATCGCAGTAACGAAACCGAGGATCAGCTTGATCGAGCTCTGAACGAGCGTATTGCGCAGCACTTGATAAAAGGCCGCGTCTTTGAAAATCATCTGGAAGTTCAGCCAGCCTACCCACTGCTGGTCAGCGAAGCTCTTGGCAGGACGATACTTCTGGAAGGCGGTCACCCAGCCCCAGAGCGGTACATATTTGAACACGATCAGCCACAGCAGGAACGGGACCGACATGAACACCAGCGCCTTCTGCTGTATAAGCTTCTTAAAAAACAATCTCAGCCCGGAAGGTTCTGCAGCAGGCCGGGCTCCGGCCGGAAATACATTCTCTATAGGTTTCTCCACTGGATGCAGCTCCTTTCCTAACTCCCTTTACCACTTGCGGGCTGAGAACCGGAAGGCTTTTGCCTCCGGCCCTTCGTCCGCCTTCCGTACCTCACGACCAGGGGCAGTGCCCCTTCCGTATTACCATTTGCCTGCCGCGCGATTTTTGACAATCTTCGTTACCGTCGCCTCATATGTCTTGCTGTCCAGCTTGCCGAACTCGGTGGTATATTCGTTCCACGTTCCCTCGAACGCATCCGGCGAGCCCATGATGAGCTTCGGCAAATACTTCAGCTGCAGATCCTGCGACTTCTGTCCGAAAATCTGCTCCGGTGTTCCTTGACCGAGATTGATGCTCCATGCAGGGTACCAAGGACGGTCATCCGGCTTCGAGAACATGTCCGCGAAGGTTTTCGCCCCATAAGCTTCGAGGATCTTCTTGTCTCCCTCGGTATAGTCCATCTCCGCCACTTCCGGCTGGTTGCCTACGGCGTAGGCGTTGCCGTCCTTCAGCACGGAATTGTTGCCGTAACGCGGCCAGCTGTACTCGAAGTACTGGAAGCCAAAGGAACGCTTAAAATCCGGATCATTGCGCTTCTTGGACATCTCCGGTGTCAGGACAAAGCGCCCTTTGTCATTGACAGTGTAAGTCTGGTCCTTGATGCCCCACTGGACAAGGATCTGATTCTCTTCCTTGAGCAGGTTGTCGAAATACTTGATGATGCGGACCGGGTCTTTCGCCTTGACCGAGATGCCGATCCCGCGGTTGTTGACGAACGCCGGCGGATCGAGGTACTGGTCCTTGATGTCCTTGTCGAAGACGATCGGCAGCGGCGCGTAGCGTTTCTCGTCGATGCCGGCTTTCTTCAGGTTGTTCGTCGCGTCGCCGACGAGCCAGCCATAACCGAAGTACCCCAGCACGCGGCCAGAGGTGAGCTTTGCCAGATATTGGTCTTTGTTCACTGTGAACGATTCCGGATCGAAGAGCCCCTGGGCGTTCACTTCGTTAAGCTTTTTGATCCAGCGCTTCTCGTATTCGCCAGCAGAGTATACCTTGGCTTCCTGCGTCTTCATGTCGACAATGACACCGCCGTCATTCGGGTAACCGGCCAGGTGCATCGAAGCGTTCGTCAGCGCGAAGAAGTTGTCCTTGACGCCAGCGAAGGCCGCGAAGCCGATCGTATCCTTGCCGTCAACCTGTGGATGCTTCTCCTTGTATTGCTTAATGAGGTCAAAGTACTCGTCGAGCGTCTTGATCTTCGGATAACCAAACTCCTTCAGCACCGAGCGCTGAATCCAGAAAGCGCCCTGGGAGATGCTCGGATCGGTGATGTAGCCTTGGTTGGCGGAAAACGGGAGATGATAGATCTTGCCGTCTTCCTGCCGGAATTTGTCCATATAAGGCCCGTATACCCGCTTGATGTTCGGGCCGTACTTCTCAATGAGCTCGTCAAGGGCGATGAACGCTCCCGCATCCAGCAGCTTGTCGATCTCGCCATCCGGCACGATGACATCCGCATAGTCGCCGCTCGCGATCATGACACCTGACTTCGTCTTAGAATCGCCGACCGCATATTCAATCTTGAAGTTGACGCCCGTCTGCTTCTCGAGCTCCTTGCCGATGACGGTCTCGTTCGTATTGACATCCTTCTCCTTGCCGAAGGAGAAATACGTGAATGTGACCGGCGTCTTGTCGTCCGCAGCACCCGCAGACTCCTGCGCGGCTCCCGCCTCCGGCTGTTTGTCGCTGCTGCAGCCCGCAGCTGTCGCTGCAAGCAGCACCGCCAAGCTTACGGCGGCCAGCTTTGTATGGTTGATCATCTGAGTGACTACCCCTTTCGATCTTCAAATTCGTTCTCGCTGTAAGCATTTTCAGTATAACGCGGTAGCGCTTTCTCGATGTACCCCTTAAACTTTAGTTCTCACTTTGAAAAGCATAGTAAGAACAATGTCAGGTACCAGCAGCGCTTGCCTGCTTTTTGGCCTGCCGGCTTGGGCAGCACCGGCAAACCCGGGAAAAGAAAATAGGGCTTCTGCGGGAAGCCCTGACGATGAAAAGGAGGCTGCGGCCGATAAGTATCGCGGCATGTTCCCCGTACCGCAGACACGGGACCGCCCCTGAGCAGAGACGGCGGCAGCACCTGATTGCTGTCCCTATTGAGGTAAGCCGCAACAGTTAACCCCGAGGTTAAGAGGGTTGCGGCAAAGAGGCTTCCCTCCCCCGGAGCGGCAGACGGATCTGCACACACGTGCCCGTGCCTTCTTCACTGTCGATGTGGAACTGGAAGAGATCGTGAAAGCACAACCCTAGACGGTAATATGCATTCTTCATGCCGACCCGATCTCCCATGGAATCATCTTCCCTCAAGTAGCCCATGATTTCATTCAGCTTCGAAGCACTCATGCCGATGCCGTTATCCCGGATGGAGAACACGAGCTCCCCGCGCTCCTCGTCGACCGCGATAACGATAACGATCAGCCCTTTGCGGGGCGAAGTCTCGATGCCATGCATGCTCGCATTCTCCACGAAGGGCAGCAGCGTCATCTTCGGAATCGGCAGGTCGCAAGCCGCAGGATCCAGGGTGATCCGGTAATCCAGCTTGTCGCCGAAGCGGTATTTCTGAATTTCGAGGAATCGCTCGATGAGCTCCATCTCCTCCCGCACGCTGACCCAGTCCCTGCCCCAGGAGATCGATTTGCGGAAAATTTTGGCCATATGCTGGATGATCTTCGCCGTC
The DNA here is from genome assembly GCF_027533645.1 of Paenibacillus caseinilyticus. Classification (GTDB taxonomy): domain Bacteria; phylum Bacillota; class Bacilli; order Paenibacillales; family NBRC-103111; genus Paenibacillus_G; species Paenibacillus_G caseinilyticus. The sequence continues at coordinate 25,135 of NZ_JAQAGY010000019.1, forward strand.
TCTCCCTCCCCCTTCATTAGGCTGCGCATACGCACCGTCTCCAGCACATTGAACATGAAGTGGGGGTTGATCTGGCTCTGAAGCGCATGAAGCTGGGCCTGGCGCTGCTTTAGCTCCGAATCCTTCTTCTGGATATCTGCTATATACACATCATCGATCAGACTTCGGATCCGGGTGGTCATCCGGTTGAATTCCGCTGTGAGCTGGCCGATCTCATCCTGGTACTCTTCGTCCGGAATCTCTTCGAAGTTCTGGTTCTTTACCTTCTTCATATGCCTTAAGATGCGGACAAGGCGGACGTGGATCGAGCGTGACATCGCCATAATGATGATCGACGGGATGACGAAATTGAGGCAGGCCAGGTAGATCAGGAACTTCCAGGACTTTCGTACTTCCTCGAGCACCACCTTGTCGTTCATGGTCCCGTGAAGACTCCACCCGGAGAGGTAGCTGCGGGTCGTATAAGGCACTTCAAACTGCAGGGTTTTCTCCCGGGAAGTAAGAGCGGAGAAAAATGAACCGCCACTCTTCCAGTCCACTCCCGGCACATTCGTGGAAGTAATGCGCCCTTCCCGGCTCACGAAATAGAGTTCACCGTCGAAGGTGGAATTGCGCAGACGCTGTTGGATGATCGTCATATTCAGATCGATCTTCACGAACTTCTCGTGAACATTGTAATATTTGTAATTATCAAGCCGCTGAAGGAGGCTCAGCGTCTCTCCCGTCCGGAGCAGCACGGGGTTAGGCGCCGGGGCTTTCATCAGTTCCTTGTACCACGGAGTGCTGCGGACCGTGTCGCTGATATACTCCATACTCCCCGAAGCAAGCAGAGATCTGTTGTCCGAGTACACTTCGATCCGCTGGATGGACCGGTAGGTCGTCTCGTTATACTTATCGAACATGCCCCGCAGCGTGTTCTGGTACACTTCAATGTAATCCAGTGAGGACTTGTAGTCCCGGTCCAGCGTTTCATTCAGCAGAGGATCGGAGAAGAAAAGATACGATACCCCGGCCGCCTCGTCTATGAGACCTTGGATCTCGCTTCCCGTCTTGTCGATCGCGACAGAGGCATCCCGGTGCTTCTGGTTCTTGATATTGGTTGTAGTTACATGATAGAACACCACATTGGTGAGCACGATCGGGATGAATACCGACAGGACATACATCAGCAGCCACTTGTCACGCAGTCTCATATGGTTAAGATGCAGCTTGCCCATGCCTGTACTTGCCTCCTTCCTGTCAAGCCTTGCCGATCAGCTTGTTGCGGTATTCCGTCGGCGTGACGCCCTCCAGCTTTTCGAATTGGGTGACGAAATAATCGGCGTTCTGAAAGCCCACTTTGTCGGCGACCTCGTACATCCGCAGGTCCGTCTGCCTCAGGAGCCTCTTCGCCTCTCCAATGCGGATGCCGAGCAAATAATCGTTGAAGTAAGCGCCGTACGTTTTGCGGAACAGCTGCCCGAGATACACGGGATTCATATAGAAGCGGGCGGCGATGCTCTTCAAGCTGATATTCTCCATATAATGGCTCTCGATAAACTTCCTGATTTTCTCAATGCCGCCCTTCGCCTGCTCCTTCCTAAGACGCCCGATACAAGCCGAAGCTTCTGTAAGGAATGCGGCGAAATGCTCTCTAAGTGCAGAGAGGCCGGACTCGCGCCCCTGCCATTCCATGAGATTCTGCAGAGTAGCCAGACTGTTCTCATCGCCCTCCATGCCGCGGATCACATTCACGATATCAATGACGCAGCGGGTGACGCTGTTCGCGACCGCGCTCGGAGCCAGACGCTTGGTCTTGAACTGGAGGATCATATCGTCCAGTGTGCGGAGGCAGGCATCCAGCCGGTTCTCCTCGAGCTGGTCCACGAGCTGCGAATACAGGACCGGGTCGATGTCAAAATAGGACAAGGGCGTACCTTGTACGTGCTCGTAAGCAATCACCGGCTGCCCATCCTCCGCGAATTTGTAGGCGTATGCTTCATGCGCTGTGCGGTAGGATAGGGGCACGTCGGATATCCGCTCTACCGTTCGTCCGGCGTAGAGCGATACCGGCCCGCAAGCCGCGAGGGACAGCTCGCGATGCAAGAGGCTTAGAAAGCGGTACAGCGGCTCCCCAGACCCCTCAAGCCGGGCGTGATCCAAGAGCAGGCCATACACGCCCGGCTGCCCTTCCACCATCGGCAACTCGCCGGACTCCCCTCCGAGCCGTCTCTTCACCACGGGGGCAAGCCGCCTCGGCAGCGACCCTGCCGCTGGCGGCTCCGCCCCTCCTGCAGGGTCCGTCTGCACCGTAAGCATGATATAGGTAAACTGGGAAGACTGCTCCATACCCAAGACGGCGGACACCCCGAAGGCATCTTCGGGCCGTACGTTGCCATGGATGAGCAGATCCAGCGCGGCGGAGAATCCCTCCGCAGGCGGATCGACGTATGAGCGGGACAGCCGCCGCAGGCTGAGCCGGCCGGCCAGCTTCTTCAGCGTATCCTGCATCTCCTCGTCGTCGACCGGCTTCAGGAGATAATCCTGTACGCCGTAGCGGAGCGCCTTCTGGGCATAATGAAAATCATGATAGCCGCTGATGATCACGAAGGAAGGCGGAGATGCCTGCTCCTCCGTCACGGTCCGAATGAGCCCGAGGCCGTCCAGCACCGGCATCCGGATATCCGTAATGACCAGATCCGGGTCGAGCCGCCGGATCTCCGCATGCGCCTCTTCCCCGTTCTCCGCCTCCCCGCATACCTCGTAGCCGAGACCCTCCCAATCGATGAGACTCCGCAGTCCCATCCGCACGAACATCTCATCGTCCACCAGCAGCACTTTCAGCATCGGCAGGCTCCTCCTCTCGCTTTTCTTCAAGCCTATTTTGTATTTCCTAGTTTGTAATCGTTTTCAAGTTAGTATAATTCAATTTCCTACTTCTGGATACCCATCCGACTTTACCTTTTACTTTGGAGATTAAAGAGTATAATTGTTACATACTGGAAGTAGAAAGGATGCATATCCATGATCAATGAAAGCCCTAAGCTGAACCTGCTGGCCCTCTCCGGGAGTCTGCGCAGCCGCTCCTCCAATACGGATCTCCTAAAAGCCATAGCTGCACTGGCGCCCGGTTCCGTGCATGTATCCTTCTTCGAAGCGGCCGGAGAACTGCCACACTTCAATCCCGATCTGGACCAGGAAGGGGATGAGGCTCCAGAGGCGGTTCGCTCCTTCCGCAGCCGGCTCCAATCTGCAGACGCCCTGTTGATCTGTACCCCGGAATACGCCAGGGGTGTGCCCGGCTCCCTGAAGAATGCCCTGGACTGGATCGTGTCCTCGGGAGAGCTCGTGAACAAACCGGTCTCCGTCATCTCGGCTTCTCCCTTCGAGACCGGAGGAGAGATCGCACAGGCTTCTCTTCTGCTTACTCTCGGGATGATGACGGCCAAGCTCGATCCTTCGATGAACCTTGCCGTTCCGTTCGTGAACAAAAAGCTGAAGGGAGACGAGATAACCGATGAGGCAACGAAGGATAGGCTGAAGATGCTGCTGGGGGTGCTGCTGCGGCATGCGGCCGAGGTCCGGGCCTAGTTCGGCCCCAAGGCATTATCCCAGGATCCGAGCGGCAGCGTGATTGCGAACTTGGTTCCGTGCTGTGCCCTCGAAGTAACCATCACGCTGCCTCCAAGCGCATGAATGACTTGGTACGAATAGGTCAGACCGAGTCCCGTACCATTCGATTTGGTCGAGAAGTAGATGGAACCGAGCCGGTTCATCTGGCTTTCGTTCATGCCGATCCCATTATCCTTGATCGTGAGCAGGGCGTGGCGGTCCTCTGACGTCAGCCGGAGACTGACTTTGCCGTTCGGCACTTCCGAACAGGCTTCGACGGCATTCTTGATGAAGTTGAGCAGCACCTGCTTGATTTCGTCAGGATTGGCCATCATCCGCAGAGGCTCTCCCGGCGTATGGATCTCCAGCTCTACATTGTTCATGTTGGCGAACGGTGACATGACTTCGCCGATGGCCTGCAGCTGTTCCGACAGGTCGACGAGTTCGCTCCGTTCGGCGCGCGGCTTGGATATCGACAAATAATCGGACAGAATCGTCTCCGTCCGCTGAATTTCCTCGAGCGAGATGGCAATATATTGATCGATCTTGGCATGGTTGTCCGGGTTCTCCCGGATTAGCTTGAGGAAGCCCTTCACTGCCGTAAGCGGATTGCGGACCTCATGCGCCAGGGAAGCCGCCACATGGCTCATCGTCTCAATCTTCTCGTGCTGCGCATGCCGGATGAATAGATCCTTGTCCGCCACCGACTTGCTGAACAACGACATCAGAAGCCAGACGCCAAGTGCGTTCTGAATGGGGATGACGACCATATGAAAAGGGAGGTGCAGCATCACTTGGGCCGGGAAGAAGAAGTAGACCAGCCCGAGAGGAACGACGGAGAAGACAACGCCGGCCGTGAAGGTGACCAAGGACTTGCGGTACGTACTCTTATACCACTCACACAGAATCAGGGATAGCCCGAAGCTGCACGCGAGGATGAACAGCGACACGGACGCTCCCTGCCCGCCGATGTAAAAGCGGTATACCACGAATTCCAGCGACAGGATGACCGCGGTCTGAAGCCCCCCATACACGAGGGCGAAGAAGATCATCACGTACCGGATGTCGAAAATGAGTCCTTCCGTCCGACTCGAAGCGAACGTCATGGAAAGCAGCAGGCAGGCGGAGCTCGTCGCGAGGATAAACCATGGACTGTAATTCCGAAGCTTATCCCGGTAATAGATATTGTAGGCCACGAATGGCGCAAGGGCGAAAAAGAGCTGCAGGATTATCTCTTTAAACAAACTCATCAGGTCAACCCCAATACGGTTTTGGCTTCATGCTATCGTTCCTTAAACCTGATTCGACACGAGGGTGCGCAATCCTGCCGCAGGCAAGGAAAAAAACGGCAAAACCCGCTCCCTCATCCCGGGGTCATCCTACCCTAGCCTCAAATTCGCCCCGCCCATAAACGCGGTCCAAGATAAACGCGCGTAGTCCTTTAAGGACTACGCGCGTTTATTAGAAATATAAGAAGACAGGATCGAGCTCTAGTATATAAGTTCTAATAGTTCAAACAAGCCTGTCTGCCTTCTTCAGTCAGACAGGCTTGTTATAGGCTGCGGCGCTTCGCCGCAGCGTTACCCGGGCATGAGCTTCAATCCGCCGGATTCAGCAGCAGTATTCCTCTCTCCCTGCACGCCTCCACCGTTTCTGCCGGCCAGACGGACATCTGCACTTCCCCGATGTGCGCCTTGCGGAGCAGGAACATCGCCACCCGCGACTGGCCGATTCCCCCGCCCATCGTATAAGGCAGTTCCTGGTTCATCAGCATCCGGTGGAAGGGAAGCGACAACCGTTCTTCGCAGCCGCTCTCCCGGAGCTGGGCCTCGAGCGCGGCCTCGTCCACCCGCACACCCATAGAGGAGATCTCGAAGGACGTCTCCAGCACTGGATACCATACGATCAGATCCCCGTTCAGCTGCCAGTCGTCATAATCCGGGGATCTCCCGTCATGAATGTCTCCGGAGGCCAGCTTGCCCCCGATCCGCAGCAGGAAGACGGCACCTTTCTCCCGCGCGGCCGCATGCTCCCGCTCCTTCGGAGACAGCGCTGCGTAAGCATTCTCGAGCTCCTGTGTCGTTACGAAGTGAATCTCCTCCGGCAGCACCGGCGTGAGCTCAGGATACAGGGTGGCAAGCTCCGCTTCCGTTTCTTTCAGCGCCTCATAGATGAGCCTCACCGCAGCTTTCAACGTCTCCAGATGCCGCTCTTCCCGCGAGATCACTTTCTCCCAGTCCCACTGGTCGACAAGATACGAGTGCAGCGGTCCTGTCGTCTCGTCCCGCCGGATCGCCTTCATGTCCGTGTACAGCCCTTCGCCCGGCTCCAGCCCGTAATAGCGCGCCGCCATCCGTTTCCACTTCGCCAGGGACTGCACGACTTCGAGCTGCAGAGGATCATCTCCGCTCCCCGCCGCGTCGAAGGCAACGGACCGCTCCCACCCGTTCAGGTTGTCGTTGATTCCGGTACCGGCCGCTACGAATAAGGGCGCGGACACTTTCATCAGGTTCAACTTGCCGCTCAGCTTCGCTTCGAACATCCCTTTGGCGCCAGCCGCCCGCTTCTCGGTTTCCCTCGCCCGCGCTCCCGCCGTATTCTCCGTTACCACTACTGGGTTCATCATCCTTACCTTCTCTCCTGATTAGTTTGGCGTCGTCGCCTTCTGCGGCACAATACCGCTTCTCTTCTTTAATCTACTAAATTATCCCATAGATTACAATATTAATGTTTTATTGAGATATATGGATCTCCCTCATTGTTCTACCGCCGAGCATTCCGGGTTCTGTTATTCTAGCAACTTCGGAGGAGTAAGGAGGGACGAACGCCTCTCCGAAAAAAAATAGGCACCTGCTCCCATCACATATCCCCGTCCTCCTTGAATATAGTTAGTAACAAGCACTCTTTTTATAAAGTCTTGTTCTTCCGAAACCATCATCCGGTTTCTCATTTTGCTTACCATGAAGCCCACTTCAGGAGGTGTCCCGCATGACAGAGCCTTTATTTACCGTCTCAAGAGAAGATTGGTCCCTGCACCGCAAAGGATATCAAGACCAGACCCGCCATCAGGAAAAAGTACGCGAAGCCATCAAACAAAACCTGCCTGACCTGGTGACGGACGAGAGCATCGTGATGTCGGACGGCAAGCAGATCGTGAAGGTACCTATCCGCTCCCTGGATGAGTACCGTTTCCGTTATAACTACAACAAGAGCAAGCATGTCGGTCAAGGTGACGGCGACAGTCAGGTCGGCGATGTGCTCGGGGTCGATCCGCAGCCGGCCAAAGGGGCAGGCAAAGGTGAAGGGGCGGGCGACCAGCCCGGCGACGATTATTACGATGCGGAGGTCCAGATGGAGGAGCTTCAGACGATGCTCTTCGAGGAACTGGAGCTGCCGAACCTGCAGCAGAAAGAAAAGGATAACATAACGACCAAAGAGATTATTTTCAACGACGTGCGCAAGAAGGGCATTATGTCCAACATCGACAAGAAACGGACGATCATGGAGAACCTCCGCCGCAACTCACGCGAGGGCACCCCGGGCATCCATCATATCTCGCCGGATGATCTGCGCTTTCGCACCTGGGATGAGATCATTACGCCGCAGTCCAATGCGTTGATCCTGGCCATGATGGATACCTCGGGTTCCATGGGATCGTTCGAGAAATATATTGCCCGCTCGTTCTTCTTCTGGATGACCCGCTTCCTGCGCACCAAGTACGAGCATGTGGAGATTGTCTTCATCGCGCATCATACGGAAGCGAAGGAAGTGACAGAGGAAGAGTTCTTCACGAAGGGTGAGAGCGGCGGCACGATCTGCTCCTCCGCTTACCAGCTCGCTGTCGATCTCATCGACCGCAAATACCCGCCTTCCCGCTATAACATCTACCCGTTCCACTTCTCCGACGGCGACAACCTGACTTCGGACAACGAGCGCTGCGTGAAGCTTATCGGCGAACTCGTGAAGCGGGCGAACCTGTTCGGCTACGGCGAGGTTAACCAATATAACCGGAGTTCCACCCTCATGTCGGCCTACCGCAATATCCACGATCCGAAGTTCGTGCATTATGTCATCCGCGAGAAAGGCGAAGTATATAAAGCGCTGCGGACCTTCTTCCCCAAAAATCTCGAAGGGAGAGCCGCCCGATGAAGCTCGATGATATCAAAAAACTGGAGTATGCCATTGCCGAAATTACGGAAGTCGCCACCGGTTTCGGACTCGACTTCTATCCGATGCGCTATGAGATCTGCCCGGCCGAGATCATCTATACCTTCGGCGCCTACGGGATGCCCACCCGCTTCAGCCACTGGAGCTTCGGCAAGACGTTCCACAAGATGAAAATGCAGTATGACTTCGGCCTCAGCAAGATCTACGAGCTCGTCATCAACTCCGATCCGTGCTACGCGTTCCTGCTCGACGGCAACTCGCTCATCCAGAACAAGCTCATTGTCGCTCACGTCCTGGCGCACTGCGACTTCTTCAAGAACAACGTCCGTTTCTCGAAGACGAACCGGAACATGGTCGAGAGCATGTCGGCTACGGCCGAGCGGATCCGGCAGTACGAGATCGAATACGGCAGCGAGGAGGTCGAGAAATTCATCGACGCCGTACTGGCCATCCAGGAGCATGTCGATCCCCTGATCTCCAAGCCCCAGCGCGGGATGAGCGGACTGCGGACCGAAGCCGCGTCCCTGCCGACCGAGCGGACTTTCGGCTATGAAGACCTCTGGGATCTGGACGAGAAGCCCAAAGCGCCCGAGAGCAAGGAAGGCCCCTCCAAGTTCCCGCCCCGGCCGGAGAAGGATCTCATGCTCTTCATCGAGGAGTATGCTCCGTATATGAAAGACTGGCAGCGGGACATCATGACGATGCTGCGCGACGAGATGCTGTATTTCTGGCCGCAGATGGAGACGAAGATCATGAACGAGGGCTGGGCCTCCTATTGGCATCAGCGCATCCTGCGGGAGCTCGACCTCACCGAGGATGAGACGATCGAATACGCCAAGCTGAACTCTTCGGTTGTCGTCCCATCCCGTCACAGCCTCAATCCTTACTATCTCGGGCTCAAAATCTTCGAGGATATTGAGAAGCGCTGGGAGAATCCCAGCCGCGAGGACCGCGAGAAATTCGGCTACAAGGGGGGCGAAGGCCGGCAGAAGATGTTCGAGGTGCGCGAATTCGACTCCGACTCCTCCTTCATCCGCAACTACATGACGAAGCAGCTCGTCGACGAGCTCGATCTCTATGTATTCGAGAAGAAGGGACCCGAGTGGAAAATCACAGACAAATCGTGGGAGAATATCCGCGATCAGCTTATCTTCGCCCGGGTGAATGGCGGCTTCCCTTACATTGTCGTGGAAGACGGCGACTATGAGCGCAGCGGAGAACTGTACCTGCGCCACATGTACGAAGGTACCGAGCTCGATCTCAAGTATGTGGAGCGCACCCTTCCTTATATCCACCGGCTCTGGGGCAAGCCCGTTTACCTGGAGAGCATGATCGAAGGCAAGCCCGTTCTCTTCTCGTATGACGGACGGAAGCACAACCGGAAGTTTCTGTGAACCTGCGGGTTATATTATCTGAAATTTCTGATATAAATAGGCATGCAGGTTCAGTATGGTCACTTCCCGATGAACACAAAAAGGCCGCGGCAGAGTTCGATTCTGCTGCGGCCTTTTTGTGTTCATCGGCTGTTATTGAGCTTGGCGGGACTGCGCACCGAAGTGCAGGATCACTGCGGCATGCTGCTGGACGGCCTGGCCGCCGGCCGGTCCCGCACCAGCCGAAGCCCCTGCTCTACCATGCCGAGGAGATAGCCGCACGCCTCAGGGTCGATGGCGGCCAGCTCCTGCAGGCCGAGCATCGCCTGTTCCAGGCGCTGGGTCATCCCGGTATCGGCCGCCCCACCCGGGACAGGGGACAGCTCTTCTTCCGGGGACCAATAGAGTTCCTTCTCGAGTCTCGACAAGATTTCCAGCTGAATGGTCTGCGTGCGGCCTGTCTCCAGATTGCGCAGATATCCTGGAGCTACCCCCAGTTCTTTGGCGAATTCGGTGACCTCCATCCCCTTCAGCTCTCTCAGCTCGCGCAGCTGCTGTCCGTACCATGTGCTCACGGCCTACGCCCTCCCATGATCCCAGTCTCTCGAATTCTCGGAATCTCCCAATTCAATTCCGTGCCTCTTCGTTGTACTAGTATCGACCGGGAGGTGGAGCGCTATACCCGGGCTGCCCGGCATGGATATGAAATAATGAACAGCGGCCTTCGCTATTCCTGAGGCATCCTCCCCTGCAGAAGCTCCCACTCGTCCCAAGACACGACACCCAAGTCCGGCCTCGGCTCGTCAGGCAGCATCGCGATGTACTCCAGCGAGTGACCGTCAGGGTCGGAGAAGTAGATCGATACGGCCGGCATCCAGCCGAATACGAACGGCTGCTCCGTTCCATCGTTCAGGAAGTTATGCACCGCGAGTCCCCGGCTCTTGAGGAAAGGAACGACTTCCCTCATCTTCTCCACCGACGTACGGAAAGCAAAATGCTGACGCATCCTCTCGGAGATCCCTTCTCCCACAATCCGAGCATCGCCCCTCCGCGTTCGCCGATCCAATAAAAGCGGACTCCGCGCGGGTCTTCATGCGCGAATTCGAGCCCCAGCACGTTCTCGTAAAAAGCGGCCGAGCGCTCCAAATCCGCCACAGGAAGATGCGTCTCGAACAATCCGAGTATATGATTCTCCATCGTGTCCTCTCCCCTCTCTCCTCCCTAGGATAAAGGGTTGAGGAAATTCAGGAAAGAGGGGAAATGTCCAGCTTACCTTGCAGTAAACTGGAAGGTCTCCCAAGTGCCGGCCGAGGTCTTGTTCGCGATGAGCGGCGAAGAGCCGGCATTGTCCGCGCTGACGAACTTGCCGTTGGCCGCGGCCTTCAGCGAGACGCCTCCGCTCACGTTCGACATCTGGAACGTCTCCCAGCCGCCGACGGACGTGCTGCGGGCGATCAGCGCGCCCGCGCCCGCATTCTCGGCCGTCACGTAACGGCCGTTCGCGAGCGACTTCAGGGCGATATTGCCGCCGCCGAGGTCCACCTTCTCGAACATTTCCCAGCCGCTGACCGCAGAGCTTCTGGCGATCAGGGGGCTGCTTCCGCCATTCTCCGCAGCCACATAGAACCCGTTGGCCGAAGCTTTGATCGCGACGAGGTCTCTTGTCGGCGTGCCGTTCCACTTGAAGGTAACGACGGCCCCCGCAGGGATAGAAGAAGTGAACGCCTGCTTGCCCCACTTGATCTTCACGTTCTGGCTGGCCGAAGTCCGGTTGTAGGCCACGACCACTTTGGAACCGTCGGGATTCTTGAACGCGACATTCTCGAGGCTGCCGTCATACGACGGGGTATCAATCCGGTAAGCGCCGGGCACCACAAATTTGCTGAAATGCCCCATGAGGTAGTAGTGCTGGTTGTACGACACTTGGTCCATAGCGTCCGAGCGGATCTTGATCATCCCGTAGTTGATGGAATTCGCGAGCAGCGAAGGGCCGTTGTTCTGGTCAAGCGCGATGTTCCAGGCGATAAAGGCCTTCGACCAGTTCCTCGGAATCGTAATCAGCTCATGCATGATATTGCCGAACGTGTCGTTCCACGAACCGAAGCCGCCTTCGGTGAACCAGATGTCCTTGGACGGATGCAGGTTATGCAGCGTCGTCATGGCCGAAGGGTCGCCGCCGTAATGATGGAAGGCGCTGCCTGCGATATACCCTGCCGCGCCGGCGTCCTTCAGAACCGTGTCCGGATAGGACCAATTATCGAAGTTATGGTCATACGCAATAATCTTGGTATTCAGTCCTGCTCCCCGCAGGGAAGGACCCAGATAATCGCGGATAAAACCGATCTGGTCGGCGGTGGACATGCTCATAGTCGGGTAAGCCCCTGTAGTGTAGAGCGGCTCGTTCTGCGGCGTAAGCGCATAGATAGGGATGCCCTGCCCCTGGTAAGCCTGCACGAACTTCGTGAGGTAATTCGCATAGGTGCCGTATGCTTCGGGTTTCAGATAGCCGCCGTTCATGGAACCGGACGATTTCATCCAAGCCGGAGCGCTCCAGGGCGAGGCGATCACCTTGATGCCCGGATTCTTCGCCAGCGCCTGCTTCACCATCGGCACGATATAGGGCAGATCCCTGGCGATCGAGAAGCTGTTCAGATTCCAATCCCCTGCGGTATCGGCATAGCTATATGCTTCCCAGTTAAAATCCGATGCCCCGACCGTCTGCCGCAGCAGACTGAGCCCGATGCCGGTGGACCCGAAGAGCTTCTCCATCACTTCAGCCCGCTTGGCGGCGGTCAACTTGTTCTGCAAGAGCCAGGCGGAGGAATCCGTCATCGACGCTCCGAAGCCGTCCATCTGCTGGTAGGTCAGATCCTGGTTGACATCGATCGTGTAAGCGGCGCTGCCGGTGTCTCCCCCGAAGGCTGCGTTCCCCTGCTTGGCGAGCGCGGCACTCCAGTCCGGTTTGGACAGCCAGACTTCCACGGAATCTCCCGCCGCGTGGGCAGAAGAGACGGAAGACGAAGCGAAGGAAACCGTGAGTACGGCGGAACATAGGGCAAGCTTGGCGCTTTTGGACAAAACCATTATAGATCACACCTTTCTTGGATTGAGATGATGAACGGGAAATGAAATCGATTTCATGAAGCGTGGGGAACAGGCGATCACCTCCATATCTCAATTATACAGCTTGGTAAGCGCTTGCAAAGGTCTCTTTTTTCGGGATGGATGCTCCAAAGTTAGGATGGCTGCCGGGACACCCGCGGTATTCCACAAGATAAACGTCTTCGCCGTCCTGTAAGGACGATGCGCGTTTATAAGATATATAGGATTGCAGGAGCGAGCCCTGGCGAGATATAAAGAGCCCCGGCGGTATACGGCCGGGGCTCCTGGATGCTGCAGCTATGAAACTATGAAATATTGCAAGGTATTAATACCGGTACAACCGGTGGATAAGCACTGCGGTCTCGGCCCGGGTCGCCGTCCCCCGCGGGTTCAACCGCGAGCCGTCGCCTGTGACCAGTCCGCTCTTCACGAGTGCTGCCGCACTGTCGCCGGCGTAAGCCGCAAGCTCCGCTCGGTCCGTGAAGACATCGAGCTCAGAAGCGTCTGCAGCCGGGGCCGCTTTCCCGGCGAGCTTCATGGCACGGGCAGCCAGTGTCATCATCTCCTGCCTTGTGACCGGAGACGAAGGATCGAACCGGCCCTGCTCCTTGCCCTCGGCGATGCCGAGCTTCTTCGCTACGCCTGCCGCGCCCGCATAGTATGCGGAGGGTTCCACATCGCTGAAGTTCCCCTCGAAGCGGGCCGTGAGATCCAGCGCCTCCACCAGCATGAGCAGGAAGTCTCCCCGCTTCACCGGTGCGCCCGGCGTGAATGTCCCCTCTGCCGTGCCTTCGATCACCCCTTTGGCCGCCATCGTCTCAACAGCTTCGCGGGCCCATTCATGGGAACCGAGGTCCCCGAACGACTTGGTTACATAAGCTACCGCGAAGAGGCTGAAGTGAGTCGTAGTGAAGCTTACCCGCCCCGTCTTGTTGTCATACCGGCCGCTTGGAACAGCTGTGATCGTGCCCGAGGCGTTCACATACCACACCGTAATACGCTCCGGATGAGCAAGCTCTGCCGCACTCGGGTCGTAAGGAACGGATACGGATACCTTCGCGTCCGGGTTGCTCCATTCTATAGGTGAGCCGTCCACCAGAAGGGTAAGCTCGACCGCGGGTCTGCCGCCAAGTTCTGCGCTTAGATGAGCGGCGTTACTGCGGCCGATCCGCAGTTCAACCTTAGCCGCCCCGCCTATATCCGCGGGAATCAGCATGCCGCTTGGCAGCGTAATGCTGCCCGCTCCCGTAACCAGCTCCAGTACAACCTTGCCGGCCTTCCCTGACAGCACGGACACCGGAAGCGTAATGCCGTAAGCCGCAGCTCCTTCTGCCAGCGGCACTTCAATGGTGAGCGAAGTGCGGCCGGATAATGCGTCAGCCAGTGCCGCCTCCTCCATCGTCACTGATGCCAGACCGGTGGCCGGGTCAAGCTTAGGCTGCGGAGCCTGCACAACCGGCTTCCCGCCGGTGGAAGGCGAAGGCGTGCCGGGATTTCCGCCGGTGCTGCCCGGACTGCCGGTGCTGCTTCCGCGGTCGGGATTTCCACCGCCGTTGCTGCCGCCGCTGTCGTTGTTCCCGCCGCCGTTGTTGCCCGGCGTACTGATGACATAGGTGAATTCGGCTATCGGGCTGTCCGCCATGCCTTCCTTGACGGCGAACGCCTTGATCGTCGTTGTGCCGATCGGCACGGTGATCGCCTGCTTATACTCCGTACCGGACGCCGCCGATGGTACGCTTCCGTCCAGCGTATAGTAGATCGCCGCTCCCCCGGTCTGCGAGGTCAGAACCACCTGCTGCGGCCCCGTGTAGCTGCCCGATCCGGGCGCAGCCACCGGTGCGGCCGCAGGCTCAAGCGGCTGTTCGCCGGCTTTGATCTCATACGTATAGAGAGCCGCGAAGCTGTCTTTCATACCGGCTTTGACCGCAATGGCCCGGACCACGGCCAGCTCCGTGATCTCAATCGGTCCGGTGTACGGCATGCTGTCTGCGGTCGGAAGCGAACCGTCCAGCGTGTAGAAGACAGCCGCGCCCTCCGCAGCCGTGGTCAGCGCCACCTGCACGCTGCCATAGTGCACGCCGGCCTGCAGAGAGGCTGCCGGCAGACTCGCCCGCTCGGCGGCCGTCTGCTCCGTTCCGTCGGATGGCTGCAGCTCGAACCAGTCGAGGTTGAAACCGTCGCCCTGGTCGAGGAAACGGATCGTCTGCACACCCGCCTCCAGCTTCACGGTATGGGAGGCGTCCTTGAAGGTTCCCCAGCCGCCGGTGCCCGGCAGTGCTGCCGTTCCCAGCGTCCTGCCGCCTACGGTGAAGGCTGCCGATACGCCGCCCTGTGCCGTAGCATAGCGGTAGTTCACCCGGTAGAACCCGGCTGTTTTCACGTCGACCAGATAATCGAGCGTGTTGCCCGCGCTCATGTAGCCGATATTGCGGAAAGCAGGAGATGTCCCGCTCGCTTCGTTATCCTGAATGACCCCAACGGTCGCATTCGAATAGCTCTCGGCCTCGACCCTCAGCAGGCCGTCCTCGCCCATCTTCTGCGCCGTCACCGGTTCGAGCGAGATCGAGCCAAGCTCGAAGCCGCCCGCCTGGGCATACACCCTCAGAATCTGTTCTCCGGCCGGCAGCCGCACTTGGCTTCCCACCGTAACCCAGTTTTTGTTATACAGCTGCGGTACGGTATATTCGGCCAGCGTGTCGCCTGCCCCGTTCTTCAGCACGATCCCTTTGGACGCGCCGGATTCAAAAGTAATCCGCAGCGCCGCCATGTACGTGCCTGCCTGCGCCGCATCGATCTTGTACTCCACGTAGTCTCCCGCATCGAAGCCCGTCAGCTTGCGGGTACCGCTGGGACCTTCGTCCGCTGCGGCGCCTTGGACCTTGTAGAAGGCCTCTGCCGGAACGCTGCCCGGCACCGGCACCGCTTCCCTGCGGTTCACCGTACCGCTGAGCACTGCAGCAGCCGAGAGAGCCGCCTCCCCGTCGGCATACGCCTCCTTCGGCACGTTCACTGCCAGGGACAGATCCCCGTAATACGGGGTGCCGTCCCAGCCCAGCGTGAGCTCCAGATGCGAAGCATCCACCGCTCTCACGGACTTCAGGGAGACGCCGCCCTGCGTCACAGCCGTTCCCGCCAGTCCGATTCCTTCCAGTGCGTCAGCTCGGAAGGTGCCGCCCTCTAGCGCAACCCCCAGTACATAGCCGTCCACGCCGTAAGGCACCGGACCGCCTGCTATGGACAGCTCTTCGGCATCATCGGCGGCAAGGAATAGAACCCGGCTTCCGAGTACGCCGGTTGCATAGACGCTGCCGCTGACCGTCTCATAGACCGCCGCCGTCACCGATGCCCGGATGTCCTTGTCATAATCCTGCGTACGGGTGCCTCTGAGCTCAACCTGCGCATGCCTGTCGTCCAGACGGGTTACGCTTCCGACTGCCATACCTCCGATCCCTTCCAGACTCCAGCCTGCAGGGTTCAATGCCGGTTGGAACGTATCATTGAGCAGCTCGAACGTAATCGAAGCTCCGTCTTCCTGGCCTTCCCGAACAGCGCTGTCGGGTGACGCCACCAGCGTCGGGCCAACGGCCAGCCAATCGAGGTCGGCCGCTGCCCCTTTCACGGACAGGCTCAGCGTATGGTCACCCGCCGGCAAAGTGACGGTATCCGTCACGTTCACCCACTGCTCCCGGCCTGCCGAGCCTGCGAGATACGTCGTACCAACCACTGTACCGGCTGCCGACAGCTCCACTGCCGGATGCCCGCCCTCCGATGCATAGCGGTAAGTCACAGCGTATTCGCCTGCCTGCTCCACATGCACCGGATAGCCTAGCGCGCTGTCCCCGCCCGAGAAACCGACGGAGATGATCCCCGCGCCGCTGCGGTTCACGAGCACGCCGTCCGGCTTCGAAGCCGTCTCCGCTTCGATCAGGCCAGGCACGCCGTAGCGCTCCTCGTCCGCCTTCGTTAACATGAGACTAGTGAGGCTGTATCCCCGTCCTTCGGCCGCCAGCGTCAGCTTATGGATGCCCGCCTCCAGGGTGACCGAGGTTCGGGCATACGCTGTACGTCCGTCTTCGGTCACTGCTCTCGCAAGCGGCATGCTCGCCGCTGCCGCGCCGTCCCTCTTGAGCGTCAGCCCCCCGTTCTGCGGGCTGCCGGTATAACCGAGGTCCGCATAATAAGTACCTGTCTCCGCGACGTTCACAAGGTAATCGAACGATGCCGGTTCGCCAGTGCCTTCGTTCAGGCCTCCGACCGTCCCCGCTGCCGCGTCCGCCGTGTAACTGCCGGAGGCACTGTCGAAGTCCGCCGCCCGGATCGTGCCCGGCGCGGTTGCTTCTGCTACGACCCGGTCCCACCGGTACGTCACGACGGATTGAGCCGGCACGGAGGAGGTGATCTGCGTACCGTCACTGAGCAGCTTCACCGGCTGCGTCTCCTTCGTCTGGTTAATGACGACCGTGACGATCCGCTTGCCGTCCGGGCTCAGGAAAGCCACATTCGTTACGGTATCGGACGAGCCGTAGTTGCTGTCGATCCGGACATATCCCGGCTCTACGAACTTCGTGTACTGCCCGAGCAGGTAGTACTCCGGCGCGAGCCAGTAGTTGTCAGGGTCGGCCGAATCCTGTACGAGCGGCGTAGGGTCCGGCGTACCGACCCATTGGTGGGTGCGGATGTCGCTGTCGAGCATCACGACCCAGGAGTTGTAGCTGCGCGCCCAGTTGCGGAAATACTGCGCCATGCGGTCCGCGCCCTTCGTGCCCCAGACTGCCCGTTCCGTGAGATAGACGTTCTTCTCCGGATACAGCTCGTGCAGCTTCGTCATCTCGCCAAGGTCCCCGCCATAGTCGTGGAACGCCGTACCGTCGACGGCAGCCCGGCTGGCCGGATCACGCAGCAGCTGGGCCGGGTAAGCCATCGTGTCGCCCGGGTTGTGGTCGAAGATCCACAGCTTCACGTGGGAGAACCCGTTCGTATCGAGCTCGGCACGCATCAGCTTCACCAGCTCGGCCTGCTGCTCCCAGGGCATCTTCGCGCTCGGATACTCGATCTCGAGCAGCGGCTCGTTCTGCAGCGTCATCGCTTCGATCTCGATTCCTTCGGCCCGGTAAGCCTGAAGGTACTTCAGATAGTACTTTGCGAGCACCGGCAGGTACTCGTCTTTCACTTGGCCCTTCATGAGCGAGTCCGTCGTCTTCATCCAGCCCGGAGGGCTCCAGGGCGAAGCGAAGAACTTGATATCCGGATGGATGCGCTGCATCTCCTTGACCGTATCGATGATATGATAATCGCGGTCTTTCTGGATCGAGAAGTGCTTCAGCTCCGGATCGGTCTCACCCGCCGGCCTATCGTCGTAGCTGTAGAACTGCCGGGCCGTGAAGTCGGCCGTACCGATCGTCAGCCGGACGAGGCTCATGCCCGCCCCTTGGGCCGGATCCACAAGCTTCTTCAGCACCTCGGTCCGCTTCGCGGGCGACATCTTCCACAGGTTGTGCACCGTGGACTCCTCCATCGAGGAGCCGATGCCGATCATCGATTGGTAGGTCTTCTGCGGATCGATCTTGATCTCGGTGCCTGCTGTCCCGCCCGGCATGGTCAGATCCAGAGGCGTCTGGGCCTCCAGCTTCTTGTCGCCTTCGCAGTACCTCGGAGCGTAATACCAGCGGATGTCGCCGGGGTCGCGCTCGCTCGTGATCCACGACTCTACCGCCCCAGCTTTCACGACCGCCCCGCTTCCGGACTCCCCCCCTCCGCCCGTATCGGCAGGAACATCGCCAGTGCGGCGGAACTCCAGCCAGTTGAGGTTGATCGATCCGCCGAACTCCAGCCGAAGCTTCTGGGTTCCCGTCTGGCGGAGCACCACCTTCGCGGCGGTTCCGGTCTGCCAGCTCTGCCAGCCGCCGGTGGAGGCACCCGTGAAAGTGCCGGCCGTACGGCCCGCCTCATCCTTGATCCGGATGGACGTCGGGCTTCCGAGCTCCCCGGCATAGCGGAAATCCACTTCATAGGTGCCGGCTTCCGCCACATTCACGGTATACTCGCTCCAATCGCCCGCATCGGCGAAACCGAGATTCTGCGTGCCTTCGGAGGCGTTCTCGAGCTGAAGTCCACTCTGTGCGGCGAATGCCTCCGCTTCGATGCGGCCCGGGATCGCCTTGCCGGAATCGGCAGGCTGTCCCGGCTTCTGCGGCACCGGCGGGAGTGCAGGCGTCTCCTGCCCCTTCGTCAGCCCGTAGCCCGTAGGGAACTGCACATACGGCGAATCTGCCGTCTTGATCGGATACGCCTCCACGAAGAATGGCCAGCGCATCGGCAGCTTGCCCGTGAAGTCCTGCTCGCCGAACAGCACATCGGCTACCCCAGCCCCTTCCGTTCCCGGGAGCCAAGCTGCAATGAGGCCGGCCCAGTCATCCATCTGCGGGGCCACCGTCATCGGACGGCCGGACACCAGAACGACCAGAATCGGAATCTGCGGATCCGCGCTGCGGATGTTCTCCAGCGTAGCGAGGTCTTCCGCGTCGAGATTCAGATTCGCGGTGTCGCCGTTTGACTCCGCATAAGGCTTCTCGCCGAGCACGGCAATGGCCACATCGTGACCCGCCGCCCCCCGGCCGTGCTTGTTGTAAGTCACCGTCTTCCGGTCTCCGGCCGCTTCCTGAATTCCCTTCAGGATGGTCGTTCCCGGTGTCGTCGGACCACTCTGGCCCTGCCAAGTGATGGACCAGCCGCCCGCCTGGATCCCGATATCATCAGCGCTCTTGCCGGCAACGAAGATCTTCTTCATGGAGCCGAGCCGGGACAATAGCGGCTGCCCGTTCACCTTGTCGTTCTTGAGCAGCACGAGCGATTCCCGGACGGCCTGTCTGGCCGTCTCCCGGTGCTCCGCCGAGCCCACGGCTTCCGCGAGTTCTCCGCTGGTCTTCGGATGCTCGAACACGCCGGACTCGAACTTCACGCGGAGAATACGGGTGACTGCATCGTCGACCCTCTCCGCCGGGATCGCACCCTCGTTCACATTCTCCTTCAGATAGCGGACAACGTCGCGCCATTTGTCCGATTCCATGAACATATCGACGCCTGCGTTCGCTGCGGTGCGCACCTGCGCCTTCAGCCCGCTGACCGGCTCTCCTTCCCAGTCCTTCGTGATCTGGTCGATCCCGTTCCAGTCGGTGATCACGAAGCCCTTGAACCCGAGTTCGCCCTTCAGCTTGTCGGTGAGCAGGGGCTTGCTCGCATGCATCTTGAGGCCCTGGATGCTGTTATACGAAGCCATGACGGACCTCACCCCGGCATCCACCGCCTGCTTGTACATGGCGAGCTCGCGTTCGAGCATCTGCTGCATCTCCTGCTCCGTATACGTCTTCGCGGATACGTCGCCCTGGTTCGTGCCATTGTCGGTATAGCCTTCGCCGATAAAATGCTTCGCGGTCGCCACCACTTTGTCCGGCCCTTTCCCATCTCCTGCCTGCGCTCCCTGCAGCCCTTGGATATAGGCTGCTCCGAGGCGGCCCGCGAGCACCGAGTCATCGCCGAAGCCTTCATAGGTGCGGCCCCAGCGCGGGTTCTGCACATCGGCGACGGTAGGCCCGAACGCATAGTTCACCCCCGTCGCCCTCATCTCCCTCGCCGTCAAGGCACCGAGCTTCTTCATGAGCTCTGGATTCCGAGCGGCGCCGAGACCGATATTATGGGGAATGAGCGTAGCGCCGATCACGTTGCTGTGCCCGTGAACCGCATCCACGCCATAGAGCAGCGGAATGCCGAGCCGCGTCGAGAGAGCCCCGTCCTGGTAGCTGTCATACAGCTCCGCCCACTTCCCTGGCGTGCTGTTCGCCTGTTTGCCGCCCGGGAAGGAGCCTCCTCCGCTCAGCATCGAGCCAAGGTGATACTCCCTCACATCTTCCGGGGTGGCGTAGGCCCTCTCCGCCTGAACCATCTGGCCGACCTTCTCGTCCAGCGTCATGCGTCCCAGAAGATCCTCCACCCGCTTCTCCACCGGAAGCTGCGGATTCCAATAGGGAGGCAGCTCCGCCGGGGATCCTGCCGCCGATACCGGCCAAGCAGCCGGCCCTGCGAATGACGTGCTTAAGACTACCGCCGCCGTCAAAGCGGATACTTTTCGTTTGTACCTCAATGGTTTCGTCCTCCTGCTCGTAAGTATGGAATCGATTACAAATTACGTTGCCGCAAACCTCCCTATGCTGTGTTCACTCATCCCTCGACTCTTAGGCTGCCGCAGCATACGAAGTAAGCGCTCTCTACATGCCCCAACATTCAGCCTTCCCCTCCATCACTTGGCGGGTCTCTTCCTCCTTCTTTTTGCGGGCAGCCGCCCTCCGGTTATTCCCTCATTGTAAATCAGCTGTCCCCCCCGGATTAGGCCCCATTTTTCAGGTTGGATTCTCCATATTTCGGATTTGCCGTGTTATCGGGAGAACGCTCCACTCTTTGGTTGAAATCGATTCCATGTCTAGCCTCTCCTTTCCCAATTCCCTGACCCCTACCAAACAGCTGCCGGGCCAAAAAAAAGGAAGCCCCCCACTTCCCCCTTACTGGAGAAGATGTACCGTGCTAAAATGAGAGCAGAACTAAATGAGAGCGCTGCCTAACGGGCACCATGGAAAGAATTCTAACGGAAATGCGGGGAATGACAATGAACGGAACCTATGGGGGAGCCCGGAGCATCGACGAGGTGCTGCTGCAGCTGGATGATGCGGTAGCGGAAGCCAGAATGGCTTCTTCCCGGCTCGGGTATTTTGCCGCCTTGTACCGGATGGTCACAAGGAAGGTCAAAGACGGCATAGCGCAGGGCTTCTTCGAGGACGGCCCGCGGATGGAACGGCTCGACGTTACCTTCGCGAACCGGTATCTGGATGCGCTGAACCTTCACCTGCACGGCGGACGGCCGACAGGCTGTTGGGCTCTCTCGTTCGAGGCTGCCCGCAATCCGCGGCTGCTGATCCTGCAGCATCTGCTGCTCGGCATGAACGCGCATATCAACTACGACCTCGGCATCGCAGCCGCCGAGACTTCTCCCGGAGCCGAGCTCGGCAGTCTGTATACGGACTTCAACAAAATCAACGCCATCCTCGCCGGTCTGGTAGGCAGCGTCGTAGACGAGATTCAGGAGCTCTCCCCATGGATCCGATTGCTCGACAAGATCGATATCAAGGCCGAATTCGCGGTTATCAACTTCAGCATGATGAAGGCCAGAGACTGCGCCTGGAACGTGGCGGAGCGGCTGGCGCTCGGCGATAACGCCTCGGATGCCGCTTACCTCTACCAGCTCGGTAACGAAGTCGCTTTCTTGGGCGGCAAGGTGGCCGATCCCAGCTTCTGGCTGAACCTGGGCCTCTCTGTCATCCGCTCCCGGGAGAGCGGGGATATCCCCCGCATCATCGATGTGCTAGGGGGGACGGATACCGATATCGTGCCGCCGATCCGGCACGCCGTCTGAACATGGAGTATCATGGCGGAGCGGCTGGGCGCCCAGCGATAACGCCTTCTACTCCAGCAGTGTTGCAGCACTTCCCGGTATTGCCAATCCTGAATTCACTTCTGTCTTATATACGGATTACGAAAGCGATGCCGCAGGGGCGTACACTTTCGTCATCGGACATGAAATAAGTAGTGATGCGTTCCAGGCAGCCGCCCTGAACTCATCGCTTGAACACCACTTTGAGCAGCGCGGGCAGTGCAATGAAGCGCAGATCATCCTCGGGATCTTCCGCCAGCTGCGGCCTCAGCTTGATCAGGTCCGCCCCGCCCGAGAAGGCGTCCATATTCCGTGAAGGCAATCCCCCGTTGTAGAAGCGGATGACCTCGCGTCCCGACGCATCCGTGATCCGGAAGGACGTACCGAGCAGGTCGTCGCTCCGGAGCTCGCCGATGCGGCAGCCGGCCCCATCCCGGATGTCCATCTGCGCTTTCCAGCGGTCTTGCAGATAGCTAGCGATCTTCGTACCGTCCGGCAGATAGACTTCCATAGGCCGGTTCAATCCTCCCCGCTGCTGCAGGCGCAGCCTGGGAGTGCCAATGCGGTCTGTGACCACGAAGCTTTTGGGCAGGAACGACCGCAGTCCGTCCAGAGCGCCATCCGCCCACAGCACCCAGCCCCTGCTCGTCTCCCGGAACTCCAGGAGCAGGTCTCCATCGACGGAGAAGTAACGGATGTGATGCCGCATACCGGACTGCCGCATCAGCATCATCTCTGAATCCCGATGCAGGATTGCATCCGGTCCCGATGGAGGTTCCCGATCCGCCGCCGTTGCTCTATCCCGCGGAAAGAACCGCGCCTTCCGCTTCTGGGATCCCGATACCCCCAGCATCAACAGAGCCGGGAGGACCATACCCGGCAGCGTCATAAGCAGCTCCTTCCGGGCCGGCCAGCCATAATAGACGTGCAGCGCGGTGATGACCGCTCCCCCGAACAGCAGAAGGGTTCCTGCCGCTCTGCCGACCTTCGCATTCCTCTCGTGATGCTCTCTCCAGCCCATCGCCTCTCCTCCTCTTTCAGCTCCTGGTGATCTCCTGCTGCAGATACTCTTCTCTAACTGACACGCCAACCCTGCCGAATGTTCTCTTGTCGTTCGCAAAGCACAAACAAGCCCAGGGGAACTGCTCCGCTGGGCATACTTGCTTGTTTGCTTTTCGTGACTCCAATAAGGGCATGGATGAAATGCTTCATGAAGGCTTCACCCCTGCGGCTCTGCCTCCGCATCTCCGCTGCGGATCCTCGCCCCGAGGAACAGGACGAGGCCCATCAGCCCCAGGCCGCCGACGCACAGCATCATCCCCCCGAACGGAAGCGAGCCGTGAAGCGATGTCCCGATCAAGGGACCGGCGGTACCGCGGATGCCGAACAGCATGAGATGAAGGCCGAACACGACGGCCTCCCGGCCTCTGGCGAAGCGGAAGACGAAGGCCATGCAGCCGATATCCCAGACCGCGTCGCTGATGCCCTGGATGCCGCTGGCAGCCATCACGGCCGGGAATGTGCCGACCAGACCGTACAAGAACGGCACCGTCGTCATCGCCGTCAGCCCGCAGGCCATCACCGCCTGCGGCGAGAACCGGTCGATCGCCCACCCGGCGATGAGGTAAGCGAGCAGCATGCAGGCAAAATACGCCATCCGCAGGTAGCCGATCTGCGCATTGCTGAGCCCGAGCTCATGCACCTGGTAGATCGCGTATAGCGGACTGGCCAGCATGTTGCCGAAGCCGGCGAGACTTGTAGCGGCAAGGAAGACCAGGATCGGCCGGTTGCCCCGGATGAGGCGCAGCTGGCCGAACAGCGATAAGCGGAGCGCACTGCCCTTTCCTCCGGCAAAAAATCGCGGCACCTCGCGTACCTGCCGGAACGCAAGCAGCGACAGCGCCCCCGTCACTGCTGCCGTGAGCAGGGGCCCCGTGCTTCCGGAGGCATCGATCCACCGGCCGGCCACCCAGGCCAGCGGCAGCATCAGCAGGCCCATGACCACGCGTACATTGCCCATCAAGCGCCCTCGTTGGTCCGCCGGATAGAGCCTCGTCATCAAGGCGGCATAGGCCGGAGCCTGGATCCCCATGAGGAAGTGGAACACAAAAGCCGTAGCCACGAACATGACCGGCGACGCGTATAAGGCGGGGGCAATGAGCAGCAATCGCGCGATCAGATTCGGCAGCAGGAAGAACGGCTTCGGAGACCGCCCTTCCATCACACCCGCCCATGCGGGAGAGAAGAGGAGTCCGACAGCCGGCGCCGCGGTCAACAGGCCGACCTGCAGGTCGCTTGCGCCATGCTGCAGCGCAATCGGAATGTAGAATTGGTTGAATACCACGTTAAACAAGCTGAAGGCGGAGGCCGCGGTGATATCCCAGCGGAAGTTGTACCACGTCTCCCCGCTCATCCGCAGTCCCGAGAAATTGATAATTCTGTCTTCGTCCATGGTCCCGATCCATCTCCCAGCGCTGCTTCCTGCGATTGTTCATTCACTATGTAGGATTCTACTACGGAGTACAGCCCTTTCCCATGCCCATTTGCGATGAGTTCGGCCCGCACTCCTCTCTCTATTGACCGGACCGGCCCCACCCCTGCCCGCCGATACGGTTTAGTTATAATCGTTCTTTCCATTTTATTTCCTTTTCCCTTCCTTCATAATAAAGAACAGAAAGGAAGTGGAGCGGATGCATTACTTTGAACTCGAGCTTCAAATGACAGAGAGGCAGCATAAAATCCGGCAGCGAAGCCTCGGCGTGCTGCGCCAGGTCTGGCGTTCCTCACACGGGTATGCCATGAGCGTGCTCGTCTGGGTCGTATCGGCGGCTTAGTACCAAGCTGGTTAGTGCATCGGAATAGTATATCGGATGGAGGGGGATTCTGCCCCTTCCGCGGCTGTGCGAGCGTCCTGCTTGCCCGGGGCAGCCCGAACGCTGGACGGCCCTGCATACAAGAAGCGAAGGTCCCCATGTCCGGGAAGCCTCCGCTTCTTGTCTCTGCCTATTCTTGTCTCTGCCTATTCTTGTACCCGCTGGCGCCCTTCTTCCGACAGGGCCAGCTTCCCGCTGCGGGTCATCGTCTTCACATATCGGGCCTCGCGAAAGCGTAGGGCCGACCAATCCTCGTCGATGGCGATCTGGCGGACGCCTTCGAATCCGAGGCGGCCAAGCGGCTGCCAGCCCGTATCGCGCGTGATATCGGCTTTGTATTTCTTCGACGTCTTCTTCGGATAGGCGAACCAGAGCAGCTGGTCCGGTGCGCAGCGCCGGGCGGCTTCGGGCGCCAAGGCCTCCACCTCTGCGCCGCTTTTGCAGAAAACCAGCACCAATCCATACGGCTCCTCGCCCGCCTCATCAAGAGAAGCGCAAACCTCTCCGGCCTCCCGGAAAGCGTCAAGGAACGGACCGAATTCCTCCGGTGCCTGCAGCACTAACATCCGTGTCCGGCCTTTGTAATTCAGCTTCTTGAGCAGCTCATTCATAGCGTTCTCTCCTTCTTCATCCTTGTTCTCTCAGTATACAAGATTTGGGTCAAGCTGACTTGAACTCCGGCAGCCGGAGGATTACACTAGAGTGGACTGGAAAATTTTCGGACATCATTATCCCTAGGTGAGAGGCGGTTATCCAAATGAAAAAACGAACACTCGGCCGAAGCACGCTGGAGGTCTCGGCGCTCGGGCTCGGATGTATGGGCATGTCCGACTTCTACAGCGGACGGGATGAAGAGGAATCGGTCCGTACCATTCACCGGGCCCTCGAGCTCGGCGTCACTTTCTTGGACACGGCCGACATGTACGGTGTGGGGCGGAACGAAGAACTCGTCGGGCGGGCCGTGAAAGACCGCCGGGACAGCGTCATTCTTGCCACGAAATTCGGGAACATGCGCAGCGAAGACGGCCAGTTCCTCGGCGTGAACGGCCGGCCGGAGTATGTCCGGTCCGCCTGCGAAGCGAGCCTGCGCCGCCTTGGTGTGGATCATATCGACCTGTACTATCAGCACCGGGTCGATCCGAATACCCCGATCGAAGAGACGGTCGGTGCGATGGCCGAGCTCGTCAATGAAGGCAAGGTCCGCTATATCGGGCTGTCTGAAGCGGGTCCCGCCACGATCCGCCGGGCACACGCGGTCCATCCCGTGACCGCTTTGCAGACCGAATATTCGCTGTGGAGCCGCGATGTCGAAGACGAGATTCTGCCCCTCTGCCGCGAGCTCGGGATCGGGTTCGTGCCGTACAGCCCGCTCGGCCGGGGCTTCCTCACGGGCCAGATCCGGAAGTTCGAAGACCTCGCCGAGGACGATTACCGCCGCTTCTCTCCCCGCTTCCAGGGCGAGAACTTCCAGAAGAACCTCGACCTCGTCGAACGGATCCGGGAGATTGCGGCGGCCAGGGACGTACAGCCTTCGCAGCTCGCGCTTGCTTGGCTGCTCGCCCAAGGAGACGATATCGTGCCGATTCCGGGCACGAAACGCAGAACCTATCTCGAAGAGAACGTGGGCGCACTCGGCATTGAGCTGACGCCGGAGGAGCTCCGCCGGATCGACGAAGCCGCGCCGAAGGGTGCCGCTGCCGGCACCCGCTATCCGGAGACCAGCATGAGCTCCCTTAACTTGTAAACAGCCGCGGTTCAATGAACCCCGGATCTCGGAATCCAACATGAACCTTTACTCACACCTACAAAAAAACACGCCGCGATGGCGTGTTTTTTGATATATAAGAATGTATATCTCGCCAAGGCTCGATCCTGTCTTCTTATATATCTCATAAACGCGCACCGTCCTTAAAAGACGGCGAAACCGTTGATCTTGTGCCGGGGCCGATGCCCTGAACCCTGCTGAACAGAACACGAATTGTCGGATCGCTGTCCGAAATCCATGTTACGCTATCCATGAAAGGAGGGGATGACCGGTGCTGCTGGATTCCATGAACCGGGCTCTCGCTTATATTGAGGAGCATCTGACAGATGAGATCGATATGCAGGAGGTGGCAAGAATCGCACTTTGCTCGGCGTATCATTTTCAGCGGATGTTCTCGTTTCTATCGGGGGTCTCGCTTGCCGAATATATACGCCGCCGGCGCCTCACGCTTGCTGCTCTGGACCTTCAACACCAGGATATCCGAATCATCGATATCGCGGTCAAGTACGGCTATGCCTCGCCCGACTCCTTCACCAGAGCCTTCCAGCAGCTGCACGGACTCACGCCGTCCGAAGCCAGAAGGTCCGGACAGCCCCTGAAATCCTACTCGCGGATGACCTTTCAATTAACGATTAGAGGAGGAAGCGAAATGAACTTTCGTATCGTAAACAAAGAAGCCTTCCGCATAGCAGGTATCCACAAACGGGTCCCCATCCAATTCCACGGGGTCAATCCGGAGATCGCGGCGATGTGGGAAAGCTTGGACCATGACACCATTACCGAACTTAAAAAGCTGTCGAACGTCGAGCCTTCTGGATTGATCAGCGCCTCCACGCACTTCTCGGAAGGACGGATGGAGGAGCGGGGGGAGTTCGACCATTATATCGGCGCCGCCACGACCGAGACGTGCCCCGCGCATCTGACAGCCCTGGAGGTCTCCGCATCCACATGGGCCGTATTCGAAGCCGTCGGACCGTTTCCGGATACGCTGCAGAATGTGTGGGGACGTATTTATGCCGAGTGGTTCCCCTCCTCCAGCTACGAGCTGAGAGAAGGTCCCGAGATCTTGTGGAACGAATCCAAGGAGATCGACTCCCCTACGTTCCGCAGCGAAATCTGGATCCCGGTCGGGAAGAGACCGCAGCGAACCGACGATTGAAACGAATCGGAAGAGTCTGTATATTGATCTCAGGTGATGGCTTATCGAAATGATGCCCTATGTTCTTGTGCACGGTCTGGTTCTTGTTGGTTTTGCTGCTGTGATTTATATTAAGCATTGCTATGGCAGATGGCCCGGTGCGTCGGCATTTCTAGTCCTTGTTATCTTGCTCTATATGTATGTGGGGCTTCATGGACGTGATGTGGCGAAAGCCGTCGAACTATTGTTTAGGCTCCTGTTGAAATAATGCTTGGGCGGGCCTCTGCTGGATCACAAGAAAGATATGCGCAAAGGGCTTGGCAGATGCCAAGCCCTCTCTTGTCGTACATTTGTTCCTCAGGCACAGGTCGTACTCAGCTGTTCCTGCCGGGCTACCCCTGGCTATCCGCCGGGAACACGAGCCCGATCTGTCTGCGCGCTTCCTCGATGACTTCCATGGCGGCAAGGGAGACCTCGAGCGAATTGACGGAGGACTCCGTCTTCCCTTCTTCCAGTAGCGAGGTGAACTCCATCACTTCGTAGTACATCGAAGGCTGATCCGTCGGCTGCGTCAAGTCCTCTACCCGTCCGTCCTTGTAACGGATCTCAACGCGGCCCGGCTCATTGATGCGGTCGATGACCAGCGTACCGAGCTCGCCTTGAATCTCCGCAGGGAGGTAGGAGTTGGCGATCTTGGAATGCATGATGACCGCGTCCATGCCCCCGTACTTCAAGAGCAGACTGCCCTCCCCGTCGACGCCGGACTCCAGCATGACAGCCTCGGCCTGAACGCGCTCCGGCTTGCCGAAGAGAACCACCATCGGATAGATGCAGTACACGCCGAGATCCATCAGAGACCCGTTCGAGAATTCGGGCTTGAACGCGTTCAGAACCGTCCCCTGCTTGTAAGCATCGTAGCGCGACGAATATTGGCCGTAGCTCGCCGTATACCGGCGGATGGGGCCGATCTTGTGCAGATTCTCCTGCACGGCCCGGAAGCCCGGCATGAACGTCGACTTCACCGCTTCCATCAGCAGCACGCCGTTGCGCTTCGCTGCACCAATCATCCCTTTCACTTCCCGGGCATGGGAAGCGATGGGCTTCTCGCAGAGCACGTGCTTGCCGTGATCCATCATCTGTACCGCATACCGTGCGTGCAGGGAGTTCGGACTGGCAATATAGACAGCCTCGAACTCCGGGCTTGACCCGAAAGCCTCGAGGTCCGTATACACGTGCGCAATGCCGAACTTCTCGGCAAACTCCCTGCCTTTCTCCTCTGTGCGCGAATATACGGCGGTGAATTTCACTTTCCCCGTAAGCAGCGCAGCTTGGACGAGCGTCTCCGTAATCCAGTTCGTACCGATGATACCGAAAGTAACCATAACAGCCATTTCCCTTTCTTATGTAAGAATTCATATAGCGTTCTGTAAGATAAGCGATGCCTATCTCCCCAGTATAGCAGAAATGGCCGCACCTCCCCAAAGGCCCTTCCCCGCCGTCCGTTCCGCTTTATTCGGCAGCGCGTTTTTGATAGGATGGAAGGATGGCTGCACCTATGTCGAAGTCGAAGAAAGAAGGATGCTTATGCGTACGGAAGATCAGGTCCGAAGAAAAGTGAACGAGCTGCTGCTCCAAAAGAAAACGGTGGAGGAGCGTCTCGCCGCAGCGCCAGAGGAAAGCAAGCCCAGCCTGCAGGCCGACCTCGACCGGCTGGAGGATATGATCCTGCTGCTCGAGTGGGTGCTGAACAAGCCTGTCGGCAGCTACCACGCTTAAGGTAAGCTCGCAGGCTCAACGACACTGAAAACAAGAGGCGCCCGCCGTCTCTTGTTTTTGTGCTGCTCAGATGCCTAACGGCACAGAAGAACCGAATCTTCAGGTTTCCTTCGTGCGAAGCTGGGAACCTTTGGGGCAGAACTTCCGTCTAGTTGGATAGGAGCGTTCCGTTTCCCTTATAGACTTCCTACGAATCAGCTAGAGGTGATGACTTATGACACGATACTATGCCCGCGTTGCCCCGCTGGTGCTACTCTCCCTTCTGCTCTCCGCTTGTTCTCTCTCCCCCGTTCCGAAGGAACGTGGTGAAGGAGCAGCGTTGGGCGGGCTGATTGAAGCTGCTGGGGCTGCAGCCACAACCGAACCCCGCTACGTGAAGCCCGAACGGCTCGCGGCGGTGCAACTGACCTTCGGACGGGCCGATTCCCTTACACTTCAGCAGGTTCCGGCTCCGGCTGAGCCTATGCCTGCGAGAGTCTACGAATTCAAGCAAGAGCCGGGGTTGCCCTCCTGTTCGGTCTACCTGTACGAAGAGAAGTCCGAAGCGGGTCAGTCGATCCGCGCTTACCTCAAGACACAGGACGCTTGGTATGCGGCCGGAGCGTCCGGCGGAGACGGTGCGGCGGCTGTACCGGTGCGGCTTCTGCCCCGGGGAGCCGGAGCAGGTCCCGAACTCGTCATCGGCGGAGCCGAAGACGACAGCTATGCCGCGATGGTCCGCTCGCTCTTCTACGATGAGGAGACCGGCACTTGGAGGATGCAGGAATACCAGGGTCATGACGTACGCCGTATGGATCTCGACGGAGACGGGCAAGAGGAGTGGGTGAGTCCAGCTGTGAACTGGGTCCCCCCGAGCGTCGGAATCTACCGCTGGAATCAGGACTCCCGGGAGTATGAGTATACCGTGACCGAGAATGAAACGGCGGCGGCTTTGGGTCTATCGGAGGAACAAGACGAGATCCCGAGATATGCCCTTTTGTTCCAAGAGTCCAGCGGGTGGATCATCGAATCCGGCTCCTCGGACCGGTACGCCTTCTTCCGGTACGACGGCGGCAAGCTCGTTCCGGCCGTTCTTCCCGATTCCCGCAGCCGGCTGATGGATCTCAGGCGGCAGCAGGGTCACCGTCACTAGCTGGCAGCTCCCTGTAAGTTGAGGATGCGGACAGCAGGAATATTCAGTTACTATAGAAATCCGCCATTGGAGGCTCAGTACCGGATGAAACAGAATAAATATGATGATGCCGGTTTTTTCGCCAATTACAGCCGGATGCCCCGTTCGACCGGCGGGTTGGATTCTGCCGGAGAATGGCCCGTCTTTCGAGGAATGCTGCCCGAGCTGCGTGCCAAGAGGGTGTTGGATCTGGGCTGCGGCTTTGGTTGGCACTGCCGGTATGCGCGGGAGCGCGGGGCCTTATCGGTAGTGGGGGTGGATCTGTCGGACCATATGCTGGCCCGGGCCCGGGCCATGACGAACGACCCGCAGATTGAGTATCGGCGGGTCGCTATTGAAGATATCGACTTTTCAGAAGGGCAATTCGATGTCGTGATCAGCTCTCTTGCATTCCACTATGTCGAGCCATTCGATAGGCTCTGCAGCCAAATATATCGCTACCTTGCCCCCGGAGGTACCCTGGTGTTCTCGGTTGAACATCCGATCTTCACTGCGCTCCCTGAACAAGATTGGTACTATGGTTCCCAAGGCGAGAAGCTGCATTGGCCTGTCGACCATTACCATATCGAAGGGCCGAGGCAGGCTAGATTTCTGGACCACGATGTGACCAAGTACCATCGAACGGTAACGACTTATCTTGGCTCCCTGATTGCTTCCGGCTTCCGGATTGAACAGTTCTCCGAGCTGAAGCCAACCCAAGACATGCTGGACCAGCATCCGGCCTGGCAGGAAGAAACCCGTCGCCCTATGTTCTTGTTGATGGCAGCGTCCAAAACTTAATTCCATCCGAAAGCCTACTTCAACGAAGACACATCATTCTCTACATTCACCGCTTGTTCGAGCACCCACATGAAGTACAGGGCTTTGGCCGCTTTCGCACGGGTTACGACGGCTGCCGGTTCGAGCTCCGTTCCGTTCACCATCTGTCCCCTGGCAATTCCCTTCTCGGACCGGATAAGCCCCAGTTCATAGGCATCCTTGACTTTGGGAGCCAAGTGAGGCGCGATCTCCGCAGTATCCGTCAGCTGTCCATACGAAACCAGAGGATAGTACATGACGCCTCTGGCCCCCGAGTCCAGATTCGGGTCGTAACCGGGGTCGCCAGGCACGAGCGTTGTCCCGTTATAATCCGTCATATACTTCGGCTTCTCCGTGAATTTCGCATGGTACGCATCGTCGAGAATGGCGCCCATCGTTTCGCGGGTCAGCTCCCCCTTCGGGTAGCCGGCGAATGTCGATTTTTTTAAGTTCATCAGCTTGGAGAGACTCCGGATGAATTCGTCAACGGTCATCTTCGCATCCGGGCGGAAGTTCCCGTGGCGGTCCTTGCCCATCACGCCCAGCTGAATCAGCTTCTCAATCTGATTGCGGTAATAAGCGCCTTCGCCGGTCGTTGTATCCTTGGCCATCTCCGGGAAGACCCGCGACCAGTTGCCGGATACGGCCGCAGCCTTGACGTCCTGCTTCAGGCAGGAGGCAATCGCAGCCGCTGTGGGATCGCCTGCCCCTCCCTTTTTCACGAATTCAGCGGCAACGATCCGGGCAAATTGTTTGGCCAGCGCCTCTTTGTAGTGCGTGCCGTCAATCTTCTTCGATGGGTGACCGTTGGCGTAGCTCCCGTCGTTCGTCTTGCCGGGGGTTTCTCCGGCTTCAATCGACATGAAGATGGCCGTCGTCGCTTCAACGCCGATCTCGTTATAGTACTTCAGGCTCTCCGAATTCAGATCGATGAGCGTCACTCCCGATTCTTCCGCCGCCTGTTTCATCAGGCCCGGGAACAGCCTTGTTTTGAACGAGTTGGTGTATGTCTCTCCCGGCTGTGCATTCCCCTTGACTCTGGACATCGGCGTCACCAGGACAGGAATCATGCCCCGTGCCCGGATGGCAGGAAGATAGATTTCCTTGATGTAGGTCTCGTACATCGCTTCCGTTGCCCCTCTGCCATAGCGCCGGTACTCATCCGTGCTTTCGTCGTTATGCCCGAACTGCACCAGCACATAATCCCCGATGCTGCCTGTCAGCAGAATATCGTTCAGCCTGCCTTCGGTATAAGCACTCTTGAATGAACGCCCGCCCATGGAATAGTTGGTCACATTCACTTTGCGCCGGTCAAACATCGTGTCGATGATTTGCCCCCAGCCGCTCATCGGCGCTTCGTCGAAGGTATAGGATTTGACTGTGGAATCCCCAAGGGTGAAGATCGTCGGAAGACTTCCGGCCGCACGCCGCTGCTGCGGGATCGGCTGCAGCACAATCTCCTCAATGCCGACAGGCGTGTTGACCTTATTCGGTTCAATCTCGATATCCAGGTAGTCCCGGCCGTTGACATACGTATAAGTCCATTCTTTGCCGCTCGCAGCAGCGGTATACTTCATGGGCACGAGCTTGGCCGCATCCCAGAATCCGCCCTTCAGCAGCCGGCTCGTCTGCATGCCCGACACCGATACCGTGGTGTCCGCCGCATCCGAAGTGGTTTTTACATACACGCTGTACGCACCGGGAGGAGCCTCGATCCGGAACGCCATACCGTAATTGTTATAATGGTCCTTCTCAAACTTCGGCTCCGCATAGAAAGCAGGCTCCGTTATATAAAACCCCGCTCCATCGGAGGTGATAGAGGCCGTATGCACTTCCCTGGAGGGCAGGGCACTCGTCTCTTTAACAAAGCCATAACCGATGGATGCGTCATACAGCGGCGCACCGTTATACACATCGTAGAGGACAGAGCGATACCCGGATCTGGGCTGGCTCGTAAAGTTGAACTTGTAGGAATTGGAATTCTCACCCCGCGCCGGCGCGCCCCCTTTCTCCGTACCTGTGATGGACGCTGCCGCGCCTGTTTTGCTGTGAACAGGACTAAAAACGGCTGTCAGCAGAAGAGAGCATAGAGCGATTTTCCAGACCTTTTTCATTAGCTGCACTTCCTTTCTCTGTTCATGCTAGTGATGTAACCGGATACAATACTTCGCAATTCCTCCATTCCAGCCTCCTTGGCAGCAGTAAGTTTATTTCCTATGCTGTACAGCATCATAGCAAAGGCAGCGTTCCCTATTCGACCACCAAATTTGCCAATTTCTAAAACTTTGCTATTTCCGCACTCCCGAAGCTCCCCTATGTTCTGTGCTTCTCCAGAAATTCAGGCTTATGCTTCAACGTGACACCATCCATATTCAGCGTCATTTTCCTGTACTGCAGCGGGGACATTCTCGTGATGAGCTTGAAATTCTTGTTGAAATGGGTGATGTTGACGTACCCGACCTGCTGCGCGATCTCGATCATTTTTAGACTGCTTTCTCTGAGCAGCCGTTGGGCTTCGCGAATGCGCAGGGTATTCAGATACTCGGGAAAGGAGAATCCGGTATACTTCTTCAGCATACGTCCCACATAGGAGGGGGACAAAAAGAAGTCCCTTGCCAGCTCGTTCAGCGTCAGGGGGTCCCGGAAATGTTCATTGCAGTGATGGACAATCTCCTGGATCGATTGGTGGATGGGCTTCACGGCCTGTTCCAGGCCGTCCGGCACTTTGCGTACAGCGAATAACAGCAGCTGGGCGAGCAGGGTCTTGAAATAGAAGTCCCTCCCCCTCCGGTCCGGCTCCGAATATTCGCTAATCATCTGCAGGATGATATTTTCCAGGAAGGCCTGCTCCTGCAGATTGAGCTGAATCACCCGGTGGGGATCGGCGAATGGAAGCAGCAGGTCCGGCTGCTCGGTGAGCAGGGAATGGATATAAGCATCGGTAAAATAAACGACAAACCGTTCATGCTCCGGTTCGCGGGCGGCCATGGTTTTATGCAGGACATTCTTATGGATGAACACCAGCGCCCCTTTCTCGATGCCATAGCACTGGCTTTCTATATAGAAGTGCCTTTCCCCGGACATTAGGTAGTACACTTCGTAGTAATCGTGATAATGGTACTTGAGGAAGTTAAATGGAGTCACGATCTTGGAGATGGATACCTCAAAATCACCTTTCATGGACATCATTCCTCCAAACGACAACGGGTTGGATTAAGATGTACATAGTATAAACCAAGATTCATAGGAGGGGAGAATCAAAAAAAGCCATCCCATGGGGGAAGGCAGCGTACACCATGAAGCTTTAGCTCTGATCGGCAAGCATACTCTCCAGCCTCGTCTTTACATCCGGCCATTCTGAAACAATAAAGCTGTAGTAAGCCGAGTCTCTGATGTAGCCATCACTCAAAATCCGATGACTTCGGAGTATCCCTTCCGACATTGCGCCTATACGCTCCATTGCCCTTAATGAACGGGTGTTGCGGGAATCGGCTTTAAGCTGTACCCGAACCGTACCCAGCGTTTCAAAACAATGTCGAAGCAGCAAGTATTTGCACTCGGTGTTAACACGGGTTCTCCACACGTCTCGGGCAAGAGCTGTCCAGCCGATTTCCAGGTGTCTATGTTGGGTGGAAATGTCGGCAAACCTGGTCGTTCCTACGATGCGATCGGTCTCCATGTCGCGAATGACAAAAGGCATAGCAAGTCCTCTGGCCCGTTCCTCTAGAGCTGACTCCACATAAGTTTTCATATCGTCCATATTCCGCATACCTGGAGGGGAGTAGGTCCATATGTCCGGATCGTTCAATGCTTCGTAAAGCGGGGCAATATGGGAAGCTTCCATGGGAACAAGGGCTATTTTTACTCCTTGTAATATAACGGGTTCAACTTTCATCGGCTTTTCTCCTTTTCGTTGTTCAGTACGATTAGTACATTAGGATACAGAATAAATCGACAATTCAAAAGCGCCAATTCACTGTTTTTTCACCAGTCCACTTATCAGAGAACGGTATAAGCTTGAAGCAAGTTTAGTCTGCAGCAATCGGCATTGTTATGATATATCCAAGCAGGGTTATATCAGGAGAGGGTGCGATATCAAGTAAGCCCCCTTTATCCCCAAACACGGGTCCATACTTAATCGGCGGAATATCTGGGGGCAGAGAAACATTTAAACAGCAGGCTTCGTTTTTAAGTATGGAATAAATATGGAAATGAGTGGCATGTCAAATAAGGAGGGTCAGATCTATGAAGCTTTGGAAGTTCCGGCCCAACTGATCGATTCCAGCACCTATATTCCGGTCAGGTTTGTTTCGGAAGCTTTTGGAGCTTCGGTTAAGTGGGTGCCTGAATCCCGGCTAATCCTAATCCAAAGTGATGGAACAAAGTCTGAACCTTCGGAGAAGGAAGTAAACCAATGGCGACTCGAAGCTCAGCGACATTGGGATGCCAAGCACTAATCGTTGACATGGCAACTCCAAAGCAAAAGTATCGAGGCCTTGAAAGGAGCTTAGTTTATATGGTTCACGAAAAGATCAATATGCGAACAAACATAAGCAGGAGATTTCTGATTCTCCTTATTGCATTTTTAATCGTGGATGTATCATTAATTGTCCTTAGATTAAATTATTATTATTTTGTTATTGTGGATTGGAGCATTCCGTTGTTAATGCATACTATTCTCTTTGCATTTTTGTTCATAGTTTTAAAAAAACAATTTTTATGGGTCCCATTCGTTGGTACAATTTTATTGTTTTTTTTGTGGTCTATTACCTATATTACCTCTTTAATATTTGAGTGGAATAGCATATCACTTCATTCACCCAAGGGGACCGAAACCCTCACAATTAAGTATAGAACGGCGGTTCTTGGCGAAAGTAACCATTTTTATGAATTTTATCAAAAAGGTCTCTTTGGTACTCTACTTATGAGGAAGATTGGGGACGGGGATTTTTTTCGAATCGTTGTTTTTGATCGTAAGGAAACCCCCGATGCCATTAAAGCTTTAGGCGCCGGGGACCCGAGATGGGTAGATGAGAAGACAGTAATTTTTCATACAAAAGACGGGCAGAAACAAATACATTTAAAGTAGTGTGTCAATTGAGTGGCGAGTCTTGCGATAAGGCCGGTCCGAGTGCGAGCCTGAATCCATCACGCCACGAGGAGTAGCGCGGCTTCCAGCCGTGCCGAAGCGCTTTGCCGTTACGGGCCCCGCGCTCCCAGGCCGCGTGTCCTTGTTGAACGTCCGGTTGTGGCGCGCCTACAGCATCAGCGAAGACAGGCAGCCAATCGGTTCCGGCAGCCGGCTCGTCGTCGACGATATTGTAGCATCCGGAAGGCCAGCTCAACGCATATGCCGCGGCTAGTGCTGCATCATCGACATGCACGAAGGAACTAATCCCTCCCGTCGCTGGCAGCAGCCGCTGCCGCGCCTGCTCAGCCATATAGCCATCGGGGGCGTACCACGTTCGGTTTCCATAAATTAAGCCGTAGCGCAGAATGACATGTTCCGGCATTTCGGAAGCGGCGCTTTCCAGTGCGCGGACACCTTCGATCGTTGTGCTCCGCGGAGGCGCGGCATCCAGATCAAGCGGGCTGTCTTCCGCAGCCGGCCCATCGCCCGGTGCGTAAGCCCACGAAATGCTTTGGACGATCATTTTGCCAACGTCTGCCGCAAGTGACGCATCCACGAGATTACGCGTCCCTTCTTTTCGGATTCTGGCGTTGTCAGAGAAGTTTCTAGCGCTTAACGAGGTGAGTTGGTGAATCACGGCATCCGGTTTTGTTTCCTGCAGTGCGGAGAATACAGCTTCCCGGTTAAACACATCTAGAATAACGGGCTCTATACCCCCTTTTTTCAATTCGGATGCGATATTCGGGTTTCGCGTGAACCCGACGACATCATGCCCCTCTTGAATAAGAATGGGAATGAGCGCCTGTCCGACGACACCGCTCGCTCCAGCTACTACAATTTTCATCTCGACTCAACCTCCATTACTTGTTTTTTCGGTCGGGAGTAAACCCCAAGTACGCCACCGATGATGAGCACCGCACCGACAATGTGGAAATATTCCAACTTTTCGCGCAGAAAGACAACTCCGGCTGCAACCGACAGCAGCGTGCCGAGATTCACGAACAGGCTCATCTTGTAAGCTTCGATTCGCGACAATAGATAATTGGACATAACCGAAGATAGCATAGATGACATCAGTCCGATATACAGAATCGACAAGAGAAAGGTCGGTTCCTCCAAAGGCGCCAGCAATGTATTCATGGTTCCGGCAAGCGTATGCCGGACGATCGCAAGCGTATTGAAGGCGAAGCAACCGGTTAGCATCATTACGTAGCTCATTTCAAACGCCGTATACCCCTCGCGGTGCAATCGGGCAAGCACGCTGTACAGCGATAAGGCAACGGTTGATACGAGCAGCCACACCATCCCCCATGCATTTGTACTCTCTATCGATGCCCCGCTCATGACCGCGATATAGATCACCCCGCCGACGGAGAACAGAACCACCGCCTTTTGAATCCAAGTGGTGCTTTCGCGGAGCAGCAACGAAGCCAGGGCTAGCGTAAAGATGGGCGAAGTCGCTTGAAAAATAGCGGCTTCCGACGACGTCGTGTACGTTAGTCCGACAGCCTGAAATCCAAAGAAAGCGGTTGGGTACAGGAGCCCTAACGGAATAAGGCGCCACAAGCTGCGGCTCAGCCTCAGCTTGATCCAGCCTGCCAGCACTGGAACGGAAATTGCGAAGAACGCAATCGTAAATCGTATTGCAAGCGTGTCGACCGGATCCGCAACCTGCAGAGCAAGCTTCGTAAACAGGAAGGAAAATCCGATAATGAGCGCGTATAATAAAGCAAGTAAATAAACTGGGCGCTGACTTACCAATCCCAGTCCTCCTTTCACTTGGTTCCAAAAAGCCGGCCGACTTTAAGATCAAGTATGAAGGACGGACGGCCCGGTTTCAATAAATTTCCACCCAAACTGTACCGGTACAATCTTTGTTGGTACGACAAGAAAAGGGGGACACAGCCATCAGGAAATATGTCGAACTAATGAAAGAAATTGAGCGGCAGCTTGAAGTCGGAACGATTCGCGGAGGCCAGAGGCTGCCGTCCATCCGCGACATGTCCTTGCGCTTTGCCTGCAGCAAGAGCACCGTGATCCGGGCTTACGCGGAGCTGGAACGGCGCCATCTCGTCTATACGGTTCCGCAGAGCGGTTATTATGCGGTTGTGCCAAAGCCCGGCGCGGAGCAGGCACGGGAGCGGGCCGTGTTGGATTTTTCGGCCCCTTCTCCCGACCCGGAGCTTTTTCCGTATGTGGATTTCCAGCACTGCCTGAATAGAGCGATTGATATGTACCGGAGCGATTTGTTTACCTACGGTATGTCGCAGGGACTTCCTACGCTGCTGAATGTGATAAGCAAGCGACTAGCGGACCGCCAGGTGTTCGTCCGCCCCGAACGGATCACGATCACTTCGGGCATGCAGCAGGCGCTATCGATCCTGTGCACGATGCCGTTTCCGAATGGGAAGCGAGCGGTTCTGCTGGAGCAGCCCAGCTATCATATGATGATTCGGCTGCTGGTAACGCACCGCGTTCCGCTCCAGGGTATCGCCAGGACGGAGCAAGGTATCGATCTGGACAAGCTGGAGCATTTGTTCCGAACGGGAGACATTAAGATGTTCTATACCATGCCCCGCTTCCACAATCCGCTCGGCACGTCTTACCCGGAATCGACCAAGAAAGCGATAGCCGAGCTAGCCGAGCGCTACGACGTATACGTGGCGGAAGACGATTATTTGGCCGATCTGGAGACGGATCCGAAGTCCGATCCAATTTACGCGTACGCTTCGTCGCGAGTCATTTATTTGAACAGCTTCTCAAAGATGCTGTTCCCTGGTTTGCGGATTGGCGCGGCGGTTCTTCCTCCGGAGCTTCAGGACACCTTCGGCTTGTACAAGCAGCTATCCGATCTCGACAGTTCGATGCTGTCCCAGGCCACGCTAGAAATTTACATACAGAATGGGATGTTCGAGAGGCGCAAGCAACAGATATCTGCTTCTTACCGCGAACGTCTGTTTCGCCTGAACCGGGCGCTTGACATCTACAATGATACGGATTTCGCGCATCATGTGTCCGTCTCATCCGGTTCACATACCCATATCGCGTTTTCGGTACCGCTGCATATTCCCACTCTGGTGAACCGATTGCAAAAAAAGAATATCGTACTGAAGCCGCTCGATCCTTTTTTCGCAGAAGGCTTTGAGAAGCGCCCACTTCTTAAGATAAGCATTGCCAGGGCGGAAGAAGAGCGCATCGAAGAAGGAGTCAAGCTCTTGATGAACGAAATCAAGAGGATGAAGCGGCACTTAACGTAGACTTCATTTTCATATAGCATACTTACTCGGCCTACAGAATAGATTTGCCTTCAAATTGGGATGCCAAGCACGAATCGTTGGCAACTCCAAGCCAAAGTATAGAGGACCTGAAAGGAGTGAAGCAACGAGGAATATTCCGGTCACTCAAATAAAGGTCAGTTGAGTCCCAATATGTGGTATTATTCTTGGTAGTATTGGGTGTCCTAAACGATTTACCTCAGGGAGGAAATGAATGTGAGCAACATCGAACGGTTTCAAAAGCTGCACGAATCGGATGAACTGTTAGTGCTAGGAAACGCATGGGATTTGCCCTCTGCACTAGTTCTCGAGAAAGCGGGCTTCAAAGCGATCGGTACAACGAGCTGGGGGATTGCCGCCAGTCTGGGGTATGCGGACGGAGAAGCGATCGGTTTCGATCAGCAGCTGTCCGTGATTCAACGGATCGTTGATCATGTACAGATTCCCGTCACAGCGGACATAGAGACGGGCTATGGACATAACGATGAGACGATTGTGAGCAACGTATTGAAGGTGGCTGATCTTGGGGCTTCCGGAATCAACATCGAGGATTCGATGAAAGGTGGGACGGGGCTGAAGCCGCTCTCGGATCAATGCCAACTTCTTGCCAAAATAAGAAGTGCCTTAGATCATAACGGTTTTGGCCATTTTTTCATCAACGCACGGATCGACGCCTATCTTCTGAATCTAGACCCGCTCAACGAAACACGGACTCGGTCGAAAGAATATGTGGAGAGCGGTGCATCCGGGATCTTCGTCCCCAGGCTAATGGATGAAGAAGAAATCAAAACGATCGCATCCTGCACGACTGCCCCACTCAATGTAATCGCACTTCCTGGCCTTGCTGATCATGTCAAGCTGCGGGAACTGGGAGTCAGACGGTTAAGTTTAGGAGGATCATTGTATCGCAAAATGAATGCATTACTGGAGCAATGTGCGGTAGAGATGCTTGATGCTCGTAATACCTCAATCTTATTCGAATAATCGTGAGAGTGATCACTCTGGACTGTCAGCTGAAGCGATGAATGGGTGCGGGGGGGTCCTTGATGACAATTCGTAGAATGAATCCTAAAATTGATGGATTTTTCAATAAATCCAAGAAGTGGAAGGCAGAATATGAGACGTTGAGAGCTATTGTTCTTGACTGTGAGCTGACCGAAGACTTTAAATGGATGCATCCTTGTTACACGTTCCAGGATAAAAACATCGTGTTAATCCATGGATTTAAAAATTATTGTGCGCTTCTGTTTCACAAAGGTGCCTTGTTACAGGATACGCATGGGATTCTAATCCAACAAACGGAGAATGTACAGGCGGGGCGCCAGATTCGGTTCACCCATGTTCAAGAAATAGTCGAAATGGAACCTATTTTAAAAGCCTATATTTATGAAGCGATTGAAGTTGAAAAAGCCGGTTTAGAAGTGAGTTTTAAAAAGAATACGGACTTCATCATTCCTGAAGAGCTTCAAAATAAATTTAATGAAATCCCTGCCTTGAAAGCTGCCTTTGAAGCATTGACGCCAGGACGGCAAAGAGCCTACCTTCTTCATTTTTCAGCACCCAAACAATCCAAAACCCGAGAGTCGAGGGTTGACAAAAGTATGCAGCAAATTCTGGATGGAAAAGGATTACATGATTAGTACATTCGGTGGCGGCTGACCAGACACGCTCGGCTGCCCCTTCTATGCTTATGGCTGATAACGTAACACTTCACACTTACCCATCGTCTACTGTATGAACGGGATGGAGGAGCACCGATGAATCGGATGCAGCAGATGAGAGAGCAATCAATGATATTTTTAACTTTCATTATTACATTAGTCTATATAGTGATTTTAATCCCTTTGATGTGTTTATTAGAGCTTGTTAGAGGATGGATTTTGCTGGGTAACTCTCCCGATGGGGAACATATCATGGATACAATTATATACTTGTTAAATCCTTCGTTTCCTTTCTCGGCTTGTTGCTACGTCATCACTCTTCTTATATTCCTTACGCTTTATGGGGCCAATAAGATTAAACTCATTCTCAGGTTTTCATTGATTCCAGCATTAGTTATATTGTTTATTGGAATGACAATAATCTACCGATTGAGTTGGTTTTTGTAATTGTTTTCAAACTAGCGAGAAAGGTTAGTAGAAAAGTGGCCTATTAGGAGACTGGACCAACATGATACTTAGGATGAAAGTGATGTATAAGCAGTTCTTACGGGAACCTCTGTGGTTTAAGATTCTTATCTCCTCAACTTTGCTTATTTCGATCGTACTTAGCAGTTCATTTATTTCGGACCATGGTTATTACCGAAGCGCCGCAAAATTAGCCGCAGCCCTTTTTTTCTTAACGTACGGCATCAAATTCCGGAGAAGCCCTGGAATTTCTGCCCTATTCCTCATAGTAGCCGTGATTTCTATCTATCTCTCCTGGGCCAATTGGAACCAAGCAGGTCATTGAACTCCCTCGAAATGATCTAAAAACCCCACTCAAGCTAACGGAACGTCCATTCAATAAGACACGAAAAAGACGGCTGCCGGTACAATGGGCTTCCGTCTTTTCTAATGGAGTATGCATGTCTATTCGCTACTAGCGCTTTCCTGTTCCCTGCTATTAAGGAGTTCCCTGCTCTGGCCGAACCCGGTTCCCGCCAGGGCCTCCGCCACCCATTCGGCCCGGACCGCCGGTGCTCGCCGTCGTGACCCCGGACTCATTGAGCCATGTCGTCGCTATGCTGATCAAGCCTCCGGCTTTGATGGCTTTGCCGCTTTCCGTTTCGGCGGCAGCCGTAGTCTTCACAGCCTCGGCAGCCGGCGCGCCTCTCATGCCGTCAACGGCAGCGGTTCCCTGACCGTCCAGGGAAATTATAACAACGGGATTACCAGCAAGGACGATCTCAAAATCACTGTGGCGCGGAATC
Source organism: Paenibacillus caseinilyticus (assembly GCF_027533645.1). GTDB lineage: Bacteria > Bacillota > Bacilli > Paenibacillales > NBRC-103111 > Paenibacillus_G > Paenibacillus_G caseinilyticus. The sequence goes on from NZ_JAQAGY010000019.1 coordinate 67,684, forward strand.
AATCCAAGTGGATCACTTATATTAAGTCAGAATCGGAGCGGATAGCGAAGCTGACCAATGACCTGCTCTATCTCGCCCAGATCGATCAGACCGGTACCGAGGTGCTGTCTGTGCCCTTCGAGGCAAGCGATGCTGTCGAGCAGGTGGTGCTTACGATGGAAGCCGTCATCTTCGAGCGCGATATCCGGCTCTCCTACGAGATCGAGCCCGGCCTGACCGCCCGCGGCAGCATCGAGCAGTACAAGCAGGTGGTGATGATCCTGCTCGACAATGTGCTGAAGTACACGCACCCTAACGGGTCTGTCGGTCTTACGCTGAAGAAGCGCCAGCAGAGCATCGTACTGAAGGTGACGAACACGGGGGACCCGATTCCGGAGGAGCAGCTGCAGCGGATCTTCGACCGGTTCTACCGCACTGATCCGTCCCGAGTCCGCAGCCAAGGGGGCTATGGCCTCGGACTCGCGATTGCCCGGACGATCATGGATCAGCATATGGGGCGCATCTATGCCAAGAACGGGAAGGAGTAGGAAGTCGCTTTCTACGCCGAGCTCCCCATTCACTCGTAGCTGTCCCTGCCGAAACCAAAAGTGGGATGGGTACGATATTACGGAACTTCTGGGGACCCTTCTTCTTTGATAAGCTAAAGTCAATTCAAAGAAGGAGTGATGATCATGAAAATCAGCGTACTGGGAACTGGAAATATGGGGAAGGCTTTGGTGAAGCAAGCAGCAGCATATGTAGAGGGTCAAGTGTTCTGGGGTTCGCGCAATCCCGCAGAGGCGGCGGAGCTGGCCAAAAGCTTCCAACTGGATCGGGTCGTGACCGGCTCTTATGACGAGGCGCTTCAGGCCGATATCATCATTCCCGCTTTCCCCGCAGCGGCATTAATGGATTGGGCAGCGGCCAATAGAGATCAGCTGAAGCATAAAATCGTAGTCGATATCTCCAACCCCTTCAACAGCGACTTCAGCGGATTCACAACGGCCTGGGGGGAATCTTCTGCCGAACGCCTGCAGTCTTTACTGCCAGATTCCAAAGTGGTAGGAGCCTTTAAAAATACGTTCTTCAGCGTGTTCGAGAACCCCGTATTTCAAAATCAAAAAAGCGATGTGCTCGTCACCGGGGATGATGAAGAGGCTGTACATCAATTCATGGAGCGGTTCAGCCCGCTTCCATTCCGTTTCATTCATGCGGGGAAACTCGCCAATAACCGGACGATTGAACGTTTCACGCTGCTCGAATTGGAGCTTGCCGTCCGGTACGGAACCTATCCTTATATTTCGCTTCAATTATTTGGGATCAAGGAAGCCTCTCTTGCCCAATCAACGCAGTAAGCGGAGAATTACCTGGCTCTTCGCAGCACGGTGAGCCCCCAGCCATTTCTCACATAACCCTAGGATAACTTCTTTGAAGTTATCCTAGGGTTTTATATTTGTGCGAAGATTCCTAACTGCGAATCAACCAGTCCATTTGGCACGAATGGTAACACCCTTCCGCATAAAGAACACGGGGCTGGCTGCTTCATTCGGTTAGAGTGACTGCGGTGTATTCCGTATGTACAAATTCACTCTCATCCTTATTTGTGATATAGTATTTATCATATATTTATAATTATGGAAGCATAAGTAATTATATCTCCCCCTTATCTCTTGCAGTGTTTTCTGTCCATATGTGCTTCTACATGCATAAGCCGATCCTCTCAGCTATGAGGAAATACAATTACTGGGGGTACAGATGGTCACTATTCGTAACCATATGGTAATGGCTCTGCCGATTCACTTTTCAGCATGGTTTATCATGATTTGTTTACTAGTTATGAGCAATATAACTGGCGTTCAACTCTTACTGCCCAATATAAATAATACCCCGGCGTTTTTCACTGTTTCTAAATGGCTGTTACAATCCTTATTCATTTCTTACTCCCTCTATATCGCTGCCAGATTATACAATAATAGCTTTACGCGACCCAGGCTTGAATGGAAAGCGATGCTTGTCCATGTACTTCTTAGCATTGTACATATACTGATTGTCTGTTCTCTGATTTTTTTAGTTGCAGGCTTTGAAGATTTATAGATTATCGTTTGTTGAACAACAAGAAGCTGGACTTGATGGATCTGGAGGAAATCATGCTGCTCAATGAAGAAGCACATTTCCAAAATCACTCTGGATTCCCATCGTTGGAACGGATATCACCCCCAAATAGTCAGGAATGAATATGCTCCCCAGAAGAGTAAGTATCCCAGGTTTCATTTTGTATGGCGGGGATGACGTTTGCCAGTAATCAAGCCGTCTTCGTGGATCGTGGCGGGACTTTAAGCGGGACGGGTCACCTCCTTCACCCACGGGATTTTAACAAAATGCTATCTGCACCTCCTCGATCATCTTGAAGAGCCGGACGTACATAGCTACAATGATAGAATGAGGAGGGACGCTTAGTGGGCAGGAACAAAGAATTCGATACGACGCAGACCCTATATAAAGCAATGAAAGTGTTCGGCCAGTACGGGTATGAAGGAACTTCGCTGCAGCAGCTGCTGGACCAGCTCGGGATCGCCCGGCAGAGCCTTTATGATACATACGGAACGAAGCAGGGGCTGTTCGTCTCGGCTCTCCGCAGGTATATTGATGAAAAAAACAGCGAGGTCGTACGCCTGCTCGACGAATCCCCCTCCGTTCGGGAGGCGCTGTCCGTCCTGTTCGAACAGACAGTCGATGTGCTGCAGGAGCCCGAGCGGTTCAAAGAATGCTACATCGTCAACAGCGCCGTCGAACAAGCGCCGCATGACCCGGAGATCGCCCGGATCGTAGATGCGAGCACCTCGCTGCTCGAGGAGGCGCATTACCGGGCCCTTCTTCGGGCACGGGAACAGGGCGAGCTGCCAATGGACGCCTACCCGGACGACAAGCTGCGCTCCCTCGCCCGTTATTTGCACCACACGCGCATGGCGCTGGTATTCACGGCCCGTTCGGGAGCCGGCACGGCGACGCTTCGGGATATCGCCAAGATCACTCTCTGCGTTCTGGATTCCGGCCGTTAATCCGACGGGCTGATTCCAGGGCATCCTTCATACGTGAACCATTTACCAAAAAGCAGCACACTGCACGTCTCGATGCAGTAGTGCTGCTTTTTGGTGCTTCTTAGACGGCAGCCGTGCGGCCAGATTCACTTCCTTCCGGCTTCCCGGCAGCCTGGGACAGGAAGGCCTCCAGCGAAGCGGGCCGGCGGCCGGTGATCCGCTCCACGGTGTCCGTTACCCGGCTCTCCGTGCCGCGGTCGCGGATGCCTTCATCGAGGCTGGCCATGAATCCGGCGTAATCCTCCGCCATCCCGAGCTCAACCCACCTTGACTGCAGCTCGGCCGGGCTTATGGAGATATGCCGGATAGGCCGGCCTTCCCTGCGGGAGAGGATCTCCGCCGCTTCCGCGTAGGTCAATGCTTCCGGTCCGGTAATCACATGCGCGGTATTATGAGGCTCAGGGTCCGTAAGTGCACGTACGGCGACCTCTGCTATGTCGTCCGCATCCACGAAAGCGACCTTGCCCGCCCCGGCAGCCGTCACCAGATCCCCGCCTTGCCGAATTGCCGCTCCATGGTGGCCCTCCGAGAAGTTCTGCATGAAGTAGGACGGCTGGAGCACCGCCCACTCGGGCGCGCGTTCCCGGAGTATCCGGTGGACCTTCCCGAATACCGGCCCTCCTTCCGGTACCGAAGCGCTGCTGAGCAGCACGGCCCGGCGTACCCCTGCTGCCCATGCCATCTCCAGGAACGGGAGCATCACCTTGGCCGGCTCCATTACCATCGGCGGCCCTACCAGGTATACGGCCTCCACTCCTTGAAGGGCCGCTTCATATGTGCCGGCATCATTCCAATCGAAGTACACGTGCTCTACCGCCTGCCCAGCACCCTGTCCCCTGCTTCTCCCCGCCGTACGGACACGATAGCCCAGCTCCTCCAACCGTTTAGCCACCCGGCTGCCCGTCTTGCCCGCTGCTCCTGTTACTAGAATCATTGCCCGTCCCCTCCTCCCATAGCCTCCAGCACAACAAGCGGATTCCAGTAGTCTTTATAGTGGATGATCCGGCCTTCTTTCAGCCGAATGACTGAGATGTAGCTCTGATGGTATGGCTTCCCGCTCTGCACGCTCTCCCCCCGGCACCCGAATTCCACTACGCCCTGCTCCGGGTCGGAAGACGGGTGAAACACCGGCTCGCTGAAATCGTGGATGACCAGCAGGTTTGGAAATTCACGAATATAGTCCTGAATGGCGGCTCTGCCGTTCAGCAGCCGGGTCATCGCAGCCGGGGCGTAGGGAAATTCGAAGACGGCATCCTCATGAAAAAGATCCACCCACCGGCCGATATCCCATTCAAGCAGTGACTCCATAAATACACGAACGATTTCCTGCATCGACCCTTCGGTTCCCCGCACTGTCATAGCATCCTTTGGCTTCATGTTCATCCATTCCTTTCCTTTCTGATATGCTTTCATCCTACTAATTCCAGACCATTCAGTCAAGTATTTTTTTGACTATTTGGTCTGGAAAATGACGAGAGGAAGGAAGTGCTTCTTCTGAGCGCGTTGGATGCCCGGAGGCCTATCATCCGATGTACGGCGGCAAAATCAGATATGGCTACGTCAAGCGTCTAGTTCCCTGAACGCTGAGCAGACCGGGTACGGAAGGACCGCTTAATGCAGGACGGCACAGAAAAGACCCCGCAGCCTCTTCCCGAAGCTGTGGGGTCTTTTGCAATCCTGCGTTCACGTTAGGCGATGCCGTTACCTCAACCGGCTGTACCCGCCCACACGTCCTTGGCATAGCGCCCATCGCGCTGCAGCCTCTCGAGCCAGTCGGCCGCCTCCTGCTCGCCAGCACCGTGCACTTCGCGGTAGGCGCCGCGCAGCGCTGCCTCGACATCCGGCGCCATCCGGCTGCCGTCGCCGCAGATGTAGAGCTTGCCGCCCCGGTCGAGCAGTCCGATCAGCAGGGACGCGTCGCCCTTCATGAGGTCCTGCACATAGGTTTTCTCCTGCCCTTCCACACGGGAGCAGGCCGTATGGAGCACGACCAGACCGTCCTTCTCCGCCTGCCCGAGCTCCTCCTGATACAGGTAGTCGTGCTGCGGGTTGCGGCAGCCGAAGTACAGATGGGCTTCGCCGAGCTGAACCCCTTCCGCCTTCTGGGCGCGGCGCGCCTGCAGGAAGCCGCGGAACGGCGCGACACCGGTGCCCGGGCCGACCATGATGACCGGCGTGGCCGGGTCCTGCGGCAGCTCGAAGCCCGATTCCGGCGAGCGGACGAACACGACGACCGGATCGCCCGGCTTCCGTTCGGCGAGGTAATTCGACGCGACGCCGCGGTATTCCCCCCGGCCGCTCCAGGCCGGGCCGCGGACGACGCTGACCGTGATGCTGACACGGTCTCCGAGCACGCGAGGCGAGCTCGAGATCGAGTAGTAGCGGGCCTTCAGCGGCGGCAGCAGCTCGAGGAAGCGCTCGAACGGCAGCTCGCAGGCCGGATACTGCTCCAGCAGCTCCAGCATCGTCAGACGCTTGCGCAGCACCTCGGTCTTGTACGCCTCCTCCTGCAGCAGCGCCTCCAGCTCCCGCTTATGCGGCGGACACACCGTGAAGGCAGCCAGCTCGCGCAGCTGGGCCCGGGTGGCCGGCTCCTGCAGCTCCACGCTGTGGCTGAGGAGATCGGAGAGCCGTACCGGCCGGTCCAGCGGCAGATGGGCGGCGCTGCGGCCGGTGGCGGCGAGCACGAGATGGTCGCTGCCCTGCAGCCCGTAGCGGCGGAGCACCCGCCCCACGAGCTCCTTCGGGTTCAGCGGGAGCACGCCGAGATGATCGCCCTCGCGGTAGCTCACCTCTTCGGGCAGCACGATCTCGAGGTGCCGTGTGCTGCGGTCGCTGCCTTCGCCCTGCAGCTCGCGGTTCTCCGCAACGGTCGTCTGCAGCGCGTCGTACGACTCGGCCAGCGGCGTGCCGATCAGGCCGCTGACGAACTGCACCGTAAGGGAGCTGCGCTCCTTGCCGGCGTTCTCGTTCAAGGACAGGCCGAATGTCTCCATCACCTGCGGCCACAGGGCACCACGCCAGTCTTCGAGCTGCTGCTCGAAGTCGTCGCTGACGTCGCCTTCGCCGAGTAGAGTCAGGCGCTCTGCCCCCTTGGCGGCAAGCAGCCCGTCAATCTTGCGCGGCACCTGCTGGTAGGTGCTCGCCCAGTTGTGGTCGCCGCAGCCGAAGACCGTATAGCGGACGCCTTCGAGCGCCCCCGGCTCCGCCTGCTCGAGCCACTGCACGAAGGCGCGCGCGTTGTCCGGCGGATTGCCGTTGTACGAGGCGGTCACGATGAAGACCGCTCCCTCCTTCGGCAGGCTGCCGACATACTCGTCCAGCGGCGCGGTCTCGCTGCGGAAGCCCTGGTAGCGGGCCGCATCGGCGAGCTCGCGGGCGATCCCTTCGGCGGTGCCGAGGTTCGAGCCGTAGAGCACGAGCAGCGGGGTATTGTGCTGCTGCACCGGCGAAGCCTCGGCTGCCGGCTGCCGCTTCTCCTGCCGCGACGCCGCTTCCTTGCCCGGCATGACCACGGCCAGCGGCTCAATCCGCGAGCGTACGCGCATCGTGAAGCCTTCCGGCTTGAGCGTCAGCGTCTCTTTGATCTTCAGCTGATAATTCGTATGGTCGATAATCTCGAAGTGGCGGAGCACCATCCCCAGCACGAGCACCGCTTCATGCAGGGCGAACTGCTGCCCGATGCAGGCCCGCTGCCCGTTGCCGAACGGCTTGTAGGCATGGTGCGGGATGCTGGAAGGGTCCTCGAACCGCTCCGGAATGAACGCTTCGGCATCGTCGCCCCAGACGGAAGGATCGCGGTGGAGCTTCGGGATCAGGACCGATACGCTCTCGCCCTTCTTCATCGGGTACCGGCCGCCGAGCATCGTGTCTTCCTTGGCGGTCAGCGCGAATGCTGGAGCGGTAGGCCACAGGCGCAGCGCTTCGTTCAGAATCATCCGGATGTACTTCAGCTCCCGTACCTGGGCATAGGTCGGCAGCGGATCGGTCAGGACCCGGTCCACCTCCTCGTAAGCCTTCGCCAGCTTCTCGGGATTCTTCAGGAGGAAGTACAGGGCGAACGTGAGCAGCCCGCTCGTCGTCTCGTGGCCCGCGATCAGGAACGTGATAATCTGGTAGCGGATATTCTCGTCGTCGAGCGCCTCGCCCGTCTGCGGGTCGCGGCCGTTCAGCATGTGTGCGAGCAGGTCCTCCCCATCCTGGGATCCGTGCTCTTTGCGCTCGGCGATGATCTTGTCCACGAGCCCGAACATCGTCTGGATATCATGCTTGTACTGCCGCTTGGAGATCACCATGAGCTTATCCTGCAGCCCCAGCCGCTGCAATTGGCTCATCGCTTCGTCGAGCGCACGCACCATCGAGGTGATGAACGGATGCGGCTGCTCCCGGTAGAAGCTGTTGAAGCGGTAATTGAAGCCGCAGAGCCCGATCGTATCGAGCGTCAGGCGCGTCATGTCCTCGCCGACCTCTACGCTCTCATCTGGATTCAGCCGGGCCCACTTCTGCACGAGCTGGACCGCCAGGTCCACCATCATCGCATGGTAGCCCTGCATCGCGCGCTGGGAGAAGCTCGGCAGGAGAATCGCATGCGCCTTCTGCCAGTTCGGCTCCTCCGTCTCCGCCGTGAACAGGCCGTCTCCGGCGAATGCCCTTACTTTCTGCAGCGGCGCCCACACATACTTATCGAAACGCGATTCGTCGCAGGCATCCGCCACCAGCTCATGGCTGGAGATGTACACGGACTTGCCGCGCGGCAAGTCCAGCTGGAAGATCGGACCGAATTCATCCGCGATTTTGACGATCGACTGCACGGGTTCCTTTGTATTCAGGTTCGGCAGGTTGCCGAGCGGTCCGAAGGTTTTGGGCTGCGGAATCTGACTCGTTTGCGTCATGGAATGACTCCTCCTTGGGTTCAATAAATTAGGGCCGGGCGCGAGCACGGACGGCGTGATTCTGCGCCTTGGCGGCTGCCACGGACCGTTACGCTGCTGCATCCGTGATAAGATCCGGCGGGCCCTTACATGCAAAATGCCAAATGGTCCGCCTCCGGAATGAACGTTCATTCCGCGTCATGTATAGTTATAGCCTAGTTATAGTTTCATCGGGTATGGGTTCTCTGCTACTGCGTATGCCAGCGTATCGCATCCCAGCAGGCTTGTTCTACGCTGTCGATCAATCCGGGAGCCTCTTGAATTTTGCCTGAGCGTATTCCTTTGTGCAGTGCTGCAAAAGCGCCGTAGACGATGGCGATCAGCGCATCGGACGGCATGGGACGAATCTCCCCTCGCTCCCGGCCCGACCTGAAATACGCACGGAGAAACTCCATCATCTGCCGGAACACCTCATGGCTCTCCTCATTCAGATACCTCGCATGCCTGTGCGTCTCCAGAAGATAGAATGCCCTCTCCTGCTCTCCGGCAAACTCTACCATCCGGGAGAAAATATGCCTGAATTGTTCCCGGCTTCCGCCGTCAACCGGATATCCCCGCTGCACGACCTCCGAGAACTGCCGGACGCACTCCTGGAACAAGGCATTGCCCAGGGCCTCCTTATTGGTGAAATATCGGTAAATGGTTCCTGCGCCTACCACCGCTTTGTCGGCAATCATCGGCACAGTCGTCGCTTCGAATCCTTCTTCGGCGAAGAGCTCCAGCGCCGCACCCATAATACTTTCCCGCTTGCCGCCGATAACGTTCATCCACCCCTTCCGGATTTGCTAGTCCGTATTTCCTTACCCATTGCTTCGGAGGAAGAAACACGTCCTAGTGCTTTTTTTCCTGTATTTAGGATATACCTCTAGGCGCCAAAAATCAATTTCAGCTACGGACCGCTTTACATCGCCGAAGCCCTTCGGTATAATTACTTCCATAACTTGTACAAGTAACCGCAATCATTAACAGATGGCTTAACCGCATATGCAGCAAACCGGAGGAGCCTGTCACCATGGGCTCCTTTTGGTCTTGCGGCCGCCTGCCCGCCTGTCCATCTTGCCCTAGTCTGGAGGGATCCGCCCATGCCCGCCCCTGATACGAACCGGGTCTATACCCTATATCTCAGCCATACCTGGAATTATCGCGGCACTGGCGGCGAACTGCTCCGTCTTCTGCAATCTGCGGATGGCTTCCGATTCCGCACCGCCTCACTCGATACGCAATCCGCCGCAGCGATGGATGAACGCCTGCTGTACGAGGCCATCCGGAGCAAGATCCGGCATACCGACGCCATCCTCATCATGTGCGGCGTGTACGCCGAATATAACCGCTGGGTGAACAAGGAGCTCATTATCGGCAGCAACGAACTCCATAAACCGATTATCGGCGTGCAGCCCTTCGCGCCCGAGACGACCTCCCTCATTGTCAAAGGACATGCCGACCGGCTCGTCCCGTTTCATCCGCAGGAGATGATCGGAGCCATTACGGAGCTGTGCTGACCGCGAGCTTCTCCTTCTCGAGCTGGACCCGCGCTGCCGAAGCTTCAGATTACACCGTTCCCTCTACCGCTCAGGTACTTCCTCCAAGCGGGGCATGCCGTCCTGCGCACCGAACCGGGTGACCGATACCGAAGCTGCCCTGCACGCAAAATCCGCCGCACGCTGCAGCTCCCAGCCGGAAGCGAGGCCCCAGCACAGCGCGGCATTGAAGGCATCGCCCGCTCCGGTCGTATCGACCGTCTCCACAGGAAGAGCCGGCGCGCTCTGCAGCGCTTCCCCTTCATCCAGCCAAGAGCTGCCGAGGCGGCCGCGCGTGAGAATCACCTGATGGCCGTAGTCCTGCTGCCAAGCGGCCATCACCCGGCGAAGCACCTCTTCGGCAGTATCCTGCTCCCCGCTGAGCAGAGCGAATTCGCTTTCGTTGGGCGTCAGGATATCCGTGAGCGACAGAAGCGGCGCCGGGAGCACCTTGGCCGGAGCGGGATTCAACACCGTGCGTACACCGGCCTGCCGGGCAATCTCGAGTGCGCGGTGCACCGTCTCCAGCGGCACTTCCAGCTGGACGAGCAGTACGTCCGCCGATTCGATCCGCTCCTTGTGCCGCTCCACATGCTCGGCCGTGCAGCAGGCGTTGGCTCCCGGCACGACGACGATACAGTTATCTTCGGAAGTGTGCAGTATCGTCGCCGTTCCCGTCGCTCCCTCAGCCTTAAGCACGCCGCTCACGTCTATCCCTTCCCTCCGGAGCCGCTCCAGCATCTCGCTGCCGAACCGGTCGCTGCCCGCAGCTCCGATCATCGACACCTCCGCTCCCAGCCGGGCGCATCCCACCGCCTGATTCGCCCCTTTGCCTCCCGGAATATAGTGGATATCCGTCCCTTGTACGGTCTCCCCCTTCTGCGGCATCCGCGGCATCGATACTACAATATCCATATTCAAGCTCCCTACCACAGCAATCCGAGGACGTTTCATATTCATCCCGCTCCTTTATGTTAAGATTCTATATATGTACTAACCCTGATCGAACCCCGGCAGTACATGATCCTCCGCTGTCCCTTATGATTACCCCGGCAGCAGCGGCATCTACCGTCGATTCATGCTGAGCGGTGAGGCTGCATTCCCAGCTGCTCACTTTCTCCTCCCTTGTCATGACAGGGTGATTATCCAAGCGGACTCTACCAGACCATTCTGGTAAATAGAAGAGCTATATCCTAGAGTTTCCCTCTCTCTTAAAGTGTGGGAAACATTACTAACCTCCCGGCACACACGCACCTGTTGACTTCACCGCTCTTTTTCTATATGATAAAGATCGTTTTAAGGCCCTAGTATATGACCCAGGGTTAAATGATTTGCCTATTATTTCATGCTCATGCTAATTTCATAGCGGTTCACTTCTTATCAAGAGAGGCGGAGGGATAAGGCCCGATGAAGCCCGGCAACCGTTCCTGTATGGATAAAGTGACAAGCGGCAAGCTTGTTCCTGACTCCAAGGAAGTCTGGTGCCAATTCCTTCAGAATACAGCCCGGCGGATGGCACTTGCTTGTACATCCTTCCGGAGCAGGCCATGACGGCAAGCTGCGCTTCCCTGCGCTGTGGCCGCAGCATGCCCCGCTGGATTCTGACAGATGAGAGGGCACAGTGTGACTTCATAAACCTGTACCTCGCTGCAATTCCGGCGGACGGCCTTGGCCGCTGCCCGGTTGCTTACGAACGTACGGGTTTTTTATTGCGTATTTTCCCGGAGGTGAAGCCCATCATGATTCAACTGCAAGGCGTATCGAAGCAATACACAAGCGGACGCAGCACCGTTACAGCGCTGCAGAAGGTCGACCTGACCGTGAACAAAGGCGAGATCTTCGGCATTATCGGACATTCCGGCGCGGGCAAGAGCACCTTGATCCGTATGATCAACCTGCTCGAGAAGCCGACCGGCGGCACGGTCATCATCGACGGCGTCGAGATGACGAAGCTCGGCACCCGCCGTCTGCAGGAAGAGCGCCGGTCGATCGGCATGATCTTCCAGCACTTCCATCTGCTCTCGTCGAGCACCGTGGCCGACAATATCTCCTTCCCGCTGCGCCTCGGCAAGCGGCCCGAGGCCGAGATCAAGCAGCGCGTGCAAGAGCTCGTCGGACTCGTGGGGCTAAGCGGACACGAGCACAAATTCCCTTCGCAGCTGTCCGGCGGACAAAAGCAGCGCGTCGGCATTGCCCGCGCCCTGGCTACGAATCCGAAGGTGCTGCTCTGCGACGAAGCGACATCGGCGCTCGATCCGCAGACGACGAACTCGATCCTCTCGCTGCTGCTCGACATTAACCGGCAGCTGCATATCACGATCGTGCTCATCACCCATGAGATGCACGTCATCCGGACGATCTGCGACCGCGTCGCCGTCATCGACGGCGGACATATCGTCGAGATGGGTTCGGTAACGGACGTGTTCCTGAAGCCTCAGCATCCGACCACGCGCGAATTCGTCGCCCAGCTCGCCGAGGATCCCGAGACGGCGCTGCCTGAGACCGCAACGGGCGGCAGCGGCAGAACCCGCATCCGCGTGACCTTCCTCGGCGAGATGACGTACGAGCCGGTGCTCTTCGAAACGATGAAGGAGACGAACGTGCCGTTCGTCATTCTCCAGGGTACCGTATCCCGCTTGAAGGAGACGCCGTACGGCCAGCTCTTGCTGGAGCTGCGCGGTGCTGGAGCGGAAGCCGATGCGGCCGTCGCAGCCCTTCGGGGACGCGGACTCGATGTGGAGGTGATGCAGCATGGCTGAGTTCTTGAAAGATATCGTCTGGGAAGATATTTCTCTTGCCACTTATGATACCTTGACGATGCTGGGCCTGTCGACACTCTTCACCGTGATCATCGGCCTGCCGCTCGGCATCCTGCTGTTCCTGACTTCGCGCGGCCAGCTCATGCAGCAGAGCACGTTCTACCTCCTGCTGTCGTTCGTGGTCAATGTGCTGCGATCCGTGCCGTTCATCATCCTGATGATCCTCGTCATCCCGCTGACGCGCGTCATCGTCGGCACTTCGATCGGCGTGCCGGGGTCGATTCCCCCGCTCGTCATCGCTTCCGCCCCGTTCTTCGCGAGACTCGTGGAGACGGCGCTGCGTGAAGTCGACCGGGGCGTGATCGAAGCCGCCCAGTCCATGGGGGCGACGTCCGGACAGATCGTCACCCGCGTCCTGCTGCCCGAAGCCCGTCCGGGCCTGATCGCCGCGATCACGATCACGGCAGTCACGCTCGTCTCTTATACGGCCATGTCCGGGGTCGTCGGCGGCGGCGGCCTCGGGGACCTCGCGATCCGCTACGGCTATCAGCGGTTCAACACGCCGGTCATGGTCGTCACCGTCGTCATTCTGCTCGTGTTGGTTCAAATCCTACAATCGCTCGGCGACCGGCTCGTCCGGAGATTTCAGCGCAAGTAAGGATTTTTGACATACATCCAATCGAACACCACACTACATTACTGGAGGGTTTCTACTATGAACAAACCGTTAACGATCGCCCTATCCCTGGTTATGGCCTTCTCGCTTGCCGCCTGCGGCAAGAAAGAAGCGGCCCCAACCGCTCCGGCCGACAACGCCGGCGGCGCAGCTCCTGCCAAGCAAGCAGTCACGTTGAAGGTCGGCGCTACCGCTGTCCCTCATGCCGAAATCCTGAACTCCCTGAAGGACAAGCTGAAAGCCGAAGGCGTGAACCTGGAAGTAAAAGAGTTCACAGACTATGTCCAGCCGAACGTGCAGGTATTCGAAAAGCAGCTCGATGCGAACTTCTTCCAGCACATGCCTTACCTCGATGACCAGAACAAGTCGAAGAAGATGGATCTCGTCAAAGTCGTCGGCGTTCACATCGAGCCGTTCGGCGCCTACTCCCAGAAGATCAAGAAGGCTGACGAGCTGAAAGACGGCGCAACCGTAGCCATCCCGAACGACCCTTCCAACTCCGGACGGGCCCTGGCGCTGCTCGAGAAGAACGGTCTGATCAAGCTCAAGGACGGCGCCGGCATCTCCGGTACCGTGAAGGACATCGTCGAGAACAAGAAGAACCTGAAGATCCGAGAACTCGAAGCGGCTATGCTGCCTCGCGTACTCCCTGAAGTCGACCTGGCCCTGATCAACACGAACTATGCGCTCGAAGCGAAGCTCAACCCGACCAAAGACGCCCTCTTCATCGAGGACAGCAACTCGCCTTACGTGAACCTGCTCGTAGCCCGTCCGGACAACAAGGATTCGGAAGCGATCCAGAAGCTCGCGAAGGCGCTGAACTCGCCGGAAGCCCGCAAGTTCATCGAAGAGAAGTACCAAGGCGCTGTCGTTCCGGCGTTCAAGTAAGAGATAGATTGGCATAGGCAAAAGGCTGCCGCCGAGCTCACGAGAGCAGGCGCGCAGCCTTTTTTGGTGTGTACGGCCGGCAGAGCGGCAGCGGGCAACGGTTGAAGCATGTCGTCCCCTGCCTACCATTCGTATCGCCCCGGCTGGCCGTCGAAGCCCGCGGCAGCATCGATGACCAAGTCGTGCGGTGTCATCCGCGAACGGTCAAAGGAATGGCCGTCGCGGTCCCGGAATTCATCGAAAGGCAGGGCCGAGGTGCCCCTCGGCATGCTATCCGTCCGGTAGACGTACCGTCCGTTGAGCGTGATAGTCACGCCATTCCACACAAAATCGTTCCCGTTCTCGAGCAGGATGTGACTCTTGGCAAAGGTCAGCCCGGCGAGCAGCCCAGGCGTAGCGGGACGTTCGCCTGCCGGGCCGCAGCTGCCCAGGAGAAGGCAGGCGGCCAGGAGGCCGTACCGCAGGCGCCTAAGGCGGGCTGCCTGCTCGCCGGGCCTCAGGCGTCGAAGGCGGGCTGCCTGCTCGCCGGGCCGCAGGCGTCGAAGACCGGGCAGGACAGGCCATCGCCTTAAACGGCGAATAGCCTTTGCCATGCCTTCGGCCATACGCGTAAGGCTCATGGCGCGCCCCCTTCTGCCGCCGGCCGCTCCCGCACCGTCAGGCTGAGGTCGAACCACAGCTCCGGCGTATCCGGGTGGCTGCCGTGCACTTCGGCAGCAAGCGTATTGGTCCCCTGCACGAGCAGATCGCGGTATCCCTCGAGCGGGAACGATTCGAAGATCCCGCCCGGATGGGGCATGCCGAGCGTCCGGTCGTCGATCAGCCCTTCCCGGATGGAATCCCGGGCGATCTCCACGCCATTGAGATAGACGGCGATCCCGTCTTCGTAGGCGGCATGGAGCGTCCACTCTTGGCCTTCTCGCGGCGCCTCGCGCAGTTCGAACGCATGGCGGAAGTAATATGCCGGCGAAGGGGCTGCGGGCAGGCCGGTGGCAATGCCCCGCTGCCGGGCGGCATCGCGGGAGCGGCCGAGCGGCGCCCGGCCGGCGGCCCAGCCGGCGGCGTCGAAGCCGGCGCCTCGCCAATCGGCGGCGGGCAGCGGCACTCCCCCGGCGGACGGATGCTCGCCTGCCGGGTCGAGCCCTTCGGGCACGACCGCGGGCAGATCGCGTCCGCCGGGGCGGTAGCGCCACACTGCGCCGATCGGCACGACGGCCCGCTCGGCTGCCGCGTCGCCGCCGAGCGCCGAGGCGTCTAGCGCAAGCGCCGCGGCCGGGCCCGGGCCGCCGCGGCCCGGCAGGCTGACGCGGCCCGGCAGGCTGACGCGCAGCCGCGGGCCCTGCCCCTCGAGCAGGAGGAAGCCCGGGGCTTCCTCCTGCTCCGCGAGGGGCGGGGCCCACTCGGCCCAGCCCGGGCGGCTGGGCGCAGCGCGGTAGCCCTCCGGCGGCGGCGTCTGCACCGCAGCGGCTGACGCCCAGAGCCGGCCGCCGGCGAGCACGAGCTCCGCGCCGGCGGCCGTGAAGGCCTGCCAAGCCTCCGGCGCCGCCGGCTCTTCCGCCAGCAGCACGATGCCGTGCAGCTGGCGGTTCTCGGCTGCGGTACGCTGCAGCCAAGCGAGCTGCAGCTGCGGCTCCTGCGCCAGCTTCGCGGCGTTCAGGAACCAGAACCGGGCTCCGCCGTAATCGACGAAGTAAGCCGTCCGCCCATAGCCCGGCAGCTGCTCTTCAGGAATATGAGGGAACGCGGGCCCGGTCTTCCCGCTGTCCGGCGTACCTCCGCTTCCGTCCGCTATAGGAAAGAACGTTCTGGGCGCTGTTCCCCCTCCGGCCAGTCTTGCGGGACCCGCAAGGAAGAGCAGATCCGGCGGCAGGGAGGCCTGCAGCTGCCGGAGCTCTCCTGACACGGGCGGCTGTTCCCCCGTGACGGAGGTACCGGGACTGTAAGCAGCCTGCCAGGAGCGTTCTTCGCCGGTCTGCGGCTGCAGCTCCGCCCTCCCGGTGACCGGAGGCTCGGACGACAGCAGCGTACCGGCCAGCAGGCCGAAGAACAGGAACAGCAGCAGCGTTACCGGCAGCAGCGCCGGAGGGCGGCGCCTCTGTGAGGAAGCACGGGCAGGCTGCGGCTTGGCGGAAGTCCTGCCCGGACTTCTCTCCGGAGAGCGGCTCTCCGATGGGAGGCCTTCGCCCCCCCGCTCTCTCCTGATTCCAGCAGCCGATACGTGGGCTTGCTCCATCCCGGAAGCCGGCACGCCCTCCTCTTGATTCAGCGGGCTCTGCTCGCCTTGGCGGTGAACAGCCGGCCCACGGCTGCTTTCTTGCACATAAGATGCTTCACCCGACATACCTAGCCTGGCAGCTTCCTGACGCCGCCCAGGTTCCCCCGGCCTCCGATCCGTCCAGCCTCTGGCCCTTCCCCGTTCCACTTCCTTCATCCTCCTGACCTCCTCTCCGCTCGGCTGGATTCGTCCTGAGTTATTAGGCCGGCCATCCATAGATCCGATGATAGACCGGCGGCCACAGCAGCAGAAGCAGCACTATGAACGTGCACGCGAACCCATAGGCCCATGGCTTCAGAGGCAATTCATGCCTCCTCAGCAGCAGGAACAGGATCGCCCAGGAGCCTAGCCAAGCCAGCAGCCCAGCCGCTTCCTTACCTGCATAGGGGCCGATCCGCAGCCCCCCCGGCACCCGCGAGGCCAGCTTCAACAGCTTGGGCTGGGCAGCCGCCGGGTCCGCCGCACTCCACCAATGCGCAGCCGTCAATACTGCCATGCCCACGAGGACGGCGAGCATGGCGGCTACGGCTTCTCCGCTTTTGGCCGGGAGCCTCCCGTCCGCGCTCGCCTCATGAGTCCAGCCCGAGTGGTCCGCCGGAGCGTTCTCCCCCCAGCATGCGCCAAGCTCTTCCGGCCTCTCATCCCGCGGTGTCCCTTCTGTGCTTTCCCTCATGGAATTCCCTCCTTTCCTCCCTATTCGCCGTCTCAACAAAGGAGCTGCGGGATCCGGTACCGATCCTCTGTCGAGGCGGCGGGAGGATAAACTCCCAGGCCCGTCCCTTCGCTCCTCTTCCTGCATATCCTGCTGCAAGGCCTCTCCCGTTACACCAGCTTCCACTTCGCGAGAATAAGGCCCGAAGCGAACCCGATCAGCATGCAGACCCACAGCATAGTGAGCAGCATTCCGATCACGAACCGGATTCCTTCTCCTGCCTCTCTTCTCCCTCCCAGCCGGTGCAGCAGCACGGAGGCGGCCAGTCCGCAGGGGAGGGTCAGCAGCGAGACGAACTCCTTATATTCCATGATCACCCAATGGGCTGCCGGAAGGTGGAGCTTGAACCATTCCGACGCCCCTTCCGGGCTCTGGTAACCGATATACAGCCAGTTGGCGGTTACGATGGTAAGCAGGCTGAGCCCGTTCGTCATCCAGAGCCGCAGCGCGAGCTTGCCCCGTCCGGCCCCGCGGCCCCTGGCATAACCATAATAGGCGTGCCATGTATACGTTGCCATGAGCATCGTCAGGGAAGCCGCCAACCCGTGGAGCGTCCCGGCAAGCTTATGGTAACCCGGACCGAACAGATTCGCGGCCGGCACCAGCAGGAACAGCAGCACGGCGGTGAACCCCTGGGCTATCGCCAGATCGCGGAACGGCGGCTGATTGTTCATATTCCGTGGATCCCCTCTCCCCTGGCTTCGACCCTGCTGTCAGCGGTCGACCGTGAATTCATCGATCCGGTTCTCCTGAAGATCGTACGCCTGGAACTTCGCCCGGCCGCCCTCCACATCGACGACCATATAATGGTAGCTGGCTTTGGGCCCGGTAACGACGCCTTTGTTCTCCTGGCTGCCCGTATACAGTGGCGCTCCGGCCCCTCCTATAGTAAGCTGGTAGATCTCGTTATGGAACGTGTACCCGCTGCCGCTGAACGATCCGTCCACCTTGCGCCGGTTGTAGTTATGCTCATGTCCGACGAGCACTGCCGTTACGCGGTAGCGGTCGAGCAGCGCCCACAGCTTGTCCCGCGATTCCGGGGCTGCGTCCAGTGAGCTGCCCAGGTGGGCGCCGACCGGATAGGCCGGCACATGGAACTGAACGAAGCGGTGCTTCGCTCCGGCTCCCTTCAGCTGCGCTTCCAGATAGGCGAGCTGCGCATCATCGATGACGTACTGGCCCTGCGGGTTCGTCCGGTCCGAGTTCAGCGTGATGAACCTGGCATTGCCATGGTCGAAGGAATACACGGTCCGGCCATACCCAGGGAGTTGTTCCTTCGGAAGATGGGGGAAGGCGGAGCTGAACACCTTCTCGTCATGCTCGTGGTTGCCGAGCGCCGGGTAGATGGAGGTGACCGGCCAATAATCGTCGGCGATGTTCTTCCAATCCGCCAGCTGCCTGGCCACCGTGGAGCCACCGGTCACCTGGTCTCCCGTGAACAGAATCAAATCCGGTGCAGGCTTCAGCGCCTTCACCTTCTCCAGCAGGGCGCGCAGCGTAGCTTCGTTCGTCCCGTTCGACGAGCCCCTGCTGTCACCCATGACGACAAAACGGAATTCGTCCGCCGCCGCCGGCACCGTACCGGCCGCCCCTGCCTGCCCGCCGCCTGGAGCAGCGGAATCTCCTGCAGCCGTGGGCCCGGTACCGGCCGCCGGTTTGCCCCACCCGCAGCCGGGCAGGAGCACGGCGGCCGTCAGCAGCAGCAGGCAAGCAAGCCGCTTGTTACCGTTCCCTGTACCCTCAGCGTGGTGCATGATTCTGCTTCTCATCGCGTGCCTCCTGTTCTTCCGGTCCAAAAAGTGGTCCTATTATATGCCATTCATTACCCGAAAGTCCAGCATGGGCTTTCACTCATTTTTTACAGGTTTCATCGATTTTGTAAGCAATCTGTCACATTCGTGGGTAAGTAGTCAGTAAGCAACCCCTACAAAATGCTCCCTCCAGCAGAACCTTATGGTATAAAGAAAGAATGAAGTATGAAGCAAATAGGGGGAGCAGAGCAGCCCTAAAGAGATAAAATGACTTCTGAGAGAGGCGGAGATGATGATGATGAAGAACCGCATACTAAAACAAGCAGCACCGATCCTGCTGGCCGGCGCTTTCCTATTCCCCTTATCCGTGCCCGCTGTATCGGCCGCAGAGCAGCCGAAGCCTGAATGGACGGAATATTCCCTGATCGCCCACGCAATGGGCGGCATTGACGGGGTCGATTATACGAACAGCCTGGAGGCGTTCCAGGAGAACTATGCGAAGGGGCAGCGGGTGTTCGAAGCGGACTTCACGCTGACCGAAGACGGACAGCTCGCCGCGCGCCACGACTGGCTTCCTTATCTGGCGGATAAATTCAAGCAGGATATTCCCGCAGAGAAACGCGATGTCCCGCTGACGATGTCCGAATTCAAGAGCTATCCGATTCTGCGCAAGTACACGCCGCTATCTATTGACGACGTCGCTTCCCTGCTGAAGCGATATCCCGACGTGTATCTCGTGACCGATACCAAAGAGACGGATCCCGCCTTGGTGCAGCAGCAGTTTACACTGATCCGCAACGCCGTGAACAAAGTGGATCCGAAGCTCATCAACCGGATCGTGCCCGAGCTGTATACTCCCTCGATGATTCAACAGGCCAGGGACATCATCCCTTTCCCGAATTACATCTACTCCCTGTACCTCTCTGAGCTGAAGCCCGATGAGATCGTCGAGTATGTACAATCCCATGGCATCCGCGTAGTAGCCATGCCGTCCGAGAGGGCAACACCCGAATTCATCGCCGATCTCAAGGAAGCGGGCGCCGTCGCTTACGTACATTCCCTGAACAAACCGGATGAGGTCAAAGCATTCCTCGATATGGGCGTGAACGGCGTGTACACGGACTTCCTCTCCTACAAGGATGTCGGAATTACGCCGGTTCCTGTTGCTTCCGCCCAGCAGGGCGAAGTACGGCAGGCCAGCTATGCGGCAGCAGCGGGAGCCCTTCCTGCCGGGCAGGAGACGCTCGAAGAGGAAGATCCGGCCCAAGGCAACGTGCTGGATACGTTCATCGAGATGATCAGCGAGATCTTCGTGCCGGCTGAGAAGACCGATGCTGCGCAGTAAGATGCAGTACATCAGCAGGACAGCCAGCTTGTGAGTGTTAGGGCTAGTCCAAATAAAGAGGCAGCGGCAGATTAGGACATAAGAGTTTCGTCCTAAACTGCCGCTGCCTCCTTTTTTGCGTTATCTACCGAAGTCCCCCCAACATCCCATCCTTCTTCATTTACTCTCAATCGTAAAATCGAATGGATAAAAACGCGGAGGATCCTGCTGAGTCTGCAAATTACCTTGTGCCGTATCTGAATATTTGAGGGGAGCAGCACTCTTGAAATCCACATGATAGGAGCCTGGAGGGACAGGGCTGCCTGCCAGGTCCCTCTGATCCCAGAAATACTCCAGCTGAGCTGTCTTCTTATACGTTGTATATTCGCTTGCCGGAAGGGCAGGCATATCCCCGCTCCATACCACCTTGTTCGACTTGGTATCCTTTACTTCCACCGAGACGTGCCAAGGTTCGCGTAAGAAGACAGGTTTGCCCCATAGAGCCGCTTGCACACGGAAACTAAGGCCAATGGGTTCACCCGATTTATACTTCAATGTCCCTCCCTCCGGATCTCTGGCCAAGACCCACGGAGGATTGCTTGCGCTTGCGATGATGTGAAACGGCTGTCTGATCCCGCTGCCCGATCCGGGTTGGATGCCATCTTGGCGTTCGATCCACGTACCGCTATCCTCCGTAATCACGTTCAGGGATGCGCCGGCTATGCTCTCCTTTTTAGTGAGGTGCAGGTCCTGATAATACGCCGTAAAGATCCGAATGTCTCCTTCTTTCAGAGGTTTGTTTTCCGGGTTGGAGATGTCCACTTGAGTGGATTTATATTGGTTCTCTTTCGTTTGGATCGATAGCTGTATTTTCTTATGTGAAACCGACAGATCTTGATTGATTCGTATAATACCTGTCACCGTACTATAGTAAGGATCCCCATTCTCCGATAAGACAGGGACCAAATTCATATCGACACTGCCCAAGCTGACGAATCCACCGGGGTCCTTCACCTTGAAGTTCTGGTCATCCTCCCGAATGACATCCACCTGATGCTTAGCAGCATCCGTGGTACTGGATTCCCGGTAATCGACGGTCGCCCCGATACTCTCCGAGAATAAACGAAGAGGAACATACGCTTTATTGTTGTAGTTGAGAATCCCGTTCTCCCCTGTTCCGTCGATCGTTGTCGTTGTACCGTTCACGTGAAAATGGAGTATGGACGGGAACAAAGTAGCTTGAATGGAGTTGGATGCCCAAACACCCGTTGCTGCGGTTACGCCAATACCAACCAGCAGTCCTATGGAGAAGTTCTTCATTCACGGTCACCTGCCTGATTAATCTCACTCTCATGGTGGAATTTCATTTAAGAATAAATGATGTTATAGGTTGGTTTGATAACCCCGCTCTCATACCGTTTCATATCGGTAAGCTCCAGCCTTAAACGGGGTTTGACGTCACCGAACAGCGGTACGCCGGAGCCAGCCAGGATCGGATTCACTTTCAATACCAACTGGTCAATGAGCTTCCGTTCGATCAGCGAGCCTGCCAGCTGTCCTCCCCCGCAAAGCCACAAGATCCCTTCCGTTTCCCTTTTGAGGTTCTCGATATAAGCTGCCGCATCCCCTCTAACCAGTTCCACATCCGCGTTGGATTCGAAATCTAGGGTGTTCGAGAAGATGTAGTGCTTGATTCCCTGATATCCGGGTTCACCGGGTTTGGCACCGAATTGGAATCCAAACTCGTAGGTTTTGCCCCCCATTAACACGGCCGTATAGTGCTGAATGTCGGATAAATAATCCGGCACATGATCGCCCTCAAAGAGAAAATACGTCCTGTCCAGTTGGCCATCGACCATAGGCTGGTCCGCTATGAAATAATCCAGGGAAACGGCAATGTGATACACCAATGAAGCCATACAAGTCTCCTCTCCTTGTTATGCGTTTAACATCCCCATTAACCACAGGTCCGACATCGTTCGTTATGTATCTTAATGACCATTTCCATATGGTACGACGAATACCCTGTATTTACCATAGCATCCTATGGATTTCTATGGCAACATGCCCAATACTACATGCCCAAGGGAACAGACACCACTCGATGGATCTGCTCCCTTGACTGGTTCAACTATCGTTCTCCGTTTGTCCCGGAAAGCATCTCTGTTTTTTATGCAATCTGCGTAATAACAAGGTGGGCGGAATCTGGCCTTGTTCCTCCAGCTAGTGGAGTGATCGTGAGTGCCGTAGAATTGCCGGCGGGATTGCGAACTGTGAGTACAGAATTAATGACCGATGTTCGGACAAGAGCCAATCCTACGATTTGAGAAGTTCCTGTTGCACGCCCGACCACCGTATAATCGAGGTCAGCGCCATTTAGTGTTAGCATCAGTTGACCCGCTTGGTTTACATTCACCTGGAACAGAACCTGATAAGTGCCAATGGCAGCCAAGTTAAAGGAGCTGGCAGTGAGACGGGTAATTGCAGTCCCGCTAATTGGACCGTCTTGCGGAAAACTTACATCCGTGCCGACAGCAACCGTTGCTGAGTTATCAGGAGGCATCAAGGCAAAAAAATCTGCATAGCCTAATACCCCACCTGCGGGTCCCGCGGGTCCTGCTGGTCCTGCTGGTCCTGCCAATCCAGCTGCGCCAATTGCTCCTGCCAGTCCTGCTATTCCTTGGGGTCCAAGCGCTCCTGCAAGCCCTTCAGGTCCAAGTGAGCCAATCGCTCCTACAAGTCCTGCAAGTCCCTGGGGTCCAAGTGCTCCTGCAAGCCCTTGAGGTCCAAGTGAGCCAATCGCTCCTACAAGCCCTGCTAGTCCCTGGGGTCCAAGTGCTCCTGCAAGTCCTTGGGGTCCCGCTTGTGCAATTGCTCCCGCAAGTCCCCGAAGTAATTGCCGTCCGTTAGGAGGGGGACACTTTACAATTTTTTTAATAACCCGAGGACAACGTTTCTTTTTTTCCCTTTTTGGATGGCACACAATTACGGTTACGGATGACTTCTTTTTACACCGTTTCTTACTACCCAGACAACTCAACAGCGACACCTCCCTATAAGATGGTTCAGTGTACGTGAGCCGTTTCGTTTAGGCATGGACTAATAGCCGGGTATTTGCTAGACTACAAACCATTTTTAGAAATATTGGGTATTTGGTAAGGTAGTGTTATACTACAAAACCAAGCACTCTTATCGTTAGGATACATAATTTAAAAACAAGACAACTTATCCTTCCCTGCGTTAACCCAAATCACATTGGGGTTATTTTTTCTGCACTTCCCCGCGTCAGTAGAATCCATTTCAATAAAAATAGACGCCTCGCTAGGATGAGTAGGGACTGAGTTGAAGCCCTCAGAACTCACCTTAGGAGGCGTTGCTATGCTCCCTTGACTGGATTCAATCGATGCTAAGAACAATTTTCCCGCGGCCGTGCCGGGTTTCGATAGCCTGGTGCGCATCCTCCGCCCGGTTCAACGGGAAGACCTGCCTGATATGGATGTGGAGCTTGCCCTTGGTATGCAGCTCCACCAGTTCTGCGAGGCGGGCCGCCGAGCGTTCGCCCCGGACGACGCGCAGGCCAAGCTCCTCCGCGAGGTCATAGGCAAAGTAGGTGCAGATACGCATCTTATCCCGCACCAGCTCCACCGCCGCCCGGAGCCCTTCGCCTCCCGCCGTATCGAAAGCGGCGTGGACGCCGTCCGGGGCGATCGCCCGGATCCGTCCGGCCAATCCTTCCTCATACGTCATCGGCAGGGCACCCAGCGAACGGATATAGTCGTGGTTGCTTTCGCTGGCGGTGCCGATGACCGTACCGGCTCCCCACTCCTTCGCCAGCTGTACCGCGAAAGCGCCCAGCGATCCGGCCGCGCCGTTGATCAGAACGGTGTCTCCCGGTTCGATACCGATCGCCTTCAAGGCGATGTAAGCCCCCTGCCCGTTACCGGTCAACCCGCCTGCTTCCTCCCAGGACAGGGTCCCCGGCTTGCTCACGATTTGGCCGGGGCTCACGACCACATATTCGGCGTAGCAGTTCAGCAGGGCGAAGCCAAGCACTTCGCTGCCTATAGAGAAGCCGGTTACCCCCTCTCCGATCTGATCCACGATGCCTGCGAATTCATTGCCCGGAATTTGCGGAAGAGTCACCGCCATCCCATAAGCCGGCGTCCAGCCGCCTCGCACCGCACAGTCGTAATGCTGCACGCCAGCGGCCTTCACGCGGACCCTGACTTGGCCCGGGCCTGCCTGCGGATCCGCAAACTCCATCACCCTCATCACTTCCGGTCCTCCATACGAAGCAAATGCCGCTGCCCTCATGCCCTCGTCCTCCTTAGTGGTTCGGATTTCCTTTGTCACCTGGCCGGAACCATCATGAAGCCGACCAAATTCCGCTTGCATAGATATAGTGTAGATCGGATAATTGATAAATAAAAATACATCTTACTCTATATCATTCATTCCCTTGAGTATATAAGGAGGCCGGAAGATGGAGCTGCTGCAGCTGAAGTATTTTTGTACGGTAGCCAAACTCGAGCATATGACGAGAGCGGCGCAGGAGCTGCGGATCGCCCAGCCCGCCCTCAGCAAGACAATCGCCCGTCTGGAGAAGGATGTGGGGGTACCTCTATTTGACCGGGACGGCAGGCAGATCCGGCTCAATGCCTTCGGCAAGGCATTCTTGCATAAAGTAGAGGCCGCGCTCGCCCTATTGGAAGAGGGACAGAAGGAAGTCTCCGATCTCGCGGGACTGGAGCAGGGGAGCATTCATTTGGCGGCGTCGACTCTGGACCGTTTGTCAGAACCGCTCAGCCAGTTCCTCGCCCTTCACCCGAAGGTCAACTTCCGGATCACGCAAGCATCGATGCAGAAGATGGCACATCTCATTGAAGCCGGCGAGGTGGATATCTGCTTCCCCCCCCTGCCTATGCAACGGCCGGATTTCAGCGCGGTATCCGTACTGAACGAAGAAGTTTATCTGGCCGTTCCTCCGGCGCACCGTCTCGCGGGGCTGCCGAGTGTCCGCTTAGAAGAGGTGGCGGATGAACCGTTTATCGGCTATAAGGAAGGGTATCATTTTCAAATCATGAATGAGGATTTCTTCCGGACGGCGGGGATATCGCCCCATTTCGTCTGCAGGGTAGACGAACCTTCCTCCATTGCCAAATTGGTCGCCTCGGGACTCGGCGTGGCGCTGGTCGGTAATTGCGGAGGAGCGAATTCCCGGCTTCATCTGCTGTCCATCGAATATCCCGTTTGCCGGCGCCATTTCCAGATCGTATGGCATAACAAGCGCTACCTCTCCAAGGCAGCGCGTCATTTCAGTGATTTTGTCGTCGAGTATTTTGAGCGCAATGGTGCGGCGGACAGTTAAACATGCAAAAAAATAACCCTCCGCATTGCGCATTGGAGAGTTATCTTCGTATAAAGGGGGTACGGCGCAACCCCCTCCCCGTCCTCACTTCGCTTGGAACGTCCAGACATCGGATTTGCTTACGCCGCCGAACTCGTCCTTCGCCGCAGCATACCAGGCATACGTGCCGCCAGGCTGCAGACCCGGATACGGCACCACGGCACGGCTGCCGCTGGGCACCTTGTCCGTTTCGCCGATCATGACGTTCGTGCGGGCATAGACGCCGATATAATCGGTGGCCACCTGCTTGTCGATGGGCTTTAGCTTCAGCGGGAATTCAAGCTCGTCGAGTTCCGGCTTGAAGAAGTTCCACTTATTCAGATAAGGAGAGAATGTGTTCACGAGCAGCCGCTCGCGCTCCAGATCGAACTGGAGAAACCGCATGAAGCCCTGTCCGCCCTCGGGCCCGTTC
The DNA here is from genome assembly GCF_027533645.1 of Paenibacillus caseinilyticus. GTDB lineage: Bacteria > Bacillota > Bacilli > Paenibacillales > NBRC-103111 > Paenibacillus_G > Paenibacillus_G caseinilyticus. The sequence goes on from NZ_JAQAGY010000019.1 coordinate 93,413, forward strand.
TGATAATCGCTGAGCATCTCGAGCACGGTACGGTCGCCCACCTTCTTCACATTATGGGCGGCACCAGGGTTATGGCCTCCTAGCACCATGACCACGTTAGGATTCGGCAGCACGAGCTTATCCCAGATGCTCTGTCCTTGGCCGAAGTAGTGCTTGCTCGGCTTGAGATATTCGTGTACCGCTATGATGGCGTTGCGGTCCGCATATTTCTTCAGCACGGCATTCGCCCAGTCGAATCCTTTCTGGTCAATGAGCCATCCGAGATACAGGATCACGAAGTCATGGCCCTTGGCACTCACGAGATCGTAATGCTCCCGGTTGTTGTCGAGGTCGGCCCCGAAGGTAGGCTGATGGCGGAAGCGCTCCGCGCCGAAGTACTTCCCGTATTCGTCGTATTCGCCTCCGTAAGACACATCGTGGTTCCCAGCCAGCACGCCATAGGGGATCTTGGCATCATCCAGAATTTTCATCGACGCGTCGGCATTCTCCCATTCCTTCTTGCTGTTCCAGTTGTTGACGATATCGCCGGTATGGATGAGATAGCTGAATTTGCGCTGCGTCCAATGGTCTACCGTCCAGCGGGTCATGGTGTCGTAGATCTTCGGATACGTCTCCGAATAATACTGCGTGTCGCTCATCCACACGAAGGCAAAATCGTACTCGCCCGGCGTCGGAATGCGGTCCTGCACCAAGACTTCGACCCGGCCTTCCCTCACCATCTCCGCCGGTACGATCCGGCCCCGCAGCGTAAAATCCTCGGTGCCCTTACCGGAAGCGAGATCCTCCCAGACCGACTTGCCGTAATTCCATGCGTAGAGAGTGACCAGCCGGTCCGGCAGCGAATGCCCCTTCCACACGATCTCGGAATCGACGGGCAGCTGGTCTCCTACTTCAAAGGAGAAGCGGTGATACGGAAACCGTTCCTTGTCGCTGCTGACCAGGTATGCTCCGTCCTGAGCGGATACGAGGCTTCGCTCCGTCACGGTCAGCGCCTTCTCGCCCGGCGGCTCCTTCTCGGGAGGCGGCTCCCGGTCGGCCGCATGCAGATAGGCCGTGTGCAGCCCCGGCTGGCTCAGATCGAACCGCTCGGCCTTATAGAACTCCACGTGAAGCGGGTCGTTCGCGGCATCTCCCACTTGGACGCTGAGTTGTACCGCATCTCCGGGAACAACGGCCTTGTCTGCCGGCATGGGCGCCGCCGGCGCATAGGGCATCTCGTCCTGCACGAGGAAGCTTACGGCCTTCTCGGTTTCGTTGCCCGCCTTATCGGATGCGGTGACGACTAGCTTATGCTCCCCGGCACGGAGGCCGGCTGTCTCCAGCACCGATGGCACCTCGATCACCTGGCCGTCCAGCTTCGCCACCAGCGAAGGTGCATCCGCCGATCCCTCGTCGGCCGAACGGACGGAGACGCTGACTTTGTTCTTGTATATCCTTGCATCGACGGGCGATACCACCTCAAGATTCGGCGGGGTGTTATCCACCCTTACGTTCACTTGCCGGCTCGGCCCGAAGCCCCAATTCCTCGCTGCCCGCAGTTCGACCTCGTGAGTCCCTTCCGCCGCTGCCCGTGTATCCCACACATAGAAGACGCTGCGGTACTTTTCTTCCTTGACCACAAAATGCAGCACCTTCTGCACCGGGTCCCCCTCAGGCTTCTTCGGGGCGGGATCGCCAACGGTATATACAGCCGAAGTCTTGTAATCCGGATCTTCCAGCATGGTCCCGTCGGCGAGGGTGAAGGTCAGCCCGCGGAACTTCCACTGGTCTCGCTCGCCGCCCGTCTCTTCGGGAGCTCCCTTGCTTCCAGAGCGGAGAATGACCTCATTGACCCCTTCCTTCAAAGCGGAAGCCGGTATGGGGACCGTCAGCCGGGTGAATTGTTCCGCCGTGCCGTCCAGCGTATGGACAAGCTGCCCGTTCACCCAAATGCTGCTGCGGTACCCCTCCGCCCCCTGCAGTCCTTCCGCCTCAAAGGTCATCACCGCGTCCCGCTTCATCACCGGTATGACCGGCACCTCCCTGCCGTCGATCTTCAGGCGCGGGGGCGTCTTCGTATCCGGAGCCGCCGCGAGCAGGATCTTCGTGCCCTGCACGGTATCGCCCTCATCCAGCGAGAGGGTGTATCCGGAGGAGCTGTCTGCAGGCAGCGTCAGCCATGTCCGGGGACTGCTTCCGAATGTTAACGCAGCTAGAACAGCCGCTATCAGCAGTGCAGCCGTGAGGACCACCCAAGGCCACCGCTTGGCTCCCTTCGCCGGTTCCGGCCGGGGCTGTTGCTCCGTCACTGCCATGAATTAGCCTCCCTTCCGCTCGACATTCCAACCCTGTTCCGCCAGTCTATATAGTATAATACCACGCCGGCTCTCATCCCTAACGGCCCCCCGGGCGAAACCTTGGCCGCACAGCCTTGGTGAAATAAGCTCATCCATATGAAAAAAGCCCCTCGGTAGGTATGCCGGGGCTTAAACGTCAACGCAGTATGTAAGGGGCTGCCATGTAATCCACACTTACCGGATAACACCAGCCGGTCCGAGGCCTCAAGTAAAAGTCATAAGGAGAAAAGCGGAGAACCAGAAGGAATGAAGGACGAGCACCCCCGCGTACACAACGGCAGGTACGATCAGCAGCCGCTGGATATAAGTACGCTTCACCCGGCGCATGAGTATGAAGAGCAGTACAGGCAGCCCGATCTTGACGAGATAGAAAAGCAGATATGCGTTCTCATATAAAAAACGCATCAGAGGATTGGCCTCTTCGATCATTTGCGCCTGCAGTCCAAAGTCGGTCATGAAGGCATCGGCCGCGCCGGCCGCTACGAGGAAGATCATAAGCCACCGAGTCACCGGCATTCTCTCCTTTGCATAGTGGGAATGTGAGTCTGATACAGAATGTATCTGTATACAAATTGTAACACACTTCCTGCGAAGAATCACCTGTTAATGTAAGATGAGGCTTACTATCGGGACTGAAGATCGGATATATGATGCAGTTCTGTCTGACTGTATTTAATATTCTCTTAGAAACACAATCGTATATGAATTGTGCAGGATTGAGTAGAGCATCTCAGGGCTTTACGGGTTATCATAGGAATTACATATCCGCAGCGCAAGCGCTTTACCAAACGGCTGCGGCATAAAGGAGGCGGGACCGTGTCCCCTTATCGAATCATTGTGGCAGGCTGCGGCGGCATGGCCAAGACCTGGGTCAAATATGCGCTGGAGCGTAAAGATGCCGAGATCGTGGCCCTTGTTGACCTGTATGAAGAAACGGCCCGCAAGATGGCTGCCGAATTCGGGCTTTCGTGCCCGGTCTACACGGATATTACGGAGGCGCTGCAGCATTCGGATGCCCATCTCGTATTCGATGTGACCATACCGGCCAGCCGGGTCCAAGTGGTATCCGCCGCGCTCGAACACGGCTGCCACGTGATGAGCGAGAAGCCGATGGGCAGCACGATGGAGGAGGCCCGTGCGATGGCCCGGCTCGCGGAGAGCCGCGGCTTACAGTACGCGGTCATGCAGAACCGGCGTTACCTGAAGGACATCCGCGACTTCCGCTCGCTCTTGGTGGACGGCACGATCGGGCGGCCCGGTTTCGTGAACGCCGACTTCTTCCTAGGGCCGCACTTCGGCGGCTTCCGTGATGCGATGGAGAGTCCGCTGGTGCTCGACATGGCGATCCACACCTTCGACCAGGCGCGATTCCTGACCGGAGCCCATGCCCTGTCCGTGTATTGCCAGGAATTCAATCCTCCTGGCTCGTGGTACCAGGGGAATGCGGCGGCCGTCTGTATCTTCGAGATGTCGGACGGCTCCGTCTTCTGCTACCGCGGGTCGTGGTGCGCCGAGGGCGCGCCCACCTCGTGGGAGGCGGACTGGCGGATCACCGGCGAGCTCGGGACCGCCTTGTGGGACGGCAAATCCGCGCCTTACTGCGAGATCGCGGAACCGGCCGAGCCGCAGCCGTTCCTGAATACCTACCGCCGCATCGAAGCGCAAGAGAGCTGGCAGGGGCGCGAGCACCACTTCGGCTGCCTCGACGAAATGTTCCTGGCCCTTACGGAAGGACGCCCGGCGGAGACGGCCTGCAGCGACAACCTGCACAGCATGGCGATGGTCTTCGGCGCACTCGAGAGTGCGGCCAAAGGGCAAAAAGTGATGCTGCACCCTTAGCGCCATGCAGCCTCAGCCATACAGCCTCACTAAATAAAGGCCGGTCCCCCCGCAGCAGCTGGGGGACCGGCCTTTATTATACTTTGGAACGGCTTCGCCGAAAGGCCCAGCCCCTCCCGCTCTGCGGACGCAGAGGCCTGCCGCGCTCCGTACCTCTAGAGAAGGCCATCACGGTATCGACGGCGGCCTTGGTGAAGACGCCCGTCACGACGTAGTAGCCTACAGAGTATACGTTCTTCCATTCGATATAGGATACCAGATCCAGCCCTATGGCCAGCGGTTCTCCTATGAAGGCATACACCACGGTCATGAAGAGCAAGCCGAGCAGATAAGAGCGCCAAGACGGCAAATAAAGGTACATCAGCATATAAGGGACAGGCAGCACCGATAAGTCAAAAGCGAGGCCTCCGGGGACCGCTGGCAGAAGCTCAACAGGATAATCCCAGAAGTTCAGATAATAGCCGGTCCAATCGAACAGCAGCGTAATGATAATGACCATAGCTCCCGCAAGCATCGACTCCGGAAGCCATCGCCGGTCTGCGAATTTTACCCAGATCAGCCAGGGAACCATCAGCAATCCGACAAGAAGCCACCAGCGGAACGTGTTAACCCCGTAATGCAGCCACTTCTCTATATGGTTCTGTGCCAATAAAGCAACCAGTTCTCTTCCCTTGGCCTCGTAGGCCGTCCAATCCTCCATCTGGGTCCCTTCCACCCCCGCCGGCTGTGTTTGTTCTTAGCATCGGCAGTCGTGGAAATATTATGCACTCAAAGGGATGGCTTAGCCGGACGGCAGCGTTATCCGCCGAAACGATGCATGCGGCATTCTCCCGCTCCGTTAGCCCCCTGCAGGTTCCAGGGCGTAGACCTCCAGGTTCGCATACTCCGCGATGAGCGGCACGAGCTGCCGGAACCCGATCCGGCCCGGGCCGAGGACCGGACCCAGCGTCTCCCCGTCGTCGATCCAGTTCAGCACGGGCAGACCCTGGATCATGAAACGGATGTCTCCTCCCGTCTTCACCAGCTCGATCCGGTATGTGCTCCGCACCTCGGCGACACCGGGAATCGGGTCCGCCCCCTGGGCGACCAGGTGCATGCCCCGGCTCTTGCGCAGATTGCAGACATGCAGTGCCCGCTCGTCCGGCAGCGCCCGGCGGAAGTAGGCAATATGATAGGCATTGATATCTCCGCTGTGATACTGGTTGTACGGGCCGCTGCGCAGAGCCAGGCCGGGATCGAAGAGATCCTCCCCTGCCCCTCCTGCGGCCGCGAAGAAGAGCATGCACAGCCCCGGCTCGCGGATCGGGCGGAAGTCCCACCGGATGACGAAGGAATCCGGGAACTCTACCGGACACCACAGCACGAAGTTCGCGTTCTGCCCTGCAGAGGGATCCAGCCGGCTTTCCATCCGCATGGCGCCGTTCGGGAAGGAGAGCACCCCCGGCCCTTCCATCCGGAAGTCTTCAACATCCGCCGGGCTCTCCAGCTTGTTGGCATAGAGCAGTTCCCCCTGCTTATACCGGTTCAAACCGATGTCCATCCGATTCTCCTCCTCAGCTTTATCCTATGATTCCCATCTCCCACCTTACACCTTCCCCTGCCTGCCTTCAATACGACATTCTTGCATAAGGGCCATGCGAACTACCCGTTCGGTTTGCAGCCATGGGGGCGTATTGTGAATATGTCGTTGGCTGGTTCGGCCTCATGTGGCAGACCCGGGGCCCATCCATACCCCCGCGCTTTTTCGTTCGCCGTAAGCTCAAGCAGCTGCTCGGTAATATCGATTGGCGGCCGGCCGAAACATGAGTACCATCGCCGCGATAACGGAAGCCAGATGAACCAGCCGGCTGACTCCAAACATCATGGAGTATGCAGACATGCCATCCAGCGCTTGCGCCACAGAGTTTCCTTCCACAATCCATCTCACCGGATCCATCACCAAGGAGATCGTTCCCATGCCTCCAAGAATGGTGGCCAAGGCAGCGCGCGCCCAGTTTCTGCCACGGTACATCTTCACAATCAGGTATACAAGTGCGGCAAAGATCAACGTTCTGAGTCCTGCGGCGATGAATATACCGCTTCCCGGGCCCGATTCCCTGGAGAGGATCTCCATCACTGCGATGGTCATTTCAAACACTCCTGCTGCGATGGCAATAAGCCAGAACAGCAACGACTTCTTTACCGATAAAGCAGGTCGGCGGATTCCAATGCCGCTTTCACAACCTTCAGCTGGTTCGGAGCACAGGTATGCAGATAAGCGCCGGAGGCCAAGGCTGCTTCCAGCGTCGATGCGCTCACATTGTTGACGTGCGGCCCATCTCTCGACATGTATGAAAGGCTGCCTTCCACTAAGAATGTCAAGGACCAGGAGCATGACGGCGGCTTCGCCTGCGGTGATGTTACACTGCGTGTCCGCAGGCACTAACTGGTCGACATTGTCAACTAGGCGTAGATCGTTCATGACTCCATTTAAATTCACTATTTTTGAAGTTCGCAGGGTACGGAATTGAGTTATAAATTGATGTTACAATTAATTCAAGCAGATTTTTAGTATGTTAGTTTGTCCAAAAAAGACTAAGATTTCACCCCTCTTTGTTTCTCTATTAATATCTTGTTGCTTCCCATCATCAGTAGGTATGAAACCAACAGTGAGATAATGAATAAAAGTGTTCCACCTAAGTAAAAGGACGAGTTAACACCAAGATTTTGTGAGAACACGCCAAATACAACTGGGCTCAATAATTGGCCTATTCTATTCACAGTTTGACTTATCCCTATAGTAACAGATCGTTCTTCAGGATCGGCACTGTCAGCAACTACTGTGTTACTGAGTGGTATTGCTATTCCCATTGCAAGCCCGATAATTACCGAATTGATAAGTTGCAACGTGAAGTTGCTGCTAATCGGGATAATTGCGATTGATATAGCCAAGACAATCGAACAGAGTACTAGGGCTCCTGATCGTCCACGACAAATTTTTATAACCAGTTCAAGTATGGACCTACTCGCTATAGCCGCTAATGAACGGGCTGCCATAATGAATCCTATAGTAGTCAGTGTGTATCCTATATTTTGTAGATATATTGGTAAGAACAAAAATCTCGCGCCATGGGCAAATAGTACACCAGAACCCACAAGTATACCAATAGATATTCTCCAATTGAGTACTTTCTTAATATCTTGCATACTCAATTTCGGTTTAGAGCTATTATCTTTTGACTCATTTTTTTCATCATGTAAATACAACGAAAAAAATGATAATCCAACTAAAATAATAGAAAGAAAAATCCAAATCATATTATAACTACGATAGTCAACTAAAAATCCACCAACAATAGGGCCAATTAATGAACCAACGGATGCGTAAACCATAAACCAGCTATAGTTTTTGTCCATGTCATTATTTAGCTTATTACTTAAATTTGCTACTTTAGTTTGAAGTCCTACAGTAAAGAAAATCTCAGCAACTTTCAATACAGATAGCATGATAACTAATTGTATTATAGAAGGAAAAAGAAATAACATAAAACAAGAAAGTGCACTTATCATACTTGATACAAATAGAGGAACTCGCAATCCCCATTTTTTCACAGCAAAACCTGCTGGAATTGCAGTTAACAGAGGAGCAAGACTCGCTATAGTCATTATAATGCCAACGGAATTATAATTTCCTCCCCATTGTGTAATCAATATTGGAACGAAAGATGGATACATATTAGTACACATAAAAAAAATAGACACTATAGCTAAAACAATTGCTAATTCTTTATTTTTTATTGGCCTCAATGTTTTCATCCTCATATCTTTTTAATTTATGGTTACAGGAGTTGGCTCTCCTAATAGCTCAAACAAATTAACATTGCACTCTAATTTGCATAAGTATTTGTCAGTTGAAATAAAAATACTATGCCAAACTAAGAATCCTATTATAGTAAAGATCCTGCAAGATAGAACGGATGCTTTATAATAATCTCCTGAAGTTTGTCCATTTTCTATTGCAAAATTAAAACCATCTAAAATCATTTTAATAGAGGACAAATTAAAGTACTCACGACTTACTTCGGAGTTGAGAATCAGACTAAACAGTTTTTGCCGAGTTTCTTTATCTTCTAAAAATATATATGAATAGGGAGAGGTTGATTCTGTGGCTTTTACAAGTTCTTGGCTAATCTCTTTGGGTATCATATCGTTAGATACTTTAACATGTAAATTTTTAAAAATTAGGTCCTTTTCTTCTAATTGAGCATCAATAAAGTCAGTGTATTTACTTCCAAGGAATGGTAATCTCGGAGTTACCCCATAATGCTTAACTATTAATCGTTTAGTTAAAAAATAGTTGGTGAAAACAGTAGAGTAATTTTCTAGGCTTAATTGCATTGTTGTAAAGCGGTGATTGCTGTTTAATAACCATGAAATCTCAATATCCGTGAAAAATTTGTATGTAAAAATTCGATCTATTTCACCTAACCGTAAACGTCCATACTTTGGATAGTCATAGATGGCTTTTGGCTCAACTAATTTATGAACCATCTCATAATATAACTTTCTGTCATAAACTTGATCATTAGCATCGCCGCCAATTACTACATCTATATTATTTTCTTTGAGGACTTCAGCTAAGGATGCTTGAAAAATGACCCCAGGTTCTGAGATGGGTTCCCCTAGTGAAAACATCATCTTTGGTAAATTATGGATGTCTTCTGCTTTAACAGTGTAGTCATGAAGTGTAAGCTTGTAACCCAAATTTTTATAAATGTCTATTATTCTACGGATATTGTGTATTTCAGATTTTGTACTTGTTGATCCGTAAGAGAATAGCTTAATTTCTGACTCAGGCTTGTATTTTAATAGACGTGATAAAAGGAAGTTAGAATCATAGCCTCCACTAAACATAACTGCAAATTGTTTAGTGTCTATTTCTTCAATACGAGAAAGTAAAACTTCGTCAAATAATTCTACTAATTTTTTTTCGGTATCTATTTCATTTAGGGTGGCTTTTTCTTGCATTATATAATTTGGTAAAAGCGCTAACGAATTTGTTTGATATGTATACTCGAGTAGGGTTTCAGTAGGCAGCTTGTAAATGTTATCAAATAATGTTTGGTTTCCTGGAACAAATGCATAGTGAAGATAGGTAGGCAAAATGTCTTTATTTACTTTAGGAACTACTTTTGTTCTTCTAAATAATTCCTTTACATCAGTAGATAAAAAAAGAGATTCATTATCATGATAGTAGTACAAATGATTTAGTGAAGTATGTTGATCTTGAATTACAAATACTTTATTTATGTTTTTGTCATAAATAAGGATTGTAAAGAAACCATCTAACTTACGACTTAATTCCATAACTCCTTTGTTAATATAAATACTTGCTATCAGATCTAAATCATCGTTAATACTGTTATTTTTCTGCTTTAAGTTATGAAATTCTCCTAAAATTGAAACTACAATATGATCATAGGTTTTCACCGATTTATTCTGACTCTTATTCATAGAGATCCGATATGATTCAATTTCAATTTTCGAGCTGGAGTATGTATTCGACGTAATGTGTTCTTGATCATCGTCTAGAAAAGAAAAACGTTCGTAAAAGCTTTGGTCTGTGTTTACCTTACAAAACAAAAAATTCATAGCAGAAATTCCTCTCCAATTTTTATTTTTGTAAATAAAAAGAAAAACAATGCAATATTACCTTTTATGGATTGATTACGTAAATAATCATTATCTTATATTCCTTGAATATGGTAATAAATGGATTAAAAATTGAGAAATGGTAAGTGGTGAATTGTTACCATAGAAACTTTGATAACAAGCGTGCTGCAATTATCAGAGCAATCATTATATTAGATCTTCCTATTTAAGAGAAAAAAAGAGATAGAAAAGGGGCTATCTTTAAGTTAACGTAGGGAGTAGGGTACCACTGAATGAAAAGGGGGGGGGGGGTGAAATAGGAGGGGAAGAATCATTTTAGCCTGCACAAAATTGAGGAGGGAATTATATTTGAAAAAAGTTATTTGCTTTATCTCAGAAAACTTTGCTGATTTCGAAATAACTCTAGTATTACATAAAATTAAAAATATAGGAAAAAGGGAAGTAGTTACGGTTGGAAATAGAATTGAACAGGTAAAGAGTGAATCAGGATTAATCTATAAACCAAATTTATCAGTGAAAGAAGCATTACAACTGGATGATATTGAAGGTTTAATCCTCCCTGGAGGGCCTATAAATACACAATCGGATTTGTTAACACAGCTTTTAGTTAAACTCGACCGCGAGCAAAAAATGTTAGCTGCTATTTGCAACGGTCCCCAGTATCTGGGCAGATCTGGAATATTAAATAACAGAAAGTTCACCACATCTTGTTCCTTAGATAGAATCAGGATACTTGGTGTTGAAGATCCATTTCCACGCCAAACCTTTATTAATTGTCGTGTTATAACAGATGGGCATGTAATTACAGCCAAAGGAAGGGCTTTTATAGATTTCTCTTTTGAAATATTTGCATATTTAGGGATCTACCAAAACATTGATGAGCAAGAACAGTTGTATAACGATATTTTGAACAGATGACCTTTAAAATCATCGATAAAAAACATGGGTGGGGCCGCTCGGATTCTTAAAATAATTAAATACCGGTGAGTGAGACATGTGTTTCGGTTTAGTCTTTTTTCGCTTTGGTGCCAGAAAACCGCCTCCGCTTTGCCTTTTTCTCTTATATAGCCAAAAGGACAGCCCCCCACAGGAAGCTGCCCTGAAACATGGTGATCACATTCTTGCATACGAGGCTTGCCGGACTTGCTCTAAGCTGCCTTAGCCTTCCGGGAGACGAGCACCCGCTGGAGCAGAATGAAGAGGAACAGGAGGACGCCAATCGCGATCTTCGTCCACCAGGAGCTCAGCGTGCCTTCGAACATGATAATGGTCTGGATGACGCCCTGGATCAGCACGCCGAACAAGGTACCGGCGATGTACCCGACCCCGCCGGTCAGAAGCGTGCCGCCGATCACGACGGCAGCGATCGTATCGAGCTCCAGGCCCACGGCATGCAGTCCGTAGCCCGACAGCATGTAGAACGTGAACACGACACCGGCCATCGCGGAGCAGAAGCCGCTGAACGTGTAGACGAGAATTTTGGTGCGGCCGACAGGCAAGCCCATCAGGAGGGCGGAGGACTCGCTGCCGCCGATCGCATAGGTATTGCGGCCGAACTTGGTGTAATGCGCGAGATAGATGGCCAGACCCACAACCAGCAGGGCAAGAACCACCGAGACCGATACATAGTTGCCGCCCGGCAGCGGGACTTTGGCCTGCGAGATAGCGGTGTACGTCTCGTTGGTAATCGTGATCGTCTCGATCGAGATCACGTAGCACAGACCGCGGGCCAGGAACATGCCGGCCAGGGTAACGATGAACGGCTGGATCTGGTATTCGTGGATGATGTAACCCATCGCCCATCCGAACAAGGACCCGATTACGAGTACCAGGGGAATGACCACGAACGGGGACCATCCGTGATGCTCGACGAGGCTGGCAGAGATCATGGTTGTCAGCGCGATTACGGAACCGACCGAGAGGTCGATGCCCCCGGAGATGATCACGAAGGTCATGCCGACGGCCGTGATGATAAGGAAGGCGTTGTCGATGAGCAGATTCAGGAACACCTGCGCCGAGAAGAAGCCGGTATATTTGGCCGAAGCCGCCAGGAACATCAGGCAGAACAACCCCATGGTGACGAGAGCCGGAACGAATTGGCCCCCGATTCTAAGCTTGCGATTCATGCCGCTACCTCCTTCTTCGAAGACACTTTGCCTGCGGCCTTGTCCTTCTTCCATTTTTTGCGGAACTGCTCGGAGCCGACGAGGCACACCAGCAGGACGACGACGGCTTTGACCACTAGTGTGATCTCGGGCGGGACGCCGAGCGAGTAGATCGTCGTGGTAAGCGTCTGGATGATCAGCGCCCCGAGAACGGTGCCTGCCAGATAGAACCGGCCGCCGTTCAGCGACGTGCCGCCGATGACGACCGCCAGGATCGCATCGAGCTCATACCAGAGGCCCGCGTTGTTGCCGTCGGCGCTCGAGACGTTGGAGCTGAGGATCAATCCGGCGATCCCTGCGCAGAGTCCGCAGAACATGTACACGAGGAAGACGACGAAGGTGGCCCGGATCCCCGCCAGACGGCTCGCCTCGGGATTGCAGCCGACCGATTCGATGAACAGGCCGAGCGCCGTACGCCGGGTGAGCAAGACGGATACCAGCAGGACGAAGGCAGCGATGAAGATCGAGAAAGGAAGGCCTGCCAGGTACCCTGCCCCGATGAAGGAATACGGTTTGGACGAGATCGTAATGATCTGTCCATCTGTCACAAGCTGGGCGATCCCCCGGCCGGCTACCATCAGGATGAGGGTCGCAACGATCGGCTGGATACCGATCCCGCCGACGAGCAGCCCGTTCCAGAGGCCTGATGCGACGGATACGAGCAAGGCGGCCCCCACCGCGATCAGGACGGCGCTCATGGCGGAGGCGTCCTCTCCCTTGGAGATCATCAGGCAGGCCAGCGCGCCGGAGATGGCGATGACGGAACCGACCGACAGATCGATGCCTTTGGTGGCGATGACAAGCGTCATCCCGATAGCCACCAGAATGAGCGGAGCGGCACGGTTGAGAATGTCGATCAGACTGCCGAACAGATGCCCGTCGACCATCGAGATCGAGAAGAAATCGGGCTTATGGATTACATTGATAAGCAAGAGCAAGGCCAGCGTAACGAGCGGCCAAGTTAGTCGTTTCATTCGTGTTACCCCCCCGCAATGGCCTGCATGATATGCTGCTGACTAATATCCTCGTTGATGATCTCCGCCACCTTCACGCGGTCGCGCAGAACGGCGATCTTATGGCTGACCCTCAGCACTTCCTCGAGCTCGGAGGAGATGAAGACGATCGACATCCCTTTCTCGCAGAGCGAGAGGATCAGCTTCTGGATCTCGGCCTTGGCGCCGATGTCGATCCCCCGCGTAGGCTCATCGAGAATGAGCAGCTTCGGCTGGGTCAGCAGCCAGCGGGCGAGCAGGACCTTCTGCTGGTTGCCGCCGCTGAGATTCTTCACCAGGTGCTCGGGATGCGGCGGATTGATATTGAGCTTGCGGATATACTCTTCAGCGATCTCATCTTGCCTCTTGCGGGAGATGTACCGGAAGGCACCCATCGAAGCCTGAAGGGCGAGTACGATATTCTCGCGGACTGTGAGGTCCGGAATGATCCCCTCCGTCTTGCGGTTCTCGGAGCAGAAGGCCACTCCGCTGTCGATCGCCTGTCTCGGCGAGGACATTGGCACCCGCTTCTCCGCGATACGGATCTCCCCGTGGTCAGGCTTGTCGGCTCCGAACAGGAGGCGGGCCGCCTCCGAGCGTCCCGAACCGAGCAGTCCGGCCAGCGATACGACTTCGCCTTCCTTGACCTCCAGATCGAACGGCTGGATCGATCCCTTGCGGCCCGTACCGGCCGCGTGCAGCAGCGTCTTGCGTTCCCCCTGCCGCTTCGCTCCTACCCCTTCCGTCTTCGGCATCGTCTCCAATGCCTCCAGATCCTTGCCGATCATCTTCGCGACGAGCTCGATCCGGGGCAAATCCTTCGTGAGGTATTCCCCGACGAACTCCCCGCCCCGCAGAATCGTGATCCGGTCGGTAATCTCGTAGACCTGGTCAAGGAAGTGGGTGACGAACAGGATGGCCAGCCCCTCAGACTTCAGCTTGCGCATGACCTGGAACAATTCTTTGACTTCGTTCGCATCGAGCGAAGATGTCGGTTCGTCCAGGATCAATACTTTGGCGTCGATGAGCAGGGAACGGGCGATTGCCACCATCTGCTGCACCGCCACGGAATAAGCATTCAGCGGCTTCGTCACATCGATCTTCACATTCAGCCGGTCCATGAGCCCGGCCGCGCGCCGGTTCGTTTCCTTCCAATCGATCCTCCCCCAGCGCTTCGGCTCCCGGCCGATGAGGATATTCTCCGCCACCGACAGGTTCGGGCACAGATTCACCTCCTGATAAACGGTAGAGATCCCGAGGCGCTGCGCTTCGAGCGGACCGCCTACGGTGATCGCCTGTCCTTCCAGGCTCACGCTTCCCCCGTCGATCGGGTAGACGCCAGTCAGTACTTTGATCAGGGTCGATTTGCCGGCGCCGTTCTCTCCCATAAGGGCATGCACCTCGCCGGGGAACAGCCGCAGCCGGGCTCCCGAGAGCGCCTTGACGCCCGGGAAATTCTTGACGATATCTTTCATTTCGAGTGCAGGTGTGGATGCGGGTATCATATGGCTTCTCTCCCTTCCTCTCCGGTCCGGCTCGCCGGACCTCCATTCGTCTCTCTGTATAACCTGCGTCGTCCTATAGGGAAAAGCCGCTTGCCGCGGCACGGAACTTGTCACCGAAGCAAGCGGCTTTCCCTGGCGCCAGGCCTATTCTTGGTCATTGTTCTGCAGCATGGCCCAGCAGTATGGCTTTCCGCGAGGCCGCTGTACCACACCAAACTCTTAGTATTTGCGGTTCGGCAGCTCTTTCTCCGCGGTCTCTTGCGGGAAAACGCCTTCCTTCGTGACGATCCGCTTCGGCAGCGATTTGCCGGCTGCCACATCTTTGGCCGCCTGCATCAGCTGAGGCCCGAGGAGCGGGTTGCACTCGACGACCACGTTGATTTTGCCGTCCTTCATGGCCACGAATGCGTCCTTGATGCCGTCGACGGAGATAACCAGGATGTCCTTGCCCGGCTTCAGGCCGAACTCTTCGATCGCCTGGACCGCACCGAGCGCCATATCGTCGTTATGGGCATAGACCACGTGGATCGGCTTGTTCTCGGACTTGGAGGACTTCAGGAACGCCTCCATGACTTCTTTGCCCTTCGTACGGGTGAAGTCGCCGGTCTGGGACTTGACGATCTTGAGGTTGGCGTTCTCCTTGATGACTTCCTCGAAGCCCTTCTTGCGGTCGATCGCCGGTGCGGAGCCCGTCGTACCCTGCAGCTCGACGATGTTCATCGGCTCCTTGGCATCCTTCGCCTTGTCCACGAGCCACTTGCCCGCCTTGCGGCCCTCTTCCACGAAGTCCGAACCGATGAACGAGACGTAGAGCGAAGTGTCCTTAACGTCTACGGCACGGTCGGTCAGGATGACCGGGATGCCCGCGTCCTTCGCTTCCTTCAATACGGTCTCCCAGCCGGATTCCACGACTGGCGAGAAGGCGATAACATCCACCTTCTGTGCGATGTAGGACCGGATCGCCTTGATCTGGTTCTCCTGCTTCTGCTGCGCATCGGAGAATTTCAGCTCGACACCGGCTTCCTTCGCGGATTCCTGGATGGACTTGGTGTTGGCCGTTCTCCAGCCGCTCTCCGCACCGACCTGGGCGAAGCCCATCGTGAGCTTCTTATCCCCGTCCTTCTGGGCGGTGGACGTATTCGTCTCTGCTGCCGCCCCGCCCTTCGCGTCCCCGGCTGCCGGCTTGGCACCGCCGCCTCCGCAGGCTGCTGTAAGCATCAGGACCGCCGACATCATCAGGACGGCGCCCGTTTTGGCGAAATGTTTCATGGATTAATCCTCTCCCCTTGTCTGCAGTCACCAGTTCTTTGTGGTGTAGGCTTATTATAAAACGCTTTCTTCCGCCAAGGAATGGATTCTCTCTCGCGTTTCTTTCAATATTTTGAGGATCTGCCGCTGCGGTCCCCCTTTTATTGGAATTCCTTAAGGTGTTTGTATAAATTTTTTGGGAGGCCGCTCCGCGACATGGTGAACCCCCCTCATATTTGGTATGATGGAGATACACTGAGTTGAAACCGTATACATTTAAAATGAAGAAGGTTGCCCCCATGATCCTTGTCCAGCGCATTACCTCCAGCCTGCGGGCCAAGCTGCTTACCATCTTCGTGCTGCTTACCATGATCCCCCTGATCGGGGAAGGACTCATCTCTTATATGAAGTCATACCAGACCGTATCCGAGCACAGCAACGCGGCGAATGCCTTGATTGCCGAAGGGCTGCGCCGTGATATTGATATTCTGTTCCAGGATACGACAAGCTTCCTGCAGATCCGCAAGAGTCCGCCGGTACTCCGCTTCCTGACCACCCAGAGCGAGACGTATGGGGACGCCAAAGAGATTCTGCATACCTTCGAGCTCTACCGGGAGACCTACAAGCTTGGGGAGCAGATCGTCAACATCTCGATGGTCAATACGTACGGCAAGGGCATCTCGGAGAAAAAGGGAGTCTTCCAGATGGATATCGATCCGCTGAAGAATCCCCACTTCCTGACGCTGCTGAACAATCCGGAGCAGACCCTGATCATTCCTCCCCAGGCGGCCAGGCCTGAGGACCGGATGGACGGCTCCGATTATGAGGGGCGCCGGGTCATCTCCATAGCCAAGGCGGTGACCCAGCGGGTGACCCATGAGATCATCGGCTTCATCCTGATCGATATGGATGACCGGACGGTCGAGAATTTCTGCAACACGACCCGGATTGGGGAGACCGGCTTCTTCTATGTCGTGGACGAACAGGGCAACCCGATCTTCCTGCCGTCCCGGGTGGAGGGCATCGATCCCGCGGCCCTGGCATATATGCCGGATACCGCGAAGGGCAGCCGGACAGACCGTTCCTCCGGCGATCCGCTCTTCTTCGTGCACACCCGCTCCGAGATGACCGGATGGAGCATCGTTGGCCGCGCTCCCCTGAAGGAGATCATGCGGGATGCCGATGAGATCAAGAGCCTCACCTTATACTCCCTGCTGTTCAATATCCTGTTCACCGTCTCCCTGTATTTCTTCCTGACGAACCGGCTCATCCGCCCCGTCCAGTATCTCAAGAATAAGATGCGCCAGGCGGCCTCGGGCAACCTGGATGCGAAGGCGCGCAATACCGGCACCGACGAGATCGCGGACCTGGGACGTTCCTTCAATATTATGCTGGGCCAGATCAAACAGCTGCTGGAGCGGAGCCTGCTGGAGCAGGAGCAGATCAAGAAGGCGGAGCTGCGGACGCTCCAGGCGCAGATCAACCCGCATTTTCTCTATAATACGCTGGAGTCGATCATGTGGATGGCGGAGACCCGCAAACACGACGAGGTGATCGCCCTGGTGAAGGCGCTCTCGCAGTTCTTCCGCATCACGCTCAGCAAGGGGCGCGACCAGATCCACATCAAGAGCGAGCTCGACCATGTGGCGAACTATCTCGTGATCCAGCAGATGCGCTACCGCGATATTCTCGATTATGAGGTGGATCTGCCAGAGGAGCTGAATCCGTATCCTATCGTCAAAATGACCCTTCAGCCTCTCGTCGAGAACGCCCTGTACCACGGCATCAAGAACAAGCGCGGACGGGGACGGATCCGGATCACCGGCGGTTTCACAGAGGACGGGGATATCCGGATCATGGTCACAGATAACGGCGCAGGCATCCCCGAGGCGAGGCTCGAAGAGCTGCGGGATCAGCTCGCGCGGGGGCAGGCCGAAGAGGATACATCTACGGACACTGCCTCCGGCGGGTTCGGTCTGCTCAATGTCCACCAGCGCATCCGGCTGCACTATGGTGCCCCTTACGGTCTCAGCATCGAAAGCGAATACGGCGCAGGATCCTGCATTTCGGTGCGGATTCCCGCCGCTTGGAGGTAAACGACCCGATGAGAAAAGTATTTCTGGTGGATGATGAAATCGTGATCCGTGAAGGCATCCGGGACCGCATAGCCTGGAACGAGGAAGGCTTCGAATACAGCGGGGACGCCCCGGACGGCGAGCTGGCTCTGCCCCTGATCGAAGAGACGAAGCCGGATATTGTCATCACTGACATCAAAATGCCGTTCATGGACGGCCTGGAGCTCAGCCGTATCCTTCGCGAGCGGTTCCCATCCATGAAGATCATCATCCTGAGCGGGCATGACGAGTTCGAATATGCTCGCGAGGCGCTGCGCACCGGGGTGACCGAATACTGCCTGAAGCCCGTCTCCGCCGCCGATCTCGTCAAGCTGCTCCAGGACGTGAGCGCCCTGATCGACTGCGAAGAGCGGGAGCGCCAGGAGATGGAACGCCTGAAGCAGCGCGTCAGCGACGGGGTCCGGCACAGCAAGGAGAAGCTGCTCAGCGACCTGTGCAGCGGGCTCGTCTCCACCTCGGAGGCGATGCAGACGGCGGCGAAGCTGCAGCTGGATCTCGTCTCGAAGTTCTATGCGGTCGTCCTCAGCGAACAAGAGGAGCCCGCCGCGGATGCTGCCGAAGCCGTGGAATCCTCCCGGAGGCTCGAAGAGCTCCTCCACCGCCGCTTCGGGGAGCAGGCTGCTTATCTCTCTTTCAAGCGCAGCAAGAAAGAAACGGTGTGGATCCTCAAAGGGGACCGGGCCGAGCAGCTCCAGGCGCTGGAAGAGCAGCTGCTGAAACCTCTGGCCGAAGAGGCGCGGTCCTTGTTCTCCGCCCATGTGCGTTTCGGGCTCGGGAGCACCCGGGACCGGCTGCAGGGACTGTACGCCTCCTTCCAGGAGGCGGAGGAGAACAAGAAGGGGCAGCTGCCACCCGGCGGCAGCCTGCAGGGCGCCGCTGCGGGAGGGCCGGAAGGAAGCGAAGAAGGCGGGCCTCTGCGCTATTTGGACCGCAGCCCGTTCATCCGCTTCTTGAAGCTCGGGGCTCCTGCAGAGATTCCCTCCTTCGTGCGGGACTATGCCGGCTGCCTGTCAGGCTGGGACGGCAGCCGTTCTTTCTATTATTACTATCTGCTTCACGATATGACGGCCACGGTATCCCAGCTCGCCCGGGAAAGCTATCCGGAGCATGAACGTATCGAAGACATGCTCCAAGCGCTGCAGAGCCAGGTCGGTCTCATCCAGCGGGCCGAGGAGGCTTACCGCTATCTGGAGGATCTGATCGGCGTCTTCCTGCAGGTTCGCGACGGCAATGCCGACAAGTACAGCGGCCTGATCCGCAGGGTGAAGGATTACATGCATTCGAACTACAGCCTCTCCGAGCTGTCGCTCCAGCATATCGCCGAGCATGTGAGCATGAGTCCGAGCTATATTTCCTCGGTCTTCAGCAGCGAGACCGGGCAGACGATCACCGAATATTTGACCGGCCTTCGGATCGGCAAGGCCATGGAGCTGCTGCGCTGCACCCATGCGAAGTCCTATGAGATCGCTTACCAGGTCGGATACCAGGACTCCCATTATTTCTCCAACCTGTTCAAGAAGTCGACCGGCATGACGACCAAGGAATTCCGCAGGAATCAGGCTCCCGCGGCGCCAGCCGGGGAAGGAGGCCGGCATGCAGCTCTCCCGTAAGCTCGGTCTCGTCCTCTCGCTGGCCGCGGCGATGACGCTGGTGCTCGTCTCCTGCCGCGGCATGCGGCCCTGGGCCAGCGAACCGCCGCCCGCCGTGCAGGAGCAGCAGCAGGTCCCGGCCGGCGGACCCAAGACGTTCGCCGTGATCTACCCGATGAGCCATCCTTACTTCGAATGGATCACGGAGAGTACCGAAGCGGCAGCCAAGGAAGCCGGCGTGACGCTGCTCGTCAAAGCGCCCGATGAAGCCCACCTCGAGCAGCAAATCCGCATGCTCGAGATGACGATCAAGCAGAAGGTCGACGGCATCGCGATCGACCCCGTCGATGCCGAGACGCTGACGCCTTATATCGACAAAGCCGTCGAGGCCGGTATCCCCGTCGTCTGCTTCGATTCGGACGCCCCGCTGAGCAAGCGGCTCGCTTTCATCGGCAGCGACAACACGCTCGCCGGCCAGCGGATGGGCGCCGCCATCGACCGGATGCTGAAGGGCCGCGGCATGGTCTTCGTCGGCGTCGGGATGGAGAGCATGCTGAGCCAGCAGCAGCGGCTGCATGGCCTGATCGATTATCTGCATTCGCACACGGATATCCAGGTGCTGGAGACCCGGGCGAATGAAGGCTCCGAGGATCTGGCCGTCCAGCAGCTCGAAGAGATGATCGAAGCTCATCCGCACTTCGACGCCTTCATCGGTCTCGATTCGGTCTCGGGGCCGGCCTCGATCCTCGTCTGGAAGGCCATGGGCCTTCACCAAACGGCAGTCACCTTCGACCTCATGCCGAAGATCATCGAGGGCATCAAGAACGGGCAGATGTCTGCCGCACTCTCCCGCCAGGAGCATACATGGGGACGCCTGATCGTCACCCGCCTGCTGCAGGCAAGCCGGGGACTCGAGATCCCCGAGTTCGAGGAAACCGGTACCCTGGTCGTCACGCCGGAGAACGTGAAGGACGCCGAAGGGTGGAAATAAACGCAGCCCAGCCCCTTTCTTCGCAGGATGGGGCTGGGCCTTTCGGTATGGCATTGCTGGGCGGCTGAACCTGGACTTGCCAGGAGGTTCCGGGAGGCTTCGCTTGAACACGACGGTGGCCGTACCTTGCTGTATCGCAACGGATCTATGCTCACCACGGCTTCCATGGAGCTGCCGGAAGCCCTGCTGTCCCCTTCTGTGCGTCCGACAGAGTTTATTGCAGCAGGAACGACTCGTTGCGGTGCCACCGTCCGCCTTCATCCGTACTGCGGTAATAGAGAACTGCCGAGCGCAGAGCCCCCTTCGCCGCTTCTTCGGCCGAAAAGAAGGAGTTGACCACCGCTGCTGCGGGATCGGCCGCATCCGCCCCACGGTACGTGTGGCTGAGCTCGTAAAAGTAGCGCCCGCCGGCGTTCCGGCAGATGCGGATGCCGATCTCCTTGCCGTCTACCCGGGCCTTCAAACTCTGTACGACCTCATGAACCGACTGAATATCCGCGTGAAGCTCCTCCAGCTCCTTTAAATTCAGCATGACGAACCTCCTCTTTCCTTGTCATGAATCGTACCGTCCTTCCCGGACGACAGACCGTTTATCCCCTCATGATGCCCAGCCGACCCTATTTTATCCGTTATACGTCCCGCTTCCTGTCATGCTGCATCGTTTTTTTAGAAACAAAAGAACCCTGGGCAACGTATATCCCTTTACATGGATCAAATACCGATTCCTGCATATGGGAGGCCCTTAATGAAATTACTGTACAGTTTGTTCACGAACCCCTTACGGAGACTGCTCAGCATAGTCGCCGTGGCGGCCGGGCTCACCTGGCTGTATCTCTGGTGGCAGATTCTCGACCACACGTTCAGCGCTTATTTCAAGACGGGCGGCTTCTGGCTCGGTCTGCTGCTTCTGCTCTCCGGCCTCATTCCCGCCGGGAATGCATCCAAGGCGCTGGGCCGCTGGGAACGCGCGGCGGGGGCTCTCCTGATGGCCGCTTGGCTGTTCATGGTTTTCCTCTACCCTATTGGCACGGCAGATGATAAATTCGCGGCGGCACAGGCGGAAGTCAAGGACGCGAAGATGGAACAGATCGATATCAAGCATATTCCCTCGGTCCCCAAAGCCTACGCCAAATACAAGGGCGATAAGATGCTCGGGCAGGTGCCTAACTTCAGCTTCTACCAGATGGGGGATTACAGCATCCAGAAGATCGATGACGAGCTCGTCTGGGTCGCGCCGATCGAGTACAACGGATTTTTCAAATCTATTAATGCGGGAGCCGTCACCGCCTACGTCAAAATTTCGGCGGAGGACGAGAACGCGCCTGCCGAGCTGCTGTCGGGATACGAGATGAAATATGTACCCAGCGGGTATTTCTCGGGCAATATTTACAGGCACATCCGGGCGAACTATCCTTATGCCGTGCTGTACGAGGCTTCCTTCGAACCCAAGGACAACGGAGCGCCGGTCTATGTAGTGCCCTATGGGCATTATGAGAAGTTCCGCCAAGTTTCCCTCGTCGACGGCGTATTCCTCGTGGACCCCGAGAGCGGCGCCGTGGAGCAGTATCCGATGGACCGGGTGCCGGCCTTCGTGGACCAGGTCGTGCCCGTGGCTATCGCTGACGCCTACAACACTTACTTCGGCAAATACAAGCACGGGTTCCTGAATTCCCTCATCGGCAAAAGAGACCTCCACATGCCGACCACCTGGGAAGACGGAGACGAGGTCGTCGCGGTCTTCGACCAGGATGGGAACATGTCGTGGTTCACCGACCATACGACGCTGGATGAAACCTCGAAGTCCCTTGTGGGCTACTCTCTCATCAACGCGAGGACCGGGAAATTCACTTACTACGGTGGCAAGAACGTCTCCTCCAGCGGGCTGGCGAACGGCAATGCGGCCATTAACAGCGTCAACAAAACATTCCTCAAAGACCAGTGGGTCGGAACGAGTCCCACGCTGTATAACATCTATGGCGAGGACACCTGGTTCGTCCCGGTGATCGACGGCAACGGCCTGCTCCGCGAGCTCGCGCTGGTCAACGCCCGGAATCCGCAGATTCTGGCCCACCACAAGATCAAGAGCACGGCCTTCGGTTCCTACAAGAACCTGCTCGTCTCCTCCGGATCCGGCCAGACCGATCCGACCAACGCGGCGCAGCAGAAGGAGATCCAAGGCAGCATAGTCCGCGTATTCCATGCCTCCGAAGGGGCGGATCTGAGGGTCAAGTGGATGATGGAGAACTCCGACAAGGTGTTCGTGGTCCTGGAATCGCAGTATCCCTACGCCGGCTTCCTTCAACCGGGTGACCGGGTGCAAGTGCAGTATGTGGACACGGAAGAGCTGGTGGTGACGGCAAGTAAAGTGACGAATCTGACGGTGAACAAGTAAGGCGTTCTCCAAGAGACGCAACCTAAGCAGCTTAGGTGTTAGAGTTCTAGGCCGGACAAAAAAAACAGCGGCAGACCATGACTTGTTGTCAAGTCATGGTCTGCCGCTGTTTGGTATGGAAATGACGGACGCTTTCCCAGGAGATGAGCTGTATAACAGTGGGGATGCCCCTGTGCACCCGTAGGAATCATGGGATCATTCCAATTGGATGACTGAATAAATTCTCAGTCATTCTGCCGCTCGTTCCTTACTTGCCGCCGTTCTTGTACTGCTCGTTGTACTCGTCAATAATCTTCTGGCCGCCATCTTTCTTCCACTTGGCCACTGCCGTCTGGAAGCCGGCCTCGTCGATTTTGCCCAGGATGAACTGGTACGTAGCGTCCTTGATGATATCCTGCAGTCTGGAGCCCGTCGAGTTATACGTCGGAGAATCCAGCGCCGCCGTCGGGTCCTGTACCATGAACTTCTCCGCCGCAATCGAGAGCGTGTTCGCTTTCTCGTGAGCCGGAAGCGCATATTGGGAAGGCGTGATGTTCGTTGTTTCGTAGAAGCCGATATTCAGGTAAGGCCTGACTTCCTTCTCGATCAGCTTCGGATCCGGCTTAGGCACCACTTTGCCGTCCACCAGGGTATAGTGCTCATCCTTGAGACCATAACGGAGCAGGTCTGCCACTTCCGGCGAGTAGAATTTGTCCATGACGCCGAGAATACGCTTCAGCTCGTTCTCGTCTTTGACGGACGATTTTGGGAACACGACAACTGTGCCGTAGCCCGGCAGGCCCCAAGCGACATTCTTGCCGTCGATGCCTTTGATTTCGTTGGTTACGTCAAACTGGGCACCCGGTACGTTCTTGATCGTCTTGTCATACATCGTTTTCACGTCGCCCATCGTCCCGATGTACATCCCCGATTTGCCCGAATATACGAGGTTCTGCTGGTCGGTCTTGCTCGTTACAAGGAAGTCCTGGTTGATCAGACCTTCCTTGTGCAGCTTCTGGAAGAATTTCATCGTATCCATGTAACCTTTGGTATCGAATTCAGGTGTGAGCTTGCCGTCCACTACACCCCAGTTGTTCGGTGTGCCGAAGTACATGGAGACCGTCTTGAAAGCGCCGTATACAAGATCGCTGCGGTCGGCAAGCGGAATGGTGTTCCCTTTGCCGGCCACGTCGGATTCCTTGAATTTCTTCAGCATATTATAGATGTCATCTGCGGTCTGCGGTGCCGCGAGGCCCAGCTTGTCCGCCCAGTCCTTACGGTAAATAATCCCGGTACGGGCCGGCTGCTTCTCTTGGTACAGCGAGTAGATTTTGCCTGCGACCGCCGTATTATTGAGCGTCTCCTGGTTTAGGCTCTTCAGATTCGGATAATCCTTGAGGTAAGGGCCGACCTCCCAGAATTGGCCGTCCTTCATCGCATCTCTCATGAGAATGAAGGAAGCCTGGTTCTTGAGATAGACCACCTGCGGCAGCGTACCTGTTGCGAAGGAAGCCTGGAACTTCTCATCGTAGGAACCATCCGGAATCCAAGAGATTTCGAGCTGGGAGTTCGTCTTTTCTTCGAGCACTTTCTCGATCTTATCGGATGGAACCTCCGGCGTCTGCAGGTTGGCCATCATGGTGATCTTGACCGGTCCCGTGTCAGCGGCTCCCTTGCCTGCCGCGGCACCCTCATCCTTTTTATTGGCGCAGCCTGCGAATACCGAAGCTGCTAACGTAAGCGCACAGATCACGCTAATTTGTTTGAAACGCTGTGTTGTCATATCTCTCTCTTCCTCTCTGATTCACGGTTAGCTTCCGGGTCTGTCTGTCTCTTATAGTAAACGCTGTGCAGAATTACATCCATAATCCCTGGATTATATCTTGGCGTATACCCGCGGCAGGCCGCGCTTCCGGCAGCGGACCTGAGGGAATGATTATGCGTTATCGTGCCCGGGATTCCATAATGATAACGCAGCCGCATTCTTGGCGGCCCGGATAACGTGAGTTTCGCACACACATCCTCCACGGTCTATCGCCCTTCTGCTCTGCGGTCCGCTCCGCTTCAGCGATAAGAAGTGAACACCGTCCCTCCAGCCCGCATCGTTACAAGCAGGTACCATCCTAATGATTATCGGTGGAATCACCTGCGCTCCGGCCGATCCTCCCTCGCCTTCTGGCAAGAGGATGCATGACTCGAGGAAGCATGCGCATACCCGCTGTTTCCAATAGGACGGTCCCTGCATATCCTGATAGAGTAAGGCAGCTTCATTGCACAACCAAGGGGGTGAGGAGAATGAAGCCGCAGGAATTCTTCGCTCTGCTAGGCCCGGCAGCTGCCGCGGAGCAGATAGAACATGGCGTGCTGGCCTCGATCACGCTCGCCCAAGCCGCTCTGGAGAGCGGATACGGCGCGTATGCCGCGGGCAACAACCTGTTCGGCATCAAGGCCAAAGGATCGGCGAACAGCGCCAATCAGACGACCAGCGAGTATATCAACGGCGAGTGGAGACAAATTGTCGACAGCTTCCGTGTCTACGGGAGCTGGGCTGAGAGCATCCGCGACCACAGCGAGTTCCTGCTGGAGAATCCCACCTATACCAGGGCAGGCGTCTTTGCCCGCTCACGGGCGCTGGACTACAAGGGAACCGCAAGGGCGCTGCAGAGCGCGGGCTATGCGACCGATCCGCAGTATGCGAACAAGCTGATTCAGATCATCGAGCAGTATGGGCTGCAGGAGTGGGACGTTCAGGCAGCGGAAGAAGGGGGATGGATACCGATGAGATTGCAGCATGACTGGCAGTGGAAACAGCTTGGGGATGCCCTGCAGGGACTGCTCGACCAGGGCGTCATTACCGATACGACCTGGCCGCAGAAAGCTTACAACAAACAGCTCACCTTGACGGAGCTGACTTGGCTGAATGCCGTCATCCTGGCCCGGCAGAGCGGCGTGAAGGTGTAAGGGGGGCGCATGTTCAGCGGAAGAGACAGCGAAAAGAATTGGACGCACATACGGGAACAACGTTTCACCTGTTCAAAAAAGTCTGCCAAAGCCTGTACGGGCCGGCAGACTTTTTGAAATACTAGAATTTATCTCTCACCAGAGCTCGATCCTCTAACCTTTGTATTTCTTATAACGCGCGTCGTCCTTAAAGGACGGCGAAGCCGTGTATCACGGATGTATGGGCATGGGACAAGCTCCATGCGTTCGTTACTTCATCAGCCTCCGCATGAGCTTCAGCCCGTTCTTCGCCGAAGGGTACCGGAAAGCAATATCGAACAAGGTCGTCTGCTTCAGTACGCTCTTGTAGTGGGAGAATGCCTGGAAGCTGCTCTCGCCGTGATAGCTCCCTATCCCGCTCTCCCCTACCCCGCCAAAAGGCAGATAAGGCGTGGCAATGTGCATCAGCGTATCGTTGATACAGCCTCCGCCGAACGCAATCTTCTCCACGACCTCCCGCTGGATGGCGGCATCCTCCGAGAAGAGATACAAGGCGAGCGGCTTCGGCTTCGCATTCACGGCCGCGACCGTCTCCCCGATCTCCCTATAGGTCAGCACGGGGAGGATGGGACCGAAGATCTCCTCCTGCATCACGGGCGCTTCCGGATTTACCCCGTCGAGCACCGTAGGCGCAATGCGCAGTGTCTCCTCATTAGCCTGGCCGCCGAATACCGTATGCCCGTCGCCAAGAAATCCCGTGAGCCGGTCATAATGCCGCTTCGAGACAATCCGGCCGTAGTCCGGATGGTGTACCGGGTCCTTGCCATAGAACTGCTCCACCGCGCCGTGCAGATGGCGGAGGAACTCGTCCTTGACCTCCTCGTGCACGAGCAGATAGTCGGGCGCAATGCAGGTTTGTCCGCTGTTGGTGAACTTGCCGAACGCGATCCGCTTCGCCGCCAGCTCCAGCTTCGCATCGCGGTGCACAATGCAGGGGCTCTTGCCCCCGAGCTCCAGCGTGACGGGAATGAGCTGCTTCGCGGCGGCTTCCATCACGATGCGACCGACCGGCACGCTGCCCGTGAAGAAGATATAATCGAACTTCTGCCGCAGCAGCTCCGTCGTCTCCTCCACGCCGCCCTCGATCACGGCGACGCAGCCCGGCGGGAACGTCTCCGCCACGAGCCGGGCGAGCAGCGCCGATACGGCCGGCGTCAGCTCGGAGGGCTTGAGCACGGCCGTATTGCCGGCTGCAATCGCACCGACCAGCGGCGAGAGCGCCAGCTGGAACGGATAGTTCCACGGCGCGATGATGAGGGCTGCGCCGTAGGGGTCCGGGACAATCACGCCCCGGGAACCGATATGCGTAAGGGCCGTCCGGACCTTCCTCGGCTTCGCCCACCCCTTAAGCCGCTTGCTCACGAAGCGGATCTCCTCGAGCAGGAAGCCGACTTCCGTGGAATAGGCCTCGAGCTCCGACTTGCCGAGGTCCGCCTTCAGCGCGGCGATGATATCCGGCTCATACCGTTTCACCGCCTGCCGGAGCGCTTCAAGCTGCGCCAGCCGGACAGGCAGGGGACGGGTTTCGCCCCGGTTGAAATATTCCTTTTGCTGTGCGATCACGGATCCGATCCGATCCTTCTCCATCCCTCTCACCTCACTTCACTTCTTCTTCCCTTACCTTATCCGAGGGGGCTCCCCTCGTCAAACCTCCCCCTGTTCCGATGCCCCGCAAGCGGCATGAACCACCACATAGAAGCCCCCCACTTACAATTCCCCGCCACATGTTCCACATATTCCCTGATTTTTGGCGAAAAAACACTGTTTTTTATACTCCCCTCTCCCGTCATTTCCATTACAGTAGATTCCGTAGGGATAAGCCGCATGAACCTGATACTCATTCTTATGGCAAAGGAGGGAGCCGAACCCACCGCTATTGCATGCGCTTACATCATGAGAGATGAAGCGCTGATGTTTACCGCCCACCCCCATTCTGAGAGGAGCCTCCTTCTTATGTTCGCCATGATTGCACAGCATAAATTATTCAAAACTGTCACCGCCGTCCTGCTCGGCGCGGCGTTCGGAGCCGGCAGCCTGCAGACCGGGCTGCCGACCGCAAGTGCGGCAGAAGCCGCAGGCAGCGGCCATTCCGGTTCCTCCGCGGCCCGGTCCGCGCTTCTGCTCGACTGCGGCCCCGGTCCGGTCGCCCCAGGCTACTCGAAGCTTCTGCCGTCGACGTCGTATAAGTCTTCTTCAGGAGGCTACGGCTTCCTGAATCCCAAGAAGGTCACCGGCCACGACAGAGGCGAGCCCGATGCGCTCCGCGGAGACTTCTGCGTGCCGAAGACCCCGCTGCGCGCCGATGTGCCGAACGGCGAATACCAGGTGACGATCCTCTCGGGCGACAGCACCGAGGCTTCGTCCACGACCGTTACCGCGGAAGGCTCCGTCACGGCCAGCCTTACGGCCGCCGCCGGGCAGTTCGACCAGATGACCCTCACAGCCGCAGTGAATGACCGCAAGCTCGACCTGGAGTTCGGCGGTTCGGCACCCCGGATCAATGCCCTGGAGATCTCCCGTGTGTACAAGTTCGACTTCGGCCCGGGCGCGGTTGAGCGGGGGTATACGCCCGTAACGGATAAGTCCGCTTACAGCCCGGCCAAGGGCTACGGCTTCTCGGACGTCACGAAGGTGACCTACGGCGCTGACCGCGGTGCGCCGGATGCGCTGCGGGGCGATTACCTCGGCGCCAGCGGTATTCCCTTCCTGCTCGACCTGCCCAATGGGGATTATGAAGTCAGCCTGATCTCAGGCGACCAGACCGAGCCCAATCTCGTCGATGTCAAAGCAGAAGGCATCTACAGAGCCAAGGCTCTCGCTGCCGCGGCAGGTGAGTTCAGCACTTCCACCTTCAATGTGGCCGTGATCGACGGGCAGCTCAGCATCGAAATTCTCGGCGCCGTGCCGAGACTGAACTCTCTCGTCGTCAAGAAGCGGCCGAGCCGGGTTCAGGGGGACAAGCCTACGGCTTACCTGGCCGGCGATTCCACCGTACAGACCTATAACTCCCGGTTCTATCCCCAAGCCGGCTGGGGGCAGAAGATCGGCGAATACTTCACGGATGGCGTCCTGTTCGCCAACCGGGCCATCGGCGGCCGCAGCTCCCGGAGCTTCGTGAATGATGGGCGCCTCGACTCTATCTTGAACGAGATCCGGCCGGGCGACTACCTGTTCGTGCAGTTCGGACACAACGACGCATCGTCCAATCCCGAGCGTTATGCCGCCCCTTATACGACGTACAAGGAATACTTGACCATGTACATCGTCGGTGCGAAGCAGCGCGGTGCAACACCGGTGCTCGTCACCCCGGTCGGACGCCGCAGCTGGGACGAGAACGGCCTCTTCAAGAACGACTTCCCTGATCATTACGCGGCCATGAAGCAGGTGGCCGAAGAGCAGCATGTGCAGTTGATCGACCTCAATGCCCGCAGCATCGAATATTACAACACCGTGGGCATCGAGGAGACCAAAGCGCTGTTCCTGTGGCTTGAACCCGGCCAGTATCCGAACTTCCCGAACGGCGTGCAGGACAACACGCATTTCAAGGAAGAGGGGGCCGTGCAGATCGCCCGCCTCGTCACCGAGGGGATCCGGGATTTGAAGCTTGGCATGGCGGCATTTATCAAGTAGAGGACGGACTGTCCGCATTAGGCGCTTCCATGGGAGGCGCCTTTTGTGTACCATCATTTCTTTGTGCAAGCTGCTGCATAAGGAGGGGATTTTCCTTAATAAATCACATATCGGTTACCGACATAGCCGAATTTGTTGGATTGAACCGAAGCTATCTGTGCTCCTTGTTTAAGGATCACAGCCACTCCAGCATTCAGTCTTATCTGGTTCATTACCGAATGCAGAAAGCGTGTGAGCTTATGAAGCAGAGGGAGCTTTCTATTGGTGACATTTCCCGCTCCGTCGGCTACGAGGATCCTCTTTTGTTCTCCAAAATGTTCAGAAAACAAAGGGGCGAATCCCCCAAGCAATACCGCACACGCCTCATGATGGAGTAGGCCGGTCTGCAGTAAAACAAGCAAAAGGCCTGCAGCCACCGGCCGCAGACCTTCCCGAACACAGCTATTAAAAATCCAGCGCCTGCAGCACGTCTTCCGCGGAAGATGCCTCCATGAGTGTCTGGCGGAACGACTCATGAATGAGCTTGCGCGCCAGCGTCGTCAGAATCTTGAGATGCTCCTGCCCGGCCTGCTCGACCGGCACGCCGATCAGGAACGCCATCGTCACCGGGCTGCCGTCCATCGACGCCCATTCGACCGGCTCCGTGAACTTGGCGAAGGCCAGCAGCGGCGACTTCACGCCGGCCGATTTGCCGTGCGGAATCGCTACGCCGAAGCCGATCCCGGTCGACGAGCTGCTCTCGCGGATAAGCACATCCTTCACGTACTGTTCTTGGTCGCTGAGGAATCCCGCACCGCCGACCAGGGCGGCCATTTTCGCAATGGCCTCTTCTTTGGTAGCTGCCGTCATAGCAAGGTCAATCGTTTCGGTGCGCAGAATGCTTGCAATATTCATCTTCTATTCTCTCCTTAGGAAGCCCTTAGGCTGTGGTCGTTTTATTGGATTTGAGCAGGTTCACGGTTACGGCGGTGACTACCATGCCAGCCGCAATGGCCAGTGCGTAGAACATCACATGCTCGACAGCGTGCGGGATCGCCATGACGAAGATTCCGCCATGCGGCGCCTTCAGCGTAACGCCCAGCGCCATCGACAGCGCCCCGGTGACCGCCGAACCGGCCACAATGCTTGGAATGACGCGCAGCGGGTCGCCCGCAGCGAACGGAATGGCACCTTCGGTGATGAACGAGATCCCGAGGATGGAAGCCGCCTTGCCCGCTTCCCGTTCTTCCTTCGTGTACTTGTTCGGCGCGAGCATCGTCGCGAGCCACAGCCCGAGCGGAGCGGTCATACCAGCGGCCATGACCGCCGCCATTGGCGCGTAGACGGAGCTGCCGAGCAGCCCGATCGCGAAGGTGTAGGCCGATTTGTTCACCGGGCCTCCCATATCGAAGGCCATCATCGCGCCGAGAATCAGACCGAGCAGAATGGCGTTCGTCGAGCCCATGCCCGTCAGCCAAGCCGTCAGAGCGTCCATGACCGCCTTAAGCGGGCTGCCGATGACATAGACCATGAGCAGACCGACGGTCAGCGTGGAGAGCAGCGGGATGAGCAGAATCGGCTTCAGGCCCTCGAAGTTCTTCGGCAGCTTGAGGTACTGCTTCAGGCCCTGGGCGATATAACCGGCCAGGAAGCCGGAGATGATGCCGCCGAGGAAGCCCGCGCCAAGCTGCGAAGCGAGCATGCCGCCGACCAGACCCGGCGCCAAGCCGACCCGGTCGGCAATCGAGAAGGCAATGAAGCCGGAGAGGATCGGCACCATCAGGGTGAAGGCCGCCCCGCTGCCGATACTCATCAGTGCCGCTGCCAGCGTCCCCTCCTGCTTGAACGCTTCGATGCCGAACACGAACGACAGCGCAATGATCAGACCGCCGGCCACCACAAGCGGCAGCATATTCGAGACACCGGTCATCAGGTGCTTGTAGACCCCAGAGCGCTGCTTGCTCCGCTCGGCTTTGGCCTGCTCCACCTGGGCGATCGCGTCTGCCGCTGCCGGCTTCGCTTCCTTCGCGAGCGCCTGGTCGAGCAGCCCGTTCGGATTCTTGATCGCTTCGGCTACCGCTACCTTCACGATCGCTTTGCCCGCGAACCGCGCCTCCTGCACATCCGTGTCTGCCGCAATGATGACGGCGTGGGCGTCTCTGATTTCTTCATCCGTCAAGCCGTCTTCGATCCCCATCGCCCCGCGCTTCTCCACCTTGAGCAGGATGCCTCTGGCCCCCGCCGCCTGCTCCAGCGCTTCCGCGGACATATAGGTATGGGCGATCCCGGTAGGGCAAGCCGTTACGGCCAATAGTTTCTTCTCCATGGTTGTTCCTCCAGTCACATTGTAGCCTTACAAGGGATGCACTTCTACGAGATGTACCTGTTCCTGCACCTCAGCCAGCGTACACAGCTGTGTGCCTTCCTTCGATGCGGTCAGCGTACCGGCCGCAGACGTCCAGGCTGCGATTTCCTTCAGCGTCTTGCCTTGAAGCAGGCAGTACACGAGGCAGGCGACCATCGAGTCCCCCGCGCCGACCGTACTCTTCGCCGTGATCGGGAAGGGGGTCACCCGGTAAGCCTCCTCCGCTCCGACGACCAGGGAGCCCGATTCGCCCATCGACACGATGACGAGCGAGACGCCCCGGCCGAGCAGCTCCCGGGCGGCGCCGGCGATCTCCGACTCCGACGCCAGCGTCCGGCCAAGCAGCCTCTCCAGTTCATGGATGTTCGGCTTTACCGCGAAGGGTACCGCTTGCAGTCCTTCGCTCAAGGCTTCGCCGTCCGCATCCAGCACCGTCTTCACTCCGTGCTCGTGGGCGATGGCAGTAAGCAGGGCATAGACCGTGGGAGGAACTCCCGGTGGAATGCTTCCGCCAAGCACAAGATACGAGACGTCGTGCAGCAGGACTCTGAATTCCCGGATGAACGCCGCCAGCTCCGCTTCCGTTACTTCGGGTCCCGGTTCGTTAATCTCCGTGGTGAGCTCTTTCGAGCTGTCCACGATCTTCAGGTTCGTCCGCGTCGCGCCCACCGCAGAGGTGAAGCTCGCCGGAATGCCGTCCCGCTTCAGATACCTCATCAGCTCTTCGCCTTCGGCTCCCCCGCACCAGCCGGCAGCGGTGACCCCGGTGCCGAACTCGTGCAGCAGCCGCGCTACGTTAATCCCCTTGCCTCCCGGATCCAGCCGTATGCCCGCTGTCCGGTTCAACGAACCGACCCGCAGCTCGGGTAGTACGATCGTCTTATCCAGCGACGGATTGAGCGTTACCGTCAATACTCTCTCTTTGTTCATTCCCTACTCCGTCCTATCCGTATCTGCCGTCACTACCGTGATTCCACGGTCCTGCAGGCTTTGGATATCATTCTGGGGGATGCCCCCGTCCGTGATGCACGTATGGATCTGATCGAGCCCGGCGAACTTGGCAAAATGCGACCGTCCGAACTTCGACGAATCCGTGACTAGCACCACTTCCTGCGCGCAGGAGATCATCTTGCGCTTGATCGCCGCTTCTGCCATCGTCGGCGTCGTCAGTCCCTGCTCCAGATTCACGCCGTTGGTGGCGATGAAGCACTTATCGACCCGGATGAGATCCAGACTCTGCTCCGTGAACAGTCCGACCATCGACTGGGTCTGGGGCCGGAACGTGCCCCCCAGGAAGATGAGCTCGATCCCGGGATGGTGGTCGAGATGCAGGGGGGAGATCACCGCGTTCGTGACAACCGTCAGTTGTCGAAACGCTTTCAATTCCTGCAGCAAATACAAGGTGGTCGTCCCCGAGTCGAGCAGCACGGTGTCTCCTTCGCGGATCAGCTCCGCCGCTTTGCGCGCGATCGCCTGTTTCTCCCGCTGGTACTGTACTTCCTTCTCGCGGAAGCTCGGCTCCAGATTCACGCCGTTCTTCAAGGCGATCTTGTTCGAGACCGCGCCCCCGTGCGTGCGCTTCAGCAGCCCGGCCTCTTCGAGCTCGCGGAGATCCCGGCGTACCGTAGATTCCGAGACTTCAAGCTTCTGGCTCAGCTCCACGACATCGACCCGTTCCTCGAGTTCCAATCGCTCCATAATCTTCGTCTTTCGTTCTTCTCCGAACATGTACTCTGTCACCTCTTCTGCACGCTTGCTCCCATTCTATGATCACACTTTGCTCATTTATGATTATGTTTGCTTGAATTTGATTATATCCTTTTTGTAATCGTTGTCAACTATCTTTTTACATCATGTTCTATCACATATGAGCATTATAGAGGCTACTCCTCTGCAAGCCTGCCATCCCATTCCGGATTCCAGACACAACATTCCCGACATGCCGCTCCCCTTGCGCCGGAAGGTTCTTCCGCGCTGCGATTCCAAGGTCTTCACGCGTTCCATGACCTCCACCCAGATACCCGGGGCTCGGCTCCTTCTTGTCCTTTGCAGGTGCTTTTGGACGATGCGGCAGGATTCACTTCATGTTACGGCCTGCCCTTTTGCTCGCTCCCTTTGCAGGGTTATTTTGTCACAGGGCTTCAGCCTTAGGGTCTCTCCACCAGCTGCCGGTCAGCTACGAGGCGACTTGGCTCTTACCTCGACCGGACTTGCACCGGCTCGTTGTGTCTAGCTTGGCTAGGCGCGCGATATCAAAAAAAAGCCCTCCTCCCGGAGAGCCCTTCCCAAGCTAGCCTATCCCTTTTTCAGCGGGCCTGCGAGGTCTTCGCGTAGGCTTCCTCATATTCCCGGATCATCTGCCCGCCGCCTGCCTGCAGCCAGGCATCGACCTCCGCCTGCCAGCCCGCCTCGTCGATCTTCCCCATGATGAATTTCGTCTGGGCATCGCCGATTCTCTCCTCCAGTTCTTTGCCCCGTTCCGTATAGGTCTTCGACTGCAGACCCGATGCCGGGTTCCGTACGGCGGCAGCCAGGCTCTCCTTCGGAATCCGCTTGCCCTTCTCTCCGAGCGGCGTATCCTTGAGGGGAAGCCCCTTATAGCCCTCCAGATTGAAGAATGTGTCGCGGTAAGGCTTGACCTCCTTCTGGAAGAGGTCAAAGTCCTTATAGATGGCACTTCCGCCCTCTATGCGGACAAAATGCCTTCCTTCCACCCCGCGCAGCTGCAGCGTCGCCATCTCTTCATCGAGCATCCGGTCGATGAAGCCGAGGACCTTCTTCAGATCTTCCTCGGCCGCCACGGAAGACTTAGGGAACACATAGAAGCCATTATTCCCCGGCTCGGCGGTGGCCCGGATGCCCGACGGCCCGGTCATCGGGGCGAGATCGTACTCCCCCTTGATGCCCGAGGCGGCCAGCCGGTCCTGCATGCCCTTGGCATTCTGCGCCACGCCGACCCGCAGACCGCCGCGCCCGGTGTCATACTGCTTCTCGGCCTCGTCGTCATCGAGTACGGCGAAGTCCCGGTTGACCAGCCTCTCGGCGTAGAGCCGCCGCAGCAGCCGCAGCACATCCCGATAAGGCTCCGTCATGAACTCGGGCGTGAACTGCCCCTGTTCATTCACCCCCCATTTGTTCGGCGCCCCGAGCGATACGGCGATCCGCGTCGTGATAGCCGCGGAGCCATCGTTATATTTTTTGCCCAGAATGAGGCCGTATGTGTCGTTCAGCCCGTTCCCGTCGGGATCCCCCTGCGCCATGGCGCGGCAGAGCTCATACCAGTCCTCGATCGAGGCGGGCGGCTCCAAGCCCAGCTTGTCCAGCCAATCCTTCCGGTAGACGACCGCCGAACGGGCCATATCCCGGAACAGCGGAATGCCGTAGAGCTTGCCATCCACCCGGATATTGTCATAATACTGCGGACTAAGCTCCGACAAGTTGCCGTACGACTTCAAGTAAGGCCCAATCTCCCAGAAGAGCCCCGACTGGATCGCCCGTACCGATTCCGACGTCGACTTCAGCCGCAGCATCATCGGCAGCTTGCCCGATGCGATCATCACGCTCACCTTATCATCGTAAGCCGTGCTGGGGATCCACTGAATCTCCAGGCGTGTACCGGTATAGGCTTCCATCTCCTGTTCCACGATGTTGCCGTCCGCCAGCGCTTCTCCTACTTGGGCCGCCGCGATCGTAACCCGGAAGCGTTCCGCCTGGGCCCCCTCCGCCCCGCTCCCATGCTCCTTGCCGCTGCAGCCTGCCAGCAGCAGTACGGTGCAGCATGCCGCCAGTCCCGCGGCCCTTCGTTGTCCTTCGGCCATTCGCATCCTCCTCTTCCTCCGTTACCCGGCTTCGCCCCGGCCGCTGAGGCCGGCCTTACCTGCCCCCGCACTGCTCCCGGTATTTGCCCGGCGTCATGCCGACGACCTTGCGGAAGACCCGGATGAAGGCCGACGTGTTCGTATACCGCAGTTTATCCGCAATATCGGATATGCGGATATTCGACTCCTCGAGCATCTGTCTGGCCACCTTCATCCGGTATTCCATGAGATATTCGCTGAAATTGACGCCGGTCTCTTTCTTGAAGACGCGGCTGAGATAGACCGGATGGAAATTCAATGCCGACGCGCAGGAATCGAGCGACAAGTCTTCATCGTACTGCTCCTGGATCATGCGCAGCATCCTGCCCGCGATATCCGTGTGCTGCGAATCCGCCTGGGTATTGAGGTGGGACGCCGCTGGTCCGAGCAGGTCGTCTGTGAACCAGGACTTCAGCTGCTCCAGCGTATGGAGCTTCAGGAACACTTCCATCGAAGCCCGGGGACCGCAGACATGCTCCACCGTGTTCCCCTGCTCTTGCACCAGGCCGTAGACCTTGGCCACCAGCTGGATCATCACGGCGGCATGCTCGCCGAAGCCCATGCCCTTGTCCGCTACGGAGCACATATACTCCTCGAACAAATCGGGCACCCGCTCGGGGTTCATCTTCAGCGCGTGGACGATCTGGTCCTCCAGCAGCCTGAGATGGTGCGATCCGGCTGCGCTGAGTCCCCCGCCCGTCCCGATGTCCCCGTAATGCACGACGATATCGCTGCCTAGGCTGAGCCGGCTGCGCAGGGCGTACAGCGACTCGGAGTAAGCCTCCACCGTCTCCCCGATCCGCTCGAACGGCCGGGAGATGCCGATGCTCACCTTCAGTCCCAGATACTCGCCCACCTTGCTCCGGATATCCTCCGCCATGCCGTGCACCTGGTTCTTCAGCTCCTGGGGATCCTCCAGCGCGCTCGCCAGCAGAGTTACCTGGGAGGAGTCGAGCACAACCGGGCGGAAGCACTGCGGCTCCGGCAGCAGTTCGCCGACCATGTTACCGATTGCGAACAAAAGCAGATCCTGATCCTCTTCCCTGTACCGGGTTTCCCGAAGCGAATCGATCTGCAGCGTGAGCACGGTCAAGCGATGCCAGCCCGACGGAAATCCGTATTTTTCCGCTTGATAATGGTAATCTTTCTCACCTGTCTGTCCGGTGAACAGCTTCAGCATGTACAGTTCCTTGAGCTGACCGGCATGCTTCGAGAGCTGATCCCGAAGCTCCCGCCCCGTCAGCGACAAGTCCCGCAGCCGACTCTCGATATACGAGAACTCGTCCAGTGCGGCCGCGGCCTCCCCTTCGCCCCCCATGGCTCGCGTGGCATCGAACAGCCGCCGGATCGGCGTGTACATGCGCCGGCTTCCGTAGAATGCCAGCACGGCTACCACCGCGGCAACGGCGAGACAGACCAGCCCCGTAATCACCGCAATTTTGCGCGAGGCAGCCCCCATCTCTTTCATGGAGACGACCGAGGTGTAGATCCAGTTATTATAAGCCGACTTGCGGTAGGACACGCCAAGCTCCGCCCCGTTCCCATCCTCCATCCGGAAGAATCCCTGCTCCGCACCTCCCGCCAGCACCTTCTGTACGATGAGGGAATTGCGCCCGGCCGCCCCTTCGGGCACCTGTCCGACGACGACTTCAGCCCGTCCCGGATCCAGCACATAATGCGTGCCGAACCCTTCGCCCGCGCCAAGGAGCGTTTCGATATCCCCCTCCGGGAGTTCGATCACGAGCATTTGCTCCGGCCTCACTGCCGGTACCGTAGGGATCTTGAGCACCATGCGGATCATCGGCTCTCCGTCCGCCGCCTCCCGCTCTTCCTCGGACCGGGCATCCGTTTGTCCCGGAGTGACCCAGAAGAGGCTGTCCGGATGGCCTGCATAAGCAAGAAAGCGCTCTCGCTGAGGCTCGGAAGTGAGCGTCCGGAACAGCCGGTAGTTCACCAGCCAATCGTTCCTGAAATTGATCAGGTACGCATCGTTGATGCCGGTCAGCGTCTGAAGCTGGTAGAGCCCTTTGGAGAGCGTACGGATCTCTTCGTAGTTCTCTTCGCTCAGCTTCCGGTTCGCCGTAGCCACGAATTCGGGGGAATTCACGAATTGAATGGCCGACAGCTCAAGGGTCTTCAGCACCTGCTCCACCCGCATCTGCGTCTGGAGCAGCACATGCCCCCCCTCCTCCTTCACTTTCTCTTCCATGTCCCTGGAAGCCGCCGAATAGGACAGCCACCCCGTAACCAGGACGGGAAGCGTGCCGAGCAGGAAACTGAATAGAAGTAAGCGCTTTAAATAATTCGCCAATGGATGCCCCTCCCCCGATGACTCTGGCATTCTGACTTTTCTTTCCCCAAACTCTTTATTGTTATACTATACCATAAAATAACTAGGTTTCGTTAGTTCCAACTCTGTGCCGTCCTCCGCACGGCTCAACCATTGAGGGCCAATGCCAAGCTCTAGCGCCGCGATTGGCCCAGGAGAACAGCCCCGCGCGTCGCTGTGTCAGCCGGGGAACACAACGAACCGAGCTCGGGGAGCTTGTTACATGCAGCCAAGGATGGCAGGCATAGCCCCCTTCCCTTCGACTTACATAGGCAAGTGAAAAAGCCCCTTTCCAGGAGCTTCTTCACTTCTATCCGGGCTTGCCAGCCCTGCTTACAAATGCGAGCCACCGGTTGCGTCCACCCTCTGGCCCGTCACCCAGCGGCTGTCGCCCGAAGCGAGGAATCCGGCGATATCCGCAATATCGTCCGGCTCGCCCACCCGTCCCAGGGCCGACATCTCCGAGGCGAACTGCCAAGCTGCGGGCTCATGCAGCCAGCCGGCGTTGATCTCGGTATCTACGATGCCCGGCATGATGGCATTGACCGTAATTCCCCGGGGACCGAGGTCCTTCGCCAAGGTCAGCGTCAGCGTATCGAGCGCCCCCTTGGTCATGTTGTATGCCGTGAGTTCGGGGTAGGCGATCCGGGTGACGCCGGACGAGATATTAATAATCCGGCCTCCGTCGCGCATGCGGGGCAGCGCCCCCTGGATCAGGAAGAACGGCGCTTTGACATTCACCGCCATCATCTCGTCGAACATGCTCTCGGTCGTCTCGCCGATCCTTCCCCGCAGCCCGATGCCAGCGTTATTGACCAGGATATCGAACCGGGCTTCGCCCGTAAGCTCCGCCAGCTTCGCCTCCAGCTCCGTCCACAGACCTTCTACGCCCTGCAGGCTCCCAAGATCCGCTCCGACCGTGAATGCGGTCCCGCCCTGCGCCTTGATGCCGGCAGCGACTTCCTCCGCGGCCTCCCGCCTGCTGCCGTAATGGACCGCAACGACTGCTCCGTCCCGGGCCAGCCGCTCCGCAATCGCTCTGCCGATTCCCCGGCTCGCTCCCGTCACCAGGGCCGCTTTTCCTTTCAATGCCAACCCGCTCATCTGCTTTCTCCTCCTTCATAGTCGATCCGTTCCACAGGAATCAGCAGCTCCGCATGCCTCAGCCCGCCCTCTTCTGCTGACTCCTCTTCTGGGAAGAACAATTCCCGCTGCGGGAGATCGCCCGCAATCCGGTAGCCGTTCGTTTCGATCCAGCCGGCGAGCTGCGAGGAGGCGCGGCATACGCTCCGGGGGTCGCAGCGGTGCAGGAGCGACGCCACCAGCGGCATCTCCGGCAGGGATGCCACGTTCAGCGTTCCGCTCGCTCCGATTCTCCGCGGGAGCAGTACGCCGACTTCGATGTCCACCCGGTCGTCCGGCAGGCCCCAATCGTGCCACTGGATGACCAGGGTACCGGGCTTCAGGCCCTGCCCTCTCACATGCCGCCGTGCCTCCTCGGCCAGCAGGCCGATATGGGACCTCGGCACCCGTGCCCGAATGGTGGCGGCAAGCTCGGCTTCGACCGTCTTGACCACCGGATCGCTTACCGGCGCCTGCCCTTCCTCCAGGCGGATCTGCTGCACCCGCGCTTCGATCCTTGCCAGCCTTGCCTGCTCCTCCAGCACCTTCTGCTGCAGCTCCGCCTGCTTCAGCCGCAGCATGCCGTTAATCTCCTCGCAGGATACTTCATCCAGCATCGGTCCGATCTGCTCCAGCGTGAACCCCAGATCCTTGAATGCCAATATACGGTGCAGGCGGTACAGCTGGTCCGCGGTATAATAACGGTATCCGGAATCCCTGTCCGTATGGGCAGGCTCCAGCAGACCGATCTGGTCATAATACCTCAGCGTCTTGACGGACACCCGGCTGAGCTTGGAGAAATCACTGATTTTGAACATGCGCGCACATCCCTTCCCGTTCTCCTTTGCTGTTATATCGAGGCCTCTGAACTGACTATATACCTTCCCCTATAGGGGAGAGTCAATGGCAATTCCCTGATTCGCAAAAATAACCCCAACCCGGATTTATGGTCCTGCGGGGCCCCCTTCTCCGGGTACGCCAAAAAGGCACATCCGGCCCGTTAGGACCAGCCTGTGCCTCTTTACTCGTGATAGGCGCCTACTCCGGCAGCTCTTCATAAAAGGTGATCCGGTTCCCAAAGGGATCGGTCACCCGAACCTCCCGCGTTCCCCACGGAGTCGTCTCCATGCCGGGGCGGGAATAGGCGTATGCTTGGCCCAGCAGCCTCCGGTGGAGCACTTCCAGGTCCCCGACTTCCAACCGGACCGAGGCCCCGGGACAGCAGTCTCCATAGTGCTCGGTTAGATGCAGACGGACATCCCCCAGGGAAACCTGCATGTAGAGTGGGCTCTCACGGTTCTCCATTTCAAAACGGTGTTCCCAGTCCACCCGGCCCCCCAGGTAATCTGCATAGAATTCTTTGGCCTTTCCCTCGTCGAAGCTTCGCAGCAGGGGAATGATTCCTTTGTACGCCGTCATGTTCGAGCTCCTCCCTCGGAATGGTCGAATCCACTTCTCGGCAGCTCACGGTCCCCATACCCCTCGGCTCCTAGTAGTGCCTCGGCCAGTTCCCGTTTTATAAATGTAACATCCGGCAGCCGAACCGCGTTTATACAATGTGGAACGGCACCCATTCATCACAGAGCTGCCCGTGTTTTTGATCCCGTACAACGTACTGCTGTATCTATTGTATCAATTAATCTATTGCATTGGCATCATCTATTGTATCAGCTTATGCAGACGCGGCTCTAGAACCTTCCCCCGTGAATGATGAGAGGAGGCGGTATGATGATTTCCATCGCGCTCGACCAGTTTTTTCAGCTGGCCATTCGATTATCGGCTGTTATCTTACCTTGGATTACACTGTATTGGTGGGTCCGGTTGGTCAAAGCTTACGAGAAAAGAA
Source organism: Paenibacillus caseinilyticus (assembly GCF_027533645.1). Lineage (GTDB taxonomy): Bacteria > Bacillota > Bacilli > Paenibacillales > NBRC-103111 > Paenibacillus_G > Paenibacillus_G caseinilyticus. Next base: position 134,364 of record NZ_JAQAGY010000019.1, read on the forward strand.
ACCGGACCTGACGGAATACCCTGGCGGCCTGGGCACAACCATGAGCCAAACTCCGCAGCTGACAGGGAGGCCCGGGCTGCTGCCTACCCCAGCACCAGCCAGCCAAAGGCTAGCGGACGGTGAAACTGGGCAGCTCCCGTCGGACTCCATGCCTGATACTCCCGTCTGCCGTCCGGCTGTTCGTCGATCCGGTAGAAATTGACTCTCCACCGGGTCCCTGCCGTCAGTGGATGAAGGAAGGCTCCTGCCGGCAGCCGGATGTCATATACAAGCCGGTCCTCGGCTTCGCGGTACACGGAAGTCACCAGACCCTCCATATTCCACGCCGTATTGCACTCCAGCATGAGGTCGATTCCGTCGTGGCGGATCATGGCATCGAAGATGACATTATTCGGACTCACTTCAATCTCCAAATATTCGGTCCCTTCGCCCTGCTCGTCGATAAACAGCTCGACCACATCCTGCTCGTACAACGGCTCGTCGCGCTGCGTATAGCTTGACTTCGTATACCGGTCCTGGCAATAGAACCGGACATAGACATGGTCCGGATTCCAGCATACGCTTATCTCTGTCCGCTCGGCAGGCGGCAGCCCGGTCACCGCATCGACCAAGCCCGCCCTCTCTATGCAGGGCCAAGGCAGCGTCAGTCCGTTCCCCTTACCGTGCTCCTCTGGCGGAACGAACCTTGCCCGGTAGACCTTGGCGTATCCCGAGGAAATACCAACCATCTTGCAGCCTCCTCTCTCCGTCTGGATCCAGCGCGGTGCTAAGTGTTCTCTCCGAGATCCCCGGTTGTCCGCACTGCCGGCTCCTTATCCGGATTGATCACTGGATTGATCCATCTACCCTGATCCCCCGTCAGAACAAAGTACCAGTCCCCGAGACGACCAAGGGCATGGACGATCTGCGGTTCCTGGGCTGCGGAAGGCTCTTCATAAGGAGAAGGGGACCTGTAGTAATGGAAGGGGGCCGGCATGTCGATCTTGAGATCGACGGGCTCTATGTTCTCAAAGCCCAGCCCATGTTCGGAGCCCATGCAGATCCAGCGAAGCCCCTGCGGTGTATCGATCTGGTACCATAGAGTCGGAGGAACCATTCGCCCCGTCGTTACATATTTGGCGACGAATTTCACGATCTGCGGACGCACCTTAGGCTCGCCAGTCAGCGGCTCATCCTCGGGGTATGAATAGACGGCGCTCTCCTCTTCAATGCTGATATACCCTTCCACCGTCCGCCCTTGATACTTCTCTGCATAATGATAGGGCTGAATCCATTTCTCACCGAGCCAGGAGGTGCGGATTAAGTACCACTTATCTTGCGACCAACAGGCATAGAACGGGTCGCATACGGGCATCGAGGCCACCGCTTCCACCTGCTGCGGAGCCAGTTTGTACGCCGTTTCGGCCAGCGGCGAGTCGTACAGCGCCGTTTCCGGCTGAAGCAGGGTCAAGGTCTCGGTCTTCCTCTCCAGCTCTCCGTACTTATACGAACCTTCTTTGAGGTTGATCCACGCGGTGCCAAGCCAAGTCACTACATGCACTTTGCTCATCGTGGATAGGCCCGCCAGCCGTTCCGCCTCCACCGGAGCCAGCTGAACCGTCTGGTTTCCGCTGAGTGATCCGATGACCTCGCTGCTTCCTGTCCTCTCGCTCTTATACAGCTTAAACTCGTCGAACAAGGTAAGGCACGGCATGCTGCTTGGCGGAGTCCCCTCCTCCGGTTCGGCGTGCGAATACGTGGATACGGACAGGAATATCATCGCTGCCGCTGTCCATACAGCTAATCTTAGTTTGAACATCTCTTGCCTGCTCCCCCCGATTCTATAATTTCAGACATTAGTAACGATATAATAAAACTTACAATAGGTCACGGAATAATGCTATCCCGATCCCGCCGAGCTGGCGGACCTCCTCCAGGAATGGTGTGAATGCAACTAACTCCAAAGAGGCCCATAGGCAATGCAGCCGGCCGAGACGCAGGGAACCCGACTGCCGCCGCAGCTGCGATCGATCATCAACCCAAATAAAGAGAACTCCTTCTCACAGGAGTCCCCTCATCCATTCAATGCTGTTTATTCGTTTTCAGGGAGGTCGATACGCAGATCAAGCCCCTCCACCAGCTGGCTCTGCTCAATTCCTTCGGGAAATCCCCATTGTTGGTTTTGAAAGGTTTCAAGATGAGGTATTTCGTCTGGCCCGCTGCGCTGGCATAATGAACGTTCATTTCTCAACCGGCTGCCCTTCGTTTCCCTTCGCCGCTCAGGCGCTCCAAGAGATGGCCCTGGTCTTCGTGCACTGCAGCCTTCGTGTAGATGAACTCCTGCTCCTGCTTCTGCTTCTCGACGAGCTGGCTCGGAGTGAACTGCTCCAGCGAATGCGTCACGCTGGTCGTATCCGGGGTGACTTTCACTTCTTTCACGTTGAAGCTCAATCTCCAGCCGTTTTGACAGCCTTCGGATTCAAGCTGGCGACAATGGTTTGTATGCTTGGAGAAGGGAAACTTCAGGGTGAACGGATGATCGATGACTTTTCCGGTTTCTGTGATCGTAGGCGGACATAGCAAAAGGGTACGTCACTCATCCCGGAGGATCAATGACGTACCCGTTGGACGGGGGGCTTCCGGACAGGCAGTCTTCCCATCTCCAGCCCTCTATTTATTGGATCGGATCCGGCACCATGCCGCTCTCCCGCACTTCTTTGTTCGTCGGGTAATCCGACATCGCCTTGCCGAGCTGCTTCACTTCTTCCTCATTGCTCGTCATCCGGCCGTTCTGGGCTTCGTCGATCGGTGTGGACTCGTTCTTGTAGGACTCGCCCTGCAGCTTCTCGCGGAGGGTGCCCAGCAGCTTATCCGCTTGGGCGGATGCGGCCTCCGGCACTTGGCCCTCACCGGCAAATTGGGCTTGGCTGAGATCAACCTCCAGTTGATTGTTCTCCGCCCGGCGGGTGTATACCCGGAACGGATAGCCCTTCTCCTCCCCTTCCACACGAATCGGCAGCTCGTAGAACGAGTTCTCCTTACCCGCCACTTCGTCGAATCCGTGTCCGGTCAGGATCGTATGCACATGGGCAAATGGCTTCGTGAACGAAGACGATGGATTGCGGCTTTGAATACTCATAGGGAACACTCCTTCATGATTGGCTGTCCCTTCAGGGACGAGCTTCGGTTACCCTTTTTTACCCAAGAAAGGATAGCTGCTAAACACCCTGCATCACAAGAACTTACCATTCCCCCAGGAGCCTATCAAAAAAAGCCCTCCTGCCGGGAGAGCTTCGCTTCAACTCTTTCTTAGTGCGACGGGGCTGCAGGAACCAGGTAGGCATAGACCGTAATGAAATGGCAGCCGCTGCCGGCCAGCACGAAGAGATGCCAGACAGCATGGTGGTATCGGAGAGATCGCCAGACGAAGAACAGGATCCCTGTACTGTAGAGGATTCCGCCTGCGAGCAGCCATGCAAGGCCCTGAGGCGGCAGCAGGCTCTGCAGCGGCCCGATCAGGAAGACGATGAGCCAGCCCAGCAGCAGGTAGTAGATCATGCCCCAGGGCATGAAGCGGCGGATGATCCAGCGTACGAGCCCGATGCCCGTCAAGGCCAGCCCCCAGACAAGGGTCAGCATCGCATAGCCCGGCAGCCCAGGGAAGGCATAGACCAGGAATGGCGTATAGGACCCGGCCATCGCAATGAAAATTGCCGCATGATCGAGCCGTTCGAACCTCTCGATCCACCGCGCCGAGCGCGCGCTGTGCAGCAGCGTGGAGGAGATGTACAGCAAGATGAACGAGGCCCCGTACACGGTGCTCGATACTGTATAAGCAGCATGGCGGTAGACTCCAGCCCGCTCTACCAACAGCAGCAGCCCTACGGCGCTGAGCAGTGTTCCGATGCCATGCGTCCATGCATTCCACCGCTCTTCCTTGAGCCTCATAAGGTCCATTGGATCCCCCTCCTTCCGTTTCCTGCCGATCTTGTGCAATCGATTCGGATGGCAATCCCTCCTAGGATTCCCGGGCAGGTTGGGAAGCATTCGCAAAGGTGGATCCAGGCGGTGGAAGGCCCTAAGAAGTCCAGCGCTCGTTCCCGAATCCGCCCGAGAAATAAAGCGACACCGCCTTACCTCCCCCGAAACAGACAAATACTCCCCCCTTACTTGGAAAAATCAGGTTTACATCCAAGGGAATTTGTGGTAAGTTAATTTCCATAATTATAGAAACATCAAATTACAACAAGGGTGATCGCCTCATGGTCCAAGAGAATGCAGAACTGCGTGAAGCCGTCAAAGTATACAAAGCGCTCGGAGAGCCGACCCGCCTGCGGATTGCCATGCTCCTCACGGAGGAGAAGAATTTGTGCTGCACCGATATTAAGAGCAAACTTGAATCCATTGCCGGTTCGACGCTTTCCCATCACCTTAAGCAGCTGACGGACTGCGGACTGCTCGATCTCCGCAAGGACGGCACATTCATCTATTACAGTGTCAACAGAAATATGGCGGCCAAATACGCCCCTTACCTGCTGCAATAATTTTTTTGTTTACTATTTCTGTATTTTTAGAAATATAAAATATAAAGGATATGAAAGGAGCCAGGATCATTATGTCAAATACATGGAAAATTTATCTGCTCGCTGTGGCCAGCTTTCTGGTCGGTACGTCGGAGAACATTATTGCCGGCATTTTGGATAAGGTGGCGGCGGATATCGGTGTCTCGGTCTCCGCGGCCGGCCAGCTCATTACGGTCTTCTCACTCGCCTATGCCTTCGGCACACCGGTCATTATGGCAGCCTTGGCAAGGATGGAACGCAGAAAGCTGCTGCTTTATTCCCTGGCCATGTTCATCATCGGCAATCTGCTCGCCGTCACGCTTTCCGGCTATTCCTTCCTTATCGGATCTCGTATCATCCTCGCTCTCAGTACCGGCGTATTCGTCGTTACCGCCCTCACCGTAGCCTCCAAGCTCGCTCCGCCCGATAAACAGGGCAGTGCCATCGCTACACTCGTGATGGGCTTCAGTACCTCCCTGATCGTCGGGGTTCCTCTTGGAAGAGTCATCGCCTCGGCTTACGATTGGCAGATGATCTTCGGAGGCATCGGTGTTCTCGGTCTTCTTGCCATGCTAGCTATAGCCTGGATCATTCCTCGGACGGAAGGTGAACAGCCCGTACCCGTTCGGGATCAGATCGCCCTCTTGAAGCAGCCGAAGATTGCCGCCGCCCTCCTTATCACTTTCTTCTGGATCGCCGGATATTCGATCACGTACACGTACATCTCCCCCTTCCTCCTCACCGTTACCGGCATGAGCGAGCAAGGAGTCAGTGCCGGCCTGTTCGCCTTCGGCATTGCCAGCCTGCTCGGTTCGAAGCTTGGCGGCTACGGTACGGACCGGTGGGGCGTTTCCCGGACGCTCGTTGGAGGGATGCTGCTCCATACCCTTGCCCTCCTCGCCCTGTCATTTGCCGCCCACTCCCCCGCCGCGATGTTCCCCCTGCTGATGCTGTGGGCCTTCTCCGCCTGGTCGTCGGGCCCTACCCAGCAGTATAATCTGATCCTGCTCGCCCCTCAGGCTTCCGGGATTATGCTGAGCCTGAACTCTTCCGTACTGCAGTTGGCCATGGCCGCGGGGGCGGGGATCGGCGGGATCGTTGTCCAGCAGGCGTCCCTCGCAGCCATCTCCTGGATTGGTGCTGCCGGCGTAGCCGTCGCAGCCCTCATGGCCGCCGCTTCCCTCCGTAGGACTCGTTCCTCTAGCGCCTCCCGTCAGGAGTCACAAGAGATCGCGCTGCAAAAAGCGGGAACCTGACCGGAAGCGCAGGCCCTATGCCTACTCTCGCGTGGCGTTGAATCATCTCACGGTAAGCAGGCTATCCTAAGGGTTGTCGTTTGCCTGCAATTTCTGTTATTATAATAGTAACAGTTGCAGGCATCCAATCCTATGGGCAGCCCTCCTTTACCGGCAGGTCTGCCTCCCTATTCCCAGTTTGCAATGACCTTAGGAGGTAGAAGCATCAATGATCGACAACCATACAAACGACCTGCTGCACCAAGTCACCCTGTCCGTCCTAGATCTGGCTCCCATCATCTCCGGCAGTACCGCGGCCGATACATTCCGCCACACCCTAGACTTGGCTCGCCACGCGGAGCAGTGGGGCTATCACCGTTACTGGCTCGCTGAGCACCATAGCATGCCCGGGATTGCCAGCTCGGCTACCTCTGTAGTCATCGGCTACGTCGCCGGGGGCACCGAGAAGATCCGTGTCGGCTCCGGCGGCATCATGCTGCCGAACCACGCGCCGCTGATGATCGCCGAGCAATTCGGCACCCTCGAATCCATGTACCCGGGCCGGATCGACTTGGGCCTTGGCCGTGCTCCGGGCTCGGACCAATATACAGCCCGTGCGCTTCGCCGTGGACTAGGAAGCGACGGAAGCGACTTCCCCGAGCAGCTCAGCGAGCTCCGTGCGTATCTCAGCGGGGATTCCGACTCCCGTCCGATGGGCGTGCGTGCCGTACCAGGGGAAGGCCTCGACATCCCAATCTACCTGCTCGGCTCCAGCGGCTTCAGTGCCCAGCTTGCCGGCCAGCTCGGGCTGCCATTCGCTTTTGCGAGTCACTTCGCCCCTGAGTATCTGCTGCCCGCGCTCGATCTGTATCGGAGCAACTTCCGTCCGTCGCCCGTGCTCGACAAACCTTATGTCATCGTCGGCATGAACATCGTGGCTGCTGATACTGACGAAGAAGCCCAGCGTCTCGCGACCTCGCACCAGCAGGCCTTCCTCAACATCATTAGAGGCCGTACCGGGCAGTTGAACCCTCCAGTGGACAGCATGGATACGCTGTGGAACGAGCAGGAGAAAGCCATTGTGCTCAAGCAGCTCGGCTACTCCATTGCGGGCAGCAAAGCAACGATTCGCGAGAAACTCCCGCGGTTCCTCCAGGAAACCGGTGCGGACGAACTTATCGTCACCGGCCAGGTATACGATCATCAGGCCCGCCTGCGCTCCTACCAGCTGCTAGCCGAGGCCGTTAAAGGTCAGTAAGCGGCAATATAACAAAAGCCAAGTGAACCAGCCCCCGGGCTGCATTCGCTTGGCTTTTTAATACGGTTTTGGAGCTTTCGCGAGGGACGAACAATACAATAACTCCCAGCTAACTCCGATTCCATGCGCCTAGGTTCCATCGTTCTTCCTTGAGCCTCATCAGATCCGTGGGACCCCCTCTCAGAGGCAGGCTGACAGAGTCGTCTGTTAACCTTTCAATTGCATAGAGATCAGCCCTTCCCAGGCCCACCGGGTTAACAAAAAAAAGCCCACCTGACGGTAGACTTTCATTTGGCTTGGCGACGTTCTACTCTCCCAGGACCCTGCGGTCCAAGTACCATCGACGCTGGAAGGCTTAACGTTCGTGTTCGGGATGGGTACGCGTGGTTCCCTTCCGCCATCATCACCAAACGGTTT
>NZ_JAQAGY010000002.1 GCF_027533645.1 Paenibacillus caseinilyticus
TTCAGAGGCCTCTTAACGCTTTTACATAAATCCAAAGAAGCACAGTTTTTAAAAAACATAAAAGCTGGGCTTAGTTTCGTGCTGCCATTTTCGGGTCTGTGCTAAGAGTAATTTTCGGGGTAGCAGATATATAGGAGGCTTTCCCCGATTGGTTTAACTGGTCAGGTCAACTCCCACACCTGTTGTGCAGCGGCGAAACCGGGTGTATACGGTTTTTTAGGAACCATAATAGTCCCGCAAATCACGCTATGGAGGTATAAAAGTGAAGGAACTGGGACCAAGCGGCAATAGTGAAATCCTTACAAAATTAGAAGAAATCCAACATTTATACAATATGCATGATGATAGTGTCAGTGATTTTATAAAAATACTATTACAAAAAGGTGATGTGTTCCTATATTCTTTTGCTATGTACCTTTCTAATGGATACAACGTAAATGAATATTACGAGCACTTGTCTTTTGTAATAAACAATCTTTCTCAACAAGAATTGCAAAAATTAGAAATATATATACTTGAGGTAACTAAATCCCTAAGTCAGAGAAATAATCTAAATCTTGATGGCATCGAATGTTTTATGAAATTAGATATAAAAAAAGCAAACCAATGGAAAGAGTTACTTGAAGAGGAAAAGATAATAGCTGCAAATACAAGAAATAAATTATTAGGTACGAATGTTGATTTCTCTGAATTTATCTCTTTTGTGAGTTTGTCAATTATGGCTATTGAACAGTATTTAGCAAGTAAATACACGGTTAATTCAAGTAATTTTAATGAATGGGCACGTCAAAGCGAGGGTTATAAAGAATTATTAGAGAAAGCTTATAATGCCTTAGTTTTGAGAATTAATCGTATATTAGAACTTCTCTAGAGGCAACTTGCTCTTAAAGATGATCTGTCCCCAGTTTTTGAATGCGTCCTATCCAGCAAGCGTGCAAAAAAGATCCCAAGGCTCTCTAGCCTTGGGATCTTATTTGCATGCGTAGTGCAAGGCCAATCGCCGCGCCCGGTGGGACGCGTCAGCTTGGCAGCCCGACGGGCCGCAGGGCCGCGCTCCACCAGGCGTAGGAGCAGTCATCGCAGGTTCGCCAGCTGCCAGCGATACGGCAAGCTTTAGTACGGATACGGATGATAGTAAGCCTGCCGGGAATACGGTCCGTAAGATGCGGGGGGCTGGGCCGGCTGCGTATACAAGTAAGGGCTGGCGGATGCGTATCCGTGGGGACCGTTCAGCGGCTTCTGGCCCGGTACGGGAGGGCCGATGACCGTTGTGCCCGTGAGGGGGGCGAGCGTTTCTTTGACCTCGGCCTCCTTCAGGCCGTACGTATGGGCCCAGACGCGGGGCGGCGTCAGCCGGAGAATATCCGAGCCGAAGATGGCGTCGGGCACAGAGGAATCGAAGATCGCCAGCAGGCGTGTGCCATTCGTGGAAGCCACTTCGTAGTGCCACCAGCCCTGGGGAACATTCGCCACCTGTCCGGGGGTGATCGGGAAGTTCAGCAGCTCGTTCGTGAACGGGTTGATGAGAGAGACGACCGCCGCGCCCGCGATGCAGTAGACCAGCTCGGAAGCGTTCTGGTGGATGTGCGGCTCGACGACGTTCCCTGTATCAAGATAGATATCGAGCAGGGATACCCCGCCCAAGGTGTTCAGGTCCTTGATCGACAGCCGGTTGATGTAGTTGCGGGCATCTTTTCTGAAGAACAAATCATGGCTCAAGTCAAAAAAGAACTGAGCGGACGGCGAGGCGTAATCTACCGTGGCGTGAGGCATTGTGGAATTCCTGCCCTTCGTTCTAAGTATATATTCCGAATCTGAAGCCGGAAGAGGGATCGTTATGGGGTAGGGTATGCATCGGCCCAGCGAATGGTTACCCGCCTATGCTTCGTTGATCACCGCGTCCAGTGTCCGCATCCGCGAGCGCGCCCCAAGTTCATTAATAAGTACTATCAATCGTTGATCGGTGTCGTGTTCAATCTTCTGCCGCAGCTTTATGATAATACTAGCTCAGCCGAAAGGGAGGGGTGTCCTGTTACCGACAAGACAGGCCGCACGCAAGAGATCAGACCTATCAAGGAGGAGAACAAATTGAAGCTCAACCGCAAGAGAGCAGCCGGGGCGAAGCGCACCGTTCTGTCCACACTGGCTCTATTCACCGCACTCAGTCCCTTGTCTCTATCGAACCTGCAGACCGCCCGGGCGGCCGAACCGTATCTGCTCTCGCAGAACCGGACCGTCTACGCGTCTTCCGTGGAAGGAGGCAATTCGCCGGACCTCGCCGTCGATGGCTCGGAAGCTTCCCGCTGGTCCAGCGCATGGGGCGCCGACCCGCAGTGGCTGTACACGGATCTCGGGGCGGTAGCCGCCATCAGCCGTGTCGTCATCCACTGGGAGGGAGCTTACGCCAAAGCATACAAGGTGCAGGTATCGAACGATGAGTCGACTTGGACCGATGTGTACAGCACGACAGCCGGAGACGGCGGCGTAGACGAGGTCGCCTTGAACACCAGCGGACGCTACGTCAGAGTACTCGGCACCGAGAGAGCGCTGCCGAATTACGGCTACTCGATTCTCGAACTGGAAGTGTTCGGAACCGGGGGTGTGAACACGCCGCCAGTGAAGCTCGGACCGAACGTGGCCCTGAACCGTCCGGTGAAGGTGTCCTCCTACGAGCAGGCGGACTACCTGCCGCCGGGATCGACGCTGCCGGAGAACGGTGTAGACGGCAACCGCCAGACGCGCTGGTCCTCGAATCCGACGGACAACGAGTACTACCAGGTCGATCTCGGCAGCCAGCGGACGATCGGGCGCATCATTCTCGACTGGGAAGCGGCTGCGGGCCGGGCCTTCGATCTGCAGGTATCGTCCGACGGGAACCAGTGGACGACGGTATACCGCGAGCTGAAGGGCCAAGGCGGGGTGCAGAACATTCCGGTCTACGCCACTGGCCGCTATGTGCGGATGCAGGGCATCTCCAGAGCGACGAGCTTCGGGTACTCCCTCTTCGAATTCCAGGTATACGATTATGTGAATGGGGATCCGAAGCCGGTGCATACCATTCCGCCGCTGCCGGTCAAGTCGGTCGTAACGGAAGGCTCGGGCAGCTACCTGCGCAATGACATCACGATGCCGCAGCCGAAATTCCCGCACTATAAGTCGGACAGCATCCAGAAGCCGCTGCCGTCCAACGACTGGTGGCAGTCGCTGTTCATCAACAAGCTGGGGAATGGCATCATTACGCTGCCGCTGAAGTCCAAGTTCCAGTCCCAGGGACTCGGCATCATGACGCCGGGCAGCGGGTGGATCACCCCGGACGGCAAGGCGGTCGAGACCGGCACGAACTTCGACCTGTCGCTCATGGCGTCCAATATCAACACCGCTTCAATGACGAACCGCGTCACCTCCTACGGCGACTTCTCCGTAGACACGGTGCTCAGCGACTCTGCCACGGAAGACAAGATGAAGGTCACCTTCGTCAAGGGCTCGCCGTACATCTACGCCCAGTTCAGCGATCCGAATTCGGCCGAGATCTACTCGCCTGCGATCACCCGCCTGTTCAATGATGCGAACGGATCGGTACTGGCCGCGGACGGCGCTACCCTGACGGCCGATCACATCGGGATCGAAGTCACGAACACGAACGGGGCTCCGACACCGGCGCAGGTGAAGCGCTACTATGCGCTGAATGCCCCGGCAGGGACTGTGTTCAAGCGGGTAGGACCGAAGATCAAGATCACGCTTCCGAGCGGCCAGAACTACCTATCCTTGGCAGCGCTACCATCGCCGGATAAGCTGAATTATTACTATCAGCACGGCTATGCGTTCGTCACGGATACGAAGGTCGGATACCAATTCGACGAATCCACGTCGGCTGTCGAGACGACCTTCACGGCGACGACTGCCTTGAAGCGTGCGGGGTTCCCGAACACGACGCTGATGGCCCTGCTGCCACACCAGTGGAAGATTGCGTCCACGCCGCTCACCGAGCTCACTTATCCTTCTATCCGGGGGACGATGAAAGTGAGCGAAGGCAACAGCTTCAAGACGGCAGACCGGTTCAACGGCATTGTGCCGCAGTTCACGGAGCCGAGCGGGAATGGGTACGACCGCCAGCAGCTGCTGGATCAGCTGGCGATCCTCGACCAGTCGACCGATACGACCGAGGAGCTCATGAAAGCTGACGCTTACTGGCAGGGCAAGACGCTGCATCCGCTCGCGATGGGCGTGCTGATCGCAGATCAGATCGGGGATGCAAGCTACAAGTCGAAGTTCCTCGCCCGGCTGAAGACCGCGCTTACGGACTGGTATACGTATACGCAGGGCGAACCGAACTACTTCTTGTATTACAATGACGACTGGGGCACGATGTACTACAAGAACAGCGAGTTCGGGGCCAACGTGGGCATCACGGACCATCACTTCACGTACGGCTACTTTGTCTTCTCCTCTGCTGTTCTTGCTACCTATGACAAAGACTTCGAGACCCGCTACGGCGGTATGGTGGAGCAGCTCATCCGCGATTATGCGAATCCTTCGCGTACGGACGCGCAGTATCCGTTCTTCCGCAGCTTCGACCCTTACTCTGGCCACTCTTGGGCGGGCGGCTATGCCGACCAGGATAACGGCAACAACCAGGAAGCGGCCGGCGAATCGCTGTTCGGCTGGGTCGGCCAATACATGTGGAGCATCCTGAAGGGCAACACGGCTTACCGGGACGCCGCGATCTGGGGCTTCACCACCGAGCTCAAGGCCGTAGAACAATACTGGTTCAACTATGACAACGACAACTGGATTCCGGAATACAAGCACAAGTCGGTCGGCCAAATCTACGGCTCGTCGCAGTTCTTCGGCACGTTCTTCAACGGAAACCCGGTGTATGTCTACGGCATTCACTGGCTGCCGACATCCGAGTATCTGACAAGCTACGGATTCGACCCAGCCAAGGCAGCCTCGCTGTACCAGGGCTTCGTGAAGGATAACGGCGGAGCCGAGACGGATTGGCAGCATATCGTCTGGCCGGTCCAGGCGCTGAGCGATCCGCAGGCGGTGCTCGCGAAGTGGAATCCGGCCGTGCTGCAGCAGAACGAAGCGTTCAATACGTATTACTTCGTTCATTCGATGGCTACGCTCGGCCAGCGGACGAAGGATGTCTGGGCTACGGGCTGGTCGTCGGCCACTGTGTATAAGAAGGGCACCACCTACACGGCGCAGGTATGGAACCCGACGGATGCTCCGGTGACCGTCACGTTCCGGAACGCCTCCGGTGTAACGGGCACGGCCACCGTCGCCGCCAAGTCGCTCGTCTCCGTGAATCCGATGACGAACAGCGGCGGCACGACACAGCCCTCGGCCAATGTGGCGCTGAAGAAGACAACCGTCGCCTCTTCTACAGAGGACGGCTACACAGCCGTCCAGGCGACTGACGGGAACGCCTCCACCCGCTGGGCCTCGGCATGGAACGATGCGGAGTGGATCTACGTAGATCTCGGCGCTTCGTACAATGTGAGCCGCATCAAGCTGAACTGGGAAGGAGCTTATGCCAAGGGGTATAAGCTGCAGATCTCCGACGATCCGAACAACTGGACCGGCAAGGATGTGTTCGTCACCGCAGCAGGAGACGGGGGCGTCGACGATGTGACCGTGACGGGCAAGGGCCGGTATGTCCGGATGCTGGGCACGGCCCGCGCGCTGCCGTTCGGCTACTCGCTCTTCGATTTTGAGGTATACGGCACGAAGTCTTGAGTATAGTCGTCATTGAATTTTCATCAGAATCGTAGAGTACCGGGCTCGGCGCCAGCAGGCTGCCGGGTCCGGTACTTTTTTCGGGGTGGAGCTTGTTTCCACCTTGCGGCTGGAGCCCCATACCCATTCCCTCACCGTGCACCAACGTATGGACTGGCACGTGGAAGGACCGTCCGGGCATCCGGACGGTTTTTCTTATGTGCCGCGAGGGCTGCACGCTGCCTGTCCCCATTCCCGTTGATTAAGTCAAACAATCGTTAATCGGTGTCGTAGCTGGTGCAAGTCCCTTCGGGTACCATAGGGATATAACTTATAGAGATGGGGATGAGAGATGAAAACCGCTAGAAGCAGCGGGCTGGCCGGAGCGGCCCCGGATGCTTCGGGCAAGGAGAAGCGCCTGGAGCCGGGGGTATGGCGGCGGTTCGCACAGCAGTGGGATTACCAGTCGATGATTCTGCCTTCGATCGTATTCTTGATTATCTTCAGCTATATTCCGATGTGGGGCGTGCTGCTCGCCTTCAAGGAATATGACTTGTTCGCGGGATTCTCCGCCAGCCCGTGGGTGGGCATGCTGCACTTCCGGATGTTCTTCGAGTCGCCGGAGTTCTGGCTGATCATGCGCAATACGGTCTGCATCTCGCTCTTGAAGCTGGCAGTCGGGTTCCCCGCTCCGATCATCCTGGCGCTGATGCTTAATGAAGTAGGGAACATGGCGTTCAAGCGCGTGGTCCAGACGATTACGTACATCCCGCATTTTATCTCGTGGGTCGTCGTATCCGGGCTGGTATTCTCGATGCTGGCGGTGGATAACGGGCCGGTGAATGACCTGCTCGTGCGCTTCTCGCTGATCGACCAGCCGGTGAACTGGATGTCGGTGCCGGAATACTTCTGGGGCATCCTCGTATCCGTCGGCGTCTGGAAGGAGATCGGCTTCGGCTCGATCGTCTACCTGGCGGCGATCGCGGGCATTGACCCGGCCTTGTACGAGGCGGCATCGCTGGATGGGGCCGGCCGGTTCCGCCAGATGTTCCTTATCACGCTGCCGAGCCTGTCCCCGGTCATCATGATCTTCCTGATCCTGGGCGTGGGGAACATTCTCAATGCGGGGTTCGAGGACATTCTGCTCTTGACGCAGAATCTCAACAACGGCATTCTGATGCCCTTCGCGGAAGTGCTCGACACCTACGTATACCAGATGGGCATTCTCAACCAGCGGTATTCGTATGCTACGGCAGCGGGCCTCTTCAAGTCGGTGATCAGCGTGCTGCTGCTGCTCATCGCGAACTTCACCGCCCGGCGGCTTGGCAAGGCCAGCCTATGGTAGCCTGCGATATCAGACAAGGAAGGGAGGGCCGGTATGAAGCTCAATAAGGTTGACAAAACGCTTCGCGGTGCGATCTATGCGCTGCTCGTGCTGCTGTCGTTCGTCACGTTCTATCCGTTCTGGAATTCGCTCGTGATCTCGTTCAATACGGGAAGCGACACTTCGCTCGGGGGCGTGACCTTCTGGCCGAGGGAATTCACCCTCGAGAATTACCGGATCGTGTTCAAGGAAGACGAGATTTTCCACGCCTACGTAATCACCATCCTGCGCACGGTGATCGGCACGGCGCTCTCGATGTTCTTCACGGCCTTATTCGCTTACGGGCTGTCGAAGAAGGGGATCGTCTTCAAAAAGTTCTATATGATTCTCTGTGTGGTGACCATGTATTTCAGCGGAGGGCTCATTCCCTACTTCGTCCTCGTCTATCACATGCGGCTGTATGATACATTCGCCTTTCTCGTGGTTCACGGGATGATCTCCGTGTACAATATGATCATCTTCCGCACGTTCTTCGCCGAGCTGCCGGACGGGCTCGAGGAGTCGGCCCGCATCGACGGCTGTTCGAATTACGGGGTCTTCTTCCGCATCGTCCTGCCGGTCTCGGGGCCGGTGATCGCCACCCTGTCGCTCTTCACGGCGGTAGGCTTATGGAATGACTGGTTCACGCCGGCCGTGTTCATCAACGACCAGAGCCTCATTCCGCTGCAGACGATGCTCGTCCAGATCATCAATACGGGCACGACGGCGACGCTGGTCTCGAACCTCAATTCGTATGCGCAAAGCATGGTGCAGAATACGGTGACCGTCAAGGCGCTGCAGATGGCCACGATGATGGTCGCGACGCTGCCGATCCTGCTGATCTATCCGTTCCTGCAGAAGTACTTCGTCAAAGGCGCCCTGGTCGGTTCCTTGAAAGAATAGGATCAGAAGAGAGTTCAAGAGGGGGAGACAACATGAGAGAAAACAAGATGAGAGAAAACAACATGAGAAGAAACATTGGCGGTAAGCTGCTCGCCGCAGGAATGCTGGGAGCCACCCTGATCCTGCCGGCCTGCTCGGACAGCGGGGAGGGGGCGAAGCCTGTGCAGGAGCCCGCAGCCCAGAGCACGGCTCCGGTGCCAGCCGGCAGCATCCAATCCAGAGTGAAGCCGGTCGACTTCAGCCTCTACGTCAATTACGATTGGTACACGGCGCCGGCCTGGGCCGAACGGCCGCACGGCAAGTGGATCACCGAGCAGCTCAAGGTATCCTTGAAGCCGATCCAATCGAACGGCGCGGCCGCGCAGAAGCTCAACGCCATGATCGTCTCCGGCGATCTGCCGGACGTGGTCGTGCTCGACCGGGGCAAGGATGTGGAGCGGCTGCAGAAAGCGGGCAAGCTCGTCGCGCTCGATCCGTACCTGGCGAAATATCCGGAGTTCGCCAAGGCGGTCGGCGAGAAGAACCTGAATATGCTGCGCAGCGCCGACGGCAAGCTGTACCAGATTCCGAACTGGTATATCAACGGCGGCAAGGGCAACGGCAACGCCGCCTATCTCGTCGAGAAGAAGCTCTACAAAGCGCTTGGCTCCCCGAAGCTGGAGACGTGGGAGGACGTAGAGGCGTACCTGAAGCTCGTCAAAGAGAAGTATCCGGATGTCGTGCCGCTGGATTTTGGCGAGATCCGGGACGGGGCGGATGTGCAGATGCTCGGGATGCTGTACAGCGGCGCGGCCGAGGACCGCACGCCGGCCTTCCTGTCGCCCGGCTCCGGCCAGGTGTTCGGGGTGCCGAAGGACGGCAAGCTCGCCTCGATCTATCAGGATGAGGCGTTCCGCGACGCGGCGCTCGTCAGCTCCCGGTGGTTCCGTGCCGGCCTGACGTCGCAGGACATGTTCACCCAGACCCGCGACCAGATTCTCGAGAAGCTGAAGACCGGCAAGATCGCCGTCTTCGGCGCGTACGACGCGGTCGTGGAAGGCATCGGCAGGGAAGCGAACAACCGGCTGAAGGCGAAGAATCCCGAGGACGGCTATGACGTCATCTGGCCGGTTCACAAGGCGGGTGTGGGCAAGGACAAAGTGTTCCCGTCCGGCTACAATACGCTCGGATGGAACGTCAACGTCATCACGATGAAGGCGAAGGACCCCGAAGCGATCTTCTCCTACATGAACTGGGCGACGAGCCCGGAAGGCCAGCAGGTCCTGTTCTACGGGCCGCCGGGACTCTTCTATGACAAGGTGGAGAACGGGGTACCGATTCCGAGTGAGGCGTACATCAAACGAGATCCGAAGAAATACGACGAGCTGAAGATCGGCGAATTCAACTGGAACGGCAATACGGCGTATGTCGATTCGACCAAGGGCGAGCGCGAGAAGCTGCTGCCGGAAGCGGCGCAGGACTGGACGACGCAGAGCCAGGCGAACGTATCGTTCAAGACGTCGAAGGACATGACGGAATTCTCGAACCTGGATCCGGTGCCGAATTCGGAGGAGGGCATCATTCTCCAGCGGCTGAAGGACCACTACAAGCAGACGGTGCCGAAGATCTTCTTCGCGAAGAGCGACGAAGAGGTGAACGCGCTGATCAGCCAGGCGGATCAGGAAGCGATGAAGCTCGGCTACGGGAAGCTGCTCGATTGGAAGACGAAGCAGTGGCAGGCGAATATCGCCAAGCTGCAGGGCAAGCCGTAGAGGCATGCAGGAGAGGCAAGGGGCGCCTATAGCTTTTGGCCTCTGGACAGGGAAGGTATAATGAACTTATACCTTTCTTTTTCTTTTTCGTATAGGCATTGCAAGGAACAGGAGTGTTGGCAGCATGTACAGGGCTGTATTGGTAGATAACGATACGTTCGATCTGGAGGGCATGCGGGTGCTGATTCCTTGGGAGGAGCTCGGCATCCGCATCGTATGCAGCGAAGAGAAACCGCTTGCAGCCCTGCAGTATATCGAACATCACGAGATCGATATTCTCATTACCGACATCAAGATGCCGGTGCTCTCGGGCCTAGAGCTCTCCCGCAAGGCGCTGGAGAGGAGTCCCGCCTTGAAGACCGTCTTCATCAGCGGGTATCAGGACTTCGAGTATGCGAAGCAGGCGATGAACCTTAAGGCGGACGGCTATATTCTGAAGCCGGTGGACGACGAAGAGATCGTCGATGTGCTGCGGCGGGTGACGGCGGAGCTGAACCGGACGCAGACCAGCCGCTCCGAAGAGGCGGCGCGAATGATCGAATCGTTCGAGTTCATCAAAAACGGCTTCCTGCAGCATTTGCTCGAAGGGACGGTGGATCGTAGCATTCTCCGCTCGTTCCTGCAGAGCTGCCCGCTTCCGGTACCGGGAGAGCGGGCAGCGGCGGTCCTCATCGAGATCGACGACGCGCTGTGGAAGTACGGCCCCTCCGGCAGCGGTGAGCGGACGGATACCGGACGGATGATCCGCAGCATAGGGAGGACAATCGAGGCTGAGGGGCTCGGCCCCTGGTGCGAGCTGTCGGAGTCGCAGATCGGCCTGCTGTATACCGCGGACGGCACGCCGGCCGAGGGGCTGCAGCGGTTGTGCGAAGCGGTCAGCGGGAGGGGAGAGGGGACGGTCACGGTCAGCTGCGGGAGCGTCGCGGCCTTTCCAGAGGAGACCGCGGATTCCTTCCGGCAGGCGAAGGAGCGGATCGCGCTCAAGATGTTCCTCGGCAAGAACCGGGTGATTCTGCCGGACTCCGGCCGGGTGAACATGGCGGAGGAGGCGAAGGATCTGCAGGCCGTGCTCGATGCGACCTTCGCGGCGATGACGAGCTATGGGCTCGTGGCGATCTGCGACTGCGTCGACGATCTGTTCGATGTCGTCGGCACCTTCGAGAACCCCGTCAAGGTACGCAGCTTCTCCATCCATATTGCGACCAAGCTGGAGACGTATCTCCATACGCTGAACGAATCGTTCGCGAGCCTGCTCGGCTGGCGGATGGAGCATCTGGAGCTCATCCTGCGATTCGAGACGATCGAGGATATCAAGTCCTGGTTCCGGCGGACGCTGTTCGAGATCGCCGAGATCTTGTTCCTGCGCAAGAACGGGAAGAACCGCAGGCTCATCGAGCAGATTGAGCAGTATGTGCAGGCAAGTCTGTCCGAGGATCTTACCTTGAAAGAAGTCGCGAACCAGTTCTCGTACTCGCCCAATCATCTCGGGTACTTGTTCCGGGAGCATACGGGCGAGAGCTTCAACGAGTATCTCGTGAAGCTCCGCATGGAGAAGGCGAAGAACATGCTGAGGGATCCGAGGCATAAAATTTATGAGATAGCGGAACACGTAGGGTATAAGTCCCTGGCCTACTTCAGCCGGCAGTTCCGCGAGCGCTTCGGCTTGACGCCGGGAGATTATCGAAAGCAGAGTTGATCCCATGCAGCAGCACGGCAGGGTGCGGTATGTGCCGCTCCGTTACAAATTGCTTCTGTCTTACCTCCTCTTGGTGCTTGTTCCGGTGATCGGCATCGGCAGCTATTCCTACGTATCTTCGGTGCGTTCCATCAGCGAGCACACCCGCAACAATATGGAATTCGCGGTGGAGCAGATTGCCGGGGGCATCAACGGCCGGCTGGCGAATATTGTCCGGGGATCGGAGGAGATCTTCGCCGACCAGACGCTGTCGAGGTACTTGTCCGGCTATTTTCTCCCCTTCGAGAAATATTCGATCACCACGCAGTACATTATGCCCCGGCTGGAATCGGCGGCGAGCCTGCCGGATCCGAATGTGCATCTCTCCTTGTATCTCGATAATACGCATATCGGGGAATTCTATTACAATACGCCGGAGTCGAACAGCGGAGGGGGCCGCCAGTACTCGATCTACCACACGGAGCGGATCTCCGGAGAAGATTGGTACCGCGCGCTCGATCTCAACTATACGACGGCCGAGTGGAGACAGGTCGGAGAAGACGCCGCCGCCGGTCAAATCTCGTATCTGCGCCCCTTAATCAATTACGATACCCTGCAGCCGATTGGGCTGATCAAGATGACGGTGCGCCTGCAGGATATTTTCTATACCGCCGATATGTCCCGTCTCGGGGAGGGCAGCAGCCTGCTCGTGGCAGGCGACAAGGGGGAGATGTGGTACTCTTCTGCGGACGATGACGATATGCAGACGGAGGGAACCGGGAGGGACGGCGGAAACTTGGGAGGTACAGCCGGGGAGAAAGATCTCGAGATCCGGCAGAGGATTACGGGCATGCCGGCACAGGTGGTGGCCCGGATTCCTTACGAGTCCTTCCAGGAGAACTCCCGCGGGGTGCGGACGGTGACGATCCTGATCTGTCTGCTCAGTCTGCTCGTGCTCACGGTCATCAGCCTCATTCTGTCGGGCTATGCCCTGAGGCGGTTCCACAAGATTATCGGGTCCCTGCATGCGTTCAAGGAAGGCAACTTCGACAAGCGGATGAACATTCCGGGGCATGATGAATTCTCCCAGATCGGGTCCGCGTTCAATGACATGGCGGCCACCATCGAGAAGCTGATCGAGGAAGTGTACGTCGGCCGGCTGGAGAAGAAGGAAGCGGAGCTGAACGTGCTGCATTCCCAGATGAACCCGCATTTTCTCTACAATACGTTCTCCTCCATCTCCCGGATGGCGAAGCTGGGCGAGATCGAGAAGCTGCACCGGGTGATCCGCCACCTGGCCCAGTTCTACCGGCTGACCCTGAACAAAGGCGAGACGATCACCTCCATCGGTAAGGAGCTGCAGATTCTGCGGTCGTACGTGGATATCCAGAATATCAAGCATGCGGACCGGATCGTCGTGGATTATGAGTTAGATGAGACCCTGCTGGAGTACGATACCGTGAAGTTCATCTTGCAGCCGTTCGTCGAGAACTCGCTGGAGCACGCGTGGTACGACGACCAGATCCGGATCGGCATCCGGTTGTACGGGGACGGCAGTACGATCTGGATGGAGATCCGGGACAACGGCCTCGGGATGAAGCAGGAGGTGATCGATTCCGTCCTCGATCCTTCTGGACAGGGGATCGGCTACGGCATCCGCAATGTGGACCAGCGGATCAAGCTGCAATTCGGCAGAGGGTACGGCGTCTCTCTGCGCAGCGAGCTTGGCGAGGGGACGACCGTGAGGCTGGCTATGCCGAGGTTCAAGCTGAAGTCTGGCGGAGAGGAACCTCTGCCGGGGACGGCCGCCGGGTAGGCTGCTGCGGGAGGAGCAGGGCTATTTTTTCTGAAACAAGTCATACAGAATGAGTGCCAATCCTAGGATCAATAGCAATGGTATGAATAGGTTATCGGCAAAACGGGGATAAACAGGCGAGAATCAGGTCACCCCCAAGAATATCGTTCACGGCACGCGGTACATGAAAGAACAGATGACGCTGCTCGACGGTTAAGCTATAATCGGAAGAATCTATGGTCCACGGAACCCGTGGACCATTTGTCATTGGATATCCGCTTGGAGGTCGACAACCATGCCTGCTCCTTTCGCACACCGCATCAAGTTCGCGCCAGGCTTCTGGACCACTGTACGCGAATTAGGAATAGCCCCTCAGGACGTAGCACGCCATGCCAAACTGCCGCTAACCGTCATTCATGAGACGTTCGTCTCGACCACCCATTATTACGCGATCTGGCAGGCCTATTCCGAACTGGTCGGAGACCCCGCCGTGGGACTCGTCAAGCTCGCGACCGCATTCCATACCGCGAAATATCCGCCGGCCGCCTTGGCGACCTTCCACGCTCTCGACTACCGGGACGCTCTCCATCGAATGGTGCGCTATAAGCAACTGTGCCCTCCGGAAAGCTTGCGCATTGGAGAAGAAGGCGGGCAATGCGACATTGAATTGGAGTGGCAGCATGCCGAGCAACCCGGACCCCCGGTGCTCATCGGCATTACGTTTGCTTACCTGCTAGAGCTCGGTCGCCGGGGAACCGGCCGTCATCTGACGGCCCTCTCCGCGGAATTCGTCCCATCCATGGGCAATGTCCAAGCCCTTGAAAGTTACTTCGGCTGTCGCGTTCGAACAGGAGCGGACCGCAATCGGTTAACGCTGAATCGCGCCGATCTGGACTGTCCCTTCGCTTCGTACAACGAAGAGCTTCTTGCCATTCTGACTCCTGCATTGGACCGTATGCTAGATAAACACCAGAGCATGTGTACGATTAGAGACAAGGTCAAATGGATTCTGTCGAGATGCCTGACGCGAGGGAGAATGGACATTAAAACCATAGCCGGCGAGCTGGGGATGAGCGATCGTACCTTACAACGCCGCTTGACGGACGAAGGGACAAGCTTTAAGCAGCTGCTCTCGCAAACCAGGCACGAGCAGGCCCTTGCTTACTTGGCAGACCCGTCGCTGGAGATCAAAGAGGTCGCTTTTCTCGTCGGCTATGAGGACCAGAATTCGTTCTATCGCGCTTTCCGCTCCTGGGAAGGGGAGACTCCCGCCAATTGGCGCGCCGTGCAAGGGTATTGTCGTTCCGCGCTAGTTACTGATTAGGCGAAACGAAGTATCATTATCCCTATCTAAAGTATAAGGAGTGCAGATAGATGGATATGGGATTAAAGAATAAGACGGCTTTAGTAACGGGATCAACCAGAGGCATCGGCAAAGCGATTGCTATCGAGCTCGCCAGAGAAGGCGTTCATGTACTTATAAATGGTCGGAACAACGAAGACGTGGAGAGAACGGTGGCGGAGATCCAAGCCTCCTTCCCGGAGACGGAACCTCGGAACGCAACGGCCGATCTCGTCGATACGCGGCAAAGAGAAGCTTTACTCGCGAAGTTCCCTTACGTCGATATGCTAGTCAACAACATGGGCATCTACGAAATCATGTCCTATGACGACGTGGACGATGCCGTATGGGAGAAATATTTTCGCACAAACGTTCTCGTTGCCAACGGCTTAACCAAATTTTATTTGCCTTCCATGCTGTGCCGCGAATACGGTCGCATTCTCTTTATCGCGAGCGAGGAAGCCGTCATGCCTTCCGGACAGATGCCTCATTACGCAGTGACCAAATCCATGCTGCTGTCGTTGTCGAAGAGTTTGTCGAAGCTGACCCGCGGCACCGAGGTTACTGTGAACACGATCCTGCCGGGACCGACACTCTCTGAAAACGTGCAGCAGATCATTGAGAGCATTTATTCGGACGAAGAGATGACCTTCGAGGCTAAAGAGAAAGATTTTATGACGAAGAACCTTCCCCAATCCGAAATCCAACGGTTTATCAGACCAGCGGAAATCGGCCGCTTGGCTGCTTTCGTCTGCAGCCCGATGGCCTCCGCCTTCAAAGGATCGCCGATCCGCATGGACGGAGGAATGGTACCGACAATTTATTAATTGGCATGAAGGTAGACTGCGCTCGATCGTCTGCCTTTGTTGCGCTTGCGTTACTGCAGCTGAAAAAATGAGATCCTTGAACGTAGCTGATAAAAAAAGAGGCTGGTGCCACAAACCAAAAAGAGTTATTCTCCCATACGTGCTCCCCAAAAGGGCGCGACAATCAGTGGTTCAAGAACACCAAAGAGTGATCCAAAGGATGCACTGGTTATTGCAGATGCCGGTAGGCGGGGCTTCAAGCAGGCAGGAGAGAATTCTAGCGTGCAAAGTCATTAGGCGGCGGTTTCACCCGTTTTGACGGGGGCCGCCTTTTTTGCGTTGGGCGAGTCGTAGATGTGGAGGATCTCTGCCGCCCTCCCCAGCTTTAGAAAGTGCGGCGGCATAACTACCCTGGTGCAGCATGAGGCAGCCTACCCCTGCTCCCCCCGCTGGTTGTCTGCGGCACAATAGGTTGCCTGGGGGCTAGGAAGGAGAGGGGCGGCGGGCACCGGCCAGCCGGTAGCGGGACAAAGGACCAAGCGGTTATCTCGGGGTTATATCTTTACATGGCGGGGAGGGCAATAATGATGGGCAGGCGGCACAAGGAGGGGAGCTGCACGGAACACAGGAAGTCCATTGGGTTACGATACAGGAGGAGATCAATGATGAACAAGATCAGAAGCAAGTGGATCGGCGTGGTAGCCGCATCCTTGGCCGTGACGGGTGCGGCGGGCGGAGGCCTGCCGGCCAGTGGCATCGCGAGCGCAGAGACATCGGCACCGGTGAACGTGCTGGCGTTCCCCGGTGCGGAAGGCGGCGGGATGTACGCCAGCGGGGGACGCGGAGACGAGGTATACGAAGTAACCACGCTGGAGGACTATGGCATCGGGGAAGCGCCCCTCGCCGGCTCGCTGAGGGATGCGGTCAGCCAGGGGGACCGGACGGTCGTCTTCCGGCTGTCGGGCACGATCCATCTGAAGCAGCCGCTGAAGATCAAGGCGAAGAACCTGACGATCGCCGGACAGACCGCGCCGGGCGACGGGATTGCCGTGGCGGGCTACGGCACGGATATCTCCGGCTCGGAGAACCTCATCCTGCGTTACATGCGGTTCAGACCGGGCAGCGCGCATATCGATGCCGAGCCGGATGCCTTCGGCGGCCGTGACGTGAAGAATGCGATCATCGACCACATCTCGGCGAGCTGGTCGGTGGATGAGACCTTGTCCTTGTACCGCAATGCCGATACGACGCTGCAGTGGAGTATCGTCAGCGAGAGCATGCTGCTCTCCGGGCATGTGAAGGGAAGGCACGGCTACGGCGGGATCTGGGGCGGGGGCAACGCCACGTTCTCGAACAATCTGATCGCAAGCCATGTCAGCCGGGCGCCGGCGCTCGGTAATGGGGGCAACACCGTGTATCCGGTCGGCAGCACGGATCTGGTCAACAATGTGATCTACAACTGGGGATTCAACTCCACTTACGGGGGGAATGACCAGGATAACAATATCATCAATAACTACTATAAGCCGGGCCCGTCCACCTATGCGAATGTGCTGAAGCGGATCGTCAGCCCGGGGCAGGACGGGAAGCTGAGCCGGTTCCATATCTCCGGCAATGTGATGCACGGCAATGCGGCGGTCTCGGCGGACAATACGCTAGGGACCGAGGAGGTCAAAAGCGGGACGGAGTTCTCGGATACCGCGTATCCGGTCGCCGGACATGATTCGCTCGGTATCAAGCCTGCCGGACAGGCTTACCGCGAGGTGCTGAATAAGGCGGGAGCGACGTATCCGCGCCGAGATGCGGTCGATGCCCGAATCGTGAATGATGTGAAGGAGGGCACCGGCCGTCTCATCAATAACGAGTGGGAAGCCGGCGGATTCCCCGAGCTGAAGTCCCTGCCGGCTCCGGCCGATACGGATCACGACGGCATGCCGGACACGTGGGAACGGAAGCAGGGCCTGGATGCGGCCGATGCGGCGGACGGCAGGCGGATTACAGGGTCGGGCTACTCGAACCTGGAGCTCTACTTGCATTCGCTGGTGGACATGAATGCGGCGCCTGCCAATCCGGAAGTGTCGCTGCAGTCTCCGGAGGGGAACAGTATCCATAAGGCCGGTTCCTCCATCAAGCTGAATGTGCGGCTGAAGGATAAGCGGAATATAGCCAAAGTCGAATATTACCGCAATGACGTGAGAATTGGCGAATCGACCGGAGGCTCCTTCGACTATACATGGAAGGATGTGCCGGACGGCACCTGGTATGTCTCGGCGAAGGCGATCGACCGCGCCGGCAATGCCACGCAGACGACATCCATGCCGGTGCATGTCAACACGATGAAGCAGTCCGGGGAGTGGAGCTCCAAGGATATCGGGAAGGTGGGCATCAAGGGGAACGCAGCTGTCACTTCCGAAGGATTGACGGTCAAAGGGGCCGGGCGGATCAGCGGCACAGCCGATGCGTTCCAGTTCGCCTACCGGGAGATCAAGGGCGATGCCGTCCTGACGGCGAGGCTCGATTCGCTCACGAAGGTGGACAACAACGCCTTGTCCGGCCTGATGATCCGCGACAGCCTGGCGCCGGATGCGGCGGCGGCTGTCATCAGCTCCTCTGTGGTCAAAGCGGATGAAGGCACTCCGTTCGCCGTATTCTTCTCTACGCGGACCCAGAAGGGCGAGCCGATCGCGGCGCCGGGGGAGAACGACTTTCCGGAGGATCACGGACTGCCTGCGCTGAAGGGAACCGCGGTTCCGTATTGGATGAAGATTGTACGCAGCGGCGACACCATCACCGGCTATGCCTCGCCGGACGGGGTGCAGTGGACCGAGGTCGGGGCGAGCCGTATTCCCATGGGCCGCACGGTCTATGTCGGATTCGCGGTGGATGCCGCGAAGAACTCGAGCCGGATCGTCAATTACAATACGGCCGCGTTCTCCCACATTACCCTGGAAGGGGACACCGGCCGCAAGAAAGAGTAGGGCCAGCAGCGGGGCCGCTTATCTGACCCCTTCCCCGCCCAGATTCCGCTTCAGATCATCGTACAGCCTGGCGCCGGCCAGCTTCAGCGGGAAGTCTGCGGCCCGGCAGAGCAGGCCGAACGTAACGGATACCCGCGCATCCCGCACCTCGCGCACCAGCATGCCGGGCGGCAGCGGACCAATGAGGCTGCGGGGCATGAGGGCGATCCCGAGGCCGCTCTCGACATAAGGCTTCATCGCGGCCATCGAGCTGATCTCCATGCTGTTCAGCGGGCTGCCGCAGGCTTCGCCGAGCAGCATCTCGATCTTGTGCCGGTAAGGGCAGTTCCTGGAAGTCAGCAGGATGCGGTGGTCCCGGATATCGGAGAAGCGGATACGCTCCAGCGCGGAGAGCGGATGCCCTTCGGGCAGCAGGAAGAGGAGCTCTTCGGAGTAGAGCGGCTCGAAGTAGAGTCCCCCGCCGGCCACCGGCCTCGAGCAGAGGGCGAGATCCAGCTCCCCTCTCAGCAGGCGTTCGCCCAAGAGAGGGGTATTCCCGATATCCACGGCGATGCCGATCTTGGGATAGGCGGCCAGGAACCGCTGCAGCAGGCGGGGCAGCAGGGAGCTCGCGATCGGCTCGACCGCCCCGAGGCGCAGCTCTCCGGCTTCGCCGAGCATCCAGTCGGACATCCGGCTGTGGAGCCGGTCCATATCCTTGACGATCCCGGCGCTCTGTTCGTGGAACAGCCGCCCCGCTTCGGTGAGCTGGAACGTCCTCCCGCGTTCGATGAGCGTGATGCCGAGCTCGGCTTCGAGCTTCTGCATCTGCATGGTGACGGTGGACTGGGCGTAATTCAGCTCCTCGGCCGCCCGGTTGAAGCTTCCGAGCGACACGATCCGGTGAAAGGTCTTCAGCGATTTGAGATCCATAGTCTCCGTCCTCTCCTTGGTTCAATATAATTGAATTCGAAGTTCATTAGATTCAATTATACAAAACCCGGCAGGGGTCTTACAATGAACTTGTAGGATGGAAAATTCCACAGGGAGCAGGCGAAGGAGGAGAGAGGCTATGCCATTCGTACGGATCGATCTGCGCCGGGGGCGCACAGAGGGGGACCTGCAGGCCATCAGCCGGGCGGTCCACCAGGCACTGACCGAAACAGCGGGCGTCCCGGAGGACGATTACTTTCAGGTGATCACGCAGCATGTAGCGGAGGAGTTCCGCTATGACCCGGGCTACCTCGGTATCCGCCGCACCGACGGGCTGATCTACATCGCAATCACGATGAGGGAAGGCCGGGGCGCGGAGAAGAAGCGGGCGCTCTACGCGAGGACGGCGCAGCTGCTGAAGGAGACGGCCGGGGTTCGGCCTGAGGACGTCATGATCATCGTGACGGAGAATACGCTGGAGGATTGGTCGTTCGGCAATGGGATCGCACAGCATGCACCGGGCGGCAATGCGGAGGGAGAGAGATGACAGTGGAACTGAAGGGCAAAGGAGCGCTGGTCACGGGCGGAGGCACGGGAATCGGCCGGGCGGTAAGCCTGGAGCTGGCGCGCAGAGGAGCGGCCGTGGCCGTCAATTATTCTCGGTCGCAGGCTGAGGCGGAGGACACGGTGCGGGAGATCTTGGAGCTGGGCGGCCGGGCCGTGGCGCTTCGAGCGGATGTATCGAAGGACGCGGAGGTCCGGGAGATGGTGGCTGAGGCTGCGGAGCAGCTCGGCAGGCTGGACGTGCTCGTCAATAATGCGAGCATCACCCGCCATATCCCGCTCGGTGATCTGGAGGCGGCGGAGGAAGAGGTATGGGATGAGCTGTTCGCGGTGAATGTCAAAGGCATGTTCTACTGTGCCAGAGCGGCGGCCCCGTTCCTGAAGTCGGGCGGGCAGGGAGCCATCGTGAACCTCGGCAGCATCGCCGGTTCGACCGGGCTGGGCTCCTCCCTGCCTTATGCGGTCTCCAAGGCGGCCGTCCACGGGCTGACCCGGTCGCTGGCCCGCGCGCTGGCGCCGGACATCCGGGTGTGCTGCGTGGCGCCGGGAGCCGTAGAGACGCGGTGGTGGGCCGGCCGGGAGGAGCAGATGAGGAAGCTCGGCGGTCACCTGCCCCTGCAGCGCATCACGACACCGGACGAAGTCGCGAAGCTGGTCGTCTCCGTGCTGGAGCTGGAGTCGATGACCGGACAGCTGCTCACGATCGACGGCGGCCAGACGATGTAACGAAGGGCTGGCGGCCAGGGGGAGGCGCGTGCGGGACGCCGGTCGTAAGCAGTGCATGCGGCAGTACAACATCACGGCATCACGGCGGCCGCCTCCCCTAAGGTGCCATGCCTCATCACACCGGAGAAAGCTGCAATAGAGCAAGGTTATATCCTATTCATCCGATACCCGATAGGCAGAGCCGTTCATGACGGTTCTGCCTTTTTCTTGCTATGGCGCAGAGCAATTAGCGGCACAGTGAGGGAAGGGGACACGATTTCAACAGCGGCCGGAACCCCATATTCCTCCCTGCCCGCTCACGCAAGTATGGATTCTGTACACAACCGCCTCCCCGCCCCTTCCAATATCTGGATTCGTTACCTGTACCGGGATTTGGTACAATGGGCGTAAGATTTGCCTATGGGCTTCGGATGGGAGTATGCTGTGATCCATAGGAATGCAGGAGAACTGGTAAGGGGGAACAGCCGATGAGCGAATACTGCCATGTGTTGATCGTGGATGACGAGCTGCTCGTCAGGCAGGGGATTAAGCATCACCTGAACTGGGAAGAGGTAGGCTTCCGGATCGTGGGGGAGGCGGCGAACGGAGAGGAAGCCTTGGCTAAGATCGGAGAACTGCGGCCGCATATCGTCCTGACGGACATCGTCATGCCGGTCATGGACGGCGAGGAGCTCACCCGGATCATCAAGCGCAATTATCCTGAGATCGAGGTCATCGTCCTAAGCAGCTTCAGCGAATTCACCTACGTGAGGTCATCATTCCAGAGCGGCGTGGCTGACTATATCCTGAAGCCCAGTCTGGAATCCCAGGAGCTGCTGCGGGTGCTGAAGAATACGGCGGACCGGATTCCGGGGCTGCGCCTGCAGACGCCGCCCGCCGGCGGCAGTGCTTCCATCGACAGCTTCATCGAGAAAGCGGCGGCCGGTTATCCGGTGCCGGATGATCCGGGCCTATGGGTGGAAGCGCTGCCTTATGGAGGTATGCGCCTGCTGGGCTGCCTGCTGCCGAGCGCCGGCCAGGGGGAGAGCGCCGCCGCTGACCGGCTCGCGGCTATGGCTGAGAGAGAGCTGCGCACGCAGCTTGTGTCCTACGTTTGCCATAGGGTGCCGGCACCCGGCCTCCTGGTACTGCTGGTGAATGCGGAGGAGGGTGCTCTCGGCGGGCTTTCCTCTACTGCCAAGACACTGGCTGATGCATGCAGAGGACAGGAGCCGGGGACGGTCTGGGCTGTCAGCGAGCCGTTCGGCTCGTTCGGTCAGCTCGGGACGGTGTACCGCGGGGAGTTCCTGAGGCTGCTCCAGCAGTACCGCTTCTTTTTCCCGGAAGCGGGCTGCCTGGCGAAGAGCATGCTGCCCTCCCGGCCGGCGGCGCTGCCGGAGTTCGAGGTGGGACGCTATACCGAGGAGCTCAAGCGGGGGCAGACGGACTCGGCCTTCCGGCGGCTCAGGGAGTATGCTGCGGCTTTCATTGAGGATTACGAGACCGATGTGTTCGAGCTGAAGGCCTTTTTCGTCAATCTTATCTTCCATACCACGAGTGCCCTGGGGGAGGCGGGGATCGACGTGAAGCGGCTCGACGAAGAGAAGTACGCTTACTTCAAAGGGATCGACGAAGCGCCGTCGGCCCGCGCGGTGCTCGGTCTGCTGGACGCCTTCCTCGAAGAAGCGGGCACCTGCGGGGAGCCCCGCGTCGACGCCAATATGAAGAGGCTGCTCGCGTACATCCATGAGCATTACAGCGAGCCGCTGACCCTGTCGGAGGTGGCGAAGCATTTTCACTTTAACCCGTCCTATCTGTCGAGCTACTTTGCGTCGAACAGCAAGGAGGGATTCAACGAATACGTGAACCGGATCCGGATTGAAGAGGCGGCGAAGCTGCTCCGGACCGGTGACGTGGCCATCTCGGATATCGGGGCCCGGGTGGGGTACGCGGACCACAGCTACTTCTGCAAGGTGTTCAAGAAGTTCACGGGAATGTCTCCCAGCCGATACCGCAAGAATCATACGTGACAACACCGGGGGAGAGAAAAAGAGTGAAGCTCATACGGTCGCTGTGGGAGCAGTGGAGAGGGAGCCGCTTGTTCGTCAAGCTGATCGCCGTGATGGTGGTCAGCATTGTTGCCGTATCGGCGGCCACCTCATGGATTACGCTGCATATGTCGGTGAAGCTCTTCACCGAGACGTTCGGGATCACCAACGCCAAGGTGATCTCCCAGATCAAGACGAACATGGACTCGTTCCACTACACGGTCATTACGGCCGCCAATAATGTATTCCAGAGCGGGACGGTCAAGTCGTTCCTGACGGAAGGGGACAGCGATTCCCTGACGATGGCCAGGCAGTACGGCAGCATCCGCCAGGAGATGGACCGGATCCAGTCGATCATCGACGCCTACCAGGTCAGCATCACGATCAGCGGCGTCAACGGCCGCAGCTACTCGACGGACCGGTCCCTGCTGCCGCTGCAGGCCAGGCAGCTCGAGGGGTTGGATATGACGCGCAGGGCCCTGGAGCAGCCGAAGAAGATGACCTACCAGTACTACCGGCCCGGCCCGGCGGATGCGGGGAGCAAGGAGCCGCTGATCGTTGCCACGCAGGTGATCCGCGAACGCTCCACCGAGGAAGTCTACGGCATGCTGTATGTGGCGATCCGGGAGAGCGACTTCCGTCAGTTCTATTCGAGCTTCACAAGCGAAGGCAACGATGTGGTGATGCTGGGCCCCACGGGCCTCATCGTCTCGAGCAACCGGGAGGATTACCGGGGAGAGTATACGCCGGAGCTGCTGCGGTACGCCTCGCAGATTACAGAGCAGCAGGTGCGCACCGTGAACGGGAAGGTGTGGGGGAAGGACAGCATTATTCTGGCGGAGGAGCTGCCGTTCTATGATGTATACCTTGTCAATGTCATTGACAGCGAGCTTGCTTCGGGCCAGATGCTCAACAAGAAAGCGATCGTCCTCACCTGCTCCTTGTTCGTGCTGGCGGCGCTGGTCATCGTGTTCCTGATCACAAGAGGCATGACCCGGTCGCTGACGCTGCTCGTCCGCCAGATGTCCCGGATCACGGAGAATGACTTCGCGAACTATATCTCGGTCACGGGCAGCTACGAGACCCGGCAGGTCGGGCAGGCCTTCAACTATATGCTCGATGAGCTCCACGAGTATGTCGACAAGCTGGTGGCCACGCAGAAGGAGCAGCGCAATGCGGAGCTGGCGGCGCTGCAGCGTCAGATCCATCCGCATTTTCTGTACAACACGCTCGCTTCGGTCAAGTTCCTGGTGCAGCAAGGCAGCAAGGAGAAGGCGGCGGAGACGATTCATGCGCTGATTACGCTGCTCCAGAATGCGATCGGGAATGTGAGCGAGACGGTCACGGTGGAGCAGGAGATATCCAATCTCAAAAGCTACGTCTTCATCAACCATGTCCGCTACGGGGACCGGGTAAGGGCCAATTTCTTCATCGGCCCCGACTGCCTGCGGTACCATGTGCCGAAGCTGATGATCCAGCCGTTCATCGAGAACGCGTTCTTCCACGGCTTCAACCGCAAGCAGCAGGGCACCGTGCACGTGCTGGTCGCCAGAGACGGGGAGACGCTGGTCTGCGAGATTGTCGACAACGGGGACGGGATCGAAGGGCTGTCCGGGGAGCACATGCTGCCGGAGGACGGGGGGAAGAGCCATTTTTTCTCCGGGATCGGAATCCGGAATGTGCACGACCGCATCCTGCTGCTGTACGG
Source organism: Paenibacillus caseinilyticus (assembly GCF_027533645.1). Lineage (GTDB taxonomy): Bacteria > Bacillota > Bacilli > Paenibacillales > NBRC-103111 > Paenibacillus_G > Paenibacillus_G caseinilyticus. Next base: position 24,272 of record NZ_JAQAGY010000002.1, read on the forward strand.
GGAGCCTTACGGAGTGACGATCACGAGCCGGTCCGGCGAAGGGACGAGGGTCAAAATCCGGCTGCCGCTTCTCGAAAGCTAAAGAGAGTACAAGAAAACCAAAAAGAATACAAATGGCAGAAGAAAGCGGATACAAATTCACAAATAAAGTACAAAAGCGGACAATGATTCTCCTAACGGTACCGTCCACCCATTCGGTATGATACCTGTATAAGCGCTTACAACCTGTGTCAGTTGGCATCGATCATACTTAATGGGGGAATGAAAAAGATGAAGAAAACGATTGCAGTATCGATGGCAAGTCTCCTGCTCGCAGCAGGGTGCTCTTCCGGTGCGACCGAAGCGCCGAAGAGCGGAAGCGGCGGGGAAACCGCCGGAGCGGTGAAGGACGTCACGATCTGGGCGTGGGACCCGAACTTCAATATCGCGGCACTGAACAAAGCGAAGGAAGCTTACCAGGCGAAGAAGGGCGACGCCAATATCAATATTGTGGAGAATGCGCAGGCGGACATCGTCCAGAAGCTGAACGCCGGCCTCAACTCCGGAACGACCAAGGGACTGCCGAATATCGTGCTGATTGAAGATCTGCGAGCGCAGAGCTTCCTTAGCTCTTACCCGGATGCCTTCTACGACCTCTCCTCCGTGGTCAAAGGAACGGACTTCGCCGACTACAAGGCCGGCCCGACATCCTTCGGCGGCAAGCAGTACGGGGTGCCGTTCGACTCCGGCGTGACCGGGTTCTACTACCGGACGGACTATCTTGAGCAGGCCGGCTTCAAGGCCGACGACCTCAAGAATATCACGTGGGACCGGTTCATCGAGATCGGCAAAGCGGTGAAGGCCAAGACCGGCAAGGCGATGATCTCCCTCGACCCGAACGACCTCGGAATTCTGCGGGTGATGATCCAGTCCTCGGGCTCCTGGTACCTGGATAAGGACGGCAAGACGCCGACGCTGGCCGGCAATAAGGATCTGAAGGAAGCGTTCGAGACCTATAAGAAAATGATGGAAGCGGACATCGTCCGGATGCATTCCGACTGGAGCCAGTTCGTGGCAGGCTTCAACAACGGCGAAGTAGCTTCGGTGCCGACAGGCAACTGGATCACGCCTTCGATCAAGGCGGCGAAGGACCAGTCGGGCAAGTGGGCGGTGGCGCCGATTCCGAAGATGGCGGGTAATTCTAAGTCCGTCAATGCCTCGAACCTCGGCGGCTCCTCGTGGTACGTGCTGAACGTGCCGGGCAAGGAAGCGGCGGCGGATTTCCTCGCGAAGACCTTCGGCTCCGACGCGGACCTGTACCAGAAGCTGGTAACCGATGTCGGCGCGTTGGGCACCCTGAAGGCGGCTTCGAGCGGCGCTGCTTATGAGAAGGGCGACGAGTTCTTCGGCGGCCAGAAGATTACCGCCGACTTCGCGGAGTGGACCAAGCAGATCCCGAACGTGAACTACGGCATGCATACGTATGCGGTGGAAGATATCCTGGTGGTCGAGATGCAGAATTATTTGAACGGCAAGGATATTGACAAGGTGCTCAGCGATGCGCAGGCCCAGGCTCAATCGCAGCTGAAGTAAGAACGGTCAGACGGCAGGGACCGCTGCCGGCCGGTTGGTGCCGAGGAGGCACAGGCCGTACGGGCAGCGGTTCCCCTGCAGAAAGGAGGCGAGGACAACAGGATGAGTAATACGGCAAAGGTAAAGGCGGTCATGACATCCAAGCCGAAACAAAGAAAGAGCTTAAACGGGAATTATAACCGGGTCGGATGGGCGTTCGTGTTCGTGGCCGTCGCGATGATCATCGCTTTCTATTTCTATCCGATGGCCGAAGCGCTCTTGTTGAGCTTCCAATCGGGCAAGGGCTCGAATCTGACCTACACGGGCCTCGGCAACTACGAGCGGCTGCTGACGGATACTACGTTCCTCACTACGGTGAAGAACACCCTGATCTACCTGGTGATTCAGGTGCCGGTGATGATTGTGCTGGCCTTGTTCATCTCGGTGCTGCTTAACGACAGCAAGCTGAAGTTCAAGGGCTTCTTCCGGACGGCGATCTTCCTGCCGTGCGTGACGTCGCTTGTAGCGTACTCGGTTATTTTCAAATACTTGTTCGCATCGAACGGTCTGGTCAATGCGCTGCTGCTCAAGGTCGGACTCATCGCCGGCCCGATCCAGTGGATCACCGACCCGTTCTGGGCCAAGATCACGATTGTTCTTGCGATCACGTGGCGCTGGACCGGCTACAACATGATCTTCTATCTGTCTGCCCTGCAGAATGTCGATAATTCGATCTACGAAGCGGCGCGGATCGACGGGGCTTCGGCCTTCCAGCAGTTCTTCAAGATCACGATCCCGCTGCTGAAGCCGATCATCCTGTTCACCTCGATCACCTCCACGATCGGTACGCTGCAGCTCTTCGACGAGGTCATGAACATCACGAAGGGCGGGCCGGGGAATGCGACGATGACCATCTCGCAGTATATCTACAACCTCTCGTTCAAATATTCGCCGGACTTCGGATACGCAGCCACCGTATCGTATTCGATCCTGATCATGATCGTCGTGCTGGCCATTGTGCAGTTCAAGCTTGGAGGTGAGAAGAATGGCTAAGCTCCGGCGTACGTTCATCTATCTGTTCCTGAGCGGAGCGGCTCTCGTCTCGATCTTCCCGTTCCTGTGGATGGTGATCTCCTCCACGAACCGGTCGGTCGATGTGACGAAGGGCGTGCTGATGCCCGGCTCTTACTTCATGGCCAACCTGCGGAAGCTGCTCGACAGCACGGAGCTCATCCACGCGCTGGGCAACTCCGCCAAGCTCTCGCTGAGCACGACGTTCCTCGCGCTGCTCATCGCCTCTCTTGCCGGATACGGCTTCGAGATCTTCCGCAGCAAGGCGCGGGATATCGTCTTCACCGTGCTGCTGCTGTCGATGATGATTCCCTTCGCAGCGATGATGGTGCCGCTCTACCGGATGTTCGCCCGCATCTCGCAGGTCGTCCCGGCCATCGGGATCGACACGATGTATGCGGTCGTCCTCCCGACGGTCACCACCGCCTTCCTCATCTTCTTCTTCCGGCAGAGCACGAAGATGTTCCCGAAGGATATGATCGAGGCGGGGCGTATGGACGGGCTCACCGAGCTCGGCGTCTTCTTCCGGCTCTACGTGCCGACGATGAAGACGACCTATGCGGCTGCGGCGATCATCACGTTCATGTCGAGCTGGAACAACTACCTGTGGCCTCTGGTCGTGCTGCAGTCTCCGGACAAGATCACGGTTCCGCTCCTGATCTCGAACCTCGGGTCGAGCTATTCGCCGGACTACGGGCTGATCATGACGGCGATCGTCATCGCGACAGTGCCTACCGCGCTGGTGTTCTTCCTGATGCAGAAGCACTTCGTGGCGGGCATGATGGGGTCGGTCAAATAAGACCGGTGATTGCCGATGCACCGCATTTTCACCGACAACCAGAATCCGCTGCGTCACCGGCTGGCGCATGCCATAGCGGCTGGCCCGCCGATATGCTGGCCCGCTGGCAGCCGATACACCCAACCGTATCCATTGCAGGATGCGGTTTTTTGGCGTCCAAGGGTTGGCTGTCCCCATTACAGCCAACGGCTCCCGGGAGTTCACGGGTCACCAAACCCGTATAGAAGGTCACGAGACCAAAAGACAGGCGACCCGCTTACATGGGATAATGTGGGAACCAAGACGGAATGAAATCAAATAAAACTAGCCAAACGAAGGGGGCTTGGAGCCTGTGCAAATGGAATCGGCGGTGAATCCCGCCGTACGGAAGGAGAAGGGGAAGCGCTCCGGCTGGCGGAGGCTGATGGCCCAGAAAGAGCTGCAGCTGATGGTGCTGCCGGGCATTCTGTTCCTGATCGTGTTCAAGTTCTTCCCGATCTACGGCATGCAGCTCGCTTTCAAGGAGCTCTCGGTGACCAAGGGCATCTGGGGAAGCCCATGGGTCGGGCTGCAGCACTTCGAGGACCTGTTCACCTCCCCGGCGTTCGGGACGGTCATGTACAACACGGTGATGATCTCACTGCTGAAGCTCGTGATCCTGACCCCGCTGCCGGTCCTGTTCGCCCTCCTGCTGAACGAAATCCGCTCCTCGAGATGGAAGAGCGCGTTCCAGGGAATCTCGTACCTGCCGCATTTTCTCTCCTGGGTCATTGTCGGCGGCTTGATCCTGACGGTGCTCGGCAAGGACGACGGAACGCTGAACAATGTTCTGATGGCTATGGGCTTCATCAGCGAGCCGGTCTTCTTCATGGGAACGCCGGAGTACTTCTGGCCGATCCTGATCATCACGGAGAACTGGAAGGAGATGGGGTGGGGCGCGATCATCTACCTGGCGGCGATCGCAGGCATCGACCCCGAGATCTACGAGGCGGCCAAGATGGACGGGGCGAACCGCTTCAGGCAGATGCTGCATATCACGCTGCCTTCAATCCTGACGACGATCGTGATCCTGCTCATCCTGCGGATCGGCTACGTGCTTGATGCGGGCTTCGACCAGATCCTCGTGCTGCGCAATCCGGTTATCCAGGAGGTATCGGATATCCTCGACATCCACGTACTGGAGGCGGGGCTTCAGGAAGGCCGGTACGGCTATGCGACGGCGGTCGGCATGTTCAAGAGCGTCATCGGCTTCGCACTCGTATGGGGCAGCAATGCCATCGCCCGCAGGTTCCAGATGGGCATATGGTAAGGAGGAGGGCATAAGACAATGAAGCGAACGCTTGGAGAGCGGACATTCGACACACTCAATATCACGCTGATGGTGCTGCTCAGCCTCGGGACCCTGTACCCGTTCATCAACACGCTGGCCATCTCGTTCAGCGACGGGCTGGACGCCCAGAAGGGCGGGATCTACCTGTGGCCCCGCCAGTTCTCGGTGAGCTCCTATCAGGTGGTGTTCTCGGACAAAACGATTATCGGCGCGTATTGGATCACCCTGTCGCGGACGGCGCTCGGCATGCTCGTGACCGTATTCTGCACGGGCCTGCTGGCGTACGGCCTGTCCAAGCAGGGACTGATGGGCCGCCGGGCCTACCTGCTCATCTGCGTCTTCTCGATGATATTCTACGGGGGGCTGATCCCGACGTACCTGCTCTACAAGGAGATGGGACTGCTCAGCAACTTCCTCGTGTACATCATTCCGGGAGCGATCAATGTCTGGTACATGATCCTGATGAAGACCTTCTTCGAGCAGCTGCCCAAGGAGCTCGAGGAGTCGGCGATCATCGACGGCTGCGGCTACTTCAGCACGTTCTACCGGATCATCATCCCGGTATCGATGCCCATCGTGGCCACGATCTGTATCTTCGTCGGTGTCGATCACTGGAACTCCTGGTTCGATGCGTATATCTTCAACAACAATCCGAAGCTGCAGCCGATCCAGACATTCCTGTACAAGATCATCGCGCTGTCGCAGACACCGGTTACGAACGCTGCCCAGTCGCAGCTCATGGACCGGCTGAAGGCGAACCAGATGACGATCAAGGCGGCTTCGGTGGTGATCACGGCGGTGCCGATCTCGCTGATCTACTTTCTGTTCCAGAAGCACTTCACCAAGGGGCTCATGGTCGGCGCGATCAAGGGCTAGCGGATAGTCGAGCGAATCTGTGATTGTCAAATGAATCTATACCAATTAATATAAATCTAAATGAACGGGGTGTTCTTCTTATGAAACGTTGGAAAAGAAAGCTTCCGCAGACCGTCCTCGCCGTGAGCGTGGCCGCTTCGCTGACCGCCTGCTCCGGAGGGACGGCAACCGAGACGCCGGAGACGCCAGCTGCGGCCGAGAATGCCGACCCGAACGCACCGGTCACGGTGCAGGCATCGTGGATGTACGAGTGGTGGAAGCCCAAAGTGTGGGGCAGCGACCCTGTTACGAAAGCGCTTACCGAGAAAACGGGCGTGTCCTTTCAATTCAACGGCGTCTCGGGCGACGGGAACGAGAAAGCGAGCATCATGCTGCTCGCCAAGGATTACCCGGAAGTGATGTGGATGGACCGCGGGCCCGTACTCGACAAGTATATCGCTGCGGGGGCCCTGTATCCGATCGACGAGCTCGCCGAGAAGTACGGTTACAAGGATATACTCACGAAGAACATTCCCCAAGGAGCGGTCGATGCGCTGCGCAAGCCGGACGGCCATGTGTACGGCATCCCGAACTGGTTCAACGAGAAAGGCGAATTCTCCGTCGGCGGTTCGTTCAGCGTGCGGAATGACATCTACACGAAGCTCGGCACCCCGCAGTTCAAGACGGTCGACGAGCTGACCGAGTACCTGCGCAAGGTCCGCGACAGCAAGCTGACCATTGACGGCAAGGCGGTGTACGGCATCGGCTTCCAGGGGGTGACCGGGAACGTCGAGCGGATCGCGAACCTGTGGGGCGCCCAGAACGCCAGTTCGCGTTATTACGATGCCGGCGAGAAGCGGGTGAAGCACTTCATCCGCAGCGAAGCGACTCTGAATGCCCTCAAGTGGATGAACACCCTGTACAAAGAAAAGCTACTCGATCCCGAGAACTTCACCTACAAGACGGAGCAGTTCGACGAGGCGGCCGCCAAAGGCCGGTTCGCCGTCATCGTGGCGAACTTCTGGGATCTCTGGAAGGCGAGCGAAGTGCTGAAGCTGACCGATAAGCAGGCCTTCTACAAGGTGGTGCCGCACCCGGCGGGCACGGCCGGGGTGAAAGCCAACGGCGACGGCTACGATAAGACCGGCTGGAACATTGCTGTGATCACCAAGAATGCCAAGAATCCGAAGAAGATCATGGAGTTCTTCAATTATTACCTGAGTCCGGAAGGCCAGATTCTCTCCTTCTACGGTATCGAAGGACAGACCTGGGAGAACGTGAACGGCAAGCCGGTGCTGAAGCCGGGGGTATACGAGGAGATCATGAAGGACTCCGAGGGCTATGGGAAGAAAACGGGCGTCCGCTACCTCGACCTCAACCAGCACCAGAAGTACAACTGGGAGCGGGATGCGGAGGCGCCGGACCGCCGCGAGGACCGGAAGCTTGTCGAAGCGGTGAACTTCGATGCGACCCAGCTGCGCATCCTGACGCTGAACGGCGAATCGAAGGAAGGCATCGCGTTCGCGAACATGACCTCTTCCATCGAGACGGAGCTCACGAAGATTATCATGGCGGGCTCGCAGGAGGATGTCGTTACGCTGTACAACGAGCTGATCAAGAAGCTGGAGAAGCAGGGGCTGAAGGGCGTCGAGGATGCCTGGACCGCGATGTATAACGAGAAGAACAAATAAGTCATGCTGGAGCAGCGGAGCAAACCGGTCCCGGGAAGAGGGGGGCAGGTTTGCTTCGCTATCTATTCGGCCGGAGGGAGCCGGCACGGGCGGGAATCCGCTGCCGGAACAACCGGGAGGGAGAGGGTGATGCTGTGAAGAACAATACGTCGCTGCAAATGAGGATGGTCGCCGCCTTCGCGCTGGTGCTTACGCCGCTCATCATCTTCTTGTACTACATCACGCTCTACTCGATGGATGTCGTCCGGGTGCAGGTCGCCCAGTCGAACCAGAACCTGCTCTCCACGTATGTGCGCCAGATGGACCAGTCGATCTCGGGCATTACGAATTATCTCTACAAGCAGGTGCTCAGCGATACGGACCTGAAGACGGTGGGGATCTACGAATACGGATCGGAGGCGTACGACCTGTCCCAAGTGGCCCTCTCGAAGAAAATGTACGTGGAGCTCAACAATCATCCGGTGGCGGGAGCGTTCTTTGTCTATGACAGCGATGCGGACAACTTCATCGTGAGCTACCGGGACAAGAACCTTCAGGGGGAGCTGGAGGCGATCAAGGCGTATATGAAAGGGGGAGCGGCTTCCGCTTCCTGGAATGTGGTGACTAGCGAGGGAGCCCACGCCCTGCTCAAGGCCGTCTCCTTCGACGGTAAGGTGTATCTCGGCGCGTGGGTGCCGTTGTCCGCGCTGACCCAGTCCATCAAGCCGTTCAATTTCGGCCGGGAGGGCGAGATTTTCCTGCTCTCGGGAGCGGGTGCCCCGCTTACCGCCACCACCTTGGCTCCGGGCGACACGGCTGCGCTGCAGCAGATGCTTGGCGACCGGCAGGAGCCGTACCGGATTCTTGCGGACTCGCGGGAAGGAGGCGGAAGCCGGCTGACGCTTTGGATGAAGCTCGGCGAGACGGATCTGCATCTGGTGATTTCGATTCCCGAGACCAATGTGCTCCTGCAGCTCCCCTTCTATAAGAAAGTCATCTACCTCATTCCGCTTCTGTGCATCGCCGTGCTCTCCGTCTATTATTTTATTCTCCGGCGCCTTCTGCTTCTCCCGATGAACCGGCTGCTCGGCGGGATGCGCCGGATCGTGCATGGCGATCTCAGCGTCCAGGTGAAGGAGGAGCCTGCCGGCGAATTCTCTTATCTGATCCGGACCTTCAACCGGATGGGCGCCGAAATCCGCGATCTTACGATCGACCGGTACGAGGAACGGCTGAAAGTGCAGCGCGCGGAGTACAAGTACCTGCAGGCACAGATCAATCCGCATTTTTACCTTAATACCCTCAATATCATGTATAACTCCGCGGTGCTCCAAGAGTATGAGACGGTGAAGACCCTCGCGCTGCACTTGGCCGAGTTCTTCCGGTACCGGATCCGCAAGAATACCGATGAAGTGCCCATCCGGGAGGAGATCGCCTTCATCGAGGGCTACCTCGCCATCCAGAAGGTCCGCTTCCCTGAGACGCTTACCTATCGTATCGACGTGGAGTCGGGGTACGGCAGCCTGACTATCCCGCCGCTGGCGATTCAGACGCTGGTGGAGAACTGCATGGTGCACGGGTTCAAAGGGGAGGTGGAGCGCCTGCATCTAGATATCCGCGTGAAGCCGTCGGAGGAAGGGCCTGAGGGATACGCCGACATTGTGGTAACAGACAACGGGCGGGGCTTTCCTGTGGAGAAGCTGGAGCGCATGAACTCCTGCGGGTACTTCACGGACCTGACGGACTCCGACTCCCATATCGGCCTGTGGAACGTGTACCACCGCCTCAAGATGAAGTACGGGGACCGCGCTTCCCTGCAATTCCGCTGCGGGGAGCCGCGGGGGGCTGAGGTCATCATCCGGATTCCTGCCGGACCGCGCGGTATCGGGGAGGAAGCGGAGAGGATACCGGACAGAGGGGAGGAGGAGCAGCCATGCATTCTTTATTAATCGTAGACGACGAAAGAACGGCGGTCCGCGGCTTGTCCCAGGGCATCCCGTGGGCGGAGCTCGGGGTCACGGAGGTATACGAAGCCTACAATGCCAAGCAGGCCAAGGACATCATGAGCTCGCGCGGCATCCACCTCCTGATCTGCGACATCGAGATGCCCGGGGGCAATGGGATCGAGCTGCTCGAGTGGGTCAACGAGCATTCCGAAGATACCGTGTCGATCTTCCTGACGGGACACGCCGACTTCCAGTACGCCCGCAAAGCGCTGCAGCTGGGAAGCCAGGATTACCTCCTGAAGCCGGCCAGGCACGAAGCCGTCAAGGAGGCGGCGGAGCAGGCGCTCGTCCGGTGGAGGCGGAACCGGGAGTCGAGAGCGGACAGCGAGCTGCGCAGGCAGTACGTGCGCCAGTGGGAGGCGCAGCTGCCCTATCTCGTCGAACGGTTCTGGCAGGATCTCGTCAACCAGCGCGCCGTGCCGCGGCCCAAAGAGCTGGAGGCCTCGCTGAAGCAGTTCGGCATTCCGCTCCGGGCGGGCGACGGGGTGCTGCCCGTGCTGATCTCCGTCGAGATGTGGAGGGAAGAACTGACGGCAAGAGACGAAGAGATTATGGAGTATGCCATGCGCAAAGTGGCCGCCGAGGTGATCCTCGAAGCGCTGCCGGGTACGGTCCTCCTCGACCGCAGCGGGATCAATCTGGTGCTGGTCTATGCCCCGGAGGGGGCTGTTCCGGACCTTGGCGAGGTGAAACGCCTCTGCGGGGAGTATGTCCGGTACTGCGTCAGGCATTTCAAGTGCAGCCTGTCCTGCTATATCGGGGAGGTCGTCCGCATCTCGGGGCTTCCCGGGATGTTCCGGGAGCTCCTGGAGATGGAGCGGGCCAATGTCTCGACGCCCGGCACGGTGCAGCTGAAGGAAGAGCTTCCAGCGCAGAAGGCTCCCTGCGAATTCGCCGCTTCGCCGAATCCCGTCGCTGATTGGGTGCTGCTCTTCGAGCACGGGCGCCGCGCGGAGCTGATCGGCGGCATCGAAGAACGCTGCGCCGCGCTGGAGAAGAAGGAGCACGTGAGCAAAGAAGAGATCGAGTGCCTGTATGCGAGCGTCCTCTATACGCTGTATACGGCGTTCCATAAGAAAGGGCTGTCCGTCTATGAGGCATCAGGGCTCAGGGACCTGATCGATCCTGCGGCGGGCAGTCGGAATGCCGCCCATATCCGGCAGTGGGCGTGCAGATCGGTGGCTGCGGGCTTGGACTATTACCAAGAGGCGGCCGGCGGCGATACGGATCTCATCCGGAAGATCAAGAAGTACATCGCGGAGCATCTTCACGAGGAATTCTCCCGGGAGGATATCGCGGGGACCGTGTATCTCAATCCCTCGTATCTCTCCCGGCTCTTCAAGAAGCAGACGGGCGTATCGCTCTCGGATTATATCATCCAGGAGCGGATGGCCGAGGCGAAGCGGCGGCTCGCCGCGACCGGACTCAGCATCGGGCAGGTTGCGGAGGCTGTCGGATATATGAACGTGTCGCACTTCATCACGATGTTCAAGAAGGTGACCGGCACGACGCCGATGAGCTACAGGAAGCGGTAGAGGGAGGAGGCGATGGGCAAGAACGGCCTGAGCATCCTCTTATGAACCCGCCACAGATTATGAACCAGCCACAGATCCAACCAATGGGTTCGGTTTAATCCAATCGAAACGATGAAGGAGCGATGCCCATGGCATACGGCTCCTTTTCTTTTTGCGCGGCCGCAGACGGCCTCCATTCGCATGAAAATGTGTGTATACTTTACTTGACATCATGAATGGTTTGAATTACATTATGTATATATTACCATTCATGATGTAAAGGTGAATACACAGGGGGTGTCACTTCTTGACTTACCAGGAAAAGAAAAGCATCGTATCGTTGATCAGCGCTGTGCTCATTTTCGTTTCTTATTGCTTGTACATGTACCCGCAGTTCCCCGCAGGGGGGCTGGAATCGGACGCAACCTTCCGCTATTGGGGGTCCTTCGTCCTCATCCTGACTTTGGTTTCCATCGCTGCGCACATCATGATCAGCATCGTTTTTAACATCGTCTTCAGAATAACGACGAGCGAGAAGGAACCGAGCTTCGAGGATGAACTCGACAAGCTGATTGGCTTGAAAGCGACGCGGAATTCTTTTTTTGTGTTCGTCGCAGGCTTTCTGCTCGCTATGGGATCGCTGGTCCTCGCCCAGCCGTCACAGCTGATGTTCATCGTCCTGATCGCTTCCGGATTCCTGTCGGATGTGACCGGCTCCATTACCAAACTGTATCACTACCGGAGAGGAGTATAAGATGGGCAGGAATCTTGTCGGCAATCACATCCGTAAATTACGGTTCAACCATGACGAAATGACCCAGCAGCAGTTGGCTGACAAGGTGGGGGTAACCAGGCAGACGATCGTGGCACTCGAGAAGGGAAACTACTCTCCATCGCTGGAGCTCGCCTTTCGGATTGCTCTCGCGTTCAACCTGCCGCTCGAAGAGGTATTTTTTTATGGGGAAAGTTCCCATCCGTAAAAAAACATGTACAGAGGGAGACAAAAAATGAACTCCAACCAAAGAGCTGCGAAACTGGTGGGCGTCCTGTTTATTATTGCAGCCGTTACGGCGGTCATGGGACTTCTCTTATACAATCCGATCCTGCAAGGTCCGGATTACTTGACTCAAGGCTCCGAACACGCGGGTCAGGTGATCCTCGGAGCGCTGATGGAGTTAATTCTTGTCGTATCCGCGGTCGGTACGGCAGCCACCATGTTCCCCATTCTTAGAAAGCATAATGAAACGATAGCGCTCTGGCATGTGTGCTTCCGGTTTCTTGAAGCGGTTGTCATTACGGTCGGTGTCATCAGCGTGCTGGCCTTATTGACCTTGAGCCGTGAGTTCACAGCAGCAGGAGCCCCGGACGCCGCCTCTTATTTGACTTCAGGTGCCGTACTGAAAGCAGTCCATGACTGGACATTTTTGCTCGGCCCCAATTTCATGCTGGGGATCAATACGATGATGTACAGTTATATCTTATATAAATCCAGGCTCGTACCGAGGTTTATCCCCATCTTGGGCATGACAGGGGCGGTTCTTGTTTTTAGCTGCTCCCTGCTGGTCATGTTCGGAGCTATCGAGCAACTGTCGGTGTGGGGCGCTGTGCTGGCGCTGCCCGTAGCTGCCAATGAGATGATTCTGGCCGTATGGCTCATTGTAAGAGGCTTCAATGAATCGGCACTTGTGCCCTCCATGCAGCTAAAGCATCGATAAGCCAAAAGGATCGATAAGACCAAACCAGCCCCTCCCGGCTGCAGCAGGCAGAGGGAAGGGCTGGCGCGGACAGTGGGATCAGCCATTCAAGCGTCGGCTGGTGAGACCGGGCGGCAGCGATTGCCCGCAATAGGTTTATTCGTCTGCAAGAACGAAGTAAAGCTCAAGCCTTGGGGCTTGAGCTTTAATCCCTTAAATCATCATGCCCGCCCCGAGAACGATGACCAGCAGAATGTAAAGAACCAGGATTGTTCCTGTGCTGGTGTAAAAGCCTTTAACACAACTCATGGTATTACCTCCCTTCGGAACCGATACGCTATTGTACGTATGGTTATGATAAAGTGCTTAGGCTATAACCATCATTGGGCGGTTATAATTTTTTTTATTGTGCTGTCATTGATCTATACACATCTCTAGATTCTGCGCTTTGGAAAAACGGAGAGCCCCGCTCTTCATCCGTGATGAAGGGCGGGGCTCTTTGGGTTCCCGTCCGGCGCCAGCCGGCGGATTACCTCAGCTTCAGCTTGCGCAGCCGGTACTGCAGGCTCTGCCGGCTGAGGCCGAGCTCCTTCGCGGCGCGGACGATGTTGCCGCCGTGATTCTCGACGGCCCTGCGCACGGCGTACGCCTCGAAGAGCTCAAGCTGCGCCCGGAGCGTCAGCCCTCCGGGCGCTTCGACCAGCGGCGCCAGCTCCGCCGGGAAGGCTGTGAAGGCAGGGGGTGGGGAAGGAGCCTCCGCCCCGGAGCCCCGGCTGCCGCCGGCCAAGGTACCGGGGGCGAGGCTGTCGGCCGCAGCACCGGTGCCGCCTGGGCCCCCCGGGGCAGCGCCGTTGCCCGCGACGCCCGGGTCCGCCGCAGCCTCGGTGCGCTGGCCTGAGCCGCCCGGGGCTGCGCCTGCGCTCACGCCCGCGGCTTGGCCCCCGCCCATGCGGGTCATCCGGCTCATCCGGCGGATCGGCAGGTGCGCCATCTCGATGACGGTCTCGTCGATGAGCAGGTTCATCGCCCCCTCGATCGTATGCTGCAGCTCCCGGACGTTCCCGGGCCATGAGTGCGAGAGGAAGAAGGCTTCCACCTCTTCGCTGATGCCTTCGACCTGCATCTGGAACAGGTCGTTGTACTTGCCGATGAAATGGCGGACGAGCGGCGCAATATCCTCGCGCCGCTCGCGGAGCGTCGGCAGCAGCAGCGTCACGACGCCGAGGCGGTAGTATAGATCCTCGCGCAGCCGCCCCTCGTCGATAGCGGTATCGGGGTGCTCGTTCATCGCCGCGAGAATGCGGACGTTCATGGTCCGCTCCCGCGTGTCGCCGAGCCGGCGGAACGAGCGCTCCTGCAGGACCCGCAGCAGCTTGGCCTGCAGCGGCATGGCGAGCGAATTGATCTCGTCGAGGAACAGGGTGCCGTTCTCGGCTTGTTCAAAGAGGCCTGGGCGCTCGACCGCTCCCGTGTACGCGCCCTTCGTCGTGCCGAAGAGGAGGCCTTCCACGAGATCCTCGGGCAGCGCGGCGCAGTTCTGGGAGATGAAGGGGCCGCCGGAGCGGGCGCTGGCCTGGTGAATCCCTTGGACGAACAGCTCCTTGCCCGTGCCGGTCTCGCCGACGACGAGCACGGAGGAAGCGGTGCGCGCGGCACGCTGGGCATACTGGATTACCCGCAGGAGCGCCTCGCTCCGGCCAATAATGCCCTCGAACGTGTAGAGGCCATTGCCGGTTTGCTGCCGCAGCAGATTCTCGCGCACGAGCCGCTCCATTTTGGTCACGTCGTTAGCGATTTCGATTGCCCCGATCAGGGTGCCGTTCTCCGTAATAGGGTACGTATTGTTAAGGGTTGTTATTTTTTTACCTTTTTGGTTAAAGTAGGTTTGGCGCACGTTCAGCGTGGGCCTGCCGCTTCGGACCGCCTGAAGCAGGGTGCTCTCCTGACCGCCGGGGAACTGGAACACCGATTCCAGGCTCTTGCCGAGGACATCCCCTTCCTCCATCGCTTCAAGCTCGGTCATCTTGCGGTTATAGAGGACGGAACGACCATGCCGGTCCACGACGTGGACGCCTTCGTTGATATGGTCGATCGCCTGTTTATAGTAGGAGAGAAGGCTCTCTTCCGTCTCCTTCTCCGGATGGTCAGCGCACATGGACCGATCCCCCTTTCTCTCGTGTCGATTGTAGCACGGGTACGGAAGGGGTGCCAAATTTTTATTCGCTGCCTGCCAAATGAGACAACGGGGTGCAAAAAAAATTGGCGTCATGCGGCAGCTGGGAGGGCGAAGTCACGGAAACATGCCTGCCCGGATAGGGGGAAGCGGGCCGAGAACCCCCTGGCAGATCGCCTGATCTTCAGCGGAACATCCTCCGTCCGCAAAAAGTCCGCAGCATTCGAATCAAGTTGGCACGGTTCTTGCTATATACATCAATGAAGGCCTTGAATCCCGATACCCGGGCACAGGGGTACTAGGTGCAGTTCTTCCAGATCCGATGACAGGAGGTCATTCATCATGACACAAACTACGAATATTATCGAGCAAACCGAGAGGTACGGCGCGCAGAATTACCGCCCGCTGCCGATCGTCATCTCCCATGCCGAAGGCGTGTGGGTGCACGATCCCGAGGGCGGCAAGTATATGGATATGCTCAGCGCTTATTCGGCGCTCAATCACGGACACCGCCACCCGAAGATTATCGGGGCGCTGAAGGACCAGGCGGACAAGGTGACGCTCACCTCCCGCGCGTTCTACAACGACCAGCTCGGCGTCTTCTACGAGAAGCTGTCCCGCCTGACGGGCAAGGACATGATTCTGCCGATGAATACGGGCGCGGAAGCGGTGGAGACCGCGCTCAAGGCCGTACGGCGCTGGGCTTATGACGTCAAGAAGGTGCCGGCGGACCAGGCCGAGATCATCGTCTGTGCGGGGAACTTCCACGGCCGCACGGTGACGATCACCTCGTTCTCCTCCGATGCGGAGTACCAGCGGGGCTTCGGACCGTTCACGCCGGGCTTCCGGAACGTGCCGTACGGGGACCTGGAAGCGCTGCGCGCGGCGATCACGCCGAATACGGCGGCCTTCCTCGTGGAGCCGATCCAGGGGGAGGCGGGCATCGTCATCCCGCAGGAAGGATTCCTCCGGGGGGCACGGCAGCTCTGCCGGGACCAGAACGTGCTGATGGTTGCCGATGAGATCCAGACCGGCTTCGGCCGCACGGGCAAGCTGTTCGCCTGCGACTGGGAAGACGTGCAGCCGGATGTCTACATCATGGGCAAGGCGCTCGGCGGCGGCGTGTTCCCGATCTCGGCGGTGGCCGGCGATGCGGGCATCCTCGGCGTATTCAATCCGGGCTCGCACGGCTCCACATTCGGGGGCAACCCGCTCGGCTGCGCCGTCGCGATCGCCGCGCTGGATGTCTTGGAAGAGGAGGAGCTGGTGCGCCGCTCCGCGGAGCTCGGAGCTTACTTTCTCGGGAAGCTGAAGGAGATAGCGAATCCCAAGATCAAAGAGATCCGCGGCCGCGGCTTGTTCATCGGCGTGGAGCTCACCGAGGCGGCGCGTCCTTACTGTGAACGGCTCAAGGAGCTCGGGCTGCTCTGCAAGGAGACGCACGATACGACGATCCGCTTCGCACCGCCGCTGACGATCACGCAGGAGAACCTGGATTGGGCGCTGGAGCGGATCCGGCAGGTGTTCGCCGGGGGGGAAGCAGCCGGCTGAGGCGCCGCCAAGCGGACAAATTGGACAAATCGGATTAATCGGCAGATTGGGGACGGGAACGCCAAATTTGAATGGCCGGCGGGGGAACCGGAGGGATGCCGATTTGCGTTCCGGGTTCTTGTTTCTTTTGGATGGGAATCGATGATCAAGCCAAGTATGGACGATAATGGGGGAGAAACGGATGAATACGGGAGTTACGGGAGCGAAGCAAAGCGGCTCGGGGGACAATGGGGATGTTCTTCAGCGGACGCAGGGCGTCATCAAGACGGCACTGGGGCATATGGGGTATGGCGAGGCGTTCTACGAGCTGCTGAAGGAACCGCTGCGGATGCTGACCGTCCGCATTCCGGTACGGATGGATGATGGCAGCGTCCAGGTGTTCACAGGCTATCGGGCGCAGCATAACGACGCGGTGGGACCGACCAAAGGGGGGATACGATTCCACCCCGCCGTCACAGCCGATGAAGTGAAAGCGCTCGCTTTGTGGATGAGCATCAAATGCGGCATCATGAACCTGCCCTACGGCGGCGGCAAAGGCGGCATCGAGTGCGATCCCCGGAGCATGTCCTTCGGCGAGCTGGAGCGGCTGAGCCGCGGCTACGTGCGGGCGGTCTCCCAGATTGTCGGACCGACGAAGGATATCCCGGCTCCGGACGTCTATACGAATTCGCAGATCATGGCGTGGATGATGGACGAATACAGCCGCATCCGCGAGTTCGATTCTCCGGGCTTCATCACCGGGAAGCCGCTGGTGCTTGGCGGTTCGGTGGGGCGCGAGTCCTCCACCGCCCGGGGCGTTGCGATCGCCGTGCGCGAAGCAGCCGGCGTGCTCGGCATGAACGTGGAGGGAGCTTCGGTGATCATCCAGGGCTTCGGCAACGCGGGGAGCTATCTCGCGAAGTTCATGGTGGATGCCGGGGCCAAGGTCGTCGGCATCTCCGATGCGCACGGCGCGCTGTATAACCCGAACGGCCTGCTGATCGACGAGCTGCTCGAGCGGCGCGACTCGTTCGGTGCGGTCACGAACCTGTTCCCGAACCGCATCTCGAATGCGGAGCTGCTGACGAAGGAGTGCGACATTCTGATCCCGGCGGCGATCGAGAACCAGCTCACGGAAGGGAACGCCCATGAGATCCAGGCGAAGATCGTCGTCGAAGCCGCGAACGGGCCGACGACGCAGGAAGCGACCGAGATCCTGACCTCGCGCGGCGTGCTGATCGTACCGGACGTGCTCGCGAACGCGGGCGGGGTCGTCGTATCCTATTTCGAATGGGTACAGAACAACCAGGGCTACTATTGGTCCCAGGAGGAAGTGGATGCGAGGCTGAACAAGCTCATCACGGAATCGTTCCACACCGTGTACGAGACGGCGCAGCTTAAGCAGGTGAACATGAGGCTCGCCGCGTACATCGTCGGGCTGCGCAAATTGGCCGAAGCCTCCAGGTTCCGGGGCTGGGTCTAGCCGGCTTGAAAATGAACCGGCAGTTTGATAGTATTGATTTTTTGCGAGCAGCGGGGAGGGGGCTCCCCTCCCGCCTGTACCCCGCATCTGCCCGAGATTTGCGCACGGCATCCGCCCGCCGGATGCGCGCGGGGGCGTTTATCCATCTGTGAGGAGTTGGATTCATGACGAAACACAACGGCTATCCTCAGTCCCAGCATGCAGCGGGACTGCAGCGTACCATGAAAAGCAGGCATCTGTATATGATCTCCCTTGGCGGCGTGATCGGGACAGGCCTGTTCATATCCTCCGGCTATACCATCAATCAAGCCGGACCAGGGGGAGCGCTTCTCGCCTACCTGGTCGGCGGCTTCATTATGTATCTGGTGATGATGTGTCTTGGCGAGCTGTCGGTGGCGATGCCGGTGACCGGCTCGTTCCAGACCTACGCTTCCAAGTATATCGGCCCCGGGACCGGCTTCACGATCGGCTGGCTGTACTGGCTCGGCTGGGTCGTGACGCTCGGCTCCGAGTTCACTGCAGCCGGGCTGATGATGAAGCGCTGGTTCCCCGGCATTCCGGTCTGGATCTGGTGTGTCTTCTTCGTCGTTCTCCTGTTCCTGCTCAACGCTATGTCCGCCAAGGCATATGCGGAGACGGAATATTGGCTAGCCAGCGTGAAGCTCGTCACCATCATTCTGTTCATCGGGCTCGGGGGAGCGGCGATGTTCGGCCTCATCCATCCGGCAGGGGCATCCGCTCCGATGCTGTCGAACTTCACGGGCGAAGGCGGGCTGTTCCCGAACGGCATCGGCGCCGTACTGTTCACGATGATTGCCGTGAACTTCTCATATCAAGGCAGCGAGCTCGTCGGCATTGCGGCGGGCGAGAGCGAAGAGCCGGAGAAGACGATTCCGCAGTCGATCAAGAACACCGTGTGGCGCGTCATTTTCTTCTTCGTCGCTTCGATCTTCATTGTGGCGGGACTCATCCCCTGGAAGGAAGCCGGAGTGGAGGAGAGCCCGTTCGTGATGGTCTTCGACCTCATCGGCATTCCCTACGCGGCCGATATCATGAATTTCGTCATTCTCTCGGCGCTGCTGTCGGTTGCGAACTCCGGGCTGTATGCCGCTTCGCGGATGCTCTGGGCGCTCTCCAGGGAGCAGATGGCACCGCCCTTCCTCGGCAAGCTGTCGGGAAGGGGCGTTCCCTTGAATGCGCTGCTCGTCAGTATCGGCGTGGCGTGTCTGTCGCTGCTGTCGAGCGTGTTCGCGCCGGATACGGTGTACCTCTGGCTCGTATCGATCGCAGGCTTGACCGCCATGCTGGTCTGGATGGGCATCGCCGCTTCGCAGTATATGTTCAGGAAGCGGTTCCTGCAGGAAGGCGGGAATGTGCGCGATCTGAAGTACCGGGTTCCCCTGTATCCGCTGGTGCCGATTCTGGCCTTCGTCTTATGTACCACGGCCTGCATCGCCCTGGCGTTTGACCCGGAGCAGCGGATGGCATTGTACTGCGGCGTTCCTTTTATTGTCGTGTGTTATGCGGTCTATCATCTGAAATACCGCAAGGAGCTATCCGTGCAGGCTTCCGCACAGGAGCGGGCAGCGCTGGATTCATTGCCCGAATCTTGAGGAGGATCTATAGAGACGTAGCAGGCGGCCGGAAGGGACAACCCTGCCGGCTGCTTTTGGCGTGTCTAATTCAGGAGGGGGGGGCAGCAACTTGTGCCTTGCCTAACGTTCCTAAGGTACCTTCAGGTACCTTCCTCCCGCCCATCCATGCTATAGTGGAAGGAGCAGAGGCGGACGGCTGCCCAACTCCACATCCACTCACCCGCTCCCGCCAATTTAACATGTAAGGACTGGACAGGCATGGATATCAAGCGATTGAAAACCTTCCAAGTCGCGGCAGACTGCCTCAATCTGACCAAAGCCGCCGCGCAGCTCGGCTATACGCAGCCTACGATCACGATACAGCTTCAGACTCTGGAGAACGAGCTGGGCTTCGCGCTCCTCGGCCGTGCAGGCAAGCAGACCTACCTGACCCCGCACGGCCAAATCGTCAAACAATATGCCGACCGCGTATTTGCTACGCTAAGCGAGATGGAGGAAGAGCTGCGCAAGCTGGACCGGCCGGGAGGTTCCCTGGTCGTTGCGGCGCCGGAATTGTACTGTTCCCATTATTTGACGGTGATTATGCACTCTTACATATCGGCCAATCCGCAGGTCAAGCTGCAGCTGTCCTCCTATGACAGCAACGAAGCGATGAAGAAAGTAGCCGCGCGCGAGGCCGATCTCGGTATCATTGCAGGCCCCTGCACTCTGCCGGGAGTCGAGTCCGTGCGGCTCGGTACGGAAGACGTCGTGCTCGTAACCACGAAGGAGCGCTACAAGTCCTTCGGCCGCGAGGAGGTGCTGCGGGTGGGGCCGCTTATCTCTTACAAAGCGGGCTCGAACCTGCAGAGTCTCGTCAATGAGTGCCTGGGGGAGATCGGCTACCGGCCGTCCTCCCTGGTGGAATGCCTCAGCGACGAGACAATCAAGCGGGCGGTCCTCCATCAGACCGGCGTGGCCCTCCTCGGCGCGGGACTGGTCCAGTCCGAGCTCCGCAAAGGGACTCTGGTGGAGCTGCACCGGTTCCCGGATAAGATCGAGACCTCGATGATCGTCCTCCACAGCCGGATGGACGAGATCAACATCCGCTCCTTCGCCGAGACGCTGACGGCATCTTGGCCGACGCTGGAGATGGAAGCGTAATGAGCCCGGCAATGGCCCGCCGCCAATCCAGTCGGGAGGGCCGCAGCCCATCGCCCGGCGCTTTCCGCCGAGGCGGTCCATAGCCCCGGACGCATAGGCACCGCTTGGCAGCCGCTCTCCTCGCAAGGAGCGGTTCTTTGCTTTGCCCGCATGCTGCAGCGGCGCCGGGGCCCGCGCTCCAGCCCGGTGTGCGGCACATGGGCGACTGCCCGCCACCCCCGGCGGCATGGGCCCTACGCTCCTGCCTGCCCCTCTGTGCGCTGAGAGCGGAGCCGCGTCCCGTACCGCCGCTGCCCGCTTCCGCTGCTTTCTTGCAACCGGGCACTGACGGAATTGCCGCTCTATACGCAATCGTCATTACATTTCTCAATAGTTACGATTGAGACATTCAATTTTTCGCCATCGGGGAAGTGTGGTACATTCGAAGAAAGAAGTAGAGAAGTAGAGAGGCCTTCTATACAGCCTCTCTTCCCCAACAACATTGCAACCGCTTACCGACTGAATACATTCGATAGTTAACGAGGGGTGCTCTTATGCTGATGAAGCTGGCAACGGACAAACGGGATATTTCACTGATCGGCGTTCCTCTTCAGCTTGGCGCAGACCGGGCCGGGGTGGACCTCGGGCCTCAAGCGATCCGGACCTCGAACCTCCGCGAGCGGCTGGAAGTGCTGGGCCACCGCGTACACGATAAAGGCGACATACACGTGAACCGCTTCCTGGATCCTTGTGCGCCCGGCGAGAAGCTGAAGTATCTGGCGGAGATCGCCCGCGTGAATGCGGACCTCGCGGAATGCGTCTCGGCGGAGATGGGCCAAGGAAACTTCCCGCTGGTTATTGGCGGCGATCACAGCGTGGCGATCGGGACGATCAAGGGCGTCCTGCATCATGTGAACAAACTGGGCGTAGTCTGGTTTGACGCACACCCGGACGTGAACACGGAAGAAACGACAGGCTCCGGCAACATCCACGGCATGTCTCTGGCCGTTCTGCTCGGGTATGGGCACAAGAGCCTCATCTCCATCGGCGGCGAGCACGCGCGGGTCCATCCGCGCAACGTCGTCATCATTGGAGCGCGGTCCATCGATCCCGGCGAGCGGGTCTTCCTGAGAGAGCAGGGCATCCGTGTCTTCACGATGCATGAGATCGACAAGTACGGCATGCGGGCCGTCATGGACGAAGCGATGGAGCGTGTCACGGACGGGACGGACGGCGTCCACCTCAGTCTCGACCTCGACGGAATGGATCCGCAGGAAGCGCCGGGGGTAGGCACGCCGGTCAGCGGCGGCATTACGTACCGGGAGAGCCATTATGCGATGGAGACTCTCTACGAGAGCGGCTCGCTCGTCTCTGCGGAGATTGTGGAGGTGAACCCGATGCTCGATGTCGGCAATAAGACTGCACGGGCCGCGGTAGAGCTGGCGGGCTCCGTATTCGGCGAGCGGATTCTGTAAGAACGGCCGGGAACGAGTAGGCAAGCGCGAAGGAGGAGAATACGCATGATGGAAGCGAGCGAGGCTCAGGAGAAGAAGACGACCGGGCGTTCGAGGGTGAACCTGATCAAGGTGCCCTTCGGACTCGGCGCAGGCCGTCCGGGAGAGGAGCAGGGACCCGACAGCATCACCAAGGCAGGCATCGGCCGCATGATCCGCAATCTCGGCAGGGAGCTGTCCGAAGAACAGGTGACCGGCATGTGGCTGAGGGAAGCCTCCTCGGAGCGTTCGTCCGCGGTGAAGAATCTCCGGGCCGTGCTCGAGATGAGCCTGCTTGTGGCACGGCGGGTGCAGCAGGCGGCCGAAGAGGGCGCGTTCCCGCTCGTGCTCGGAGGCGACCGCAGCGTCTCGATCGGCGCGGCGGCCGGCTTGGCGGAACGTTATGCGAACCCCGGACTGATCTGGTTCGATGCTCATGCGGGCCTGCTTACGGAGGAGACGGGTCCGACGGGAAGCGCGAACGAGATGGCCCTCTCGGCGATTCTCGGGAGAATGCCCTGGAAGATTCCGGGCCTCGGGCACATCCGCAAGGAGAAGGTCGTGCTCATAGGCACCCGCGAGGTGTATCCGCAAGAGAGGGAGTGGATCCTAGGGCAGGGCATCACCTGCTTCACGATGCACGAGATCGACCGGATGGGCATCCAGCGGGTCATCGAAGAAGCACGGAAGATCGCAGGAGCCGGGACCGACGGGCTCCATGTCAGCTTCGCTGCGGATACGCTCGATCCGCTTGAAGCGCCGGGCGTCGGCAGCCCGGTACCGGGCGGGCTGTTCTACCGGGAGGCGCACTTCGCGCTGGAGCTGCTGGCCGAGGGCGGAGAGGTGACTTCGATGGATGTCACCGGGGTGAATCCGCTTCTCGACGATCAGCGGAGAACGGGCCGGCTGCTGTCGGGGCTGGCCGCCTCGCTGCTCGGCAAACGAATTTTATAATCCAGGACATGGAACCGCAGGTGACCCCAAGAGGTCTGCCTGCGGTTTTTATATGGAAGAAGCGATGTAAAGAAACAGTAAATTCCATGGAAAATGAAGGGAAGATCCGCATGGCTTCGTCTAAGCTTTTAGGATATCAACTAAAGGAGCGGAGCAATGAACTTATTAACCCGATTTTCCATGAAGAACGTGACGGCCGTGCTGATCATCATCCTGCTGCTGTTCGGCGGGGGCGGCTATGCGGCCACGATGCTGAAGGCGGAACTCTATCCGGAAGTCTCCCTTCCGTATGTCCTGGTCTCGACCCAGTACAATGCCACGCCCAAGGACATTCTGGAGGGGATCACGAAGCCGCTGGAGAAAGCGGTGGCGGGTCTCGAGAATATCAAGTCGCTGAGGTCCGTCTCCAGCGACGGCTACTCTTCCCTAGAGATCGAGCTGGTGCACGGCAGCGATACCGACAAGGCGAAGGTGGACGTGGAAGGGCTCATCGCGAACGTCAAGCTGCCGAAGGGCGCGGAGAAGCCGAAGGTATCGACGTTCGGCATGTCGGCGATTCCCGAATACAAGCTCTCTGTATACGGGAAGGACGGGATGAACCAGCAGGAGCTCGATAAACTGTACAAGGATGTGTTCCTGCCGGCATTCAAGGCGGTCAAGGGTATCGACCACGTCGACTCCATCGGCAACCAGGAGGCGGTCCTGGACCTGAAGCTGGACGGGAACGCCATCAACGCGTACGGGCTGACGCCGGCCGAAGTGTCCCGGCGTATTCAATCGGCGATCCTCACGAGTCCGGTCGGGTCGGCGGATATCCAGGGCAACGACCAGATGGTGCGGGTGAAGAGCGATCTGAACTCGATCTACAGCCTGGAGAACATGAAGATGAAGACCGCCGGCGGGGAGACGCTGCTCCTCAAGAATATCGTCAAAGTGGAGGCGGTCACGGAGTCCAAATTCTTCTCCCGGATGAACGGCCAGCCGGCGATCGGCGTGATCCTGTACAAGACGATGGGCACGAACTCGGTCGAGTTCACCGAGGAGGCAGATGCCCTGATCGCCTCATGGAAGGCGGCGTACCCGAATGTCGAGTTCCGGTCAGTGGAGAAGAACTCGGATACCGTGAATGAATCGATCAACGGCATGGTCAAGGAGGGGGCGCTCGGAGCGCTGCTGGCTTCGGTCATGATCCTGATCTTCCTCCGGAATCTCCGGATGACGTTCATCGTTCTCGTCTCGATTCCTTTGTCGATCCTGATTACCCTGCTCGTCATGGCGCCTCTCGATATCTCGCTGAATATCATGACGCTAGGGGGCATGGCGATCGCCATCGGGCGTGTCGTCGACGATAGTATCGTCGTCATCGAGAACATCTACAGTGAGCTCGTGAAGACGCAGGAGCGGGGAGAGTCGGTAATCGCCGTCGCCACCGCCCAGGTAGCCTCGGCCATTACATCGTCGACGCTGACCACGGTGGGCGTTTTTGCGCCGATTGCTTTTGTCGGCGGACAGCTCGGAGACATGTTCAGTCCTTTTGCCATCACCTTGTCCGCGGCGCTGCTCTCCTCTCTGCTCGTGGCGGTCACCGTCATTCCGATGCTGGCGAAGCTGTTGGTGCTGCGTTCGAAGAAGCTGACCGTCCATGACGACACGCATGTCGGCCCGGTGGCTGGCAGCTACCTGAGGATGCTGAAGTGGTCGCTGAACAACCGGATCAAGACGATGCTGCTTGCCCTTCTCATCTTCGTCGTGGCGGTCGGCGGGTCGATTCCGTTCGTACCCTTCGAATTCATGCCGGCCAGCAATTCGGATAAGAAGATCTCGCTATGGATCAAACTGCCCGCGCAAACTTCCATGGAATCGAACGATCTCAAGGTGAAAGAGATCGAATCGATGATGAGGGAGACGAAGAATGCCGCGGACGAACCGGCCTTCGTGTATGTCCAATCGCTGATCGGTTATGCCGGCGGCGGCGAAAGGGTGGCATACCGCAGCGAGTTCAATGCGGAAGCTTCGGCCGGGACCAACGCTAAAGAGCTCCTGGAAGATATGAAGACCAAGGTGACGGAACTGCTGCCCAAAGGCTCGGAGGTGGGAGGGGCCATCGTCAGCGTAGCTGGCGGCGGCGGGAGCACGACGGACTTCTCCTACATGCTCCGCGGCGACGATGTGGATTCGCTCATCAAGGCAGCAGGGCTGGTCAAGGCGAAGATGAAGGAGATTCCGGAATTCCTAGATGTGAAGGACAGCCTCGAAGAATCGAAGAAGGAAGTGGAGATTGCGGTCGATCAGAACAAGGCCCGCCTGTACGACCTCTCTTCGGGCGAGATTATCGAGACGCTGAACTCGTGGCTCGGCGAAGAAGAGGTCGGCGATCTCAAATTCGATAACATTACTTTGAGCACGAAGATCTCGCTCGATAATGAATTCAAGGATTCCGTGGAAAAGATCGGCTCCCTGCAGCTCAAATCCCCTTCGGGGCAGACCCTCAGACTGAATGAGGTGGCGAAGCTCCGGCAGATCGAAGGTCCCGCTTCGATCCCTCGGGATCAACAGGAGCAGTACGTGAATGTGACCGCCAAGATCGACTCGAAGGATAAAGCGGGCGTCACGGCCCAAGCGACCGAGCTGCTCGGCACGCTCCAGCTGCCGGAAGGCGTGCATCCCCAGGTGAAGGGGGTGGCCGAGGACATCAACCGGGAATTCAAGAATATGTTCATGGCCATGGGGGCTTCCGTCTTCATTGTCTATCTGGTCATGGTGCTTGCGTTCGGCAACGGCAGTGCCCCCTTCGCGATTCTCTTCTCGCTGCCGCTTGCGGCGATCGGCGGCATGCTCGGCCTGCTCGTGACCGGAGAGTCGCTTAACTTGACGTCGCTCATCGGGTTCATGATGCTGATCGGCGTCGTCGTGACCAACGCGATCGTGCTCATTGACCGGGTGCAGCAGCTGAGGGAGGCGGGGGTGCCCGTACGCGAGGCGCTGATCAGCGCGGCGCATACCCGCCTGCGTCCCATCATCATGACAGCCGGCGCTACCGTCATCGCCCTGATGCCGCTGGCCCTCGGCTTATCCAAGGGAACCATTATCTCCAAGGGTCTTGCGGTGGTCGTGATTGGAGGATTGACGACCTCCACGCTGCTTACGCTGTTGGTCGTTCCGGTCGTGTACGAGATCATTGACCGGATCAACCAGCGCTTATTCAGAAGGAAAGCGGGAGCCGCGCAGGCGAAGGCCGCTCCGGCCGGGCAGTCTTAAGGCTGCCACGGCAGTGCCTATCGAATAGAAGAGGCAGTTCCGGGATAGGGTCCGGGGCTGCTTTTTTTATAGTGGCAGGCATGCTCTTAAGCTTAGCGGCGGAGATGGAACAGGCTCGGCGAAGAGCTGCAGCAGTGCGCCTGGGTGTGGTGCCCCGTAATCATGAGATCCGGACAAGCGGAGCCAATTCCTGCCCAAGGGGACAAGGGAGGGGGAAGAAGGGCGAGACCCTTTCCCTTATAATGAAGTCCATAGGGGATCCTGCTGCGCTTCATAGCGGAGCGGCAGGGTCTGAGGCGAAAGGGGAAACCGGACGGATGAGGCATATTACGGTGTCACAGGATGGACAAGGGGATTTCGAACGGATTGGCGAGGCGATCGAAGCGGTGCGCGTGCTGCCGCTGGAGCCTGTTACGATCTTCGTGAAGAATGGGGTGTACCGCGAGAAACTCTTGGTACCCGACACGAAGCCGGATATCTCCCTGATCGGGGAGAGCGCGGAAGGGACCGTGATCGCTTATGGCGATTATGCCCAGATGAAGGGGACGAACGGCAGCGAGCTGACCACATTCCGGACCGCGACCTTGAAGGTGGATGCGGATGATTTCCGCATGGAAAACGTGACGGTGCAGAATACGGCGGGCTATGGAGCGGCGATCGGACAAGCGGTGGCCCTGTATACGGCGGGTGATCGCCAGACGTACAGGAACGTCCGGCTGCTCGGCAACCAGGACACGCTCTATACGGGCCGGGGACGCCAGTATTTCGCAGGATGCTATATCGAGGGGCATGTCGATTATATCTTCGGCTCGGCGACCGTGCTGTTCGAAGGCTGCGAGATTCACAGCCTGCGCGGGGGGTTCATTACGGCGGCTTCCACGGCGGCACGCACCGAAGTCGGATACGTATTCCGAGGCTGCCGTCTGACCGGCCGGGCACCTGAGGGATCCGTCTACCTGGGCAGGCCATGGCGGCCCGCCGCCCACACGGTATTCATCGATACCTGGATGGGACCGCATATTCATAGGGACGGCTGGGACAACTGGAGCAGTCCGGACAATGAGCGTACCGCCCGCTACGGGGAGTTCGGGAGCACGGGACCGGGCGCGGCGCCGGAAGCCCGGGTAGCGTGGGCGGCGGCTCTGACGGAAGCCGAGGCGGTGTCGTTCGACGTGCGACGCGTACTGGGCGGCCCGGACGGCTGGAGTCCGGCGGGAGCGGGTGTGGAAGAGGGACGTTAGAGAGCGTGACAGCATGGTGCGGGACAGAGGCAAAAGACGACGGTGTCTTGCGTCCGATATTCGGACCCGCGCTGTGAGTGAAGGGCGCTGCCGCCGCCCCGTACCGACCGCCGCCCTTCACTTGCGGCGGAGGAAGGTGCAGCGCAATAAAAGTACGGCCATACGGAACACGCTGAGCCCCTCCCGGATAGGTGAAGGGCTTGGGTTGTTGCGCCCGGAACAGCAGATTTGCTGCCGAAACCGGGTTCATTCGTGTGCCGCCCGCGTAGTCCGGCGTTCATTCCACCATCTCCCGTGCCTCCCGTCCGGCAAGCGCCTGCCCGGCCAAATCTTCGATCACGGCATCCTCCATCGGCGGATTATGCAGGCCGGCGCGAACATCCCGGTACAGCCGCTCCAGCGGGCAGCTGCGCGAGAGGCTGGCCCCGCCCACGATACGCATCGCCAGATCCACGATACGGATGGCGCTGTTCACGGCGGTGATCTTGGCGAGGCCGAGCTCGCCCTTCAGCAGGGGGCGCAGGTCCGGAGCCTCGTCCCAGCGGCCTGCCGCCGAATAGAGCAGCGTACGCGCCTTCATCCACTCCGTCTCCATGTCGCCGATCTGCCGCCGAATATGCGGCAGATCCGAGATCGGTCCGCTGAGACTATTAGGGCGGTGGTGCAGCGCATAGTCGAGCGCGAAGTCCCTGGCCGCCCAGGCAATGCCGATATAGCAGGCGGGAATATGCAGGAGCCAGCCCGTATCGCCCGGTGGCCCCATCGCTGCCTGATGGGACAGGCGGATGACTTCCTGCTCCGGTACGAACACGCGGTCGAGCACGACGTCATGGCTTCCCGTAGCCCGCATGCCGAGCGTATTCCACGTTTCCTCCACGCGGACTCCGGGCCCCCGGCGCACGAAGAACACGCCGGTGTCATCCGTGCCGCTGACCGAAGCGGAGACGGTGAAATGCTCGAGGATCGGGCTCAGGGTGCTGAACGTTTTGCGTCCGCTGAGCACCCAGCCCCCGTCCGTCCGGCACGCCGTTGTAGCCGGTTTGCCGCCCCGGCTGGGACTGCCGGTCGAAGGCTCCGTCGCCAGATGGTTGATCAGCGCTCCGTTCTCCGCAACCTCCCGGCACATGGAGGCGTAGAGCCCTTCAGGCCAAGCGCCCGTACCGCGCAGTTGGAACAGCTGACCCAGATGCCAGCCTACCGCCAGCGCCGTAGATCCGTCCCCGCGGGCCAGCCGCTCCTGAGCCAGCACCAGCTCATATAAGGAAGCCTCTTCGCCGCCGTACTCTTCGGGAACCGTCAGCGCCAAATAACCGGCAGCCTGCAGATCCGCGAAGTTCTCGAAGGGGAAGCTCCCCTCCGCGTCATGCTTCGGCGCACGCTGCGCAAACAGCGCGGCCAATCGGTCCGACCGTGCGGCAATCGCCGCCTCCCGTTCGCTGCGTATCCATCGGTCCCGTATTCCTCTGTCTGGCATGGCCGGCGTACCCCTCCCGCTTCCCGGGATCCCGGCTCTCGAGCGGAGGCCGGGTCCGTTTTGTTCAAATCTAAGAATATATATCTCACCAGGTTCGATTCTGTAATCTCATATTTCTTATAAACGCGCATCGTCCTTTAATGGACGGCGAAGCCGTTTGTCTTGATTGTAGCACAGATCCGCCGGGCAGAGGACGGTTCCGTGCCCCCTGCGGGAAGCTTGATATCCCCGCTTGTTTCCCTCCTCGCTCCTTCGGGTAATAAGCCTGAAAAAAGGTAAGGACGGGGAATACAGCATGAATCCTTCTCAAAAGCCGGAAGAGCAGCCTAAGAAAAAAACGTCTCTTATAAAAACGATCCTGCTGGTCCTGGGGTCGGTGCTTGCCGTGGCATGCGTCGGCGGACTCGGCTGGGGCTATAAGACTTACCGGGATATGTACCGCAGTACGGACATTTCGCTGCTCGATAAGGAGCCGGCGCGGTCGACCTTTTTCTATGACCGCAGCGGCGCGGTGATGGCGGAGCTTACGAACGCGCGGATGGAGTATAGGCCCTTGAGCGAATTCCCTGCAACGCTGCTGGATGCCGTAACCGCCGTCGAAGATGCGCGGTTCTACGAGCACCATGGGCTGGATTACCAGGGGATTGCCCGTGCGCTCTACCAGAATCTGAAGTCCGGCCATACGGTGGAAGGCGGCAGCACGATTACACAACAGCTGGCCAAGACCATGCTGCTCAGCCCGGAGCAGACCTATGAGCGCAAACTGAAGGAAGCCGTGGCATCGCTGAAGATCGAACATACATACAGCAAGGACCAAATCATGGAGATGTATCTCAATCACATCTATTTCGGCGAAGGGGCCTGGGGGCTGCAGCGCGCTTCCGAAACGTACTTCGGCAAGGAGGCTTCCCAGCTGACCTTGTCCGAGAGCGCGCTGCTCGCCGGCATCCCTAAATCCCCCACGAATTATTCGCCTGTCGCGAGACCGGAGGCGTCCAAGGAGCGCCGGAATCTGGTTCTTTCCCTCATGGCTGAGCAGGGCAAGATTACGGCTGCGCAGCGTGACGAGGCTATGCGGGAAGAGATCAAGCTCGCTCCTCCTGCCGCACAGCAGACGGCCAGAATCTATCCTTCCTACATCGACCATGTCATTAACGAAGCTTCCCAAAAGTACGGCTTGACGGAGCAGCAGATTCTGTCCTCCGGACTGCATATCCATACGAATCTCGACCCCAAGGTACAGAAGGCGGCCGAAGAGGTGATGCGGAATCCGGAGTTCTTCCCCGAGGATGAGGGAGGTCTGCAGAGCGGCATTGTGCTCATGGAGCCGAAGAGTGGAGCGGTGCTCGGGATTGTAGGTTCCCGTAATCCCGAGCCCAAATTCCGGGAGTTCAACTATGCCACGCAGAACGAGCGCCAGCCCGGCTCGACGATCAAACCCCTGATTGTCTATGCGCCGGCACTGGCTGCGGGGTATGGACCGCGGGATCAGATCTACGATACCGAGACGGATTTTGGCGGCGGGTATACGCCTGCCAATTATAAGAAGCAGCTTCACGGCTGGGTCACGCTGGAGGAAGCGCTCGTGGAATCCTACAATATCCCGGCTGTCGCCATGCTGAAGGAGATCGGGATCGACCGGGGGCTGGACTTCGCGAAGAAGGCGGGACTGCCGATGCAGGAGGCGGACCGCACGCTCGGGATTGCGCTTGGCGGCATGAGCCAGGGCACGTCGCCGCTTCAGATGGCGCAGGCGTACACGATGTTCGCGAACGGCGGGAATCTGGCCAAGGCATATGCGATCCGCAAAATTACGGATGCGCAGGGCAAGCTCGTCGGCCAGGAGGTGCAGCCGGCGCTGGAGCCGATGCTGGATCCGAGCGCGGCGTATACGATGACGAAGATGCTCGAGAAGGTCGTGACGGAGGGCACCGGGCGCGCCGCAAGGATGGAGAGGCCGGTCGCAGGCAAGACGGGGACAACCCAGCTCCCGGACACGCCGGAATTCAAGGACCGCCGGGGCAACCAAATTGACGGCTCGAAGGACGCTTGGTTCGTCGGCTATACGCCTGAGATCGTGGCGGCCGTCTGGCTGGGCTACGAGAAGACGAACAAGGACCATTATTTGACGACCACCGGAGGCAAGTATCCCGCGTCCTTGTTCAAAGAGGTCGTGAGCCGCGCTCTGCTGGATGTGTCCGTGACGGCTTTCGAGAAGCCGGAGAAGTATAGAGCTTTCGCCGGGGGACGCAAACGGATCAACGGAGACAAAGCGCCAAGATATGGGGAGAAGTCCGGCGGCACCGAGCAGGCACAGACGGGAACGGCCGCCGCCGCACCGGGGCAGGAAGCTGCGGGAAGTACGGCACCGGCGGCTGCTGCCGCTCCCGGAGGGGCTCCTGCGGCCCAGCCGCAGGGCGAGCAAGGCCAAGCCCCGCCTGCCGGGGCGGACGCTGCCGGGGGACAGGCCGGCGGGCAGCCGGCGCCGGCAGGGCAGTCCGCTCCCGCTCCGCAGGGCGGCACGCCAAGCGGGAGCGCCCCGTCGGAGCCGGACACGGCAGCAGGCGGGGCGGCAGCAGGCGGCGGAGCGGAGGCGGGGGCGGGCGGCACCGGTGTGGCGGGCGGTGAGGCGCAGCCCGGCGGGAGTACGGCGCAGCCCGGGAGCGGAGCGGGGAGCGGCGCCACAGCGCAGCCGGGCGCAGATGAGCCGGCGGCGCAGACGGCGGGCAGCGGTAAGCCGGCAGAAGAGGCCGCAGGCCCGGCAGCAGGCGATGCGCAGGCGGACAAGCCGGCTGGAGCCGGGACGACGACGCCATAGGGCAGAAGCGCCAAGGCTGCGGGCGTCTGAGCCGGGGGCACGGCTGAGAATAGCGCCGGGCCGCCGGAGATTCAATCTTCTTGCTCCCATATCCCCACAACTGACACCATGATAGATTGGCAGGCCTAGCCGCTGCCAATCTATTTTTTTTGTTCTATATATTGGTAAAAGTGTGTCGAAAATCGAAAAATCCGTCGATATAAGGAATATATTAGGAAAAAACCTGTTTCATGGTTGGTACTATACGTAATGGCTGTGCTAGTCTTATAAAAAAAATACAGGCCGAATCCAGTTCAGCAGAAGATCTGGTACGGGGGATTCTTTCAAATGGGGTGAATGTTCGAGAAATCGAACTAGGGAGCAGCCTCTTCCGAATCCGTCAACTAACCTCGGAGGCCGCAGGAGGAATGAATTTGAATCGTCGTTTTTATCGAAAGCTTCTTTTGTCGTGCGCTTTTTCTGCCGCCGGACTGTTTGGGGTGCTTCATGCTGGGACAGCCGAGGCGGCTGCGAATGTCAAAATCCAAATCAATGACAGCCTTGTCTCTTTTCCGGAAGCCCAGCCTTTTATCGATCCTTCCAATCAAATGCAGATTCCGCTGCGTACTTTGACGGAGGAACTAGGATATCAGGTCAGCTGGGAGAAGAAGGGCGAGGTCATAAACGTGACGCTCATCAATAAGAATGAGAAGATTTCGCTGCAGACCGCCTCCCGCTATGCGGAAGTCGATGGCAAGCGGGTCGAGTTGGACTCTCCGGCGCAATTCATCTCTGGCAGCGTATATCTTCCTCTGCGGTTCGTCTCCGAAACCTTCGGATACCGGATTCAGTGGGATGCGGATAACCGGATCGCGATCATTAACGAAGACGGGCAGTATCATGCCCCAGCCTGGTACAAGCAGCAGGCCGAGGCGAAACTGCAGGCCCAGGCGCAAGCCCAACCGCAGCCTCTGCAGTCCGCTATCCTGCAGAGCGCGTACCAATACTTGGGCACGCCGTATGCTTGGGGCGGCAGCTCGCCGGGCGGTTTTGACTGCTCCGGATATGTCGGCTATGTGTTTGGTCAAAAGGGAGTCAGCCTTCCCCGCACCTCCGTGGAGATGTATCAGTCGGCGGGCAGCGTCGTTACGGATCTGCAGGCCGGCGATCTTGTCTTTTTTGCCGAAGGCGGACGGGTATCCCATGTAGGCATCTATACCGGCAACGGTCAATTTATCTCGTCGGCGAGTTCTTCCGGCGTCTCCATCGCGAGTATTACCACCGGTTATTGGGGCCGCAAGTACGTAGGGGCCAAGCGCGTATAAATCTGCCCCGTTCATTCTCTTTTACTTCCAAAAATGTCACTGTAGAGGACTCGCCGCGGCGAGTCTTTTTTTGTTCGTTGCTTAGGCCGGGTGGCGGGGCTGTCTGATTAGCCGCCATACCAATAAGGGTAATGGAAGGAAGTGTAAGCCCTTAGGAAGGATACGAATCGCGAGGAGTGGATATCAATGGCTAAGAACATTCGGCTGGAAGCCAAGGCCCAGAAGTTTGCGGAGGACACGGCCAAGCCGCCGTATCTCTTCGATCTCGGCCCCGAAAAGGGACGGGCTCAAGTGGATGAAGTGCAGTCCGGCGAGGTGCACAAGCTGCCTGTCGACATCGAAGACCGGACAATCGATGGCGGACCGGAAGGCACGGTTTCCGTTCGGATTCTGCGTCCTGTGGATGCCCCGAAGACGCTGCCGGTCATCGTGTATACCCACGGAGCCGGCTGGGTATTCGGCAACGCCCATACGCATGACAGGCTGATCCGCGAGCTTGCCGTAGGCGTCCAAGCGGCCGTCGTCTTCCCTAACTACAGCTTGTCCCCGGAGGCCCAATATCCTACGGCCATTGAAGAAGTGTATGCCGTAGTGGAGTGGGTCGCGAAGAACGGGCGGGATCTGGGCCTCGATCCGAATCGCCTTGCGGTGGCGGGGGACAGCGTGGGGGGCAATATGACGGCGGCGGTTACCCTCATGGCCAAAGAGCGCGGAGGCCCGGCGATCCGCCAGCAGCTGCTGTTCTACCCCGTAACGGATGCTTCGTTCGATACGGAGTCCTACCGCGAATTCGCCGAAGGCTACTTCCTGCGGCGGGATGCGATGATGTGGTTCTGGGATCAGTATACGAAGGATGAAGAGCAGCGCGCCGAGATCACGGCCTCGCCGCTGCGCGCTACCACCGAACAGTTGGAGGGCCTGCCGCCCGCACTTGTCATCACCGGCGAGGCGGATGTGCTGCGGGACGAAGGCGAAGCCTACGCGAACAAGCTGCGCGAAGCCGGCGTGCGCGTGACGGCCGCCCGTTTCCAAGGGACCATCCATGACTTCGTGATGCTCAATGCCCTCGCCGACACGGCGGCTGCCCGCGGCGCGATCGCCTTGGCGAACGCATGGCTGCGCGAAGGGCTTGGGGAGATTATGGGGGAGCAGTGAGTTCTATGCGGGGGCAGTCCTAATGCAGCGGCAGCTGGAACCCCCACCCAAAAAGACCACTTCAGTGTCATTTCACTGAGGTGGTCTTTCGATTGAAATATCAGAAACTGGAGGCTCCGGGGGATCAGGGGCTGTTCTACTGATAGCTCCGGTTCAAGAATGCCTTCGTCCGCTCGTGCTGCGGGCTGCCGAAAAGCTGTTCGGGCGGGCCCGATTCGATGATCTCGCCGTTGTCCATGAAGAGGACGCGGCTGGCGACTTCCCGGGCGAAGCCCATCTCGTGAGTGACGACGATCATCGTCATGTGCTCCTCTGCGAGGCTCTTCATGACTTGGAGCACTTCGCCCGTGAGCTCGGGGTCGAGGGCCGAGGTGGGCTCGTCGAAGAGCAGGATCTCGGGGTTCATCATCAGCGCCCGGGCGATGGCTACGCGCTGCTTTTGGCCGCCCGAGAGCTTGGCGGGATACGCGTCCGCCCGGCCGGTGAGGCCTACCTTCTCGAGCAGCTCGCTGCTGCGGCGGCGCAATGCGGCGGCCGGCTCCCCCTGCACGAGGCGGGGGGCGAGCTCCAGATTCTCCTGCACGGTCAGGTGCGGGAACAGGTTGAAATGCTGGAACACCATGCCCATCTTGGCGGTGATCCGCTTAATTTCCTGTCCTTTCGAATAGATCCCGTCCTTCACCAGATCTTCCCCTGCCACACGGATTGACCCGTCGTTGATCTGTTCCAGATGGACGAGCGAACGCAGCATCGTGCTCTTGCCGGAACCGGAGGGGCCGATGACCGCAACGACATCGTTCTTATTGACATCGAAGGTGATCTGCTTCAGCACATCGAGTGTGCCGTATGATTTTTTGAGGGCGGATACTTCAATGATAGCCACGTGCGCCATTCCTTTATTCGAATTTGAACCGCCGCTCCAGCCATTTGAAGAGCGCGGTTAATACCAGGGTCAAGATTAGATAGATGATACCCGCGAAGAAGAACGGAACGATGGTAAAGTCGCGGTTGACCACCGTCTGGGCATAGTGCAGCAGCTCGGGTACGGCTACGGCGTAGAGCAGGGCGGTATCCTTGACGAGCGTAATTGACTCATTGGATACGGAGGGCAGGGCGACGCGGAACATCTGAGGCAGAATAATGCGCGTGGTCGTCTGCCACTTGCTCAAGCCCAGCACCTGCGAGGCCTCGTACTGCCCTTTGTCGATAGCGAGCAATCCGCCGCGGAAGATCTCGGCGAAGTAGGCCGCATAGTTCAGGATGAAGCCGATGCACGCCGCGGTGAACCGGTCGAACACGAGGAATTCGCCGATGACCGGAATCATCGGGAGGCCGAAGCAGATGAAGAGCAGCTGCAGCAGCAGCGGCGTGCCGCGCATAATATAGATATAACCGTGAGCCAGCGCCGAGAGCGGCTTGATGCTGCTTTGGACGGCAAGCGTGAGTGCGAAGCCCAGCGGAATGGACAGCGCGATGGCGATCAGGAACAACAGCACCGTCATCTGCGCCCCTTCGAGCATAGGCTTAATCATCGAGATATAATCCCCTGCGGACATGAAAGAACTCCCCCAAAAAACAAAACAGGATTTCCGGGAAGAAATCCGTTCTGCTGATCATCATTCATTTGTTGTGAAGCTTCACCCTTACTTCAGGACCTTGTCTCCGCCGAACCACTTCTGCGAAATTTTGGCGGCCGTGCCGTCTTGATTCAACTCGTCGAGCGCCTTCTGGAGCTTCTGCAGCAGGGCTTCGTTGCCTTTCTTCACTCCTACGCCGTATTCTTCGGGAGCCAGGGATTCGCTCAGGATTTTGAACGATTCCTTCTCTTTGGCCATGTAATAATTGATGACGACTTCGTCGACGATGACCGCATCGATCCGGCCGATCTTAAGATCGGTCAGGGCGAGCACGTTATCCTTGTACTCCGTCACCGTCTTGATCTTGGATTTCACGGCAGGATTCGCATCCAGGGCTTCTCCCGCGGAGGATTGGGACTGCAGGCCGACCGTTTTTCCTTCCAGCTCATCCAGCTTGGTCAGGTTCGACTTCGCGAGTGTTACGACGACCTGCGCGTTCTTGAGGTAAGGCTTAGTGAACAGCACTTGGGCTTTGCGCGTCTCGTTGATCGTATAGCCGTTCCAGATGAGGTCGATCCTGCCGCTCTTCAGCTCGGATTCCTTGGTATTCCAGTCGATGGGCTGGAATTCCACCTCGCTGCCCATCTTCTGGGCTGCGGCCTTCGCATAGTCGATATCGAATCCTACAATCTCGTTCTTCTCATCGCGGAAGCCCATCGGGGCGAACTTGTCGTCGATCCCGATGACGAGCTTCTTGTCCGCGCCTGCGGAGCCGCCGGAGCCGGAGCATCCGGCCAGAATCGAGAATGCGGCTGTTAATATGAGTCCCATGGCTGCCAAACGTTTCTTCACAAGAAAAACCACCTTTAACGAATTATGCTACTGTCTCGAATTATCATTTCATTTCCTTGCTTTAGTGCGTTACCACTTTATCAAGAATCCCATAATATCATATTCTAGCAAATCGTGTCGAGGCTCTCCCAAAAAGAAAAATAATTCCAAAAAGATAGAAGTTTCCCGTGATAGGGGGCTGGAGCGGAAGGGGTTACAACGCTTGAGAACCGCGGATCCATGAATGTACAAGGGTTAATTCCGGGAGGACAGAGGTCCCTGTCGCCTTCGGCGCTCGCCGGGTGTAGAAATATGGAAGTGAAGAATACCGTGGCGGGCCCCCTCAAACTAACGCATCCTTCCGTATATCCTTTAGTAACAGATTCAATGGAAAGATAGAAGAGAGCCAAGAGAGTCCAGGTGCTATCGCGACCGACCTGCAGCACAACACAGCCGCCAAGGGGGAATAATAGATGATGACGGTCCAGGATTTGCAGCAAAGAATTCAGTATATGCAGTATCTTGGCTTCGACGAAGCGAAGAAAATGTGGGTGTACACCTATCGGGAGAAGTACAAGAACAGGGACGTATTCGGACTCGTATCCGGCAAACAGAAGGTCGTCGTCCTGCCATCGCTGCACGGCTTGAATTTGAAGAAAGCGTTCTGAAGGAATGTATGCGGTTCGGCAGCAGGTGAGCGCCTGCCGTGTTGCGAGGTTCTTAGCGTCAGGCAGCAAGGGGCTGCAGCTCCACCTATAGGCGTTCCTTCTCCGCCCCGGGCGGAGCGGGGAGCGTCTTATTTCATTTGGGGGAAGGGCAGGAACAGGGGGGATCCGTCTCGAATTGAGAACGTATCCAGAATTTATTGATCGGAGTGAATCATGTGCGGATCATAGCTGCCCCCGATTCTTATAAAGGAAGCCTCTCCGCCCTGGAGGCAGCCGGCGCGATCGAGAAGGGCGTCCTGTCCGTCTTCCCGGAAGCGCAGGTGGACAAGGTGCCTGTCGCGGACGGCGGGGAGGGTACCGCCGAGGCGCTGGTCACGGCCTCCGGCGGCCGCTTGCTCCGGGAGCGCGTAATGGGCCCGCTCGGCGAACCCGTCGAAGCGTATTGGGGGCTGCTCGGGGACGGGCGCACCGGCGTGATTGAAACCGCCGCGGCCTCCGGACTCCCGCTCGTGCCCGCAGACCGGCGCAACCCGGCGCTCACCACGACCTACGGAACGGGAGAGCTGATCCGAGCGGCATTGGAGCACGGAGTGCGCAAGCTCATCATCGGCCTCGGCGGCAGCGCCACCAATGACGGCGGTGCCGGGCTGCTGCAGGCGCTCGGCGTCCGCTTCCTCGACGGGGCGGGGGAGGAGCTGCCGCAGGGCGGCGCGGCGCTGGCAAGGCTGGCCCGCATCGATGCGGCGGGCCTGGATCCGCGCCTCGCCGAATGCGCCATCCGCGTCGCGTGCGACGTCGACAACCCGCTGTGCGGACCGCGCGGCGCTTCGGCTGTGTTCGGTCCCCAGAAGGGGGCCTCGATGGAGATGGTGGCGCAGCTGGACTCCGCGCTGCAGCGGTTCGCCGAAGCCGCACACCGGGCGGCGGGCCGTCAGGCGGCCGAGCTTCCGGGCGCGGGAGCGGCGGGGGGCCTCGGGGCCGGGCTGCTGTACTTCACGGAGGCGGAGCTTACGCCGGGCATCCGGCTCGTGCTTGAGGCGGCGGAGTTCGAGCGGAAGCTGCAGGGGGCCGATCTCGTCATTACGGGCGAGGGAGCCACCGACGCCCAGACGGCCTTCGGCAAGGCGCCCGTAGGCGTAGCGCAGATCGCCCGGCAGTACGGGGTGCCGGTGGTCTGTCTCTCCGGCAGCCTCGGGCCGGGCAGCGGGGATGTGCTGGAGCAGGGGATCGGTGCCCTGATGAGCATCGTCCCCGGGCCCATGCCGCTCCAGGAGTGCATCGCCTCGGCTCCCGTGCTGGTGGAAGAAGCGGCAGCAAGGCTGTGCCGGCTTCTCCGGGTGGGCATGAAGCTCGGAGGCGCGGAGCGGAGCCGGTAATCACACGAATACAAGCAGGCCCGAAGGAACGAGATCCTTCGGGCCTGCTTCTTTAAAATATTAGTATTTATATCATACTATATAAGACGCATTTAACAACGTAACATGCCGCTGGTATGGGTAATTATTAGTAAAACACCTGAGGCGGCGATGAAGATGGATAAGACGTCAACAGAGATCGAACGCTTGAATGAAGCCATGAAAGAAACTTCAGAAAAACGGTTGTACGAGAGATATCTGGCCGTGCGCCTTCATCTGGAAGGTCACTCCTTCGTGGAAATCGGTCAATGGCTTGGCCGCGCTCGCCAAACGATCAGCAGCTATTGGCAAAGCTATCAAAAACAAGGGATCGCAGGCCTAGAGATGGATCATTCCCCTGGGCAGCCGCCCAAACTGACCGAAGAACAGAGGCAGCAGCTGGCAGCGATGCTGGAGCAGAAGCAGCCGGCCGATGTTGGCTTTGAAGCCCGCTATACCTGGACATTGCCCCTGGTAGCCGAGTGGATTCAGCGTGAATTTGGCCAAGAGATTAGCGTTCGTGGCATCAGCGCGATGCTCAAACGGATGAACTTCAGCTTTACCAAAGCCACTTATACACTGGCTAAAGCTGACAAGGAAGAGCAAACTTATTTCCGGAAACACACCTTCGCCCGGCTCAAGGAACGGGTTGAAGAAGAGGATATTGATCACCTGCTGTTCGAAGACGAATCGATGATTCGTTCTTATCAAGCGTTGCAATATAGCTGGTTTCCGCGCGGAAGACAGCGCAGAGTGCCAACGTACGGGAAGCATGAAGGTGCCAAGTTATTTGGAGCGATCAATTATGAAACCGGACAAGTACATCATCGAGAAGAAGAAACAGCGGATGTAGCAGCTTGGATACGGTTCCTGGAAGATCTGCTTGCTGCGTATCCACAGGGAAAGATCGCAATCATTCTGGATAATAGCCGCATTCATCATGCAGCGGCACTGCAGCCTTTTTTGAAAAAGCATACTCGTCTACAA
This sequence comes from Paenibacillus caseinilyticus, assembly GCF_027533645.1. Classification (GTDB taxonomy): domain Bacteria; phylum Bacillota; class Bacilli; order Paenibacillales; family NBRC-103111; genus Paenibacillus_G; species Paenibacillus_G caseinilyticus. Next base: position 63,798 of record NZ_JAQAGY010000002.1, read on the forward strand.
CTTGTCTTTCTACCGCCGTACAGCCCGAACTTAAATCCGGTGGAAGGATTGTGGCTATGGCTAAAGGCAGACGTCGTTAACAATGTGTTTTTTGAAAAGTTTTATCGAATCAAGTTACATGTAGGTCAGTTCATGAAGCGAATCAACAAGCATCCATTGATGACAATTGATCGACTACTCTTAAGGTTATAATCTTAATTGCGTCTTATATAGAATGTATATCTCGCCAGAGCTCGATCCCGTAATCTTGTATTTCTTATAAACGCGCATCGCCTACAGGACGGCGAAGCCGTTTATCTTGTTTGGATGATCGGGCTGCCGCTCCGGCATCCCTCTATGGCTGAAGAATGGCCGGCGGCGCGGCAGGCTTCAGGAGGGAGTCGTCCGGAGTGCTTCCATCCCAGACGAACACTTTGACTTTGTGGCCTGTCACGTCCAGAGGCAGGGTGAGACCCAGCTTCGCCGTATCCCCATCTGTGCCCGTCAGGTTCACCGGCACGTAGGCCGAGTCTACCAGGGTCCCTCCGCCGTTATAGAGCGCCATCACGGCCAGAAGCGTTCCCCCGGTCCCCTTGCGGTCCGCCAGTGTCACGGACGCCTCAAGCTTCCCGCCTGCGGTGAGACGGTCCGCATTGAATGCGGTCTGCACCGTGTAGGGAGCCTCGCTTGCGACCGTGATCCGCGCCGTGACTGGTACCGCCGGGCCTGCGGACTTGCCGGCCGCAAGTGCTCCGAAGTCCGGCGTACCGTCCGGTTTCCAGGCGAGCCGCTTCACGCGGGTGTGCCGGTTCGGATCATAGAGCGGGTCGCCTTCGATATCCTTGTAAGGACGGGCATGGTAGACGAGCACGTCCGTCGTTCCGTCTTCGGCGACCGTGAAGGAGTTATGGCCCGGGCCATACTGGCCTGCCGCCTCGCTGCTCACCAGCACAGGCTCCGGCGACTTCGTCCAGGAAGCCGGATCGAGCAGGTCGCTCGTGTCCGCAGCGGTAAGCAGACCCATGGCATAGTTGTCGTCCGTCGCGCTGGCCGAGAACGAGATGAAGATTTTGCCGTTCCGCTTGAGAACGCTCGGCGCTTCGTTCACCCAGTACACCTGGCGCTCCCAGGCGTAGTCCGGTGTGGAGATCAGCACCTGATCGCCCGAGACTGTCCACGGATTGCTCATCGGGGCGATGTACAGGTTGGAAGGGCCGTTCTCCTTCTGGGCCCATACGAGATAGCGCTGTCCGTTATGTTCGAACGTGGTGGCGTCCAGGGAGAAGTCGGTGAAGGAAGCGGTATTGGAAGCCGGCTTCCCTATGATGCCTTTCTCGATCCATGTGCCTGTGAGCGGGTTGGCATCCGCGCATTCGAGGACGTACGGACGGATCTTCCAGATCTCCTCCTTGCTCCCGGCCGCGAAGTAGATGTACCACTTGCCGTCGATATAGTGAATCTCCGGCGCCCAGATATGCGCGCCCATCTCGCCGGACGCATGCTTCTGCCAGACGGTCACTTCCTCCGCTTCGGCGAGCCCCTGAAGGGATTTGGCTCTGCGCAGGACAATGCGGTCATATTCGGGTACGGAGGCGGTGAAGTAGTAGTAGCCGTCCGTATGCTTCATGATGTGCGGATCGGCCCGCTGCTCGATGAGCGGGTTGTCATAGGACTGCACGACGGCCGAGCCTTGCACCGAGAAGACGCCGGACTGGTCATAAGCGCCGGCCGGAATCTCGTCCCACGTGACCCCAAGCTCCGCGGAAGTCCCGTCGCTGTACCTGGCAGTCACCTTCGCGGGAAGCTCGGGTGCGCTTCCCGCGGTCGTGCTTACCTGCACCTCGTCGACGCTGACGAGATCCGCTACACGGATCTGGGCGGCGGCGGGAATGGCCGTACTGAAGACCGTACCGTTCAACTGGAACGTACCGAGGCCGGACAGTTTGTCCAGCGGCAGCCGCTCCCAAGTTACGGGCAATTCAACCTTATGGCCGTCATAGTGGCGGACCGTTACCTTGTCCGGCAGCACTGGCGGGAAGTCTTTGGTTGTCGTTACCCGGACTTCGTCCACCGAGACGATGCTGTCCGCGAGCACGTTAACTTGGAACGTCTGTGTATCGGTGTATCCGCCGCGGCTGAGCTCTGCTGTCAGCGTCACGACCGCATCCTGCTCGTTCTTGGCCGGACGGGTCACCTTGCCTGCGGAAGAGAGGATGGCCGGCTTGTCGGAGGTCCAAGTGACGCGGACCCCGTTGTCCGCCCCTTCAGGCAGCTCCAGGTCGGAGACAACCTGGGTCGTATCCCCAAGGCTGAGCGCTTCCTTGGCTGCGGTGACCGCCTCTTGATCGGAGTAAGAGGCGGTGACGATGCCTGCGACCTCCTGCTGGGGGAGGGCCTTATTGTAGATCCGGAAGTCCCTCAGCTTGCCGTCGAGGTAAGGGTCGGCTGTCCAGTTCGATTTGGCGATATAGTTGTAGGCTGTGGCCCCGTAATCAGAAGGCTTCTTCGTGGACGTACCCGAAGCCGCCGCGGTTCCGTTAACATAGATCGTGTAGGCGGTGCCGGATTTGGTGACGGCCACGTGCGTCCATGCCCCGGCCTTCGGGGCGCTTGACGTCGCATCGGCGATGCTGCCTTCCATGTCGTAGCGCAGGTTCGTCGTCAGGAACATTTTGCCTGCGCTGACGCCCGTCCCGAAGTCGAAGATCCGGGTCCAATCGCCGGTCTTGGAGTCGATGTATACCCAGGTCGCCAGTGTAAAATCATCCAGCGTACTCATGATGCCTGCCGGAAGCTGCACATACTGCTTCTTGGTGTTGTCGAAATCCAGAGCCGCTTTCTCCTTCACCGTCGTCAAGGAGGGTCCGTTCACGGCGGTCGCATTCTTGCCGTGTCCGGAAGCGTCCGGCACCGTCGTGCCGTTCAGCTCGTCGAACTTGTACCATGTTATGAGACTTTCCGTTATGCCTCCCGACACGGTTACCACCGCTTCGGCTTCGACCGTCGTTCCGCCGAGGCTGCCCTTCACGGTGAACTCGCGTCCGGGCTCCGCATATAATGCAGGCTCGATCGCCGCCCAGGTCACAGGTACTACGGATGTGGCTCCGTTGTTATACACGGCGGTCACCACGGAAGGGAGTACGGGAGCGCTGCCCGCCGCCGTAATGACGCGGACGGGCTCCGCCGAGACGATCCGCAGCTCGCCGAGGACCGTGACGCGGGTCTCCGCCGGAAGCGCCGTCCCCTCTGCGGTGCCGCTGACCGTGAAGGTGCCTTCAGTAGCATAGGCATCGGCCGGCACGCTGTCCCATTGAACGGGCACGGCTTCCGTACTGCCGTCGGCTAGCCGCAGCGTGACGGTGGAAGGAAGAACGGGAGCGACCCCTGCCGTCGTGCTGACTTCGGCGGTATCGACGGATAACGCCGCCGTAGAAGCCCCGGCGAGTGCCCGGATGTCTTCCCAGCCGAGAGCCCGGCCGTAGAGGCGGAAGTCCGCGATTTTGCCGTCGAGGCCTTTGCCGGCACCGTGTTCCCAAGGGAACTGGGCATAGCCGATGTAGTTATACGTGCTGACAATGTCGCCCGGCAGGGCATTCATGCCGGTCAGCGTCCCTTGGAGCACACCGTCCACATAGAGCGAGTTTGTATGCCGGGAGCCAGAGATGACGGTGGTGACATGCTTCCAGGACTTCGCCGGCAGTGGTTCCAGGGTCAGGGACTGATTGCTGGCGAAGCCGGTCTTGAACAGTTCCAGCGAACTCTTCGCCGCGTCGTTGACCGGGGCGAAGTTCAGTCCCGAGAAAGCTTCGTTCGTGCTGTCCTTATAATTGCCGAAGCTGTAAAGGGAGGCCCAAGGTTTCGCCGTGTCCATGTATACCCAGGCCGAGACTGTGAGGTCCGTCAAGCCGTCCAGGATGCCGGCCGGCATCTTGACATAAGCTTCGGAGCCGCTGAGATCGACGGCGCCGCCTTTCTCCGAAGCGGTGATGACCGCTTCGCCGGCAAGCTCGCCGGTATGTCCGCCGCCGGAGCTGTCCGCTGCGGTCCGAGAGCCCGGGGCGTCATCGAACGCGTAGCGGAGCAGGAGGCCGTCATCCGTGCCTGCCGCGGATGCCTGCGGCAGCGGCAGTGCAGTGAACGGGGCGGCCAGCAGCGTGAACGCTGTGAAGCATGAGACGAGTTTTTGATGCAGTCGCACGTGATTGCCCCCTTAGTTCTTCTTTGTCGTCAAATGGCTGGTCCAGATGCGGTGCAGCATGACCGCTGTCTCCGCCCGGGTTGCGCTGCTGCGCGGGTGGATAGCGCCGCCGCTGCCCTCGATGATGCCTTCCTTGATCAGAGCCGCCGTGCTCTCTGCAGCATAATCGGACACGTCCGCCGCGTCGGCGAATCCGCTCAAGTCATCGGAACTGCCGGCCAGCTCCGTCTTCTTCACCGTCTTCAAGGCTCTTGCGATCAGCACCATCATGTCCTGACGCGAGATTTCGGCCCGCGGATCAAAGCGGTTCCCGCCGACGCCATCTGTCAGGCCAAGGGAATGGGCCAGGTTGACGGCTTCATAGTAATAGTCTCCGGGCAGCACATCCTCGAAGCCGCCGGTCTGCGTGGTCCCTTGCAAGCCGAAGACTCTCATGAGCAGGGTGATGAAGTCGGCCCGGGTTACCGGCTTGCCGGGCTCGAAGGTCGTCTCGGACGTGCCCTGGATGAAGCCTTGGGCCGCCAATGCCTTAATCGCCTCCTGCGCCCAGGCATAGCCCTCGGTCACGTCGCTGAACACCGGGGCCGCTGGCGTGCCGCCGCTGCCGCTGCCGGAGCCGCTGCCGCTGCCGGAGCCGCTGCCGCTGCCGCCGCTGCCGCTGCCGCCGCTGCCGCTGCTGTTGCCGCTGCCGCTGTCGCTGTCTCCGCCGCCATTGCCGCTGCCGGAGCCGCTGCCGCTACCGCCGCCGCTGCCGGAGCCGCTGCCGCTACCGCCGCCGCTGCCGCCGCTGCCGCCGCTGCCGCCGCTGTCGCTGCCGTTGCCGCCGCTGCTGCCGCCGCTGCCGCTGTCGCTGCCGCTGCCGTTGCCGCTGCCGCTGCCGCTGCCGTTGCCGGAGCCGCTGCCGCTACCGCCGCCGCTGCCGCCGCTGCCGCCGCTGCCGCCGCTGTCGCTGCCGTTGCCGCCGCTGCTGCCGCCGCTGCCGCTGTCGCTGTCGCTGTCGCTGTCGCTGTCGCTGTCGCTGTCGCTGTCGCTGTCGGAGCCGCTGCCGCTGCCGCTGCCGCTACCGCTGCCGCTACCGCTGCCGCTACCGCTGCCGCTACCGCTACCGCTGCCGCTACCGCTGCCGCTACCGCTGCCGCTGTCGCTGCCGCTGCCGCTGTCGCTGTCGCCGCCGCCATTGCCGTCTGCGACAGGCGTGTACGCGAATTTCGCTGCCAGCGGCTCGGCGACATCCGCCGCTCCGAGAGCCACCTTGTACTCGCCCTGTACGGGACTTGCCAGCGTGTAGCCGAACGCGAAGCTTCCGCTCTCGCCGCTCGTCGCCTGGTCGAGATAATCGAGGGTGCCGTCGGGCCTGGTGACACGGACGGCAATCTCGCTGCCTGCGCCGGAAGCCGCCCGCCCTTCGATGGTCACTTTCTGCTCCGCAGCGCTTACGCCGATCTTCACCTGCTCGATCGCGCCCGCTGTGCTGGCCGCCTCTACCTTAACGTCCGCAGAAGCCGCGAATTGCCCCTCCTCGGTCAGCGCTGTGATCTGCGCGTTCCCTGGGGACTTGGCGCTTACCGTGATCGTTGCCGTACCGCTCTCGGGGTGAAGGACCGGGGTGCCGACTTCCGCCACCGCCGGATCGCTCGAAGTGAACGAGATTCTGCCGTTCAGCGCGGAAGCCGGCCGTATGACAGCTGTCAGCACCGCATCGGTCCCCTTCTGAAGGACGACCGACTGCTTGTCCAGCGAGACACCCTGGACGTCCGCCGCTGCAGTGCGGAACGTGGCATCGCCTTGAGCTGCCGCACCGCTCACCGGCTCCACCTTAAGCAGAGTGCCGGCGTGGCGCAGATAATGACCCGGCAGGGAATAAGCCTCGAAGGAAGAGAACGACCCGTCGGCAAGGCCTGCCGTTACCCGGAATGTAGCGCTCTGGGCGAATGCGGGGGTGCCGTCATGCTTCTCTAGCACGACGCCTGCGTCCTTGTGACGCAGATAGTAGCCAGGCCGGTCCACGGACTGCAGCGATACATAGCCGGTGCCTGCATCCGCCAGGCCGGGTACCATGTACCATTTGGAATCCTGTATCGACCGGTCTATGGGATCCATCCGCACATCGCGGTTGTAATGACGTATGTATCGGCCCGTATGGTTGTAGGATTCGATCTTGTGTGCGGTCCCGTCCAGCCCTGTGGACGTCGGAATGACTTGGCGGATCGTGCCGTCCGCGTTGTAATACAGGCGGTCGATGGCGACCGAGCGCCGGTACTGCCCGCCGGTCGGCAGAGCGCTGTTGTGATACACCAGGTACGACTTGCCTTTGAAATCGATGATGGCCTGGTGGCTGGTGTTGCTGGCTGCCGTATCGCTGCCGTCCTGTGTCAGCGCATCGAGCAGGAGTCCCCGGTACTCCCAAGGGCCGGTGGGGGAACTGCTTGTCGCATAAGCGAGCTCCTCCGGGTAGTTGTGGGCAAAGGAGAGATAGTATGTACCGTTGTGCTTATGAATCCAAGGCGCTTCCGTGTAAGTGCCTTCCATGTTGTTGATGCTTACGCGGTGAATCTCGCCGTCGAGCTCGGTCATGTTCGGCTTCAGCTTGGCGTAGTAGCAGTGCGTATTGCCCCAATACAGGTAGGCTTGCCCGTCATCGTCAATGAAGACGGTCGGGTCGATATCGTCCCACGGGGCGGTGCCCATGCTCTCGGGTGCCTGGGTCATGGGGCTGCTCACCAGCGGTTTGCCGAGCGCGTCCTTGAAGCCGGACGTCGGATTGTCCGATGTGGCGACGCCGATGGAATAGCCGTTACCGTCCTGATTGAGCACCGTGACGTACCAGTAGAAGGTGCCGTCCCTCTCGGTCAATTGGCTGGCCCAAGCGGAATTCGGCTGCGCCCAGGCGAATGTGCCCAGGTCAAGTGAACCTTCTTTGGTCCAGTTGACCATATCGGTGGAGGAGAAGATCAGCCAATCTTTCATGGCAAAAAAATTGCCGTTCGCTGCCGCTTCGTCATGCCCGGTGTAGAGATAGACCTTGTCTCCGTGCACGAACGCCGCCGGGTCCCCGGTGAAGGCGTCCTTGATGACGGGATTGTCCGCATAAGCGGCGGGCGTGTAAGCCGACGAGAGCAGCGCGGCCAGTACGAGCATTGAAGCCCATGGTTTCATACGCGGCCTCCTTGGGGCGGTGGAATGATGATACGGGTGCCGGAGTCCGGCCTTCTTGATTTTCGCTGGAATAGAGATCGTTCCTCCTTGCCGCGTTGTGGCATGGCGATCAGGCGCGGCCTTTATTTTAATATCAACCAATTATAAAACGCTTTCTTTTAATGTTATATGCAATATAATTTGGGTTTGTTGTTGATTTTTATGGACAGTCCGCATCCGGCGATGGATTTATTGGATTTTTTTTCAAAAATAGTTTGAAATTTTTAGGTAAAGGAGGCAGGCGCGGCGTCGTCGAAGAAAGCGGCCAGTCCGAGCTCCGCGATACGGATCTTCCGCAGGCAGGAGTCCGGGACCCGATTGCCAAATACCGGCTCCGGTTGTAGGATGAATGGAATGGATTACTTTTTATGAAATGGGGGATGCGTGTGCTTCGCCGATTTTTTTCGTACTACCGGCCCTACCGGGGGTTGTTCCTCCTGGACTTCGGCTGCGCTGTCCTAGCGGGCCTGCTCGAGCTGGGCTTCCCGCTGGCGGTCAACCAGTTCGTGGACAAGCTGCTCCCGGGCCAGAACTGGACGCTGATCCTGTGGGCCTGCGCGGCGCTTCTGTTCATCTACGTGCTGAACACCGCGCTGCAGTATATCGTCACCTACTGGGGGCATATGCTCGGGATCAATATCGAGACGGATATGCGCAGGAAGCTGTTCAATCATATCCAGAAGCTGTCGTTCCGGTTCTTCGACAATCATAAGACCGGGCAGCTCATGACGCGGATTACGAACGACCTCAATGAGATCGGGGAGATTGCGCACCACGGTCCGGAGGATGTCTTCATTGCCATTATGACCCTTCTGGGCGCCTTCGGCCTCATGCTCACGATCAACTGGAAGCTCGCGGTCATGACGTTCATCATCATTCCTCTCATGGCCTGGTTCGCGATCCACTTCAGCTCCAAGATGACCCGCACCTATGAGCGGCTGTTCGGCGATGTGGGCGAATTCAACACGCGGGTCGAGAATAACATCGGCGGGATCCGCGTCGTGCAGGCGTTCGCGAACGAAGAGTACGAGAAGGAGCTCTTCAAGGGAACGAACCAGCAGTACCGGCTGACGAAGCTGCTCGCTTACAAGCTCATGGCGAAGAGCATGTCGATCACCTACATGATGATGCGGCTCGTCTCCATCTTCGTGATGATCTGCGGTACGTGGTTCGTCATCCGCGGGGAGCTGACCTACGGCGAGTTCGTCGGGTTCCTGCTGCTCTCGAACGTGTTCTTCCGGCCAATCGAGAAGATCAACGCGGTCATCGAGAGCTATCCCAAGGGCATCGCCGGGTTCAAAAGGTACTGCGCCATCCTCGACACCGAGCCGGATGTGGCCGACGCGCCGGATGCGGTAACGGCAGGTCCTCTGCGGGGAGACATCCGCTTCCAGTCCGTATCGTTCGGCTACGACCACGAGAAGCGGATCCTGAACGGACTGAATCTGTCCATCCGGGCAGGGGAGACCGTCGCCTTCGTCGGGCCTTCGGGTGCGGGCAAGACGACCATCTGCTCTCTGCTCCCCCGGTTCTACGAGTGCAGCGAAGGCAGTATCACCATCGACGGCATGGATATCCGCCGCATGACGCTGCAGTCGCTGCGGGCCCAGATCGGCATCGTCCAGCAGGAGGTGTACCTCTTCGAGGGCACGATCCGCCAGAACATCGCCTACGGCAAGCTCGAAGCCAGTGACGATGAGATCTGGGAAGCGGCGCGCCGGGCCCAGCTCGAGGACTTCATCCGCAAGCAGCCGGACGGCATGCAGACGCAGATCGGCGAGCGCGGCGTGAAGCTGTCGGGCGGCCAGAAGCAGCGTCTGGCGATCGCGCGGATGTTCTTGAAGAACCCGCCGATCCTCATCCTCGACGAAGCGACCTCGGCGCTCGACACAGCCACCGAGATGGCGATCCAGCAGTCCCTGGCCGAATTGTCGGTCGGCCGCACGACGCTCGTCATCGCCCACCGCCTCGCCACGATCAAGAATGCGGACCGCATCATTGTCGTGACGGAGGACGGGGTAGCCGAGGAAGGCCCGCACCGGGAGCTCGTCGCCGCCGGCGGCATGTACAGCCGGCTGCATCAGGCCCAGTTCGGCACGTAAGCATGGCTGAGCTGTAGGTTTGCAGCACCAAGAAGCCCGCTTTTCCCGATGAGGGGAGGCGGGCTTCTTGGTGTATTGGGTTATAGACCGTTGCTTAAGCGGGTAACCATCTTCATTTACGGAACGTTTCCTTAACTCTTTTGGAGAAGAGAACATAAGGAATCAATAGGACGCTGTAGAGGAGCATCTTGGACATATGCTTAATGATTCGGAGATGAATTGCCTCTCTGAGTGTAGCGTCAGCATACTGAGCGATCAGGATGTCTGCTCCATAATCAAATACAGCGAGAACACCCAATGTAGCGAACAGGATGACCGTGGCCTTTGGTAAGATGGGATGTTTCTTGAAGATAAGGACAATGAATACCAGTGAGAACAGCGCGGCTGCAGGCAGCACTACGAGATCCACGAGGAGCAGTAAGCTCCAGAGGGGAGACATCTCCAACATGATGGAGAATGAACCGCCTGTAAAAAAAGGTAAGACGTCGGTCTTGTAATAGGCTAGCACATTGAATGGGAGAAGTAGTAAAATTACGGCCAAAAAGAGAAGTCCTCCTCCAATGGCCGGCCGCTCGGATTGTTCTTCCGTTTGATGATTTCCCTGAACACTGCTCATATCTATCCCCCATAAATGAATATATTGTTGGATTATAGCACCTCTTGAATCTATTGTCTTGAAATGATGATCCGATGATGTGACAGGCTAGGGACAACTTCCCTTTTATGCCGTACCCTGGATAGACCGCCAGTTCACCGATGCGTTGGGTTGGATTCGGCCCGTAATCCATGGCCTGAACTAAGTTTTGATCGAGGGAAGGAAAAAGCCGCAGTTCCGGCGAACCTCTCCATATAACTTCGAATTCACATCCATATAATGGAGGTTGCCTTGATATGAAACTTCGCTGCGCCATACTGGATGATTACCAGCAGCTCGCACACCGTCTCGCCGACTGGTCCGCCCTGGAGGACAGGGTGGAAGTGGAGACCTTCCATGAGCACGAGGAGAACGAGGACCTGCTCGCCTCCAGGCTGGAGCGCTTCGAGATCATCGTCATCATGCGGGAGCGGACGCCGTTCCCGGCTTCGCTCTTCGCCCGCCTGCCCCGGCTGAAGCTGCTGGTGACGACGGGCATGCGCAACGCTTCGATCGATCTCGCCGCCGCTTCGGTGCATGGCGTCGTCGTCTGCGGGACCCCGGGGCATGCCGAGCCGACCCCCGAGCTGACTTGGGCGCTGATCCTGGGGCTCGCCCGCCATCTGGTGCCGGAGCATCAGGCGCTGCGTTCGAACGGCCCGTGGCAGAGCACCCTCGGCGTAGACCTGAGCGGCAAGCGGCTCGGTCTGCTCGGGCTTGGCAAGGTCGGCTCCCGGGTGGCCCGCGTCGGTCTGGCCTTCGGCATGGAAGTATGCGCCTGGAGTCCGAATCTGACGCGGGAACGTGCCGAAGAAGAGGGAGTACAGCTCGCCGCTTCGAAGGAAGAGCTGCTGGAGAGCAGCGATTTTGTCTCGATCCACCTCGTGCTCGGCGACCGGTCCAGAGGGCTCATCGGCAGGGAAGAGCTGCGGCGCATGCGTTCCACCGCCTATCTCATCAATACGTCCCGCGCCCCGATCATCGACCGGGAGGCACTGGTCGAAGCCCTGCAGCAGGGGTGGATCGCCGGTGCCGGACTCGATGTCTACGAGCAGGAGCCGCTGCCGGCGGACGATGTCTTCCGTTCGCTGCCGAACGTGCTGACGACCCCGCACCTCGGCTATGTCACAGGGCGCAACTACCGCACCTTCTACGAGGGGGCGGCCGAGGACATTCATGCCTTTCTAGCCGGCGAGCCGCTGCGGAGGCTGAACTGAGTGACGCGGTGCCGGATTCGGCGGATAATGTCTCTTGCCCCGGGAAGGACTTGGAGCAGGGCAGCCCCGTTTCACGGGTTGCTCCTCTGGCGCATAGGGAGAGAAACGGCGAATGGAGAGAAAAGCTGTGAATCGGATCTGGATCACCGCGCTCCTCGGGAGTGCGCTTGCTGTATCGGGCTTCCCGCAGACGGGTGCAGCTCCAGGAGTGCCTGAGCCGCCCGCCAGCTTCGTTTCGACGCCTGCGTCGGCTGCCGCACCCGGGAGGGGGAGCCCATCTCCTGATCCGGAGGGAGCAGTGGTGCATATAGGGGAGGAGCAGCCGGTGTACCGGTATGCTTCTCCCGGCCAAGATGACGGGGAGGCGGGACAAGCTGCCGCTCCGGAGCCTGGTAACGAGGCGGGCGTACCAGCAGTGGAGCCGGCGGAGGATCCGGCGCTGGCAGGCATCGTGATCGGCGAAGGCAAGAGCGATATGGATGGGGACGGCATGCGGGAGACTGTCCGTATCCAGATAAGCGGAGGCAGGGAAGTGACGGATGCGAACCCCGGAGCCTATGAGGGCACCTTCCTCTACGGTACGTTCGAGGCCGTAGCGACGGCCCCGGACGGGCAAGAGCTCCACCGGTTCCCGCTGAACGAGGCCTTCGGCGGCGGGGAGATGCGATTCCGCAAGGGAGCACCCTTCCGGCTGCTCTTCGACGATTACAACGAGGACGGCCGCTCCGAATTCACGGTCGGCCAGCGGCAAGGGAGCAATGGCAGTGTGTATTCCATGCTGACCCTCGGGCCGGACGGGTTCCGGGTACTCTCGAAGGAGATGTATTCCGCGGATCAAGAGGCATCGATCCGATACCGCAAGAGGGGTACGAAGGCCTTCGTGAACATTTACTACGACCAGTCCAAAGGGAGCTATATGGAGGTCGTCCATCAGTGGAAAGACGTGGCGTTTGTCGCAGAGGCGCCGGTGGAAGCGAAGGAAGTACGGCCGGCAGGCGAAGATTAATGGGCTGCCGGACAGCAGAGGAGGAACAGACATGGGCAGGGAACTCAAGGACGAGGCCCGCGTATCCCTGTGGCTCGGTACCTTCAGCTCGGAGGAAGCCGCAGGGCAGTATGTGGAAGGAAGCTATACGGAGGACGGGGAGTATGCGCCCTCTTCATTCGAGCAGGATTTTGCTTTCCGGTATGACCCGGACTTCATCGAGTTGAACTACAAGGAGGCGCCTGAAGCGGCACTCGAAGTCTTACTGGCCGGGCATTCCTATGACGATGAGATTCTCCCGGCCTTCCGGGAGCTGCCCGGTCCTTCGGGCGAGGCATACAACACGGTGATCCTGGTATACAACCTGGCCTATCACGAAGAGGTGCGGCGCAGCAGTCCGGAAAGCGGGGAGCTCGTGTACAAAGGAACGGTGCAGTACCGGTAAACTTGAGCGGAGGGGTGTGACGATGCGAAGCGAACAAGAAATGATGGAGGCGATTCTGGGGCTAGCCCGGGAGCATGACGGGGTGCGGGCTGTCGTGATGAACGGATCGCGTGTGAATCCTGCCGCGCCCCGGGACCCGTTCCAGGATTATGATATCGTGTTCTTCGTCAGGGAGGTCAGCGCGTTCGTCCGGGACCGGACCTGGATCCAGCGGTTCGGCGAGATGATGATCATGCAGACGCCGGACGACATGGACACAGAGCCGGACGCTTCCGGCGAGTACAACCGCTTTGCGTTCCTGATGCAGTTCGCCGATGGGAACCGCATCGATCTGACCCTCTGTCCGGCCGGGCAGGAGAAGATGCTGGAGCGGGACAGCCTGAGCGTGCTGCTGCTCGACAAAGACGGGGCGCTGGAGCCCTTCCCGCCGCCGAGCGACCGGGATTATCTCATTGTGCCCCCAAGCCGGGAGCAGTTCGCCCACTGCTGCAACGAGTTCTGGTGGGTGAGCACCTACATAGCCAAAGGCCTGTGGCGCCGCGAACTGCCGTACGCCAAATACATGATGGATCGACCGGTGCGGGATATGCTGGTGCGGATGCTGGAGTGGCATATCGGCGTCCGGAGCGGGTTCACTGCCGTCCCCGGTAAGGCCGGCAAATATCTCGAGAAGCATCTGGAGCCGCAGCGCTGGGCGGCCTACGTAAGCACTTATGCGGACGGGGATGACGACCGCATCTGGGAGGCGCTCTTCGCGATGGTCCGCCTGTTCCGCGAAACGGCATTAGAGGTGGCGGACCACTTCGGCTGCGATTACCCGCACGAGGATGACCGCAAAGTAACGGCCCATCTGAACTATGTAAGAACGCTGCCGCAGGACGCCCGTGAACTGTACGGATAGGCGAAGCCGCCGGTATCGAGGGCGGTGGCTATACACGAAGAAGACCGGTCTGCGCTGCAGCCGGTCTTCTTCGTAACGCTTATTGGTGAGAATCTGATGATCCGGGATAGATTATCTGTGGTACTCCCGGTGCATGCGTTCCATACGACGGTCTTGCTTTTTCTCGTGGACGACCATACAGGCGTGGATGGCGCCTGGCAGCCAGAAGCACAAGGTAAGGATGAGATTAAGGAACGCCTGGAACGGTTTGCCGGATAAGAGCACGGCTACGGGAGGCAGCAGAATGGCAAGAAGATACATGTTGGACACCTCGCAATCGGTTATACCCGTATTACGTGCGGCGCACGTCCTCCGTTTCATTCCTGCAGCCCGAATGGACACCCAAATGCTGTCATCCGCGCAAAAAAGCTCAGACCGGTGCATCGGAGGCCCCGTCCTCCGTCCTGCCCTTTTTCTTGCTGTCCGGGATCAGCCCGTCTATGGCGAGCATCAAGGCAACGAAGGCGACCTCCGCGCCGGAGCCGAACGTCACGCCGTCCATCCACTCGTCCGTATAATGCAGCGAGAGGAGATCGAACGTAAAGTGGAGAAGCAGCGTGAGCCCGGCTACCTGCCACTTCGGGGCGGAGGGAAAGATGAGGGTACAGCAGGTGATGAGACATAAGATCAGAAAGCCGAGCACGAGGTCGAACACGAACCCTATCCCGATAAAGGCGAGGACCGACTGCCAGGAGTCGTATTCGATGCCGAGGAGGTAGAACGTGCCCGTGGTCAGGAAGAATACGGCTGCTGCCACGAAGACTAGAATGAATGCGATCATAAGGACAATAGCGGTGATGGCGATCGCTTTATCTTTGGGAGTGTATGTCTCGGGAGGGGAGCCCCCCCTCCGGCCGGATTCGTTCATAGGTATCACCTGCCTGGTACTTATTGAGAATGAGTAGTCCCAGATTAGTATAAATTGGTTCTGGTAAATTTACAACTTTTACCTTTTATTAATAAGTTTTTGGCAAGAAACAAGTTCGTTTGTTGCTCTGGTGACAAAATAGCGAAAGGTGAATTGACCCTTTCCCATCCGCCGGCTTATGATGGGAATACATGGATCTGAAGGAAGGAGAGCGGAAGATGACCGATTACGCCAGACCTCCCTGCTAAGATCGAACCGCCGGTCGTTCCCGTGCCCCTCCCTGACCGGGTTGAGTGAACCGTCTCAACCGCAATCAGGAGAGGAGTACCTTCATGGACTATACTGCAAATCTGCGGAAGCTGTATGCATTCCGTTTTTTGTCTAGCCTCATCCCGGCCTATGTGATCGAGAGGCTCTACTGGGAGGAGCGGGGCATGTCGATTCAGATGGTCGTGTACACGGAGATCATCTATGCGCTGACGATCGTCCTGCTGGAGGTGCCGACCGGCGTCCTTGCCGACAAGTGGGGCCGGCAGAGGATGCTGGTGCTCAGCAGCCTGCTGGCGTGCGGCGAATTCGGCATCCTGCTGGTCGCAGAGGAGTTCTGGCACTTCGCGCTGGTCGTCTTCTTAGCCGGTATCAGCCGTTCGGCCAGCAGCGGGGCGGAGAATGCGCTGCTCTACGATACCTTACTGCTGCAGGGCAGGGCGCCCTCGTTCGAAAAGCAGCTGGGGCGCTTGCACGCCTGCGACTTCGTCTCCGCCATGCTCGCGGCTCTATGCGGCAGCCTGCTTGCCAGCCGGTTCGGCCTGGAGCTCAATTACTGGATATCCCTTGGCAGCGCGCTGACCGCGCTGTCCCTTACACTCCTGCTGGTCGAGCCAGCCTCGGTGGCAGAGGAGTCCGCTGCCGGGGAAGCGGTCTCGCTCAAGCGGTCGGTAGTGGTGTCTCTGAGATTTTTTCGAAACCGCCCCAGCGTGGTCACCGTCCTGCTCTCCGGCATGGTGACGGGTACAGCCATAGGATTCATTGATGAGTTCTGGCAGCTGTACGTGAACCGGCTCGGGCTGCCCGTACTCTACTTCGGGGTGATGTCCGCCGCGTTCATGCTTCTGCGGTTGCCGGGCAGCCTGCTCGCCCACCGGCTGGCAGACCGCTTCGGCATCCGGGGGCTGCTGATCAGCGTCACGGCCCTATTGGCGATCGGCCTATCCTGTGCTGCCCTAAGCCGAGGCGTTCTAGGCTTGGCGGCCATACTCGCGGTGTGTCTGTTCTCCGGTGTGATCGAACCGCTCACAACCGGCTACCTGCATCACCGGATCCAGGATTCGTCCATGCGGGCGACGATCGATTCCTTCCAATCGCTTGGATTGAATGCGGTGCATATGCTGGCGGGCCTGGGCTTCGGTTATTTCGCATCCCGGTACGACGTGTTCCGAGGGTATGGCTTCATAGCTATGCTGTGTGCCGTGTTCCTGGTCTGGTTCATCTCGGCATCCTGCCGGATTGAACCCGCACCAGGCGGCGAAGGATGACGCCTTGATGTTCGAATATCGCTGGGTTGAACCAAGACTGCCATCGGGAGAGGCAGTCTTGGCTGCGTTGTATGGAGGCACGGCACATATTCGCTGATTACAGAACCGGGCGGAGCAGCCCTTCTGACAAGTGAATGGGGTGTGAACGTACGAAGCAAGAATCTTCAAGGTTCTATTGCGGATGAGAATGGAGCGGAGTATATGGCGATTTGTCTTAAGTTCGAGTTAGTAGAAGTCGTGGATACGACAGCGAGATACAGATTCGGCGGATGTAACGAGGTGCTAGACGGAGTATTCGAAATCGATATCACCAAGCTGGTGAGAGGGGATATTGACGGAGATACACCGATCAGTCAAGTGGTAAGATTAATGAACGACAAGCAGAGCCAAAGCATGGCGAATCGAGTCTTCGGAGAGATCTACCGTCATTATCTCAAAGATAGCAAGTATCCGGAAGAAGGCGGTTATTACGCATAAAGGAGAAAGGAAGGGCGCATAGAAGAGCAGGAGGAGAACGAAATGTACGATGTATATACCCCGATACAACTTATTCTGGAGAGGTTGGGGCATATGAGCTTGAACAATATCTGCTGTCCGTGCCTCACTTTACTAAAGAAAGCTATCTGAAGTTCAACAGGGTCATCAATAGTGAATCATTAGATTAACTGGAATCTTGGCGAATTCCCAAGGGAATTATGCATTCGTGTCTCTAAATGAATTGAGGAGATTATCGAGATCGATCACCCTATGGACATGGATGATGAATTCGAAGAGGCGATATCTCAAGTTGCCTCGGATATTGCTGGAAAGTTTGCATGGCTGGTTGAGACCAGGTGAGGAAAAAGGCTTTGGGGGACGTTAGTTCAACGATCCAGGATCAGTTTGCCGAGGCATCTGCTCCATTTTTTCAATATTGGGATTGTCGTTTATTAGGTTAGGAGTGAATTCGAAAAGCAATACTCAATACCTGTGGCATCTGAGTCATTTTTTTATTAATGTCGGATTGGTAACAGCAATGCAATTAAAGTGGGTAAAGCATTTTTTTGCGTGGAATATAGGTAAGGAAAAATCGGAGGAGCTTATGAAGGACTTTTTAGAAGAAGTACAAAAGTGTTTGAAGGAAAATGATTACAGTAAGTTCACGGATACGCTGGAAAAATACAAATATCCCGCAGGCTCTGTGTTACCGTTTCAGGTGCTGGGGAAAGCGCTGGAATATAACCGAATAGGTTGGGCTTCCCATATCCTGGACAGCTACAGCATTGATAGTATAAATGATAAAGAAGAACCCGTAATCACCGCGGCCGCTCGATATGGGAATAGGGCGATTTTCGAAAAACTCTTAGCGCATGGAGCAGATCTCCATGCACTGAATCATGTAAAAACATCCGCTATCTGGAGAGCCCTTTCTTTTAAAAATTATAAAGGTGTTCGTGCTTTGATTGAGCTGGGCTTCGATTTGAAATCGAATGGCGGGAATGCTCTTCGAACTGCATCTTGGGATGGTAAATTTGAAATGGTCCGTTTGTTCGTCGAACATGGGGCGGATGTCAATTTCAATGGTCCGGATCAGGTTTTTCCATACTGTACGACTCCTGTCCAAATGGCTGCGAATGGAAATCACTTTGAAATCGTTACCTATTTGGTGGAGCACGGCGCGGACGTGACGATGAAGGATAAGTACGGGAATCGTGCGTTTCTGGAGGCGAAACGGCATAAAAATACAGAAATGATGGAGTATATTAAGCAGTTTGAACCGTCCATTTGGCATGAAGCGGATCAACGGGCTGCAGAACTCAAGAAAATGGGATTACCCTCTGACATCATGAAGTGGCTTGGAACCGAAAATCGCCGCATTGACCTTCCTGAGACATGTCCCGCCCAATACATCGAGTTCGAAACGATATTTGACGTTAAGCCTATAGAGTGGCAGGGTAGAGTTTTTTGGGACTTAACGAAAGAAGTTGAGGGCTATGGCAGCACAGGTTTTGTCATTTGGATCCCTGATCAAAAATGTCTAGGGAGCTTCGATGTGGAGCATGAAGAACTGTACACTTATGGAGGCCTGAAGTGGAACCAATTCATTAAAAAACTACCAATTGTTGTAGATATCGTGTTGGACGGTCTTCCGATCGACGAACTTATGGAGTAATATGCAAAATGATTCCAATACTACAGGCTGCACACGGAGGGGCGTTGGTTGTCATGCCGATGCGTGTTACAATCAAAGGGTATATAAGGTAAGAGATCAGGGATAATGGAGGTCGAACGGACATGCAAACGATTCGAAACTTGTTCGCACACTTGGATTGGGCGAACCGTAAGCTGCTTGAGGCACTGCAAGCCGCGCCTGCGGAAGAAGCCAGTAAGGCATCGGTTCTGTTCCTGCACGTGCTTCAAGCGGAGCACATCTGGCTGACACGTCTTCGCGGGGAGAGCAGCGAGGGTCTCGCACTATGGGTAGACCCTGTTGATCTTGCCGTTTGCGCTGCGCTGATCGACGCGAATGGAGATGGCTACCGGGCTTATCTCGACGCTTTGCCCGAAGATCGATTGGATAAGCCGATCGCCTATCGCAGTCAAGCCGGAGCACCGTTCGAGTCGTCCCTGCGGGACATATTGATCCATGTGGCCCTGCACGGCCAGTACCACCGCGGGCAGATCAATGCCGCGCTCCGCGCAGGCGGGATAGAGCCGGCCGGTGTGGATTACATCCTGTACGCTCGCTCGGTGCAAACGTTTGGCCCCGTGTAATACGGCCCCTAAGTCTGTTGGTTGAGCCATTCCATCAACCTGCCTCCCACTTCAAGGTATCTTTTGTAGGTAAGTTCAATTCGGAGCGAAGTTGAAGCCAAAATGGAGTCGTGTCGTGCGATTCTCAACTCTCGGGAGAACATTAGTGGAATAATCAAGGGAGCAGATCGCCGTGATATGCTCCCTGATTATATTGAAACTTGGGTTGGAAAAATTACATTGGACGCTTGGGAAAATTATGTAACACAATCCTGTTGCAAATTTTGCTACTCAAGACTCAAGACCTATTCACCAAATCATTCTAGAATTCAATAGGTATGTTTCACAATTACTTAGTCGGAGGAATTACTTTGTGAGAAAGCTATCATTTTTTATTGCCATTATCGTGTTAGGTGCCATGTTGTCCGCTTGTTCTGCCATTTCATCCACCGTGAATCAAGCGGCTGCGGGCGTTACGCCGGGCGAGAGCAAAGAAATCGAGAAATACAATGCGTATGTGGGGCTCAATAACTTGATGACGGGCCGAATCAATGAGGTTCTGAATCATTATTTCGAGAAGTTCGGAGTGGATCAACAGCCTGTAATCGAGAAGAACCTGAGCTTTATCATGATCGGCGTTGCCGCAACGGAGCGGGAAGTTATTGATAAAGCGAACGGCTATACCGCAAGCCAACCTGCTTTTGCGAACGCGGATCCTGTAGTGAACAAACTGACACCGGTCATCAAAGATCTGTTGTCCGTTCTGGACGATCTGAAAGCCTACTATGATAGTAAAGGCTACGTGGATGATGATTTCGCAAAAGGAAAACAGCTGCATACCAAGCTAGTAAGTGCCCATACCGCATACGAGACTGTCGCCAAACAATACTTCACGGCTATGCAAAAATTGGGTAACGAGCAGCGTCAGGCCGAACTGCAAAAACTCAAGGATGCAGGCCAGCAGAGCCGGTATAATGCCCTGAAGTTCATGATCGATGCCGAGGCTGCAGCCATTGAAATGGATGAGCAGGGAATCAGCGCCGGCAATGTGCTGCAGCTTGATATGACGAAGTTTAAAGCCAAATACGACATCATGACTGAAGATCTGAATACGCTCATGACAATCGCAAAGGACAAGGAACGAATGCAAAAAGAAGGGGTAAATAGCTTCAGCATCGAGAACTTTGTGCATTCAGCCACCGAGGCAAAAGCGGCCGCTTCGAAAATCATTGAACGCATCAATAAGAAGCAGCCTGTATCGGATTCTGACCTGAAGGGCCAGTTCCTGCACACGACGGATGGTACACCTGAGAATTTCAATTATCTGCTAAGCAAGGCAGTCGAAAGATATAATGAAATGAATTAAGCGTATCTGGCAATGGAGGCTTCGGAATCAAAATACGGAGTCCCGGTAACGAACAAGCCTTGTCCGCGCACGCCCAGTGCCCAAAGTTCGCGGATTCGGGTGCGTACCTGTTTCCGGCGTACAGCTCTATATTTTTAGAAAATGACAGGAGGAGCGGCTTGCCACGGCAAACTGCTCCTCCCTATTTATCGTTGTCACAAGCGAGAATACCCTGACTTCAAGCGTTAGCTAAGTGGGGGATGAATCGCGTTTTTTGCGACCAATCCGAACGTAAGTGCTATAATGTTTCTATACTCACTTTGAAAGGAGGGTGTGCGGCATGCTAATACATAAAGCCTATAAATACCGCATCTATCCGTCGAAAGAGCAACAAACGCTTATCCACCAGATGTTTGGCTGTTGCCGTTTTGTGTTCAATCACTTCTTAGGGAAGTGGAATGATACCTATGCGGCAACAGGGAAAGGCTTGTCGTACAATACATGTGCCACGCAGCTGCCGGCACTGAAAACCTCCTTTGAATGGCTTAAAGAAGTGGACAGCATTGCATTACAATCGGCTGTGAAGCACGTTGCTGACAGCTTTAACCGATTTTTCAAAAAGCAAACTCTGGGCACCACGCTTTAAAAGCCGCAAGAATCCTATTCAAAGCTATACAACCAAGTATACGAATGGCAATATTGCAATCCAAGGCAACCAAGTCAAGCTTCCGAAGCTGGGCTGGGTTCGTTTTGCGAATTCCAGAACCTGCGGAGGACGCATTCTTTCCGCTACGGTACGACGAAATGCGGTGGGCAAGTATTTCGTATCGCTTGTTTGTGAAGTAGAGCAGCAACCCTTGCCGCCAGCCGATAAGCATATCGGTATTGATCTTGGCTTAAAAGAGTTTGCGGTCTGTTCGGACGGACTGCGAGTTGCACGCCCAAAGGCTTTCCGCAAATACGAGAAGAAGTTAGCCTTCCAGCTGTCCACGAAACTGATTCGTGAAAACCAAACGATCAGCATCGAAAGCCTGCAAGTGGGGAGTATGCTCAAAAATCATAAGCTGGCAAAATTCATCGCAGATGCATCCTGGAGTGAATTTGCAAGGCAGCTTACCTATAAGTCCGAATGGTATGGACGCATCCTAAAGGTGGCGGACACGTACGCAGCAACCAGCCAAACGTGCCATGTGTGCGGCTTTGTGAATCCAGCAGTCAAGCAGCTATCCGTTCGGCAGTGGAGCTGTCCATCCTGTGGTGCTTTGCATGATCGGGACGAAAATGCCGCCCGAAATATAAAAAAACTCGCTGTATAGCGGCTCTGTAAAGCTGTGGGAACCACAGTTTCGCTTGGCATACAGCTTAGTGCTGTATAGTTTGAACCAGTAGGTTCGATTATCCAAGAATCCCCCAATTCAAGCGTTAGCTAAGTGGTGGGAGTGTTCAACAAGCCGATCATCCTCAAATGGAACGGCATTTAATATTCAGAGACTACTTGAGAAGTCATCCGGAAGAAGTCGCAAGATATAGCCGATTCAAGGAAGAAGTAGCTCAACGCTTTGAAAACACAAGTGAATATAGTCCAGCAAAGAAGGCCTTTGTAACGAGAATGGAGCAGCTTGCGATTGCATGGTTTGCAGAAACTCAACAAAGTAAATAACTCAGTTAATTCAACAACAAGGGAAGCATATCACCGCAGTAGCTGCTCTCTTCTTCATTGAAGTATTGGGCAGAAGAGTTGAATTGAAGTCTACGTATCGGCTCAGTTGGAAGCATTGCAAAAGGCAAACAGGGAACAGACTGCCTTGTTGGCAGCTGCCCCCTGTTTCTTTACTCTTTGCTAATTCCAAATCTAACGGCGGCTTATCGGCGTTCCTTGTGCTCCGTTCGAAACAGCTTCCCATGTCTCCCAAGTGGCTAAACGATCAGCATAGACTCCGCGCACCAAAGGCAAGACCCCTGCGCCGACCGCAAACCGCAGAGGCGGATCCTCGGCGTCTACGATTTGAAGAATCGCTTCGGCCGTCGCATTCGGATTGCCCCGTTCTTCTGTCGATAAACGAGCGGACACCCGATCTCGAAGTTCAGCATAGACTTCCAATCCCTGGGATGTCCTCATGGACAGGGGGCTTCCAAAGTCAGTTGCAAAGGCGCCCAGCTCGAGCAGCGTGACCTTAATGCCGAAGCTTTTAACCTCTTGAGCGAGGCTGTCGTGTAATGCTTCGACAGCCCATTTGGACGCGCAATAGAAGCCGATGAGCGGCACCGCAACAATCCCCATGGCACTTGAGACGCCGAGAATGTGCCCGCTGCCCTGTAGTCGAAGCAGAGGCAGGGCAGCTTGGATGACACGAAGCGTACCAAAGTAATTGGTGTCAAATAGTTCGCGGACGTCGGATTCGTCAGCCTCCTCAGTCGTGCCAACCAGTGTGTAACCGGCATTGTTTAGGACGACGTCCAGTCTGCCGAAATGCGCATGAGCCTGCTGAACGGCATGCCGGGCCTGCTCCGAATCTGTTACATCGAGCGCTAGGGGGAGAACAGCGTCTCCAAAACGTTCCTTAAGCTCGGCGATGCTTTCCGGTGTCCGAGCGGTCGCGGCAACCTTATCCCCTCGGGAGAGTGCGGCCTCCGCCCAAATGCGTCCTAATCCGCGAGAGGCTCCTGTAATGAACCAGACTTTGTTTTCCATAGTATTCTCCTCCAATACAGTTCTGTGTGCAGCTTTGTTAAAGCTTCTGTTTTCTCTTTCGTTCTTCTATCATGTTACGGCTTATCAGCTTGATACGGAATTTCAAATAAGTTAGCATGGTATTAACTTATGGTTTATGCAAAAGGAGGAGCCCGCCTGAATGATTGAGCAACTGAAGACGTTTGTTCAAGTGGCGGAGTCCGGAAGCTTTTCTAAGGCAGCCGAAAAGCTTTTTATTTCTTCAACCGCTGTGATGAAACAAATGAATTTGTTGGAAAAGCAAACCGGAGTCCCACTTTTTATCCGTACCAACCACGGTGTCAGCCTCACAAAGGCAGGAACAGCTTTTATCAAAGATGCGGAACATATGCTGCAGTATTTTCAAGAATCTCTGATCCGCATGCATCACTCCGCACAGGCCAATCGGCATATTGTTCGGGTGGGTACTTCGATGCTTAACCCCTGTAAGGTTTTGATTGATATGTGGAATGGAATTAGCGACCTATACCCTCAATTCGGAATAAACATCGTTCATTTCGAAGATGACGCACATACACTCCCAACCACTTACCGCATGATTGGCCAATCGCTCGATATCATTGCGGGGCCATTGCTTACAGATAACTCCAAGGATTACTACCGTGTGCTTGAACTGGGGAGTTACCGCGTTTGCTTTGCCGTATCCCGGCAACATAGGCTGGCTTCAAGAAAAACACTTTCTGTCAAAGATTTGTATGGGGAAAGATTGGCTGTAGTGAATGGTGGGAATAGTGCCGTCATTCATGACATACGTGATTTCCTAAAAATGAAACATCCTCAAATACAAATTAAGGATGTTCCGCGTCTCTATGATCTTGATGTGTTTAATCGCTGCGAGGAAAGTAATACGGTTATGTTAACATTGGAGGCGTGGGCAGATATTCATCCATCCTTGGTGACGATCCCTAGTGATTTAGATTTCGCAGTTCCCTATGGTTTACTATATCCCTTACATCCATCCAAGGAAGTTGGTCAATTCTTAGAAATCATAAAAGAGATGCAAGGTAATGTTTAACCTAAGGTTGAGTGATGTCGAGGCGCACTGTGTAAAAGAGGCACAAAGTAAGTTCAACTAAACGGGAGACGATAGTTCCAATGCAGCCCAATAAACCAAACTTGTCATTGAGGCCGACGGTGTGGATCGGGGTATAGCGCGGCCTCCGGGTGACTGAAGTCTCTTTGCCATGCCGTCAAGGGTTGATTCAAGGTGGGGGGAGGGCATTAAAGCTATCATCAGTAAAGATTGCAAATAGATGGATATTTCTGTATCGTTAAGAGAAAATCAAAAATAAGGAGACCATGTGGAGAAATGTCCTTTTCGTTTATCCTACCCAAGCGAGAATACCCCGACTTCAAGCGTTAGCTAAGTGGGGGATGAATCACGTTTTTTTGCTATCAATCCGAACGTATGTGCTATAATGTTTCTATACTCACTTTGAAAGGAGGGTGTGCGGCATGCTCATACACAAAGCCTATAAATACCGCATCTATCCGTCAAAAGAGCAACAAAGGCTTATCCACCAGATGTTTGGCTGTTGCCGTTTTGTGTTCAATCACTTCTTAGGGAAGTGGAATGATACCTATGCAGCAACAGGGAAAGGCTTGTCGTACAATACATGTGCCACGCAGCTGCCGGCACTGAAAACCTCCTTTGAATGGCTTAAAGAAGTGGACAGCATTGCATTACAATCGGCTGTGAAGCACGTTGCTGACAGCTTTAACCGATTTTTCAAAAAGCAAACCCAAGCTCCACGCTTCAAAAGCCGCAAGAATCCTATTCAAAGCTATACAACCAAGTATACGAATGGCAATATTGCAATCCAAGGCAACCAAGTCAAGCTTCCGAAGCTGGGCTGGGTTCGTTTTGCGAATTCCAGAACCTGCGGAGGACGCATTTTTTCCGCTACGGTACGTCGAAATGCGGCGGGTAAGTATTTCGTATCGCTTGTTTGTGAGGTGGAGCAGCAATCCCTGCCGCCGGCCGACAAGCATATCGGTATTGATCTTGGCTTAAAAGAGTTTGCGGTCTGCTCGGACGGAATGCGAGTTGCAAGCCCAAAGGCTTACCGCAAATACGAGAAGAAGTTAGCCTTCTGGCAACGGCGCATGAGCCGCCGCACCCAAGGTGGATCGAACTGGCATAAAGCCAAAATCAAGGCAGCTCGTATCCATGAGAAAATTGCAAATATGCGCCAAGACTTCTTGCACCAGCTGTCCACGAAGCTGATTCGTGAAAACCAAACGATCAGCATCGAAAGCCTGCAAGTGGGGAAGATGCTCAAAAATCATAAGCTGGCAAAATTCATCGCAGATGCATCCTGGAGTGAATTTGCAAGGCAGCTTACCTATAAGTCCGAATGGTATGGACGCATCCTAAAGGTGGCGGACACGTATGCACCAACCAGCCAAACGTGCCATGTGTGCGGCTTTGTGAATCCAGCAGTCAAGCAGCTATCCGTTCGGCAGTGGAGCTGTCCATCCTGTGGTGCTTTGCATGATCGGGACGAAAATGCCGCCCGAAATATAAAAAAACTCGCTGTATAGCGGCTCTATAAAGCTGTGGGAACCACAGGTTCGCTTGGCATACAGCTTAGTGCTGTATAGTTTGAACCAACAGGTTCGATTATCCAAGAATCCCCCGCTTCAAGCGTTACCTAAGTGGTGGGAGAGTTCAAATCTGGTATTATTCAAATCCTTTATTTTGCCTTTATACTGCTCATTGTTTTTGCGATAGTGAAAGGGATACAGTATTTAAACTGGAAGAAAAAGGCTGATGTAGAAATAGGGCGAAAACTTGATGAAATAATTCATCTATTACGGAATGATCGGCACCACTATTAGGTGTCTTTTTTTATGTCGCTATTTACAACGACGGGTATTTAAATACGTGTTCGCTCAGCTCACGAAGAACGTTGGCACAATGGAGGACTAGGGGGCGGCTGGCAGGGTGATCGGCCGTCTGTCTCTGTTGAGATTATATTTAACCCAGAAAGCGGTGGGCCATGAAGATTATGCTAACGTCGAACGGAATAAGTAACAATCGTATCAGAGAAGAGCTAATTCAATTGCTGGAATTACCAATTACCAGCAGGCGAGCTTGCATAATTACAACAGCTTCGAATCATAAAGAAAAGAGCTATGGGGCAACTCTAGCGAATCAATTATTTCAGAATCTTGGATTCGTTCGTACGGACTTTCTTGACGTTCAATATGAGAGCCCTAATATACTTTGGGAATATGATGTGATCTATATAAACGGGGGGAACCCTTTCTTTCTGTTGCTTTGGTTGTATAAAAGCAATGCAATAGAAACGCTTAGAAATGTAGCACTTCGAGATAAAATAATAATTGGGACTAGTGCGGGGGCTATGGTGCTTGCTGATTCAATTAAACATGTGAATCAGTTAAATGTAATTGCAGGGTATGATCCCATGGATGTAGATGAGCTAAGCGATCATAGTGCCGTTGGGTTAGTAAAGATAAACGTAGTTCCTCATTACAATCGATTCATGGATGCCAATCCTCAATTTGAAACGAAACTACAACAACTCGAACAACAAACTAATATTGGATTTGAAAGATTGGCGGATGGTGAAGCCATCGTTATTGATGGGGATACTGTCAAGAAATTAGCTAATTGCTCAACTAACGAGGAACGTTAGTAAAATGGAATAAACGAAGGCCACCGGCTAGCTAAACCGCTGCCTTCGGGATTGGAGGGGTGATTTTGAGAATTTTGGAGATAACTTCAGAAGGCTTTAGCTTTATTGATAATAGCGGTAAGGAATCATCAGTGGATTTTAAGGAATGTAATGAAAACTGGGTCAGCTACCACAAGCGGAAGAACAATTGGTTGGATGTAGAGGCCCAGGAGTTTCGCAATCAAAGTAAGTGTGTCGGTCAACGTGATATCTGTGCCAAGCCTTGCTTCTTTACATTTTTCACTAAGCCCTTCACCAAGATTGAGTTCACCGGTCTGAATGCTGAGTGCAAGTTCAGGGATTTGCAGACAAAAATAATTGAGGTAGGTTGGACCACATTTGATTTGAGTTAATTGAACTATCTGGAGAACGATAGCTGAATAAACCACTGCAGCAGCTGGTCATGCGATCGGCTGCCCCTAGTCTAGTTAATACCGAACAGAAGTATGGTTCTAGGGTTAGTCAACGAAAGCGATAAGGAGATCGAGTTATTAGAAATTGAACTACAAGGCTTTGAAGGTATTAAGTTAACTGGTCTAACAATTGATGGGAAACCCATTACTCCCCTGCTAATACCGAGTCACAGAGTCTATACGAGTTATTCCTACAAGGGAATTAAGCACAAACAGATAGTAAGAATGCCTGTAGCTCAATTACGCTAATTACAACAGCTTCGAATCATAAAGAAAAGAGCAGTGGGGCAACTCTAGCGAATCAATTATTTCAGGATCTTGGTTTCGTTCGTACGGACTTTCTTGACGTTCAATATGAGAGCCCTAATATACTTTGGGAATATGATGTGATCTATATAAACGGGGAGAACCCTTTCTTTTAACTTAAGCGGAAATAAGGTGGAGGGATATACACTTGTTCATTCAATACGCCCATTTTTTATATTCGAATTTTGATGAAGAGATGGAGGTTGTACTAGTTGGTTTTGCCGATCAAGAATTTGAAACAAAAGAATATATACTTCTTCAGAGATCTACAGAGAGCGATGACCAAGACAAGGCTCTAGGGCTTGATAAAGTACATATCACCATAAATGGAGAAGATTGTTCAGACTACTGCGATATAAAAGAAATAATTTTACGTAGTGACTCATTAGAGATCATCCTTGATGACTCAACAGTCAAAGTGCTGCAAATACCAAATCACATTGCAATTAGGTTCAATGTTGCCGTAGATCAACTTCAAGCAATAAAAAATCATCTTGAACTTATGTTTCGAAATGAGCCTGAAACACTAAAGTGTATTGATATGTAGCAAGTGTGCTATCGAGCTGTCCAGGAGACGTTAGTTCAATAAGCGCAGCAGGCCACGGCAGCTACTCCCTGTTTTTAAGTCTTCTTTATAGGAATGTTGAGGGGAGCCCGTTAATCATTCAACATCGAGGAACTGGAACACTGATCAAAACAACAGGCAGATTAAAACCTCCCCTTAGAAGCTAACTAGAATTAATTGCTTCTAAGAGGGAGGTTTTGTTATGAAGTAAGTGTGTTGTCGGTGTTGTATGAAACTGACAAATGCATTCAAGGATTCAGTCCGAAAACATTGAAAGGCATACGCTCTTCAACACGAAATATTGATGCTGGAGCTTTGTTTGCAACAAACAGTACATTGACTTCGTTAATTGGATATAATTTGGAATTCAAGAGGAGAGGACGAATTGAAAAAACATTTTATTGCAGGTTTATTGTGTGGTGCCTTCTTAATGACAACCGCTTCTGTATTTGCTTCGAGTGTAATTGAAGCAACAATCTTTCCGAGTAAAGTCACTTTTTTTCTAGCTAACGGGCTCTCCAAAGTAGTAGAACTACAGGAAGGTGAAGAGGTGATTAGCTATAATAGCAAGGCATATGTACCTCTTCGTTTATTCGCTGAGAGCAGCGGTGCTCTTGTGAAATATACACAAGCCTCTCCTGAGACGGATAACAAACATAAAATAGATGTTCACTATGTTGCTGAAGAGGCTCTTTCAGCGCAAGCTTCAAATGTAACTGATCATGCGGACTCAAGGGAACTGCAGCTTCAAGATATGCTTGTTTTAATTCTACTTCCGCATATGGAAGAGAAGCTTGCTGAGGTGTACTCAGAGGTAATTTCAATACCACCAGTCGTCCCTCCGTATTCTGTAAATGTGAAGAACATTGAAAGGGTAGCTGGTTTCCGTGGTTTTGATTTTTTAATCACAATCGCTGCTCAACCAATAGTCGGCCCTCATATATCTGTCGGTGAAGATATACTTACATATCGGATATCATCCGCTGGAGTTGAATTTAAAAATGTTGAACATCTCAGAGGACCCAATAAGGATGACTTCCTCCCGAATTATCAGAATCTTTTGAAGTAACGAAGAAGCTTGCTCAATAACCGCAATTATGAAAAGCATTAAAGCAAAGCATCTTTTCGCAATATACTTAAAGACAGGGTGCCTAATTGGATATATGGTTTATGTGGTTTTAGTAGGCTTGTATAAAAAACGAACAAAGGGTTTTGAACATTAGGCTAACGAAAGAACCCGGTCGTGAAGACCGGGTTCGGTGATGCTTTCATAATATTTAATGCGAATTATTTTTGCACGCTAGGTCTTCCTTGATCGTTTGGGTCGTTAGAACGTGACGGGCTATTCTTTGGGTTGTTTTTATCGGGTTTGGTTTTAGTGCTCATTTTATAGTCCACCTCCTTTGTTATCCATAAAGAGTATTTCTCCAAACCGTTATCCTTATCAAGAATAATGTGTTTATCCCTGAAGGGTAACAGCATCTAGCATTTCCTGATGTTAAATGCCCAGCTACCTAGATCATTCCAAATATTGGAAGTTTTCTGAAGCTATAAGGTAAGGGGGCTAGTATGGGAAGAAAGCGCATGGGCATGCTCATTATGGTTATAATGCTCTCCGGTCTATTGCTGGTATTGAATCAAAGGGGGACATCGGAGGTGAAAGCCGAAGTCGCCACCTTTTATGAGTTATTCAGCCGTAAAGATTTTGGCTCACTGTATCATAAGGTCTCCCCTTCCAGCCATGGTGAACTAATGAACTATAGATGGCAGTACGGCGAGATGAAGAACTACAAAATTGTGAGTATATGGGGTCTCAGCCCTACCAAGAAGAAAGTAAAGGTACGAGTTGTTACCACAAATGAGAAAGACAAGGAGATTACGGACACCTTCATTCTGAAGAAAGAGCGAGGGCTGTGGCTGCTGGATGACTATGATAACAATCTGGGAATCATAGGTCCGTAGAAACTAAGTATAAATCAGAAAGGTAGAAGCCGGGACTGTTTGTACATCGTTGACTTGTAAACGAGTAACATTGTCGGTTAAATGCCTTACTTAAAAGAGCGCTCCCGCGCCTTCGCTTGGGCTACGCCCTACTCCTTATATTCAATTTTCCAATGATACTAAAGAACGTACGCGGGTAGCTTGTAGTTCTTAATCAAGGTGCTTATTTTAACCTAAGCATTAAGAAAACCCTTTATTTTCACAGGAAATGGGGGCCTACCCCCGGGGCGCTTTCGGTTCCCGCAGCTCCTGTTGATGTTTGCGATACTGCAGCGGCGGCAGGCCGACGATTTTTTTGAACGTCGTATTGAAGTGGGAGATATGCCGGAAGCCGGTCTGCTCCGCGATCGAGATCGTCTTGTCGCGGGTCTCTCTCAGGCGGCGCTGGGCCTCCTTGACCCGGATCTGCAGCAGGTATTCCCGGAAGTGGTAGCCGGTGATCTTCTTGAAGACGCGGCTCAGATAGGACGGGGAGATGAAGAAGCGGCTGGCGACCCCGTCCAGGGTCAGCTCTTCGTAATAGTGCCGGGCGAGGTAGGCGGCGATCTCCGAGATTTTCCCGTGCATGGGATGCGTATACTGGGGAGGGGAGGGACTGAGGCTCTCCCGCAGATAGTCCCGGTGGATGCGGACGAGCAGCTGGGCGAGGGCCGCCTTGACGCAGGTCTCATGGCCGGCCTGGGCTTCGGCGCACTCCGTATACATCTGCCGGATGAGCCCCTCGACGGCGGTCTGCTCTTTGAGCGGAAGCCGGAGCAGCTTCGAGCCTTGGGCGAAGGGCAGCAGCTCCGAAGCGGTACCCGCCGCGTACAGCGGCAGTGCGAACTCAGGCGTAAAGTTGATCAGCATGCGTTCGAATCCGGGCACATCGGAGGAAGATGTATGATGAAGGTCGTGCGGATTGACGATGACGAGGTCGCCTTGCCGCGCTGTGTAGACCGTATCGTTGATGAAATACACCCGTTCGCCCCCGAGCAGATAGAAGATTTCATAGTAGGAGTGCAGGTGGCGGCGGGGCATAGCGTAATAGCCTTTGTAGTTCATATATTGGATGGCGAAGGATTCGTCCTCCAGCGTATACTTCTGCGAGTAAACGTCGTTCATGGGAGCCTCCTTGGCTGGCAGTTAGGTGAAGAAGGACAAATAAATGAAAGAATAGCTCCGATAGGGCAGGAAGATAGAATTAATTTTCTTATAGATGTACTACAATGAATAGAGTCTGAGGACTCAAAATACAGGGTCTTACAAAGGGACCGGCATGAGGGCCGGGATGAATGGAGCTGGCATACGAATGAGTGGGACAATGACCAAACCCGTTACGGTATATATTGCCGGCGATTCGACCGCCGCGAATTACCCGGAGGAGAAGAGGCCGATGTCGGGCTGGGGCGAGTGGATCGGCTCCTACTTGACGGGCGGGGTGCGGATCTGTAACGAAGCTCGCAACGGGCGGAGCTCGAAGAGTTATATCGGCGAGGGACACTTCGACCGGATTGCGGCGGGAATCGGCGAGGGAGACTATCTCCTGGTCCAATTCGGGCATAACGACCAAAAGCCGGACGAATCGCGGCATACAGACCCCGGCTCCACTTACGAGGAGCATTTGCTGCGTTATATTGAGATGGCGCGCGGCAAGGGGGCGTATCCCGTGCTGCTGACCTCGGTAGAGCGGCGGGCATTCGATGAAGCGGGCGTGCTTGTGCCGTCGCATGGGGAGTACCCGGATGCGGTGCGGCGCTTGGCGGAGGCACAGAGGGTGCCGCTGCTCGATCTGTGTCACTTCACGCAGAGGGCGTACCGGAAGCTGGGGTCAGAAGCGTCCAAAGGCTGGTTCGTCTGGCTGGAGCCGGGCGAGCATCCGAACTACCCCGAAGGGGAGCGGGACAACACGCACTTCAACGAGCTCGGGGCCCGAAATGTGGCAGGGCTGGTGGCGCAAGCGCTGGCGGCGTCGGACAGTTCGCTTGCCGGATATCTGAAGACGGGATCCGGGGGCTGAAAAGGCAGCGGGCGGCGAAGGCCGGAGAGCTGGACGAGGGGCCGCCTCACCCTGAACGAAGCGGGGCGCAAGGGCACCGCTTGCAGCGAGGGCGGGCAGTATCGTAGGACAGCAGGACCGGCTGGCTGCACGTCCGGCTGCGGACCATAGATGCAGAGGGCTGGCGCCGGGCCGGCTGGAGACGACAAACAAGCCGTACGAAAGCAGAATGTTCCTGCTTCCGTACGGCTATTCGCTTTGCTGCAGCGGCCCCCGCTTACTGCGGAACAGCCGCTCCGCAGAAGCGCAGCAGCGCCTCTTCGAGGATGGAGCGCGGGCAGGCCAGGTTGATGCGCAGCCAGCCTTCGCCCTCCGTGCCGAAGACAGAGCCTTCGCTGAAGGCGACCTTGGCGCGGTTGAACATCAGGTCCTTGAGTCCCGGGATGTCCAGGTTCAGCGCGCGGCAGTCCACCCACAGCAGGTAGGTGCCGTCAGGACGGAGCGGCTTCACCTCCGGCAGATGCTGAGCCAGGTAGCCGATCGCATACTCGAGGTTGCCCTCGACGTAAGCGAGCATCTCGTCGAGCCAAGCTTCGCCTTCGTTGTAGGCCGCTTCGACTGCGTCCTGCGCGAAGTGGCTCGCCATATGGATGCTCAGCGTCTTGATCCGGTGTTCGAGTCGGCGTCTTAAGGAAGGGTTCGAGGTGACGACATAGGACGTATGCAGGCCCGGCAGGTTGAAGGTCTTCGTAGCCGCAAGACATGTCAGCGTAATGTCGGCGAGCTCGGGCGACAGGGACGCGAACGGGATATGCTTGTGGCCGGAGAGGGCCAGGTCGCAGTGGATCTCGTCGGAGACCACCGTCACACCGTATCTCAGGCACAGCTCGCCGAGGCGCAGCAGCTCCTCACGCTCCCAGACGCGGCCGCCCGGATTATGCGGGGAGCACAGCAGCAGGAGCTTGGCCCCTCCTTGGAACAGGGACTCCAAGTGGTCGTAGTCCATCTCGAACCGGTTGTTCCGGATGACGAGCGGGTTCTTGGCGACCTTGCGGCCGTTGCCCAGGATGACGTCATAGAACGGATAGTAGACCGGCGACTGCAGGACGACCTCGCCGCCGGGCTCGGTGAACAGCTCGACGGCCAGGCTCAGGGAAGTCACGATGCTCGGGGAATCGGTGATCCACCCGGGCTCGATCGTCCAGCCATGGCGGCGCTTGTACCAGTTCACGATGCTGCCCAGGTAGCCTTCCGTCCGGACGGCATACCCGTAGACGCCGAGTGCGGCGCGCTTCTCGAGCACCTCACGGACCGCAGGCGGCGCAAGGAAGTCCATGTCCGCTACCCACAGCGGGAGAATATCCGGGTTGCCGAACAGCTTGGCACCTTGATCCCATTTGTAAGAACGGGTGTTGCGTCGGTCAATAAGTCGGTCAAAATCATAAGTCAACGGGAGTCACCTCATCTACTGTTCATCGTATTCGTATTGCTCAAAACGGAGTAAAGCCTGGCTCGATTATATCACGATTCGGGTGGAAAAGGGTTCCTCTATTCCTTATTGACACTGTCGAGCGGGCTTGATACTATGTTAATGAAAATGTGAATGACTTAATAATTACATTAATCTAATTCCCGCCAGGGACAGGAGGAAACCTTGTGAGCGCTTCAGCCAATCGGGTCATCATCCAGACGGACATCAATAGAGGGACCATTAACCCCAACATTTACGGGCATTTTGCAGAGCATCTCGGACGCTGTATTTATGAAGGATTCTGGGTAGGCGAAGATTCTCCGATCCCGAATACGAACGGCATCCGCAATGACGTGGTGGAAGCGCTTCGAAAGCTGAACATTCCCGTGCTCCGCTGGCCGGGCGGCTGTTTTGCCGACGAGTACCACTGGAAGGACGGCATCGGTCCGCGCGGGCAGCGCAAGGAGATGGTCAACACCCACTGGGGCGGCGTGACCGAGAACAACCACTTCGGCACGCACGAATTCCTCATGCTCTGCGAGACGCTCGGCTGCGAGCCGTACATTTCGGGCAATGTGGGGAGCGGCACGGTCCAGGAGATGTCCGAGTGGGTCGAGTACATGACCTTCGAAGGCGTGTCCCCGATGTCGAAGCTTCGCAAGGAGAACGGGCGCGAGGAGCCTTGGGCGCTGAAATATTTTGGCGTGGGGAACGAGAACTGGGGCTGCGGCGGGAACATGCGTCCGGAATATTATGCGGATCTATACCGGCAGTACCAGACCTACGTGCGCAATTACGGGGAGAACAAGATCTACAAGATCGCCTGCGGCCCGAATTCGGATGACTACAACTGGATGGATGTCGTGATGCGGGAAGCGGGCCGGTATATGGACGCGATCTCCGTGCATTACTATACGGTACCGGGCACGTGGCAAGAGAAGGGCTCTGCGACGGAGTTCACGGAAGAAGACTGGTTCGTAACCATGAAGAAGACGCTGCATATGGACGAGCTGCTCACGAAGCACAAGGCGATCATGGACCGCCACGATCCGGACAAGCGGGTGGCGCTCATCGTCGACGAATGGGGCACCTGGTTCGATGTCGAGCCCGGCACGAACCCAGGCTTCCTCTACCAGCAGAATACGATGCGCGATGCGCTCGTGGCGGGTCTGAACCTGCACCTGTTCCACAACCACAACGACCGCGTGCAGATGGCGAACATTGCCCAGACGGTGAACGTGCTGCAGTCCGTGATCCTGACCGAGGGCGCCAAGATGGTCCTGACGCCAACCTACCATGTGTTCGATATGTACAAGGTACACCAGGGAGCGGAAAGGCTGGAGACCCACGGTACGTTCGCTTCGTATGCACAGGGTGGCGAGGAGCTGGAGCAGGTGTCGGTGTCCGCTTCGCGGGACGCACAGGGACGGATTCACATCTCGCTGTGCAATCTCGATCCGGGCTCGGAGGCGAAGGTCGAGCTCGATCTTCGCGGGCTGGCCGGCGGCTATGCCGTCAGCGGCACCGTGCTTGCTTCAACCGACATGCAGGATCATAATTCGTTCGATGAGCCGGACAAAGTCGCTCCGCAGGCTTACCATGGGGCTGAACAAAGGGAAGGCGGCCTGACGGCCGTGCTGCCCCCGATGTCTCTGGTGGTACTCGAGCTGAAAGAGGAAGGACTGTGAGTACGCCCCGAGGCTGCCGCAGCTGCTCGGATGCGTACAAGGTGACGCAGGAGGGGATCGCACGGGTGCTCGCCGCACCCGTCTTCCGCTCCGAGGCTGCGGTGCCGGACGGCGTGTACGAGCAGCGGCTGGCCGCGTGCGACAGCTGCCCGCAGCTCACCCTGAGCAGCATGACGTGCAAGGTGTGCGGCTGCTTCGTGCAGGTGCGGGCGAAGCTGAGGGCCAATGACTGCCCGAATCCGGCGGGCTCCCGCTGGCAGCAGGCCGTTGCCGAGGCAGGGTAGAAGGCGGAACGGCCCGCGGGGCGCAGGGGCTGGGCGCCGGTGCGAAGCTTATTGGGGCGGAGGAGCGCCGCGGGTGAGGCGATAGCGGGCGGTAAGGGCGGGTGCGGCCGGGCGCGAGCCGGGAACGGTCAGCCTGCACCGGGCCGGGCGTCAGGCGGTTGCGTGTGC
The DNA here is from genome assembly GCF_027533645.1 of Paenibacillus caseinilyticus. Lineage (GTDB taxonomy): Bacteria > Bacillota > Bacilli > Paenibacillales > NBRC-103111 > Paenibacillus_G > Paenibacillus_G caseinilyticus. The sequence goes on from NZ_JAQAGY010000002.1 coordinate 99,280, forward strand.
AGCTGATTGCAGCGAAGGGCATCGGCGGTTGGGTGAAGTGCGCTGCTGCCGCCGGGCACAAGCGCCGGGAACGGTCAGCCTGCACCGGGCGTCAGGCGGTTGCGTGTGCAGCTGACGACCGTGCAGGGCATCAGCCGTTGGGTGAAATGCGCTGCTGACGCCGGGCACAAGCGCCGGGAACGAGGCCGGCCTACGTCAGGCGGTTGCGTGTGCAGCTGACGACCGTGCAGGACATCAGCCGTTGGGCGAACTCGCAAGATGCCGCCCTTTGGCGATTTGACCGGTATTCCAAGCAGGCTTGCTGCCGGAGACGGTTAAAGATTAGCTGAAGCAGACCTTCCGAATCGGGAGGTCTGCTTTTTGCTGTAATGATGTAATTATGATATGATACGATCACTAAATTTTGGGGTATTTTCCCTTTTATAAACCTTTATAATAAAATATGTAAACGCTTACTAAATCAATTTACATAGCATGTCAAGGCAAGGAAAGCCTGCGCCAATCACTTGATTTAATTATTGCAGTACAAACTATAGTATTTTTGGTAACCCTTTATTTACCATAAAAGGTATAATTGAATGTAAGGAGGGTTCACGAGATAAATGTAAGCGGTTCATTGGTCTGTCCAAATGATCTCAGATGAGCTTAGTCACGAAGGGAGGCTGGGTGATTGTATAACTTGCTGGTGGTCGATGACGAGCAGTATGCGGTGGCCGGGATTATCCGGACCATCCGGGCGTCGGATCTGGAGATCGGAGGGATCTTCCGGGCGTACGGGGTTCATGAAGCGAAGACGGTGCTTCAGGAAACGGGGATTGACCTGCTCATCTGCGATATCGAGATGCCAGGAGATAACGGTCTGGAGCTGCTGCGCTGGGTGAACCGGGCGTCCCCGCACACGCAGACGATCTTCCTGACCGGCCACGCTGAATTCTCCTATGCCCAGGCGGCCCTGCAGCTCGGCTGCGCGGATTATCTGCTGAAGCCGGTGGGGCATGACAAGCTGCGCGAGACGGTGGCGCGGGAGCTCGATAAGATCCGGCTGCGCGGCGAGTCTGTGGACAAGGAGGCGGTCGCCGAGAAGTACCGGAGTCTCTGGGAGTCCCGCAAGGGGCTGCTCGTCGAGCGGTTCTGGTACGATCTGCTCAAGCGCCGCGAATTTCCCACCGCCGAACGGCTGCAGGAGATTCTGTCGACCTACGGCCTGGCTCTAGAGAAGCCGGGCGGCATCCTGCCGATCCTGCTGAGCATCGAGCAGTGGAAACGCCCGCTGTCCGGCGCAGATGAGGAGATCATGAAGTACGCGCTGCGCAACGCTGCGGCGGAGCTCATTCTGGGCGGCTGGGAGGGGACGGTGCTGCAGAACCCGTCGGGCAGCAATATCGTGCTGGTCTATGACGGGGGCGAAGCCTATGCCGACAAAGAGGAGCTGGCGGCCAGGTGCGAGCGGTACATCCTGGCATGCTCGGATTACTTCTACTGCAAGCTGTCATGCTATATCGGCACGCCGACCTCGATCCGTGACCTGCCAGATGCCCACGCCCGGTTGACGGGGAGCGTCCGCAGCCAGGCCGCGCGTCCGCCGGCGGTCGCTTTCCTGGAAGCGCTGGTTCCCCAGCCGCCGACCGTGCTGGTGCCGCTGTCCTGGTACACCGAATTGTCCGTGCTCTTCGAGTCGGGGCAATGCGACGAGGTTATGCAGGCGCTCGGGGAGCAGTTCGAGGCCTTCGAGTCGCAGCCGCTGACCCCGGAGTCGCTGGGCGCCTTCTATCACGCCTTCCTTCAGACGATCTACCATACGCTGCACAAGAACGGCCTGTCGGTCCACGACGTGTATGCGGCCCCCGAGCTGCACGACATGCTCTCCGCGACGCGATCGCTCGGCGACCTGCGTGCCTGGGCGGTCCGGGTCGTCACCGAAGGAATGGCCGGCCTGCAGGCGGCCAAGAAGATCGAAGGGCCGGTGGTCGAGAAAGTACGGCGCTTCATCGACGACCACCTGGCGGAGGAGCTTACGCGCGAAGAGCTGGCGGCTTACGTCCACTTCCATCCCTCTTACCTCTCCCGCCTCTTCAAGCGGACGACCGGCTTCTCCCTGACCGGCTACATACTGGAGAGGCGCATGGACAAGGCCAAGCGGCTGCTCGCCGAGTCGACGCTGCGGGTGAGCGATATTGCCCAGACGGTCGGCTACAGCAATTTTTCGCATTTCACGAAGCTGTTCAAAAAGTCGACAGGCCTGACGCCGCAGGACTACCGGAGGAAGAGGAGAGAGGAGGGAGGAATGTCTGGTTAAAACGCAGGAGGAGGCGAGTTCATAATCATCATTCAAGTAACCATGGATTCCGGGCATGAATAGAGGCAGCGGCATTCCGTACTAGTCTGGTTGGCGGAAGTGCGGATCCGTTGCAATGAGTTACCTCGGGATGAACGAAGGAGCGGCTCATCAAGCAGCAGCCCCTTTCCCGCAGGAACCTATTGCCCGGGCTTATCCAACTCCGGCTGTGTAGTTTCATGCAGCCGAACAGACCATTCCACGTTCTTATACAGACGGCCTACCACTGTGCGTTTCAACAGAAGCTGCTCCTGTATCGTGGTGAGGCCCGGGGCCCGGAAAGCATAACCTTCCGGCGAATCTTCGCCCAGAAGGGTGAAGTCGTCCTTCCATCCGCTGCCTTGGGGTGTGGAGACTCCCCGCTTAGTGGGTTGGTATTTTCTCGTATGACCGCTTGGATCTTCTAAAGTCCACTCATCCTCGGAGAAGAAGCGCTGCACGATAATTCGAAGGAAGCTGTTGGATGAGTATCTGAAGATGGGCGCGGTTCTCATCCTCTAGCAGAACGTCTTCCGGGTTAGCGCCGAAAGTGGAGTCATAGGGGCTAGGAGTTCTATACCATATAGACGTATTCTTCCAGCAAAACTCTCACTGCTGTTATGATAATTCTGGCGGATAATTCAATAAGCATATGCGTACCCTGGGAATGGCACAGAGGGCCCATATATACGAAAACACCGGAAACCCGCATTGCGCAGGCTTCCGGTGTTTGGGCTGTGTAACGACTTTCTATAAGCTAATCAGCTGAGGAGGGGTGAACTCCCGCTCAAGTATCTCGATACGCACTTACGGCTCCACGCCCCAGATCAGCACGCCGTCCTTGTAGACGGTGACCTTGTTCCAATCCGTGAAAGCCGTCTTCGTCGGGTCGAACGAGTAATCGTTGCTCTCGTTCAGGTTCGACCAGTTGGCGCGGTTGATGCGCGTCTGGATCTCGCCGCTGCTGCCACCGGCGGCGATGGAGCCGGCACCGGTGCCGAAGCCGACTTCGAGATAGCTGTCGGCCCCCGTACGGGCGGCGGCCAGCTTGACGAACTTGCCGGTCACATTGGAGCTGCCGACCACGGCATAGTCCACGTTGAAGTTCAGCGCTTGGTCGCTGTCGGCCGTGTACCAGTAACGGATCGTGAGGGAGCTCAGCGGCACGGCGCTTGTTCCCTTGTTCACCAGGTTAAAATGCGGCTTGAACTGGTTATCCACCGGGTTCGTGTCGGCTGCACGGTACTGCAGTGACACGGCGCCCGTGCTTGCCGGAGCCTGCGGCTTGGCGCTCACTTGGGCGGAGTTCGCGCTCTCGCCTGCGGCGTTGACGGCGCTGACGACATAGTAGTACGTCGTGCCGTTGGTCACGGCGGTATCCGTGTAGCCGGTCGCCGTCACCCCGGTGGCGAGCGCCGTATACGGTCCGCCCGCCGTCGTCGCGCGCTTCACGGTGTACGAAGCGGCACCGGCGGAGGCGCTCCACCCCAGCGTGACCTTGGCGTCACCCGCTGCAGCCGTCAGGCCCGCAGGCGCTGCCGGTACGGCCGGCGTGCCGGCCTGCGGCTTGGCGCTGACCTGGGCGGAGTTCGGGCTCTCGCCAACGGCGTTGACCGCGCTGACGACATAGTAGTATGTCGTGCCGTTGGTCAGGCCTGTGTTCGTGAAGCTCGTGCCCGTCACCCCGGTGGCGACCGTCGTGTACGGTCCGCCTGCGGTGGTCGCCCGCTTCACGTTGTAGGACGCCGCGCCTGCAGAGGCGCTCCAGGTCAGCGTCGCTTTGGCATCACCTGCGGCCGCTGCGAGCCCGGCCGGAGCACCCGGCACCGACGGCGTCGTCGTGCCGCTGCCGAACAGGCGGCTGTATTCGGCGTAGGCCGTAGCCATATCCACCTGCGCCCAGAAGCGGTGATACGTGAAGGTCGGCTCGCCTTTGGTCCATTTTTTGGCGGCTTGGTCATAGGAGCTCTTATACAGGTTCTCGAGATAGGACCACTTCGGATCCTGCTTGATCTTCGGCCGCAGATCGGTGTAGGACAGGTAGACGCCATCGCCGCCCTTGGCCGGATCGGATGGAACCCCTCCGGTACCCGGCAGCGTATTGCCCTGGCCGTACGTGCCGCTCCAGCCCGACGGGAAGTAGATCTCCTTCGTGAAGTAGCGGGAATAATCGCCGCGCTTCTCGGGGACGGCGATGCCGATGCCGTCGTTGTGGTTCCAGGCGACGTTCAGCAGCTGCTCTGCCGTCGTTTTGGCCTGCGAGCCCGCCGCCGTCAGGGTACCGTTATTCTCCGCCTGTGCCCCCGCCGCATAGAAGGTGAGCAGCTTAATGTAGGAGCCGAGTACGCCGGTATCCTGGGAGGTGCCTTTGGCGATGACATGGTAATTCGGGTTGCCGGTGAAGCTGCCGAAGCCCTTCCAGGTGTCAGGCTGCCCGGTCCATTCCTGCCCGCCGAGAATGTAGAACTGCCCGGGATCCGGGGTCGTGGCCACCTGCGGGTTGGCGCCGCCGAGGATTTTTTGGCCGCTGCTGTTCAGGAAGTAGCCGTCGCTGTCGGTCACCGGTTTCTTGTCGACGAACGTGTAGGAGAGCGCCCATTTCACCCATTGGTCCATAACACGTTTGGCCATCTTGAAGTTCTCCGAGGCCGTGTCGCCCTTGGCGGCCATCGAGTAGTAGTATTCCGCGATCCGTTCGACCGGCCAGGCCTGGAAGCCGAACCAGGTGTTCGACGGCGGATCGTGGTAGACCGGCGCATCCTCGTACGCCATGCCGTAGAAGGTGCTGACGCCGGCAGGGTAAGGCGCATACGTGCCGCCCTTGCTGTTGGTGGCGCCGCCGCCGATCCCGCCTTCGCTGGACAGAAGCCACGTATAGAATTCGAGCTGGCGCTTCAGCGAGGTTTCCCAGTCCTGTTTGGCTGTAGGCGATTTGGGAGCGAGCCCGCCCTCGGACAGGGCGTAAGCGGCCATCGGGTTCTGGTACGCCTGGTGGTTATGCGATGCGCCGATCCGCCAAGCCCAGTTCGAGCCGATGCCTCCGCCCCAAGCCGTATACCAGGCCATGAGGTAATGCGCGGAATCCTTGCCGGAGCCCGGAGCCGGCGTGCCGTCCGCCGCGCTGCCGATCTGCTGGAAGTACTTGTCGTACATGCCGTAGCGGAGGTAGTCGCCGAGCTTCTTGGCTTTTTCCAGGTAGACGGTGTTGTTGTACCCGAGGCTCTTCGCCCAGTACATGACCTGCACGACACGCGCATCCGCATCGGTCGCGTCGGTGTATCTCCACTGCTTCGCAGGGGCGCTGTTGTCCTTCACGAACAGGGTGGCGAAGCCTTCGCCCGGCTTGCCGAACTGGAATGTCTCCTGGGACGGATGAGGGATCGCTTCCCAGACGGATTCCTGCTCGCCGCGCTGGAACGTATTGATATAGTTCGCGGTATGGGAGGGGTTCAGCGGATTGCCGAAGCCGTACCAGTTGTCGGCGTCGACAAGCCAGTGCATGAGGTAAGTCTGGTTATTGCCGTAGGTCGACTTGAGCTCGGCGTCCAGCGGATCCTTGCCGGCCGTCACCGAGCTGCCGAGCTGCGAGGGGTATTGGTCGGGCTGCGGGTGCTCCGGCGCATAGGTGGCGGGGCTCGACGGGTTATAGCCGCCCATCGTCGGCTGCTCGGAGGCATTAGGAATAATGTACTTTTCCATGTTGTCCCATGCCTGCTCGAGCCGGGTCCAGTTGCCTGTATGATGTCCATAAAGCGCTTCCAACCAGAGCCAGTAGCTGTAAGTCTCGGAGGTCGTCATGTGACCGTGGTCCGGGGCTTCGCTGAGAAGCGTCTCGACCGCATGATAAGGGATGCCTTCCGGCGAGAAATACCCGTTCGCCGGGTCCTTGATCTGGTTGTACAAGGTGAGGAAGCGGGTCTTGTTCGTCGTATCCTCCGCGGCATAGGCGCGGTTCACCGGGGCGGTCAGGGCTAGTCCCGAGAACAGCGGCAGGGAGAGGGAAGAGGCGAGAAGCAGCTTGCCGAGGCGCTGGTACACTTTCGTGTTCTTCTTATTCACGATTTGAATTCCTCCTAGGAATAGTGTGGAAAGCGGAGAGTCCGGCCCTCCTTTCCGGTGCTGGGTCCGAGACGCGTTGCGCAATCCCTTGTACCGATTGTAAAATATTCCCTGGACCATAACTTCCACAGGCGTGACTTTTTGAGTAGCGGTTTCGTAACCTTGTACGGGTGGCGGGTGGCGGGTGGCGGGTTGCTGGGGGCTCGGGCGAGTCTGCAGACCGCTCACTGGTTTCGTTAGCAAGCAGGATAACTTCATCTTTGCAGGGGAAATTATCCTTGAGGTGATGCTATGCGTCTATGGATGATGCTGATTCCTTTGTTGCTTTTAGAGATTAGTACAACAGCTGCTCAGCCAGAAACACAGCCAAAGGTACAATACCCATGCAGTGTTGTATTGCTTCCAGTTATGGATATGCCTAATACGCAAGGGGCTGCATTGATAACCAAAGTAAAAAAGCCCTATACCGCTGACCCCATCAGCCCTTTAAGAGAACGTCAAAGTGTAGGGATTTATGCTGATTGGATGCCAGATCCATCTTCGTTTGGTGATTATGATCAGTATGAAGGATTGGTCCAAATACCTGGTGCGATCTCTTGGCGCTTTAAATTGTCTGCAGTATATACGAAGACTTCTGGTTTCTTTGGAGGTCAGCTTTGGGCAGGGAAAACGGAAGAGATTTCGATGGATCTTCCAGTGAATACACGTGTGGAGGTGCGGCTTTTTAATTCAAAGACGAAGGAGACGGGGCGTGCTATTGCGCAAAATACACTTCAGGGGTGCAAGTAAACATTGGTATATATGCCGAGATACACGGGGCGCTGGATCTTATAGATACTGCTGTCTAATGGTCTCGATTTTATGTGTGATGTACTCTACAGCCTCTGCAGGCTCCAGGATTCTTGCATCTCCCCCCAGGGCCCAGAACATATCTGCAAAAAAAGGCAATTTCTTAACGGGGATCTGGATGCGGATGGTTCCGCTTCCGTCTTCATGAAGTTCCATGCAGGGGCCGAACCAGACGCTCGATTCGAGTGCACGGACGCCTTCCTGCGTAAGCTTTACGATAAGAGAGGTTCGCTCAAATCGGGTCAGATCGGGAGTAATCCAATCGAATACGGATCTGTTCAGGTCTTCCCGGTAGGGGAGCGATTCGTTCAAACGGGCGGAGGTTATTCGGTCCGCGCGGAAAAGCCGGTGCGTTTGACGCAGAAAGCAGAAGGACGGACAGTACCAATAGCCTTCGCTTGCATAAAGGCCCACCGGCTGGATATCTCTTTGCGTCAAACCGTCCGTGGAATGGTACGTGATGGTAACGATGCTTTTTTTCATGATCGCCTGCAGCAAAATTTGGAGGAAGGCCGAGGACATGGAACGGTAAGGATTCCAGATGACCACTTTGTTCTTCAGCCGGTCGATCTGCTCCTTCACGTCGGCAGGCAAGTAATGATAGAACTTATGGATCGCGGAAGCCGCGCCTTCGTCAAAAGGCAAAGAGCCGAAATACTGCAAGGACTGGCAGGCGAAAAAAATGGCGACGGCTTCGCTCTCCAAGAATGAAATCGGCGGTAACATCCTCTCCTGCAGCAGCCGATAGCCGCCGCCCCGTCCCTGTACTGTGTAAATAGGAAAGCCTACTTCGCTCAGTTCCTGCAAATCCCGGGTAATCGTTCGTGTAGACAAGCCAAACTCGTCGGCAAGTTCCCGGACCGTAAATGATTTTTTGGCGTTGATCACCATCATCAGTTGAATTAGCCGCTGTGATTTTATCAAAAGGATTCCTCGCCTGCTCATTTTCTTTCAGTTTATCATGAAAATAAGCCGGGATCTGTCTTATTTGAGTGTTATGGTCTTCTCGTGAGCAGCTATTATAAGCTTGGAGAGGATGAGAGAAGATGAATAAAGATATGTCCCATGTACAGGACCTTCTGTTCGACGAAATGGAGCTGGCGCTCTCTACGACCTGTGGATTAATCGCTAAGATCAAGGAAGATCAGTGGGAATTTCGCCCCCAGGAAGGGATGATGAGTTTAATCGAGCTTGTCCGTCATCTTGTACAAGTCCCCGCACTGGAGCTGGCGATCCTGCAGGAGAAGCCCGAGGAGGAGATTAGGAATCTTGCGATGACGATCATGCATCTGCGTGATGCAGCTTCCTTATCGGATGTCATGCACCGGGGAGTACAAGAGTTGAAACGGTATATGATTTCCTTGGATGAGAAGGATTTTCTGTATAAGACGACGGCTCCTTTTTTTGCCAAACATCACCCCGTCGCTCAGGCGAAATGGTTGATTGAGATTACGACGCATCTGTTTCATCACCGGGCACAGATGTTTACTTATATGAAACAATTAGGACTTCCTGTGTCCATGCTTGACTTATACGGTCCGCAATCCGATTCTTGGACGATCTGACGAGGAACCCGAAGGATCCGATGGCGACAGGAATGAGCTGAAGTGAACAGCGGCAGTGGAAGGGAGCACGGCACCCACGCAGCATTCGCGCAGGCAGCAGAATAAAAAAACACAGCGGCATTCCGGGAGCTTGGATCCCTGACGGCCGCTGTGTTTTTTTGAACTATTTAGAATTTATATCTCACTAGGGCTCGATCCAGATTCCACCCGTCATGCCGATTGCGCCTGCGGTCCGCTTCCCGCGGACTACGCCGCCTGCCGGCCTGCTGCGGCCTTGTTCTGCTTGCGGTGATGCAGCAGGTAGTACAGCACCACCGTGAAGGCGGTGATGACCGCGCCGACCAGGTACATCGTGCCGTAGCTTGTCCCCGCGGCGACGATGCCGAGGATATAGGACCCGAGGCCGTACCCGGTGTCGAAGAGGACGAAGTACGTCCCGGTCGCGAGGCCGCTGCGGTGGGCGGGGGCTGCCTTCAGCGCGATGGCCTGGAAGCTCGGCAGCAGGGCACCGAAGCCGAGGCCGATCACGGCGCCGGTGAAGAGAAAGAAGGCGGCGGAGTGGGCTTCGCTCAGCAGGAGCATGCCGACGACGAACAGCGCGAGTCCGGGATACACGAGGACATGCTCGCCTCTGCGGTCGAAGATCCGGCCCGTGAACGGCCGGGAGATCAGGATCATCGCGGCGAACACGATGAAGAAGTAGGAGGCGATGGACTCGAGTCCGATCTCCTTGGCGAACACGGAGATGAAGGTCGAGATGGCCCCGTACGAGAAGGCGAGCACGCTGCCGGCCAGGGAGATCGGAATGGCTGCCGGCTCGATGAACCGCGTCCAGTGCCACGGATGCCCGGTGACCGGCTTCGGCACATGTGCCGGTATGCGCACGGTGCTGCCGCAGAGAAGGGCGAGCACGGCCAGGATGGCACAGGCGGTGAAGAGCACGGTGAAGTCGAAGCTGCCGATGAACATGAGCCCGAGGTAAGGGCCGACCACCATGGCCAGGCTCATGAACAGGCTGAAGTAGCCGACGCCTTCGCCCTTGCGGGATGCAGGCACCCGGTCGACGGCGATGGCGGAGGTAGCCGTGGCGGCAATCCCGAAGGAGACGCCGTGCAGCACCCGGAGCGCCAGCAGGGCGGGCAAGCTGTGCACGCTCAAGTAGAAAGCGCTGCAGACGGCATACAGCACGAGTGCGGTGAGCAGCAGCGTGCGGCGGCTGCGTTCATCGAGCCATTTGCCGGTCAGCGGACGGAACACCACCGCCGCGATGACGAAGACGGTCGTGACGAGCCCGATCTGCCCTTTGCTGCCGTGAAGCTCGTCCAGCACATAGCTTGGCAGCGTTACGGCCAGCATGTAGAACGTCATGAAGACGAAGAAGGAGCTGAAGCAGATCGAGATAAAATCCCGGGTCCATAAGGGAGCGTGTGCGGCTTGTATCGGAGATGGATGCTGCATGAGAACTTCTCTTCTTTCTTTATTTAATAGGGTTGTTGATATGGTCGTTGATATGGTCGTTAATCGAGATCAGGGCTTCCCGGAGCACGCGCTCGGCCTCTGGAGGGACGGCAGCGAGCAATGAGGCGACCATCTCCGCTTCCATCGGGGCCAGCGTGCGGTTCAGCTCGCGGCCGCTGTCGGTCGCATAGATCAGATAGGCCCGGCGGTCTTCGGGGTGGGGGGCGCGGCGGATCCAGCCCTTGCGCTCGAGCTGGTCGAGGATCCGGGTCACGTTGGTCGGATCTTTCTCCGTCCGCTGGGACAGCTCCCGCTGGTTGACGCCGTCCCTGAGCGTCAGCGTGTTCAGAACAGACCACTGTTCCGAGGTAATGTCATAGGGCTGGAACCGAAGCGTTAAGCTCTGGTTCAGTTTGCGGCCGATGGTGCTGATCATGAATCCGATCGAGTCGTTGGTGTGCATGCGTAGGCCAGGACCTCCTGTCAATCCGTAAGGCAGAGAAGAGACGTGGTGCCTGTGCGGCAATAGCTTTCCCTCTCCTTACCATTATCACTCTTAAAATATTAACATGACGATTATATGTATAGCAACTATATTTGCTTGGAATCAAATAAACTCGATTTATGATGCCCGTTTACTTTTGAATTCATACTATACAAAGATAAATAAAGATGATATCATCAAAACAAGCAAAAACAAAATCATTCAAGCGTAAATTCGGAGGGAAACCAAACCATGGTACAAAGTTTGTGGGATCAGACGAAAGCATCGCAGCTGCAGGGCGGACTCGACGAGCTCGTATACCGTTCGAATATCATCGGATCGGACCGCCGCGTGTGCAACTGGGGCGGAGGCAACACGTCCGCGAAGACGACCGTGAAGGATTTCCGCGGCCGGGACGTGGAAGTGATGTACGTGAAGGGCAGCGGTTCCGACCTCGCGACGATGAAAGCCGGCAACTTCACCGGCCTGCGCATGGAGGATATCCGTCCGTTGTTCGAGAAGCCGGAGATGTCCGACGAGGAGATGGTCGCGTACCTAACGCACTGCATGATCGATTCGAAGCACCCGCGCATGTCCATCGAGACCCTGCTGCACGCGTTCCTGCCGTTCAAGCACGTCGACCACACGCATCCGGATGCGATCATCGCGCTGTGCTGCGCGGATAACGGGAAGGAGATCGCGAAGGAGATCTATGGCGACCGGTTCGTCTGGGTTCCTTACGTGCGTCCCGGCTTCACGCTCTCGAAGATGATCGCCGAAGGCGTGCTCGCGAATCCGAAGGCCGAGCTCGTTCTCATGGAGAAGCACGGTCTGGTGACATGGGGCGAAACCTCCGAAGAGTGCTACGCTAAGACGATACAGATTATTAATGAAGCAGAGAGCTTCATCGACGCCCGCGTGGACGAAGCGAAGCTGTTCGGCGGCGCGAAGTACGAAGTGCTTGCGCCTGAAGTACGCCGCAGCATTGCCGCTGAAGTGATGCCTGCCATCCGCGGTGCGGTCAGCGACGTGAAGAAGATGATTCTCTCCTTCGACGACGAAGCGGATGTACTGCAGTTCGCCTCTAGCGAGAACGCTCCGAAGCTGTCCCAGGTTGGCGCTGCTTGTCCGGACCATCTCGTGCATACGAAGGTTGTTCCGCTGCTCATCGACTGGGAGCCGAACGCGGAGGACGTGGACGGCCTGAAGGCGAAGCTGAAAGAAGGCATCGCGCGTTACAAGGAAGAGTACCAAGCGTACTTCGAGCGCAACAAGAACGAAGGCGACGTGATGTTCGAAGCGGCTCCGCGCGTCATCCTCATCCCGGGTGTAGGTATGATCAACACCGGCAAGAGCTGGGCGATGTCCCAGGTCAGCGGCGCGCTGTACCACCGTGCGATCGCTGTTATGCGCGGCGCCACTGCGCTGGGCGAATTCGTCTCCCTGAGCGAGAACGAATCCTACAACGTCGAGTACTGGCCGCTTGAGCTCTACAAGCTGACGCTGGCCCCGGCGGAAGCCGAGTTCTCGCGCAAGGTGGCCCTGATCACGGGCGGCGCCGGCGGCATCGGCAGCGCAGCCGCACGCAGACTCGTCTCCGAAGGCGCTCATGTGGTGCTCGCGGACCTGAATCTCGAGGGCGCGCAGAATGTGGCAGCCGAGATCAACGAGAAGTTTGGCGAGAACCGGGCCATTGCGGTTAAAATGGATGTAACGAGCGAAGAGCAGGTGGCGGCGGCATTCGCCGAGACGGCTCTGGCCTACGGCGGCGTGGACATCCTCGTCAACAACGCGGGCCTTGCGACCTCGAGCCCGTTCGACCAGACGAGCCTCAAGGAATGGAACCTGAACATGAACGTGCTCGGCACAGGCTACTTCCTCGTGGCGCGCGAAGCGTTCAAGCAGATGAAAGTACAGGCGACCGGCGGCAACATGGTGTTCATCGGTTCGAAGAACTCCGTCTATGCCGGCAAGAACGCTTCGGCTTACAGCGCGGCCAAAGCTCTCGAAGCGCACCTGGCCCGCTGCATCGCGGCTGAAGGCGGCGAGTTCGGCATCCGCGTCAACACGGTGCTGCCGGATGCGATCCTGCAGGGCTCCGCGATCTGGAACGGTTCGTGGCGCAACGAGCGTGCCGCAGCGTACGGCATTGAGCCGGACCAGCTCGAAGAATACTATCGCAAGCGCACGACGCTGCTCGTGAACATCTATCCGAGCGACATCGCCGAAGGCATTGCGTTCTTCGCCTCCTCGAAGTCCGAGAAGACGACGGGCTGCATGCTGACGATCGACGGCGGCGTACCGGCTGCCTTTACCCGCTAAGCATAGGAGTGGTGAACCGTATGTACTTTCAGGCCAAAGGCGAGAAGCATTGGGTGATTCCGGACACCTACATTCCGGAGAAAAGCTCGGGCGAGCTGGCCAGCCACGAATCCGTGTGCGTGCTCAACACCGGCACCGAGGAAGCGCTGCTCCGCTTTACGATCTTCTTCGAGGACCGCGACCCGCTGGCCGATATTCTCGTCGTAGTCCCGGGCCGGAGAACGAGACATATCCGCACCAGCTCGCTGCTCAAGGATGGCGTGTCGATACCGGCCGGCGTTCCTTATGCGATCGAAGTGGTGAGCGATGTGCCGGTGATCGTGCAGTACAGCCGCCTCGACTCCACGCAGGCAGAGAATGCCCTGATGTCCACGATGGCTTACCCGGTTCGGTAGAAGCGGGGAGCCCAGGACTTGCTTGTCCCATGAGACGCCGCCGGTGAACAGCTAACTTATGCTGATTCCCGGCGGCTCCATCGGATTGTAGTCCTTTTTACAGCCGAAGTGACCTTAGGACAAGATAGATGGATACAATATGCCCCACTAGCGGGCCATTGCATATGAAGGAAAGGGTGTTGAATGTGTCCGACCGCGCCTACGTATTATTTGAAGAGCAGCAGCAAGCCAGAGGCATCAACCTGGAACAAGTGAAAAGCCGTTTGAAAGCGCTCCACATCGAAACGCCATCCTGGGGCTACGGGGATTCGGGTACCCGCTTCAAGGTGTTCCAGAAGGAAGGCGTGCCGCGGAACCCGTTCGAGAAGTTCGAGGATGCCGCGCAGGTGCATGGGCTGACCGGTCTCTGTCCGTCGGTTGCGATCCATATCCCGTGGGACAAGGTCGAGGACTACGGCAAGCTCCGCAACCACGCCGAGAGCCTGGGGCTGAAGATCGGCGCCGTGAACCCGAACCTGTTCCAAGAGGACGACTACATGCTCGGCAGCGTAACGAATGCTGACCCGGCCGTGCGCCGCAAGGCGACCGACCACCTGCTGGAGTGCGTGGACATCGCCAAGCAAACCGGCTCGCGCGACCTCAGCCTGTGGTTCGCCGACGGCACGAACTATCCGGGCCAGGGCGATATCCGCAAGCGCAAAGCGTGGATGTTCGAAGCGCTGAACGAGATGTACAAGGCGATGACGCCGGAGATGCGGATGCTCATCGAGTACAAGTGCTTCGAGCCGGCGTTCTACCACACGGACATCGCGGACTGGGGCATGGCGTACAACTATGCGATGAAGCTTGGACCGCAGGCGGAAGTGCTCGTGGATACGGGCCACCATCTGCCGGGCGCGAACATCGAGCATATCGTCGCTTACCTGATCGACGAGCACCGTCTCGGCGGCTTCCACTTCAACTCGCGCAAGTATGCGGACGACGATCTTGTGGTCGGTTCCGTCAACCCGTACGAGCTGTTCCTGATCTTCTACCAGATCCTCAGCGCGGCGAACGACGACGATGCGAAGATCCGCAGCACGGTGGACAACATTGCGTACATGATCGACCAGTCGCACAACATCGAGCAGAAAATCCCGGCGATGCTTCGCTCCGTCCTCAACGTGCAGACGCAGTACGCCAAGGCGCTGCTGATCAACCACGCGGAAGTGGAAGAAGCGCAGAAGCGCGGCGACGTGCTCGGCGCGGAAGATGCCGTACGCCGTGCGTTCGAATTCGACGTGGCTCCGCTGCTGCACGCGCTGCGTGAAGAGCAGGGGCTGCCGGTCGATCCGATGAAAGCGTACTTGAGCAGCTCCTACGGCAAGGACATCCTGGCGAGAGGCAAGGGCGGTGCGAGCTGGTGAGTATTCTCGCATTCGACCTCGGGGCGAGCAGCGGCAGAGCGCTGCTCGGCCGCCTCACCGGCGGGAAGATCGAGGTAGAGGAGATCCACCGGTTCGGCAACGATCCGGTGGCTACCTGCTCCCGGCTGCAGTGGGATATTCTGCGTCTGTACCATGAGATCCAGCAGGGTCTGCTGAAGGCGAAGCACCGGGGCGAGACGCCGGAGAGCATCGGGATCGACTCCTGGGCGGTGGACTTCGGTCTGCTGGACCGCAATGGCGAGCTGCTCGGCAACCCGTACCATTACCGGGATCATCATACCGACGGTGTGATGGAGCGGGTGGCTGCGCGGCTCGGGGAGCAGACGATCTTCGGGAAGACCGGCATCCAGTTCCTGCCGTTCAACACGCTGTACCAGCTGGCGGCCTTGAAGGAAGCGGACTCTCCGCTTCTCGCGGGCGCCGAGCGCTTCCTGATGATCCCCGACCTGCTCCGCTACTTCCTGACGGGCGAGGCGCTGAACGAGTTCTCCAACGCCACGACGACCCAGTTCTACAACCCGCTGACCGGCGGGTGGGATGCGGACCTGCTCGCAGGCATCGGGATCCCGTCTTCGTGGTTCGGCTCCATTGCCGATCCGGGGGCCAGTGCCGGTCAGCTCCGATCTTCGGTGAGCGAGACGCTGGGCCTTCCGAGGATCCCCGTCATTGCGGTGGCGGAGCACGATACGGGCTCGGCGGTTGCGGCGGTGCCGGCGACGGACCGGTCGTTTGCCTACCTGAGCTGCGGCACCTGGTCGCTGATGGGCACCGAGGTGGACCGCCCGGTCATGGGCGAGCTGTCGCAGAAGTACAACTTCACGAACGAAGGCGGCGTGGGGCGGACGTACCGGCTGCTCAAGAACATCATGGGCCTGTGGATTCTGCAGGAGACGAAGCGCGAGTGGGATCGGGCCGGACGGGAGTATTCCTTCCCTGAGCTCGTACGGCTTGCCGGAGAGGCGCCGGCCTTTGGAGCGTTCATCGATCCGGACGACGGCCTGTTCCTCCATCCCGGCGACATGACGCCGCGCATCCGCGAGTACTGCGCCCGGACGTGGCAGCGAGCGCCGGAGGGGCCGGGCGAGGTCGTTCGTTGTATTTTGGAGAGCCTGGCGTTAAAATACCGTTATGTGCTGGAGCTGACCGAAACCTTGTCGGAACAGCAGTTCGGCGGACTGCATATGGTCGGCGGCGGCATTCAGAATGCGCTGCTGTGCCAGTGGTCCGCGAATGCGATCCGGAGGCCCGTGTGGGCCGGCCCTGCGGAAGGCAGCGCGATCGGCAACCTGGCGGTGCAGTGGATCGCCCGCGGCGAGTTCTCGGACATCTGGGAAGCGCGCCGGGTGATTCGCGATTCGTTCCCAGTTACCGTATACGAACCGCAGGACGGCGAGGCGTGGGAAGATGCGTACGGCACTTTCCGCAGACTTGCCGGGCTGGCGGACTAACGGACGACAGAATTGCAATATGGACAGGAAAAGAGGGCGGCTTATGCTGGTGGCTGAGAGGTACGAGAAAATAGTGGGGCTGGTCAACGAAAGAGGAAGCATCCGGGTCTCCGAGCTCAGCGAGCTGTGCCAGGTGACGGAAGAGACGATCCGCCGCGATCTGGACCGGCTCGAAGCGGCCGGACGGCTGAGGCGCTCCCATGGAGGCGCCGTCTCCGTCAAGGAGCAGCAGGGCGAGATTCCTTACGCCGAGCGCGAAGTGATGCACGCCGAAGAGAAGCGGCGCATCGCCCAGGAGGCAGTGCTGCTAATCCAGCCCCATGACCGCGTCCTGCTCGACGCCAGCACAACCGCCTGGTATATGGCCTCTTACCTGCCCGACATTCCGCTGACGGTCCTGACCAATTCGATCCGGGTCGCCACGGAGCTCAGCTCCAAGGAGAAGGTGGAAGTGATCTGCACGGGGGGACAGCTGGCGAAGCGCTCGCTGTCTTATGTTGGCCCGCTGGCCGAGCGGTCCCTCGAGGCGTATCACGTCGATAAGCTGTTCCTCTCCTGTAAGGGCGTGCATCTGGAGCGCGGCATCTCCGAGTCGAACGAGCTGCAGGCCCGCGTGAAGCAGCGGATGATCGACATCGCCGACGAGGTGATCCTTCTCGCCGATGCGAGCAAGTTCGGCGTCCGCGCGTTCACCCAGGTGGCCGAACTCA
This sequence comes from Paenibacillus caseinilyticus, assembly GCF_027533645.1. Classification (GTDB taxonomy): domain Bacteria; phylum Bacillota; class Bacilli; order Paenibacillales; family NBRC-103111; genus Paenibacillus_G; species Paenibacillus_G caseinilyticus. The sequence goes on from NZ_JAQAGY010000002.1 coordinate 116,311, forward strand.
GCGGCGTGCACGCGATGATCACCGACCGCCGTCTGGCGGAGGAGGCCGTCGCGCAGCTGCAGGAGAAGGGGCTGCCGGTGACATTGGTGTAGGGAGGCATGCGGGCAGGAAGAAGCTTTTCTTGGGATGGATAGAAGAGGCGGCCCATGGTCTATGCGAAGCCGGTTAGCCGTCACGTAAAGCATCGACGATGCTTATGAGGCTGAAGGCGATCCGCCGTGAGGGGCGGCGCTTTTCTTTCTCCAGGAAAGGCATCTTCCAAAGTGAAGAGCCGGTGTTTTTTTGAAATAGGCTCTGTTTTTTGTCCAACTTGTCTGATAACCTGATAACTATACCCTGTTGGTTCCAATGTGTACCATCCATTTCATTCCCCCTATTCCAAAATCCTTATACGCGAGAGGTGCCCGATGAAAGTTTCCTTGTTTATCACATGCTTGAGCGATGCTTTATTCCCTCCCGTGGGGGAGGCGATGGCCCGCCTGCTGGCCCGGTACGGTGTCAGCCTGGAGTTCCCGACCGTGCAGACCTGCTGCGGGCAGCCTGCCTATAACAGCGGCTACTGGGACGAGGCCCGCGCTTCCGCCAAGACGATTCTGGCGGCGTTTGACGACAGTGATTTTGTAATCGCGCCATCCGGTTCCTGCACGTACATGATCCACCACTATTCGGAGCTCTTCAAGGACGATCCGGTGCTGCTGGGGAAGGCGGAGAGGCTGCAGGAGAAGACTTACGAGTTCACGCAGTTCCTCGTGCAGGTGCTCGGCGTGAAGGATCTCGGCGCACAGTTCCCACGCAAGGTGACTTACCATCCGTCCTGTCACGGCAGCCGGCTGCTCGGCGTGAAGGAAGAGCCGCTCCTGCTGCTCGAGAACGTGAAGGGGCTGGAGTTTATTCCGCTGCCTTTTGCCGAGGACTGCTGCGGGTTCGGCGGTACATTCGCGGTGAAGATGGCGGATATTTCCGGCGCGATGGTGACCGAGAAGGTCGACCACATCAAGGAGACGGAAGCGGAAGTGCTGGTCGGGCTCGACATGGCCTGCCTGATGAACATTGCCGGCAACCTGCGGTACCGGGGCGAACCCGTGCGGGTGATGCACCTGGCGGAGCTGCTGTATGAAGGGGTGAAGGGCGCATGAGTGCAGCCAAGGCGAACGGAACGGTTAAAGAGAGAGCGGAGCTTGCGCTGAACGACGAATTTCTGCGCAAGGCGGTCAAGTTCACGACGGAGAGACTCCGGCTCGGCAAAAAGAACGCTTCCGAGGACCACGGCAACTGGGACGAGTGGCGGGAGCGCGGGCGGCAGATCCGTCTGCATACGATCGCGCATCTGGATTACTATCTGAACTTGTTCGCGGACAATGCGCGGGCGAACGGGGTGCATGTGCATTTTGCGGATACGGGGGAGGAAGCCGTCAAGATTGCGCTGCAGATCGCCGAGAATAAGTCGGCGAAGTCGGTCGTGAAGTCCAAGTCGATGGTGACCGAGGAGCTTCACCTGAACCATGCGCTCGAAGGGATCGGCGTGGAAGCGGTGGAGACGGACCTCGGGGAGTATATCATCCAGCTCGCCGGCGAGACGCCGTCGCATATCATCATCCCGGCGATCCACAAGAACCGGCATCAGATCGCGGAGCTGCTCTCGAAGGAAGCGGGCGAGACGCTGCCGCCGGATACGTCCATACTGGCCGGGTTCGTACGCAAAAAGCTGCGTGAGAAGTTCCTCGAAGCCGACATCGGCATGACAGGCTGTAATTTTGCCATTGCGGAGACCGGGTCCATGGTGCTCTTCGAGAACGAGGGCAACGCGCGGATGGTCTCCACCGTGCCGAAGACGCAGATCACGCTGATGGGGATGGAGCGCATCATTCCTTCGTGGACGGACCTCGAAGTCATGGCGACGCTGCTCCCGCGCTCCGCGACGGGCCAGAAGCTGACCGTCTACATGTCGGGCATCACGGGCCCGCGCCGCAGCAAGGATGCGGACGGACCGGAGGAGATGCACATCATCATCGTCGACAACGGCCGCTCCCTGCAGCTCGGCGATCCTGAGTTCCAGGAGCTGCTGAACTGCATCCGCTGCGGAGCCTGCCTGAACGCCTGCCCGGTGTACCGCCATATCGGCGGCCATGCCTACGGCGGCACGTACAGCGGACCGATCGGTGCGGTGCTTACGCCGGCGCTGAAGAAGAACGTGGCGGAGTGGGACGACATCGCCAACGCGTCGAGCCTGTGCGGCGCCTGCTATGAAGCCTGCCCGGTCAAGATCCCGCTGCATGACATGCTCGTCTCGCTGCGCCGCCGCAAGGTGGAGGCCGGCCACGATAACCGGATGGAGACGATCGGGATGAAGGGCTTCGCCGCCCTGGCCGGGGATTCGCTGAGGATGAAGACGGCGCTGAAGCTCGGCAAGCTGGGCCAGAAGCTCGTCGCCCGCGACGGCGGGATCCGCATCAAGATCGGCCCGCTCAAGGGCTGGAACACGTACCGCGTGACACCGACGCTGCCGAAGCAGTCGTTCCGAGAGCAGTGGGGCACCTTGGAGGCGGAGATCCGCAGCGGGCTGCAGGAGATGGACCCGGCTGTGAAGAGCCGGATGGAAGCGATCGTGAAGCAGCGCGGCAAGGGAGGACACGGACATGGCTGAGACGCATGCGCATTGGCTGCAGCGGATGGAAGAGGAATCGAAGGCGAAGCAGAATAGGTTCATCGGCGGTATCGCCCGGAAGCTGGGGCGCCCGCAAGTGACGGAGAAGCCGGTCCGTCCCGTGATCGGGGCGCCGGACTTCTGGCGGGAGTTCGAATGGCCGGCGGAGGAGCGGATCGAACGGTTCACGGCGAACTTCCGGGGCGCTGGCGGACATGTCGAGCGACTGTCCGGCATGGAGGACGTCACGCGCTTCATCGCGGACAAAGCGGCCCAGACCGGAGCGAAGTATGTCGTCCGGCAGAACCAGCCGGAGCTGGATGGGCTGGGCCTGGAGACGGCTCTGCCGCAGGCCCGGGTATCCGTCTGGAACGCGGATGCGGAGGAGAACTGGAAAGCTCGTGCGGCCGAAGCGGATTTCGGCGTAGTGATGGCGGACTATGCGGCGGCTTATACGGGCTCGGTCACGGTGCTGTCGGCGGAGCAAAAAGGCCGCTCCGTCAGCCTGCTGCCTACGGTACTGTTCGTGATCATCCCGGTGGAGCGGCTGAAAACGAGGCTGGGCGAGATTCTCGTGAACTTCGATGCGGTGGGGCGCGAAGGGCTGCCGGCGGGGATTCATTTTATCTCCGGGCCGAGCCGCTCCGCGGATATCGAGAATGACCTGACGATCGGTGTCCACGGACCGGGGATCGTCTATGCCCTGATTGTCGGTTAGGGGGACTTGGGCGAATGAACGGAACGCCAGTGACGCCTGTGGCAAGACGCAGCCACTACGAAGAAGTGACGGAGCAGCTCAAGACCCAGATCCTTCAGGGGCGCCTGAAGGCCGGCGACAAGCTGCCGTCCACGAAGGAGATGTCCGAGCGCTTCGGCGTCTCCCGCTCCGTGACCCGTGAAGCGCTCAGCGCCCTGAAGGCGATGGGGCTGATCGAGATCCGCCAGGGCGGCGCCTGCCGGGTGATCGGCAGGGGCGAGACGAGAGCTGCGGCGTATGCAGCGGGTGCGCTGGGGCTCTCCCCGGCTGCGCTGCCCCTGGACCGCAGCGCGCTGGCGCATATGCTCGAGGCCCGCGGCATGCTCGAGGTGTCCAACGCAGCGCTTGCCGCCGCCAAGCGGACGGACGCGGACCTCGACCGGCTGCGCGGGGCGCTGGCGGACATGGAGCGGGTGCCGGCGGGCGGCGCGGATGCGGACGAGGCGGACCTGCGCTTCCACACGGCGCTGGCCCGGGCCGGGCAGAATCCGGTGCTGCTGCGCGTGTTCGAGTCGATCGCCGTGCCGCTGCAGGCGGCGATCACAGGCACGCGCGGGCAGCAGAATCGCCGTCCGTGCCCTGCCGCAGCAGAGACGCATAACGCCGTGACCGCCCGCCGGCTGCTCGAGGAGCATGCGGCGATCTATGAGGCGGTGGCGGACCGCGACCAAGACCGGGCGGTCCGGCAGATGCGTCTGCATCTGGAGCATATGGAGGCCTTTTTGAAATCCTAGAATTTATATCTCGCCAGGACTCGATCCTGGGCCGGATGGGCGATGCTTGTCTGCTGCTGGATACGTAAGCCTCCAACAGGATGTTTGTAAGCATGCCCCTTATGAGCATCCGCAGAGTCTGCCGAGCTTCGCCCCAAGCGGACGTCCGGACGCCGCCTTGCGTCCAGCTAGTGATACGACCTTGGTCCAGGGCCTCACCCCGCCGGCGGTTCGTTACCTTGCCATCCCTTTCCCGGTATGATTAAGATAAAGAAACGGAACGGTCTTCCGGCACAGAAGGGTAAAGGTGAGGATTATGGCATTCATATGGTGGGATGGAAGTCGTAGAAGTGCAGCGGCAGGTGCAAATTCAGGCAGAGGGAACGGGGGGCGGTTCCGCTCCGCAGGTAAAATGCTTGTCAGTATAATGGCGGCCCTCTTGTTCCTGGCGGCTCTTCTCCCAGGCGCGCAGGCGGCGGAAGCAGCTACATGGACCGAAGAAGAGGTGAGCTTCGCGAGCGGAACGCTGACGCTGCATGGGACCCTGCTCCTTCCCCAAACTCCCGGGCCGCATCCGGCCGTTGTTCTGGTGCATGGCTCGAGCTCGGGCAGCAGGGAGAAGTACCGGGGGGAAGCCGAAATGTTCGCGAAGGCGGGCATCGCGGCGTTGATCTATGACAAGCGCAGCGACGGCTTCGGCAAGCTGCGCTCGTACGATCAACTGGCGGCTGATGCGAACGCTGCTGTGGAAGCGCTGCACGCGCACCAAAGTCTGGATCCGGACCACATCGGGCTGTGGGGGCTGAGCGAAGGGGCTTGGGTCACCTCGCTGGCTGCTTCGCGGTCGGAGAAGCCGGACTTTCTGATTACCGTCGGTGCCTCGGGCGTGCCCCCGGTGCAGCAGCAGTCCTGGCAGCTGGTTAACCGGCTCCGGGACCAGGGGGTCACCAGCCCCTCCGTTACCGAGGCGCTCTCCGACAGGGCGGTGAAGCTTGCGGTATCTGCCGGAATGTTCGCCGAGGCGAGTTATAATCCTCTGCAGGCGTTCGAGTCGCTGAAGCAGCCGGTGCTTGCGATCTGGGGCAGGCAGGACCGCATTGAGCCGCCTCTCGAGAGCTCGCGTCTCATCAGGGAAGCCCTTGAACGGGGAGGGAACGCAGGGTATTCGCTTCGCTTCTTTGACCTGGCGGGCCATAATCTCCGCTCCGCTCCGGATGGCATCCGGCAGACGGAAGACTTTGCTCCGGGCTATGCCGAAGCGATGACTTCCTGGGTACTGGATGTAACGGCAGGCCGGGGCACGGGGCCGCAGACGGCCGGCGCTGCACCGGTGCAGGAGCATATGTCGCAGCCGGGGATCGACAGCTATGCCTGGCACCAAACGGCATGGGTGCACCTGGGCGTCATGCTGGTGCTGCTCGCGGGCTTCGCCGGACTTGCCGCACTGTGGAGGCGGCAGCGTGCTGTTCCTTCTGCGGCAGCGGGGAAGGGGACGCAGCCTCCCGGACGGGGGGCGGCTCAACTGGCAGCCGGTTCGGGGCTGCTCAGCGTCCTGGGCTTCGCCGCTTACTTCGGCTGGCTGATGAGCAGCGGCGCCAAGCATGTGGCCCCGCTTGCGGGAGACAGGCCGCTCGTGTGGCTGCTGCTGCAGGCGGGCTCCTTGGTGACCTGCGCAGCAGGCGCGGCGTTCGCCTGGAGAGCGTGGCAGGGGCGCGGCCGAACGAGGCTGAAAGGCCGGCTGCTTACCTTGTTCACGCTGGCTGTATTCCTTCTTTTTGTACCGTGGGCGTTCTATTGGCAGATGCTCCTCCCCTAGCGGTATAGCTTTCCGGGGAAGCCTGCTGGAGCGGAAAGTCGGACATTTGAACAATTGCGTCTGATTTTTCAGTTCCGGCGGCGCACTGGCTGCGGTAAGATGAGAGCACATCAGGGAGTCGGAAGCAGGGGAGCGGGCGGGGGAATCCTCTTGCCTTGCGAACCTTGCGGCTGTTCTCCCCATCGAAGCCCAAGGGGGAGTTCTCATGAAAGCACCGCTGTATCGGGATCCGGTCTATGACGGGGCCGCCGATCCCGTCTTGATCTGGAACCGGCAGGCCCGGGAGTGGTGGATGATCTACACAAACCGCAGAGCTTCGGCACCGGGCCAAGGGGTGGCCTGGGTACATGGGACGGACCTCGGGGTCGCGTCCTCGGCGGACAACGGACGGAGCTGGCTGTACCGCGGGACGCTTGGCGGACTCGATAGGGAATGGGGCCGCAATACGTTCTGGGCCCCCGAGATCCTGTGGCATGACGGGCTGTACCACATGTATGTCAGCTACATCCGGGGAGTGCCGCAGGAGTGGGCGGGCCACCCGAGACACATGCTCCATTATACCTCGCCGGACCTGCTGTCCTGGACTTTCCGCTCGCAGCTGGCGCTCTCCTCGGACCGTGTCATTGATGCGTGCATCCTCCGCATGCCGGACGGGCGGTTCCGGATGTGGTATAAGGACGAGGCGCACCACTCCTACACTTACGCTGCAGACAGCACGGACTTGTTCCATTGGCAGGTGGCAGGTCCCGTTCTTACGCACAGGGCGCATGAGGGGCCGAACGTATTCCGATTCAAGGACCGGTATTGGATGATTATCGACGAATGGAGAGGTCAGGGTGTCTATCGGTCGGACGATCTGGAGAACTGGGAACGAAACGGCCTTCTTCTGGACACGGGAGGAACTAGAGAGGACGATGGTACGATCGGTCTCCATGCCGATGTGGTCGTACAGGATGAGGAAGCGTATATCTTCTATTTCACCCATCCGGGAAGAAGAAATGGCGCCGGGGATGAGACTATCGACAGCCGGAGATCCTCTATTCAAGCCGCAAGGCTTGAGGTAAAGGACGGGGTGCTGTTGTGCGACCGCAATGAGGGCTTCGAGCTGAATCTGCGGCCGGATGAAAGGGACGAAGGGGCTTAGGCGTCGGCAGAAGCTGGCCGGGCTTCGGCTGCTTAAAGGGGAGGGGCCCGGAGAGCTTGGGCCTTAAGCCGGGGTGATAATCTGTGGTGAAGGCGGGCTAGTCAGGAAGTCAGGGTGCAGCGAAGCGCCGGGCGCAAGGATTTGGGACTTTGTACAGTCTTCCCATACAATCAAATGAGCCATCCGGAGAATCCCCCGGATGGCTCATTGCTTTGCGGATACGGTTGGGATTACAATGCTAGCGTAGGCGTGAGGCGGGGAACACCTGCCGGACCTGCAAGGCAACCAGTGCGGCCAGCACGGCCTTCGCGGCATCGCCGGGCAGGAACGGATAGCAGGCGGCCAGCATCGCCTTCTCCATAGGGAGATGGGCCACGTAGGCCAGCCAAGGCACACCGGTGACATACAACAGCAGCGAGCCGAACACTTCGGCAGCGAGGAAGAGCCGGACGAAGGCCCAGACGCCCCGGCCTTGGACGCGCTCGCTGACCAAGCCGATGAGCAGCGCTGCGAAAGGATAGGCCCAGATGAAGCCGCCGGTCTTGCCGAGGAGCAGGGTCAGTCCGCCGCTGCCGTGCATCAGGGGCAGGCCGGCAGCGGTGAGCAGGACGACCAGCCCGATGCTGATGAAGCCGTAGACGGGGCCGAGGATGAGTCCGGCGAGCATGACCGCCAGGTTCTGGAACGAGATGGGTACGGGAGAGAAGCCGAGATGGATGTTGAAAAAGCTCATTGCTACAAACAGCGCCCCGAAAAGCGTGCTGAAGACGAGCCCCCGGATGGAGATGGATGTTTTCATTGATCTTTCCCCTTTGTTTTGTTAACCTTTATTTATGATATAACGGTTAACAATATGAGTTTTACTGAGCATTCTATCATAACGATCTTATCTGGAAAAGAGTTTTCTTATGAATCTTGACGAGCCTATGCTGCTCCGGTTGGAGAATCTTACTTATACTTTGCCTACGGCGGATGGGAGCCGGACCCTGCTGCAGGATATCTCGCTGTCCGTGCGGCGCGGGGAGTGGCTGGCTATCGCGGGGACGAACGGCAGCGGCAAAAGCACCCTGATCCGTGCGATGGCGGGGCTGCACAAGCCGACGTCGGGCTCGGTACGGCTGCTGGTCCCGGAGTCTGCCGAGCCTCTTGCGGGGAGTACGATCCCGCTCGTGTTCCAGAACCCGGATACGCATCTGCTCGGGGAAACCGTGCACGAAGAAGTGCGTTTCGGTCTGCAATACCTCGGGCTGAGTATGGAAGAGATGGATTCCCGCGCCGAGGAGGCGCTGAGGGATACCGGTCTGCTCCACCTCGCACACCGGCGGGTACACTCGCTGTCCGGCGGACAAAAGCAGCTGCTGGCGGCGGCTGGCTGTCTGGCGCTCCGGCCTCCGCTGCTGCTGTTCGACGAGGCGACTTCCATGCTCGACCCCCTCTCGCGGAGGGAACTGCTCGAGACCGCCCGGCGCAAGCACCGGGAGGGGGCCTCGGTCGTCTGGGTGACGCAGCTGCTCGACGAGCTTGCTTGTGCGGACCGCGTGGCAGCCATGGATGGAGGGCGGCTCACGTTCTGCGGGACGCCGACCGACTTCTTCTACAACAAGAGCGAGGGCGATGTGACGCCGTGCGAACAGCTCGGCTTCAAGCCGCCTTATGCGGTCGGAGTGGCACAGGAACTGGAACGGAAGGGACATGTGCTTAAGCAGCGGCCCTTGACGGTGGAGGACCTGGCGGAGATGGTGGGATCATGGTGACGGTCTCGCTGCGCGGAGCCGCCGTACATCCGGATAGGGATGCGGCGCGCAGGCCCCTGCTGTGCCCGGTCGATTGCACGCTGCAGCCCGGCGAGATCACGCTGCTCGTCGGCAGGACGGGTGCAGGCAAGAGCACGTTCCTGCTCGCGCTGGCCGGACTCGTTCCGCTGACGGCGGGGTCGATCCACTATGGGGACGTACCGTTGTGGGATGGAGAGCGGATTGGTGCGGACGCGCTCGGGCTCACGGCCTTGTCCTTCCAATACCCGGAGAGGCAGATGTTCGCCCAGACGCTCCGCAGGGAATTCCGGTACTCGCTGCGGCCGCTGCGGTTGTCGAAGGAAGAGTTACAGCGCAGGACACAGGAAGGCATGCGTACGGCGGGGCTGCCGGAAGCGCTGCTCGAGGAGGCGGTGATGACCTTATCCGAAGGCCAGAAGCGCAGGGCCGCCTTGGCGGTGACTCTGGCCGTCAAGCCGGCCTGGCTGCTGCTCGACGAACCGACGGCGGGCATCGATCCCGCCGGCATACCGCCGCTGCTGGACGCGGTGCTGGCCCATAAGCGCAGCGGAGGAGGTGTCGTGATCGCTTCGCACGATCTCGACACCTTCTTCCCCGTGGCCGACCGCGTGATCGTCATCCGCGAGGGGGCCTTGGCGGGCGACGGCACGCCGGAGGCGTGGTGCGCCGATCCGGGGCCGCTGCTCGCCGCCGGCGTCGGCGTGCCCGCGTCCGTGCAGCTCGCTGCCGCCTTGGCGGCCCGCGGCATCGGCACGGGTCCGCTGCCGCTTGCGCCGGCTGCGGCTGCGGCCGCGATCCGGCGCCGCTTGGAGGCAGGCGCCGCCGCACCGGCTGGGCCGCTGCGCTCGGCGCCCGCGGTGCCTGGCGCTCCGGCTGAGCCGATGGGCTCCGCACAGGCGCTGGGTGCTCCGCCCGAGCCTCCGGTGCCTGCGTCCGTGCTTACTGCTCAAGCGGAGTCCCCAGCGCACACGCAGGTGCCCAGCGCTCCGGGCGGCCCGCTGGCGTCCAAGCCAATGCATGCGGCGCCCGCGCAGTTGCCCGGCACTTCGCCCGCATCCGCTGCTGCGCCCGAGCCTGCGCAATCCGCCTCCCCGGATCCCGCCGAGCCGCCGGATGAGGGGCACCCCTGGATCCGCGGGCGGCATCCGGTGGCGAAGTGGCTGGCGTATCTGCTTGTGTCTGCGGCTATGCTTCCGCAGGACACGTGGGCGGGTCTCGGGGCGGGGGCGCTGCTGCTGGGCATCTGCCTGGCAGCGTTCCGCCTGCCGCCCGCGCCCCTGCTGAAGCCGCTGCGGTCTTATCTCATCTTCCTGACGGTCTCCTGTCTGCTCGCCGGCATCCGGTGGGGGCCGGGGGCGGCAGATGGGGGCGCCGGCATGTTCTCCGCTGCCGATGCGTCCGTCACGCTCCGCCTGCTGTCCAACCTGGCGCTGGTTATGCTGCTCGGATTCGTTTTTGTCCGGGTCACAGGGCAGCGCGGGCTGCGCCAAGGGCTGGACCAGGTACTGGGCCTCCTCTCGCGTACGGGCCTGCGTGTCGGGACGGTCAGCCTCTACGCGGCCCTGCTCCTGCGGATGATCCCCCAGCTGCTGCAGGAGATCGAGCGGATGTCGCTCATCGTCCGCTCCCGGGGACGGGCGCGGGTGAAGCCCGGCTCGATCCGGCTGCGCGATGTGCCGCCATTCCTGGTTCCGCTGCTGCTGTCGATGATGAAGAGCGCGGAGGATCTGGCTCTTGCGCTCGAGGCGAGAGGCTGCCGGATCGAAGGGCCCTCGGTACGCAGCCGGGCTCCCATACGGTGGGACCGGAACGATCTCCTGCTGCTCGGGCTGTCGGCAGGCGTGGTGCTCCTATTGCTCTGCCTGGCACTGGTGTAAGGGGGGGCGGGGCGGAGAGGGCCTGCGGATGGGCAGCTGCTTCCGCAGGCCCTGCGGTATGGCCTGCCGCTCCACTTGATGATCCGGGGTTGCCCGCCGGCGGAAGGGTATGCTACGATGACGGGAGAATATGACAACCGAATTGATAGGAACACTAGGGGTGCCGCGATGGCTGAGAGAGACGGGAGTCTTAACCCTTGCACCTGATCTGGGTAATGCCAGCGAAGGGAAGTGGTCTGCCGTCCGCCGCATGATGACCGTGTCTCCGGATGTATGAGCCGCTTTCCTCCGGAGAGCGGTTTTTTGCATACGCGCATGGTCCTTAAAGGACGGCGAAGCCGTTGATCTTGGTTACGCCCCTCAAGGAATGGCCTCGCGGTCGTTCTCTTCAATGCTTAACAAAAAGAGCAGGCATGAGCGCAGACTCAGGGGCCGGCATGGGAGGAATCCGGAGGGTGAAGGACACAACGAAGCAAGCTTCAGGAGGGAACACGCAAGCGCCGACCGGCATAGGGACGGGCTCCGTCAGCGGTACGTTAGAGAGGTTGACCGGTCTCGTGGAGCAAAGGCAGGAAGAGCTCGTCGCGCTGGCGTCCAAGCTCATCTCCTTCCGCACGCCGGCGCCGCCGGCCCGCAATACGGAGGAGGCACAGGCGTTCGTGGCCTCCTACCTGGAGGAGAAGGGGTTCTCCGTGGACCGGTGGGATGTGTATCCCGGCGACCCTAATATCGTCGGGGTTCTCCAAGGAACCGCGCCTCAGGCGCACAAGAGCCTCATCGTGAACGGGCATATCGACGTCGCGGAGGTAGGGGCGGACGAGCCGTGGGAGCAGGATCCCTTCACGCCGGTCGTGCGGGACGGCCGCTTGATCGGCCGGGGAGCCTCGGATATGAAGGGCGGGCTGGCGGGAGCTCTGTTCGCCATCGGTCTGCTCCATGAAGCGGGAATCCGCCTGCCGGGCGACCTTCTCTTCCAGTCGGTGATCGGCGAGGAGGTCGGGGAAGCGGGGACGCTGCAGTGCTGCCGGCGCGGATATACGGCGGACTTCGCCGTGGTCGTCGACACGAGCGACCTGCATATCCAAGGCCAGGGCGGCGTCATTACGGGCTGGGTCACGGTCCGCAGCGACCAGACCTTCCACGATGCCACGCGCACAAGGATGATCCACGCAGGCGGCGGACTCCACGGCGCGAGCGCCATCGAGAAGATGATGAAGATCGTCGCCGGGCTGCAGGAGCTCGAACGGCATTGGGCCGTGATGAAGAGCTATCCGGGCTTCGAGCCGGGGACGAATACGATCAATCCGGCGGTGATCGAAGGAGGCCGTCATGCGGCCTTCGTGGCGGATGAATGCCGGCTGTGGATCACGGTCCATTTTTACCCGGACGAAACATACGAAGGGGTCGCGCGGGAAGTCGAGGAGCACCTGAACCGGGTGGCTGCGGCGGATCCGTGGCTGAGGGAGCATCCCCTGGAGTTCCGCTGGGGCGGCAGCTCCATGATCGAGGACCGGGGCGAAGTGTTCCCGTCGCTGGAGGTGGATCCGGACCATGCGGCGGTCAGGCTGCTGCAGCGCTCGCATGAAGCGGCCCTCGGCGTACCGCCAGTGACCGATGTATCGCCTACGGTAACGGATGGCGGATGGTTCGCCGATGCAGGCATCCCGGCAGCGATCTACGGACCCGGCGACCTCCGCAACGCTCATGCCGTCAACGAGGGAGTGTCTGTGCGGCAGCTCGTCGATTTCACCAAAGTCATGCTGCGATTTATTTACGAATGGGGACATACGCCCAAATAGCGGAGGGAGAAGAGGACATGAAATTCACGGAACGACTGCAGAGCAAGCTGGAAGGGGTCTGGCGCCAGAATCACGCGCATCCGTTCGTCCGGGAGATGGGGGCAGGCACGCTGGACCGCGAGAAATTCCGCTTCTATATGGTACAGGATTATCTCTATCTCATCGATTACGCGAAGCTGTTCGCACTCGGGTCGGTGAAGGCGCATGACCTCGCGACGATGGAACGGTTCGCCGCCCTGCTGCATTCGACGCTGCATGAGGAAATGGCGCTGCACCGCGCTTATGCCGCCCGCTTCGGGATCTCGGAGGAGGAGCTCGAGACGGCGGAGCCTTCGCCGATCACGCTGGCCTACTCGCACTATATGCTCCATGCGGCGCAGAACGGTTCCTTGGCGGAGCTCGTGGCCGCCCTGCTCCCCTGCATGTGGAGCTACTGGGAGATCGGCAAGGAGCTCAGCGGGATTCCCGGAGCCGCCGATCACGAGTATTATGGCGAGTGGATCCGCATGTACAGCTCGGAGGACTTCGGAGCGCTGGCGCAGTGGTGCATCGGCCTGCTTGACGAACTGGCGGAAGGCCGTTCCGAGCGGGACCTCGCGAGGCTGGAGGAGATCTTCCTCCATACGACGAGGTACGAGTACATGTTCTGGGATATGGCGTATCACGGTCAAATGTGGCCGGCCGGCTGAGGCCGCACCCGCCTGCTTGTTCAACGGGAGAGGCTGAAGCTTGCCGATCAATGGATGAGCTAGCTTGGTCTAGCCGTACGCCGATTCCGCCTGCGGATCCACTCTGCGGAATCCGGTGCCTTACAAGGAGGCGGGCGCCTGCCGCTCCAGGCGCGTGAGCCAGACCCCGGGAGCGACCTCGACGTCTGTGGTTTCGGCGAATCCGTGTTTCTTGTACAGCTCCTTGGCGGGCACGTTCTTGGCACCGGTGCTGACCGTATACCGCTGTGCCCCGGTGGGCAGCCCGAGCAGACAGCGGATCAGGCTGCCGCCTATACCCCGGCGAAAATAACGGGGATGCACGACCAGCCGGGTAATGTCCATCGTATCTTGGACGAGCTCATAGGCGGCCGCTCCTGCGAGCTCGCCGTCCGCGTAGTATCCGTAGAAGGTCTCGGCCGACCGGGCCAGGCTCTCTGCCGTATCCTGCAGCGCTGGGATCCCATGGAACCCGATGAGCTCCGCCTCGACGAGGTAAGCTGGGATCTGGACAGCAAGCAGCTGGCTCGCTACCGGCGGCTGGGTTACATGAAGCTGGACGATCACGATATGTCACTCCTCTTTCTTGTGGGTCAACGAAGGCTTGAGGGGCCGGATGCCCCGTGGCTTACACGATACGTAGTCCGGCGGAGGCTGTCAACCGCATTAGGCACCGGTGCGATGCTGCTGGCATTCTGCGGAGGGGGGAACACCGTTTTTTGAACAAAATCGTCGGTTCCTTGGATGGACGGCAGGGCCCGGTCCCGTTATAGTCGGGGTTACAGGCTGGATCGACCGGCCCAATAGCCGCCAGGAGGATGAGATCATGCTTCGCAGAGATGAAATTCGGATCCGCGATCCGTATGTGGTGACGATGCCCGAGGAAGGGATGTATTATCTCTACGGGACAACCGACAAGAATGTATGGCAAGGCGCTGCTGCAGGCTTCGATGTATTCCGCAGCCGGGATTTGGAAGCGTGGGAGGGTCCCTTCGCGGCGTTCCGTCCGCCGGCAGACTTCTGGGCTGACCGTCACTTCTGGGCTCCCGAGGTGCACGTGTACGAGGGGCGTTACTATATGTTCGCCTCGTTCAAAGCGGAAGACCGGTGCCGGGGGACACAGATTCTTGCAGCGGACTCGCCTCTCGGGCCGTTCGTGCCGCTGACCGGCGGGCCTGTCACTCCGGAGGGGTGGGAGTGCCTCGACGGTACCCTGTACCGGGATGAGCAGGGAGCGCCCTGGATGGTCTTCTGCCGGGAGTGGCTGCAGGTACACGACGGCGAGATGCACGCAGTACGGTTGTCGGACGATCTGCGCAGCGCGGTCGGCGAGCCCCTGCTGCTCTTCCGCGCATCCGAAGCGCCCTGGACCCGGCATGGCCGGGAAGCGACGGACTACGTGACGGACGGGCCGTTCCTGCACCGTACGGGGAGCGGCGAGCTCATCATGCTGTGGTCGAGCATCGGGGAGAAGGGGTATGCGATCGGGATCTCCCGGTCGGTATCCGGAGGGATCGAGGGGCCCTGGGTTCACGATGTGCAGCGGCTGCTCGAAGAGGACGGGGGGCACGGGATGCTGTTCCGTACCTTGGACGGCGAGTGGATGCTCGCCATCCATGCCCCGAACCGCACGCCGGACGAGCGGCCGGTGTTCTACCCGGTGAAGGAGCTGCGGGCGGTGGAGCTGGTCTAGAGGAATGTGCTCCCTGCACCGTGAAAGTCAAAAAGTCTGCCCCCGGCAGACTTTCTTTCATTTTCGGGCCCCGTCCTATGCGGACTCACGCCTGATAACTGGACGGAAGCCCGAGAATCCGATGAATGTGATGCTCCAGATGCGCCGCATAATCTTCAATGATATACGCTGCGGTTACCTGCTTGCCCCCGCCTGCGTCGCATGGATAGAGCAGCGCTTCGGCGGGAAAGGAGCCAATAACCTGGACCATCTGCCGGTTGAGCCGGATCCACAGCGCCAGAATGTCGCTTGTCGGCATTGCCTGGTACCCCATGATCCGCACCCACTGATCCGGGTCGTATTTTAATATCGTATAGGGCTGCGGCTCATACTGGACCCGGACCAGCCGCTGCAGGTTCGTCAGAGCGGAGTCGCAGAGGTGGCCGACGATTTCTTTCTTGGACCACTTGCCCGGGAGGGGGCGGGCGGTACATTCGTCTTCGGACAGCTGCCCGAGCTCCAAGGGCAGACGGTCGATCCAATATTGGAGGGTATCAATGGGTGGCTGCATAGTGCAATCGCTCCTTCTGTTGTTAGATTGGTAAACCCATCATATAATGAGCTCACTTGGTTCGTACAACGAAAGATTTCGATATCGATGATCGGTTTGGCCGATCCATTGGAACGGGGGGGCAAGATGAATTCCATCACATTCGCTCAAGGATACCGCTATATCCTCGTGAAGCTGACTTCGGCAGGATTCGCGCTGCTCTGTCTGTTGGGGCTTGCGGCCCTCGTCAACTTTTTTGATCCGTACCGGATCTTCGGAGCCTTGGAAGAGCTTGGCTTGTGGCGGATTCTCTACTTTTACGGTATCGGGTGCTCGGTCTTGATCGACCTGCTGGTACGGTATATCCCTTGGGCCCGGAGGGGCTCCGGCAGGCTTCTGGAACTGCTGCTCTACCTGGTGTGCGGCTATCTTTACTTCCCGGCGCTCGCCTATATCCGCAGCGGGGCGGATCTGTCTTCCTGGGTACTCTCCACCAACCTCCTGATCGCGGGACCGGTCGGTGCCTTCGGAGCGCTTGCCTTCCGGGCCGGCTCCAAGGCGGCTGCCAAGCATGCGGCGGTGCCTTACCTGGCGGGAATCATCCTTCCGTGCATTCTGTTCGTCTTGATGATTGCGGTGAATAATCAGAAAATCGGTTGGCGGGAAACCCGGACCGCTTCGTCCTACGAAGCGTCATTCAGCTCGTTCAACGGATCGCAAGCGATCCCGGTGGAGGTGCGCAAAGGACAGACTCTCGTGTTCTCCATTCTGTGGGATACCCAAGGCGGTTCGTCTGTAGGGCATCATGTACTGAAGCCGAGCGGCAGCTATGCCGATTTTGAGGAGACGGCCGACCACCGTTCGGCTGTCCAGATCGAAGAGGACGGCACCTATCGGATCATCGCGGATAGCAGAGGGGGAAGCAGGGGGCGCTTCAAGGTAACATGGGATATCCGCGAGTAGGGCCGAAGGGCTGCCGGTGAACATGGAATCGGCCCCTGTAATCACCAAAAAACCATCGTACGGGTCATCCGTACGATGGTTTGGCGAGCGCAGGGCCCGGCTGGATTAAGGGGTGTTGCTTGCCAGACTGTTCAGCTGGGATGGCGAGAGCGCTCCTTCATACACGCGCAGCTCGTCCACCGCTCCTTTGAACGGCGTATCCCACCAGTTCACGCCCAGGCCGAAGGCGGCATCCTTGGAGGTGAAGACGTTCGGGAAGTTCGATCCGGTGAACTTCTGCACGCCGTTCACGTACAGTGTAATCGTCCCGTTATCCACGGTGAAGGCCACGTGCGACCATTCGCCGGCCGGGATGGTCATGCCTGCAGGGGCATCGTACCAAGTGGTGCTGCCCGACCAGACCATCGTGTTGTTGGCTGCGGGACCGCTTGGAACCAGGCTCACCCAGTTGTTCGCGTCTCTGCCGCCGAAGAAGGTCGTCGTGAACGAGGTCAGCTGCTCCGGTTTCAGCCACAGGGAGACGGAGTAGGCATTGCTCGAGATAAGACCGTTCGGCAGGCGCACGCCCGATGCGCCGTTCAATACAGCCGCCTGGCCGCTTTTGCCTGGCGTGTACGTGACGGTGCCGCCGGTATTATCGAGCCGGTTGCCTGTGATCGTCCCTACACCGAAGTGGCCTGTGCCATCGGCCAGGTTGTCTTCGAAGCCATACTGCGCGGTGAGCAGCGCATCCTTGTACGGCAGCACCGTGATCGCGAAGCTCTTCGTCTTCGTCACGCCGCCTTTGGTGACCGTCGCCGTCAGGGTAGCCGTCGCATTGGCGGAGCCGGACTCCGGACGGTGCACTTCTCCCGCAGCGGACACGACGCCGGCGTCGGAAGTCTGCCAGACAATCTTCGTATGTCGGCTGCCTTCGGTCGGCAGGTTCAGGTTCGCAATGACTTTGTCTGTGTCGCCGAGATTCAGATCCTGGTACACATCGCTTACCACATCAGCATCCGTACGGTCCGGCAGCTGGCTGCCCCAGACGGAGACGCCGGCTTGGGACACGGCCGTGAAGGTCATGACATACCGCGCGGAGGTTGGATCCCAGAGGCGTACGAATACGCCGTCATACTTGCTGCCGTCCACGGTAAGTTTGATTTCGTTCTGGTCCGTCTTCTCCCATGTTCCTTGGATATCGCCTGTAATCGTGTTGTTCTTGTTCAGGCGGATGTACTGCTGGGTCTTGATGGCTCCCGTCGTCTCCTTGCCGTGGTTGATGAACTGGTACTCGCCGATGAGATCCTGCCGGTTCACCTTCTCCAGCTCCTCGCCCCCATAGCGGTAAGGCGCCACTACAGGCCAGTCGTGTTCGTTCATGAACATCTGGTGGACGCGCAGCTCATGCACCTCGCCGGTCTTAGGGAAGCGCGAGTGGAAGACGAGGAACTGCTGGCCGGTCTTGGGATCCTGGAAGACGGAGTTATGTCCCGGGGACGTATAACCTGTACCGATTCCTGTGCCCGGATCTCCGACCTTACGCTCGAAGAGGAAGTTCCCCATGAGCTTGTTGCCGTACGGCGCATGGTCCGTATCGCCCGGCAGCACCGCATTCTGTCCTTGGCCGTCTACATAAGGCCCGTCCGGATTCTTGGAACGGAACACCCGCATGTTATATCCGCCGTCGGCTCCGAGCCATCCGTACGTGTCGTACAGGTAGAAGTAACCGGTCTGTTTGTTGTACGTCACATAAGGGCCTTCGCCCGATTTGCCGTACCCGCCGGCGATCTTCGTTCCGAAATAACGGTCAACGGTATTGCCGTTCTTGGTCTTGCCGTCTTTGCCCGGATAGATCGCTTTGCCCGTCTTCTTGTCGATCTGCAGCACGAAGATCCCGCCGGACCAGGAGCCGTAGGCCATCCACAGCTTGCCTTCTTTGTCGTGGAACAAAGCCGGGTCGATCGCGTTAGGGAAGCCGCCGTTCTCACTCGTATTGAAGTCACCCGTACCGGTGAACCAGTCGGAGCGCGGACCGGCCAGAACGCCTTGGTCGATCAGCTGACCGAGGTTCGTGTTCGTGTACTTGGTATTGATCTTGCTGTTCTTGTCGTAGGCATCCATGCTCGTGAAGCCGGAATACATGATGGTATCGACGTAGGTATAAGGCCCTTCAATCTTCTGGGACACGCCATATCCGATAGCGGAGCGCTTATAAGTGGAAGAGGTGCAGTAGTACATCATGTAGGCGCCCTTCGTGCCGTCGGCATTCTGGTAGTCCGGATTCCAGAACACATCCGGAGCCCAGACGGAGAAGCCGTTCAAGCTGTCCGAGTCGTTCTCGCCGGCCCAAGCGAAGGAGCCCGCCAGGTTCTTCGAGAGGTCGCCGAAGATCACATTCCCCGGCGTCGTGTAGCCGTTCGTGAACCGCGTCCAGCTCATGAGGTCCGTAGACTTCGCCGCTTCGATATGGGAGCCGAACACGTAGAAGGTCTTGCCGTCCTTGACGATCGAAGGATCGTGCACCGATACGTTCTGGAATACAGGCGCCAGCTTTTGGTGATCCTGCCCGGGCTTATTGCTATTACTTTCATATTGGCCTGCCGTATCCGCACTCTGTCCCAGAACCGTATTCGGCATAAGGCATACCAATGCTAACGTAGCTATTGTGAGTCTTCGCGTCCATCTTTTCTTCATCCCATGACCCTCCTTAAAATAAAAACGCATACATTTAATTCTGTTTAAAATAATACTTTTTTATCCCTCCTCCAGGCCCATGAACCGCTTCCAAAAGCTTATTTATTCACTTATTTATTAATAAGTTCATGATATTATAAATAAAATAAATACTCAAGGGGTTTTTGGGCCTATTCCTGTGCGGACATGGTAGGATAAGAGGAGGATAGGGGAGTGAGAATCGATGATGCCCAAAGTGATCGTACTTGATTTGGACGGAACGCTTTTGGATTCGAACAAGCGGATTACTGACCGGAATTTGCAGGTTATGCGTGGATTAAAGGACGCGGGAATTCCGATGATATTTGCGACAGCCCGTCCGCCGAGAGCCGTGAACCAACTGGAAGTGGATTTGTTATCGTATGGTTCGGTGGTTTATTACAACGGCGCCTTATTCCAGTGCCGGACAACCGGCCGGGAAATGCATTATTCCATAACGAAGGAAACCGCCAGTTCCATCTTTGATTACTGTCTGTCCCGAGACCCTGGTGCCCATCTCAGTATGGAAGTTAAGGATGAATGGCTTACTTATAAGGCGCTTGATTATCGGGAGATGATGAGGGTTATCAGCAATCCGTCCATAGTGACCATGGAGCAACTTAGAACTTATGACTGCACCAAAATCCTCATCTCCGATTACGAAGGTGTAGAAGAACTTAACAGGCTGTTCGGGAGTCAGGTTCATATTCTATGCACGGATAGCGGAAGGCTCATTCAAATCATGTCCAGAGAATCCTCTAAAGAAAAGGCCGTTCAATATCTGGTCGAATCCATTGGATACACGATGAGTGAAGTGATGTGTTTCGGTGATGATTATAATGATCTGGGATTGTTCCGCACCTGCGGTATTTCTGTAGCCATGGGAAATGCTGTGAAGGAATTAATCGATACAGCCACAGAAGTGACTGAAACCAATGATAGGGACGGGGTTGCTTTGGTGCTGGAGAGGGTGCTTGATACGTATAAAATTAGAGGACATTAGGAGTAGAATAACAGTGGGTCAACAAGTGTCCAGGTGGGTGCTAACACCTTCAACCAAGGGAGTGCTGGCCTTTAGGCAAGGCTGGGATACCCGGCGAAAGGGGCTGCCTCTAAATTTTAACCTGGTTGGCAGCATTCTTGTCCCAAGAGAGCGGTAAATAATTTCAGTATCTTGTATCGGAGACCAAATCCATGATGGATAAAGTGGAAGCACACCGATGTTTATTTCGATTTATGAAACAGGAAATGCCTCTTTATGAGTTTGAGCAATGGTTATATCAGCACACGGAGTTAGAGAATCTATTGGGTGTAAAAGAGTATCTTGAGTTTATCTCCAGAGACTACCATCATACATTTTCTTTTCATGAATGCGAAACACAAATCCGAAGGCTCATTGATCCGGCAGCCTTTGAACAAGAACGTCTGGTGGAACTGCTTCGCAAGCTGGCCGTTTCGGATGACCAGTCGCTTGAAGTAATGAAGGTTTTGTATGAAGAATACGGCAGCGGATTTACTTTCCTTAGGTACATTGCCTTGGTGTTTATTACGACAAGCGACGAACACCAGACTATCCTAGGAGAAGACAAAACGAAGCTTGCCAGCTACTTGGTGCCAATTGCAGCCGAGGCAAAGAGACTGCTGTCTTTTTTTGAGAATCATGAATTACTGGTAACAAGTGAGAATGACTATCTCGATAATAGACAGCAAGCGGATCGAATCGAGCTACATAGTATTAATGAAATGTTAGGGCGAACGGAGAGCGGAGGATGACTCTCCCGAACCGCATCCAGTAGGCTTGACCACAAGCAAGGAGCTGCCGCTGGACAGCTCCTTGTCGGATGAGCATGCGGACGAACTTCGTTCCTTGCCGCGCGAGGGATCAGTGCGCCGAAGGCTCTTCATTTTCTGCGAGAGGAAGGGGGCGAAGCATGAGAAGGAGTCCCGCCCAGAAGCATAATCCGGCCCATACGTATACCCATTCCAGCGAGAGAGCATCTTTTAGTATTCCCGAACAACTCATCGTCAGGAGCATGGCCCCGGTCATCAGGGGAGTGCGGATTCCGCTCACGCGTCCGATATAAGCGGGTTCGGTTCGCTGCATGACCAGGGAGGTGTTCCCAACAAAGATCGCCGGCTGCAGAAGCGCGATGAAGAATTGGGCGAGCATCGCCATCCCTAAGCTCGTAGACATTCCCACCAATAGAATTCCGGCTCCATTGGCGGCTAACCCGATCATGATTAACCGCTGCGGGGCGATCCTGGCTGCGAGCAGGAATGTGGCGATTCCGCCGATGATTTCTCCCGCACCGTATGGAATGGTGATCCACTGCAGATGTTGTGCGGTCAGCCCGAGACGCTCCGTCACGAGGAACATACTAAGCGGCGTGATCAGACCTACGCCCAGCCCTACGATCATCAAGCATATGTTTAAGGACAGGAGGTCCTTGCGGGCCGCAATATAACGAATTCCTTCTGCCATCTCGCGCAGCAAAGACGGCGGTACTTCCTCTTGGCGAATGGGCTGCTGCTCCTTATCGGGGGCGATGAACAACAGAACAAGCGCGGAGAGCAGGAAAGATACGCTTGTCAGTAGGAGCGCCAGCCCGATGCCCCATCCCTGATACACATACGTACCCAGTACGGGACCCATGATCATAAAGATCGAGAATAAGGTCTGAAGAAGGGACATGCAGGCGGGAGCATCCTCATATTGTACATGGACTTTGAACAGTTTCATTCCCGAGGGCTGAGCCAGCTGCGACAACAGCGAAGAGCATAACGTCGCGCAGAAAACAGCTTCCCACGATCCGGATTCAAGCACCAGAAAGACGATGAAGACGGACAGAGCGCTTAAGAGTTCGCACCAGAACATGGTTCTTTTGGGACGCCACCGGTCCGCCAGCACTCCGCCGATGAAGGAAAATACGAAGATCGGAGCATACTCGGCGACGGAGATCAGGGAGACCGCCAGAGCATTCCCTCCGGTCCTCTCCATTACATATAACAGCACGGCGAAATTCCGAATCCATATTCCAAGTTGGGATAAAGCATTGGAGATCAGGATGGTCCGTACAAATACATTTCGAAGCAGCTGGGTTGAACTTGACATGGGTGGTTCCCTCCTTGCTTGGTGTATTACGAACTCAGGTTATACCCTCCTCTAAGGGGAGAGTCCATCGTTATTTTCGGGAAGACGGCGAGAGCGGATCTTCATTCACCGGCTCTTGACTCTCCCCTAAGGGGAGTCTCTACACTGGTGGCAGAGAGGAGTGAGGATGAATGCTATATACCGTAAAAGAGGTGTCGGACCTGTCGGGTGTGACCGTCAAGACGCTGCATCATTATCATAAGATCGGGCTCCTGCTGCCGTGTGAGGTCAGTGAGGCCGGGTACCGGTTGTACGGGGTGAAAGAGCTGGAGCGCCTGCAGCAGATTCTGTTCTTCAGGGAACTCGAAATTCCGCTGAAGGAAATCGAACGGCTGCTCGGAGAAGAACCGGAGCGGTTATCGATTCTGTCGCAGCAGGAAGACCTTCTTCTGCTCCGCAAACAAAGGCTGGACGCGATTCTCCGCACCTTGAGGCAGTCCATATCCAGCATGGGGGAGGGCATACCGATGGAGACTGCGGACATGTTCAAAGGATTCGAGAGCGAGGAAGAGTGGAGGAAGGGACTAGCGGAGCAGAATCAATATTTGAAAGAAGCGTACGGTTATGACCTGCTGGACTCAGCCGAAATCAACGTCGAAGAGATGAACGAGCAAGCTGCGGAAGCCGCGGCCTTCATGTACGGCATGGCACGGGCATTAAGAAAGGGAGTCATGCACAACGACGGGGAAGTACACCGCCTGATCGGCAGCCACCTCGCCTTCTTGAACAAACAGGGGCATGCGGCAGCTCCCGCCGATTTTGTATTGCAGACGCGCTTCTTCCTCAGTGACCCCTTCCATCTGCGTATGCTCGAAGACCAGCAAACCGGATTGGCGTATTATCTTGCTGCAGGGGCAGAAGCTTATGCGGCCAAGGAGCCGTCATCGTAAGCGCAAACTAGGCGCGGCGGCTGGATCACGAAGGCAAAGGCTGCCGCGTCCTTGGGTTCGCCCATGGAATAAGATGAACATACAGACTCTCTGCGGTACTGCAACCCTGACAGGGGGTGAGACGTCAGTGTAGGTACGAAGATGGCTTGGAGAGTAAAGGGGGAGTGGCTGTGAAGTATCTCGCGGGAGGCCTGCTGTGCGTTCTGGTTCTTGCGCTGATGGTGAGCCGGGGGACTGCGTTCTTCTACAGCCAACCGCCCTTGCCTGATGTTATGGCAGGCGAGCAGGAGATCCCTGTAATTCGCGGATCTTACTGTTGGAGCGCTCTTCGGGGCACGGAATGTGTGGATATCGATTCCCCTACCGAGAGAATGTCCGACAATGGCTATGTGACTATGACCGCTCCGGCGCGTGCCAAGGTCCGAATCCGGTTCTGGAACCGGCCTTCCAGCACTGTGCTTAGTGTGAGCCCCGGTAAGTATGGACCAGGGCGGGCGGAGGTTCCGGGCTATGAGGACTTTACCTTCGCGCTTCCCGATGCCGCGGGAATTTATCTCTACGATCTTCATGCGGTTTGGGGCGAGGGAAACTCCTCGGAATACCATTTTGCCGTTGAGGTGCAGGGGCCAGGTAAGACAGACGCAGCGCAGTAGGGATTAGCTTTGTGAGAGGGCAGTCTTCTGCAGTCTGCTGCCCATAACCTCTAGAGGGGGGTATGGTGTTTTTCTTGCGGAAGCCGATGGTATTGATGACCGGGCTCTACTGTATTACGCTGGCCTTATGGGAGCTGCGGGAGGGCCATGACAGGAAGCGGTTCGTAACGCTGATGTTCACGGGGCTGGTACTGACGTTCCTGGCGCCTCAGCTTCTTGGTTACGGTGCAGGGATCTTCCATTGGGAGTAAACAAAGGAGGATGGCACAAGCAAGAAATATGTATTGATGAAGGGGGCTCGTGCAAATGTCCGTGCAAACGATAGAAAGAGTAGGCGAACGATTCTGGTATCAGACCCCCGTCTCGGAGACGGACCGTCCGATCCTGGGGATGGTTGCCGGAAGCGAACGGACGCTGATGATCGACGCAGGCAACTCCGGGGCCCATGCGCAGTACTTCCTGGAGGAACTTGCAGCCAGGGGCGTGCCCGCACCCGGGTTCGTAGTGTTGACCCACTGGCACTGGGACCATATCTTCGGCCTTGCCGCGCTGAGGGAGGGGACGGTATCGATAGCGTCTGCCCTGACCAAAGAGGAGATGGCGAAGCTCGTGCCGTTCTCCTGGAGCGATGAGGCCATAGACCGGCGGGTAGAGGAGGGCATCGAGATTGAGTTCTGCGCCGCCGCCATCAAGAAGGAATTCGCAGAGGATCGCGATATAGAGATCGCCCTCCCGGTCTGTACCTTCGAGAACCGGATGACCGTCGACCTCGGCGGGGTTACCTGCATTCTGCAGCATGTGGGCGGGGATCATGCGGGGGACTCGGTGGTTGTCTATATACCAGAGGAGCGAATCCTGTTCCTCGGAGACTGCATATACCCGGATATTTATGCCAAGAGGCGCCAGTATACCCCGGAGAACATACTGGCCCTGGCCGCGGTACTGGAATCTTTCGAGGCGGACACGTATGTGCTATCCCACTGGAAGCCCGTCTCCCGGGCGGAGTTCCGGGAAGAGATGGCGCTCCTCAAGGCGATGGCCCGGCTTACGGAATCATTCGGGAGTGACGCGGCAGGCATGCGGGCGGCCTATGAGAAGGAGAAGGGGCGCGCGCTGCTTGAGGAGGAGCTCGAGACGCTGGAGTATTTCGTAAACGGATGTATTCTTGCGCGAGAGCGGCAGGAGCGGGAGCGGTAGAAAGACTCCGTTGTTCGGTCCTTTCCCCACGAGCGTTGAGCTTGAACAATAAACAAACCGGCTGCCGAGGCAGCCGGTTTGTTTTGTTGTGGCTGAACATCCGGGTTCGTCCGGTATTCTTCACTCCACTACTCCCAACTGTGGTTGATTTCTACAGGGATAAGCCGAAGCGCTTCAATTCGATGAAGACGCCCTCCAGCCGTCTGCCTTTGTCGGTCAACGTATATTCCACACGCGGCGGGACTTCGGGGAACACGGTTCGTTCCAACAGGCCATGCTCCTCCAGTTCCTTCAGACGAAGGGAGAGCGTCTTGGGGCTGATGCCGTCCATCGATTTCAAGAGATCCGAGAACCGCATCGTGCCCTCGATGAGCAGGTCCCGGACAATCAGGAAAGTCCATTTGGTCCCGATCACGTCAAGCGTCTTGGCGATCGGACAAAGCTCCCCCGGCGTGCCTTTCGTCAGCGTAACCGGCTCACTACCAAGCATCGGAACACCTCCCGTCACAGGTTTTTTGGGCCATTTTCCCCATCATAGCACAAAAGTATATTTAGGGAAACTATG
This sequence comes from Paenibacillus caseinilyticus, assembly GCF_027533645.1. Lineage (GTDB taxonomy): Bacteria > Bacillota > Bacilli > Paenibacillales > NBRC-103111 > Paenibacillus_G > Paenibacillus_G caseinilyticus. The sequence continues at coordinate 141,878 of NZ_JAQAGY010000002.1, forward strand.
TGAAATAAATATCACTACTTCCATAAGGGAAGTTAATGCACATATAATAGCCATGTGCCCGATCAATCCATTCACTTATGGAGGTGTCCTATGAAAACAGCCGCAAGGCCCGAGTGGCCGGCAGTGTGCTTGGCTGCCATATCTGCAGCTCTGCTTCTCGTACCGGGATGCAGCTTGAAAGGAACCGGGGCGCCGTCCCCTGCTGCCCAGCAGCTCTCTGGGGAGATCCGACTGCTGGAGGACCTGCCCCAACCCCGTACGCTGACCGCCGATGCTTCGCTGAGCCGCCAAGAAGCCGAGGCGATGGTGCAGGCTGCGCAGCGCTTCTACGGCTTCTGGGATACGGGCCGAGAAGATCTCCTCCCTCAGACCGTCGTGCCGCACTTCATCGATCACACGCTGCCCAAGGGCCGGCCCCAAGGCCCGGAAGGCCTGGCCTTTGCTTCCCGGGGCTTCCGGCAAGCCGTTCCTGACCTGCACTGCATAATCGAAGAGCTGACGGTTGCCGGGGACAGAGTGACAGCCCGTCTCTCCTTCACCGGCACCCATACGGGAGAGTTCGCCGGAGCGAAGGCGACGGGCAAGCCGATCCGGTTCATGGCCATCGACATGCTGCGCATCAAGGAAGGGAAGCTTGTAGAGGATTGGCACCTGGAAGACAATCTGACATTCATGCAGCAGATCGGAGCGATCCCCGAAAGTTGACCATGTCAACCCCGAGGAGCAACAAATCGTACTGCATCCCAACTGAAGGAGAGAAAAACCATGATCCAAGGCCAGAAGACCGTCATTATCGGGGGAAGCTCCGGCATCGGCTTGGCTGCCGCCAAACAAGTGATCGCCCACGGGGGAGAAGTCGTCATCGCCGGGCGCTCCGAGGAGAAGCTGCACAGGGCGGCAGAGCAGCTCGGTCCGGGGGCTGCCGCCTTCCGGCTGGATGTGACACAAGAGCAGCAGGTTCAGTCGTTCTTCGACCGACTCGGCCCGTTCGATCATCTGGTGGTCAGCGCTGCACAGACTTGGGGCGGGCTGCTCCTCCGGATGGATACGGCGGAAGCCCGGCAGCTTGTGGAGAATAAATTCTGGGGCCCTTACTACGCAGTCAAATACGGAGCGCCGCTTATGCCGCCGCATGGATCCATTACGCTGTTCTCCGGGGTTGCGGCATACAAACCGATGGCGGGCTCCTCCATCTTGGGCGCGGCGAACGCAGCCGTCTCGAATCTGGCCCGGACCCTGGCTCTAGAGCTGGCTCCGATCCGGGTGAACGCCGTGTCGCCGGGGATTATCGATACGCCGGCCCGAAGCGACATGCCGGAAGAGGCGCGCGCCCAGCTCTACGCTTCGGTAGGAACCAACTGCCTGTAAAACGGGTGGGCCGGGCGGAAGAAGCGGCCGAGAGCGTGCTCTATCTGCTCCGGAACCGGTTCGTGACTGGAACGGTGCTTCATGTGGATGGCGGACACATGCTGGTCTAATCGGCCGGGAACGCAGAAGTAACCGCTGCTTTGAAGAAACTCCCGCCGCCTTCTCCTATACAGCTGTCAACAACGCAATCCAAAAGAAACGGCGGCCTCCGGAATCTGCTATCCTTAGAAGCATGAACACCACACATAGCCGGAAGGATGATGAAAGATGGCAAAGCACAACACATATTTTATCTCGGAGGACGCCAGGGCTCAGGCGGAATTCTATGCGGGGGCGCTTGGCGGGGAGATCCAGTCCGTGATGACGTACGGCCAGATGCCGGAAGCGAAGGAAGAGATGAAGGACAAGGTGATCCACCTGAGTCTGGTGGCTGCCGGAGTGACGTTCTACTTCTCCGATTCGGTATTCGGGCCGCTGAGCCACGGCAATGCCATTAACCAATGTCTGGAGTTCGAATCGGAAGGAGAGGCGCACGCCGCATTCGGGAAGCTGTCGGAGGGCGGGCAGGTGCAGCAGCCGCTCGAGCCTGCGTTCTGGGGGGCGCTGTTCGGCCAGCTCCAGGACAAGTTCGGCGTGCAGTGGATGGTCACGACCGCTTCGCAAGCCGGCCCGGCCTGAAGGGCCGGGGCGTAAGCCCCCGGGATATGGCAGAAGGCAGGATAGAAGAGGCGGGAGCCCGAGGCCGTTGAGGCGGCGGATACATGACTCAGGTAAGGGGAAAACGAGGTCACCGGATGAGGGTTCCGGCGGACCTCGTTTTTTTGGTGTGTCTTCGTAAAGTCCCCCAAGCTCGGGGCCTATCCTAGGGGATCGGGAAGCAAGCTGCAGGGCAAGGCATTCGACCGGCCCGGGCAGAGATACCCGTCCCATGCTCACCAGAGTGCTAGTCAACAGGTTACACAAGTGTTAGTTTCTTCCAGAAGTTACAACTATACTAAAAGGGTATCAAGCATCCTTAGAGGCTGGGCAGCCAAGGGAGGCGGTATCGGGAGAATATCCGGAATACGGCTGGAATAGCCGAAAGGAACGGCCCAAGCGGCGCCATTCCCGCTCGCGAAGAGCGGACGCCATAACGGCTGTAGTCGACTCGAATCCATAGGGAATGCGAAAGGATGAGTGAATGATTTGAGGAAGAAAAAGGTATGGTCCACAATCTCCTCGGTTCTGGCGTCTGCCGTGCTGCTGAGCGGCCTCTTGCCGGCAGGAGCGAATACGTCTTATGCGGCGGCTGCGCATGTCGACAACCCTTTCGCGGGTGCGACATCGTATGTCAACCCCGACTACGCGGCGGAGATCGACACCTCGATCGCGAAGACGGGGGACGCGGCGCTGAAGGCGAAGATGGAGACGATCAAATCGTATCCGACGGCCGTATGGCTCGACCGGATCGCAGCGATCGGCGGCGGAGAGGCGAACGGCGGACGCCGTGGCCTCGAAGGGCATCTCGATGCGGTGCTGGCGCAGAAGCAGGGCAGCGCGCCGATCACGGCTACGTTCGTTATCTACGACCTGCCGGGACGCGACTGCCACGCGCTCGCTTCGAACGGCGAGCTGCCGCTGACCCAGGAGGGGCTGCAGCGGTACAAGACGGAGTATATCGACGCGATTGCAGCGATCTTCGCCAAGCCGAAGTATCAGGATATCCGGATCGTCACGGTCATCGAACCCGACGGCCTGCCGAATCTCGTGACGAACCTCAGCGATCCCAAATGCGCGGCGGCGAACTCCAGCGGCCTCTACATCGCCGGGTTCCAGTATGCGCTGAACAAGCTGCATGCGATCCCGAACGTATACAACTACCTCGATATCGGCCACTCGGGCTGGCTCGGCTGGGACGATAACCGCCGGGGAGCCGTGACGCTCTACACCAATGCGGTGAAAGGCACAACCGCCGGCCTCGCCAGCGTGGACGGTCTCATCACGAACACGGCGAACACTACGCCGCTCGAGGAACCTTACCTGACGAATCCGAACCTGACGCTGAACGGTCAGCCGATCCGCTCGTCGGAGTATTACGAGTGGAATCCGAACTTCGACGAATCGGACTTCACGGCGGCGCTCTACTCCGACTTCACCGCGGCCGGCTGGCCCGCGACGCTCGGCTTCTTGGTCGATACGGGCCGCAACGGCTGGGGCGGAGTGAACCGTCCGGGAGGAGCAAGCGGTTCGGACATCAACACGTACGTGAATTCCGGGCGAATCGACCGCCGGGCGCACCGAGGTCTCTGGTGCAACAACAGCGGTGCAGGCATCGGCCTGCCGCCGCAGTCAGCACCGGCCGCCTATGCGGCAGCTCACATTGACGCGCTGGTCTGGGTCAAACCGCCGGGCGAATCCGACGGGGCGAGCAAGTTCATCCCGAACGACGAAGGCAAGCTGGCGGATCCGAACTGCGATCCGACCTTTACGAACGCGGACGGCGTATTGACGGGCTCTCTGCCGGACTCCCCTCTGGCAGGCCACTGGTTCCATGACCAGTTCGTGATGCTGGTGAACAATGCCTTCCCGGCGATCCCGGCTTCGGGCGGCAACGGAGGCAATCCTACAGCACCGGCCGCACCGGCAGGCGTAACGGCGGCAGCAGGCAATGCCCAGGTCAAGCTGACGTGGAACGCTTCCGCCGGAGCAGCGAGCTACACGGTGAAGCGGGCTACGGTTAGCGGCGGGCCGTACACGACAGTGGCCTCCGGCCTCACGTCCACGAGCTACACGAACACAGGCCTGACGAACGGCACGGCTTACTACTACGTGGTCAGCGCAGTGAACAGCGCAGGGGAAAGCGCGAACTCGGCGCAGGTGAGCGCTGTTCCAAGCGCAGGCGTGACGGTACCGGCTGCGCCAACCGGCCTCACCGCGCAAGCAGGCGATGCCCAGGTCAAGCTGACGTGGAACGCCTCTGCGGGAGCAGTGAGCTACACGGTGAAGCGGGCGGCGGTCAGCGGCGGGCCGTACACGACGGTGGCTGCAGGTCTCACGTCCACGAGCTACACGAACACAGGTCTGACGAACGGTACGACCTACTACTACGTCGTCAGCGCAGTGAACAGCGCAGGGCAAAGCGCGAACTCCGCGCAGGCGGCAGCGACCCCGCAGGGGACCGTCACTCCGCCGGTCGGCAGCCTCACGCTCCAGTACCGCGCAGGGAACACGAATCCGGCCGATAATGCGATCTCGCCTCATTTTAATATCAAGAACAACGGCACTACGGCGGTCAACCTGAGCGACCTCAAAATCCGCTACTACTTCACGAAAGACGGCAGCGCGGGTCTTGACTCTTGGGTCGACTGGGCGCAGGTGGGCGGCGCGAACGTGAAGCGGACGTTCGGCAGCGCAACAGGCACAGGGACGGATACGTATGTAGAGCTGAGCTTCGCGGCGGCGGCGGGGACGATCCCGGCCGGCGGCCAGAGCGGCGATATCCAGCTGCGGATCTCGAAGAGCGACTGGTCGAATTTCAATGAAGCGGGCGATTACTCGTTCGACCCGTCGAAGACGGCGTATGCGGGTTGGGACAAAGTGACTTTGTATCAAGGCGGCACGCTGGTCTGGGGAATCGAGCCGTAGGCGGCCTGCTGTACCATAGCGTGTGAAGAGAGGGGATCCGGCCTGCGGGGCGGGTTCCCTTCTTTATGCCCGCCGGCTGCACATTAAGGATAGACTTGCATCGTAGCGATAAGGGAGGATGAACGGTTATGAAACGAATTCGCGCTTGGGGCGCCTCGCTGGGAACGGCGGCTGCGGTGCTTGGCCTCCTGCTGCCCTTCGGCTCCGGGGGGCAGGGATATGCGGCTCCGTCTGTACCTTACGGACAGCTTCGGGTACAGGGAGCAGAGCTATTGAGCGATACGGGCCAGCCTGTGCAGCTGAGGGGCATGAGCTCCCACGGTATGCATTGGTATGGAGATCTCGTCAACAAGATGAGCCTGCGGTGGCTGAAGGAAGACTGGGGCTCCAATCTGTTCCGGGTGGCGATGTATACGGCCGAGAAGGGGTACATCACCGATCCGTCCGTGAAGGAGAAGGTGAAGGAAGCGGTGCAGGAGGCGATCGACCTCGGTCTCTACGTGATCATCGACTGGCACATCCTTGTTGACGGCGATCCGAACACCTACAAGACGCAGGCCAAAGCCTTCTTCCAGGAGATGGCTTCCTTGTACGGGCAGTATCCGAATGTAATCTACGAGCTGTGCAATGAGCCTAACGGCGATGTGACTTGGGGAGGCCACATCAAACCGTACGCGCAGGAGCTGACCCAGGCGATCCGGGCGATCGACCCGGACAACATCATCATTGTCGGCACGCCGAACTGGAGCCAGGATGTGAACCAGGCGGCGGATAACCCGCTGCCTTACGGCAACATCATGTATGCCGCCCACTTCTACGCGGGCACGCACGGCCAGTGGCTGCGCGACCGGATCGACTACGCGCGGAGCAAGGGCGCTGCCGTATTCGTCACGGAGTGGGGGACCAGCGACGCGTCGGGCGACGGCGGCCCGTTCCTCAGCCAGAGCCAGCAGTGGATCGACTTCATGGCTGCCCGGCGCATCTCCTGGGCGAACTGGTCGCTCGCCGACAAGGAAGAGACGTCGGCTGCGCTGCTGCCGGGGGCGAATCCGGCAGGGGGCTGGCCCGCTTCGCAGCTCACCGCTTCCGGCCAGTTCGTCCGGGCGAAGCTCCGGGAGGGCCTCGTGAGCGTACCGGCCGCCCCGTCCGGCCTGAAGGCAGCGGCCGGCAGCGGGCAGGTGGCCTTGAGCTGGAACGCCGTAACCGGCGCTTCCGGTTACACAGTGAAGCGTGCGACGGTCAGCGGCGGGCCGTACTCGGCGGTAGGGACGGTAACGGGAACCGGGTATATCGATACGGGGCTCGCGAACGCAGCGACTTATTATTATGTCGTGAGCGCCTCGAACACGGCGGGCTCGGGGCCGGATTCGGCGCCGGTGAGCGCCCAGCCAGCGGCATCGCCGGGCGGAGGGGGCGGCGGCACGGGAACGCTATCCGTCCAGTACCGGGCCGCCGACACGAACGCATCGGATAACGGGATCAAGCCCCATTTCAATATCCGCAATACCGGCTCCGCGCCCGTCGACCTCAAAGGGCTTAAGCTCCGCTATTACTTCACGAAGGATGGGAGCGCGTCCCTGAACTTCAACGTGGACTGGGCGCAGATCGGCAGCAGTCAGGTTCAAGGGGCGTTCGGCAGCGCCTCGGCGGCCGGGGCGGACACGTACCTGGAAGTGAGCTTCACGGGCGGCAGCATCCCGGCCGGCGGCCAGACGGGGGATATCCAGATTCGTATCAACAAGGGCGACTGGTCGAGCTTCAATGAAGCGGGCGATTATTCATACGACCCGTCGAAGACTTCGTATGCGGACTGGAACCAAGTGACCCTATACCGCGACGGAACACGGGTCTGGGGTACGGAGCCTTAAGGGGAAGGACGGTACGTCGGCATCCAATCGGGACGGTCCGCAGCGCACTTGAAATACTAGAATTGATATCTCACCAGAGCTCGATCTTGTCATCTTGTATTTCATATAAACGCATCGTCATTAAAGGACGGCGAAGCCGTTTATCTCGGCGGGCTCTCCGCCGCCTTCCTCTTCCGATTCGTGTCACGGCTTGAGCCAGACACCGGTCTCTCAGGCCGGTGTTTTTTGGGCATTGGCGAAGGTGTAACCCGCCAGGCCCGTTCACCGTCCGGAATTTCTCCAGCCGGTGGCATCATCCTCCCATACGGATTAGCGGGCGGAGCACCTCCGGATAGGGCGGGGACAGCCTGTCAGGGCAGTGCGTTTTTGCGGCTCCGCGCTAAGGATTTCCTCTATTTATCGCCTAAAATATGGTATGCTATAAGGGTAAGGAGGGATGGAGATGAAAGCGACCATCTATGATGTGGCTAGAGAAGCAGGCGTCTCCATTGCGACGGTCTCCAATGCCATCCGGGGGAAAGGGAAGATCAGTCCCCAGAAGCGCGAAGAGATCCTGGAGATTGCGAGGCAGCTGCAGTACCAGCCCAGCATGATCGCATCCGCATTGACAGGCAAGAAAACATATACGCTTGGACTGCTCGTCCCCGATATATCGAATCCGTTCTTCGGCGAGATTGCAAGGGCCGTGGAAGAGCGGGGGCGCCAGCTTGGGTACAGCGTGATTATTTGCTCAACGGACAATAAGGACGAGCGGCTCGAACGGTATTTGAGCCTCCTGCAGCAGAAGAGTGTCGACGGCATTATCATCGGAACGGGGATCACGGATGCTTCGCTCCTCGAAGGGCTCTCGAAGCGAATGGTCCCGACCGTTCTCGTGGCAAGAGACCTGCCCTCCGCCGATGTGCACAAGGTGATCATCGACGATTACGGGGGCGGCGCGATGGCCGCCCGCCACCTGCTGGAGCTCGGGCACCGGCGGCTCGCGGTGATCTCCGAGAAGCATAACCGGGAGCGGGTCCGGGGCTTCTGCGAGACGGTGCGGGAGTCCGGGCAGGCCCTCTCCGACTGCTTCATCCGGATCTGCGGGGACGACAACCAGATTGAGGACGGCAGGAGAGCCGCCGACGAGCTGATGGGCCTGCCGGAGAGGCCCACGGCGCTGTTCTGCTGCAACGATCTCTCCGCGACCGGCGCGCTTCGCTCCGTCAAGACGAGAGGGCTCGCCGTGCCGGGGGATATCTCGATTGTCAGCTTCGACAATACGATCCTATCGGAAGTATGCGATCCGCCCCTGACGGCGATCGCCCAGCCGATGGAAGATATGGGGAGGCTGGTCGTCGATGCCCTGCTGCAGGAGCTTGGGGCGGGTGCCGAGAGGCAGCGGATTGTTCTCCATCCGGAACTGATCGTCCGCGGGTCGACGTCCGTGTGCTGCGAGGCGCAGAGACATGTATAAACTTGGCAGGGGGAGCCAACCTATAGGAACGATGAGCCGGGGGCTTCGCCGTTTCGTGCCGGGCAACGGGCGTGTAACGCTGTCTGCTGACCCGGTGGCGATACGGCGAAGCGGAGCGGATACGCGGCTGGGCAGTTGCCGGCAGCCAGCCTTAGCGGAGGAGGGAGGAGGACGGGTATGCTGATGATTGCCGGATTTGCCGCCACAGAGAAGCTGCATCAGGGCCCGTTCACTGCCGTGTACCGTGCGAGGGAAGCCGGGGGGACGGCGGAAGCGCTGATCAAATTAGCGGGCGGAGAGCGGACGGCCGAGGCGGAAGAGAGGCTGAGGCACGAATATGAGATCGTCAAAAGGCTGGAGCCTTCCGGGCTGCGGAGGACTTACGGGCTGCACCGGACCCGGGAAGGGCTCGCGCTACTGCTGAGCCCTCTGGAAGGCGCGCCCTTGTCCGAGCGGCTGAAGGGACGACCGCTCGATGTGGGCACCTTCTTCCCCCTCGCGATAGCGGCGGCGGAAGCGCTCGGCAAGCTTCATGGGGAAGGCATCCTGCATATGGACCTGCGTCCCGAGCACATTCTTATCGGGCCGGAGTCCGGGCAGGCGGAGCTCATCGGCTTCGCACTGTCCCTGCCTTATGAAGAAGAGCCGGAGCTCGCGCTTCAGCTCGAGCCGTCGGAAGCCTCCTTCCCCTATATGCCCCCGGAGCGGACCGGACGGATGAACCGTGGCGTGGACCCCCGCACCGATCTGTACTCGCTCGGGGTCGTCTATTACGAGATGCTGGCGGGGCAGCTGCCGTTCGAGGCGGCGGATCCGATCGAATGGGCGCACTGCCATACGGCGAAGCGGCCCAAACCGCTCGGCAGCCTGGCCGCAGGCATTCCCCCGAAGCTGGCGGATCTCGTCATGAAGCTCATGGCGAAGACGGCATCGGACCGCTATCAGAGTGCCTCCGGCCTGATCCGGGATCTGGAAGCGTTCTTCGGGGAGTGGAGGCGTACCGGCGAGATCCGGCAGGCGGTCCCTTCCGGCCAAGAGGAGGTGCCGGAGCTCCTGCCCACCCGTCTTATCGGAAGGGACGGCGCCCTGCGGACCCTCCTCGAGGCCCACCGGGAGGCCTCCGAAGGAACGCCCGGGCTGGTAATCGTCACGGGAGACGAGGGAACGGGCAAAACCGCATTGGTTCAGGCCATGCGGCGGCGGCTGTCCGAGGAAGAGGCGGGAGGCGTGTTCCTGTCGGGAACCTGCGAGAAGGGCCGGGGATACACCCCTTATGCCGGCCTGATCGAAGCTTTCGGCCAGTGGATCCGGGAGCTCCTGACCAAGGAAGAGGACGTATGGTCCCGGTGGAGGACGATTCTCTCCGGCGCCCTGGGTTCGAACGGAAGCGTGGTCACCCGGATGATACCCGAGGTGGAATGGCTGCTCGGCCCGCAGCCGGCACTCGAGCAGGTGCCGGTCTCCGAGACGGTGAACCGGTTTCACGGGGTCTTCCGCGACTTTCTCTCGGCTATCGCGGTGGAAGAACGTCCGCTGACCCTGTTCCTCGACGATCTGCACGCGGCGGATCCGGGGTCGATGCATCTGATCCGGCGGATGCTGACGGATTATGAGATTCCTTATCTCCTGATCATTGGCGCATCCCGCCCTGCCGAAGAGGGAGAAATTCCGGCGCTGCAGAGCATCCTCGAGCGCCCTGGCGCACCGCGGGTGAATCTGCGCACCGCCGGGCTCCATCCGCTGCGGGAGGACGAACTGCTGGAGCTTGTCGCTGAGTCTCTTGGCATTCCCGAAGCGGTCTGTGTATCTTTGTCCCGGCTGCTCTTCCGCAAAACGAGAGGCAACCCGTTCTTCGCCCTCCAGCTCCTGCAGCTGCTGCGCCGGGACCGGCTGCTCCGGTACGACGGGGAGAAGGGAGAGTGGACATGGGACGAAGAGCGGATCGAACGCTTCGAGCTGCCCGCCAGTGCGGCCGGGCTTCTCATCCGCAGCATCCGGGGGCTTCCCGCCCGCGCCCAGGAGCTGCTGCAGCTGGCCGCAGCCGTGGGCCGCAGCATCCCGCTGGGGATACTCGCCGAAGCATACGGCGGGTCAGCGGATAGCTTGAAGGCTCCGCTGAGGGTACTGATCGCCGAAGGGCTCCTATACAAGAGCGAGGGCGGGGTGACCTTCACCCACGAGCGGGTGCGGGAAGCGGCCTATGCCTTGATGGATCCGGAACGCCTGGCAGCCGCGCATGCGGCAATCGGGGAGGTGCTGCTGGGGAGCATGGAAGAAGCCGAGCGGGAAGAGCGGGTGTTCGAGATTCTGGGGCACTATCATGCGGCCGCCGGCGGGCCGGGCTCAGTAGAGAAGATACCGCACCGCGATGAGCTGATCCGGCTGCACCTGATCGCCGGCCGGAGAGCGAAGAACTCGACGGCCTACGAGTCGGCTGAGCGCTACCTGAAGGCGGGCCGCACTCTGCTTGGCGCGGACGGGTGGGAGATCCGGTACGGCATGATGGTGGCGGTAAGCATGGAGCTGGCGGAGTGCCACTATCTGACTGGCCGCCACGAAGAAGCGGAGGTGCTGATGAAAGACCTGCTGGGGCGGGTACGCACCGACCGGGAGAAGGTCGAGGTCTACTCGGTCCAGGTCCGCATGTACACGAATCTCAGCCGCTTCGCGGACGCTATCGAGGCCACCCGGAAGGGACTGCGGATGTTCGGCATCGAGTTTCCGGACGGCGATGTGCGGGAAGAGATCGGCCGGGAGATGCGGCGGGCCCGCGAGCTCACCGGGGACAGGCCGGTGGAGGAGCTGGCGGATCATCCGCCGATGGAGGATCCGCGGCAGCTCCTCATCATGTCGTTGTACACCCGCATGGTTACGCCGTTGTATTTTGTCCGGCCGGACTTGTACGCCCTGGTGGCCCTGCGCATCGTGAACACTTCGATCCTCTATGGGAACGTTGCGAATTCGGCCAGCGGCTATTGTGCCTACGGGGTGATCCTTGCCGGACAGAGCCGGGAGTACGAGAGGGCTTATGCCTTCGGCAGGCTGTCGGTCGAGGTGGCCCGCAAATACAAGAGCAAGCGGCTTCAGAGCAGCGTCCAGTACATGCTCGGCGGCTTTCTCTCCCACTGGTGCGCTCCGGGTCACGAGAGCCTCGGCCTGCTGGAGGAATCCTGGCAGCTCGCGCAGGAATGCGGCAATTCGCTCTTCGCGACTTATTCGGCATCGACCCTTATGGCTACCAAATACCATATGGGCCGGCCTCTTGCTGAGGTGTACCATGCGGCAGCCTCCCACATCGACTTCGTGCTGCGGACCAAGGACCAGCTTGTGAACTCCTTCACGCTCTATCTGCAGTTCGTCCGCTGCCTGCGGGGCCAGACCGAGGGGGTGACAAGCTTCTCGGATGCGGAGCTGGACGAGGAAGCTTGGACGGCGCAGCTGAAGTCGGCTACGGAGCGGATCTCCCTGCTGCGTTACTACGGCGTCAAGGCGTTCACGCTGTATCTCTACGGGGCGTATGAGGCGGCACTGGAGCAGGCTGAGGCTTCCGCGGCCATGAGAAGCCAGGGACTGGGACTCGCCACCTGGAGCGAAGCGGAGGATACGTTCACCCATGCGCTGATTCTCACGGCCCTCTACCCGGGCCGGACGAAGGACCGGCAGGAGGAGAGCTGGAGGGAGCTTCAGTCCCTGGCGGAGCGGCTCGACCTGTGGGCGTCCCATGCGCCGGAGAACTTCCGGCACAAGGCGCTGTTGGTCCGCGCCGGGATGTTCCGGCTGCAGGGAGCATCCGAAGCGGCGATGGCCGCTTACGAGCAAGCGCTAGATGCAGCCAAGGGGAGCGGGCATCTTAAGGATGCGGCGGTTGCGGCCGAGTGTGCCGCAGGGTTCTATGAGAGCAGGGGCCTTGGCGTAGCCGCGAAGGCCTACCTGCAGGAAGCCTGGGAAGCTTACCGGGCCTGGGGCGCCCTGGCCAAGGCGAGTTCGCTGGAGCAGCGGTATCCCGAGTGGCTGCGGGACACCTGGACCGAAGTCCGCGGGATGCTTCCGCAAGCGGTGACGGGAGGAAGCCCCGGCCGTGCCCCCGTCCTGTTCCACGATGTCTTCGATCTGAGCACCGTCATGAAGGCGACGCAGCTCATCTCGCAGGAAGTCCAGCTCGACCAGCTGCTGCAGCGGCTGATGGCTGGGGTGATCGAGAATGCCGGAGCAGAGAAAGGTTTCCTCGTGCTCCAGGAGGAAGAAGGCTGGATCGTCGCGGCGGAAGGCGCGCTTGCGGGCAGCGAGATTGTGGTGACCCAGCCGATGGAGCCAATGGAGGGAAAGCTGCGTCCGCGCACCATTCTTGCCTATGCGGTCCGCACCAAGGAAAGCGTAGTGCTGGACGATGCGGGACAGACCGGCATGTTCACGCAGGACGCTTATGTGCTGCGGGAGAAGCCGAAGTCGGTTCTCTGCATGCCGGTATTGAAACAAGGCCATCTGGTGGCTCTGCTCTACTTGGAGAATAATCTGGTTACCCATGCGTTCTCGACCGACCGGCTGGAGATGCTTGGGATGCTGGTCTCGCAGCTCGCGGCCTCAATCGAGAACGCTTCCCTGTATGCTTATCTCGAGCACAAGGTCAATCTACGGACCCGGGAGTTGGAACGGGCGAATCTGGAGCTGAGGGCCTCCGAGGAACGCTACCGCACCATCTTCGAGAACACGGGGACGGCGATGATCATAATCGGTGAGGGGGACCGGGTGGCGCTCACGAATTCGGAGTGCCTGCGGTTGTTCGAAGAAGCGGATCTGACGGGCCGCAAATGGTACGAATTCATCCACAAGGATGATGTGGCCCGGATCGCGGGCTACCGCAGCAGGCGGCTGGACAACCAGCCGGATGCGCCTTCCTCCTATGAGGTGAGGGGGGTCTCTGGGACTGGGAGAGTCTTCGATATGCTGATGACGGTGGCCACGATCGCCGGAACCCGCAATGTGGTCTGCTCCATAATGGATATCACCGAGCGCAAGCGGGCGGAAGAGACGATCCGCAATATGGCATACTACGATATGCTGACTGGGCTGCCGAACCGCAAGCTGTTCGAAGAGCGGCTGTCCGAAGCGGTCTCGTCGGCGCCGGCCGGCGGGCAGCAGGCCGCCGTGCTGTTCCTCGATCTCGACGGATTCAAGCAGGTTAACGACACCTACGGGCATAAGATGGGGGATTTGCTTCTGATCGAAAGCGCCCAAAGACTTCAAGGAGTGTGCGCAGACAGCGGATTGGTCTCCCGGCTCGGCGGCGATGAATTCATCGTGCTGCTGACGGGCATTACAGGAGAAGCGGAGGCCCGGCGGGCCGCTGGCCGGATCTTCAGCGCCTTCCAGGACCCGGCCCAGATCGACGGTGCGGAGCTGGCGATCCGCACCAGCATTGGCATAGCCCTGTATCCGGAAGACGGCTCCGATGCCGAGTCGCTCGTCAAACGTGCGGACGAGGCGATGTACCGGGCCAAGAAGCGGGGCAAAAACCGGTATGAATTCTACTCCCAGCGAGGGGAATAAGCACAAGGGGAATCAATTTTGGGCAAAACGGACAAGGGCGGTGGGAGAAACCGAGTGATTCCATGACCTATAATGAGGGGACAGATCCGAAGTAACCCATCCACTATCAGAAAAGTAGGTGCATTCCCCCATGTCATCCATGGAACCGCTTGTATCCAGGCCCGCCTGGCAGATGCCCGAAGTTCAGCTTCCGTCCATTCCGGACCGGGCGTTCCTTGTCACCGACTTCGGCGCGGCCGGAGACGGCGTTACCGATAATACCGACGCCTTCCGCCGGGCGATCGATGCCTGCTCCCGGGCGGGCGGCGGCCGGGTCATTATCCCTGCCGGCGTCTGGCTTACCGGCCCGCTGACCCTGGCCAGCCGGCTGGAGCTCCGCGCGGAAGCCGGCGCGCTCGTGCTTTTCTCCCGCCGCTTCGAGGATTATCCGCTGATCGCTTCGCAGTACGAAGGCCGGCCTTCGATCCGCTGCCAATCCCCGCTGGACGGCGAAGGACTGGAGCATGTGGCTGTGACGGGCCAAGGGGTCTTCGACGGGGGAGGCGATGCCTGGCGTCCGGTCAAGGACTGGAAGATGACCGAGAGGCAGTGGGCGAAGCTCATCGCTTCCGGCGGCGCGCTGGATGCCGCGGGCGGCATGTGGTGGCCGTCCGAGGAGGCTATGAACGGAGCTGCAACGGTAGCACGGCTGCAGCGCGAAGGCCGAACGGATCCGAAGGACTACGAGGCCGCCAGGGCGTACCTGCGCCCGAACCTGCTCAGCTTCCGCCGCTGCCGGTACGTGCTGCTCGAAGGAGCCACATTCCAGAACTCCGCAGCCTGGAACCTGCACCCATGGGCGTGCGAGCATGTCACGATCCGGGAAGCGGTGATCCGCAACCCTTGGTATGGGCAGAACGGAGACGGCCTCGACCTCGATTCATGCCGAGGCGCACTCGTCGAGAACTGTTCGTTCGACGTAGGCGACGATGCGATCTGCATCAAGAGCGGCAAGGATGAAGCAGGCCGGAAGCTCGGCATCCCGTGCGAGGATATCCTGATCCGGGGCTGCCGGGTGTATCACGGCCACGGGGGCTTCGTCATCGGCAGCGAGATGTCCGGCGGTGTCCGGCGCGTGCGCGTGGAGGACTGCACCTTCATGGGCACGGACATCGGGCTCCGCTTCAAGAGCGCGCGGGGCCGGGGCGGTCTCGTGGAAGACATCGAGATCGAACGCATCCGCATGAACAACATCGTTGGCGAAGCCATCTCCTTCCACCTCTTCTATGAAGGCAAAGAAGGCTCGGGCGAGGCCGGCGAGAACCGCGTGCCGGTATCGGTCGAGACCCCGGTCTTCCGCGGGATTACCATCCGCGACGTCCAGTGTGCCGGCGCCCAGACGGCGCTGCTCATCAACGGGCTGCCGGAGAAGCCGCTCGAAGGACTGCGCATCGAGAACTTCACCGCTTCAGCGGAGCGGGGGGCCGTGTGCACGAATGTGCTGGACCTGACCCTGCGGGAGATCTCGCTGCAGGTGAGCCGCGGACCTCTGGTCACCCTGCGCCATGCGCAGCAGGTGGAGCTGGAGGGCCTCGGCGGCAGCGCGCCTGAGCATAGCGGCATGCTGCACGTGTCTGGCCGCGGCTCGCGGGATATCGCGTGCCGGCAGACGCGGCTGCCGGATGCGCTCCGCGGGGTAACGGTCGCGGAAGAAGTAGAGGCGAAGGCGACGGTTGTCGGCTAAGTCCTCGCGAATGCAAAGCAAAGACCCCTGGTTCGCAGTGTGAGCTGCAGACCGGGGTCTTTGCTTTGCGCCGGCGGTCCCGCCCAAGGGGCTGGCGTCTTGAAGCTTGCTTGGAGCGGGACCCGCCCAAGAGGCTGGCGCTTCGAAGCTCTGCCTGGAGTATTCCTGCCTTAGAAGCCAGTCCTTCGATTGCCGCCGCGCCTACCTGTGCTGGTCGCGGTACTGCAGCGGGGAGAGGCCGGAGATGCGCTTGAATGTTTTGTTAAAGTGGGAGATATGTTCGAAGCCTACCTGCTCGGAGATCCATTGGACCTTGTCCCGGGTGCTGCGGAGCAGCTTCTGGGCTTCGCGGATGCGTACCACGCGGATGTATTCGCTGAAGTGAAACCCGGTGAGCTTCAGGAAGACGCGGCTCAGGTAGGCCGGTGAGATGAAGAACTGCTTCGCCACGCCGCCCAGCGTCAGCTCGTCCCGGTAATGCTCGTGAATATAGGAAGCGATCTCCGTGACCTTCTGGTGCATCGGGTGCATGCTTGCAGCCGGTTCCTGCTCCAGCTCCAGTGTACCCCGGCGGTGAAGGCGCACGAGGAGCTCGCCCAGCAGATGACGCACACAGGTCTCGTAGAGCGGCGGCTGGTCCCTGCATTCGGCATGTAGCTGGAGGAGCAGGTGCTCCACCTCGGGCTGTTCTTTCATCGGGATGCTGAGCAGCGTCGACGTCCGGAAGGGCGGGAGTTCCATGAGCTTGGGCCCTTCCTCTCCGAGGAAGCCGGGTGAGTAATGAACGAGCATCCGCTCGAATTCGGCCACAGCCGAGGAGGCGGTGGAGTGCAGGTCGTTCGGTACGACGACGACGAGATCGCCTTTGCGGGCGGTATAGACTTTGCCGTTAATGAAGTAGACGCGCTCGCCGTGGAACAAATAATAGAGCTCGTAGAATTCATGGGAGTGAGGGCGGGGCATGGAGGTTTCGCCGGTTCGCTGCAGCTGCTGGATGGCAAACGCGGTGTGCCCGATCGTATATTTGATGCCGCTGCGTTCGGTCATGTTGGGTTTCTCCTGCGATAGATGAGTCTGTCCCCCCGATTGTAGCATAAGGTGCGGCAGGCCGGAAGCCGAAAGACAGCCGGATGCTGCCGCTCCAGGATCGCCACAGCGAAAGAGGCGGGGGCGTGCTGCATATACGGCTGCCGATCTGCGGCATCATTTGCCAAGAGGGGAATAGGGAAGTTTGTCGAAAGGTTGAGGGGGAGGCGCTGAGCCGAACAGCCGTGGGGAGGAAAGGAATTGAAGGGCACAGATATATATGCGGAATTGAAAGGAACAGACCTGCATATCAGACACATCCGCTTCGGATCCTTCATTAAGTGGAATGTTTATGCGTCAGCCGCGTTTGGTGCGTTACTTGGGATCCCCTTTTCCCTACTGAGCATGATCACTGATAAATTCGTCACCACTTTTAACGGGATGGAAGTGACAGGGATTCAAGAGATACTGTTCGTACTCTTGCTCATTCCGGTTACTTTTATCCTTATGGGGGTGCTGGCATCGGTAGGATTGTACCTGCCGCTTGTCCTGCTGTTAAAGTTGACCAAGGGAATCCGGTTACGCGGCGATTATGAAATAAGGGACGGCATCGCAGCTGAGAACCTGCCTCCTGAAGAAAAAGCAGACAATGAGACGGAGCATCTTGCAGCTCCCGCGCCTCCAAAGGAAACGGAATAAGAATGAAGGAATAAGGAGCCTGCCGTCCGGCAAGCTCCTTATTTTGCCGTGCGCTCCCGGGACTTCGGGCGCCCCTGTCTGAAGATATGTGTAGGCTCTGCGGCCCAGGTGCTTCAGGTCGTTCCCGGTGCCCTTCAGGCTCCCTTCGCCGAATAGCCGGATCCGGTCGCATGAATGGGTCGAACTGTTGTTCTCGAAGGGAACGTCGGATTTGTCCCCGGGGAACGTGCCGACACTTCATACAGATCCGCCCGGAGATGCCGGCCTTGAGACAGCCGCAGCCGGGGTTGGAGAGCCGGCGACTTCGAGGGCAGAGCGGCCGGCAGGCGCGGAACCATGGCCGTTAGGTCATTGTGCGTCGGGATCTAATATACGTACAGCAGCCGCATAGAAAATCCCGTAACTGAGAAGGAGGACAAAGAAAAACAACTCCACGAAGCTTACCGCATGAGTCCACCTGCCTGGGTCCCGGTACAGGGCGGTAAGCTCGGTCACGATCATCTGCGGACGGGCCGCAATATCCCATGAATTCCAGCGCAGGAAGCGTCCGATATACACGCCGAAGCTCGAGAGGCCCATAGCGGCCGCAGCGAACAACCAACCGGGCAGCGTGCCGAGCCGGCTTGAAGTCCGCCGATGCAGCAGGAGCAGGGAGCAGGCGGAGAGGGCGAGTCCCAGGCAAGCCACGCCGAAGATCGGCAGGAGGCTGTACCAGTAGTCGTTCCGGGTCCAGAAGAGGGGCTGCATCTCGAAGAACCGGAAGGCATGCAGCAGCTCCGTAACCAGGTAAGCCGAATTAGGGAAGAAAGCAAGCCAGAGCGTACCGGCGGCGGCCCTTAGCAGATGGCGGACCCAGCCCGTCTGAAGTCTGCAAAGCGACAGGAACAGAAGGGCGAGCCCGACGGGAATCCAGGCCAGCGTGACATCCCACCGGAGAAAGTGATACGCCTCGCCCAATCGGGCGCTGAGGAGGAGGCAGGCTGCCGTCGCGAGCAAGAGGAGAAGAAGTAGAGGAATCCAAGGCAATAGACGTTTCAGATTCATGAACTTCCTCCCGCTGATTAGGTTCAGCTGATCTCAGCTTGCCGCTTTTTCCAGAAGTATACCAACACAGGCGGGAACGATCAACCTGCAGTGCTCGGGAGGGGAGTATGTTATCACAACCCGTATGGCGGTGAAGGACTAGGACGGGGAAAAGGGAGTCTGCCGCCTGGCAAACTCCCTTTTCGAGATGGTTGGTTTCATCTATTCCTTTTCGAACTAGGCGCGAATCACGGCATCCTAAAAAGGCGGATTATTGAATGCATATTAGTCCAAGTTGTTCTCCTGTAAACCTCGCTCAATTCTCTTTTTCATGTTGTTGTATTCTGCTTCCGAGATCAAAACAACATTTTCGCCTTTCTTGCGAGTAATAATAATCGTTTCGCAATCTGCGATTACTTCGTCACATATCTTTTTCAGGTTTTCTCTTGCCCTAGAATAGTTGACTGCACGCATCGCGTCACACCTCCCCTTTCTCTTTCCTCTTTATTGTACAATTTATTGTACAAAAATACAATCAAAAAAACCGCCTAACTAAAGGCGGCTTCCATTATAAGTGCTATAAAAAGCGTATCCGCGAATCTAAAATGTCATTGTTCCAGCCTATAGCGTCCGCGTTCCATATACCTACATCCCCGAGATATAGCGTCCGGGCTCCTGCGCCAATCCGAGATAGGCGAAGAAACGCAGCAGCTCCGCCTCCCAGAACTCCCAGGTGTGGCCCATCCCCTCCGCTTCATGATACCGGTAAGCGTAAGGATTGCCTTCGAGACCTTCGAAGAATCCGCGCACGATCAGATTCAGATCGAGCCAAGGGTCGAGGCTGCCACAGGCATGGTAGACGCGGGGCAGGGGACCGCCGTTCGCCAAGGCTCTGCGGCCCAGGTGCTGCAGGTCGTTCCCGGTGCCCTTCAGGCTCCCTTCGCCGAACAGCTGGATCCGCTCCCGTGAGCGGGGCGAGCCGTCGTTCTCGAAGGGAACGTCGGATTTGTCCCCCGCGGAGAAGGCGCCGATCGCTCCATACAGATCCGGCCGGGAGAGGCCGGCCTTGAGGCAGCCGTAGCCGCCGTTGGAGTAGCCGGCGATATAGTTGTCTTCACGGGCGGCCGACAGGCGCGGGAACAAGTGGCGCAGCAGGGGCGGCAGCTCCTCCGTCAGGCAGGCATGGAAGCGGCCTCCGTGCTCCATGTCCGTGAAGCAGGATTGCAGGCCGCCGGGAACGATCAGCGCGATGCCGTACTCGTTCGCGTATCGCTCGGCGGCACTCATCCGCAGCCATGCCGTGTGGTCGCCGGAGCCGCCATGCAGCAGCCAGAGCACTCTGAGCTTCCCGTCTCCCTCATATGGCTGTTTATCCTGGGGGAGGATGACGCTGACTGTGATGTCCATCGACAGCATGTCCGAGTGAATGTTCGTTTCGATCCGCATGGGCTATTCCTCCTCTTTGGCCGTGCTTCGCGCTGCGAGCGGCAGCCGCTGAAGCAGCCGTTCGATGCACCGGTCCCAGTGCTTCCACTCGTGGCCGCCGGGACCCTCCTCATAGGTCAGCGGCAGACCGAGCCGGACGGCGTGCTCCCGGAAGCGCACATTGTCTTCGTACAGAAAGTCCTCCGTGCCGCACCATTGATAGAGGTCGGGAACGGCTGCTCCCGTACCGGCGAGCCGCTCGGCCCCCGCGAAGAGATCGTTCACACTGCCTTCCAGGGCATCCCGGCTCCCAAAAATATCGGCGGCCTGCCCGGGGTCGAGCCGGTCATAGGTACGGACCGCATCGAGTGCGCCGGAGAATGAGGCAGCGGCCCCGTAAGTATCCGGTGCCAGGAGTCCCGCTTTCATGGCACCGTAGCCGCCCATGGACAGGCCGGCGATGAACCGCTGCTCGCGGACAGGAGCCAATGGGAAGTTCCGCTCACAGATCGCCGGCAGCTCCCGCGTAATGAATCCGAAGTAATCTCGGCCGTTCGCCATATCCGTGTACCAGCTGAGATGAGCGGCGGGCATGATGACCGCCAGGGGCAGGCCTTCCGCGTAGCGTTCGATGCTCGTGCGCCGCATCCAAGCGCTCTGGTTATCGGTCCGGCCGTGCAGCAGATAGAGGGCGGCATAAGGGCCGGGTGAAGCGGTTCCGCGCCGGCCGCCATGCTGGGGCAGCAGCACCTCCATGGGAACCGGCATGCGGAGCGTTTCGGAATAATAGTCGATATGCAGCCAAGCCATGCGGCAGCCTCCTTGGGATTCCACTATTTTGTACCCCTTCTACTTTCTTGATAGGGGACGAAGAACCCTTTTAAGCCCGGCAGAACTTTATTTAAACGCTTATATTGTCTGTTTTTTGAACAGGGACCACTGATTTTTGGTATTTATTTTCTTGAAATAATTAACTAGGATGGTAAAGCGGGGAAGAAAAGAAAGCGCTCTCTTCCCCAGTTCGAAGAAGGAAGGAGGAGAAGCCGTACATTCAGTAAGCGTTAATTCTATCGGTCCGCAGGGACAAATCCCGCAGGCGGCCCGGAATGAAGAACGGAGGATCAAGATCAGGCGCAAAGGATGGAGTACGTACATGGAACCGGGCAGGAGTGAGGGACCAGTCACCGGATGCCGGTTAAATAGTGGCTTCGGAACAGGGCTTCGGAAGGGGAGCGGAGGCCGCTTCGGATTCCAACACCCGGTGCTGCGGAAGTCACACGGTCCCCACTGCATTCACCATTCCATGCAATGAACAGGAGGAATCGGCAATGGGTAGAAAAAGGTTCATGCCGCTGCATGCGGCGGCTTCGCTTGTAGTAACGGCCGTTCTGGCTGCATCCCCGGTCCTTCCACAACCCGGGGCCCAGGCTGCCGCAGCCCGGCAGGCGGAGAAGCTGAACCGCGGGGTCGTGGCCGTCAAGACGGCTGGCGGCGTGTTCGTGTCATGGCGGCTCCTCGGAACGGAGGACAGTTCGGTTGCCTTTAACCTGTACCGTGGCGGATCGAAGGTGAATTCGACGCCGATTACGGGCAGCACGAATTACGAAGATGCCGCGGGGACGACGTCCTCCAGCTATACGGTGAAGGCTGTCGTGAACGGGACGGAGCAGGCGGCCTCGCCTGCCGCAAGCGTATGGGGCTCCGGTTATCTCGATGTCGGCATCCAGAAGCCGGCAGGCGGAACGACGCCGGACGGCGTCTCTTATACGTACAGCGCTAACGATGCCAGCGTAGGGGACCTGGACGGGGACGGCGACTACGAGATTGTCGTGAAGTGGGATCCGTCGAACTCCAAGGATAACTCGCAGAGCGGATACACCGGCAATGTGTATCTGGAAGCGTACGAGCTGAACGGCACCCGGCTGTGGCGCATTGATCTCGGCAAGAATATCCGCGCGGGCGCACACTATACCCAGTTCCTCGTGTATGATTTTGACGGGGACGGCAAAGCCGAGGTGGTCTGCAAAACAGCGGACGGTACCAAGGATGGGACAGGGGTCACGATCGGAAGCAGCTCGGCGGATTATCGCAACTCGAGCGGATACATTCTAAGCGGCCCTGAATTCCTCACCGTCTTCTCCGGCACCAATGGAAAAGCGCTGTCAACAATCGATTATGTGCCGCCCAGAGGAACCGTATCAAGCTGGGGCGACAGCTACGGCAACCGGGTCGACCGCTTCTTGGCCGGCGTGGCTTATCTCGACGGCGTCAGGCCCAGCATTATTATGGCCCGCGGCTATTATACCCGCACGGTGGTCGCCGCTTACGACTGGCGGAGCGGCAGCTTGACCCGGAAGTGGACGTTCGACAGCAGCTCCTCGACCAACGGCTCCTCCACGGCCGGGCAGGGCAATCACAATCTGAGCATCGCGGACGTCGACGCGGACGGCAAAGATGAAATCGCTTACGGGTCGCTCGGCATCGATGACAATGGTGCGAAGCTGTATGCCACGGGCCTGGGGCACGGTGATGCGATGCACCTGGGGGACCTGAACCCGGACCGTGCCGGGCTGGAGGTATTCCAGGTGCATGAGAGCACCAGTGCCGCGTACGGGGCGGAGATTCATGACGCGAAGACCGGAGCGATTCTGTGGGGCCAAAAGACCGGCGCCGATACAGGCCGGGGCCTGTCTGCCGATATCGATCCCCGCTACAAGGGCGAGGAAGTGTGGGCCTCGGGAGTAGGTCTTCATACGGTGACAGGTACGCAGATCAGCTCCTCGAATCCGGGCTCGATCAACTTTGCGGTCTGGTGGGACGGCGACCTCTCCCGTGAGCTGCTCGACCATACCGGGGGAACCGGCAAGATCGACAAGTGGGACTATAACGCAGGTTCCCTGACCCGGCTGCTTACGGCCACAGGCACGAGCTCGAACAATTCCACCAAGGGCAACCCCTCTCTGCAGGCCGATCTGATCGGCGACTGGAGGGAAGAGGTGATCTGGCGGACGGCCGACAGCTCTGCCCTGCGGATCTACACGACGAGCGTCCCTACCGCTACGAAGCTGCATACGCTGATGCATGATCCGGTCTACCGCCTTGGCGTAGCCTGGCAGAATGTAGGATACAACCAGCCGCCGCATACCGGCTACTACCTCGGCACCGGCATGAGCACGCCGGCGAAGCCGAATATTTATACCACTCCTTAGTCCTAAGCCCCTCAGGATCATAGGAGGCACGGCAGCAGCACCCCTCCCGGAAGGTCCGCCTTCGCCCGGGAGGGGTGTTCGCGTGCGCCGTCCCGGGCAGATGCGGAAGAGACGGCTCCGCTTCGCGGCTCAGTCTTGGCGGTAGGCTGTTTTTTGGGCGAAATGAAACAGATCCGTGATCCACTTGCCGAGCAGTCCGCCCGCAATATAGAGGAGGAAGAGCTGCCAGTAAGGGCTTTCGTCCAGCAGGAAGAGTCCCAGCCAGCTCAGCAGCGGTTTGAACAGGAAAGAGAAGGCGAAAGCAACCCCGAACAGGCAGAGATAGTAGTTTTTGCGGGAGTTCAGCGTCCATTGATAGAAGAGCATATAGACCACCGGGATCAGTGAGACGTCGAGCCCTACGCTGAATGTAGCGGTGGGCAGGAGCCGGTATGGATAAACCCACATGCGGTGGGACGTAGCATACAGATCGACCTGGACTGCGATGAGATGGATGGTAAGTCCGTAGAAGCCGAGCCGGTAAGCCTTACTGCGGTCCAGCAGGAAGACCAAGGCCGCTAAGGGCACAGCGAATGTCAGAAGGTAGACCCAGAACTGCCAGGTACCGGGATGCGAATATTGATGCCAATACGCAGACCAGTCGAAGGCCAGGGAAGATGTCCGGTCCGAGAGTCCGGCAAGGGTGGTTTGTTGTTCGTCTGTCATGTGGGCAAGCCTCCTCTGTTCTTAGATTTACCAAAGGGCAGGACATCTTATCCACAAGCGGATCTTAAGTCTGTTCGCCCGCATTGGAAGCCGGCCCCGCCTGAAACTGCCATACCTCAAGCTACCATACCTCAAGCAAGAATACGGCCAAAAGCCGCCGACCTGGCGGTCAGCGGCTCCAAAGGCACCTCCCGGCCCCGGTCATTCCATTCCGGGGTCGAGCGAAATGAAGAAATCGTCCGATTCGGCTCTTCCGGTATGCAGTGTTTCGTTCACTGCGTATTCGTAAGGTACGCGGATCCGCCCCTTGATCCAGGTCCGGTGGGGATGGCGCAGGATCCGCAGCAGGTACACGATCTCCACGGAGCTGAACGGCGGCACCGTCCCGGTTCTCCCCGTACCGCCGCCGCCCATCCACCGCAGGCTGCCTTCCACGTATTCCGCCCCCAGGGGAATCAGGTCACGGAGCTGAACCGCGGCCGCCGTATTGCCCGAATTCGTAATCCTCACACGCACCGTGATGAGGTCTCCGGGATCGGCCGAGGAGGGGGCGGCGGAGGCGCTCACGGTGAGAATCGGCAGCAGCAGCCGTGTCACGGCCGCATTCGATATCGCGGATTGCCGAACGACCCGCCCCTGCCCGAGCTGCAGCGTATAGCCCACTTCGCCTTGGTTGGACAGGAGTTCCCTCAGCGGAGGGGAATGGACGGCAGTGACCGTAGATTCGAAGGTGACGGCGGTCCAGGACCCGGGCTGGAGCGGACCCAGGGGCACGCCCGAGGCGGGATGAGCGCCCTCCAGCGTGCGCCCGTTCACCTGTAGTACGCTGCCGAGGACGAACAAGCTGCCCGGCGGCACCGCATCGGTGAGCAATGCTTCTACGACAGCGTTGCCTGTGTTCTTCACGAGCAGATGATACCGGAGCCGGTCTCCCGCCGTGGCTGACGTACGGTCCACGCTTTTGTCCAGCGTCACAGCCGGGGCCAGGACTACGGCTGCGGCTTCATTCGAATAGGCGACGCCGCGGGAGCCGGTGCCCGCTGTGTACTCTACCGCCGCCTGGGAGGCAATCTCATAAGGCGGCGCAGGCAGCCCCGCGACCCGGACGCGGAAGGTGACTTCGACCGAAGCGCCGGGCGCGATCGTGCCGAGGGCGATGCCCTGCAGGGGGGAGGCGCCCGGCAGGAACACCCGGTCCGCCGTGACGCTGCCCGGCACAAATTCGGCGAACGGCGACAGGGTATCGGTCAGCACGACGCTGCGGATAGGGAGGGATCCGTCGTTGAGAATGGAGATCCGGTAAGTGACTGTATCTCCAACCAGGGCCTCCGCGGGAGTCACGGTTTTGATAACGGCGACCCGCACCCTCTCCACCTCTACGACGGAGAGGGAGGACTGAGCTTCTCCATGCACGAGGCGCCCGTCAGGCACCCGGAAGCTGTAGACCGCCCGGGCCTGATTAGCCAGCCTGCCTCCCGGGGGGAAGGCGAAAAGCAGCACCTGGAAGGAAGCGAGCACTTCTTCCCCGGGAAGCACGGTACCGAGCCGGATGCCCGACTGCGGGTGTGCTGCAGCCTGAGGGATGCCGTCCACCGTCACCGAGTTCGCAACATATGAGGTTCCCTCCGGCAGCTTGTCGAACAAGGCGACCTCGGCTGCAGCATTGCCGGTATTCCTCAGCCGGAGCCGGTAAGTCAAGGTCTGGCCGAGCATGGCTCTTGCCGGTTCGGCTTCCTTCTCCAAGGTAAGATAAGGGCCGATGACCGGCGTATGCACGAGATTGGAGTAGGACTGTCCCGAATACCCTCCGGATTGGAAGCGGACGACCGATTGATTCGTCAGCCCGGAGGGCGGCCGCCGGGCGCTCATGGCACCACGACCACCTGGAAGGTGACGGTCGAAGAGGCTCCTGGCGCGATCGATGGAAGCGATACGCCCGTCCCGGGATTATCGGCAGGCCGCGAGGCGCCGTCCACCGTCACGCTGCCGGCGACAAGCCGGGTACCGGCAGGAATCGTGTCGGAGAGAACCACATTATTCACCGGCGCAATGCCGTTGTTCGTGACAACGACGGTATAGGTGATCGTATCCCCGACGACGGCGTCGATCACGTCCGCGCTCTTCACCACCGAGACGTCCGGGGCGGATACCGGGATCGTGAGAATGTTGGAGGCGGCCGTGCCGGTGCCAGCCCGGCCTGCCGGCGTGGCGAATGTAAAGCTGGCGAAGCCCGAGTTCACGAGCTGCTGCGGCGATGGCAGCGCATCGACCGTCACTTCGAGGGACACGCGGACGAGCACCGTCTCTCCCGCTGCCACGCTGCCCAGCGGGATGCCCTGGGTCGGATCGGCGCCGGGTCTGGGGGCGCCGTCAATGACTACGCTGTTCGGGATGAAGGCGGTCCCGGACGGGATGGAATCGGTCAAGGTCACGTTCGCCGGCAGATTGCCCGTGTTCGTGACGGAGAAGAAGTAGACGACCGTATCGCCCACCGTGGCATTGCTCGTATTGGCCGACTTGGTCACGGCGATCAGCGGCTGGAAGACCGGCGTCTGCACGATATTCGAGAAGCTGGTGCCCGAGAACGTGCCGGAAGTGAAGCTGGCGGAGGAACGGTTGCTGAGCACCGCGGGCGCCGGCAGCGAAGTGACGGTGACCTGGAATGTGACGGCGAGGGACGTGCCCGGCGCGATGCTGCCGACGGGTATGCCGGCCGCCGGGTTCGCACCCGGCTGCGGCGTGCCGCCTACCGTCACGCTCCCGGGAACGAAGACTGCCCCGGCCGGGATCGGATCGCCGAAGACGACGCCGGTCACATCCGCGATGCCGGTATTGGTCAGGACGGAAGTATAAGTGATGGTATCGCCGAAGATCGCATCCACGGTCGGCGTCGACTTCACAATGCCGACGTTCGGTGCCGATACCGACACCGTCACCCTGTTGGATACGGCGCTGCCGGTAAGGGTCCTGCCGTCGGGCGGCGTGTAGGTGAAGCTGCCTGATGCCTCATTGGTCAGCTGCTGGTTCGTGGGCAGCGTATTGATCACTATGGTGAAGGTTGCCGTTACCGGGGAGCCCGGGGCTACGGTGCCGATGGAGAAACCGGCGGCCGGATCCGCTCCCGGCTGGACGGAGCCGTTCACGATGACGCTGTTCGGCACGAACGATGCCCCTGCCGGGATCGGGTCCGCCAAGATGACCTCAGCCGCCAGATTTCCGGCGTTGCTCGCCGTCACCGAGTAGACGACGGTTCCCCCCACGGAAGCGTTCGCGGTGTTCGCGCTCTTCGTCAACGTGAGGAGCGGCTGGAAGACCGGCGTCACGACCGTATTGGAGATCGAGGTGCCGGAGAAGGCGCCGGAGGTGAAGCTGACGAAGGAACGGTTGGTGATGACGGGCGGGCTCGGCAGCGAAACGACCTGGAGCCGGAAGGCCACCGTAACGGAATCCCCAGGCGCAATGGAGCCGATCACGATGCCGGAAGCGGGCGTGGCATTCTCCAGGACCGTCCCGTTCACCTTTACGCTGCCCGGGATGAAGGCCGTGCCTGCGGGAAGGGCGTCGAATACCACCACATTGTCCACCACGGTGCCAATACCATTATTCGTGACGACGACCGTGTAGGGAATGATATCGCCGGGAACCGCATCCACTGACGCCGTGCTCTTGACCGCCGACACATTCGGAGAGGAGACGGGTACCGTAACGGTATTGGAGACGGCCGATCCGGTGAGCTGCCGCCCGTCGGGCGGGGTGAACGTGAAGGCGGCGCCCGCCTGGTTCACGATCTGCTGTGTCTGCGGCAGCGTCTCGATCAGGACGGAGAACGATACCGGTACGGCAGCGCCCGGGGCCACTGTGCCGATGGGGAAGCCTGCGCCAGGGGACGCGCCGGGAAGCGGCGACCCGTTCACGATGACGCTGTTGGCTGCGAACGACGTTCCCGGAGGAAGGGTATCCGAGAGCGTGACGGCCGCCGGGAAGTTCCCCGTATTGCTGACATTGACCGTGTAGGTGACCGTGTCGCCCACCGTGGCATTGCTCGTATTGGCCGACTTGACGAGATTCAGAATCGGCTGGAAGACCGGGGTGACATCGGTGTTGGAGAATACCGAGCTCGCGAAAGCGCCGGACGTGAAGCTGACAACGGATTGGTTGAGCAGCTGGGCCGGTTCGGGCAGGGTATTGACCCTCACGCTGAAGGTGACCGTGACGGTGCTGCCCGGCGCGATGCTGCTGATCGCGATGCCGGTCCCCGGATCCCCTGCAACCGGGACGCCGTCCACGGCCGCGCTTCCGGCGACGTAGGAGGTGCCGGCCGGTACGCTGTCCGTGAACTGTACATTGGTCACCGCCTCTATGCCGCGGTTGGTGATGGCAACCGAATAACCCACGATATCCCCTACGACCGCATCGATGGCGGGGGAGCTCTTCACCACCTCCACATCCGGCGAAGAGACCGGGAAGGAGACGGTATTGGAAGCGGCCGTACGGGTCAGAGTCCGCCCGTCGGGCGGAGTGAACGTGAAGCTGGCCGCAGCCTGGTTCGCCTGCTGCTGGTCCGGCGGAAGCGAATCGATCACGAGGGCGAAGCTTACCGCCACGCTCTGGCCGGGAGCTACCATGCCGACCGCGATGCCTGTCGCCGGGCTGGAATCGGGCTGGGGCCTACTCCCTACCACCACGCTGTTCGGGACGAAGGTGGCGCTGGGTGGGATCGTATCCGTCAGGGTGACCGCGGCACCCAAATTCCCGGTGTTGCTGACCACCACCGTATAGACTACCGTATCGCCTACAGTCGCATTCGATGTATTCGCGCTCTTCTGCAGCGAGATCACCGGCTGGGTCACGGGAGTAACGACCGTATTGGACGAAGAGGAAGCGGCGAACGTGCCGGTCGTGAAGCTGACCGTAGACTGGTTATTGATATTCGGAGGGGTTGCCATGGTTATTCTCACCTCATAAGTCACGGTAACCGCACCGCCCGCAGGCAGGGTTCCGATGGGAATGCCGGACAGGGGGTCCGCGGACGGCGCGGCGGCGCCGTTCACGGTAACGCTGCCGGGTACAAAAGCGGTGCCTTCCGTGCTGTTAGCTGCAAAAACAAGGTTGTTCGCCGGGGCCGTTCCGCTGTTCCGGATCACAGCGGTATACCGGATGATGTCGCCCGAGACCCCAGTCATGGATCCGGCTGACAGCTCGACGCTGACATCCGGGGCGGATACCGGGATCGTCAAGGTGTTCGAGGGAACCGAGCCGCTTACCGTGCGGCCGTCCGAGAGCCGGAACGAATAAGCGGCTGCAGCCTCGTTGACGAGCACCTGGGGCGACGGCAGGGAGGTGACGGCTACCTCGAAGGTCACATCGATGCGGGCCCCGGCGGCCAGGGCGCCCAGAGGGATGCCCGAGAGGGGACTCACGCCCGGGCGCGGCCTATCCCCGGCAATGACGCTGTTCGTGACGAAGGAAGTGCCGGCCGGCAGCGAATCGGTCAGCGTAATCTCCGCAGCCGCGCTGCCTGTATTGGTTACCGTAACGAAGTATGCAAAGGTGTCGCCCACCGAGGTTACGGTCCGGTTGGCCCCCTTGGCCGCCCCCAGCACGGGCTGCAGGATGGCAGTCGCCGCTATGTTCGAGAAGGCGGCGCCGCTGAAGGCGCCCGACGTGAAAGAGACGGCGGCCTGGTTGGCTGCTTCAGGGGGATTCGGCAGCGAACGGACCTGCGCCCGGAACGTCACGGATGCCGAGGCCCCGGGCGCCAGTGCGCCGATGGATATTCCTCCGCCCGGGTCCGCCTCGGGCCGTGCGGTGCCGTCGACCGTAACGCTTCCGGGAACGAAGAGCGTGCCGGAGGGGGCGGTGTCGGAGAGGCTGACCCCTTGAGCTGCGGCGGCGCCGCTGTTGACAATGAGTACGGAATAGGTGAGTACATCCCCCAGCACGGCTTCGGCTGCACTGACGCTCTTCGTGACCGTCAGGTTCGGTGCGGAAGCGGGCAGATCCACAATCCCCGAGGACACGCTTCCGGTCAGCGTCCGGCCGTCGGGGGGCTGGTATGTATAGGCGGCCGCCGCTTGGTTGACCAGTCTCGGAGGGGACGGCAGGGATCCGAGCATGGCTCGGAACGTGACGGTCACGGCTCCGCCGGGCGGCACCGTACCAACCGGGATGCCGGTAACAGGGCTGGCGCCCGGGCTCGGATTCCCGCCGATCGTCACGCTGCCGGGTACGAAGGACGACGGCGGCGCAAGGCTGTCGGTCAGCGTCACGGAGGCGGCGAGATTGCCCGTATTGCGGACCGTGAGCACGTAGGGAATCTCGCTGCCGACGACGGCGGCACCGGCGGGAGAGCTTTTCTCCAGCCCAATGACGGGCTGATAGACCGGTGTGACCACGGCGTTCGACACCGAGATGCCCTGGAACGTGCCCGAGCTGTACGTCACGGATGCCTGGTTCGAGAGCTGGGCCGGACTCGGCAGGGAGAAGACCTCGATCCGGTAGGTCACGGCAGCGGAGCTTCCTGCGGCAATCGTGCCAAGGGCCACACCCGCCGCAGGGCTTCCCCCGGATACGGAGATGCCCCGTACCGTCACGCTGCCGGGAACGAGGCGTCCGCCGGCCGGCAGCGGATCCGATAAGACGACATTCGTGATGCTCTGGCTGCCGTTGTTGGCCGCCGTTACGGTATAAGTGACGATATCGCCCACTACGGCGCTGGGGACACCGGCCGATTTGACGGCCGTGACGTTCGGCAGCGTCACCGGAATCGTGACGGTATTCGAAGCGGCGGATCCGGTCAGTATCCGGCCGTCAGGGACTTGGGACGAATAGGCGGCGGAGCCTTGATTGACGAGCTGGGGTGGGGAGGGCAGCGCGTTCACCTGGACTTGGAAGGTGAGCGTCGACGAGCCGCCGGCCGCGATGGTGCCGATGTTCACGCCGGCGGCCGGATTCGCCCCGGGTACCGTCGACCCGCCGACCGTGACCGAATTCGGGACGAAGGCGGAGCCGGCCGGAATATTGTCGGTCACCGTCACCGCCGCTCCGACGTTGCCGGTATTGGTCACGGCCAGCGTGTACGTAACGAGATCGCCGACGGTTGCCGCCGAAGTGCCTGCACTCTTCGCGATACCGATGACGGGGGCATAGACCGGCGTGATGACGGTATTGGACGGAATGACTCCCGTGATGACGGAGCCGCCCGCGACGCTCTGGAAGGTGAAGGCCGCCTGGGCCTGGTTGGCCAGCTGCTGCGGACTGGGCAGGGACGCTACCCGTGCCCGGTATGTAAGGGTGATGGACGTGCCGAGAGCGAGCGAGCCGACCGGTACGCCGGTCGTAATATCCAGGGTCGGCCGGGAGGCGCCCGCCACGGTCACACTGCCGCTCACGAAGGCGGAGCCGGCCGGGAGCGTATCCGAGACGACGACGCTCGCGGCGCTGGCTGTCCCCGTGTTGCTTACGGTCACGGTATAGGTGATAACGTCGCCGACGACCGAGCCTGCTGCGCTTGCGCTTTTGGCCGTGGTGATCTTGGGCGCATTAATGTCGATCTGGATCGCATTGGCGTTGACCACATACGCATCGCCGGATGTGGTGAGCTGGAGGACGGCGGACGACTGGTTGTTGACCAGGCGTGCGGAGATATCGACATTGGTGATATCCCAGCCCTGCCGGCCGGCCGAAATGTTCGTTCCCGGCGCCCCGTTGGTCTGGTTGCGCGTGCCGAACGTTCCTGTAGTGGAGAGCTGGCCGGCGTCGTTGTTGATCTGCGAAGCAAAAAAGTTGTTCGCGAAGTTATTCGGACCGGACAGGGCCACCAGCGTGGAGGAGGTCGGACCGAACAGCGCCTGGTCCCCCGTCCGGTTCGCGTCGCCTTCCTGGGCGCTGAACAGAGCCCGGCCGCCGAGTGCACCGGTGACCGGGGTGGCGAACCCCGTGAGTGTCGTCGAGACCGCAGCCGAGGTGGACTGGACGAGTACGGCCCCGGCCCGCAGCGACATGTTGCGGAACGGCAGGGACGGATTCTCATAGATCACGCCGAGGGTCCAGCCGGCATGGTTGGCCGTCGGATCGTTGTTAATGACGAGCGTGCCGACGACCCTTCCCACCGTGTAAGTTCCCGCGCCTCCCTGCTGGATCAGGGAGGTGACATTGGCTGACCGGACATAGGCGAAGGCGTCGCTGCCGAGATCCACCTCATTGCGGGTCGCGGTATCGGGCGTGATGTTGGAGGTGCCCGCCGGGGTGGTCAGCGTGATTGGATTGTTGATCAGGGAGCTCAGATTGACGTTCCCGTTAATGTATGTCGCGCCCCAGATCAGTTCTGCATAGAGCACGGTACTCCCTGCGGGCAGAGTGAGGACAGCCGAAGCGCTGTTGCTGAGGTACTGGCTCGTCGTCCCGAGCGGGTAGGTGCCGTACCTCACGGTGGAATCGGTGGTGGTGAAAGCGCCGATACTGTCGTTGGTGCCCGGGGTCCCTGCACTGGTGCCGCGGCTTAAGCCGAGCGTGTTTCCCGTAAAGGTGATGGCTCCTGTCGCGTTGAGTGTGGAGCGGACTACGAGAGGTATGATCTTCACCCCCATGGCTGCAAAGTAAGGCCTGCCTACGCTCCATAAGCAGACGGTCATTGGCTTCCCGCTTTCACTATTCTATGAGGGGGAACGGCCGGATTTGATATGGATTGGGAGTTTTTTTGGGGCTTACCGTTGTCGCTTCTTCCCTGTCGGTCCCGCCTTCCTGCGCCGCGGCTTCCGGAGGGGAGGGGAGGCCCCAGGCACCGGCCCGGCCGCAGGATGGTCTACGGGCGGAGCTTCGCTTGCCAACGTGTCCGTAGCCTCAGCCGTGTCCGGAGCATCTGGGGGCTCCTGGGCTGCAGAACGCAAGCCTTCCACCCACAGGGGCTCCGGGAAGGCCTGCCTGCTGAGCTGCAGCAGCTCTGCGGGCGGGATCTCTTCCTTGGCGACGACCAGATGGTACATGATCTCATCGACGACGTTCGGCTCGACGTCCTTCAGGTATTCGCGTTCCTCCTCTTCATAGAGCGGGGGAAGGTAGGGGGCCCGGTAGAAGAGCTCCATGCGGAGCAGACGAAAATCGTAGGGGACATCATCTCCTGTGTAAGGCGACAGAGGCGGGCAGGAGGGGCTTCCCGGAGGCTCCCAGTAGGAGTTCGTCATGTACCGCGGCGTCGTTTCATCGAAGAGCTGCCGGAGATGGGGGTTCGAACGGTGGCGGAACTGGTGCGCATAGGGGGCCAGGATGCAGACGACGGCTTTATGAATACAGATCCGGTACAGCTCGGCGAGCACGGCGGGCAGATCGGCGGCATAGGCCAGCGAGCGGCTGGCCATGACGAATTCCACCGCATCACCCGGCAGGGGGAGCGGGCTGCCAAAATCGCATACGATATCCACCCCGTCCAGCGGCCGGCGGTCGAGTCCCGTGAAGCCGGGGTGCTTAAAGGCGCCGCAGCCGAGATCCAGTTTCATCGGAACACCTCCCTGCTTCAGTTCTTCTACCAGAGTATGGCGGCGCAAGCCCCGTTGCCCGGGCAGGCATCAGGGAGGAGGGTTCCGGGTGTGCGGGATATCGGGATTTTTTTATTATTTAATTGTGCGGGACAGGTATAGGAAGGGCGTACAGGGGACATTCTAATATCAACGGTGAAAAGAGAGGTGTTTTCCGTTGTACGAATCAACGAAGACAGAGGTTGTTGTCGGAATTTGATATGAAGTGAGGGGATGTGCCGCAGAGACGTTAGTGTAGTAAACTTACTGCCATAGTGTTTTCTAGGTCGAACCGAGCTCTCATGATGTTCCCAATGAACCAACAAATCAATTCACCGTTGAAAGGACCCCGCAAGGGGTCTTTTTCTTTGTCATGTCTTAACCACTACGAACACGAAGCTCTCTCAAGGCCCTTCCTCCGCAGAATCACTAAATCTTTCCAGAGCTTCATTCGTCTATCACATAATAAGCCGGGCTTACATTTATTAAGAGAGGATGGAACGTAAGCTGGAGGAGGTAAGACGACATGGGAGTCATCCTGTACCCGCCCACAATCGATTGGTCTTGGATGAAACAGCGTCCCCAGCATCTCATGGACCAGTTCGCGCAGCATGGACACAGCGTGTTCTACTTCAATAAAACCGGAACGGCCGGCAAGCCTGTCTACGAACGGGTAGCCCCGAATCTCTATTTGGTTCACCATGCCGAGTATTTCATCAAGAACCTCTGGCCGCGGATGCGTCCGGGGCAAGGAACGGTGTATTGGACCTCTTGGAGCAGACAGCTGCCCAGGGGCAAATCTATATATGGCTCCGATTACGTAGTCTACGACTGCGTGGATGATTTCCCCGACTGGGAATCGGACGAACGCAATCATATTCATAACGCCGACGCCGTCGTATGCACCGCCGATGGGCTGCAGGCCAAGATGGCGGTGCTCGCTCCGTCGAAGCCGGTCATCCAGGTGCCGAACGGCTGCGACTGGGATTATTTCCGGCGGACGATGTTCCGCAACCGGAGCGTGCCGCTGCCCGGCGTGCCGAATAGGAGAGGGCCGAAGATCGGCTATATCGGAGCCTGGGCGCCCTGGGTGGATGAGCGGATCATTCAGAAGCTCGGTGAACAGATTCCGCATGCCGAGGTCGTCATCGTCGGCCCCAAGCTCAGGGAAGATACGGCGGCATATCCCGCCAATGTGCATTTTCTCGGCTATCAGGATTACAGCAAGCTGCCCGGCATTCTGCCGCATCTGAATGTCTGCATCATCCCGTTTCATGTCAACCGGATTACACAGAGCACCAATCCGATCAAAGTATACGAATATTTGGCGGCCGGCAAACCGGTGGTGTCGACCGACCTGCCCGAAGTGCGCAAAATGGTGCCGCATGTTGCCATCGCAGGGGACCCGGACGATTTTGTCCGGCAGGTGCAGTCGCTGCTCGCTTCGCCCGACCGCCTGCAGGAGCAGCGCTCCCGCTATGCCAAAATGTTCAGCTGGCGCAACCGCTACCTGCATATCCAGCACCATCTCAGCCAGTGGTACCCGGTGTTCATGGATAAGAGCCAACCGGTGTCCTTGGTGCCGGCGCCCCGCATTCATGAGATCCCGCTCGCGCACCAGACCGTGAATTCCTATTACCGGGATACGACCTTCCTTCATGAGCCGTCCTGGGTGGGGTGCATGCCTGCCGGGGAGTACCGGTTTCTCGTGAAGCTCGATCCGGGCATCATTCCGGCCTCCGCCGAGGCGGTCCATCTTGAATTCGATGCGGCCTGCCGTGCGGAAGACGGCATTCAGGTGGACATAGGGGTCTCCGCGGAGAACTGGGCACCCGAGACGCTCAGCTTTGCGAGCCGGCCTTCCTTTGCTGCGATGGGCTCCATGCGGGCGGAAGACCGGCTGCAGGAGACTTTTTCCTTCGATGTGACCTCTTATGCGCGGCAGAGCGGGGCCGTTACGTTCGAACTGTCGAGTCCGCAGCAGGTCGTCACGACGCTCGGACGTCCGAGATTAACCTGCTTTGTCCCACCTACTACGGAAGGAGGAGACCGTCCATGAATATCTGCGTATGCGGCTATCTCGGCATGGGGAACTTCGGCGACGAGCTGTTCCTGAAGACCTTCGCACAAGTGCTGGAGGGCCACCGCGTCTTTCCTTGGGTAGCCCAGGTCGACGTCAACCGTGTCGATGCCGTACTGATCGGCGGGGGAGACCTGATTACACCGTATCACTTCAATTCGTTCTACTTTCCCCCGCAGCTGGAGAACAAACCGACCTGGATCTACGGCGTCGGGATTGTGGACTACTATCCGGAGCATACGTGGCCTGCCGAAGAGGTGGAGAAATACCGGGTGCGCACGGCCGGGGCCCAGAGCATGGCGCTGCGGGACCAGCGGTCCGCGGACATCGCCGCCCGGTTGTCGCTGAACGGCTCGATCGATGTCGTGCCTGACGTCGTCTTCGGCTACGAGCCCCCGGGCTACCCGATGGGCCGCTTCTCGGCCCGTCCCACCGCGGGACTCTGCATCTTCACTTATGATGCGTTCCCCAAAGACAAGCTGCTGGAGATTGCGGGGCATCTCATCGCCAAGGGGTACGACCTGGTGTTCATCCCGGTCGTGAATCAGTCCAACAACACGTTCGCGGATGCCGGGTTGTGCTCCGAGCTCAAGGAGGAGATCCTGCAGCGCCACCCGAAGGCCGTCGTCCTCGTGCCCCGTCCCCAGTACGATCTTGAGGTCACGTACAGCTATCTCGGCTCGCTGGACTGCCTCATCTCCTTCAAGCTCCACCCGTCTCTGGCGGCCATCCGCAGCGGGGTGCCGGTCTTCTGCCTGACCCAGATGAGCAAAGTCCGGAGTCTCATGGAGAGCTTCGGTCTCGACGATTATGTCTTGGATTATACTCTGCCGCAGGAGACGCTGATGGAGAAGCTCGATGATTTCCTGGCGAACGGGAGAGCGCGGCTTGCCGCCGCAGCGCCCCGGATCCGCCAAACCGAGGAGCTTGCGCGCCGCAAGCTGGAGGAGCTCAAAGCGTCGATGGAGCAGCGCCTCCTGCCTTAGCGGCGGAAGGGGAGCCCTGCGAGCACCTCTTCGACTTCGCGGGCACGGTGCGACCAGGTATGCTCCAGCGCATAGGCGGTCCGGGCCCTGCTGTCGCCGGGACTGGTCAGCCGCAGGGCGGCAAGCTTCACGAATTCCCCGTGATCGCGGGCACAATCCACGAAGGGCGCCATGCGGCGGCATTCGGGAAGGCGGGTGGCGATCACGGGTTTTCCTGTGGCCAGATACTCGTATGCTTTGACCGGATTGGTCGCCAGCGTCACGTCGGTGAGCCGGAAGGGGATGACGAACAGGGAGCACCGCTCCATATAGAGCGGCAGCTCGCTGTGAGGCTTCATGCCGAGAAAATGCAGGCGGGGATCCCGGGCGTACTTGCGCCCGAATTCGGGCCCGATGACCATAACCGCGGTATCGGGCAGTGCGCGGGCGGTCTTGCGGAGGAGCATGTCATCGACCCAGGGGGCCCAAGCGCCGATGTAGCCGATCCAAGGGCCGGAATGCTCCGGCAGTTCGGGCGGGGGGGCGGCTGCGGCGGCTGTCCGGTCGTGCAGGCCCATCGAGGCATCGTAGGCATTGCGGACAAGCGCGGTGCGCGCCCCGGGATACTGGCGCCGGATCCGCTCATGGATCCGCTCCGCCGTACAGAAGATGACGTCGGCCGCCCCGGCCATCGCCGGTTCATGGACGAGCCATTCGGAGAACTCGTCGACGCAGTCGTAGACCGTAAGGTCCGCCCCGTACCGGGGCAGCGTAGGAGCGAGCTGCGGCAGCGTCACCCACACGACGGACGGGCCCGGGAAGCCCCCGCGGACCGCGGGCCACTCCTCCCGGAGCCACCTCTCGTGGTCATGAACCAGATGCAGGCCGGGAGCCAGTGTCTCCACGCCCGCATCCCGGCGGGTGGCGTTGCAGTAATAGACGGTATGCCCCCTGCCGGCCAGATGGCTCATCAGCTGCTGCGGGCGCTGCTTCATCCAGGCCCAGTCGATGGAAGGAGGGTAGACGAACAGCATGGAGAACGCCCCCTTTGGCTTGAACTTCGAATGGTATACCTATTCCGCTGCGGTCACCATTATTCGCCCTTCGGCATAATGTGTTATTACCTAAACGGATGGAGGGAGGGAGCTCCGCATGCTGCTGCTGATCCTGGAGCTGCCGGAAGCGGCGGTGTCGGAACTCACCCTGCGGAGTCTCCCGGATCCGGGTCCGATCGAGATGCGCGTAGTCAGGCCTCCGTTCGCGGAGCGGATGAACGAACTGCTGCGGGACTACCGGCTGCCTTATTTTGCGGCCGTAGAGGCAGGGGCGCTCCTGCACCCGCCGTACTGGCTGTGCGGGCACCCCGAATGGAGTTCGCTGCCTGCCGGCACGGCCGGGCTTGTCCAGGCCGAAGGCGCGGCGTACGAAGGCCCCTTCTTATGGAATACGGAGCTCGTGCGCGGCAGCGGGGGCTTCGAGCCGCATGCCCGGCTGCCCTTTGATTCGCTCGTGCTCGAATCGAAGTACTGCTCCCTCGGTTCGTCGCGTCCATGGAAGAAGACCGGGGGCCTGCCGTTCTTCCCCGGCCCAGGACCGCGTTCCGGCCGGGGAAGGGAGATCCGGGAGCTGATCGGGCCGCTCGTCGGGGGAGCGGAGTGCCGGCCGTCGCCTGAGGCGGAAGGCCGGCCCGGCGGAGAAGAAGCAAGCGATGCTCGGCAGGGGGAGACGCCGCTCTGCTCGGTCGTCCTCTGCCATTACCGCAACGCGGACCTGGTGCCTTGGGCGGTGCGCAGCGTGCTGGCGCAGACGTCCGGGGACTGGGAGCTGATCCTGGTCGATGACGGTTCGCCGGTCCCTCCGGGGCGGTACATGGCGGATCTGCTCACCTCCCCTCGCATCCGCACGGTCCTTCACGAGCGCAACGAAGGGAAAGCGGCAGCCCTCAACACGGGTCTCGCCTGCGCGCGGGGCACATGGCTCATCGAGCTCGATGCGGACGACTGGCTGCATCCGTCCTGCGTGGCGTCTGTAGCCGGAGAAGAAGGGAAGGCCCCTGCGGGAACGGCGCTGCTGTACGGGGACCACTACGAGTGGCTGCAGCGGCCGGGCCGGGAGCCGCTTCTGCGGGGACGGACCCGCTACGGGGCTGATCTCGATGTGGAGGCGCATGTGCGGAGCGGCCGGCCGGTCGCTCCCCGTATCTATCGTACGGAGATCTTGCGCCGGCTCGGCGGCTGGCCCTTGGACGGTCTCTTCGGGGGGCGGCTGTATGAGGATATGGAGATGCTGCTCTCGCTCGCGGAGGCGCACCCGCTGCATTATGTACCGAAGCCGCTCTACCACCGCCGCATCCGGCAGGACAGCGTGACGCGGCAGAAGGAACCGGCCTACCTCCGATGGCTGGAGGCAAGGGAAGAGGAGGCGGGAGGACCCGGGGGCAGATCTGCCCGGGGACAGAGCCGCCCGAAGGGGTCAAGCACCTAGGCGAGAATACGTACGAACTGCACGCTGGCGTTCAGGATCGTGATATTCACCGGGGGCGAATAATACGTGCCGTCGCTTTGGCTGATGATAAAAAAATCAGCCTCCACTTGAAGGAGCACACCCGTGAAAAACTGGTTCTGCAGGAACACTTCGATCGTCCGGCCCAGGTAACCGGCAAGAAGCTCAGAGAAATTCATTCGTCAACCCTCCTTAATAGACTGCGTTAATGCTTGGAATCGGGATCAGAAGAATGTCTCCTGTCGTCTCCAGCACTTGGATGACATCGGGACCGACGAACTGCAGCACCCCGGAGACCGTGCCGGCATCCGTCTCGACCGTAATGGTCTCGCCGATCTTATCCTCGAGAAAGGGCGGAACGGACGGCTGGTCCTCGGTATACAGCGTGTAGGAGTAGCCTTGTGCATCGGCGGAAGAATCTTGAATCTCAAAGCCGCTGTTCGCCAGCGATTGGAGGGCGGCCGCCGCCGGTGCTCCGAGCGCGATGGCCGGTGCGCCGCTGGTTGCGCTGTAGGCAGTGACTACGATAAGTCCGTTCAAGTGCACATATCCGCACCGCATGATTACATACTCAGGCATATTGTGGATTCCCCCTTAACCGATCGGCGCCGGCGCTGTAACGGTCACAGCGGGCCGGAACCCGATAATTTGGCAAATCGAATAAAAGACTACCTGCGCATTCTCGGGGTTGCCTGTCGTGGGCCGGATAGCGAAGGTTCCCGTACCTACGGACTCCAGCGTGCCGACCCGGTTCGGGGGATTCCCGCCGCCGCCCGCGCCGCCAGCATCGATGACTTCAATGACCGAACCGATGAAGCGGGACAACTCCGCGCGCAGCTCCGTGGTGCAGGCCTCTTCGGGTTCGGTCACGTTCACGACCGGGGCCGGGATGACAACCGGCGGAGGGGCTGCGACATTCACCACGGGAGCCGGGACCACAACCGGCTGGGGGGCGGCCACCCGAATCCGCGGACGAGGGCATACGAAACGAATCTTGCGCGAAGGGCGCTTTGGCTTTTTTCTGAAGCATTTGCCGGCACAGGAGTGCGATGTTTTTTTTCTTTTGCCCGGTTTGCAGCAGCCCTTTTTGACCGTACAGACGAGTTTGATTTTTTTGCATTTGAACAACCTGAACACCTCCGTAGTAGGGTACGACACATCATACTCCGCTGCTGCTGGATTGGACGGGGCGAACGCCGTCTCCCCGGTGAAAGGGGCGTATAACAGAGGTACAGGCACCCAGGAAAGGAGGGGGACGAGAGCAGAGGAGGTTAGAAGGAAGAAGGAAGGATCAGGAGGGGAGGACGGAGAGGGGAAAGAACAAGAGAGGATAGAGGGGAGAGGACAAGAGAGGATAGAGGGGAAATGCCCCGGGGCGGGCAGGCGTACACGCGTCCCGGAGGACCGGCACATATGCTGCAGATGGGGAAATGGGGGAGGTCCGATGATAACCGTCAGCTTATGCATGATCGTCCGTAATGAAGAGGCGACGCTGTCGAGATGTCTCGACTCCGTCCGCCGTGCTGTAGATGAGATCGTGATCGTGGATACGGGGTCCACGGACGCGACGATCGCTATAGCGGAGACTTACACGGAGAGGGTCATCCGCTTCCCGTGGATCGATGATTTCTCCGCCGCCCGCAACGAGTCGTTCCGGCATGCCGCATGCGATTATATCCTCTGGCTGGACGCCGACGATGTCCTGGCTCTGGAGGATACGGAGAAGCTGCTGGAGTTGAAATCCGTACTGGGTCCCGCCGTCGATTCGGTCACGATGCCTTACCTGCTGGCGTCCGGCCAAGAGGGGCGCCCCGTATACAGCCTGCGCCGGAACCGGCTTGTGAAGCGGAGCCGGCAGTTCCGGTGGATCGGCTGCGTACACGAATACCTGGAAGTCTCGGGCACGGTCCTGCACAGCGGGATTGCCGTAAGGCACCAGCCTGTCGAACGACCCGGCCGGTCGGAGCGCAACCTTGCCATCTATCGGAAGAAGCTGGAATCCGGCAGCCTCTGGACCCCCCGAGACCGCTATTATTATGCGAACGAGCTGCAGGATCACGGACTGTGGGGGGACGCGGCGGAGCAGTACGAATACTTTTTATCCGAGGGCCTCGGATGGGAGGAAGACTGCATTCAGGCTTGCGGGAAGCTCGCAGACTGCTATCTGCAGCTTGGCCGCTCCGACCGGTTCGCGGAGAGTGCGCTCCGCTCCTTGAAGTACGGAGCCCCGCGGGCGGAGCACTGCTGCCGGCTCGGTTATCATTTTCTGCGGGAAGGACGGCTCGATGCCGCGGTATTCTGGTATGAGTCTGCCGCACGGCTGGAGCGGCCGGACAGCCCGTGGGCGATCTTGAATCACGCCTGCTGGACTTGGCTGCCGCATCTGCAGCTGTGCGTGTGTCTCGACCGGCTGGGCCGGTACGGGAAGGCGTATGAACATAACGAGCAGGCGCTGGCCTATCTGCCGGAAGATCCAAGGATGCTGGCCAACCGTGCTTACCTGCAAGGAAAGCTGAAAGCATAGAGAGGTCCGGCGCTGACGGCCAGGAGGCTGGGGGGAACGATACGGCCGGCCATACGGAAGGAGGGGCGTGTAGGGAGGAAGCTGCCATGTTTCCCCTCCCCTCCGGCGGTGGACAAGCTCCGCTTCTCCGGCCGCCCGGCATGCGGATTGGAACACTGACGGCTTCATATGATACATTGAGACTAGATTTTATGAGAAATCTCGGAACCTCGAAGCCTCGAAGCTTCCATTCCAAGAGCCCCATCTCTATGAGGCTATTCCCATTTCCATGAGGCTGTTAGGAAGTGGAGATCCTACTTGACCGTGGAAGGGCAGGGTATACGGATGAAAGCTTATGTATTTCTGGCGGTTGCCATCGTGACGGAGCTCTTCGGGACATCGATGCTGAAGGCGTCGGCAGGCTTTACGAAGCTCTGGCCGTCCCTGGGCGTGCTGGCGGGCTTCGGCATCGCCTTCTACTCCTTGTCGCTCTCCCTCCAGTCCATTCCGCTCAGTGTCGCTTATGCGATCTGGTCCGGTGTCGGGACGGCACTGACCGCCGTGATCGGGGTACTCGTGTGGAAAGAGTCGATCACCCTGCCGACGGCGGGCGGCATCCTGCTCATCATCGCGGGCGTCGTGCTTATCAACGTGAAGGGCCCGGCCCATTAGAACGCAGAGAGCGTAAGGCGGCGGAACCAACCATAATCTAACCCTAGGGAGCTGGAACTATGAACAAAATCATGTTTATCGAAATCGGCATGGGCATCGACCTGCACGGCCAGAATGTGACGAAGGCGGCGGTGCGCGCGGTACAGAACGCGATCCACCATAACTCGATGCCGGGGCTTCGCTCGGTGCTGCCGGAGGGCAGCCTGCACAATATGAAGGTGAACGTGAAGCTGGCGGTGCCTGCCGACAAAGAGAAGCTGGACCTGGAGACGGTCCGGGCCGAGCTGCCTTACGGCGAGGTGACCTTCGAGGTGCAGGACGGCGGGATGCTGACCGGTACCGGTGTCGTCCTGCCCGAGAAGGACGATGTCAACGATCTGGCTTATGTCGTCATTGCATCGGTGGAAGTCGGATACTGATCCGTGGAGGCTCCGTTTCAAACCGGAGATCCATTTTCGACTGGACCTATATGAACCGGAGACTTATTTTCAACTTGAAGCTTGCGGCCAAGGGCTGCGGCTTCTTTTTTTGCGTCCGGACGAGGAATATGCCGCAGACAACCGAGTGTGCCGGGGGCAACCGGATGCAGGGCCTAGGGAGCACATGCAAGCTGCTCAAGTGCGGTGCAGCAGGCCCTGGCGCCCCGGATCGTCAAGAGGTTATCCGGAATCCGTAGCCTGCCACGAGGCCTCCTTCCATAATGGGGAAAGCCAGGGAAGCGGCGGCACTTGGCATATCGGCGGCACGATACCTTCGGTTCCTTACGGGAAGGCGGGAAGGGCGGCGTCCCTGGAGACGGGGCGTTCCCGGGCAATGTGCCGTACCTAACAGGCCGTACCGGTGACCGTTTGCCGAGAGCGGGGCATGGAACAGGGGCACCGCGTAGAAGGAACACATCGATAAGGGAGGTAAGTTTGTGAAAAAGACAGTGGCATCCGTACTCATTATGGCCATGCTGGGAAGCATGCTGCCCGCAGCGGCTTCGGCCGAGACGACGGGAACGGGCGTGCCCGCCTTTCCGGGAGCGGAAGGCGGAGGCAAATACACCACAGGCGGCAGGGGAGGCGCGGTCTATGAAGTGACGACCTTGGCCGATTCGGGGCCAGGTTCGCTCCGGGAAGCGGTGTCCGGAAGCAACCGGACCGTCGTCTTCAAGGTCGGCGGCACGATCCATCTGCTGTCCCCGCTGAAGATCACGGGATCGAATCTGACGATCGCCGGCCAGACAGCACCGGGGGAAGGCATCACGGT
The DNA here is from genome assembly GCF_027533645.1 of Paenibacillus caseinilyticus. Taxonomy (GTDB): domain Bacteria; phylum Bacillota; class Bacilli; order Paenibacillales; family NBRC-103111; genus Paenibacillus_G; species Paenibacillus_G caseinilyticus. The sequence goes on from NZ_JAQAGY010000002.1 coordinate 185,036, forward strand.
CGCGGACTATACGACCTCGATCGACGGGGACAATCTCATCGTCCGTTATCTGCGGTTCCGGCTCGGGGACCGGTCGATGAGCGAGGATGACGCGTTCGGAGGCCGGTATCACAAGAACATCATCATCGACCACTGCTCCTTCTCTTGGTCGGTCGACGAAGTCATGAGCATGTACGAGAACGAGAATACGACCGTGCAGTGGTCGATCATGTCGGAGAGCATGCTGATGACGACGCACGTCAAGGGGCGTCACGGCTACGGGGGGATCTGGGGAGGCCGGAACGCGACGTTCCATCATAACCTTGTTGCCCACAACGTATCCCGGAATCCGCGGCTGGCCGCCACTTCCGCGGCAGACAAGACGGATGCGTACAACAACGTCATTTATGACTGGGGATTCTTCTCCTCTTACGGCGGCGGGCAGGGCAATTTTAACCTCCGGAACAACTATTACAAATATGGGCCCAGCACGTATAAGAATGCGCGCAGCATGGTCTTCGTCGAGGTATTGGCAGACTCGCGGATGTACATCGGCGGGAACTACATGGACGGCAATCCGGAAGTAACCGCGGACAACTGGAAGGGTGTGGGCGCGCTCGCCAGCCCTGAGGCGAAGCTCGCCGAGCCTGTGGCGATGGCGTGGCCGGTACAGCTGCAGACCGCCGAGGAAGCGTACGCCAGCGTGCTGGCCGGCGCCGGCGCCGTACTGCCGCGCCGGGATGCGGTCGACGCGCGGGTCATCAGCGACGTCAAGAACCGGACGGGAGAGCACATCAATTCCCAGAAGGAGGTCGGCGGCTATCTGGAGTTCGAGCAGGCGGCGGCGCCTCTGGCGGACGGGGATCATGACGGGATGCCGGACAGCTGGGAGTCGCAGCATGGGCTGAATCCAGCCGAGGCGGCGGATGGCAGCTTGTTGAACGCCGAAGGGTACACGAACCTGGAGGTTTACCTGAACGGGATATCTGGCAACGGTTCGGCGAACCCGGCCGCTGCGATCACGGCGCCGGCCCATCATACGATCGTGGAAGCCGGCTCGGATGTCACCGTGCAGGCGGAGGCTTCCGATCCGGACGGCACGGTGGCCAAGGTGCAGTTCTATCTCGGCGATGTGCTGCTTGGCGAAGACACGGCGGCCCCTTACTCGCTGACCTGGACGAAGGTGACAGACGGAACCCACGACTTGACCGTCAGGGCGGTCGATAACACGGGGACCTCGGTTCAGTCCAACCGCGTCACCGTTCATGTGAACACGAGCGGCAGCACCGCACCGTGGGAAGCGAAGGATATCGGTACGCCGGGCATCGCCGGGCATACGCAGCTTGGAGCTTCGCCCGCAGAGGTGACCGTGAAGGCTGCCGGAGCGATGGGCGGGAGGGCGGACGCGTTCCACTTCGCCTATCAGCCGCTGACGGGCAACGGGGAGATCGTCGCCCGGATCGAGAAGGTAACGGGGACTGACGACGGAGCGGAAGCGGGCGTGATGATCCGCGAGAATCTCACCGCATCCTCCCGTATGGCGGCCCTGCTCATTCCCTATGTCAAGAATGGCCGTAAGGGCGTCACCCTGACCCGTACGGCGGAAGGCGGCCAGGCGGCGAAGATGGAACCGGACGAGTTCATCTCGGTGCCGTATTGGGTGAAGGCGGTCCGTCTCGGAAGCCAGTTCACGACCCTGGTATCAAAGAGCGGGGTGGATTGGACGGTGGCGGGCACGGCCTCGATCCCGATGGGGGAGACGGCGTACTTCGGGCTGGCGGCGGATGCCGCCGATGCCGATGACGACATCCAGAAGTACAATACTTCGCTCTTCTCCGGGGCAGCCCTACGTCCGCTGCCGGCGGATTATCCGGCCGCTCCCCAAGAGGTGCAGGCCACGGCAGGGGTGAAGCAGGCGGTCCTGAGCTGGAGTCCCGTCACCACGGCGCAGAGCTATACCGTGAAGCGCAGCGAGCTGCCGGGCGGCCCTTACTCCGCTGTGGCGCAGGGGTTAACCCAGCCAAGCTTCACGGATACGGGTCTGAGCGCGGGGCTCACCTATTACTACGTAGTGACCGCAGTGAACGCGCAGGGCGAGAGCTTCAGCTCCGCCGAAGTCAGCGTGGAGCCGTCCGGAAGCACGGGCACGGTGTATCTGGTGAACGACAGCTACGAAGGACTGGCGGAAGGAACGCTGCCGGCAGGCTACACGGTTACACCGGATCCGCAGGATGCGGACCATAAGGTGGGAGCCGTACCCATGCCTGCAGGCACGACGGGCAACGCCACCTCGGCGGCGATGATCGTCTACGACAACGCGGCGGGCAATACCCAGTTCGTCCGCAAGTTCGCGCCGCAGACGGGCGCTGTCGTCATTGAGACGGATGTGACTTCCGCGGCATGGCCGGGTACATCGATCGTGCTCCAGCTGCAGGATGAGGCGGGGACGAAGACGCCGCTGTCCGTCGAGCTGCGCAAACCGACCCAGCCGGCAGCCGAATCGACGAATACGTTCATCTACAAGAAGCTCGGCGCGGACTATAAACTGAGCGAGCCCCCGGTGAACAACCGCTGGTACCATCTGAAGATCGTGGCGAATGTGCCCGCACAGAAGGCGGATATTTATATCGACGAGGCTCCTGCCGCGCTGGGCGTAGACTTCCAGGCCGACGTGTCCGCGGCCGGGATCGGACGCATCCTGGCGAAGACGCCGGGGACAGGCAAGGGGACGATGTACTACGACAACCTCAAGGTGTATGTGGAGCCTGTCGCCACACCGCAGGGCGTCACGGCCGTGCCGGGCAACGGCAAAGTGCAGTTGAGCTGGACGGTGACGGCAGGCGCGGCTTCCTACACGGTGAAGCGCGCTGAGGCGAGCGGCGGGCCTTACGCTGTCGTGGCAGCAGAGGTGACGGGTACCGGGTATATCGATGAGGGCGTTACGAACGGCACGACCTATTATTATGTCGTAACGGCCTCCGGCCCTTCGGGCGAGAGCGGTCCGTCGTCTACGGTCACCGTGACGCCGTCGGAAGCGGCCGTGAAGCCGGCGGCGCCGGCCGGGCTGACAGCGCAGGCCCGCAGCACGCAGGCCGATCTGTCCTGGCAGCCGGCGGCGGGCGCTTCCCACTACACGGTGAAGCGCAGCGCAAGCGCCGCAGGGCCGTTCACGGCCATAGCGGCCAAGGTGCTGGGTACCTCCTTCCGCGACGGGGCACTGACCAACGGGACGGTGTACTATTACACCGTGTCGGCCTCGAGCGTCGGCGGCGAAGGCCCGGATGCCCCGGCGGTACCGGTCCGGCCCGAGGCGGCTCTCGGGACGCCTGCCGTGAAGGGGACAGCCGGAGCGGGCCGCATCCGGCTGAGCTGGGACGCCGTAGAGGGCGCTTCCTCCTACGAAGTGAAGCGGGCGGCATCGCTGGAGGGTCCGTATGAAGCCGTAGCGACTACGGCAGAGCTTGCTTATGCAGAGACCGGGCTTCCCGAAGGCACGCCATATTACTACACAGTCACCGCGCGCAGCGGCGAGAGCCGTTCTCTGGCCTCGGATCCGGCGGCAGTGAGGGCATCCTCCGCAGACGGTGCGCCGGCCGTGCCGCAGGGCATGCGGGCGGAGCCGGGCGACGGGGAGACCGCGCTGTTCTGGACCGTGGCGGCCGGAGCGGAAGCTTATGCGGTCAAGCGGAGCGAGAGCCCGGCGGGCGGGTACGAGACGGTTGCCGCCCGGGTGGAAGGCACCGCTTATCGGGATACCGGCCTCGTCAACGGGCGGACCTATTACTATCTCGTCACGGCCGTGAATGCGGCCGGGGAGAGCGGCTCGTCCGCTCCCGTGCAGGAGACGCCGGCGCCGGTTCTGACCGTGGCGGCGGATGGTAGCGGCATGTATACCAGAGTGCAGGATGCGATCAACGCCGTACCGGACAACGGCGCGGGAACGACCGTAATCCAGATCAAAGACGGGGTGTACCGGGAGAAGCTGAACATCCCGGCGGCCAAGACCAAGATCCGCATGATCGGCGGGAGCCGCGAAGGAACCGTGCTCATCTATGGCGACAGCGCCAAGACGCTGGACGCTGCCGGACGCGAGCTCGGTACCTCCGGCAGCGCCTCGTTCACCATCCTTGCGAACGACTTCAGCGCAGAGAACCTGACGATCGCCAACGACGCCGGGCAGTTCGCCGGGCAGGCGGTAGCGCTGTATACGAAGGGCGACCGGATGTTCTTCCGGAATGTGACGCTGACCGGCTACCAGGATACGTTCTATGCCAATGACGGACGGCAGGTATTCGCCGACAGCCGGATCGAAGGGACCGTGGACTATATCTTCGGCTCCTCGTCCCTCGTCTTCGAGAACTGCGTTATCCACAGCTTCGCCGGAGGGTACGTCACGGCAGCTTCCACGCCCGAAGGTAAGAGCGGCTATCTCTTCCTGAACAGCCGTCTGACGGCGGAGCCGGGGCTCGCCGGCACGGTCGCGCTCGGCCGTCCTTGGAGACCTTATGCCAAGGTAAGCTACGTGAACACGTGCATGGACGACCATATCCGGCCTACTGGCTGGGACAACTGGGGGAACAGCGCTAATGAGCTCACGGCAAGCTATAACGAATACGGCAGCTACGGGCCTGGAGCGAAGCCGCAGGACCGCTACCGCTGGTCGAAGCAGCTGACCGTGCCGGAAGCGGAAGCCTTGACGCCGGAGGCCGTGATCGGCGGCAGCGACGGCTGGAACCCGTTGAAGCGTACCCCGCTGCTGGACGGCAGCGCCCTGCTCTCGTCCCTGGCGGCGGACGGCGTCACCGTACCCGGCTTCCGGCCGGACGTGACGGAATACGGCGTCTTGCTGCCGGCCGGTACAGGGACGGCACCAACCGTCACTGCAGCCGTCTATGCCGCAAGCTCGGCAGCAGCCGTAACCCAGGCGGCTGCGCTTCCGGGGACCGCGTCGGTGAAGGTCACGGCCCAGGACGGTACGGTGCGTACGTACCTCGTCCGGTTCGAGGCGGAAGCGGTGATCGACCGCGAGCCGCCGACGGCCACCGTAACGTACAGTGCGTACGGGCCGACGAACGGCAGCGTGACGGCGACCCTCGTACCGAGCGAGCCGGTCACCGTGACGAACAACAACGGGTCGCTGACCCGCGTCTTCCAGGATAACGGTTCCTTCACGTTCACCTTCGTCGATGCGGCCGGCAATAAGGGCTCGGCCAAGGCGGTCGTTTCCGTCATTGACAAGAAGGCTCCGGCGCTGAACTTGACGGTCGACAAGCCGGTCCTGTGGCCGCCGAACCACAAGCTGATCCCGGTTCATGTGACCGTCAAGAGCACCGATACGGGATCGGGGATCGCATCTGTCGTACTGAAATCCATTACGAGCAGCGAAGGGGACAAAGGACTCGGCGCCGGCGACCAACCGGGCGACATCCGGGAGGCGGCCTTTGGCACGAAGGATACCGACTTCCTGCTCCGGGCCGAACGGTACCGCAGCCGTGTCTATACGATCACCTATACGGCGGAGGACCGGGCGGGCAATCGGACGGAGGCGTCCGTCAAAGTAACGGTGAAGAATCCGTAGGAGAGTATGACGGTAAGATGCAGGCTTATCCTCCGCATAGAACGTTGTGCGGGGGATAAGCTTTTCTTTTGACATTCACCGAAAGTGTAACGCGCAGAGCCCCTTCTTCCTCTTCGCAACGGTTTCATACCTGCTGCTGTCTCTCAAGGAACACCGTAGGCTTCGGTGTCGGCAGGGGAGCAAGGATATTCAAGTTTGGGGCCCTGGAGGCATGAAAGCAGGTAGAAGTGAACGGATATTTGCCTTAGAATGAAAGATAAAAGATATCCATAGACAACCAGCAGCAGGATCCACGACACATTCCAATCGGAATCCAATCATCCATCCGGCCAATGAAAGGGGCTTATCAAGGTCATGAATACGTCTTCTCAAGCTCAACCCGTCTGGTATGCGGACCTCGGCAGCGGGCAGTACCGCAATCCGGTCCTGTATGCCGATTATTCCGATCCCGATGTTATCCGCGTAGGCGATGATTTCTATATGACCGCTTCGAGCTTCGTCAGTACGCCCGGCCTGCCGATCCTGCACTCGAAGGATCTCGTCAACTGGACGATCCTCACCCACGCGGTGGACCGGCTGCCGGCCGGCTTCGACGGCAAGGTCCGTCACGGGGACGGCGTATGGGCCCCGAGCCTGCGGTACCATGACGGCAAGTACTGGATCTACGTCGGCTTCCCGGACGAAGGGGTCTATATGACGAATGCGGAGAACCCGGCAGGGCCCTGGTCGCCCCTGCACCTGGTGAAGGAAGCCCAGGGGATCATCGACACCTGCCCGCTCTGGGATGAAGACGGACAGGCGTACCTCGTGCACGCCTTCGCGAAGAGCCGCTGCGGCATCAAGAGCAGGCTGCAGGTGTGCCGGATGAGCCCGGACGGCACCTCGCTGCTGGACGAAGGCGTGATGGTATTCGACGGCACGGAGCGTCACCCGACGATTGAGGGGCCGAAGTTCTATAAGCGTAATGGCTATTATTATATCTTCGCCCCGGCGGGCGGCGTATCCGTAGGATGGCAGACGATTCTGCGCTCGCGTTCGGTCTTTGGACCTTACGAGGAGAAGATCGTCCTGCACCAGGGGGACAGCATCGTGAACGGGCCGCACCAGGGCGGCTATGTCGAGCTGGAATCCGGTGAATCGTGGTTCCTCCACTTCCAGGACCGGGAAGCCTACGGGCGTATCGTCCACCTGCAGCCGATGGCCTGGGAGAACGACTGGCCGGTGATGGGCATCGACACGAACGGCGACGGGATCGGCGAGCCGGTGCTCATCCACCAGAAGCCGGATGTCGGCCGGGACTATCCGCCGGCCGTGCCAGAGACGGGCGACGAGTTCGAGAAGCCGGAGCTCGGCCTGCAGTGGCAGTGGCAGGGTAACCGCGAAGCGGGCTGGCATTCGCTCACGGAGCACCCCGGCCATCTGCGGCTGTTCGCCCGGGCGCTGCCGGAAGGGGCGTCGACATTCTACGATGCGCCGAACGTGCTCTGCCAGAAGCTCCCGGCCCCTGAGCTGACCGCTGCGACCGCGCTGACACTGACGCCGGGCTCCGGCGAGACGCTGGCCGGCTTGACGGTGTTCGGGCACGAGTACCGCTATGCCGCCCTGCGCTGCAGGGAAGGGCAGACCGAGCTCGTCTTCACCGCAGGCAAAGGCAGCAAGGAGTCTTCTGCGGAAGCGGAGACGGCGGCCGTGGCGCTTGCGGACTCCGTACGCACAGTCTACCTGCGGGTGAAGATCGTGCTGGAAGCCGTATGCACCTTCGAGTACAGCCTCGACGGCACGGCATACGAGCGCATCGGCGAGCCGTTCGAAGCCGTGCCGGGCGGCTGGGTCGGCGCGAAGCTCGGCTTGTTCTGCCTCGGCGGGGACGGGGGACACGCCGACTTCCCTTGGTTCCGTATCGAAGGGGTATAGACGGCAGGGAGCCGCCGGGCCGGGGAGAGGCCCCTCATCCGAAGGGAGCCTTCCGGACCGGCGGCTGTACTGCTTACGCATCACAGGCAGGGCGGCTGATCCGCTTCCATAACAAGAGAGCAGGGACCGGGGCCCCCCTCCGGTCCTTGTCTTATCCTGCGGCCTGCGGCCAAAGAGTCTGTTTTGTGAAGAAAGCGCTCTATTTTTTCTCTTGAAAGAGGATTGGCCCTTGGGAGATACTGGATGGATCATATACTGCAAGCAGGGCAGGACGGCAGAACAGGCACCGGTGCGACAGACAGAAGAGAAGCCGGCCCTTCCGGGAAGAAGGAGAGAGGAATATGCGGAGATATTTGCTTCGGCTTCTGGCATTCAGTCTGATCCTCGGTGCGCTGCCGACCGTATTCATCGGCATTGTCTCCTACTCGATCGCCGCAGGCGATATCGAGAAGAAAGTAAGCGAGGGGAACATGCAGCTCCTGCTGCAAACCCAGATGCGGGTGGAGCAGACGCTGAAGTCGCTCGAAATGTCGGCTACCCAGTTCGTGTCGTCGAGCCGGGTCAAAGCCGCCATGAACGAAACGCTGACGCCCGGCGAGTTCGCGGAAGTGCGCGAACTGTCGGCTGAGCTGTCCCATCTGCAGACGGAGGCGGTGGTCAAGCAGGCTTATCTCGTGAACATCGACCGCGATTGGGCTGTCAGCCTGGGGATGCTCTATAAGCTGAGTGTCATGGAGAACCGCAGGGAGTTCGCCGCCTACGCGATGCATCCGTCGAGCATCTTCTGGAGCACACGCGGCCGGCCGGTGCCCGTCTCAGGCGCAGGCGTATCGCCGGGGGTCGAATCGGTAGCCGCCACGACCGAGTCGGTGACGCTCGTGCACAAGATCCCGCTGCTGCCCCGGTCCGCGGCCCCCAAAGGGCTGCTCGTCGTCCATCTGGGGAAGGACGACCTCCAGGGTCTGCTCGCCCCGAAGAACCGGCTCAGCAGCAACTACGTTCTGGATGCGAGCGGCCATGCGTTCCTGGCGTCGGAGGAGGAGCAGACAGCCCTCGGGGAGATCAACCGTACGATTACCGGCCTCCCGGCGAACCCCCAAGGCAAGATGGGGTCCTTCAATGCGAAGGCGGGCGGCGAGGAGGTCAGCGTCCTCTACCGGACTTCGGCGTACAACGGCTGGACGTATGTGTCGCTTGTATCCCGGGGCGAGATAACGAAGGAGCCGAAGAAGATCGCGCTCTTCACCGGCGCCGCCTGCGGGCTGATTCTACTCCTCGTCCTGATCTTCGCTTACTTCGGTTCCCGGCGTATGTATTCGCCGATCCGCAGCCTGCTTGAATATTCGCAAGGGTTGACGCCCGAGAGGCAGACCGCTTCCGGCGAAGGGGGGGACGAGCTGGCCTATATCCGGGAGAGCCTGCAGTCGCTGGCGGTCTCGCGGTCCCGGCTCGAGGAGCGGATGGAAGGGCAGGCGGGCCACCTCAAGGAATTCTTCGTGCTGAAGCTGTTCACGGGCCAGATCTCGGATACGGATATCGCCTACCGGTCGCAGATGTACGGGTTCCCCCAAGGGTGGAAGGGGCTCGGCGTGCTGACGCTCGCCATCGACAACCTGCAGGAGACCCGGTTCGGGGAAGAGGACCGCGAGCTGCTCCTGTTCGCCGTGAGCAATATCGCCGGCGAGCTGCTCCCCGCCTCCAGCCGGTTCTCCCCGATTCTGCTCGATGGGACCCAGGTGACCCTGCTGGCTTCCCGGGCCGAGGAACCGGAGGAGATCCAGGAGGAGTTCTACCGCACGGCGGAGCTTCTCCGCGCGAATGTCGAACGGGTGCTGCAGCTGCAGGTCAGCATCGGCATCTCGCAGCCGTTCACGGAGCTGTCCGGGACCGTGCAGGCGTACGGCGAGAGCCTGGCCGCCTTGAAGTGCCGGATCTCGCTCGGCCCGGACATCATCGTGCGGTACGACGATATCGCCCGGTACGGGGAGAGCGAGACGGCGGTCTACGCCCATCTCAAGGTACTCGAGGAGCAGCTCGTCCAAGCCCTGCGCGAGATGCAGCAGGAGCGGGCGGGCGAGATCTTCGGACAGTACCTCACAGCGGTGCTGCACAAGGAGAGCTTCGCGCACGAGCACCATCTGCTGCTGCTTCAGCTCATGTCGCGCCTGCTTCACCTCGTGCAGGATCAGGGCGTGCCGCTGCGCAAGGTGCTCGAAGGAGACGGCGCGGTCGACCGGCTCATGAGACTGAGGACCCGCGAGGAAATCTCGATCTGGTTCGGCTCCCGTTTGTTCGCCCCGATCATCCGTCTGCTCTCCGAGAAGAGCGAGACGCAGTACGTGAATATCGCGAGCCGGCTGGTCAGCATGATCCACGACCGGTTCGATGGGGACATTACGCTGGAGTCCTGCGCGGCCGAGCTGAATTTCCATCCGGTCTATCTCAGCCGGGTATTCAAGCGGGAGATGGGCGTGCCGTTCAGCGATTACCTGTCGGAATACCGGATGAATATGGCGAAGGTGCTGCTGGAATCCACCACACTTAAGATCTCAGAGGTGGGCGAGAAGCTGCAGTACAAGAACATCAGCGCTTTCATCCGCTCCTTCCGCAAGAGCTTCGGCATGACGCCGGGGCAGTACCGGGACCTGATCGATCCCAAAGGATAGCGGCACAGGGGGGGGGGCGGACGGTTCTCCCCTGTTTGGCATGCGCGGTCCCCGGCTCCCGGCCGAGTTGCCTGCTGCACACCGGGTTGCCTCAAGGTTATGCCCGGCATCAGCAGTGCCGCCTCCCCCGCCGTTCTTCCTGCTCTCCGCAGGAAGTTATACGCCGGCTATAGCCTGGCATGTCCGCTCCCGGGATAATGAGGGCATCACAGGACACAGGGAGGAACGGGACTATGAAAGCAGAATCGGCATGGCCCGCCGGCGGACCCAGGACGGATGCCCGGCCGAAGAGCCGCGCCGCATGGCTGAGCGATGTGCTCCGGGACAAGTGGCTGTATTTCATGCTGCTGCCGGGAGTCGCCTATTTTATCATCTTCAAGTATGTACCGATGTACGGCGTGATCATGGCATTCCAGGATTACAAGCCGCATCTGGGGTATGCGGACAGCCCCTGGGTGGGGCTGAAGCACTTCCGGCGCTTCTTCGCCGAGCCGCAGTTCTGGACCTTGTTCCGCAACACGGTGGTGCTGGCGCTGTATAACCTGATCTTCTTCTTTCCGGTGCCGATCGTGCTCGCCTTGATGATGAATGAAGTGCGGCGGGAGCGGTTCAAGCGCTTCGTGCAGACGCTGGTGTACATTCCGCATTTTGTCTCCTGGGTCGTCGTGGTCGGGATTTTCTACATGCTGCTCACGACCGAGAACGGGGTGCTCAACGAGCTGCTGTTCTACCTGTTCGGCGAGAAGGTCGCGTTCCTGCTCGAACCGGAATGGTTCCGTACGATGATTATCGCACAGTCGGTGTGGAAGGAAGTCGGCTGGGGGACGATCATCTTCCTGGCGGCCCTGGCGGGCGTGGACTTGCAGCTCTATGAGGCGGCGAGGATCGACGGGGCCGGACGCTGGCGTCAGCTGTGGCATATCACGCTGCCGGCGATCCGCAGCACGATCATCATTCTGCTCATCCTGCGGCTCGGCAACTTCCTCGACTCGGGCTTCGAGCACATCTTCCTGATGCTGACACCGACCAACCGCGAGGTGGGCGAGGTCTTCGACACGTACGTGTACATCAAAGGCCTGGCGCAGGCCCAGTACAGCTACAGCGCCGCGGTAGGTCTGTTCAAGTCGCTGGTGGGGCTGGTCCTCGTACTGGGTTCCAACTGGCTCGCGAAGAAATTCGGACAGGAAGGCGTCTATTAGCGCCGGAGAGGAGAGAAGAAGATGGCATACGAAAAAACGCTTGGCAACCGGCTGCTGGACTTCTGCATCTACGGGATTCTGCTCCTGACGGCCATCCTGTGCGTCATCCCGTTCTTGTATGTGCTTGCCGTATCGTTCACGGATCCGGCCGAGGTGGCCCGGGGAGGCCTGATCCTCTTCCCCAAGGAGTGGTCGCTGGCCGCGTACCGCTATATTTTCTCGACGGATACGCTGATGCGCAGCCTGCTCGTATCGGTCTACATCACCGTGGTCGGCACGCTGATCAATCTGCTCTTCACCTCGCTCATGGCTTATCCGCTGGCGAAGCCGTACCTGCGGGGCCGGCAGACGATCCTGCTCGGCGTGCTCTTCACGATGCTGTTCAGCGGGGGGCTCATTCCCACTTACTTCGTGGTGAAGAACCTGCATCTCACCAATACGCTCTGGTCGCTGATGATCCCCTCCGCGATCTCCGCCTTCAATCTCATTGTGCTGCGGAATTTCTTCCAGGGCATCCCGGACGGCCTGGAGGATTCGGCGAAGATCGACGGCTGCAGTGACATGGGCGTGCTGTTCCGTATCGTGCTGCCGCTGTCCATGCCCGCGCTGGCCACGATGGCGCTGTTCTACGCGGTGGCGCATTGGAACCAGTTTTTTAACGCGGTGCTGTATATTAACGACAATACCAAATGGCCGGTGCAGGTGCTGCTGCGCGAGATCGTCATTCTCGCCCAGAGCCGCATCGGCGATACGAATATCGACGACGCGCAGATTCAGCCGCTGACCATCCGCATGGCGGTGATTGTCTTCGCTACCCTGCCGATTCTGGTTGTGTACCCGTTCTTGCAGAAGCACTTTACCAAAGGAGTGCTGCTCGGATCGGTGAAGGGGTAGGCGGGGGGCGGTCAGGGTCTGGACACTCAGGCGGGCAGCGAGCCCAGTCCGCGTCGTACATCAGATCCCCAAAGGAGCATGAACATGAACACGAATTCGTTGGCTCACACAAGCACCTTCCGCAATCCTATCCTCTCCGGCATGTCCCCGGATCCGTCGGTCTGCCGGGTGGGGGACGACTATTATATGGCAGCATCCACATTCGAATATTACCCGGGCGTGCCGATCTTCCACAGCAGGGATCTCGTGAATTGGCGGCAGCTTGGCCATGCCTTGGACCGTCCGTCACAGCTTAATCTCGACGGCGTGCAGGTATCCCGCGGCATCTATGCCCCGACGCTGCGTTATCACGAGGGAATCTTCTACATGATCACGACGTTCGTGGAGAATGCGACGAGCGTACGGCGCAACTTCTACGTGACCGCGCAGGACCCGGCGGGCCCGTGGTCGGAGCCGTACTGGCTAGAGGACGCGCCGGGCATCGACCCGTCGCTATTCTTCGACGACGACGGCCGGGTGTACTATACCGGCAACCGGATGCCGCCGGAGGGGCAGCTCTATCCGAAGCACATGGAGATTTGGCTGCAGGAGCTCGACCTGAATACGCATCAGCTCACAGGCCCGAAGTTCAGTCTCTGGGACGGCGCGCTGAAGGAGATTCATGCGCAGGAGGGCCCGCACCTCTACAAGGTGAACGGGTACTACTATCTGTTCATCGCCGAGGGGGGGACCGGGTTCACCCACTCGGTGACCGTCGCGAGGAGCGAGAGCCTCACCGGACCTTACGAATCGTGCAAAAGAAATCCGATCCTCACGCACCGTCATCTCGGCAGCACGAGTCCGGTCGCCAATGTCGGCCACGCCGACATCGTGGAGACCCAGCACGGCGAGTGGTGGATGGTCTGCCTCGGCTCCCGGCCGTACGGCGGCGCCCACCGCAACCTCGGACGCGAGACGTTCCTCGTGCGGATGGATTGGGAAGACGGCTGGCCGGTCGTCAATCCGGGCAAGGGCATCGTCGAGCTCGAATCCGTGCGTCCGGACCTGCCGGAACACCGCTGGCCTTCGCTGCCGGCATGCGACCACTTCGACGCCCCGCGTCTTGCGGACGGCTGGAACTTCATCCGGACGCCCCGCGGGGAGTTCTGGAGCCTGACGGAGCGGCCGGGGTATCTGCGGCTGCGCCTCAAAGAGGAGAAGATCACGGAAGCCGGCAATCCGGCATTCGTGGGCCGCAGGCAGCAGCATATGTCCTTCGCGGTCCGCACGGCGGTGGAATTCGTGCCGGAGGCCGCCTCGGAAGCGGCGGGGCTCGTGCTCTACCAGAGCCCGGACTATCAGATCCGGGTGGAGATCGTCCCGGCTGGCAGCGGGAGCGGAGGGGGAGCCGCAGTGCGTGTGGTGCGGCGCGAAGCGGGCGAAGAGCTTGTGCTTGGGGCCCGGGAGGTCTCGGCGCAGAGGCTCTATCTGCTCGCGGAGGCGCACGGGCAGTCGCTGCGGTTCGCTGTGGCGGAGCAGGCCGAGGAGTGGCTGACGCTCGCGGAGCAGGTCGACGGCCGGCTGCTCAGCCCGGACAGCGCCGGGAGCTTCGTCGGCGCGTATATCGGCCTGTTCGCCGAAAGTGATGAGGCGGCGGCAGCGGCCGGGCGTGCGGCGGATTTTGATTATTTTGAATACACGGCGCTGGAGCAGATATAGGCAGCTGCTGCGCGTGAGGAGCGAATCCTCCGAGCCCGTGAAGGCATTCCCGGCGGTCTGATTTTGGCCTACAGCCTCGGGTCCCTCGCTTCCTTGGACAGCCGCCTGGATTTCGTATGACCTGGGTTTTGTCTGACCTGGAGTTTGTCTGATAGGAGAAGGTCGATCATGGATTCCATCCTGAGGGGGAGATCATAATGAAAAAAGTAACGGCGGCTTTGGCAAGCACGGTGCTGCTGACCAGCGTTCTGTCGGCGTGCGGCGGAGAAAGTACGGGAGAGGGAGGCCAGGGGGCGCCGCAGGATGACGGCACGCCCTATCCGCTGACCCTGATCGTCAATCAGGTCGGCGAGATTCCGCAGAAGGACAACGAGGTAGAGAAGGCGATCAAAGCCTATACGAACACGGACCTGCAGATCCAGTGGATTCCCACGTCGGCCTACGACGAGAAGATCAACGTCATGATCGCCTCCGGGGAGCTTCCGAAGCTCATCAAGCTGAACTACAACCCGACGATCGTAGGCGCGCTGAAGTCCGACCTCTTCTGGGAGATCGGGCCGTACCTTAAGGATTATAAGAACCTGTCGGCGCAGAATGAGCAGTATTACAACAACATTGGAGTGGGGGGCAAAATCTACGGCGTGCCGCTGTTCCGCGATCTGGGGCGGGCTGCGGTGCAGTACCGCAAGGACTGGTTCGACGCTCTCGGTCTGCAGCTGCCGAAGACGCTGGACGACTGGTATAACGTGGCCAAGGCGCTGACGCTGAACGATCCCGACAAGAACGGCAAGAACGACACCTTCGGCCTCATGCTCGAAAAAAAATACAACCAGGACGTGAACTCTACCCTGGCACGCCTGGCCGTATCCCAGGGGGCGCCGAACAAATGGCTGGTGGAGAACGGCAGCTTCATTCCGGACTTCACGACAACGCCGTACTTTGAGACGATGAAGCTCTTCAAACGGCTCTATGACGAGAAGCTGATCAACCAGGACTTCGCCGTGTATGAGTCCGCCGAGATGGATAAGGTGTACGAATCGGGGCGGGCCGGCATCCGCTTCACCGGCGGCAATACGCAGAGCTGGCAGGATAAGATCGTGAAGGTGGTGCCGACGGCGGTGACGGACGTGGCGCCGGTCGAAGGGCCAAGCGGCCGCCGCCTGCCGGGCGAACCGGGCAACGCGGGCTTCCTGGCGGTGCCGAAGTCGACGGTGCCGAACGAGGCGGAGCTGAAGAAGGTGCTGGCCTTCGTCGACAAGCTCATGGACCCTCAGATGGCGACGCTGCTCGTGAAGGGCATCGAAGGCCGCCACTGGGAGGATAAGGGCGACTACACCCAGCCGCTCGATCCGACAGCCGCAGCCAAAGAGATCAAGCCGTACCGCGACACGCTCCCCCACCGCGGGGAGGCGTATAATGTGGCGAAGCCGAGCAAGGAGACGGATCTCTTCCGCAAGAGCCAGACGGTCGGCAAGGAGAACGAGAAGTTCATCGTGACGAACCCGGCGCATACGCTGGAGTCCGCGACGTATTCGGAGCGCGGCAAGGAGCTCGAGCAGATGATTACGGACGCGCAGACCCGTTATATCATGGGCAAGATCGACGAGGCCGGCTGGAAGGCCGAGGTCGAGAAGTGGCGCAAGGCCGGCGGCGACGCCATGGCCCAGGAGTACAAGGAAGCGTACGCGAAGGCGCCGAAGAAGTAAGGATGGGATGCTCCCCTGAAGGAAGAATAGGGAGCAGCAAGCAGAAGAGCCGGATCCTCCCTTAGGGATGATCCGGCTTTTTGGGGTTGAGGACTGCCGCTGCCGCTGGAAGAATACAAGACGGGGATGAGAGCGCGGCAGCAAGCAGCCCCATTCACGGCTTCATCCGACCTATCGCCAAGCCGCGTTCAGCGCATCTTGCCGCAGCCCGCATGCCCGGCGCCCGGGATGCCTCCCCACGATCCGCCTCCAGCTAGCCTTGAGGCCCTGCTCCATGCTCCCGCGCTCTCTTACTCCGCCAGCTTCAGCAGCACGGAGCCGTGCGGCGGCACTTCGAGGCTGATGCGCTCCGCCGCTTCGCCGAGATCTGCCCCGGACCAGAGCTCCCGCACCCGGCGAGTTCCGCTCAGGCCGAGCGCTTCCCACGAAGCGGATACGGTCTGAGCGCTATCCGCCGTATTGAACAGGGCGGCATACACATTGCCCGTACGGCTGTCGACGCTCGTCCAGACGATCCGGCCTTCCTCCCGCGACACGGGACGGATGTGTTCGCCATAACGGTGGGCCTCCAGCACTTCGCGGTTCGTGAGCAGCGACAAGGTCCACTCATCGTTGTCCCGCAGCTCGCCGCCGAACATGAGGGGGGAGCGGAACACCGACCAGAGCGTCATCATCGTCTGCTGCTCATCCCGGGTGAAGCGGGTCCAGCGGTCGGCGGCGCCCCCGTCGACGGAGCGGATGCCGATATGGCCGAGCGGCAGCATGTCGCAGTCGGGCCACCGGCCGGGTGCCACATGGCCGTACCACTGCTCGCAGCGGTCGAACATGTCGAGCAGCAGGCTCCACAGATCCCAGTAGTCGTCGGTCATGCGCCACAGGTTGGCCAGCTCTGCGAGTTCGCTAGCATGCTCTACCGGAGCCGGCCCGGGGGAGAGGCTGAGCACCATGTCGCGGCCGCAGCTGTCGATCGCCCGGCGGATCAGTTCAATCTCCGGCAGGTGAATGCCGTACAGCCGGGAGGCGGCGATATCGTCGACCTTGACGTAGTCCACGCCCCATTCGGCATACAGCCGGAACAGGGAGTCGTAGTAGGCCTGCGCGGCCTCGTGCGACGCATCCACGCCGTACATGTCCGTATTCCACGGACAGATCGAGTTCGGATGCGCGATATCCCGTGCGGTCGCCTTGGAGCCCAAGATCGGCGATGCCGCGTGAACCGCCTGCCGGGGGATGCCCCGCATGATATGGATGCCGAACTTCAGGCCGAGGCTGTGCACATAATCTGCCAGCGGCTTGAAGCCCTGGCCTCCAGCAGAAGAAGGGAACCGGTTCACGGCAGGCATCAGCCTGGAGTATTCATCGGTTTCCAAGGGAACGAAGGGGCGGTACCTCGAGGAATTCGCTCCCGGCTCGTACCACTGGATATCCACCACAACGTATTCCCAGCCGTACGGCTTTAAGTGCTCAGCCATATAGTCCGCGTTGCCTCTGACTTCTTCCTCCGTCACGCTGGCCCCGTAGCAGTCCCAGGAGTTCCAGCCCATCGGCGGCGTGGGTGCATAGAGATGGTGCTTCATCATTGGTTACGTCCTCTCGTCTTTTTTTGCTCTGCACCTATAGCATAGAAGAGAGCAACGGTATGCTTCCACGACAATGTTTTGATCTCTTATGCACTTTTTTGCTTAGCTCGGGCGCCTGGCTCCTGCTAACTACCTGCTGTTAGTCGAACGTCACGTGCTCCAGCGCCGTTACTTCCCGGCCCGAGCGGAAATCGCCCGGCGAGAAGCCGACCCACTCGCGGAATACGCGCGAGAAGTAGCTCCCTCCGGAGTATCCGACGGCCTTGGCCACCTCTTCGACGGGCAGCGGGGTGCGGCGCAGCAGATCGAAGGACGCTTCGATGCGGAGTTTGGTCACATATTCGATTGGGGTATACCCGGTGGCCCGGCGGAACGAGCGGGTAAAATGCGAGGTGGACATCCCCGCCCCAGCCGCGATCTCTTCCATGCCGGGCAGGTCCGCATAGCGCTGTTCGAGCTGCAGCGCAGCCGACCGGATGGCGGGAGGCCAGTACTCCTTCTCCCGGCGGCGTGCCGTACAGAAGCGCAGCAGCTCCATCACCAACCGGTAGACAAGGGAAGAGGCGAGGTAACCGTCCGTGATTCTCCCGCGGGCCGCCGCATGGTACGTATCCTGCAGGAGGTGGACGACCGGGTTGTCCGGCGGGATGGCGGCCGCGGGCCCTGCAGCGGCGACGATGCGCTTCCAATGCGCTGCGAGCCCGTAAGGCCGGAACAGCACAAAATAGAACTCCCACGGTTCTCCCTGCGGAGAAGCGTAGTAGCGGTGCTTCGAAGGGATTTCGACGAGGAAAGCCCGCCCCGGATCGATACGGTATTCGCGTCCGGCGATATCAAGGTACCCGTGTCCGCTCACCGTATACTGCAGGAGCAGCAGCGGGCCGTCCGAGCGCTGTTCCCCATCCCAGGAGTAGGAGGGACCGGATTGTTTTTCGTATCCGACTGCAAAAAGCTGGTAGAACGCATCGGCAGGCGTATCCTGGAAGCGGAAGCCATACACGCCGTACGGAGAGGGGGATGGCACGTGGAATCACCGTCTTTTCTGCAAAGTAGATAGGTATAATAATAAGACGGTTACGCAGAGAAGTCGACTCCACCGGGTATCCGGGAATGGCCTGGGCCGCTCCCGCTTCATAAGAAAGGAAGGGGCCGGAGAAAAGTTGTTTGTTGGTGTTTAATATTCCTTGACTGGAATATTCCTTTTGATGTATATTGTAATCGAAAGGAGCAAGATGACATGGGCATGAACCTCACAACACTGCATGCGCTCTCCGAGCCCAACCGATATCACATGGTCGAACTCTTGCGAATGGGACCCCTGACCGTAGGGGAAATCGCCGAACGGCTGAAGCTCAATCAGCCGCAGGCATCCAAGCATCTCCGTGTACTTAGCGATGCCGGGCTCGTCGAAGTAAGGCCGGATGCCAACCGGCGCATCTATCAGCTGCGGCCCCAGCCGTTCCAGGAGCTCGAAGGCTGGATCGGAACGTTCCGTGAAGTCTGGGAGGAGAGATTCGACCGGTTGGACGACTATTTGCGGGAGCTGCAGGATAAGTAGGCGGCGGCGATTAGGTTTCGTGTGTTAATCCAATATGGATCTTATAGGAGGAATAGAAGATGACGACAAAGGAAAATGGAGCAAGCAAGATGATCTCCCGGGTGGAGGGGCAGGAGCTGGTGCTCGAGCGCGTATTCGATGCGCCCCGCGAGCTGGTGTTCAAGGTTTTCTCGGAAGCCGAGCATCTGAAGCGCTGGTGGGGACCCCGAGGCTGGGAGCTTACGGTATGCCATGTTGATTTTCGTCCGGGGGGCGTCTGGCACTATTGTATGAAGTGTATGGACGAAGCGCAGGGGGATTTCTACGGCTACGAATCCTGGGGCAAAGCGGTCTATTCCGAGATTGTGGAAGGGGAGCGGATCGTCATGACCGACTACTTCTCCGATGCGGAAGGCAACATTATCGAAGGCATGCCGCCATCCACGAACACCATGAATTTCTTGGAGCACGAAGGGAAGACGAAGCTGGTCTCCCGGTCCCGGTATGCCTCGCCCGAAGCGCTGCAGCAGGTCATGGACATGGGGATGCTCCAAGGCATCACCGAAACCTGGGATCGTCTGGAGGAAGAGCTGCAGAAGCTCCGGAACGCATAAGAAAAAGAATGCACGCAAGAGAGGGGCTGCCGGCTTGAAACGGCAGCCCCTCTCTTGTGTATTCCCGCAGGAGCGGAAGCTTGCTACCGCTCCCAGCGTACCGCGCTATGCGCCCCGCCTGGGCCGCTTCCGCACTCAGCGTACCGCGCCGAGCGCCTCTACCTCGTTCCACACTTTGCGGAAGTAGTCCAGCGACGGAGCGATCTGGTCCGGCTCGAGTCCTTCCATCGTAATGTCGCAGAACGGCTTGCGCTCCTGGACCAGACGGAGGAAGTGCGCATAGTCGAGCTCGCCTGTGCCGAGCGGCGTATATTCGGTTCCGCCGGAGGCGTTCTTGCGGATGTCCTTGGCATGGAAGAGCACCGTGCGGTCCGCCAGCGCGTCGAACGCCTCGGAGATCACTTGGTGCTGCCGGTCCAGGATGGAAGCGTTCAACAGGTTGCAGGGGTCGAGCACGACGCCGAGCGTGGAGGTCGGCACTTCCTCCAGCAGCCGCAGCATGCTCTCCGTCGAATGGATGACGAGCGTATAGGCCGGCTCGATTCCGACGGTCACGCCCCACTTGTCCGCTTCTTCGGCGAGCTCGAGCACGGAGCTGCGGAGTGTCTCGAAGGCCTTCTCTTCGTAGCGGCCGGGCTCGGCGGCTTGGAATGTACTCAGCTTGCCGGTCTCCGTGGCGACGACGCTGCAGCCGAAGTCGCGGCAGAACCGCAGGTGCTCCTTGAAGCGGCGCAGCTCCTGCTTGCGCTGCTCAGGGTCCGGGTGGACCGGGTTGATATAGCAGCCGAGGCTGGCGATCCGCACGCCGCGCTTCGCGAACGCTTCGCCGACATGGTTTGCTAGTCCGGGGCTCAGCTTGCCCGTCGTGCTGTCCACGTCGGAGAGGGCTTTGGCCAGGGCGAGCTGGACGGTGGCGAGGCCTGCGGCCGATACGCGGTCTGCCAGTTCTTCGAGCGGCAGGCGGCCAAAATTGTGTGCTAGAATGCCGGGTTTGCTCATAGGAATACGATTGCCCCTTTCGGATACCGGTAGGATGACGGAGTTGAAGCGTTTCGATTACGATTCCATTATATCGGATCGACGTCCTTTTGCACACCTGTGCATAGCCGTGCATCACGGCTTTTTCAGGGTTTCCGGGGCATCTTACGCCTGGGAATGACGAGTTTTGACATGAAAAATGATGCTTTCTGCCTCTAACCGCCGATGAGCCGTTCTGTGGTACGATGGGAGATAAACGATCCCGGAAAGCCGGGTGGGGAGGAAGAGGAATGAAGCTTACGTATGACAAGCCGGCGCGCTTCTGGACGGAAGCGCTTCCGGCGGGGAACGGGCGGCTGGGTGCCATGGTCTTCGGCGGGATCGCACAGGAGTGTCTGCAGCTCAATGAGGATACGCTGTGGTCCGGGACCCCGAGGGATCACAATAATCCGCAGGCGCGGGAGGTGCTGCCGGAAGTGCGGCGCCTTGCTCTGGAGGGCAGGCACCTCGAGGCCGACCTGCTGTGCAAGCAGATGCTGGGTCCCTACACCCAGTCGTATTTGCCGCTCGGCGACCTCAGCCTGCGGTTCGACCACGGGGACCATGCGGCTGGTTACGAACGGCATCTGGATCTGGAAGAAGGCGTCCTGCGGACGAGCTACCGGATCGGGGCGGTAAGGTATTCGCGGGAGCTGTTCGTCTCTCATCCCGATCAGGTGCTGGTCCTGCGGCTGCGGGCTGACCGCCCCGGCGCCCTGAGCTTCACGGCGAAGCTGGACAGCCCGCTGCGGCACCGCACAGCTGCCGAGGCCGGCCAGCTTGTGCTGAAGGGCCAGGCGCCCTCGCATGTCGACCCCAATTATTACGTGACGGACGAGCCGGTCCAGTACAATGGGGAAGGGATGCGCTTCGAGGCAAGGTTCGGGGCTTCGGCGGACGGCGGGGAGATCCGCTTGGACCCGGGCGCCTTACATGTGGAAGGCGCGACGGAGGTTACGCTGCTGCTCAGCGCGGCCACAAGCTTCAGCGGCCATGACCGGCCGCCCGCAGCGCAGGGACGCGATGAGTCTCTGCTGGCCTCGCGGAATCTCGCAGCGGCCTCGGCTCTCTCGTACGGGCAGCTGCTCGGGCGCCACAAGGAGGACTACCGGACGCTGTTCGGCAGGGTGAAGCTGCATCTCGGCGCCTCCCGCGCTCCAGAGGGGATGCCGACCGACCAGCGGGTCGAGAAGTACGGGGCGGAGGATCCGGCGCTTGCTGCGCTGCTCTTCCATTATGGCCGCTATCTCCTCATCGCCAGCTCGCGCGAAGGCACCCAGCCGGCCAACCTGCAGGGCATCTGGAATAAGGACATCCGCCCGCCTTGGAGCAGCAACTATACGCTGAACATCAATGCCCAGATGAACTACTGGCCGGCCGAGACCTGCGGCCTTCGCGAATGCCACGAACCGCTCCTGGGCTTCATCGGGCGTCTGGCCGTCAACGGCGCGCAGACGGCGGCTGTCAACTACGGCTGCCGGGGGTGGACGGCCCACCATAACTCCGACATCTGGGCGCAGAGCGCTCCGGTAGGAGGCTACGGCCACGGCGATCCCGTATGGGCGTACTGGCCGATGGCCGGCGCGTGGCTCAGCGCGCACCTGTGGGAGCGTTACGCCTTCGGCCGGGAGGCGGCGTACCTGCGGGAGCAGGCGTACCCGGTCATGAAGGAGGCGGCGCTGTTCTGCCTGGATTGGCTGGTCGAGGACAGCGGGGGCCGGCTCGTCACTGCCCCTTCGACTTCCCCCGAGCACCGGTTCGTGACGGGGGAGGGCGGGTATGCGGCGGTGACCGCCGCAGCCACGATGGATCTGGCGCTGATCCGGGATCTGTTCACGAACTGCATCGAAGCGGCCGGGATCCTGGGCGCGGATGCCGCCTTCCGCGAGGAACTGCGAGCCGCCCTGGCCCGCCTGCTGCCGCTGCAGATCGGGCAGTATGGCCAGCTTCAGGAATGGATGCGGGACTTCGAAGACGAAGACGTGCACCACCGTCACGTATCCCATCTCTACGGCGTCTATCCTGGCCGCGCGCTGACCGCACAAGAGGAGCCGGAGCTGTTCGCGGCCGCCCGCCAATCGCTGGAGCGCAGAGGAGACGAAGGGACCGGATGGAGTCTCGCCTGGAAAATCTGCCTGTGGGCGCGCTTCGGCGACGGCAACCGGGCGCATAAGCTGATCGGAAACCTGCTGAGCCTTACGTCCGAATACGAAGAGCAGGGCCGCAAGGGACAGCGGGGAGGCGTGTATCCGAACCTGTTCGACGCCCATCCGCCGTTCCAGATCGACGGCAACTTCGGCTATGCCGCCGGCGTGGCGGAGATGCTCGTGCAGTCGCATACCGGCGTGATCCGGCTGCTGCCGGCGCTGCCGGAGGCGTGGCCGGAAGGCGAGGCCAGCGGGTTTTGCGCCCGCGGAGGCTTCGAGGTGGGCCTGCTCTGGCGGGAGGGGCGGCTGCAGGAGGCGCGGATCCGGTCGCTGGCCGGAGGCCCATGCCTGCTGCAGGCGGGTACAACCTGCACGCTGCTAGGCGGCCTGGGCGGGCAGCATCCCTCGAAGACGCTCGAGGACGGCACGCTGTCCTTCACGGCCGAAGCCGGGCACACTTATGTGCTCAGACCCGTCCGGACCGGCGCGGCTCTCTAAGCACGGCATGAATAACCCCGGCAGCCTGTACCAGGGCGGCCGGGGTTATTCTGTCACCCCCTCTACGGCAGAACGGCGGCGGTTCGTATCCTGTTAGAACTTTATGCGCGAACGGCCGGGGCGAGCCGAAGCTGCTCTACAGCGGTCTCTAGCGAGGGATTCCAGCAGCGGGCCGGGCTTGCCAAGCTGGGAAGGATACAGGCAGGGAGAGGCTTCCCTGCCTATTGGGCGTCCGCTTGCCTCAGCGTCTTCCACACCTGCCCTTGGAATACAGCCTGAAGAGGCCGCGGGGGGACCCGGCAGCCTCGTCGGAAGCGCTCTGTTCATTAGGAAGCGCAGGGCTCGGAATAGAGCACGCGCACCAGGAGGTCCTGGCTGTAATTGCCGAAGTGCTTGCCGTACAGGGTCAGCCCCTTCTTATTCCTCGACTTCTCGCCTACTTCGATGCGGAACTGCAGGTCGCTCTTGTCGCTGAGACCGATCTGCGCGAGCGACACGTCCGAGATCCGGCAGCCGTCGATATAGCTTCCGTCTTCCGTAATCCGGATGAGCTTCAGCATGCCGTACTGGTTCACATGGGGCGGCCACCACTCCGGGTTGTATTTGCCCCGGGTATCGCCGAAGTCGCCCGGGCTCGTCCAGCATCCGATCTCGAAGCCGTTGAGATAGAAGTAGATGTCCGAGGGATAGTTGTTGTTGAAGCCGGGGGCTTCCGAGCTGAGTTCCATCGAGAACTGGATTTCTTTGAACGTTTGGTGGGCCTTAATATAATTGGGGATCCGGTATTCGAGGAACCCTTCCGTGAACCACACCATCTGGGCATCGATCCGGCCCGGATCCGCAAAGTAGCGTGGATCGTCAAAATCGCCGACGATGCTGTCCTTGGTAGCGAGCCCGCAGGTGGGCAGGGCGAGATAATCGCTGTAGTGGCCTACTTTGATTTCGACTTCGTACAGGTTCTCAAGCTCCTTGCTCCGCAGGTCGACCATCAGCTTCTCCTCGCTTAAGTAGCAGAGCTTCTGGATCCCGTGCCGTCCCACGCAGGATGTGACTTCAATCAGCCCGCTTTCCTCCAGCTTCTTGATGTGCATGGTGATGGCGCCGTTCGTCAATTGAAGCGCTTTCGCAAGATCGTTCAGATTCAGGCTTTGATTCTGGGCGAGCAGTTCCATGATGGCAAGCCGGATATCCGAGCCCAGCGCTTTGAAGATGGGCAGACCGGAACGCAAATCTTTGATATAGAGCATGGTCTGAACTCCTTTGGCCCCTGGCCGGGACAGAATGACGGTGTTTCCTTTAACAAGTGTATTTTAATTTTATATGGATGTAAAGGGAAAAGAAAGAAGAGGGAGGTTCAGGCAGATAATCAGAATATGGCGGCACTGCAAGGGGATGAAATGAAGGGTTCGAAAGCAAAAAGTGGGTAAAAGGCAGTGTAACGGGAATATTTATTAGTTATTTTATTAAAATATTTTATATTGATTTAAAATATAAAGTGCAGTATAATCCGGTTAAGGTACTATTTTAGAATATATTAAAACATTTCACTGAGAAAGGGAAGCCCTCTATGATTACTTCTTATACGCTCCGCAATCCTTTGATCGAGCAGCGGGCAGATCCGTGGATCTATAAACATACGGACGGCTACTACTATTTCACCGCATCGGTACCGGAGTATGACCGTCTTGAGATCAGAAGATCCGAAACGATCGAAGGACTCTCCTCCGCAGAACCGGTCGTGGTCTGGAGAAAATACGACACCGGCCCGCTCAGCGCGAATATCTGGGCTCCGGAAATTCATTACGTGCAGGGCAAATGGTATATCTACTTTGCTGCAGCGAGAACGACCGAGACTGTGGAAGGCTTGTTCGACCACCGCATGTTCGTTCTCGAATGCGACGCGGAGAATCCGCTCCAGGGCCCATGGGTCGAGAAGGGGCAGCTCAAGACCGACTGGGAATCATTCTCCCTCGACGCCACTTCGTTCGAGCATAACGGTACGCAGTATCTCGTATGGGCGCAGAGAGATCCTGAAATTCCGGGCAACTCCAACCTGTATATCGCCGCCATGAGCAATCCTTGGACGATCATCGGTCCTCAGGTCATGCTGACGAAGCCCGAGTACGATTGGGAGGTTATTGGCTTCCTCGTGAATGAAGGCGCTGCCGTCATCAAGCGCAACGGCCGGATCTTCATCAGCTACTCGGCCAGCGCAACCGACCATCATTACTGTATGGGACTGCTCAGCGCTCCGGACACGAGCGATCTGCTCGATCCTGCATCGTGGACCAAATCCCCGGTACCGGTATTCGTGACGTCCGAAGAGAACGGGCAGTACGGCCCGGGCCACAATTCCTTCACGGTCGCCGAAGACGGGAAGACGGATTTGCTCGTATTCCACGCGCGCAGCTACAAGGAAATCGTAGGCGATCCGCTGTATGACCCGAACCGCCATACCCGCGTCCAAGTGTTGGAATGGAATGCCGACGGAACACCGAACTTTGGCGTCCCTGCACCGGATACGAAGGAATAAGGGTAGAATTGCCTTTAACTAGTTTAGCAAAATGTAAATGAGGCAGCTTCAGAAAGCGTATTCAAAAAAAGGATTGACACTTGTTTTATGTCGGTTTAAACTAAAGGAAGAAAATAGCTATTGTGTTTTAATAGAAACTAAAACAAATAGCTATTCCTTCTTTTAATTTAAATAAATATGCCATAATTAGAAAAGAATGCGTTAACAAAACAAACGGGGGTATCTACACATGAAAAAAGCACACGGCCTTATGCTCGCAACGACACTGCTTCTTGGCTCCCTGGCCACAGCCTGCTCTTCCGGCGGCGGAGATGCCGCTAAGCCTGATGCGAATGCGGGCAGCGCAGCTGCTGGCGGCAAGACGAAGCTTCAGTTCTGGACCTTCAACGAGCTGCACCAGAAGTATTTTGTGAGCATGGCGGACGCTTGGAACAAGGCGCATCCCGACAAGGCAATCCAGCTGGAAGCAAGCACGCTCCCGTTTGACGATATGCATAACAAATTGCTGGTAGCGCTTCAGTCCGGTACGGGCGCCCCGGATATCTCCGATATCGAGATCAGTAAATTCCCGAACTACCTGAAGGGCACGCCGCAGCTCGCCGAGCTGAACAAAGTCGTGGAACCGGAACTGAAGAATATCGTGAAGTCCCGTGTCGATATCTACTCCAAAGACGGCAAGTATTATGGTATCGATTATCATGTTGGCGCTTCCGTCATCTACTATAATAAAGAGATGCTCGACAAAGCGGGTGTGAATCCGGACAGCATCACCACCTGGGATGAGTTCTACGAAGCAGGGAAGAAAGTAGTGGCGGCCACCGGCAAGCCGATGATCACCTTCGAAGCGACGGATCCGTTCTCCTTCTGGCCGATGATCGCGCAGCAGGGCTCCGACATCACGGACAAAGACGGCAAGGTCATTCTCGACAACGAGAAGAATATCGCGACGCTGACGTTCATGCAGAAGCTCGTGAAAGAGAAGATCGCCATCGTCGCACCGGGCGGATTCCACCATGCGGAAGAATACTACGGTTTCATGAACAAAGCGGGCGCGGCTTCCGTCGCGATGCCGATGTGGTACATGGGCCGCTTCACGGATTACATGCCTGACCTCAAAGGCAAGCTGGTCATCAAGCCGATGCCGGCTTGGACCAAAGGCGGCAACCGCTCGGTAGGGATGGGCGGAACAGGTACGGCGGTAACAGCACAGTCCAAGAACAAGGATCTGGCGGTAGAGTTCCTGGCCTTCGCCAAGCTCTCTAAGGAAGCCAATATCCAGATCTGGAAGCAGCTTGGATTCGACCCGATCCGTACGGAAGTATGGGATTCGCCAGAGCTCAAAGAAGACAACAAGTTCACGCAGTACTTCGGCAAAGACATCTTCTCCGTGCTGATTGACATCAAGAACGAGATCGGTCCTGTCAATATCAACGAGAAAATGCCTGAAGTCAACGACGAACTGAAGAAGACGACGCTCTTCAAAGTCCTGAACGATATGGAAGATCCGGCAGCAACACTGAAGGCATCGGCTGAGCAACTGAGAAAATAAAGGGTTGTGCATGACCGCCGCCGGCTCCTCCAAGAGGGGGCCGGCCGGTCATAAAACGACAATTGGAGGAACCGTGCCGTGGAGAACCATACTGTAGCTATCCAAACCGTAGAGAAGAAGCAAAAAGGGTCACTTGCCTATAACCAGCGACTGGCTCCCTACGTGTTTGTAGCGCCCTTTCTCATCACGTTTATTTTGTTTTTCGCGTATCCGGTTGCTTCGACTATCATCATGAGCTTCCAGGAAGTGCTGCCGGGCCAGACGAAGTTCATTGGCCTCGCCAATTATAAGAAACTGCTTAATCCCACTTTCTACACAGCGATCTTCAACAGTGCGAAGTATACGCTTCTTACGCTGGTCGTGCTGATTCCGCTGCCGCTGGTTCTCGCGGTGTTCCTTAATTCTTCTTTTATGAAAGCGAAGAATTTCTTCCGCTCCACGCTGTTCGTGCCTGCGCTCACCTCGGTTGTCGTAGCCGGTACGGTATTCAAGCTCGTCTTCAGCGAACTGGACAGCGCTCTTGCGAACACGATCATCGGATTTCTCGGCATCGAACCGCAAAAATGGCTTGGGCAGTCTTCGACAGCCATGTTCGTACTTGTGCTGCTGGCGACATGGCGGTGGCTCGGCGTTAACGTCATCTATTTCCTCTCCGGTCTGCAGAGCATTCCGACAGAGCTGTATGAATCGGCGGATATCGACGGAGCCAACACCTGGGACAAATTCGTCAAGATTACGCTTCCGCTGCTCAAACCCGTAACGATCTATGTGCTTACCATCTCGATCTACGCCGGCTTCGCGATGTTCACGGAGAGCTACATGCTCTACAACGGCAACCGCTCGCCGAAGGATATGGGACTGACGATCGTAGGTTACATTTACCAGCAGGGTCTTGAGAAGAACAACCTGGGCCTCGGTTCGGCCATCGGCTTGACGCTTCTTGGCATCACGATGTTCATCAACCTGGTGCAGCTCAAAATCACCGGACAATTCCGGAAGGGGGACTAACACGTGCCGCAGACAAAATCCTGGTCCGCTTCGTCGGTCCTTCTTCTCCTGTTGTTCGTGGCTACCGCTGCCTTCACGCTGTTCCCGATCTACGCGCTGTTCCTGGCTTCGTTCAAGCCTTCCCAGGAGCTGCTCCGCTTCGGTTTGAATCTCCGGTTCGATACGGAGATCATGAGCCTCAAAAACTACGCGTTCATTTTCTCGGGCGAAGCAAGCAACTATTTTGCATGGTATAAGAACTCGCTGGTCATCACGGTACTGGCGACGCTGCTCTGCCTCCTGTTCTCGTCGATGGTCGGCTACGGGCTCGCGGTCTACGATTTCAAAGGCAAGAACCTGATCTTCATCCTCGTGCTCATCGTGATGATGGTGCCAGTCGAGATCATCCTGCTTCCGCTCTACAAGCTGATCATTGGGCTGAAGCTGATGGACAGCATCTGGGGGGTTATCCTTCCATTCATGGTGGCCCCGCTGCCGATCTTCTTCTTCCGCCAGTATGCGGAAGGACTGCCGAAGGACTTCCTCGATGCAGGCCGCATCGACGGCTGCTCGGAGTACGGCATCTTCTTCCGGCTGATGGCGCCGCTGATGGCTCCGGCCTTCGGGGCGATGGCGATCCTGCAGGGGATGGGCGCATGGAACAACTTCCTGTGGCCGCTCATCGTGCTGAAGAGCAACGATAAGTTCACGCTTCCGATCGGCTTGGCGACACTGCTTACGCCGTACGGCAACAACTACGATATTCTGATTGCAGGTTCGGTTCTGGCGATTCTGCCGATCCTCGTCCTCTTCATCTTCTTCCAGCGTTTCTTCGTCTCCGGTCTGACGGTCGGCGGCGTGAAGGGATAAGGGCAGGGCACCTGCGCACAAAGACGGGGGGCCTCGCCCCCCCATCGACCGGTATAGGGAAGGGAAGCAAGTTCCTTTTCCCGTACCGGTTTTTGGCATGGTTACACAAGAATCGAGCCCATGGGGAGTATAGAAAGGGAGTCCGGTGAGAGACATGGAAACGGAAGCGAGATGGAGTGGGAAGGTGAGAGGCGGAAAGCGGAGCCTGCGATCGACCTGGACGCTCAGGGGAGCGCTGCTGCTGATCGCGCTTGCTGTACTGGCTGCGGGCTGCAGCGGTGCGGGCGGGACTTCGCCGGGTGAGGCAGGCACTCCTGCGGCAGAGGAGAACGCCGCCGCTTGGAATAATCCGCTGGTGGAACAGCGGGCCGATCCGTTCGCCGTACGCCACACGGACGGCTACTATTATTTCACGGCTTCGGTGCCGGAGTACGACCGCATCGAGCTCAGGCGGGCCAAGACGCTGGGCGGGCTGGCGGAGGCCGAGACGGTCACTGCCTGGAAGAAGCATGAGAGCGGGCCGATGAGCGAGCATATCTGGGCGCCCGAGATCCATTATATCGACGGCTTGTGGTATATCTACTTCGCGGCGGCGCGGACGGACGCTCCGTTCGACCACCGGATGTACGTCCTTGAGAATGAGGCTGCGAATCCGCTGGAAGGCACATGGACGGAGAAGGGACAGCTGAAGACGGACTGGGAGTCGTTCTCTCTCGATGCGACCACCTTCGAGCACAAGGGCGTCCGCTATCTGGTCTGGGCGCAGAAGGATCCGGCGATCCGCGGGAACAGCAACCTGTATATCGCACCGATGCAGAATCCCTGGACCTTGGCAGGCAAGCAGGTGCGCCTCTCGAAGCCGGATTACGACTGGGAGAAGATCGGCTTCTGGGTCAATGAGGGGGCGGCCCTTCTGAAGCACGGCGGCCGGCTCTTCCTGACGTATTCGGCGAGCGCCACCGACGACAACTACGCGATGGGGATGTTGACCGCGGCAGACGCTGCAGATCTCCTCGATCCGGCTTCGTGGACCAAGTCGGAACAGCCGGTCTTCGGCACCAGCGAAGAGAACGGGCAGTACGGGCCGGGCCATAACTCCTTCACCGTCTCCCCGGACGGGAAGCAGGATATTATGGTCTATCACGCGCGCAGCTACAAAGAGATCACCGGCGACCCGCTGTACGATCCGAACCGGCATGCGCGGGCCAAGGCCATCGAATGGAAGGCGGACGGCACACCTGACTTCGGCGTGCCGCCGGCGGATACGAAGAAGGCGGAGTAAGCGGGCTGGAGGAAGACCACGCCCTGGAGCGAAGCTGGGACGCCCGGACCGAATCCGCCGGTCTCCTTAAGACGGGGCGGTATTGCAGGGGGACAGCCAAAGGAGATGCAGCTTGGCAGCCGCCGGGGTTCCCGCTGTGCTGTAAGGTAGAGCTTTCTTGCTGAACCCTGCCCTATGAGTCTACGCACTCAAGAAAGAGCCGTTCCCTCGGATGAGGGGGCGGCTCTTTTTTAGTTGGGGTCAACGTATTCTTGCTTCCGGCAAAACCTTCCACATCAGGCATAGACTGTGGAATTCCAGTCGGACGCCTCCTGTCAGGGAAGGAGCCTAGCCAATATCCTGCTCTTGATACATCACGCGGACCAGCAGGTCCTGGTTGTAGTTGCCGAAGTTCTTGCCGTAGATCGTCAGGCCGCGTTTGTTCCTCGACTTCTCGCCAACCTCGATCCGGAATGTCAGCTCGCTTTTGTAATCGAGGCGGATATCCGACAGCTTCACATCAGAGATCCGGCAGCCGTCGATGTAGCTGCCTTCTTCGTTGATGCGGATAAGCTTCAGCATGCCGTATTGGTTCAGGTGCGGAGGCCACCAGTCGGGATTGAAGGTGCCGCGGACATCGCCGAAGTCGCCGGGACTGGTCCAGGAGCCGAGCTCGATATCGTTGAGATAGAAATAGATATCGGACGGATAGTTATTGTTGTACCCCGGCGCCTCGGAGCTGAGCTCCATCGACAATTGGATCTCGGCGAAGGCCTGATTGGGCTTCAGGTAGTTCGGAATGCGGTATTCCAGGAAGCCTTCGGAGGTCCAGATGATCTCCGAATCGATCCGCTGCGGATCGGCAAAATAGCGCGGCTCGTCGAAATCGCCGATGATGCTGTCCTTGGTCGCCAGACCACAGGTCGGCACCGCTTGATAGTTGCTGTAATGCCCGACTTTGATGTCGACCTCGTAGAGGTTGTCCGTTTCTTTGCTGCGCAGGTCCACGATCAGCTTCTCTTCGGTGAGATAGCAGATCTTCTGGACGCCGTGCTTGCCTACGGCGGTACCGATCTCGATGAGTCCGCTTTCTTCGAGCTTCTTAATATGCATGGTGATGGCGCCGTTGGTCAGCTTCAGCCGCGTGGCGATTTCATTGAGGTTCAGGCTTTGATTCTTGGCGAGCAGCTCCAGGATTTCAATCCGGATTTCCGATCCGAGTGCCTTGAATATACTGAGTCCTGTTTTTAGATCTTTGATGTAGAGCATCTGCGTAAGATCCCTTCTTCTCTTAACCTATTTTATTTTAAATTTATTATAAATAATTTACGCCAAAAAAGAAACAAAGATTTTTTGTAATTATGCCGCGCTAAAGCAGGGAACCGTTGAAGGGTAAAGGGTTTGGGGAGTGAACGGAGAAGAAAGTGAATCATCATGACTGGATATACCTTACAATTGGAGTTATAAATCCATAAAATAAAAAGAAGGAAGCGATTCTTACAAAGGGGTTATCGCGGGGTCTTGGGTAATGCGAGGGGATTCAAACCTACTAATCCGACAGATCCGTGGGGAAATGGATTATCCGGTCCATTTATGATAAAAATCGCCTTTTGGGCACATTCTATGTTCTTGGAGCGATCAACGAACAACCAGCCTTTATCCCTGAGTTTAGTAGTGACCGAACTGTGACCGTGAAGGGGAGGATAAGATTGAGTAAAGAAAAGCAAAAGGGGAAAGAAGACCGGTTGAAGTGGTGGCAGCTCTCGCTGCTCGGCGTAGCCTGCACGATCGGCACCGGTTATTTCCTCGGCACCGGCATTGCGCTGACGATGGGCGGACCGGCGGTCATCTTCTTGTTTATCCTGGCGGCCTTCGGAACCTACATGGTCTTCGACGCGCTGGCCCGGATGACGGCGGCGGATCCTCAGGCAGGATCGTTCCGCTCCTACGCCAAACAGGCGTATGGCCGCTGGGCCGGATTCACGAGCGGGTGGGTGTACTGGTCGAGCGAGCTCCTCATTATGGGCAGCCAGCTGGCCGCCCTCTCCCTGTTCACCCGCATGTGGTTCCCCCAGCTGCCCATGTGGATGTTCGCTTCCGTCTACGGGCTGCTCGGGCTAGGCATCATTCTGCTGGGGACGAAAGGCTTCGAACGGATGGAGAACTCCTTCGCCGTCATGAAGATCGCCGCGATCCTGATGTTCCTGGTGCTGGCCGGCGCTGCGCTGCTGGGGATGCTGGGACAAGGGGCTTATGCGCCCAAAGTGCCTGCGGCAGGACCGGAGATTTGGCCGGGGGGCGGGCTCGGCCTATGGTCGTCGTTCATCTTCGCCTTCTATGCCTTCGGCGGCATCGAGATTATGGGCCTGATGGCGATGCGCCTCAAGAATCCGAAGGAAGCGCCGAAGGCAGGCAAGATGATGATTCTGCTGCTGACGGTCGTCTATATCGCTTCCTTGGTCTGTGCGGTCATCCTGGTGCCGATCGGCGCCTTCAACTCCAAGGAAAGCCCGTTCGCTTCGGCCTTGAATCACTACCAGCTGCCTTACGTGCCCCATGTCTTCAATTCCGTACTGATTATCGCCGGCTTCTCCACTATGGTTGCGTCGCTGTTCGCGGTTACGACGATGCTGGTGACGCTGGCCGGGGATCACGACGCGCCGAAGATGTTCTCTGCGAAGAAGGGCTCGACCCGGCTGCCGTTCACAGCGGTGAGCTTCACGGCGGCGGGGCTCCTCGTCTCCGTCGTGACGGCGCTCCTCATGCCCGAATCCGTCTACGAATACGTGACGACGGCGGCAGGGCTCATGCTGCTCTATAACTGGTCCTTCATTCTGATTACTTCGGGCAAGCTCCTCAAGCTGAGCGGCTGGGGGCAGACGAAGCGGTGGGGAGGCATCGTCTTGATCGCCATGGCCGTGATCGGCACGCTGTTCCACGAGACGAGCCGCCCCGGCTTCTTCATCTCGCTCGGGTTCGTAGCGGTCATTGCGGTGGTGACGCTCATCATGCGTTCCGTATGGAAGAAGCAGGGCGGCGGCAGCGCAGGCGGCCCGGAGGACGGGACGAAGAAGCAGGCAGAGACTCCGGAGTCCGGATACGACGAATACGAGCCGAGTGTGAACCGGCCCGTACTGCCGCGCAGACGCAAATCGTTCAGTTAAGGAGAAGACGGCAGGCGGCGACGGCGAAGTACAAGCCGAAGCCGATCAGGGACAGGCCCGACAGCACGGAGATGCCGGTGATCAGCCGCGGCGTCATCAGGCGCCGGAAGGAACTCGCCATACCGGCCATCGTGAAGTCCCAGACGACAATGCCGAGCAGAATAGCGGAGCTGTAGACCAGCAGCTCCTGCGTCCCGTAGACGGAAGCCGTCTTCGCGAGCACGGAGCCGTAGATGCCGAGCCAGAAGAGAATGGTCAGCGGATTGGAGAGCGACATCAGGAAACCGGAGAAGAACGACTTGAAGAGCGTATCGTCCTTCTTCTTGGTGAGTACGGCTACGCTGCTTGCGCCCATCAGGCTGTCGATTCCCGAGTAGATGAGGACAAAGCTGCCGAACACCCACAGGGCCGTCTGGATCAGCGGAGTGCTGAGGAAATGTACGAGTCCCATATATACCATGGACATGTACATGGCATCGGCGACCATGGCCCCGAGACCGACCAGCCAGGCGTGCCAGAAGCCGCAGCGCAGGCCCTTGTCCAATTGGGCGGCGTTGATCGGTCCGATCGGGGCCGACAGCGACAGCCCGAGGAAGATGTAGCTTAAGAATATGCTCATGCGCGGTATTACCCTCCCGATCCCCATAGAATACTGAAGGAAGTTGTACAAACTGGGCTCGGTTCATTGTATTCGGGAGGGGCGGCTCGTACGACAAGTTTTCGAATGTCCGTAAGGGGGCTGCCGCACACCAAATAAGCGGTTCCGAGGAGCGGATGGGCAGCTCCGCCGGGAACAGCTTATTTGGTGCGTCCGGATCAACCTGCGGTTCAGCTGCGGCTGCGGTATACGCGTTCGGGCCGGCCCACGACGCCGTAGGACAAGTCGGCATAGACGTCTCCGAGGGAGACGAGATGCTCGAGGTAGCGCCGGCCGGTCGAACGGCTCACGCCGATGAGCTTCGCCACGCCGTCCGCGGTCATACCCTGCGGCGTGCCGGAGAGCGCGCCTATGACTTTGTCCAGGGTAAGCTTGTCGATCCCCTTGGGCAGGTACATGGAGGAGGAAGAAGAGAGATCCTTCTTCTCGTTCCTGGCGAGCAGGCGGTCGATATCGTCCTGGGCGACCTGGCCGCTCCCCGAGCCGAGCCGGCGAAGCTCCAGGTGGAAGTCACGGTAGCGCAGCAGGGTGTCCTGCAGCCGGTTGAAGACGAGCGGCTTGATGATGTAA
Organism: Paenibacillus caseinilyticus; assembly: GCF_027533645.1. Classification (GTDB taxonomy): domain Bacteria; phylum Bacillota; class Bacilli; order Paenibacillales; family NBRC-103111; genus Paenibacillus_G; species Paenibacillus_G caseinilyticus. The sequence goes on from NZ_JAQAGY010000002.1 coordinate 219,655, forward strand.
TCGAAGGCGCCGCAGCGGACCGCCTCGCGGACCGGTTCGATTTCTTTGGCCGCCGTAATCATGATGACCCCCGTATCCCGGTAATGCCGGCGGATATGCTGCAGGATGTCGAGGCCGCTGGAGTTCGGGATATAGATATCGAGCAGCACCAGCTCCGGAGCTAAGATGTCGAGCTGCTCCTTGGCCTGGCTCTCGTCCGTCGCAATGCCGATCACCGTGAAGCCCGGCACCTTCTCGACGAACCTGCGGTTGATTTCGGCGATCTTGGGATCATCGTCCACGATCAGTACCGTGATGACTTCTTTGCTCATTGGGGAAGCTCCTTTCGGTCGGTGGCGTTCCTTTGGGTATGGCGGCCGTAAAGACCGTTCCGCCTGCGGCATGGGGCTGGTAGGTAATGTACCCGCCCAGCTTGTGTACGGCATGATGCACGAGCGAGAGACCGATGCCCCGGTGCTCCCCCTCCTTCGTGGAGAACCCCTTCTCGAAGACGGAACCGCCGCTCTCCTCCGGAATGCCGATGCCCTGGTCCTCGCATTCGATGATGAGGTCTTCGCCGAGGTCGGTCAGGAACAACTTCACCTGCCGTCCTGCGGGGTCTTCGCAGGCGAGCACCGCTTCCATCGCATTATCGGCCAGGTTGCCGATGATCGTGACGAGCAGATTGCGGTCGATGCCCTTCGGGAGATCGCGGAACGAGCTTTCGCGGTCGATCTCGAAGGGCACCTTGAGCTCCTGCGAACGGTTGTATTTGCCGATGAGGAGCCCGCCGATCATAGGATCCGGAATTTCGCGCATCAGGAAAGCGATCAGATTCTGGTGGACATCGGACTCCTGCGAGATGAGGTCTACGGCCTCCTGGTACGCTTCGAGCTGGATCAGCCCCGAGATCACGTAGAGCTTATTCGAATACTCGTGGGTCTGGGCCCGCAGTGCATCCGCGAACCGCTTCACCTGGGACAACTCCTCGGCAAGCCGGTACAGATCCGATTTGCTGCGGAAGCTCGACACGGCGCCGTCGATCTCCCCGTTCCATCCCGTAATGGGGACGCGGTTCACGATCACCTCGTGCCCGCCGATCAGCATCTCTTCGTCGAACTGCGCAAGGCCCGTGGAGATTACCTCGGTGAGCCGGGTGCCCGGCAGCAGCTCCCGAAGAGGGCGGCCGACGATGCCGGCCTGCTCCGGCAGCCCGAGCAGACGCAGGGCATATGGATTCGCAAGCGTTACGATCCCCTTGCGGTTGACCGCCAGAACCCCTTCGCGGATCGACTCGAGGATCGCCCGCTTCTCGGTATAGAGCGAGCCGATCTCGCGGGGCTCCAGCCCGTGGAGGGAGGTGCGGACACTGCGTGCGATGAGGACCGCACCGGCGGCGCCCACGAGGAGGAAGGCGAGCGCCATCCACACGATCTTCAGGCGGTAGCCCTCCGTGATCCGGTCGATGTCCTCGGTCAGGAAGCCTACGGATACGATGCCGATGACCTCGCCGTCCGGCCCCAGGATCGGGGTCTTGCCCCGTAGGGCGGGACCCAGCGAGCCGACCGCCCTCGAGACGATCGACCGGCCTTCGAGCACGGGGCCGTTATCGCCGCCGACCATCTCCTTGCCGATGCGTTCCGGCAGGGGATGGGAGTAGCGGATGCCCTCCCGGGATCCGATCACGATATATTCCGCTCCGGTTCGGGTCCGGATGCTCTCGGCGATCGGCTGGATGACCGAAGAGGGATCGGGCAGGGAGAACGCCTCCCGAATCTCGGGGATGGCAGCGGCGGTTTCGGCGACCTTCAAGGCCCGCGTGCCGATCTGCTCCTCCAGGGAGGAGGTTATGAGATAGTAGAAGATGCCCCCGAGACTCACCGTAACCAGCGCAAGCACGGAGCAGATGACGAGGATGAGTTTGCTTTGCAGACGCATGGATCGATGGTCCCCCCGTTTTTGCAATATAGGAATGTATATCTCACCAGGGCTTGATTCTGTCAACATATATTTCGAATACACGCGCGTCTTCCTCTATAGGACGGCGAAGACGTTAAGCTTGGGGACATTATAACATAGATCGGGAGAAGGGCCGCGGAGCATAACCCTTGAACAAAATGATCATAATAGGGTTAATGGACGCAATGCGGTTAATGGCGTTAAACTTCTCTAACTTACCGAGGGGTGATATGATGAAACCGTTACCAAGAAAGCGCATCCAAAAGAGGGTTACAGACAAACCGGGAGGGTTACCTATGATGAATCGCATGATAAACAGAGCATGGAAAGTGACGGCTGTCAGCGTACTTGCAGCCAGCTTGGCTGCCTGCGGCGGCAATGCCAAACAGCCTGCAGCTGGCGGCGACAAGACCCAGACACCGGCTCCGGCCGCATCGAACTATCCGGAGAAGGCCATCACGATGGTTGCCCCTTCAGGAGCGGGCGGCGGCTGGGACATGACGGCCCGCACGGTCACCAAGGTGCTCTCCGAGACCAAAGCGGTCGGCAAGCCGATGTCCGTAGAGAACAAGCCGGGCGGCGGCGGCGCGGTATTCATGGCCGAATACGCGACCAAGGATGTCAAAGACGACTATAAGCTGTTCGTGAGCTCCCCGCCGATTCTCATCAACCATATCAAGAAAGAAGGCAACTCGCCTTACGGCTACACGGATACGACGCCGCTGGCCCAGCTCACCAAAGATTACGGTGCGATTGCGGTAGCCGCGAATTCCAAATACAACGACTTGAAGTCGCTGCTCGACGACATGAAAGCCGACCCGACCAAACTGACGGTAGCCGGCGGTTCCGCACCGGGCTCCATGGACCACATTGTGGCAATCCTACCGGCGTTCAAGTACGGCATCGATCCGAAGAAGGTGAAGTACGTCTCCTATGACGGCGGCGGCGAGGCGGTCACGGCGCTTCTCGGCGGCAATGCCGACGTGCTCGGCACGGACGCATCTTCTCTCGACCAATACGTGAAGGCCGGCAAGATCAAGATTCTGGCGATCGCCGCCCCGGAGCGCCTGGAGAACATGAAGGATATCCCGACGATGAAAGAACAGGGCGTGGATGCGGAGTTCCTGATCTGGCGCGGGGTCTTCGGAGCGAAGAACATGAGCGCGGACGCGAAGAAATACTGGGAGGATACCTTGACCAAGATGGTGGAGTCCGAGCAGTGGAAGAAGGAAGTCGCGGCGAACAACTGGCAGACCGAGTACAAGAAATCCGATGACTTCAAGAGCTTCCTGGCCACCCAGGAAACGCAGCTCAAAGATATTTTGACGGCGCTCGGCATGCAGAAGTAAGCCGGATGATGGGATGCGGGGGAGAAGGGGAGAGTTTCTCTTCTCCCCGATTGTTTAGGACAGGGAGTGTGCGCAGACATGAATAAAACATTCGACCGTTACGCCGGCATCGTGCTCCTTGCGGTAGGGGCCGCGTTCGTGGTCGGGAGCCGGACGATCTCGACCAGCGCCTACGGCAGCAATGTGGGCGCGAATATTTTTCCCATGGTGCTCGGCGGCTTGCTGGCCCTGATGAGCATCCGTCTCATCTACGAAACGTTCCGCTATCCGCAGCGGGGCGGCAGCAAGGAGCGGCTGGATTACAGGCGGTTCGGGATTATCTTCACCGCCGCTGTGCTCTACGCCTTTTTTCTGGAGGATATCGGCTTCGTCATCGGCACGTTCCTGTTCCTGATGATCGGATTCCAGACCATGGAGCGGGGCCGGCTGTGGGTATCGCTGCTGATCTCGGGGGCGTTCTCGCTCGGCGTCTATTATCTGTATGTCGATGTGCTGGAAGGATCGCTTCCCGGTTTCCCAGCTTGGTTAGGCTTATCGTAGGGAGGAAGTTCTAATGAGCACGATTGAATATCTCGGCCATGGGCTGGCCACGGCCATGCAGTGGCATAATCTTCTCTTCGTCTTCTTCGGCGTCCTGATCGGAACGGTCGTAGGCGTACTGCCCGGCATCGGCCCGATGAGCGGCGTGGCGCTGCTCATACCGATCACGGCGTCGCTCACATCGGGTCTCGGTCCGGAGGAAGCGGCGACTTCCTCCATCATTCTGCTCGCCGGCGTCTATTACGGGGCGATGTACGGAGGATCCACGACCTCGATCCTGCTCAATACCCCGGGCGAATCTTCCTCGGTGGTCACGACGCTGGATGGCTACCAGATGGCAAAGCAGGGAAGAGCGGGCGCGGCGCTGTCTATCGCGGCCATCGGTTCGTTCGCGGCGGGGATCGTCGCTCTGATCGGCCTGATCTTCCTGGCGAATCCCCTGTCGGCGATCGCCATCAAGTTCGGCCCGGCGGAATATTTCTCCCTGATGGTGCTCGGGCTTCTGGCGATCAGCGGACTGGCGGGCAAGTCGATGACGAAGGCGCTCATGATGACCGCCCTGGGCCTGCTCCTGGCGACCGTGGGGATCGATAATGTATCGGGCGTCGCCCGCTTTACCTTCGACGTGCCTGAGCTGTATCAGGGCTTCGAGTTCCTCACCGTAGCCGTAGGGCTCTTCGCGGTAGGGGAAGTGTTCAAGACGATCCTCCACCGCGAAGGCAACGAAGGGGAGATCGCCAAGATCAGCGGGATCCTGCCGACGAAGCAGGATCTGAAGGACAGCGCGGCGCCGATCGCCCGGGGCTCTATTCTTGGATTCGCGGTCGGGCTTCTGCCGGGGGCCGGCGCCATTCTCGCCTCTTTCTTCGCGTATATTATGGAGAAGAAGCTCAGCAAGAACCCGTCTAAGTTCGGCAAGGGCGCCATCGAAGGCGTCGCCGCCCCGGAGTCGGCCAACAATGCCGCCGCGGGCAGCGCGATGATCCCGCTGCTGACCCTCGGGATCCCGTCGTCCGGGACGACGGCGATCATGATGGGCGCCTTCATCATGTACAACGTGCAGCCGGGTCCGCTCCTGTTCCAGGACCACCCGCAGCTGGCCTGGGGCGTCATCGCCTCCATGTTCGTAGGCAACCTTATGCTCATCATCCTCAACATGCCGATGGTGAAGGTGTTCGCCAAGGTCATCGAAACGCCGACGAAGTATCTGATTCCGCTCATCATCGTGTTCTCGGTCTTCGGGGTGTATGCGGTCCAGTATTCGATCTTCGATCTCATGCTCGTCATGGTCTGCGGCCTGCTCGGGTATTATCTCTCGAAGAACGATTTTCCGCTGGCACCGCTGGTGCTAGGACTGATCCTCGGTCCGATGATGGAGAACAACATGCGGCGTGCGCTTACGATCTCGAACGGCGATTTCATGATTTTCCTCCAGAAGCCGATCTCGCTCGTCTTCCTGATCATCGGTCTCCTGTGGATCGCGATCCCGCTGGTCTTGAAGCTCAGGGGCAAGAATGTGATCGTGAACGAAGAAGGATGACGCTGGTCGTCCGGAAAGCGGCATGAGAAGGTGGCATGAGAAGGTGGCATGAGAAGGAAGCATAAGAAGATAGCATAAGAAGCAAGAGCGGCCCATAAGAGTGAATAGATGAGAAGGGAGGGATGGCAGGTGGGCGGAATCGAACCGAGGGCGATCGTGGAGATCAACCAGACGGCCAGCCAGTTTACATCCAGCATCGTCATTCGGGTGGAGAACCGGAGTATCGATGCCAAGAGTATTCTGGGGCTCAGCTTCACCTTGTTCGGCAACCAGAACTACAAGCTGGAAGTGTACGGCCCAGACGAGGAGGAAGCAAAGAAGGCCATGGCCGCCGTCTTCGAGAAGCACGGACTGCAGCTCGATGTGCTGTAAGAAGAGTTGCAGAAGCAGCGCAGAGCAGCAGACGCAGAAGGTACTAAGGTGAATCTATGGATTATGGAAGGCTGTCCGGGGAGTGCGGGAATGTACTCCTTGGCCGGCCTTTTTGCTATGCGCGGCTTGCAGGTGGGGACGGTCCACTGACACTTCCGCGATGACCCGTACCGCCGTCTGACCTGAGCGCGAACTCAGCGGGGGACCGCCGTCTTGACCCCGCAGCCCGAGTCGTGCTACATTTTGTATATTACCAAGTAAAAAGGTTGGATATTATCGTTGGTGTCGGCCGGGCGGCTTCGCGGGGCCCGGAACAGAGAGGAGAAGACGATGGGTATCGTTACCGAATGGATCAAGTACGGAGACCGGGAGCAGTGGCAGGGGTATGCCGCGCGGCCGGCGGTATCTCAGGGGCTGCCTGCGGTCATTGTCATCCAGGAGATCTGGGGCGTGGACGAACATATCCAGGAGGTGACGCGACGCTTGGCGCAGGCCGGCTATGCCGCTTTTGCCCCGGATCTCTTCACGGCGGATGGAGGGAAGCCGGAGGCGCTGTCCTTCGAACGCGTGGAGGCGGCCAAGCAGTTCCTCAATACGGTCCCGCCAAACGTATGGCGCAGCCCGGAAGAGCGGCAGTCGGCGCTATCGAAGCTGCCGGAGGATGAGCAGGAGAAGCTCACCGCATCGCTCGAGCTCATCTTCAGCGCGGGCACGCGGATACCGCAGTTCACCGAGCAGGTAGCAGCGGCCGCGGACTTCCTGCGGGAGGCTTATCCGCCGACGAAGGGGCAGGGCGTCGCCTCGGTAGGCTTCTGCCTCGGCGGGCTGCTGTCGGGGACGCTGGCCGCCCGAGATCCGCAGCTGCGCGGAGCGGTCATCTTCTACGGCAATCCGCCGCAGAAGGAGCTCATCCCCTCCATCGGCGCTCCGCTGCTCGGCTTCTACGGGGAGCTCGATCCGCGCATCACGGAGGCCGTGTCGGCTTTCGCGGAAGAGCTCGAGCGGGAGGGCAAGCCGTTCGAGTATCACATCTATCCCCAGGCTCCGCATGCGTTCTTCAATGATACCCGTCCGACTTACCATGTCGATTCCGCCCGGGACGCCTTCGCCAGAACGCTCACGTTCTTGGGCGACGTACTGCGCTGAAGGTAAGATAAGGGATGCTAAGATGCTGTAAGTCCTCTTTCTCCTGGGATACCGGAGGACGAGCCCCTGCCGGGCAACTTGGCAGAGGGCTCTTTTTGTGTCCGCTGAGTCTCTCTCGTTTCAAAAAGGCCTCCCAGGCTTTAATTACTAGATAAAGTGCTGCATGCAGTCTGGCCTGGCACATACGAATAGAGGAGGCGGAGGTCATGGGGAGCATCAAAGTAGGAATTATCGGAACGGGATTCTCGGCCCAGGCTCATGTGGATATGCTTCGCAGGCTGCCGGGGATCGAGGTAGTTGCCGTGGCGGGCACCGACAGCAGCAAAGCGCTGGAATTCGCGGAGCGTCTGGTCGTCACGAAGGCTTATGAGCGGGCGGAGGATCTCATCCGCGATCCGGATATCGATGTCGTGCATAATTGTACGCCGAACGATATGCATTACCCGCTGAACCGGAGCATCCTGGAAGAGGGCAAGCATCTGCTCTCGGAGAAGCCGCTTGCGCTGAACAGCGAGGAGTCCGGCGTTCTCTGCCGGCTGGAGCAGGAGCGTAATCTGGTGGCTGGCGTCTGCTTCAACTACCGCCATTATCCGCTGATCTCCGAGGCGCGCAAGTGGATGGCGGAGCAGAAGTACGGCCGTCCGCACATGGTGGTCGGCGAATATCTTCAGGATTGGCTGCTCTTCGATACCGATATGAACTGGAGGCTGGATCCGGAGCGCGGGGGCGCCTCCCGGGCGGTGGCCGACATCGGGTCCCACTGGTGCGACCTCGTGCAGTTCGTGCTTGGCAGCCCGATTACCGAAGTGTTCGCCGATCTCAAAACAATCCATCCCGTGCGCACGGACACGGAATTCAAGGAAGTCGAGGTGCTCACCGAGGACTTCGGCTCGGTGCTCGTGCACTTCGAGAACGGTACGCAAGGTATGTTCGCGGTGTCCCAGGTGAGCGCTGGGCGCAAGAACAAGCTGCGCTTCGAGATCAGCGCCAAGTCGGCCTCGCTGGCCTGGAACCAGGAGAAGCCCAACGAGCTGTGGATCGGCCGCAGGGACGAGCCGAACCAGAACTTGATGAAGGACCCGAACCTGCTGTCCGCGCGGGCGGCTTCCTTCTCGCATTACCCGGGCGGCCACCAGGAGGGCTGGCCGGATGCCCTGCGCAATCTCTTCCATGACTTCTATGAAGCCGTACGGGAGAAAAAGGACGGTCTGCCGAAGCGCCGCAACCATCTCTTCGCGACGCTCTCCGACGGCCACCGCAGCATGAAGCTCATCGAAGCGATTCTGCAGAGCCACCGCGAGAGGCGGTGGGTCGAAGTTCTCGTGTGAGGGACGCCTGTCGCATGCCTGCCCTGCAGCCATACCCCGCACGCCAAAAAGCAGCCAGAGGTACCGCCGATATTCCGGTGGTGCCGCCTAGGCTGCTTTTTGGCGTGAAGGCGAAGGGGAGCTGGCCGTGGCTCCCAAGGGTGCTGTACGACGCCCCGGTGAAAGCAGTCCCCGGTCCTTCGGACTCCTCGGGCGTTCGAACGGCATCGGTGCGGACTACAGGTTTAGAGCCGGGTCAGCTGCTTGCGGTCCTCCATCTGGGGCGGCTCTTCCATCCAGTTGTTCTTGATCATCAGCCTGCCGCCTTCCACGGCAAAGCTGAAGATATCCTTGGCGAGGGAAGACATCCGGGCGGGCAGGTCGCTGCGCAGGCTGAAGGCACTCCCGAGGGCATTGCTGCCGAGGCCGAAGTTCGACAGCAGTGAAGTGTTGTACATCATAAGCTTATCGGAGAACGGCGAGACGGTGGATTCCGTCGCTTTGCCCGCCCATGGGGCGGGTGTCTGTACATCGCTTTTGGAGAGCACGCCGCTCAGCTCGTGTACAATTTTCCTGGCAAGGTTCTTGCCCTTGGTAAAATACATCCGGACTTCCGGCTCGGCCGCGCTCTGCGCGAAGCCCGTCATGAGCTGCATGCCGCAGATATTCGTCTCGATCGCCTGGTACAGATGACCTACTTCTATCGTGTTCAGCGCCCGTTTCTCGCCGAAGGGGTTGATGCCCCTCATATAGCTGCGGTCCCGGACAAACTCCACCTCCCGGGGCATGCTGACATCGGGCGGGTGAACCAGTGTGCCCTGTTCGAGCAGATACTCTGTGGTCCGGTCATAGATTTCCTGGGACTCCATAGTCAGCCGCCGGAACAGCTGACGGATGTCGGAACGGTAGGACATGCTGTTATAGAGAGCGTACAATCCCGTGAATACTTTGGACATCATGCGCAGGTACATGACCTCGAACACCGGGTCGAACAGGCGCGGCGTCGCCTGCATGACGTCCTGGTCTGTGAAGCCCTGGGGGATCACCGCACCGGCCTCCTGGAATATGCCCTTGATGAGTGCTGCCGTTTCTGCGGCTTTGTTCTTTTCATATTTCATGATTTCGGCCGGATCGCCCTCCTCCGCGTGTTCGAGGAAGTGGGAATATACCTGCACCATCATCGTCTTGGTCTGATACGTCATCCACAAGGTGCCCAGCTCGGTGGACGAGAGCGGACTATGTTTGGCTGTCTGCATGGGGGAGCCTCCTCTCCTGAGCGAATGGAAAGTCCAGATTGGGTGTAGTGTAACCCGTGGAAGATCTTCTCATACGAATAGCGGAGGCCCCGGCAGCTGAGCGTGTGTTCGCAGTCTGTGGATAAGAAGCAAGCGAAAGGAAAAAAATATAAGAAATTCGGCCGCGTGACGTATCGGTAAGACAAAGCCAACAAGCGGGGGACCTATGACCAAAGAACAGATCATTCTTATTCTCGTGGATTCCATTACGCTGGCCGCGCTGCTCCTCTTGATTCCCAAGAGAAGAGCGAGGGAAGCGACTACCGTATATACTTTCAAACAATCGATTACTTGGGTGCTGGGTCTGCTCATTGTGGAGTACCATCTCATTGAGTATCCGGTACGGGAGTTCGCGGTGGCGAATTCCACCAGCTTCTCCTTCGAGTTCTTCATTTATCCGGCGATCTGCGTTATTTATAACCTCCGGTTTCCCATAAAGCGGAAACGGTGGGTACGGGCGGGATGGATACTGGGCTTCCCTACGGGAATGACCTTGGTGGAAGTGGTGATCGAGAAGTATACGGAATTGATCGAGTACACCCACTGGACTTGGTATTGGAGTTGGATTACACTTACGGCTACGTTCTTTCTATCGAGATCGTTTTATTTGTGGTTCTACGGGAAGCGTGGAGCCGAGGGGAGTTCTTCCACGCAAGGCGCCGAGGAATAAAGGCAGGGGTGTGTACGGTTCTGCGAGTACCTCTTGATTTGCAATTCAGCCCAAAAAGGCGGGGGGGCTGCCCCGCCTTACTTCGTACCGTTATTCGTTGAGCAGCTTCGCCTTCTCCGCCCCGCGGAAGAAGAGGCTGAGCACGATCGCTACGACGGTAGCCAGCGCCATCCCCTTGAGAGTCAAGGCCTTCCAAGTGAAGGAGGCTCCGCTGATCCCGATGACGAGCACGACCGTCGTCAGGATGAGATTGACCGGCTTGCTGTAATCGACTCTTCCGTCGACAAGGATCCGGATCCCCGAGGCGGCGATGACTCCGAAAAGCAGGAGAGAGACGCCGCCCATCACCGAGGACGGGATGGTAGAGATCAGGGCCGCCAGCTTCCCCGAGAAGGAGAGCAGGATCGAGAAGACGGCTGCGCCGCCGATGACGTAAGTCGAGTACACCCGGGTGATCGCCATGACGCCAATGTTCTCTCCGTAGGTGGTATTCGGCGTGGAGCCGGCGAAACCCGAGAGGATCGTGGAGACGCCGTTGCCGATCAGCGAGCGGTGCAGCCCGGGGTCCTGCGAGAGCTTGCGGCCGACGATGTTCTCCGTCACGACGAGATGGCCGATGTGCTCGGCGATGACGACGAGCGCGGCCGGAGCGATGACGGCGATCGCCGTCCAGCTGAACTGCGGCGCGTAGAAGTCGGGCAGCGCGAACCAAGGGGCTGAAGCGACCTTGCTCCAGTCAACCAGACCGTAGAGGGCTGCGATGAGATAGCCGGCCGTGACCCCGAAGAGGATCGGAATGATCTTCATGAAGCCGCGGAACATGACCGTCCCGAGAATGGTGATGAGCAGCGTAGCCGCCGAGACGCCCACCGTCCGGGTGTCGGGAGACCAGTCTGCCGCCACGACCGCAGCCGGCTTGATGAATCCGGCCATCTCGGCCGCGGTAGGCACGAGCTCCAGCCCGATGACCGCGACGATCGCGCCCATGGCGGCCGGAGGGAAGACGACGTCGATCCAGCCGCTGCCGACGACCTTCACGAGCAGGCCGACGAGCAGGAAGATCACCCCGGCCACGATGAAGCCGCCGAGCGCATGGGCATACGACTGCGCGGTGAGCACGACGAACACCGGCGAGAGGAAGGCGAAGCTTGATCCCAGGTAGGCCGGTATGCGCCCCCGGCAGATCAGCAGATAGAGCAGCGTGCCGATCCCGTTCATGAGCAGGATCGTCGCAGGGTTCACGTGGAACAGCACCGGGACGAGCACGTTCGCCCCGAACATCGCGAATAGATGCTGGAGGGAGAGCGGGATGCTCTTCGACAGCGGCGGTCTTTCTTCAATTTGAATGGCTTGCTGGGACATGTGTAGGATCACCTGACTTTACGATAGTGTAAGAGAAGCGATTGAATCCTACTGATTGTACAATTGTTGCGGATGCGGGACAAGGGTGAATTTGGGGGAGGCCATTTTGGATTTTAAGGTGATGAGGTGTAATGATTTCAGATCTATTCATTGCTATCTTAGGTCCTATTGTATTGATTACTATATTCATAATCATAACCAGGCGTTGGATTAACAGAAATAGTCAGATGAAGTGGTGTACAATAATCGCCCTTGAATCGGAGAAGTGGAGAATGGCTTCGGGTCAGAACATGACTTCGGATTTTGTTACCGTTACTACGGAAGCAGGGGCAGTAGAGCGATATCAAGTTATATTTTTTTGGCAGACTTCAAGAATAAAGCAAGGACAGCAGGGTGTATTGCATTATATTGGCAATTATATGGTTGATTTCAAAAAGGAGGGAAGCGCTGGTTTTTAAGCATACATTCGGCAATTCTTTACGCAATGTTCACCCAAGCAAAGTTCCGGAATTAATTGCAGATACAAAACGATCAGGTATGGTTGGAATTGCATAACTCCAATTCACAAAGGATACACTTTAGTTGATAAATTACAAATGGTAGGAGGATCACCATGCCGGGTACACATGTAATCGGGTTGTCAGCAACCGAAATAGCTGCTCTATGGTCGACATACATAAGCGATAGTATTTCTGTCCAGTTCTCTACATATTTTCTTAGCATAATAGAAGATGAAGAGGTCAAGCCCCTTATCGAACATTCTCTGTCTATATCCCAAACGCATTTGAAAACCATCCAGCACATTTTTGAAAAGGAAAAGTTCCCCGTTCCGCAAGGATTCTCGGGAGCCGACCTCAATACAGCCGTTCGTCCCTTGTTTTTTGACCTATTTCCTCTCAGTTATGTGTATGCCATGAGTCGGCTTAGTTTAGCAAAACATGCAATGAACATGGCCAACGTCGCCCGCCAAGATGTGCGGGAATTCTTCTCGCAGACTTTACAATCTACAACCGATCTGTATAGCAGATCCGTGGATATCATGCTATCCAAAGGTCTCTATGACCGCCCCCCACTAATCCCTTATCCCGATCACGTTTCCTTTGTCGATAGAAAAGAAAACATTCTGTCCCGGTGGTTTGGACCGCATCGATCTTTGAATGTCCTGGAGATGTCCGAGATGTTTTTCAACATCGAGCGTAATTATTTCGGGCTGATCATGCTGACAGCATTCCTTCAAGTAGTTAAGGATGAGAAAATAAAGAGCCTTTTACTACGGGGAAAAGAGATGTCACGGAAGCAAATCAAGTTCATCAATGATAAGCTCACAAAAGATGACCTTCTTGGGACGATCATGGTGAATACGGAGGTCACTGCTTCAAAGGAATCCCCATTCTCCGATAAAATGATCCTTAACCTAGTCAACATGCTCAATTCGACTGCACTCACCTATATGGGCAGTGCCTTATCTATGACTACGCGCCTCGATTTGGCTGCTGAGTACACCAAACTGATACCCGAGATTATGCAGTATGGAAAGGACTTAACGGACCTGTTAATTGAACGTGAATGGCTAGAGGAACCCCCTCATGCACCTAATCGAAGGGAATTGGCTAATATATAGGAATTTGTTGGAAAACGAAGCGGCAGCCATGGGAACAGACCCGATAGGCTGCCGCTGTTTTATTGGTGCTGCCACCGGAAACAAAACCACAAGGATGCAGACCACCAAACGAGCATCGCCAGGTGCTGAACGCCATGCTGTGGCTGGTGCGGACAGGTGCAGCATGGCGTGATTTACCTGGATACTACGGTTCCTGGTGACCGTCTACAGCCGGTTCCGCCGCTGGAAAGTCGTCGGGCATTTGGGATCGGATTTTAGAGCATATTTCCATTGAACCTGACTTTGAAAGTGTCATGATTGCCGCTACCATTGTCCCGGGGCCATAGCATGGAACGGATGCAATGGGGGTTAAGCAAGCTATTGAGCGATCTCGGGGCGGATTGACTACCAATATCCACGCGGTTTTCGACGCCCCGATGATAACAAAAAAAGGGTGTTTTTTGTCAATACATGAATTTTTGGGCGTTAAACCTTACAGTCTTAAGGTTTTGTTGGATACTTGTGGTGCGAAAATTGAGTAAATTATTTCTAGAAAAATCGCAAGCGGCAAATATATAGGAAGAAAAGGAAGTTTAAAAGGAACAGGCAAATTTATAACGTTTCAATTTTATGTAACCGCTTTAAAATTTTGATTGAGGAGTCATTGATATCTGATGTCGATGCATTCATTCAATCCCGCTATTTCCCTTTTGACTAGGTTTATAGTCCTAGGTACTATGTAGTATATACTCAACGAGCAAGCGATAATGAGACAGGGGAATAGGAACTCTTACCTGATTTGCAAGCCGGTAAATATGTATGAAGAAATGCAAATGTAGAAGGGAAGTATTCTTTATATGATGTTCAGAAAGTCAATCAGTTTGATGTTAATTCCTTGCGTTTTGTTGCTACAGACTTTGACCATTATCCCTACGAGTGCTTCCGTTGCAGAAGCTGCTTCTTCAGTTATCAGTGATGTAGGTGAAGCAACAAATCTATTTAGCGCGGGTAACGGGTTTAGTGTGATAGCGGCTCAGGACGGTTCTGTGAAATCATGGGGAACCAATGCATCTGGGCAATTAGGCCTGGGTGATACCATGCCTCGTACAGAGCCAACAACCATTCCTTCCTTATCGGCTGCTAATGTAACTCAGATTGCTGCCAACCTTTCTTCTCATGTCCTGCTTCTCCAGAAGGATGGTACGGTACTGGCTTGGGGGAACAATGACGCAGGCCAATTGGGATTAGGTGATACGGCGAACAGGCTCACGCCAATACTTATTCCTAATCTTACAGATGTAATTCAGGTAGCGGTAGGAACCGGATTCAGCATGGCCTTATTGAAGGACGGTACGGTAAAAGCATGGGGTACCAATACATACGGCCAGTTGGGATTGAGCGACACTGTCAACCGTTCCGTTCCTACAATAATTACTGGATTGAATAATATCATTCAAGTGGCAGCAGGGGGAAGTCACTCGCTGGCGCTCTTGAAAGATGGGACAGTAAAGTCCTGGGGCAGAAATAACTATGGTCAGCTAGGCATGAAGAATAGCAATACGGATCTGTCCAAACCATCAACTATTGAAGAATTAACAGGCGTAAAGTTTATTGCCGCCGGGTCTAATCATTCTCTTGCCTTAAAAACCGACAGTACTGTGTCAGCATGGGGATATAACATTACGTATACTTGTTGTGGTAATACAAGCACGAAGTATCATGTTACTTATCCCTATCCTAAATTAAGTGCCGTCAAACAAATTGCAGCAGGAGATACTACGTCATTAGCATTAATGTTAGATGGTACCGTGCAATCATTCGGAGGTAATTCGCCTGTTGCAATTGCTGGCATATCAGATGTAAGCAGTATTGTTATGGGCAGTTTGCATTCGTTTGCTGTTTTTAAGGATGGCTCTATCAAGGGCTGGGGCAACAACACAAATTATGAATTAGGCACAAGTGATAATACTGCTCGGCCAAATCCGACGATTACTGCTCGTAATTTGTTCATCTACGGATCTTTTGCTATGGATTATCTCAATACTTCTAACAATATCATTTCAACGGGTACTAATCATTCTCTAATGATGTCGCCTGATGGGGCTTTGGTCAGTGCGTGGGGACTCAATAGTTCGGGAGAATTGGGACTGGGCGATAATGTTAACCGTTCTATTCCTACCATTGTTCCAGGATTAAGTGGGGCACAGCAGGTTTACGCCAAAGGGAGTCACACACTAGCTGTGATGAAGGATGGCACCGTACGAGCTTGGGGACTTAATAGTTCCGGGCAATTGGGACTAAAGGATCTGGTAGCCAGGAACGTTCCAACAGAAATACCTGATCTTACCAATGTGAAGGAAGTTGGAGGAGGTACAACCTTTTCGCTGGCTTTGTTACATGATGGTACAGTCAAGGCATGGGGGAATAACGGGTCTGGACAGTTAGGGCTGGGTGATACGACCAATCGAAATATCCCGACACTCATACCGGGACTCACAGGTGTAAGCTCTATTATTGCAGGTGACAACCATGTGATTGCGTTGCTTACCGACGGTTCTGTTAAAGTTTGGGGACTCAATAGTTCAGGACAGTTAGGCTTAAATGATACGACGATTAGGAAAGCACCTACGACTCTAACTAATATAAAGGGTGGAATTAGTAAAGCGGCCGCTGCTTCGAATTCCTCATTTTTATTAATGAACGATGAAACCGTCTATGCTTGGGGTTCCAACTCAAATGGAGAATTAGGTTTGGGTAATACCATTATCAAAACTGTACCAACGCTCGTTAGCGGTTTGACACAGGTGAGCGATATCTCTGCAGGAGGGTTTAGTGTATTCGCCATCTTAACCAACGGGACAGTCAAAGGTTGGGGAAACAATGCTTTAGGACAACTAGGCTTGGGTGATACCATTACACGCACGAGTCCTGTAATGACAGACCTAAACAATATAGAGAAAATTTATGCAGGCACGTCCACTATGTTCGCCAAATTAAAGGACGGTAGGATTCGTGGTTGGGGAAATAATAACTATTCCAATCTTGGAAATAATTCTACGGCTTCGAGTTCTCAACCTATCTTTCTCCCATTTCTATCTCCTTCTTATATTACGGGAGCGACGATAGTGCCTACTTTGGTTGCCAAGGGCGCTCCTCTGAACAGTTCAGTACTTGTAAAATACTTTGTAGACTCAGAGAAAACGCCAAGGCAAACCATAACACAAATGATTAATCAAGTACGACAAACCATAGGTTTTGCCCCATTAGATTTATCAAAGTTCTCTAATGGTTCTCACACAATAAGATACGAAATAAGTAGCGGAGTGTATCGATCTACCGAATATGGAGCATTCTTGTTAAATGCCCCCCCTCAAGTGAACAACACATCGGTCTTAACTACTGATACAGAAGTAAAATTCACGAATATTCAAAGTGTTGAAAGGGATCCCAACGAGCTCACTTCTTCAAATCAATATACAGTGGGTGATAACGCCAGCGGATGGATACAATCTTTAAAATCAGTTAATTCGACAATTACAACAGCATCCGGTTTGGCCAACATTGCGCGTCTCTCAAATGGGTGGTTTGTAACTTCCCTATATAGTTCAACTAATAAAATCGTATTTAATATTTCTAAAGATAGTGGGGCAACTTGGGTCCAATTAACTTCACTAAATGGGACTGGCTATACCTCAAATGCTTATATTACAAGTAAGGGTACGAAAGTGATAGGGGTTATTGCTACAAATTCTGGCGCGAGTTTAGACAGTTTCACCTTTGATGCATTGGAACAAACTGATGCTGATATTGTAATTTCGCCAAATGCTATCGATACAAATCAAACGAATATATCAAACATAAAAATTGTTACGGATAACTCTGGGATATTCCATGTAGTTTGGACTGCTGGATCAAGTAGCTCTTTACTACGCTATAGTAAGAGTGATGATGGAGCGCTTTGGCTTCCAGTCACCCAAGTTGCTGCAGGTTCTAGTAGTTATTCTCCTGCAATTGCTACTACGTCAAGCGGTGTACCAATTATTACTGTAAAAGTAGCCACTACCAATTCAAACCCAACATATTACAGCATGTTAAGTTATGTTATGGGGCCAGCTGGTTGGACAGCTGCTAGTACTATTGTTCCTTCTAGTACCTCCTTCTTTTATTTTTCAGATATTGTAATTGATGAAGATAACGTAATTCATGTGGTATGGTCTGCTACAGATAGCGTGGACACTTCCGCTTACAATATTCGCTACAGCAAATCTACTGATGGTCTCAAATGGGAGACTCCTACTAAATTAACGAGCGGGAATACTTCAAGCTATGGCAGTCCCGTAATCTCTTCAGATCGCAGTGGAAATCTCAGTGTATGGTTTAATCTTGGGAACAATATGAAGCAGCTTATCAGGACTAAAGACGGTTGGGGCCAAATCAAGAATCTGACTAGTGTGACCAATACTTCTTCAGCTCAATATTCAAAGGTGGAGAATAATAATAGGGATTTTCTTATCCTTTATCGTGATTCATCAAATAGTCAGCTTAAGCTACTGGGAACTGTAAATTCCTCTGATGAGGATTATACGGTATCGAGTCTAACACCCAATACCAAATATCCAATTAAGTTCGAAAGTAAGGACGGCAATGGCCAAACAGCCAGTTGGGAGAAAGAAGTCTATACGAAGGCCCAAAAGCCTGTTGTTAGTGCAGAGCAGATCACAGAAACCACCGCGAACATTGTGGTGCAGGATAACAATCCGGAAGGAACCCAGTATCAGTTCATGTCTGGAGGGTTATATATTTCGTCCGACAGTACTCTAGGTACTTCTCCAGATTGGATTACGCTGCAAAGTAAGTCAATGAAAGTAAGCGGTCTAACATCAGGAGCTAGTTATGCGTTCCAAGTCAAAGCAAGGAACGATATCGGCGAAGAGACTGAGAGTGTCTTGACAGGAAGCTTCACGACGCTGACTACGAAGCTAAGCATTCCGGCTGGAATTCGCACCAGTGCGACTGAAAATCAAATTGCTTTGAGCTGGGAGCCTGTACAGGGGGCTACAGCTTATCAAGTCCAGATCGATGAGCAGACGGATTCCATTCAAGTCGATTCCGCCGTACTGAGCTATGTCCATGCTAACTTGTCTGCCAGTGAGAATCATTCGTATAGGGTAAGAGCAGTTCGGAATGACCAAGTTAGCGAGTGGAGCGACAAGGTAGATGGACAAACTTTGGAGACGTTCGTGAGCACTTCACCGGAACTCATCGTCACCGCATCGAGTACGGCGACACTTGTAGCCTGGGCACCCGTTGCAGATGCCTTGGCCTATGAGTTGGAAGTGAATGGAGAAGTGAAAAGACTAGGAGTAGTCACCTCCTACGAGCACAACAAGCTGATCCCGGGGACCAGACACACCTACCGGATCAGAAGTATTACCGCTAGCGGTACCAGCAGCTGGGGGCCTGTGAAGGATATTCTCACCTCGATGACGGCTCCCGACTTCAACACGGCCATAAGGACGTCTACGACCAATTCCAAGATTACGCTCTCCTGGGATACCGTATTGGATGCTCAAGGCTATGAGGTGGAATCGGACGGAACGGTTACCGACAATGGGGCCAGTACGTTCGTTGAGGTAAGCGGGCTCGAGCCGACGTCCACGCATACCTTCCGGGTGCGGTCAACGAATGCCGCGGGAGCAAGCGGATGGAGCGGCTTACTCACTATAAGCACCAACCTCTTGGATACGCCAGTCAACCTCGTGAGCGAGGAAGATGTAAATTCGGTCAAAGTGGATTGGGATGCTGTTACCGATGCTTCGGGTTATGAAATTATGATTGATGAAGAATTGTTGGATGCAGGTAACCATACTACGTACACCAAGTCGGGGTTAACTCCCGAAACTATGCACACCTTCAAGATTAGAGCGAAGAACCAGAAAGGGTTCAGCGGATGGAGCGAGCCGCTGTCCGTATCCACCCTGCCTGTAAAACCTGGTATGCCTACTAAGGTAGATGCGATTGCAGGAAAAGATATTGTAACCATTACCTGGGATGCTGTTGGAGATGCGGACGCCTACGAAGTAGAGCTGGATGGGCTGGTGGTCGTGGAGAGCTACGAGGGTACTCAATATACCGATATTCTGCTGGACCCTGTATCTACTCATACCTACCGTGTCCGGGCTAAGAATGTAGCTATTGAGGGCGATTGGAGTCCTGTTATCACGGTGACGACTCTGCCGGGTACACCGGAATGGCCCAAAGGCATCCATATTACTTCGTCGGGTAGTGTGGTTAATGTTGCCTGGGCGGCTGAGCCTGGCGCGACAGGTTACAACATTGAAGTCGACGGTACTTCGATTGACGTAGGAACGAAGACGCAATATCAGCACCGCAGATTGATTCCGGGCAAGGAATACCAGTATCGTCTTCAGACACGCAACAAAATCGGAATCAGCGACTGGAGCGGCTTGATTAAAAATAACACGATATCTGCCCGCTTATCGAAAGGAAAGACGGTCGATCTAGGGCTGACCGCAGCAGATGTGGTTGATTTTAGCCAGTATCTCTTGACGGTTACCTATGATCCGAACGCTGTGGATGTTGTGGATCTATCCAGACTAACGGCACAGAAGGAACTCACGACCGGGAAAATTGAAGGTACGGATATCCGTATTGTTGAATTTACGCCGGGCAAGATTACCTTCGTCTCCGATAAAGCAGTGACGGTTGGCGAATCGTGGACCGGTGTCATTAACAGCATTCAATTCAAAGCCAAAGTTTCTGGCGGATCCCCGATTACTTATACCGTGATTACCAAAAAAGAGGAAGTCAACTAAGGAGACAGCGATGAGGCATTCCAACAAGATCCTTATACATGTTGTAACGAGCGTGCTTATTCTTACATCTACGTTAACCCCGTTTAATGAAGTGTTTGCAGAATATTCCAAAAATAAACCGAAAACCAGAGACAAGACCGAGATTATCGTCAAGTACAAAGACCCTTCCAAGGCGGAGTCGGTTAAGTCAAACGTGAAATCGAAGCTAAAGCTGGAAAAAGTAACTACCAAAAAGAAGTATAAGAATAAAACCAAAGAAGTCATCGAGATCTCCAACAACGATGATATGAATAAAACGATTGCGGAGCTGAAAAGCAATCCGGCCGTAGAGTATGTGCAGCCTAACTTCAAACTTGCAACAGCAAGTGTTCCGCAGGATGCACGGTATAGCGAGCAGTGGGCGCTCTCAAACAAAGCGCAGACAGTCAATGGTCAGGCCGGAACTTCCGGTATCGATATTCAGGCAGAAGCAGCCTGGGCATCCACGGAAGGAAGTTCTTCTGTAGTGGTCGGTGTATTGGATACAGGGATCGACGCTAACCATTCGGACCTGCAACCGAATATGTATCACAATCCCGGTGAGAAGCCAGGCAACGGCATGGATGATGACGGCAATGGTTATATTGACGATACTTCGGGTTGGGATTTTGCCAATCATGACAGTTCTACTTATGATGGAGCGGAAGACAAACATGGGACTAGTGTGGCTGGTGTCATTGCTGCAGCTGGTGATCAAGCAGGAATTAAAGGGGTAGCGCCGGAAGTATCGCTGCTCCCTCTCAAATTCATCAGCAATGGAACCGGCTATACGTCGGATGCTATTGAGGCTATCGAGTATGCCAAGCGAATGGGCGTCAAAGTAATCAATGCCAGCTTCGGTGGGCCAGACAACAATCTGGCTCTCCAGAAGGCAATAGAAGAAAGCGGGATCCTGTTCGTCAGTGCCAGCGGGAATAACGGCCAGGACACAGCCAAGAATCCGATCTATCCGGCCAGTTTTGGTCTGCCGAATGTTCTGTCCGTAGCGGCACTGAACAACCAAGGTCTCCTGGCAAGTTTCTCTAACTACGGAGGACAAGTACAAGTTGCTGCACCGGGCGTAAGCATCCTCTCGACGGTACCTGAGAATCAATATGAGTATGCTAATGGAACTTCTCTCTCAACGGCGGTGGTTACTGGCGTAGCTGCGCTAATTCAAAGCTTATATCCGGACCTAACTCCGCAGCAGATCGCTGATCGGATTAAAGGCAGCGTAAGTCAACTGCCCAAATTGAAAGGACTGGTCTCGACCCAAGGAATGGTCAACGCAGCAGCTGCTTTGAAAAACACGAATGTTTCGGAACCGCCAGTGGTTCAGGATAACAAACCGACTGAAACAGATAAAGGCAGCGAAGGATCAAGTGTGGTTGGCGTACTGGATGCAGCAATTAGTCCGGAACTGCTCGAAGAAATACACTATGGTGAGGTAGGAGTAAGTGTCGCTACGGGAAACTTCTCTACATCCGCTGTAGATCTGTATGTGGATAGTCCAGGCATTGGAATATCCATGAACCGAATTTATAACTCCAAAGATGAGAAATCGGGCAAGATGTTGAGCAGAGGGTGGACTTTCGGTTATGAAGGCAAAGTGGAAAAAGGAGTAGTTAAGCTTCCGTCTGGTGAAACCCACGCCTTCTTTACAACTTCTGATGCTCCTGATGTCTATAAGTCATATAATTCGCATGGCGCTTTGGTTAAAAATAAGGATAATACCTTTACCTTTACCAATGCCGACCAGACGGTATACGAATTTAATACGGCTGGACTGCTTGCCTCCATTAAAGATAAGAATGGTAATACTACTACTGTAGAGTTGAACCTTAGCGGCAAGGTTAGTAAAATCACGGATAGTGCCTCGCGGACGTATACACTTAGCTACAATGTCGCTAATTTGTTATCCTCCATTACCGATCCGATGGGTAGGAAGGTTTCTTACGAATACGATGGATTTAACAGATTAACAAAAGTTATCGATCCCAATGGAAATGTGAAGGCTGAGTATGAATATGATGGAGATAACTATTTAACGGTTATTAAGGATGGAGACAATAGTGTATTAGAAAAACTGGGATATGACACAAAAGTAAATGGTTCAATAAAAAAAGTTGTAACTCATACGGATGTCTTTGGTAAGGTCGATACTTACAAGATCGGTACAACAAGCACTACCATTACGGATAGTACAGGAAGAACAATAACTAAAAAATTTGATGCGCAGCAATATGTCAAAGAGACGATCGACCCGGAAGGAAAGTCTGCCAAAGTAGAGTATAATTTGACCGATGGGGTCAACAAATTCGGTGAGATCAAAACCATTACCGATCGTTATGGGAATAAGACCGAGTATACTTGGAGTGAACAAGGGAACATCACGAAAATCGTAAACCCGGATGCCAGTACCAGCAATTATACGTATGATACCAAGAATAACTTGATCTCCGAGCAAGACGAGAACGGCAATATGACGTACTACGTCTACGATGTGGGCAAGAGTAACCTGATTAAGAAAGCGCGGCCGCTAAATGGGACGGACGTATATTCCGAAGCTGCTGACGAGAGCAAATTCGCCATTCAAAGGTTCGAATACTACAGCGACAATGAAGCATCTCAACTGGGTTACAAGGGTAAGGGTTTGCTGAAGATGGAAGCTGACGCGGCAGGCAATGCTACCGTCTATACTTATGATGGTTATGGAAATAAAGCTTCGAAGAAGGATGGGGCTAACAACGTAACCACCTATACCAATGATATGATCGGTCACGTACTGAAGATGGTCTCTCCCGGAGGATTCATCACCCAGTACAGCTATGATTCGGTTGGCAATATGGTGAAGAGTGTCATGGCCCAGGGGGAGACGACACGGATTCTATATGATAATCAGGGCCGCAAAGTTCAGGAGATTCAACCCAACCAATATCAAGTATCAAGTGATGGCTTGAACGATGCCTCTCCTAGCCAAACTTATCGGGATGGTAACACAGGGTTGCGGACCGAGTATGACCCAAGCGGACAAATCAAGAAAAGTACGGATGCGTTCGGCTATGCCTCAGAGTATGTGTATGACATGTTGGGGAATTTGTCTTCCGAGACCAAGCCCAATGGCTCCGTTTATTTGTATGAGTATGACAACATGAAGCGGAAGATCAGAGAGTTCTTCAAAGCGAGTGCGGATGCAGAACCCGTGCTTCAAAAGGAATTTGCCTATAAGGCTTTGGACAATGGTACGAGGGAGGAGTCCGAATCTAGGCTCCTCAGTGATACAGAGAAAGCCACGACTACCAAAATATATGATTATGCAGGACAACTGATTGAACAAGTGAATCCGGATGGTTCCAAAATCACGAATACGTATTATCCTAATCGTATCGTAAAGTCGACTACCAATGGCGCAGGGGGGACAACTTACTACAAGTATGATGTCATGAAGCGTCAGACAGACCAATGGGTCCAAGTCGATAATGCTTCCTATATGTATTCTGGAATCACTTACGATTTGGCCGGGCATAAGCAGGAAGACAAACAAGGCAAGGACAATGTAGCCCTGTACAGTGTTCCGGTAAAGGATCGTCTGATCGTCAAAAGCTACACTTATGACGGAAATGGACATCCTGTATCCGAAATGGATTCGGCCGGCAAAAAGAAGTACATGCAATATGACAAGGACGGTTTCCTTATTCGGGAAGAGCTGTACACTACGGAATCTACCTCCGATGTAACGGAGTATGTCAACAACCAACGCGGCAAGCCGCTTACCAAGTTACTGCATGTAAGAGCGGGAGACTTGGACGGGCATGACATGGAAGATCAGACAGACGTTGTATTAACCACATCCTACGAATATGATTCGAATGGCAACTTGGTTAAAGAAATTGCACCGGATGGAAGTGCGATCACTAACACTTATGATGCCTTAGATCGCCAGACGAGTGTAAATAAGCCGGGATATGACGAGTTTGGTAATAAGGTCGTAATCTCTCAGTCACAGACATATAACTGGAAGAATAATCCTTCGACCAAGACCGATCCGAACGGCAATGAAACAACTTACGAATACAACAGCAAGGGGCTTCCAACTAAAATCATTGACCCGCAAGGCGGAGTTACCGCTTTCGAGTATGACAGAGCAGACCGCAAAATTATTGAAGTTTCTCCGGCTAATTACGATCCTTCCAAACCGCTGACCGAATTGAATAGAACCGAATATGCGTATGACGGTATGGATCGCGTAAAGGCCAAGTTCGATAAGTTCAATGAATCCTATGTCGATGAGAAGACCTTCCAGTGGGAGACGAGATGGGGCGAGAAAGTATCCAAGGCTTACCAGTATGACGGTAACGGTAAGGTTACGAAGGAGCTTGACGGAGAAGGTTACAAGGCGGGGATCGGTGAGACGATCGATGCTCACATCAGATCAGGCTATGGCAAGCTGTACAACAATGACCTGTCAGGTAGAATTCAGACTGTGATTGATCCGGTGAGCCAAGAAAGAAATGGGCAGTTTACAACGCAGTATGTGTACGACGGAGCAGGAAGACAACTCCTAGTAATTGATAGCCAGGGTTTCGTGAAAGGGAAGTATTACGATGATGCAGGGCGCGAGGTTGCCGCGTTTACCAGAACCTCTCCGAATGCCCCGGATCAGATTTTGAAATCTTCCACTTATGATTTGGCTGGAAGATTAAATTCTGAAACGGACGGAAATGGGAATAAATTCTCATATCAGAATAATGCATTTGGTAAACCAAGTATTACTACTTTGCCAGGAGATGAAACCATAGGGGAATTGCGTGTCGAACAGCAGTATGATCTATTCGGGAATATGGTGCGTCAATTGGATTCCATGCATCGGCTCATACTCCGAACATATGATTTTGAACGACGCGTTCTTACTTCTACTGAACAGCAGCAAGATGGTAAGGACATCATCACTAACTCCATCGGGTATGACCGGAACGGGAACAAACGATTCGAGATGGATGGTAATGGGAATACGACAGAGAGTACGTATAATAAGCTAAATAAGCTTCTTGACAAAAAAATATCCGTTACCGATCTGAATGGCAAGAAAACCACGCAATCTACAAAGTATTCTTATGACCTGAACGGTAATAAAACTTCTGAGATGGACTGGCTCAATAATTCTCAAATCTTCATGTATGATCCGTTGAATCGACTTATCGAGAAGCGGGATGCCTTTGGGAAAACGATCCAAAGAGTAGAGTATAATGCCAGCGATGCTCAAATTCATGCCTATGATGTATACAATGAAGTAACATTATTTACTTATGACAGGAACAATAGGCTCATTAAGACTACCGATCCTGAAGGATTAACAACAGAACAAGACTATGCCCAGGACGAACAAGTATCTCGCAAAATAGATGGGCGCGGCAATGTGACCTCTTATCAATACGATCCGATGGGACATGTATCCAAGGTAACCAACCCGAAAGGGGAAGTCACGGCATATTCCTATGATGCCAACGGGAGCATGCTGGCCAAGGTGGATGGTAAAGGAAATACCACGATCTATGAATATAATGCGAGGAATCTGCTGATTCGCAAAATTGATGATGGTGGCAGAACGGGCAATCCGAGTGAATATAAGTATCTGGACGAGAAGGTTGAGTCTAATATCTATTCTCCGAATGGGCTGCTGCTCACCAAGAAGGATCGAAACGGGAATGTCACGGAGTACTCTTATGATATCCACGGCAGGAAGCTGTCGGAGATAGTCACCCCATCGGAGAAGAGCTCCCAACAAAAGGAGCAAAAGTCCTATACCTATGATAATAACGGCAATCCATTAAGCATGTCGGACATTACCGGTACGACTTTCCGAACCTTCGACGCAAGGAACAGAGTTACTTCCTTATCTGAACCGAAGGTAGGAACAACCACACATTTGTTCGATCAAGTATTCGGATTGACCCCCGGGTATGTCTCCGAAGAGATGACGGATGTGAAGGGGAATAAGACGACGAAGATATACGACAAAGCGAACCGCTTGGTAGAAGTTAGAGCAGACAACAACCCTACCGCTGTCTATGTTTATAATGATAATGGCAGTACGAAGAGCGTCGCTTATCCTAACGGTTCCAAGGAAGAATATACGTACTACAAAAATAATCAGCTGCGCACACTGTTGAATTACCAAGGATCCAGTGTACTTGACTCTTACAGTTATACTTATGATGCTTCGTATAACCAGATTTCCAAGACGGAGATGATGCATGGAGTAAATAAGGGAACAACTCAATTTACCTATGATTCATTGAATCGATTGGAGTCCGTACAAGAGCCTGACGGTAAGTTGACGGAGTATACTTATGATGCTTCAGGCAATAGAGTGACAGAGAAGGTAACGGCTGGTACTTCTGTTCAAACAACGACCTATGCATACAATGAACAGAACCGTCTCTTAACGACAACGGAAGTATCATCGAGCGGTCAGAAGAATATTGTCAAATTCACTTGGGATTTCAATGGGAACATGATTGGCCGGATGCTCGAACAACATAAAAAAATTGATCCACTGCATCCTGTACAATCCAGCTTCGGAATGTTCATTATGGGTCAACCTTTGACAAATCCTAAAATTGCAGACATTGTCAAAGGGACGGCTAGTTATGAATATGACGTATGGAATCAGATGAGCAAATCATCGGCTGGTGAGCACATTGTAACTTATGAATACAATGCCGAAGGGTATCGTGTAGAGAAAGTTGATAATGGGGTTGCCACAAAGTTTGTCTATGATCAGGCTAAGGTCATTCTCGAGCTGGATGAACAGGGTAAACAAACGGCCCGAAATGTCCAAGGCAACAACTTGCTAATGCGACAAGTCGATGATGAAAGTGCTTATGTCTTGTATAATGGGCATCACGACGTTACCGCATTAGTTGATTCAAACGGGCAGGTAAGAGCGACATTTGATTATGATGCTTTTGGCACACCGATTGAATCCATGAACAAGTATTTTGATGCCAATGGCAATGCGGCAACGGAATCTTCCAAGATTGACAGCTTGCATCGGTATGCGGAATATCAGTATGATCAAGAAACAGGCTTGTACTACCTGAATGCAAGATACTATGATTCGAAGATCGCTCGGTTTATTACTGAGGATTCGTATACTGGAAGAGTTGATGACCCGTTAAGTTTGAATCTTTATACTTATGTGGAGAATAGCCCGTTAAGGTATAAAGACCCTACTGGACATATGAAAGATAGTTTTGGTGCGGCATTGCCAATGCCAACAGGAGACCAAAACCCTGCATCGTTTATTCAAACTGCGCAAACAAATTGGTGGACGGCTCAAGAACATATAAATAATATTAAGGCAGGAAACTCAACAGGATTAACATGCTCAGGCTGTGATGATGTTAGTACATGGGAAAAATATCAAGAGAGTATGCATGATTGGGCGGAAAAGATTAGGTCAGGATCAAAAGTTGCAGATTCTCTATCGGTTAAGTTAGAAGGGTCAGCGAGCATGTTTGTTGGAGGTAAACTTGGTGTTGAAGTAAAGGGTAATACAGTAAAGTTATATTTTACTGCTAGTGCCGGAGGTTCTGTTGGTGCAAGTGGGGGACTGATGGTTAACCATACCATATCAAGTGATTTGAATGGAACAATGTCACCCACTACAACAAATGCAGGGGTTTCAGGGGGGGCAATATTAATTGGTGAGTTTACTTATAAGTCTGACCAAAAATATGTTGAGTTAAGTCAAGGGATTGGCTTGGGCGGTGGAGTAAGTTTGGATGTAATTCCACTGGGCACCTCATTTGAAAAGGAGTATAGCACAACTTATGATTTACCCTTTAATGCTACTCCAGACGAAAACATTATAATTTATCCTGCATATAATGGTGCTCCAAGTTACGCAGAATTTGCTAACATGTTTGGTGGAAAAGGGTGGTAAAAAAGATGTTATTTAAGCGGAAGTTATCATTATGGATGTTTATTATTTTCGTAATACTTATGGGGATAACTGCTATCGCGTTGGTATTAAATCTAAACTCACTCAAAAAGAAGCATGAGGAAGAAATAAGAAAAGTTATCTCTTCCAACGGAGGCCAAGTAGTAAAAATAGAGAAAGTAGATGCCCAAATCAGTCCATTTGTTGAGGATTATAACAAAAGTAATGTGGTCTATAAAATAATTTATAGAAAGTCTGACACTGAACATGTAGCTTGGTATAGAGGCGTGAATGTTGTAAATAACATACACGCCGATAATCCGACTGCTCTTCAAGGTGGATTTGGAGAAAAATGGATATATCAATCTGATAAAAAATGATTTTAGTTTGACCACAATGCGATTAGACCTCGTGTTGTGGTTTTCTTTTTTTATGTTCGTCGCGGCGGCTATCTGAATGACCCTACCCAGTGCCGAATGAATTACTATGTCGGAATCCAACAACGAGCCAGTTGACATAAATTATGGGGGGAACTTCCTCAATGATTCCTTGTAGCACAGCTCCTCTCAAAGCCTTGGGCTGGGAGGACTAGTCATATGCCGATAGCCAAATAGCGAAGGTGGTTACTCATTAACCACTTCCCTCCTATATGCCTCGGGTGCGTTCAGCTCACGAAGCCTACATGGATGAGGTGCCGCACTTGGCTTGACTATCCGTCGCTATAAAATATCAAGAGTAATCTCAATTATTATCAGCATCTATCTGCTATATAAACTCCTAACTGGGCAATTTGGAATATAGGTCTAATTTTAGCAATAGCCTTGCGAGTATCGCTTGGCGTTTTTTTGTTCGCTGGTGTAAATAAGGAAGCCGCACTCAGCCGTGCGGCTCCTTGTCATACCAACCAACCCCTACGCCAGCGCCTTCTTGAATTCCTCCGTCAACAGCGGCACGACGTCGAACAGGTCCCCGACGATGCCGTAGTCGGCCACCTTGAAGATCGGCGCCTCGGCATCCTTGTTGATCGCGATGATAATACGCGACTGGCTCATGCCGGCGAGATGCTGGATCGCCCCGGAGATGCCGCAGGCGATGTAGATCTCCGGCGTGACGACCTTGCCGGTCTGGCCGATCTGCAGCGCGTAGTCGCAGTAGCCGGCGTCGCAGGCGCCCCGGGAAGCGCCGACGGCGGCGTTCAGCACCTCGGCGAGCTGCTCCAGCGGCTGGAAGCCGTCGGCGCTCTTCACGCCGCGCCCGCCAGAGACGACGATCTTCGCCTCGGTGAGGTCGACCTTGCCGCTCATCTTGCGCACGACGTCTTTGACGACGGTGCGCAGGGAGGCCGGCGCGTCGTACGTCTCGGCGACGACCTCGGCGGCTGCGCCTGATGCTCCGCCTGCGGCGGCCGGCGCAATGTTGTTCGGCCGGATCGTCACGACGAGCGCGCCGCCCGTGCGCTTCTTCTGCTCGAACGCCTTGCCGGCATACACTGGCCGGGTGAAGAGCACGTCGCCGCCGGATTGCTCGATGGCGGTGACGTCGGAGATCTGCCCGGCCTGCAGATGGGCGGCCGCCACGGGAGCAAGGTCCCGGCCGATGGCCGTATGGCCGAAGATCACGGTCTCCGGCTGCAGCCGGTCCAGCAGGGCATTCAGCGCTGCGCCGTAGGCCTCCGGGTTGTAGAGCTCGAGCTCGGGGCTGTCGATCACGTGTACCGCATCCACTCCTGCTCCGCTCAGCTCGCCTGTCAGCGCGCCGACGCCGGCCCCGATCAGCACGGCGGCCACCCGGTCGCCCTCGCCGCTCGCGAGTCTCGCCGCCTGCACTGCCTCGAGAGCCACCTGCCGCAGCTTGCCGCCCCGGCTTTCCGCTATAACCACATGTACTTTGCTCATCGCTTACGTCCTCCTCGGTCGAATGGGATTGGAGACAGGGTACAGCGCACATTCGAATATTAAAGCGCTTTCGCCTCGGTGCGGAGCAGGTGTACCAGCTCGGCTGCCTGTGCGCTGAGATCGCCTTGGAGCACGCGGCCGGCGCCGCGTTCCTGCGGCTGCGTCAGCGTGACGCGCTCGGTGCGTGGAGCGATATCCTCCAGCGTGAGCCCGATGTCGTCCAGCGTCAGTGTACGGAACGGCTTCTTCTTCGCCTTCATGATGCCGGGCAGGGAAGGGTAGCGCGGCTCGTTCAGGCCCTGCTGGGCGGTGAACAGCGCCGGGAGCGTCACTTCGACGGTCTCCGTGTCGCCTTCGGCGTCGCGCAAGACCGTCGCCGAAGTACCGCTGACCTCGAGCTTCGTGATCGACGACACGTGCGGGATGTCCAGCAGGCGCGCCGTACGGACGGCGACTTGGCCCGCCCCGTTGTCGACGGAGAAGTTGCCGCCGAGCACGAGGTCGAAGGACTGTCCGCCGAGGTAGGCGGCCAGGACGCGGGAGACGCCGTATTCGTCGCCGGCGATGCGCCCGTCGCTGACCAGCACGGCTTCGTCGGCGCCCATGGCGAGGGCGGTGCGCAGCGCTTCGGCACTGCGGTCCGGGCCGACCGATAGGACGGTGACCGTCCCGCCGTGTGCTTCCTTCAGGCGGATCGCTTCCTCTACCGCGTACTCGTCATAGGGGTTGATCACGAACTTGACCCCGTCCTCGGATACCTCGCCGCCCCGGATCACGATCTTCTCCTCGGTATCGAACGTCTGCTTCATCAGTACCACGATATTCATGGACTTCGCTCCTCTCTAGGTTAGGACACTAAGACAGCCCTCTCAAAAAGAAATCCATCGTCTTGCCGGCCTGCTCCGAGAGCGAATACTTGCGCCCGGCGATGAGCCACGAGGTGACGACCTCATCCATGCCGCCGAAGATCAGCAGCCGGACCACCTTGGGGTCGAGACCCTGCCGGAACGTGCCGGCTTCGATCCCTCTGCGGATGACATCCTCGATAAGCTCGATGTACGGCTTCACCGCGAGGCCGATCTCCCTGCGGAGCTCGAGAGAGCTCTGCCGCAGCTCAATCTGCGCGACATGAGCCAGATGCACGTTCTCCTCCAGCGCCGTGTAATGGATCTCGCAGATCTTGCGCAGCGCTTCCTCCGCGGAGTCCCCTTCGTGGATGGAGGTGTTGAACAGGGCGACCAGGTCGCCGAGCTTCTCCCGGAGGAGGGAGACGAGGATGTCCTCCTTGTTCTTGAAGTACAAGTAGATGGTGCCGTCGGCTACCCCGGCTTCCTTGGCGATCCTGGACACCTGGGAGCCGTGGAACCCGTGCTCCGCAATGACCTTCAGGGCCGCTTCGAGAATGAGATCGTATTTTTCCTTTTTCCTACTTGCCAATGAGGTCACCCCGGTGTTAAGATTTAAGTGTAGTGAATGAATACTCATTCATTTTTCTTAATCTTATGAGATACCGCAGGAATTGTCAATGTGTTTTGAGCAAGATTCCGCAAGGTTCCGGCAGCCGCCACATATACCTTAGGGAAGTCTCTTGATCGGCATGTTCGTTCTATTACAGTGTATGCGAATCCCGGCCCGTCCTTGTACGTACGGGCGGAGGGAGGCAGAGCTCGGTTATCGTCATAAGATTTTTTTGCGAGGACATTGCAAGCGGTTTCATCACCCCGCTATATGGGGGGCGGAACCGGACTTCCAGTGCGTAGGAAAGGACGGAGAGCGAATGGTGTGGCAGATCGTCAACTTTGTATTCTTCCTCGGCATCACGGGCTATGCGCTGTACTTGTTCTACAAAGCGGTCTATCACCGGTATCTGTATCTGTTGCTGGGGCAGCCATCACCCTTCAAGGAGCAGAGCGGGGAGCGCATCCGCGAATTCCTGTCCCAAGTGTTCGCCCAGAGGAAATTAATGAAAGACCCCAAGAGCGGCATCATGCATATCGTCATCTTCTACGGTTTCATCCTGCTGCAGTTCGGGGCGCTCGATCTTATTGTGAAAGGGCTTACCGGCGGCACTCCGCTGCCGATCCCGGGGTATCACGCGTTCAACCTCCTGCAGGAGATCACCGTGTTCCTGGTGCTGGCGGCGATGGGGTATGCGGCGTACCGGCGGTACGGGGAGAAGCTGGCCCGGCTCAAGCGAGGCTGGAAGCCCAGCATCGTCGTGTTCTTTATCTTCTCGCTGATGCTGTCGGTCCTGCTCTCGCTGACCTTCGAGCGGCTCTGGCAGGGACACGGCCCCTCCGGGTACGCGCCAATCTCCTCGGCCCTGGCGGCTCCGCTGCAGGGCATCTCGGCAGGGGCGGCCGAAGCCTGGTTCTACGTCTTCTGGTGGATGCACCTGATCGTGCTGCTGAGCTTCCTTGTGTATGTGCCGCAGTCCAAGCATTTTCACATCATCACGGTCCCCATCAATATCTGGCTGCGCCGCACGGAGCCGGCCGGCAAGCTGAAGAAGCTCGATCTCGAAGATGAAGAGGCGGAGAGCTTCGGGGTCGGGAAGATCGAGGACTTCACGCAGAAGCAGATGCTGGACTTCTACGCCTGCGTCGAATGCGGCCGCTGCACGAACGTGTGCCCCGCTTCCAACACAGGCAAGGCGCTGTCGCCGATGCACCTCATCACGAAGCTGCGCGACCATCTGCAGGAGAAGGGGGCGGCGATCACATCGAATTCGCCTTGGGTGCCCGAGTTCGCTTTCGCGGGCGGTACGCCCCATGGGGCCGCCGAAGAACGACCGGACGTCGAATTCGCCGCCGCTCCGGGGAGCCTCACGGACATCCAGCCTACGCTGGACTGGCAGAAGAAGACTTGGGTCCCGTCGCCGAAGCCCGTGCAGGAGATGGAGCTGATCGGCGATGTGATGACCGAGGAAGAGATCTGGGCCTGTACGACGTGCCGCAACTGCGAGGACCAGTGCCCGGTCGCCAACGAGCATGTCGACAAGATCATCGACCTGCGCCGCCATCTCGTCCTGATGCAGGGCAGCCTGCCACATGAGGGACAGCGGGCGATGCAGAACATCGAACGCCAGAGCAACCCGTGGGGCATCTCGCGCAGCGACCGGGCGAAGTGGACCGGCGAGCTCGAAGGCATCCCGGTACCGACCGTGAAGGATCACCCGGGCTTCGAGTACCTGTTCTTCGTCGGCTCCATGGGCTCGTACGACCTGCGCTCGCGCAAGATTACGAAGGCATTGGTCCGGCTGCTGAACGAAGCGGGGGTCTCGTACGCGATCCTCGGCAACGAGGAGAAGAACTCCGGAGACACGCCGCGCCGGCTCGGCAACGAGATGCTGTTCCAGCAGCTGTGCCAGGAGAACATCGAGATCTTCCAGAAGTACGGCGTCCGCCGGATTGTCACCGCATGCCCGCATACGTTCAATACATTCAAGAACGAATATCCCGAATTCGGGCTGGCGGGGGTCGAGATCTTACATCATACGCAGCTGCTCGACCGGCTGCTCCGCGAAGGCAAGCTGAAGCCGCAGCACGAAGTGAACGAGCGCATTACGTATCACGATTCCTGCTATCTCGGCCGCTACAACGATGTGTACGACCAGCCGAGGAATGTGCTCCGGGCGATCCCGGGCGTCGAGCTGGTCGAGATGGAGCGTACCCGCGAGAACGGGATGTGCTGCGGTGCGGGGGGAGGCATGATGTGGATGGAAGAGACGTCGGGCAAGCGGGTGAACGTGGCCCGCACCGAGCAGGCGCTGCAGGTGAATCCGACGGTGATCTCCTCCGCCTGTCCGTACTGCCTGACCATGGTGGAGGACGGTACGAAGATGAAGGAAGCGGAAGACCGCGTGAAGGCCAGAGACATCGCCGAGCTTCTGGAGGCATCCGTGTTCGGCACAGCTCCTAAGCCGTCCAACAACAGTGTCCCAAGCAGCAGCTCTTCCAACTGAAAACCTGAAGCATGCTTGTATCCGATACAGAACTTTGACAATGGGATTAGGGAGGAACGTATCCATGAGCAAAAGCATTCGCAAAGCGGTCGTCATCGGTTCGGGAGTTATGGGGTCGGGCATTGCCGCCCATCTGGCCAATGTGGGCATCCCGTGCCACCTGCTGGATGTCGTACCGGGGCAGCTGACCCCCGAGGAGGAGGCGAAGGGGCTGGCGCTGGAGAGTCCGGCGGTCCGCAGCCGGCTCGCGTCCGGCGCCATCGCCAGGCTGGCGAAGACGAAGCCAGCGCCGCTGTATGACGAAAGCTTCGCAGCCCGGATCACGCCGGGGAACCTCGAGGATCATCTGCACGTGATCGGGGAAGCCGACTGGGTCATCGAGGTCGTGGTGGAGAACCTCCAGGTGA
Organism: Paenibacillus caseinilyticus; assembly: GCF_027533645.1. Taxonomy (GTDB): domain Bacteria; phylum Bacillota; class Bacilli; order Paenibacillales; family NBRC-103111; genus Paenibacillus_G; species Paenibacillus_G caseinilyticus. The sequence goes on from NZ_JAQAGY010000002.1 coordinate 253,839, forward strand.
AGAAAGACCTGCTCCGGCGTATCGAGGGGCACTGGAAGCCGGGCACGGTCGTCTCGTCGAACACGTCCGGTATCTCGATTAACGCGATGTCGGCCGACTGCGGGGAGGAGTTCAAGCGGCATTTTCTCGGCACGCACTTCTTCAATCCTCCGCGCTATATGCAGCTGCTCGAGCTGATCCCCGGGGAGCATACGGACCCGCAGCTGCTCGAAGAGATGAAGGTGTTCTGCTCCAAGGTGCTCGGCAAGGGCGTCGTGACGGCGAAGGACACGCCGAACTTCATCGCGAACCGCGTCGGCACCTACGGCCTGCTCGTCACGCTGCAGGCGATGACGGAGAAGGGCTTCACAGTCGAGGAAGTCGACGCCGTGACCGGGCCTGCGATGGGCCGGCCGAAGAGCGCGACATTCCGGACGCTGGATCTCGTCGGTCTCGACACGTTCGTCCATGTGGCGAATAATGTGTTCGAACACGTAACGGATGAGGCGGAGAAACAGGTATTCACCGTGCCTGACGTGCTGCGGGGGATGGTGGAGAAGGGCTGGCTCGGCGAGAAGAGCGGCCAGGGCTTCTACCTGAAGCGCAAGGGCGAGGACGGCCGCAGCGAGATTCTGTCGCTGGACCTTGGCACGATGGAGTACCGCCCGCAGAAGAAGGCGGCGTCGGGCTCGCTCGAAGCGGCGAAGCTCGCTAAGGGGGCGAGGGAGAAGGTCAAGGCGCTGATCGGCGCGGGCGACAAGTATTCGGACCTCGCGTGGGATATTCTCAAGCTCGTGCTCGTATACTCGGCGGAGCGGCTCGGCGAGATCGCGGATACGGTGCAGGAGATCGACGAAGCGATGCGGTGGGGCTTCAGCTGGGAGCTCGGCCCGTTCGAGACGTGGGATGCGATCGGCCTGGTAAGGTCCGTGAACCGGATGGAAGCCGAGGGCCTGACCGTTCCCGCGTGGGTCAAGGAGTGGATTGCTGCCGGCAACCGGAGCTTCTACCGCCAGGAGGAAGGCCGCACGTTCTATGTGCATAAGGGTGCGTATACGGCGGTCGACCAGCCGAAGGAAGTCATCTCGCTGCGCAGCCTCAAGGAGCAGAACAAGGTCGTCCGCTCGAACGCCGGCGCCTCCCTGATCGACATTGGTGACGGTATCGCCTGCCTGGAGTTCCACTCGCCGAACAATGCGATCGGGGCCGACATCCTGACGATGATCGGGCAGAGCCTCGAGGAAGTGCGGCGCGGCTTCGACGGCCTCGTCATTGCGAACCAGGGACGCAACTTCTGCGTCGGGGCGAACATCATGATCCTCCTGATGGAAGCGCAGGACGAGGAATGGGATGAGATCGACGGCATCATCCGTCTCTTCCAGAACACGATGTACAAGGTCAAACGGTTCGAGAAGCCGGTCGTGGCGGCGCCTCACCGGATGACCCTAGGCGGCGGCGTGGAAGCGTGTATGCCGGCGGACCGGATCGTGGCGGCGGCCGAGACGTACTACGGCCTCGTGGAGGTCGGCGTGGGCGTCATCCCGGCCGGCGGCGGCTGCAAGGAGTTCGCGCTGCGCATCGCACAGAACAACCCGCATCCGGACAGCGACCTCCAGCCGTACCTGAACCAGGTGTTCGAGACGGTCGGCATGGCGAAGGTATCCACCAGCGGGCACGATGCCAAGAAGCTCGGGCTGATGAAGCCGGGCGACCGGATCGTCGCGAACCCGGACCACCTGATCTATGAAGCGAAGCAGACGGTGCTGCAGCTGGCGGGATCGGACTACGAGCCGATCCGCGAGGAGAAGTTCCGCGTGGCGGGCTCCGAAGGCAAAGCCGTGTTGACGCTCGGTGCGCTCGGCATGCGGCAGGGCGGCTATATCAGCGACCACGACCTGCACATCGCCAAGAAGCTGGCGCACGTGCTGGCGGGCGGGGATGTGCCGGCAGGCACGATGGTTACCGAGCAGTACATGCTCGATCTCGAGCGGGAGGCGTTCCTCAGCCTCTGCGGCGAGCCGAAGACGCAGGCGCGGATGAGCCACATGCTGTCCAAAGGCAAAGCGCTGCGCAACTAACCACGGAGAGGGGACTTGAGGGGAATGAGAGAAGCAGTGATCGTATCCATCGCCCGCACCGCCATCGGCAAGGCCAAGAAGGGCGTATTCGCCCAGACGCGGGCCGAGGACCTCGGCAAGGCGGTGCTGGAGTCCGTGATCGACCGGGCGCCGGGGCTGAAGAAAGAGGATGTCGAAGATGTCATCATCGGCTGCGCTATGCCGGAGGGCGAGCAGGGGCTGAACTTCGCCCGCATCATGTCGCTCTATGCGGGCTTCCCGGTGACGGTGCCCGCGCTGACGGTCAACCGGTTCTGCTCGTCGGGGCTGCAGTCGATCGCCTTCGCCGCCGAGCGGATCATGCTCGGCCATGCCGACGTCATGATCGCCGGCGGCGTGGAGAGCATGAGCCACGTGCCGATGACGGGCTTCAAGATCTCGCCGAACCCGAAGATCGTGGAGACGATGCCCGAGGTGTACATCGGCATGGGCCACACGGCGGAGCTGGTGGCGGACCGGTTCGGCGTCTCCCGCGAGGACCAGGACCGCTTCGCGGCGGAGTCGCACCGGAAGGCGGCGGCCGCTATCGCGGAGGGCAAGTTCCGCGAGGAGATCGTGCCGTTCGAGGCGGAGTGGACGACGGTGGATGACGCCGGCCGGGTGAAGCGCAAGCGGTACACCGTCGACACGGACGAAGGCGTCCGCCCGGACACCTCGGTCGAAGGGCTCGCGAAGCTGCGCCCGGCGTTCCGGCTCGGCGGCAGCGTCACGGCGGGCAACGCTTCGCAGATGAGCGACGGGGCTGCGGCCTGCGTCGTGATGAGCCGTGAGAAGGCCGACGCGCTCGGGTTGAAGCCCTTGGCGACGTTCCGCTCGTTCGCCCTGGCGGGCGTGGAGCCGGAGATTATGGGCGTCGGCCCGGTCGAGGCGATCCCGAAGGCGCTGAAGATGGCCGGGATCGGCATCGAAGACGTGTCGCTGTTCGAGATCAACGAAGCGTTCGCCTCGCAGTGCGTGCATATCATCCGCGAGCTCGGGATCGACGAGGCGAAAGTCAACGTGAACGGCGGTGCGATCGCGCTGGGCCATCCGCTAGGCTGCACAGGCACGAAGGTCACGGCGACGCTGCTGCACGAGCTGCGGCGGCGGGGCGGCGGCTACGGCGTCGTGTCGATGTGCATCGGCGGCGGCATGGGCGCGGCAGGCGTGTTCGAGGTTCACGGGACGTAAGGGCCGCGCGGCGAGTTTGGGCTGCGGCAGCGTGGTACGGCAGGGAAGCGGAACGGGGCCGGGCAGGCGAAGATGCTGGAAGGCAGGCACTCTTTTATCATCATACCCCTATTCAGGGACAAAGGGAGCGGGATCGGGATGAACAAGGCGGCAAGCAAAGTGGTAGGCGGCAGCTTCATTATTGAAGAGATGGACCACACCAGGGTAGTGACCCCGGAGGACTTCACCGAGGAGCACCGCATGATCGCCCAGACGACCGAGGATTTCGTCGCCGGCGAGATCGAGCCGCACGACGAGGCCATCGAGAAGCTGAACTATGAGCTCACGGTAGAGAAGCTGAGGGCCGCGGGCGAGCTCGGCCTTCTCGGCGCGGAAGTGCCGGAGGCGTACGGCGGCCTCGGGCTCGACAAGGTGAGCTCGACGCTGATCAACGAGCGGCTGACGAAGGCCTCCGCGTTCGCCCTCTCCGTCGGCGCGCATGTCGGGATCGGCACCCTGCCGATCGTCTATTTCGGCAACGAGGAGCAGAAACAGAAGTATCTGCCGCCCCTCGCTTCCGGCGAGAAGATCGCGGCGTACTGTCTCACGGAGCCTTCCTCGGGCTCGGATGCGCTCGGCGCCAAGACGACGGCAGTCCTATCGGAAGACGGCACGCACTATGTCTTGAACGGCTCCAAGCAGTTCATCACGAACGCAGGCTTCGCGGATCTCTTCATCGTGTATGCGAAGGTGAACGGCACCGACTTCTCGACCTTCATCGTCGAGCGGACGATGGAGGGCGTGAGCATCGGACCCGAAGAGAAGAAGATGGGGATCAAGGGCTCGTCGACCTGCCCGCTTATTCTCGAAGACGTGCATGTCCCGGTGGAGAACCTGCTGTGGGAGATCGGCAAGGGCCATCTCATCGCCTTCAATATCCTGAACATCGGGCGCTTCAAGCTCGCTGCAGGCTGCGTCGGCGCGGCGAAGGACGCCATCGAGCTCTCCGCCAAGTATGCGAACGAGCGGACGCAGTTCGGCCGGGCGATCTCATCCTTCCCGCTCATCGGGAAGAAGCTGGCCGAGATGAACACCCGCACCTATGTGCTCGAGAGCATGGTGTACCGCACGGCCGGCCTCTTCGACGAAGGGCTCGCCGAAGTCGACACGAGCTCCCCGCAGGCCGGCGCCCAGTCGGCGAAGGCGATCGCCGAATATGCGCTCGAATGCTCGATCAACAAGGTGTTCGGCTCCGAGGTGCTGGACTTCGTCGCGGATGAAGGCGTGCAGATCCATGGCGGCTACGGATTCATCCAGGAGTACAAGATCGAGCGGATCTACCGCGATTCGCGGATTAACCGCATATTCGAAGGCACGAACGAGATCAACCGCCTGCTCATTCCCGGTACGCTGATCAAGCGGGCGATGAAGGGCGAGCTGCCTCTCATGCAGAAGGCGATGGCGCTCCAGTCCGAGCTGCTGCAGCTGGTGCCCGGCCAGGTGTTCGAGGGCACGCTGGAGGAAGAGACGCACCTGCTCGCCATGGCGAAGAAGATCTTCCTGATGGCCGGCGCGGGCGCCGTGCAGAAGTACCAGATGAAGCTCGAGGCGGAGCAGGAGATCCTGAGCCATCTGGCCGACATCATGATTCTCGTCTTCGCAATGGAGAGCGCGCTGCTGCGCACGAAGAAGCTGATCGGCCGCGGGGGCGAGGCCAAAGTGAAGAATGCGGTAGACATGACGACTGTCTTCGTGCACGAGTCTTTCGACCGCATCCACGAGCTGGCGAAGGAGTCGCTCGCCGCGATGGAAACCGGCGATACGCTCCGGACGCAGCTGTCGGTGCTGAAGAAGCTTACGCGCAAGTCGGCCGTGAACACGATCGAGCTGAAGCGAAGCATCGCCGCGCGGGTCATTGATGCGGAGAAGTACGCGCTGTGACGCCGGCCTAAGCAGGATAGGGGGTGTTCGACTTGTCAGGCCAACCTTGGGTAAGACATTATCCGGCTTCCGTCCCACCATCCTTCGATTACCCGCGGCACAATCTGGCGCACTTCCTGACCGCGTCTGCCGAGAAGCACGGAGATCATCCGGCCCTGCTCTTCATGGGCAGGACCGTCTCTTACCGCTTGCTGCTGGACAGCGCACGCCGCTTTGCGAATGCCTTGCTCGGCCTCGGCGTCCGCAAGGGCGACCGGGTGGCGGTGATGCTGCCGAACTGTCCCCAGGCGGTGATCGCCTATTACGGCACGCTGCTGATGGGCGGGGTCGTCGTCATGACGAACCCGCTCTACATGCCGCGCGAGCTGGAGTACCAGATGAACGATGCGCAGGCGAAGCTGATCGTCACGATGGACCTGCTCTATGAGCGGGTCCGCGGGGTGATGCCGGCGACGGGGCTGCAGCATCTCATAGTCACGTCGATGGCGGACTATCTGCCGTTCCCGAAGAATCTGCTCTATGGGCTGAAGCTGCGCAAAGAAGGCCAGAAGCCGGAAGTCGCTTATGGAGAGCGGGTGCTCTCTTTTTCGAAGCTGCTGAAAGCGTCTTCTCCCGGCGAGGTGGAGGCAGTCGTCGATGCGGAGAACGACCTGGCGCTCATTCAGTATACGGGCGGGACGACGGGCCGCTCCAAGGGCGTCATGCTCACGCATCTGAATCTCGTCGCCAATACGATCCAGAGCCGGCTGTGGGCTTACAAGACGAGAGAGGCGCATGAGAAATATCTCGCGGCGCTGCCGTTCTTCCACGTGTTCGGGATGACGGTGCTTATGAACCAGTCCGTCTATCTCGCCGGCACTCTCATCCTCATCCCCCGGTTCCAGGTGGAAGAGGTAATGCAGATGATTCACAAGCTGAAGCCTTCGGTGTTCCCCGGTGCACCGACGATGTATATCTCGCTGATCAACCATCCGGACATCCGGAAGTATGATCTCTCTTCGATCCAGTTCTGCATCTCCGGCGCGGCGCCGCTGCCCCATGAGGTGCAGGAGCGCTTCGAGAGCCTTACGGGCGGCAAGCTCATCGAAGGCTACGGGCTGACGGAGGCCTCCCCGGTGACGCACGCCAACAACATCTGGGAGAAGCGCAAGCTCGGAGCGATTGGCATTCCGCTCCCGGATACCGAGGCGCGGATCGTCGATCCGCAGACCGGCGCGGAGGTGCCGCAGGGCGAGATCGGCGAGCTGGTCGTCCGCGGGCCCCAAGTGATGGCCGGCTACTGGAGACGCCTGGACGAGACGGCGAAGGTGCTGAAGGACGGCTGGCTGTCTACGGGCGACATGGCCCGGATGGATGAGGATGGCTACTTCTTCATCCTCGACCGGCGCAAGGATCTCATCATCGCAGGGGGATATAACATCTACCCGCGGGAGGTCGAGGAGGTGCTCTTCGAGCATCCGGATGTCGAGGAGGCTGTCGTGGCCGGCGTCTCCGATCCGTACCGGGGCGAGACGGTCAAGGCGTTCATCGTGCTGAAGCAAGGCGCGACCGCGGACGCGGATAGCCTGAAGCGCTGGTGCAAGGAACGGCTCGCCGTCTACAAAGTCCCTAAGATCTACGAATTCCGCGAGAGCTTCCCGAAGACGATGGTCGGCAAGGTGCTGCGGCGCAAGCTGATCGAAGAGGAGGCACATGCCCCCGGCAAGGATAAGGGACAGGGCGCTTGAATACGCTAGCGGTATACATCCATGAAGGGAGGAAAGGCGCCATGGAAGGGATCGAGGGAGGAAGCGAGGCCCATCTGCAGTTCTTAAAAGCTTCGTCGCCGCAGGGCACATTCTGGGACCACGTCGGCGGCGAGGTCACTGAGTTCGGACCGGCCCGCGTGGCTGCAGCCCTGAAGATCGGACCTCACCACTTGAACATGATCGGCATCCTGCACGGCGGCGTGCATGCGACACTGCTGGATTCGATCATGGGCCTGATGGCGATGGCCGTACGGCCGCAGGAGGCGGTGGTCACTACGAACCTCAATCTGCACTACCTGACATCCGTACGGGAGGGCAGCGTTACGGTGAGCGCGGAAGTCGTACACCAATCCCGCAAGTTAATCACGACGCAGGGATACGTGCACAGCGGGGACGGTACTCTGTGCGCGTTCGGTACAGGAACCTTCCGGGTGATCGAACCTGCTTCGGGAGCACAGAAGAAGGCGGATCAAGTAAAGTCCGAATAACAAGGCGGATCGGCGGCATACCGCCGGTAACCCATACGTCCAAAGAAGGGTGCCTGCGAAACGTAAAGAGGGGGCGGACCACTTGAGCGCACGAGACGAATTACACCGGATCAAAGAACGGATGGAAGCGTATCTAGATCCGATTCGGGATATGCATTACGTATACGAGTTCCGCATGGACGACAGCGGACCGCTGCAGGTACGCTTCGAGGGGGGGAGAGTTGATATTCTCGAGGAGGCCGCCTATCCGTCCGACTGTACGCTGATCCTCTCGGACGGTCATCTGGTGAAGCTGCTGCGCGGCGATCTCAACACCACCATGGCCTTCATGCTCGGACAGCTGAAGGTGGAGGGGAAGATGGGGCTGGCGCTGAAGCTGCAGGAGCGGCTGAAGAGCTACGTCTAGCGCGTGCGTACTGCACACATTCCTATTCCGTGGGCGCCCTGAGCCCCCCGTCCTGCGTGAGGGGCCTGCCTCTGCAGAGTGATGGAGAGGGGACGGTGCAGCGGGTTCTCTTGGCCGGGGTATCCGGGGGGATGCTCCCCATCCCCGACAAGGCCGTACTTCCGCCTTAACAAAAAACCGCATCCGCCCGAACGTTCGGGAAGGGATGCGGTCTTTTGCCGTGCTGGGCGATCGTATTCGTATGCAGCATGGAATCATGCGGCAGGAGCACATTCGCGGTCAACGCTTGAACTGTACAGTTGGAGCACAATCGCTTGCTGCATTGAATCGTAGCGCGGCCGCAAATGCATATGCAGCGCTTAAATCGTACAGCAGGAGCACAATCGCTTGCTGCACTCGCGAATCGCCCCTCGGCTAAGCGCTACAGCTTGAAGCGCAGGATGAGCTCCTGCAGCTCTTCGGCCATGCGGGACATCGCCCGGGCGGAGGAGGAGATATCCTCCATCGTGGCGAGCTGCTCCTCGGAGGCGGCGGATACGCTCTGCGCGTCGCCAGCCGAGCGGTCCATGATCGCCCCGATCTCCTGGAACGCGGCGTTCACTTGGCTGGCGCCTTCCGACATTTCGCGCGTATCTCCCGAGATCCGGGAGATATAGGCGACGACTTCACCGATGGACTCTTGAATCTCCGTGAAGGAAGCATCGGCTTCGTTCACGGCAGTGATGCCCTGCTCGACTTCCTGGGCTGTATTCTTCATGGACGAAGCCGTATGGCTTGTCACCGACAGCATGTTCTGGACGAGCTCCGTTACATTCATGGCCGCATTGCTCGACTGCTCGGCAAGCTTGCGCACTTCGGCAGCGACCACGGCGAAGCCGAGGCCCTGCTCTCCGGCCCTCGCCGCTTCGATCGCGGCATTCAGGGCGAGCAGGTTCGTCTGGTTGGAGAGGGCGGAGATGGTCTGGGCGAAGCGCTCGATCTCCTGGGAGTGCGCCCCGAGCGTATGGACGGAGCTCCCGAGCTCGGAGACGGACCGGCCGATGCTCGTCATCCGTCCGACGGCGGCCCGGATGCGTTCGTTGCCGTGCGCCGTCTTCCCGGAAGTCTCTCCGGCGTGCCCGCTCACGTTATCCAGGCTCTCCGAGATCCGGCGCGCGGCCTCCGAGATTTCCTGCAGGTTATCGAAGCCGGTGCTGACGCTGATCCGCTGAGTCTCGGCATCGGAGGCGATCTGCTGGATATTGCGGGCGATATGCTCGCTCGCTTTCCCGGTCTCCTCCGATGAGGCCGAGAGTTCCTGCGAGGAAGCGGCCACCTGCATGGCGGTCGTGTTGATGGCCGCGATGAGATCCCGCAGGTTGCGCGTCATCCCGTTAATGGATGCGGCCAGCCGGCCGATCTCATCCTTCGTCGTTACCGGGATCTCGGGGACCGCGAGATCGCCTTCCGAGACGCGGTTGGCTACCTCGACCACGCGGCCGACGGACCGGCGGATGTCCTGCGACACCATCCAGCCCAGGGCCACGATCACGAGACCTGCGAGCAGGACGACGATGGCCAGTCTCAGCTTCAGGGCTTCCATCGAGCCCATCGTCTGTTCGATCTGCTGACCGGCGTTAGCCCCTACGATTTCTTCCAGCTCGTTGAGCGCATTACGGGCCGTGCCGAAGGTCTTGTCGAGGCCGTCCAGCTTCGCTGCCTGGGCTTCACGGGAGCCGGGCCGTGTGCCGTCCAGCGAGCGGATGACCTCGGCTGTGCCGGATTCCCAAGCGGCGATCTCCTGGCCGAAGAGGCTGAACTGGGCGGCAAGCCTCGCTTCGGCATCAGGCGCGAGCAGCTGGTCTTGATTCTGCTTCCAGATCGCCTCGGCGTCCTGGACCCGTTCCTTGGCTTGAGCGAGGTTGTCCTGGATGTCTTTCTCGGCCGAGGCAAAGGCACCGGTTCCGGCCGGGATCAGGAGCAGCTTCTCCGCGGCAACGAGCGCCTGGTACAGATCGCGGTCGGCATTGAGCAGCGCTTCCGAGCTGCGGTAGGTCGAATCGTGCAGCGAGACGATCAGGTTCTGCTGCATGGCGCTCATCTTCTGCAAGCCGTAAGCATTGGTTAGGAGCAGAAGGAGCAGGGGAATCAGAAGCATCAGTACGAGCTTGGTGCGCAGGCCGAGTCTTTTTAGCATGGTCGGTTTCTCCGTTTCGTTGTGAGCTGGTCATCGTACCAGTTGGATTACTCACTATATCGGCGTTACCGTCTCCCCGCTGCATAGGAGTTTCGATGGGATTCCCGTCCTCCCGAGAGTGCTGAAGTCCTATGGAGCCGCCGCGGAAATCCTGACATCAGACGGTGGGTACGCCAAAAAGCACCGCATCTCGTACGATACGGTGCACCTGGGCACGCTGCGGCTTCCTGAGGCTGCCGGACGCTCAAGCCGGGCCCACAGCCTGTGGCTCCCCGCGGCTGCCGCCTTCAAGCTTCTTGATGAATTCGGCAGCCGCAGCGGAGAGCGGCACGCTCTTCAGCGTAATGATACCGACCCGGGTGGAGGGCAGCGGAGCTTTCAGCTTCACTTCGAAGAGCGACTCCTCCGCCAGCTCCTTCGCCACGAATTCCTTAGTGACGAACGAGACGCCGAAGCCGATCTTGGCGAATTCGATGAGCAGGTCCACGCTGCCGAGCTCGATCTCGGGTTCGAGGACGAACCCCTGCTCCAGGAACTGCTTGGTGATGAAGCGCCGGGAGGAGGAGTTGCGGGAGAACAGGATGATCGGATAGGCGAGCAGCTCTTCGAGCGATACCTCCCGTTCGGCGAGCTCCCTGTATTTGGGGCCGGCGACGAAGCAATCGCGGATCGTGATGCCTTCGCGGACGAGCAGCTGGTCGTCGGTCACGGGCAGGCGGACGATGCCGATATCGATTTTGCCCTCCCTGAGGCTCTTGACGATCTCGGGGGTTGTGCCGTGCACCAGGTTGATGCCGATGCCGGGGAACTCGCGGTGGAACGACTCCAGGAAGGGAAGGAGGTAATGCTTGCAGAGCGAGTCGCTCCCGCCGATCTGAATCTCGCCGCTGGTGTTGCTGCGCAGCTCCTCCATCTTCTGCTCCGCAAGGGAGATGAAGTTGAAGGCCTGCTCGATGTAGGTGTAGAGGACCCCGCCTTCTTTCGTGAGCTCGACGCCGCGGGAGGTGCGGGCGAAGAGCTGGAGGCCGAGGCCTTCCTCCAGCAGCTTGATCGAATGGGAGACGCTCGGCTGGGTGATGTAGAGTTCCTTGGCCGCTTTGGACAGGCTCCCGGACCGGGCGGTGAGGTAGAACACTTTATATAACTCGAAGTTAATCATATAGATATAGACTCCTTCTATAGCGAGTATTCAAGATATCGATTACGTATATAAGCATGCTCTTTATTATAATGAAGGGAGAAAAAGTTGACAATGCACCTTGGGAGGGCGATGACTTGATTACCGTAGATACTTCGGTTGAACATCTGAGCATTAACACGATCCGTACCTTGACCATCGACGCCGTAGAGAAGGCGGGCATGGGCCACCCCGGCATGCCGATGGGCGCAGCTCCTATGGCTTACACGCTGTGGAGCCGGTTCCTGAAGCACAACCCGGCGAACCCGCAGTGGGCGAACCGCGACCGCTTCGTGCTGTCGGCCGGCCACGGCTCCATGCTGCTGTACTCGCTGCTGCACCTGACAGGCTACGATGTGACGCTGGAGGACCTGAAGCAGTTCCGCCAGTGGGGAAGCCGGACGCCGGGCCATCCGGAATACGGCCACACGGCCGGCGTGGAAGCGACGACCGGTCCGCTCGGGCAGGGCGTGGCGATGGCAGTCGGCATGGCTATGGCGGAAGCGCACATGGGCGCGGTGTACAACAAAGAAGGCTATCCGGTAGTCGATCATTACACCTATTCCATCTGCGGCGACGGCGACCTGATGGAAGGCATCTCGGGCGAAGCTTCCTCGCTGGCAGGGCATCTGAAGCTCGGCAAGCTGATCGTCCTGTACGATTCGAACGATATCTCGCTCGACGGCGAGCTCAGCATGAGCTTCTCCGAGAGCGTGAAGGCGCGCTATGAAGCCTACGGCTGGCAGTACCTGCGCGTAGAAGAAGAGAACAACCTGGAAGCCATCGCCGAAGCGATCGAAGAAGGCCGGGCCGACTTGTCCCGTCCGACGCTCATCGAGATCAAGACGACGATCGGCTACGGCTCCCCGAACAAAGCGGGCAAGGGCGGCCACGGCGGTACGCACGGCTCCCCGCTCGGCAAGGAAGAGCTGAAGCTGACGAAAGAAGCGCTCGGCTGGCCTCTGGAGCCGGACTTCTACGTGCCGGAAGCGGTCACTGCGCACTTCGCGGAGCTGCAGCAGCGCTGGAGCGAAGAAGAGTTCGCGTGGGAGAAGCTGTGGAACGGCTACGCCCAGGCGTATCCGGAGCTCGCGCAGCAGTTGAAGTCTGCTCTGAACGGCGAGCTGCCGGAGGGCTGGGATGCGCACCTGCCGGCGTACTCGCCGGAAGACGGGGCGATCTCGACCCGTACGGCATCGAGCAAGGCGCTCAACGCCCTGGCGAAAGGAATCCCTTCCTTCATCGGCGGCTCGGCGGACCTCGCTTCGTCCAACCTGACGGCTCTAAGCGGTGAAGACGCCTTCAGCGCGGCGAACTATGCCGGCCGCAACCTCTGGTTCGGCGTGCGTGAGTTCGCCATGGGCGCCGCGGTCAACGGCATGATGCTGCACGGCGGCCTGCGCGCTTACTGCGGCACGTTCCTCGTCTTCAGCGACTACCTGCGCGGCGCGATCCGCCTGTCGGCGCTGATGAAGCTTCCGGCGATCTACGTGTTCACGCATGACAGCATCGCGGTCGGCGAAGACGGCCCGACGCACCAGCCGATCGAGCAGATTCCGTCGATGCGTCTGATCCCGGATCTGACGCTGTTCCGTCCGGCGGATGCGAACGAGACTTCCGCGGCTTACCGCTATGCGGTAGAAGCGGCCGAAGGCCCTTACGTCATGGCGCTGTCCCGCCAGAACCTGCCGGTGCTCGAAGGCACACGCGAGCTCGCGGCGGCGAACATCCACCGCGGCGCTTACGTGCTGGCCGACGCCGAGGGCGGCGCTCCGGACGTGCAGCTGGTCGCTACCGGCTCCGAAGTGAGCCTCGCGCTGAAGGTCAAAGAAACGCTGGCCGCGCAGAACATCAAGGCACGCGTAGTCTCCATGCCGAGCCGCGAGCTGTTCGAGCGCCAGCCGCAGGAATACCGCGACGAAGTCATCCTGCCGGGCGTCAAAGCCCGCGTGGCGATCGAGATGGCATATCCGTCCGGCTGGGAAGAGGTAGTCGGCGGCGAAGGCTTCACGATCGGCATCAAGCAGTTTGGCGCTTCTTCGAAGCCGGACAAAGTCATCTCCGAGTACGGCTTTACACCGGAGAAGATCGCAGAACGCGTCGTCCAGAAGTATTTTGCTTAAGTGATAATGGAAGCTGGGCAGGGGCCGGCCCGTCCGGCCCCGGGCCCGCATCATCCTGCACTACAATCTACAGACCGGGGAGAGATAAGAATCATGAAACTGTTTATCGATACGGCAAACGTGGAAGAAATCCGCAAGGCGCATGAGCTGGGAGTTATCGCAGGGGTCACGACCAACCCGTCCCTGATTGCCAAAGAAGGACGCGACTTCTTCGAGACGGTGAAAGAAATCATCTCCATCGTCGGCGACCTGCCGATCAGTGCGGAAGTCATCTCGCTCGAAGCGAACGAAATGGTCGAGCAGGGCAAGAAGCTCGCCGCTCTCGGCTCCAGCGTCGTGGTGAAGCTGCCGATGACCGAAGAAGGCCTGAAGGCGACGAAGATCTTCTCGCAGCTCGGTATCAAGACGAACGTGACACTGATCTTCTCCTCCACGCAGGCGCTGCTCGCTGCAAGAGCAGGGGCGACTTACGTGTCGCCGTTCATCGGCCGTCTGGACGATATCAACCAGGTGGGCATGAACCTGATCAAGGAAATTTCGGATATCTTCAAGATTCACGGCATCGAGTCCGAGATTATCGCGGCTTCCGTACGCCACTCGGCGCACGTCATCGAATCAGCTCTGAACGGCTCCGATATCGCAACGGTTCCTTACAAGGTCATCCAGTCCATGGCGAAGCACCCGCTGACCGATGCCGGCATCGAGCGCTTCCTGGCCGACTGGGAAGGCGCGAAGCAAAGCGTGTTCTAATCTCTCTCCACCAGTGCTGTATACCATACCAAGGCCGCTTCCAGACTTATCCGGGGGCGGCTTTTTTCACATCTACCCAAGTGAATCTTGCTGAGCTCGTCCCAGCGGATGAAGCGGAGAGGGAGGCGGGCTCATTTTTTGGCGAATCCTGGGCAAGATGCAGGAATTCTGTCACAATGGGAGAATAATGATAAAGAAAAGTTAATAATAAGGAAGATTTACGAACGAAATGAGGCGCCGATCATGCAGTGGATCAAGAATGCCAAACTCAACAGCAAGCTCATGCTAATGATCCTGATTCCGATGCTGGGGGTGCTGTATTTCACGGTGACGGCCATCAGCGGCCAAATCGCCAATACCCGTGCCACGACGGAGCTTCAGACGCTGACCGGTATGGCGGTGCGGATCAATGATGTGGTCCACGAGCTCCAGAAGGAGCGGAGCCTGGTAGCGGGCTATTACGGTACACAGTCTGCCGTGGATTCCAGCGCGATGAACAGCCAGCGGATCGAGACGGACCGCGTCATGGGCGTCCTGCAGGACAGTCTCCCGGAGACCGGGCAGGCCGGCTCGGGCAGCGGCTTCCAGACGGGCCTGTCGAAGGCGGCCGGGCTGTTCGAGCGGCTCAAGGAAGAAAGGGCCCGCATCGATGCGAAGTCGACGACCGAGAGCGAAGCCCTGGATTACTACCGCCTGCTGATGGATGCACTGTTCTCTGCTATGGAAGCGATCACGCACTCGGGAACGAATATGGAGGTCAGCAACATGCTGTCCGCCTACATTAACCTCTCCAAGAGCAAGTATGTCGCAAGCCGCGAACGGACGCTGTTCAATCACGTGTTCTCGGATAATATCATGAACAAGGATCTGGAAGTCCAAGCCCATGTTCTTAGAAGCGAACAAGAGCTGTATTACAGTATCTTCACTTCGTTCGCTCCCGCCGAGATCGAAGAGTTCTTCCAGGCCACCGTCCGGGGGGAGCCGGTGACGGAAGTGGACCGGATGGTGAAGTCTGCCTTGGCCACCGGGGCGGACAAGCCGCTCGGTATCGATCCTGCCGCGTGGTACACGGCATCCACCCAGAAGATCGATCTCTATAAAGAAGTAGAAATCCGATTCTCCGAGCTGCTCCTCTCTACTCTGGAGCGGATGAAGAAAGAGGCTATCGCCTCGCTGATCTTCATGGTGATGCTGAATCTTGTGATTATCGGGCTGTCCGTGCTGTTCATCCTGGCGGTATCGCGTATGCTGCTCAGGCAAATCCGGGAGCTGCGCCAATCTACCGAGCTCATCCTGCAGGGGGAGACGGAAGTACGGGTGGAGGTACGGTCCCGTGACGAGTTCGGCGATCTTACGGAGGCCTTCAATCAAATGGTGGACAGCACGCGGGACGTCATCGTCCAGGCCGACCGCATCTCCCGGGGAGAGTATGAGCTCTCGATTGTCCCAAGATCCGAGCGCGACCGGCTCAGCTTGGCCCTCTCCCAGATGCTGGCCTCGCTCAAAGAGACGAAGGCGGAGAACGAGCGCCAGTTCTGGCTGAAGACGCAGCTCGCCCGCTTGACGGGCCTCTCCCAAGGGGTGACGGACCTGCAGGCGCTCGTGTCGATGCTGGTCTCCGAGATTGCTTCCCTGGTGGAAGCCGGGCAGGCCGTATTCTATGTGAAAGAGCAGGGCCGGGCGGCGGCTTCCGCTCCCTCTTATGTGCTGCTCGGCAGCTATGCCTATCTGGAGCGCAAGCATCTCTCGAACCGGTTCCGGCCGGGCGAAGGCCTGGTCGGACAGTGCGTCCTGGAGAAGAAGCCGATTCTGCTGAGAGGGGTGCCGGAGGACTATGTCCGGATCACTTCCGGCCTCGGGGAAGCCAGCCCCACGACGATCCTGGTCATGCCCGTACTGTTCCAGGAAGAGGTAGTGGCGGTACTGGAGCTGGCGACCTTCCGCGAGTTCACGGGGATCCAGCAGGATCTGCTGCGGCAGCTCTCCGAGTCGCTCGGCGTCATCATCCAGAGCGTGATCGGCCGCCAGCGGACCGAAGAGCTGCTCCGGGAATCGCAGGAGCTCGCCGAAGAGCTGCAGACCCAGCAGGAAGAGCTGCGTACGGCGAACGAGGAGCTCGAAGAGCAGACCAGGATGCTGAAGCTCTCGGAGGAGAAGCTCAAGATCCAAAGCGAGGAGCTGCAGGCGATCAACGAGGAGCTCGAAGAGAAAACGAACTACCTCGAGCTGCAAAAGGCGGATATCGAGCGGCAGAATACGGAGATTCAGCACTCGAAGACGGAGCTCGAGCGCAAAGCGGAGGAGCTGGAGCTCGCGAGCAGGTACAAATCCGAGTTTCTCGCGAATATGTCGCATGAGCTGCGGACGCCTCTGAATTCCCTGCTCATTCTGGCGAAGTCGCTCGCGGCCAACGATGAAGGAAATCTCACCGAAGACCAGGTGGAATCCGCCCGGATTATTCACGGCGGCGGGATGGACCTGCTTACGCTGATCAATGATATTCTCGACCTCTCCAAGGTAGAGGCCGGCAAGATGGATATTCATAGGGAAGAGGTCCGGCTCGGCAGCATTCTAGGGCATCTGCAGAACGGATTTGGCCATGTGGCCAAGGAGAAGGGACTCGGGTTCAAGCTGGAGCTGGATCCGGGTCTGCCGGAGACGATCGTCACCGACGGCCAGCGGACCGAACAGATTCTGAAGAACCTGCTCTCCAATGCCTTCAAGTTCACCTCCCAAGGGACGGTGACGGTCCGGATCTATCCGGCGCCTCCAGGCACCCGCTTCTTGAACGGAGGCCTGGAGGCCGGCCGCACGGTCGCCATGGAGGTGCGGGATACAGGTATCGGCATCCCGCCTGCGAAGCTGCGGGCGGTCTTCGAGGCCTTCCAGCAGGCGGACG
This sequence comes from Paenibacillus caseinilyticus, assembly GCF_027533645.1. Lineage (GTDB taxonomy): Bacteria > Bacillota > Bacilli > Paenibacillales > NBRC-103111 > Paenibacillus_G > Paenibacillus_G caseinilyticus. The sequence continues at coordinate 270,792 of NZ_JAQAGY010000002.1, forward strand.
GCTCCACCTCGCGCCAATACGGCGGCACCGGGCTCGGGCTGACGATCTCCCGGGAGCTGGCGAAGCTGCTCGGCGGCGAGATTCAGCTGCAGAGCCGGGAGGGGGAAGGCAGCACCTTCACCCTCTACCTGCCCTACGGCGCCGAGGGAGAGGCTCCACCGGGGGATGCGGAGGGCTATACGGCTTCCGGGGCGGTGCAGCCCCCAAGCGGGGGGGCGGCTGAGCAGAGCGCAGCTCCGGACCGGGCCCAGCCTCTCCCGCCACAGCCTGCCCGCGTCTTCATCCCCGACGACCGCGAGGCGATCGGGGGGCAGGGGGCGGAGAAGGCGCTGCTGATCGTCGAGGACGATCCCCAGTTCGCCCAGGTGCTCATGGATCTCTCCCGCCGGAAGGGCTTCCTGTGCCTCGCGGCGGGAGACGGCTTCAGCGCTCTGCAGCTCGCGAAGCAGTATGTGCCTGCCGCCGTGCTGCTGGACCTTGGATTGCCGGATATGAATGGACTCAAGGTGCTCGATCACCTCAAGTTCCACAGCGAGACCCGGCACATTCCCGTGCACATCATCTCGGGCCGGGACGAGAGCGCAGCCTCGCTGAAGAAGGGGGCGGTAGGCTTCCTGCCGAAGCCCGCGGCCGCCGAGGATCTCGAAGGCGTCTTCGCCCGGTTCGAGGAGGCTCTGCAGGAGCCAATCAAGCAGGTGCTCGTCGTCGAGGACGACGCGGGCAACCAGAAGGCGATCCAGGAGCTGCTGAGGGGCAAGCATGTGGAGATCCACAGCGTCTATTCCGGCCAGGATGCGCTGGACCGGCTGAAGACGCAGGCGTATGACTGCGTCATCCTGGATCTGAAGCTGCCGGATATGACCGGCTTCGAGATGCTGCAGAAGCTGGTGGGCAAGGGAGATCAGCCGCTGCCGCCGGTCATCATCAATACGGGCAAAGAGCTCACCCAGGAAGAATACAAGGAGCTGGGCCGCTTCACGGACAGCATTGTGATCAAGGGGGTCAACTCCCCGGAGCGGCTGCTCGACGAAGTATCCTTGTTCCTGCACAGCGTCAAGCGCACGCTCCCGACCGATCAGAGGCAGGCGATGCGGACGATGCAGGAAGCGGACGTGTCGCTGAAGGGGCGCAAGCTGCTTCTGGTCGATGACGACCTGCGCAACACCTTTGCTCTGTCGAAGGTGCTCCGGCAGCACGGCCTGAACGTGGTGATGGCCGATAACGGCAAGCTGGCGCTCGAGAAGCTCGAGAGCGAGGAAGGCATCGAGCTGGTCATCATGGACATCATGATGCCGGTGATGGACGGCTACGAGGCCATGAAGCATATCCGGGCGAATCCCCGGCATACGGCTCTGCCGATTATTGCGCTGACCGCCAAGGCCATGACGGGGGACCGGGAGAAAAGCATCGAAGGAGGGGCCAATGATTATATGACGAAGCCAGTCGATACGGATAAGCTGCTGTCCTTGATCCGCGTGTGGCTCTCGGTGTAACCCATGGATGCCAAGGAAATGGAGAAAATCGAAGTGGATTTGCTGCTCGAGGCCATTTACCGGGGGTACGGGTATGATTTTCGGGGCTATGCCCGTTCCTCGCTGATGCGCAGGCTGCATCATATCCGTCAGAAAGCCGGAGCGGAGCGCATTGTCGACCTCATTCCGAAGGTGCTCTACGATGAAGCCTTCCTGAATCGGTTTCTGCTGGACATGTCGGTTACCGTGACGGAGATGTTCCGCGATCCCGAGTTTTTTTACGAGCTGCGCACGAAGGTGATTCCCGTATTGAAGACGTATCCGTTCGTCAAGATCTGGCATGCGGGCTGCGCTACCGGGGAGGAAGTCTACTCGATGGCCATCCTGCTCCAGGAGGAAGGGTTCTATGACCGGGTGCAGATCTATGCGACCGACATGAACGCGGAGTCGCTTGCTGCTGCGCAGGAAGGCATCTATTCACAGGAGATCATGCGCAAATATACGGCGAATTACCAGAAGAGCGGCGGCCGGACCTCCTTCTCGGATTACTACCATGCGAAGTACAGTATGGCGAAGATGAACGACAGTCTCCGGAAGAACATCGTGTTCACGCAGCACAATCTCGTCACGGACGAATCGTTTGGGGAGATGCATTTGATTCTCTGCCGGAATGTATTGATCTACTTTGACCGCAATCTGCAGGATAAGGTGCTCGGATTGTTCGGGCGGAGCCTCAATCACCGCGGATTCCTCTGCCTCGGGAGCAAGGAGTCGATGGATTTTGCCGATAACGGGGACCAGTTCGAAGCGGTGGTGCCGAAGTGGCGGATCTTCCGCAAGATGCTTCCGGGGACCTAAGGGAGCAATGGGAGGGGGGAAGGAAGCGTGAAGCGGTACGAAACGGTTGTCGTCGGCGTGTCGGCCGGCGGGCTCAAAGCGCTGTCCGTGCTGCTGGGCTGCCTTCCGGCGGACTACCCGCTGCCCGTACTGGTCGTACAGCATCTGCTCGAAGGCAGCGACGGGTTCCTGGCGGAAGCCCTGGACAGCTCGCTGCGGATCCGGGTGCGCGAGGCGGTGGACAAACTGCAGATCGAAGCCGGCTGCGTGTACCTGGCGCCTGCCGGGTATCATCTGCTCGTCGAAGAGGGACGGACTTTAAGCCTGTCGGTGGACCCGCGCGTCAATTATTCGCGGCCCTCGGTCGACGTGCTCTTCGAGAGTGCCGCCTACGTCTATGGGCCGGGGTGCATCGGGGTCGTACTCACCGGTGCGAACGGGGACGGCAGCGCCGGTCTCGCCCGCATTGCGGAAGCAGGGGGGCTGACCGTCGTCCAGGATCCGGAGGAAGCGGAGTACACGGCGATGCCCAAGGCCGCCATCGAGGCAGTGAACGCCGATTATATTCTGCCTCTGGAAGGCATAGGAAGCCTGCTTGGCAGGCTGGCGCAGAGCTAGAGGGGCATCCTTTGGCCTTTGGCTGCGCATGAATGGTTATACCGACGGATAGGCAGTATAGGGTTTGGCACCACAGCTGTCCACATGCCGATTCGCCAAGGGGGAGACACGGTCATGGGAACCGAGAGAAACCGGGAAGCTCATACCAAAATACTGGTTGTAGACGACCGCAAGGAAAATTTATATGCCATGCAGCGAACGCTGCGGACGCTCGGCTGCGAGGTCTTCACGGCGGAGAGCGGGAACGAGGCGCTGTCCTTTACGCTGCGCCACGACTTTGCTCTGCTGCTGCTCGACGTGAACATGCCGGAGATGGACGGCTTCGAGCTCGCCGAGCTCCTGCGCATGAACGAGGAGACGAAGAACATTCCGATCATCTTCGTTACGGCGATCAATAAGGAAGACAAGAGCGTGTTCAAGGGATACGAGACGGGCGCGGTCGATTACCTGTTCAAACCGGTGGATACCGACATTCTGCTCAGCAAGGTCAAGGTGTTCCTCGAACTGAATAGGAAGAAAAAAGAACTGGAGCAGATCCAGGCCGAACTGGAGCGGAGCAATCAATGCTTGAGGGAGTTCGCCCAGGTCGTCTCGCACGATCTTAAGAATCCGCTGAATGTGATCACGGGACTCTGCGAGCTGATGGAGACCAAGCACGGCGAAGGCCTGGGTCCCAGAGGCAAGCAGTATCTCTCGCATATCACGGATGCGGCCCAGCGGATGACCTCGCTCATCACGGACATTCTCCGGTTCTCCGAGACGAACGCCCGGCCGGGCCAGCTCGCCGAGGTCGATCTCAACCGGGTGCTCGATGATGTGCTCGCCGATCTCGGCAGCCGCTTGAAGCAGACGGAAGGGCGCGTGGAGAAGCAGGAGCCTCTGCCGGTGGTTGAAGCGGATCCGACCCAGATGTACCAGCTTCTGCTGAACCTCGTCGGCAACGCCGTCAAGTATCACCGGCCGGATTGTCCGCCGCGGGTCCGGGTGTACGGGGACACGGCAGATACGGAGCAGGGAGTGGCGTTCGTCATAGAGGACAATGGGATCGGCATGAAAGCGGAGGATATCCCCTCGATCTTCGACCCCTTCCAGCGGCTCGATAATGCCCAAGGGTACGAAGGGACAGGACTGGGGCTGGCAACGGTCAAAGGAATTGTGGAGCGCCACAGGGGGCGGATCGAGGTATCCTCCGAGCCCGGAGTCGGAACGAAGTTCCGGGTGATGCTTCAGTCCAGGCGAATGGGGAGTTAACATTACATAGAACAGCGGACGGGCGTGGATGACTTCCATGCTTGTTTGGCGTGCCGCAGGGAGAGTGAACCGGATTAGAGCTCAGCATAGCATCTATTCATCTATGTTCGCGTTTACATAAATAAACTGAATTGATATAGTTATACAGATTGGCAAGTTACTATTCATATGGAGGTCATCTATTTTGTTGAAAAAAGGTATCATTTCCGCCCTAGGTGTACTGCTGGTCTCCATGCATTCCGCCGCACTTCCTACTCAAGCGGCAGACATCAGAGTGTCATCTCAGGCGTCTGCCCCGCAATCCATCGCCTCTTCCCCTAACGCGCTGGCGATCCCAACGAACCCAGCCTATGGCACAAGACAAGAGGTTCCTAAAGGATCCGCGCTACCGGCAGGCTGGGTTGTTACCGCCTACTACACTAGCACGATGGTCATCATGTATACCGGTGGAGCGGGGTATGGAGCCAGTATAACGATTGCCAATACTTCGCCGATCCCGTCAGGTTGGGTGATAACCCATGCGTTAATGGGAAATGGATTCATCATCATGTATACGGGCGGCGCCGCTTTTGGGGCTAGTATCACCATTGCGAATACATCCCCCATTCCAGAAAACTGGGTGATTACCAATGCGCTAAGTGGAAATGGATTCATCATCACATATGCGGGCGGCGCAGCTTTTGGAGCTAATATCACCATTGCGAATACATCTCCCATTCCAGCAAACTGGGTGATTACCAATGCGTTAATGGGAAATGGATTCATCATCACGTATGCGGGCGGCGCTCCTTTTGGAGCAAACCTCATGATCTCGAATACTTCGCCTATCCCTGCAGGCTGGGTGATTACCAATTTTTATGGAAATGGATTTATGATCGCCAATGCCAATGGAGCTAGGGTTGGGGCAAGTATGATGATCTTGAATACCTCTCCCATTCCGGCAGGCTGGGTGATTACAAGCAGCTATAGCGGCGGCCGCGTGATTACATATAAAGGATAGAGACAAGATCCAACCGTTAAAAAGGCGTGATAGTCAAACTTGTCCGTGATGAGTATCTTTTGATGCGCACGCCCGTGCCGGACGAAAAGGGCTGATAGCACCTCTACAGGAGGTGGCGTCAGCCCTCTTGTGATTATATCGAAAAAAGGGGCTCTACGTGTCTTGTCCCCTCTCGGAGAGCGCGTCCGTACGAATGGTCTTCCGAAAGGAGTCTGCCGGAAGAGGGGACGCCTGCGGCGGGTCTCTACCGGGCCCGGATCAGGCGGACGAGCTCTTGCGGATGGTTCGTAATGATGGAGGCGACGCCGAGCTTCAGCATACGCTTCATCTGGGCCGGGTCGTTCACCGTCCATACGTATACTTCCTTGCCGTATGCCGCAGCTTCCTTCACGAACGGCTCCTCCACCAGCGGGTAGGCGATGGAGACGACGTCGTAGCTTTTGTCCCGAAGGATGCTCTCCATGCTCGCAGGCTTCTCGCCTACGATCAGACCGGTTTTGATCTGCGGGTCCAGGCGTTTGACCGCGGCGAGCAGCAACTTGTCGAAGGAAGTGACCGTGCACTCGCGGACGGCACCGTGAAGCTGGAGCAGACGTACGGTTTCCTCGGCGAGCCGGCGGCCGTGGCCGTTGTTCTTGAGTTCGATGTTGAGACGGATCCTATCCTTGGCGGCCTGCAGCGCTTCATCCAGCGTCGGTACGCGCTCGGATGCAAAGCGCTTGTGGAACCAGGCTCCGCCGCTGGCGTTCTTCAGTTCGGCGGACGTCAGCGTCCAGATGGGCTTGTCGATCCCTGTGGTTCGGAGGACACTGTCGTCGTGCATCAGCATCACCACGCCGTCGGCGGCCTCCTGCACATCAATCTCGGCATAACCCGAGCCATCAAGGATGGCCTGCCGGATCGAAGCCAGCGTGTTCTCCGGCGCTGCCGCAGAGCTTCCCCTGTGAGCGGTCACTTGGTCGTATGTTACGATCCGCGTCGTTGCCGCAGGCGGCTCGGCGGTCAGGCCTGCGGTGAGCAGCAGGGTCAGCAGAAGCAGTGTTTTGTGCAAGGGGCCTCTCCTCCATTCCGTGAAACCACCCGTTTACGGTTTCCCGGGAGCGGCCTCACGAACCCAAGATACCATAGAAAATTTAGGAAAGATTTAGAAGGGGAACGACTTTGGGCCCGCCTTGCTAACACTTTTTTAACAAGCTCCATGGGCAGCTTCCCGTGGTATAATATGGGTATCTTATCGGAAGAAGAGAGGAAACTTGATATGGGGAAATCGTTCGAATCCATCCTCCCGGAGCACCGGGAATTCATCTCAAAGCAGCGGATGTTCTTCGTAGGCTCGGCCCCGCTCGGCGGCGAAGGACATGTGAACCTCTCGCCCAAAGGCTATGATGCGTTCCGCATTCTGTCGCCAAACGAAATCGCCTATCTGGATTTGACGGGGAGCGGGAATGAGACAAGCGCCCATCTGCAGGAGAACGGGAGGATTACGGTCATGTTCTGTGCCTTCGACGGCGCGCCGAACATTCTGAGACTGTACGGCAAAGGGGAGTGCGTGCTGCCGGGTTCGCCGGCGTGGGGCAGGCTCTCTCCCCTCTTCGGGGAGATGCCCGGAGTAAGGCAGATCATCCGTGCGGACGTCTATCAGGTGCAGACCTCCTGCGGGTACGGCGTGCCCCTCTACCGGTATGAGGGCGACCGGGAGACGCTGAAGAAGTGGGCGGAGGTCAAAGGTCCGGAGGGCGTGGATGCGTACCTGCGGGAGAAGAATACGCGGAGTCTGGACGGTCTGCCCACCCCGCTTGGGGACCGGTTCCGGGAGGAAGAAGGGCAGCGGAGCTCCTGAGTCATAAGCGATAAGCGCTTCGGCGTCCTTCCCTGAAAGTGCTCCGCAGGTTTACTGCATCGTCATGACAAAACAGCAGGCTGCCGTGAATCGGGCGGCCTGCTGTTTTGTTGTTTGCGGCGGTGTTGTATAAAGACAGATGCTTCTTGGGTTGTCAGGTCAGGGCGAACATGGCGCAAATGGCAACAATCGGAGCGACGAAGAACAGGACAGCCAGCCGGATGGTAATGATATCCTCTTGTGAAAACAAGGCAATCGCCTCCTTCATAAACGTAACAACCCAGTATATGCTGAAGTTTACAAAAAGATGTGTGTGATTTTACGCTGCGTTAACAATTCGTCGGGCCGAGGCTTTACTCCTTTGTGGAAAAAGCACTAGTTTTGTCGGAAGGAGAAAGAAAGACTATGGCTTGCAAAAGACATAATTCCGAGTATAATACTAGGTAAAATATGTTTTATGGGGGAGGTTCGGCGGGATGAGCGGGGAGAGCAGCGGATGGAAGAGGGCATGGATGGACGATTACCTGGACTTATACAATTTTGCGAAGGCCTGCGGGGATGAGGCTTGGCAGGCTGATATTCTAGGGACGCTCCGTTCGCACCGGGGCCACATACGGCGGGAGGAACAGGCAGCGCTGAGGGAAAGCCTGTGGCGTCAGTTCGATGCCTTGAATATGCGGCTGCTGGAGCTTCACGTGCAGCTGCGGGAACCGGTGCCGGCGGAACAGCGCGCGGTGCTGCAGCGCAGAATCCGGGAGCTTAAGGTGGAGCGGATCCGGTTGACCAACCGCATCTGCTCTTCGCGCAGAGAGGCCGGAGTGAAGGACGCCCGCCGCAAGGGGTGAGCTTGCCGGCTGGCCGGCCTTACTGCCGCAAGGGGCTGTCCCAAAAGGCATGTAATGATTTTTGATTCCCACTTTGAATAGGATTTCAACGATAAAAACGACCTCCTTCTCCACTTAACAATGGATTTTGAGGTCGTTTTTGGGTTGTTCCCATCTGCTGGGAACACTTCTGGGACAGCCCCTTGCTGTGAGGCGCCCGCCCCGCAAGCGCTCGCTGCTCGGTGACGCGCCGGCGGGCTACTTCCCGCGATGCCGGGAATCTGCACCGTGAGGCCTCCTCAGCTTCCCCCGCCGCACCCGGAGGAGCAGCTCGAAGAGGAAGAGCAGCTGGACGAGGAACAGCTGGAGGAGGAACAACTGGAGGAAGAAGAACAGCCGGACGAAGAACAGGATGAACCGTCGCTCCCGCCGCCAGAGTCTCCACCGCCAGAGTCTCCACCGCCGCCGTTCCCCCCGCTATCGTCTCCGCCGCCGGGCTCATGCGGCCCATCGTCATAGGGGCCGCCGTAGGTGCCTCCCGAGCCGGCATTGGACTGGTCCTGCTCCCGCCGCTGGGCCTCTTCTTCGGCGATCTCTCCGCCCATCAGCTCGTCGAAGTCGATGAGCTCCGCCGCTGAGTAGAACATCAAGGCGCCGGCGAGGTAGGGCATATAGTCCGAAGAATGGTAAGCCGGCCGGGCGGTTTCGTATGCTTCGCCGTCCCCTGGCTTCACCGCCTGCCGGCGGGCCCGGGCCGCCAGCTGCCAGGCCGCTTCACGGATTTCGGGATAGCGGCCCGCTGTCTTGCCGTTGAAGAGCCGGCCGGCCAGCTCTTCCTCCCCGGCCGACCGCAGCTCCGCAAGCAGGGCAGAGGGGAGCGGGTGGCGGAAGAAGGGGCCCCAGATCCGGTCGGAATACGGCGTATGCACGAATAGATTCGCATACACCCAGTCGAACCAGGCCCGGCCTCCGGGATCCGGCTGTCCCCCGGTATGGGGCGCATGATGGATCGTCGAGCCAATGAATACTTCGCCGAAGGCTTGATACTCGCGGGTGAACATCAGCATCTCATGCCAGATATCGTCCACCTTGGAGCTGAACATCGGCACATCCCGCAGCACGGCGGTCATCAGAAAATACCGCTTCAGCTCCAGGAAGGTCCAGTCGAATTCGGCGCCCGTCATCTGAGGGCTGCGGCTCATGACTCTCTGGCGCAGTCTCTCCGTATAGCTGCCGCGAAGCGCGTCTTCGAGTCTAGCCGCCGCAGGAGTGAGCGGACTATCCGGCTGCAGGCCGAGTCCGGCGGGCAGCGGTGAAGCTTTGTAGGACAGGCGGGCGGGTGCGGGCCGCCTTGGCTTCGAGGGGGGAGAGCCTCCGAAGCTTCTTCTTTCAAACCGGCCTTGGCGCATGTAACGCCGCTGGTTGGAAGCTGCTTTGGCTGCAATGAGAGCAAAAACAAGAAAGAATAGAAGAGGAAACAAAATGACAATCATCGGCAGCATAGGTAGCCTCCTTGGCTAGAGGGATGCCTCCATTGTAACATATTCCAGAAGAAGCAGGATTTTTGCCAGTTTTTGGTACTGGACAGTGCATTCCATCTATTTACAAAACAGTAATTCACCTGGTATGATTCAATTAATACTGAATGGTCAGTATTAATCCTGGATTGGAGAAAGGGAGGGTGAATTATGGCGCGTGCCCATCAGCCCGATGCCCGACGGAGAATTCTGGATGCGGCCGTCACGGTATTTGCCGAACACAGCTTTGAGGGAGCGCGAGTGGATCAGGTGGCGAAGACGGCCGGCGTGCCCAAGTCGCTGATCTATTACCACTTCAAGAGCAAAGAGGAGATTCTGGAGGTGCTGTTCGGGGATTTTATCGGGGAGTATAAGGAGCTGCTCCGGACAGCCGGAGGCAGCGGGGACGGTTCGCAGCCGCAGGACCTGGCCGGAAGGTTGACCGGCCATTATCAGGCATTTGCCTTCCGCAATAAGGACCTCATCCGGATTATGTTCATCGATTCGCTCAAGAAGTCGGAACGCAGCCCCGTGATTTTTAAAATAGTCGAAGCGATGCTGGAGAAAGAGGGAAGGCCCGAAGAGGAGGCGCCCTGCAACGATGACCGGCAGAAGAGGCTGGTAGCCGAATTCTTCACCGGCGTGGTTCCTCTGTACGCCTACCTGTGCTTCTCCGATGCGTGGGCGGATCATTTTGGCGTAGAGAAGGGACGGCTCGGTGAGCTGTTCCTGGACGTCTTCGGGGAGACGCACGGCACTTACCATTCATGAAGGAGAGGCGGGAAGGCATGACATATCTCAGAAGCGATATGAAGTCCGTATCGGATCCGGCATACCTCCAGGGAATCAAGCAGCACTTGAGGGATCAATTTCGGTGGGAGGGACGGACCGTGTCCGAGATCCGCCAGGCGGAGGAGGCGGCCATCGCCGCTCTTCCCGCGCTGGAGGGGGCGGAGGCAGAGAGGGCGGAGGGAAGCCCCGTTCCTGCCGAATGGGTCACCTCGCACGGGATAAAGGCTGAGGATGCGCCCGTCGTGCTCTACCTGCACGGAGGAGGGTTCATCGCGGGATCGTGCGCGACCCACCGGGATCTGGCGGCACGGCTCTCCCGCGCAAGCGGTGCGCGGGTCCTCGTACCGGCGTACCGCTTAGCGCCGGAGCATCTGTACCCGGCAGCTGGGGAGGATGCCATGGCAGCTTACCGGTGGCTGCTCGGCAGCGGAATTCCGGCGGCATCCGTCGTCATCGGAGGGGATTCCGCCGGCGGCACGCTAGCGCTCATGACCCTGCTCGCTCTGCGCGATGCAGGGGAGCCCCTGCCGGCGGGGGCCCTTCTGCTGTCGCCGCACACGGACTTTGTCCGTTACGACAGCCCAACCTACGTGAACCGGGCGGACCGGGATCCGACAGGGTCGCTGGACAGCTCGAAGCGCTGCGCGCAGGCGTATACGGGAGGAGTGGGGCTCGTTCCGCCGGCATTATCGCCGCTCTCTCAAGACTTAAGGCGGCTGCCCCCGCTTTTGATTCAAGTGGGCGGCGAGGAAGTGCTGCTCGGGGAGTGCGAGGCGTTCGCACAGCAGGCGGCTAAGGCTGGGACCGAGGCGGCGCTGGAAGTATGGGAGGGCATGTGGTGTGTCTTCCAGCAGCTGGCTGCGATGGTACCGGAGGGCGCGCTTGCCATAGAGCGCGCCGGCACCTTCATCCAAGAGCGGACGGCAGGACGGCCCAAGCGCGGTTAATGGCGGGGCGCCTGTCTATATATAGAAATCATTGGATATGGGATCATATGTTTGGTATAATGGATGGTGCTGCGCAGAAAGACCGGGCGAATGCCCGATGACTTGGGGAGAATCGAAAGACCATGCTGCAAAAAACACACAGTGCGGCCGGGCTTGTGGCCGCCGAATACGTACTGATGCACTTCCACATGCCCGTGTTCTCCTGGGAATCGGCTGCCGGACTGATGATCGGCTGTATAGCTGGGCCGCTTGCCGATGTAGACAAGAAGGGATCGACGATGGCCAAAGTCATCTTCCCGTTATCCGCCGCGCTGCGCCTGCTGAAGGTGCGGCACCGGACGATGACGCATTCGATCCTGTTCATGGCGGCGATGTTCGCTTTGTCATTGTCGCTCCCGGCGCCATTATTCTGGTGCTTCATGCTGGCCTATGCGTCCCATCCGCTGATCGATCTTCTGAACGAACAGGGTGTGGAACTCCTGTGGCCGCTGCGGATCAAATTCCGCCTCGTGCCGAAGTTTTTGGCCGTGGATACGGGCTCGGAGATGGAGACGGCCATCCGCTATCTGCTGTGCATCGTCTCCCTCGTTCTGCCTGTCCGCTATTATTTTCAATTGTAGAAGGAAGGCGGCCGCAGAGCCGCAGGATGTCCGAACACACGAAGAACGCTGCCTCCCCCTTATGCGACTCGATGGGGAATGCAGCGTTCTTCGTGTTGATTGCTGTGCGAGGACCGCAGGCCCTGCTGCGGATCTGTCCGCATAGGTAAGCCGGGTTATACGCCGACCTTGACTTGAGCGGAATTCACTTGCCGGGATTTACTTGGATGATGAAGACTGAGCCAGCCGGACGAGCAGATGGGCCAGGGCGTGCTGACGGTCTTTATCCGCTACCTTCCACAGCTCCTGCAGCAGCTTCTCTTCGCTGTTGCGCGGCTCTTCGTGGGATGCTAGGTAGCCGGCCACCTTCTCGGCGAGCACGGCCAGCTGCTCTTCGTTCAGGCCGATGTGCTCGGCCATCTCGATCCGCTTGGCGAGATAGCTCTTGAACGAATCGAAATTCTGGAGAATCTCGTCCTTGCGGGATTGATCCATGGTATTCAGAGCATTGTCTACCCGGTCCGGGGATAAGTTACCGTTCTTGTCAACGACATGATTCTGCTGTAAGGACATTTGTAACGCCTCCTTGAGGGTATCGTCTTGCAGGTGAGGGAGTGATGTCCTTCCTGCACAAGACCTACTTAACCGGGTTGTCCGGGATATGAATCAAAGGTCTGTCTCTATTGACAACACGGAACGGGGAGCATACTATGAATGGAGTGTATACCGGGTTGTGAAGTGGGTTTAAAGCTTGTTGACCAGACAACTGGAGGCAATCTTTCCGTAAGGGAGAGAGTGCCTCCATTTTTGGCGTGGGGAAATGGATAGAGGGCGGGGGCGGCTTATGACCGGATGGAAACGAAATATGTGGATTTTGTGGACGGGTGTGCTCCTGTGCTCGGCGAGCTATACGATGTGCGTGCCCTTCCTGCCGTTGTTCCTGTTCGACCTCGGGGTGACCGGGGCGCAGGTGCATCTGTGGGCTGGAGTGGTGCTGTCTGCCGCATTCCTGGTGGGCGTGGTCATGGGTCCCCTGTGGGGCATTCTGGCGGACCGCTACGGGAAGCGCAAAATGATCGTGCGGGCCGGCTTGTCCCTGGTGCTGGTTTATGTGCTGTTCACTGTGGTCCGCAGCCCTTGGGAGCTGCTCGGGGTGCGGCTGCTTCACGGCTTCGTTGCCGGCTTCATACCGGCCTCCATGGCGCTGGTCGCTTCGACGGCGCCGAAGGAGAAGCTCGGCGAAGCGCTGGGACTCATGCAGGCGGCAGCGATGTCGGGAGGCATCTTGGGGCCGCTGCTCGGCGGCGTGCTCGCTTCGGCCTTCGGCATGAGGCCGTCGTTCGCAGCCGCGGCCCTTATCGTGGGACTGGCTTCGGCTGCCGTCATCCTGTTCGTGAAGGAAGCACCCGCGGGCGCTGGCCCTGGCGATGCGATGACGGAGGAGGAGGACGCAGACCGGACGGCGGCGCCATCGACGCTGAGGCACTGGATCCGCAGCCCCCTGCTGCTGGGTCTGCTCGGGCTCTTGTTCGTGTACCAGCTCGCGGTGAATACGATTCAGCCGGTCCTCTCGCTCCATCTGGCCGAGCTCCAGGGCGGGATGAAGGACGCGGCCCTGACCTCAGGCATCGTGCTCGCGCTGACCGGGGCGGCCGGCATTCTCGCATCGCCATGGTGGGGCCGCAGAGAGGCCGCCTGGGGAGGGCGCCGTATTCTGCCCGTATGTCTGGCGGGAGCCGGGAGCCTGATGGCCCTCCAGGCGCTGGTTCCGTCCGCCCTGATCTTCTCGGGCGTACAGTTCGCGTACGGCCTGTTCCTAGCGGGCATCGTGCCGACCGTGAACACGCTGATCATGCGGCACACGAATGCGGGCTCCCGGGGCCGCTCGTTCGGGCTCACCTCGAGCGCCAACCAGCTTGGCGGGCTGCTCGGTCCCCTTGCGGGCGGCGCGCTCGGCATCTGGCTCGGCAGCCGCTGGGTATTCGCCGCAGTAGGCGCGGTGCTGCTGGCGGCCGCGGCATTCTTGTCCTGCTTCCAGGCCTGGCGCAGCCGTACCCTTCTCCGGGCGGCGTCGCAGCAGGCCGCTGTCCGGGAACGCACCGACCTCCTGTCGTGAGTCCGGTGCGGAGTCATGCGTTCCGGATGGAGCCGCAGAAAGGCATCAAAAACCCTTTCAAAGTCGGACTATTCCGGTGGGGAGTGTAAGAATGGTTTGACGAGCAAATTCGACCAGTGGTAAGATGCCAATAGCCTGTTTTTCAGCATGAGGTGCGGCTGATTTTGGCAAACTACAGAGAAACTGATGTGGAGGACGTAAGCTATGAAACAAAAATGGACATCCGTCGTGCTGCTGATGGCAGTGCTCACGCTTCTCATGACGGCCTGCGGAACGAAGAATCCGGCACCAGGCACGGGAACGACCGCACCGGAAGGAACGGCGAAAGAAGGCAGCCCGGCCCCTGCGGCGGGAGCCAATGCGCTCGAGACGATCAAGAAGAACGGCAAACTGCGTGTCGGTACGGAAGGCACCTACGCTCCGTTCACTTTCCACGATAAGGACGGCAAGCTGACCGGATTCGACGTGGAGATCGCGGAGGAAGTGGCGAAGCGGCTCGGCGTTCAGGCCGAATTCATCGAGACCAAATGGGACGGCATGTTCGCGGGCCTCGATGCAAAGCGTTTTGATATCGTCGCGAACCAAGTATCGATCAAGGAAGACCGCAAGGTGAAGTACGATTTCTCCGACCCGTATATCGTCTCCAAAGCGGTGCTTATCGTACATAACGACAACCAGGACATCAAAAAGCTCGCGGACCTCAAAGGCAAGAAGTCCGGCCAGTCGCTGACGAGCAACCTCACCGAGATCGCGAAGGCGAACGGTGCCGAGATCGTGCAGACGGACGGCTTCAACCAGGCGATCGACCTGCTCATGTCCAAGCGTATCGATGCCACGATCAACGACGGCCTCTCGTACCTCGACCTCAAGAAGCAGAAGCCGGATGTGGCGATCAAGGTAGTGGACGAGACGACGGAAGCAACGCCGAGCGCCCTGCTCCTGAACAAAGGCAACACGGAGCTGCGCGATGCGATCAACAAAGCGCTGACCGATATGAAGAGCGACGGCGCTTACCTGAAGATTTCGGAAAAATATTTTGGGCAGGATGTGTCCAAGTAAAGGTTGTTACCTATGGATGACAAAACCCAGAGACTGATCGACATATTCACCGACTCCTTTCTACCCCTGCTGAAGGCAGGGGTAGCTTTTACGATTCCGCTGACGCTGATCTCTTTTTCGCTGGGACTGATTCTTGCCTTCCTGACCGCCCTTGCGCGAATGTCCTCCTTCCGGCCGCTGGCGCTGCTGGCCAGCTTCTATGTGTGGATTATCCGCGGAACGCCGCTGCTCGTGCAGCTCTTTATCATTTTCTACGGCCTTCCGGCCATAGGGGTGACGCTGGAGGCTTTCACGGCCGCCGTGATCGGATTCACGCTCAGCGTCGGCGCCTACTCCTCGGAGATTATCCGTGCCGCGATCCAATCGATTCCGAAGGGGCAGTGGGAAGCGGGCTACTCGCTCGGCATGACGCGGGGACAAGCCCTGCGCCGCATCATTCTGCCGCAGTCGGTCCGGGTGTCCGTGCCGCCGCTGTTCAACTCCTTCATCTCGCTGGTGAAGGATACGTCGCTGGCGGCGACGGTCACGGTGACGGAGCTGTTCCAGAAGGCGCAGCAGATCACGGCTACGGTGTACGAGCCGCTTCTGCTCTACTGCGAAGCGGCGCTGATTTATTTGATCTTCAGCACGGTGCTATCCAGCCTGCAGAACCGGCTCGAGAAGCGGTATGACCGCACTTCGGCCAGATAGAGGTGAACCATGACAAGCAGCGGCCATGCCATGCTCGAAATGAAGGAATTGACCAAATCGTTCGGACCGACCCAGGTCCTCAAAGGGATCGACTTATCGCTTGCGGCGGGCAAGGTGCTCGCGATCATCGGCCCGTCGGGTTCGGGGAAGACGACGCTGCTGCGCTGCATGAATCTGCTCGAGACGCCGTCCGGCGGCACGCTCCGCATCGGAGATCTGCATCTGGATTACAGCGTCAGACCGCTGCCGAAGCAGGCCGATGTGCTCCGGCTCCGCAAGAAGACCGGGATGGTCTTCCAGTCGTATAACCTGTTCCCGCACATGACAGTGGTTCAGAATGTGATGGAGGGACAGGTTACCGTCCAGAAGAGGCCGAAGGAGGAAGCGCGGACCCGGGCGCTTGCGCTGCTCGGCAAAGTGGGGCTCGGGGAGAAGGCGGATGCCTATCCGCACGAGCTCTCCGGCGGGCAGCAGCAGCGGGTCGGCATCGCCAGGGCGATGGCCGTCGAGCCCGAGCTGCTCTTGTTCGACGAGCCGACCTCCGCACTCGACCCCGAACTCGTGGGAGAAGTGCTCAAGGTCATCAAGGAGCTGGCGTCCGAGGGCAGAACGATGGTGATCGTGACGCACGAGATGAAGTTCGCAAGCGAAGTCGCCGACCGGGTGATACTTATGGATGACGGCCGGATCGTCGAAGAGGGCAGTCCGGATCAGGTATTCAACCGGCCGAGCAGCGACCGGACGAAGCTGTTCCTCTCGCGGCTGCAGACGCAGGTATAGGGCGTCGGCTAGGTCACCTGGACTCGCGCGTCAGCATCATACAACGGCAGCATCGTAGGCAGTTCATCGCCTATGCAGTATCATGACAAGCAGCACATCAGGCGCAGTATCACTATACTAGCCTCAACAAAAGCCTCATCGGCAAAACACCACCATCGCACGCATTACCGGACGCCGCGTCCTTGAACGCATGCGGCGTAACAGGGGGTGCGGCATCACCGCCAAAAAGCCTCATCCGCAGCAGGGTTGCCCTTCTGCAGATGAGGCTTTTTGAACTATCAGAAGCATAATTTCGCGCATCGTCCTTTAAAGGACGGCACATAGAATGCAGCCGCGGCCCTGCGATACGGTGTGGGAGCTACCTCGCCGCGCCCGCTTCCGGTCTGCCGGCATCGGCCGGCTGCTGAGGCAGGCCCGCTTCGGGAGCATCGGCCGGCTGTTCCCCAGATTGAAGCAGGTACATCTGATAGTAGCGTCCTTGCCCTGCCATGAGCTCGGCATGATTGCCGCGCTCCATGATGTGGCCGCGGTCCAGGACGAGGATCGTATCGGCATTCTTGATCGTCGACAAGCGGTGGGCGATGATGAAGGTCGTACGCCCGCGCTTCAGCACCTCAAGGGCCGATTGGATGACGGCTTCCGTCTCGGAATCGATGCTGGCGGTGGCTTCGTCGAGAATCAGGATCGCCGGATCGAAGGCGAGCGCGCGGGCGAACGAGATCAGCTGGCGCTGGCCGGCGGACAAGGTGCCGCCCTTCTCGATGACCGGCTCGTCGATCCCGCCGGGGAGAGCCGAGAACATCTCGTAGGCTCCGACATCGCGCAGCGCTCTTTCGACCTTTTCCCGGGAAATATTCGGGTCCCCGAGGGACACGTTGGACGCAATCGTGCCGGTGAACAGGTAGGGATCCTGCAGAACGATACCCATGTGCTGCCGGAGCAGCTGATGCGGGATGCCGCGGATATCGTTCCCGTCGACCGTAATGCGGCCCTGCTGGGGATCGTAGAAGCGGAAGAGCAGGTTGAGGATCGAGCTCTTACCCGAGCCGGTGTGGCCGACCAGTGCGACGGTCTCGCCCTGACGGGCTTCGAAGGAGATGTTATTCAGTACGGTCTCGTTCTCCTTATAAGCGAACGACACGTCCTGGAAGCTGACGTCTCCCCGGTAGCGGTCGAGCCTGCCGTCCGCGACATCCGTACCCTCTTCGTCGAGAAGTTCGAATACCCGGTTCGCAGAGACCAGGGCGGTCTCGAGGTTGCTCAGCTGGTTCACGATGCCGACGATGGGTTGGAACATGCGGTTCATGTAATCGACGAAGGCGTAGAGAACGCCGATCGTGACGGCTGTGCCGAGCAGGCCCCCGCCGAACATCCAGATCACTCCGAGGAAGATGATGTTGCGGATGACATTGACAAGATTATGCGATGTGATGGAGTTGAGGCTGAGCAGCTTGTTCTGGTACGTATAATACTCGCCGTTCAGCTCTTCGAATTCCCGCATCGTCTGCCGGCCCTGGCGGAAGGCGCGGATGATCGGCATCCCGCCGATTGCTTCGTTGATCATCCCGTTGATGTCGCTGAGCCGCGAGCGGATCTCCTCGTTGTACCGCTCCGCGAAGCGGCGGTAGATCTTGATCCACACGTACAGCAGCGGGAAGAGGGGCAGGGCGATCAGCGCCAGCCGGGTATCGAGCAGGAACAGGGCGCCGATGATCGCAGTCATATAGATGATGCCGGAGAAAAAGTTGGCGAGCACCGCGACATACAGCTCCCGGATCGATTCCGTATCGTTGGTGACCCGGGAGACGACCTTGCCCGCAGGGAGGTTGTCGAAGTAGGGGATTGGCAGCCGCTGCACCTGCGCGAACACATCCTCGCGCATCCGGCTGATGATCCGGTTGGCCGAGATCTGCAGCAGGTAGCGCTGGCCGTAGGTGAACAAGGCGCTGAGCACGAGCAGGCCGAAGTAGCCGGCGGCCAAGAGCAGCAGCGGGTTGAACTCCGGCGCATAGAAGGCGTAGAGCTCCCCGGCGGACAAGGCGCGGGCGGGATAAGCATGCTGCTGTCCGTCCGCGGACGTGACAGTCATCTCCGGCTGCCCGCTGTCCGGGATATGGACGGACCGGGTTCCGTCGCCCGCGAACGGCCCTTCCGCGAAGTAATAGGTGAGGCCGCTCTGGATGATGCGGACCTCGGTGCCGGGCGTCTCGCCGGGCAGCCAGTGGTCGATCCGTTTGTAATGCTTGCCGCCGTAGGCGGCGGTATATTCGCCGGGCTCCGCGGCCTGGTGCCAGGCCAGCTCGATGCCGAGGATATGCCGGTCGATCATGCGTTTGGCGATCAAGGGACCGGCAAGCTCGGCACAGGCGGCCAGCGTGAGCAGCGCCAGGGCGATCAGGATAGGCCGGCGGAACAGCAGGGCATAGCGGAACAGTCTGGCGCCGGTGCGGCGTGATGCGGTATTCATCTGGGGTTCACCCTCTTATCTTCTTGAAATATATCTTATTAGGCTGGGGATACGGCGGATTCGAGCTGCTGCCGGTCGTACTGTTCTTTGTACCAGCCTCCGAGTGCCAGCAGCTCTTGGTGCGTACCGGCCTCAGCGATCCGTCCTTCGTCGAGGACGAGGATCAGGTCCGCATGCTGCACGGCGGAGAGGCGGTGGGTCGTGATCAGCGTCGTCCGGCCGGCCCGCTCCCGGCGGATGCCGGCGATGATCTCGGCTTCGGTCTTCGCATCGACGGCCGATAGGGCATCGTCGAGCATGAGAATCTCGGGATCCGCGATCAGCGCCCGGGCAATCGAGACGCGCTGCTTCTGCCCGCCGGAGAGGGCGACGCCCTTCTCGCCGACGAGCGTCTGCAGGCCTTGGGGCAGGAAAGCGATATCCTTGGCGAAGGAGGCGAGCTCGAGAGCCTTGCGGAGTTCGTCGTCCCCTGCGCCGGGCCGCCCGAACAGGATGTTCTCGCGGATGGTCCGTGAGAACAGTATCGGCTGCTGGGGCACATAGCCGATCCAGCCGTGGAGCACGTCCGGATCGATCTCTTCCACCGCCGTGCCGGAGATTGTGAAAGATCCGCTGCCGGACGGGTATTCGCGGAGCAGCTGCTTCAGCAGCGTCGTCTTGCCGCTGCCGGTCCGTCCGACGATCCCGAGGGTCTCGCCCCGGTGCAGCTCGAAGGAGATATCGACGAGATTGTCGATCGGCGAAGAAGGATAGCGGAACGAGAGTCCCTGCATCGCGATGGTATCGGGCCGAGCTACCTCTACCGGGGCGGCAGGCCCCGGTACGTCGGGCTCGTAGGCCAGCGTTTCGTTCACCCTGTCGAGCGAGGCGCTGCCGCGCTGCATGATGTTGATCAGCTCGCCGATGGCGAACATCGGCCAGATCAGCATCCCGAGGAAGACGTTGAACGAGACGAGCTCACCGAGCGTCAGCTCCCCATGGAACACGAGATAGGCACCGTAACAGAGTCCGATCAGGTAGGAGAGGCCGACCAGGATTTTGATCGTAGGCTCGAAGAGGGCGTCAATGCGGGCGACATCGGTATTCTTATCGAATACATGCCGCGTCATCTCGCCGAATTGCTCCCGGCTCGCCTTCTCCTGGACGAACGCACGGATGACGCGCACGCCCCCGATCGTCTCGAGCACGCTGTCATTCATCTCGCCGAACGCCTGCTGGGCATCCGTGAACCGCTGGTGGATGCGTCCCCCGAACTGCTGGATGAGCAGCGCCATCAGGGGGAGCGGCAGCAGGGAAGCCAGTGTAAGCTTCCAGGAGATGAAGACGGCCATGACAGTCAGGATCGTCAGCATGAAGATGCTGGAGTCGATCAGGGTGAGAATGCCGAAGCCGGCGGTGGTCGAGACGGCGCGCAGGTCATTCGTCGCGCGGGCCATCAGGTCGCCGGTCCGGTTGCGCTCGTAGAACGTCGGTGTCATCCGCAGCAGCTGCTTCATCAAGGACGTGCGCAGCGTGCGTTCCAGTACGAACGCGCCGCCGAACAACTGGCACATCCACACGTAGTTGATGAGATAGCCGATGACCGTGAGGGCTCCCCACAGGGCTAGCACGCCGTAGAAGGCGGAGCCGCCGAGCGTCCCTTGGTGGATTCCGTCGATGGAATAGCCGATAAGCTTGGGAGGAATCACGTCGATGATGCCGGCGATGGCTAAGAGGCCGATGGCGATAGAGTAACGGCGCCAGTGAAGCTTGAAGAACCAGCGCAGTTTGAAGAGCACATTCAGCATAGGGGAAGCTCCTTTCGGGGTGCCAAAAAATCAAAAAGGCATACCGCCACTTCTATCGCGGTACGCCTTCGGAGCGGTTCCTCCCGGAATCCCAGGCAGCGGGAGTATCCGGCAGGACGCGCAAAAAGGCGCACAGGCTACGAGGGTATCGTAACCGGTGCGCCGCATTTCTCTTCTAAGGTGCTGTCCCCTTAAGGCAGGAGGGCACGCGAAGGAAGCGGGACGGTTACGCCGCAGACGAAGCGATGGAAGATGACAAAGCGGTGGGGCCGATCATTCCCTGGAGTGTGCATAGTACAGCCGTCCTTTCCCGTAAACTGGAAGATATCTACTGGAGTCACTTTACCATCCCGCTTTCGGACGTGTCAACGGGAAAGAATCGTTATACTCAAAGCTTCCGGAGATGGTGCCGCCGGGACGTAGTCCTGTCCTGCGCTTTGCCCAAGAGACCCAAAAAGGACGCCTGCCGAATCGTCGGAGGCGTCCTCTAGGGGTGTCGGAGCTTATTTAGTAGAGAACTTGCTGACCATATCTCGCAGCTCCATGGCCATCTCGCTGAGCGACTGGGAAGAGTTCGAGACTTCGTCCATGGACTGCTTCTGCTCGGAAGTCGCGCGCGATACTTGAGCGAGCTGGTCTGCAGCTTCCTTGGTCACATGAAGCATCTCGGACATCGACGCGGCGACTTCCTCCGTGCCCGCGGAGAGCTCCTGCGAGGCGGCCGATACTTCCTGGATCTGGTCGCTGACGGACCGTACCGAACGGAGCACGTGCTCGAAGATCTCGCCGACTTTGGAGACTTGGCCGACGCCTTCGTTCATCATGTCCACGCCCACGCTTACGGTACTGGATACCGTGCGGGTGTTGTCAAGAATGGAGGAGACAATCGCCGTGATGCGCTCGGCTTCCGTACGGGTCTGCTCCGCGAGTTTCTTAACTTCCGTCGCCACGACGGCGAAGCCTTGGCCGTGTTCGCCGGCCCGTGCCGCTTCGATCGAAGCGTTCAAGGCGAGCAGGTTCGTCTGCTGGGCGATGCCGCGGATGACATCGATGATCTCGCCGATCGTATTGGACTGCTGCTCGAGCGACTGGACGGCTGTCGCCGTTTGGCGAACCGTAGTGCCGACAGCCGTCATTTGGCGGATCGCCGCCTGTACTTCCGAATGTCCGCTGCTCACCTCATGCACGACTTCGCTGGTCGCCTCCGAGACGCTGGAAGCCGATTCGGCGATTTTCTCGATGCCTGCTGCCATTTCGTTCATCGTAATATGCGTCTGGCTTGCACTGTCATACTGCGATTCGGAGCCCTTGGCCATCACAGTGACGGAACGGTTCACCTGTTCGGATGCGGCTGCCGTCTGCAGGGATGTGGCTGTGAGCTCTTCCGACGAAGCGGCGACAATCTCGGAGGATTCCGATATTTTGCCGATCAGGACGCAGAACGAATCAAGCATGCTGTTGATATTGACCTTCAAGGTCTCGATCTCGTCTTCTCCGCGAATCTCCAGGCGGCCCGCGAGGCGGCCTCCGGCTACTTCCTTCATCAAGGAACTGATGCGCAGCAGCGGGGCGGCTATGAACCGGGCCACGATCAGCGCAATGCAGGTAACCAGAATCAGGGCGACCGCCATAATGACAAGCGCGGTTACGCGGGTTTTGTTGACGGGGGCGTAGACTTCTTTCTCAGGAGCGATAATGACCATTTTCCAACCGGTGGTGGCAACCGTATCATAGGCTGCCGCATAGGAGGCCTTGTCGGCTTCCGTATAGGTCATGATGCCGTTCGTATGTCCCAGCACTGCGCCCTCGAAGCCGGTGTCGGCGTCGCCGAGCAGTTCCTTGACGGGCTTGCCTACCCGCTCCGCTTCCCGGTGGATCAGATAGGTGCCGGTCGAGGACAGGAGATAGCCGTAGCCGCTGCCCTGCTTGATGCTGCTGACCATGCCGACGAGGTCGGCCGGGGAGAGCAGCATCTGCAGCATGCCGGCGAACTCGCCGTTGTCTTTCTTGAACGGCATGTCGATGATAATGACGTTCTCGCCGGTTGCCGCTGATTTGCGGATGTCGGATACGGCGGTCTTCATGGTGCTTTGGGCGGCTTTGAAATTATCGAACTTGGAGACATCCACCACACTGCCGTCAATGCGGTGGGATTGTCCTGCCGGGCTTACGTAATTGAACGCCTGGACGTCCGGGTCAGCCTCTTGCATGATCTTCAGCACCGGCACGATGAGGGCGGCATCGCTCTGTTTGAATTCCGGATGGGCGTCAATCACGCGCTGGGCACGGGTGATCTTCCCCTTCAGCCAGCTGTCGATATTGGCTGCGCTGAGCTGGGCCAGTGCCGATTGATTGCCCTTGGTCGATGTTTCCATCGCGTCGGTGGATGTCGTCATGAGCAGTCCGCTGGAGACGAGCAGCGGCAGCATGGAGACCGACAGCAGAAGCGCGATGATCTTCGCCCGGACTGATTTGCCGAACACGTTCTTCATGATATGGAGTCCTCCTGTAAGCCCAACTGAATGGGATAAGTGTATAAGTGATATCCTCTATGTCGGCAGGGGGAGGGGGCCGGGTGAAGAGTGAATCCTTGGATAAGTGCACGAAGAGGCGGAAGATCGTGCGGCCCATGGACCTATTGCGGGCTGCGGCGCCAGAAGGTAGAGTGAAGTGGATGGGCTCCATCCTACACCTAAGCAGCAAGAAAGGAAGATGATTTTATGCCGATGCTCGATATGCCGCTGGACCGCCTGAAGACCTATCAAGGCCGCAACCCCCGCCCGGACGATTTTGACGCTTATTGGGAAGCCGCCCTGGAAGAGATGAGAAGCATCGACCCCGAGGTCGAGCTGGTGCCCTCGGACTTCACGGTACCGTTCGCCGACTGCTTCGACTTGTACTTCACCGGGGTGAGGGGTGCCCGCATCCATGCCAAATACATAAGGCCCAAAGCGGGAGAAGCTCCCCATCCGGCCATCCTGCACTTTCACGGATACACGGGCAGCAGCGGAGATTGGCAGGATAAACTGCCTTATGCGGCTCTGGGGTTCGCCTATGCTTCGCTGGATGTCCGCGGCCAGGGAGGGCGCTCCGAAGATACCGGCGGGGTCAAAGGGACAACCCACAACGGGCACTTCATCCGGGGGCTGGACGACGAGCCGGAGAATCTGCTGTTCCGTCACATCTTCCTCGATACCGCCCAGCTCGCTGCAATTGTGATGGGCTTCCCTGAAGTGGACGAAGGGCGAGTAGGGGCGACGGGCTGGTCGCAGGGGGGAGCGCTTACCCTGGCTTGCGCAGCCCTGGAGCCGCGCATCAAGAAGGCGGCGCCGGTGTACCCGTTCCTCAGCGACTACCGCCGTGTGTGGGAGATGGACCTCGCCAAGGATGCCTACGCGGAGCTGCGGACGTATTTCCGCCATTTCGATCCCCAGCACGAGCGGGAAGAGGAGATTTTTACGAAGCTCGGGTATATCGACATCCAGCATCTGGCCCCGCGCATCCAAGCGGAGACATTGGCCGGGGTGGGTCTGATGGATCCGATCTGCCCGCCTTCGAGCCAGTTCGCCGCGTTCAACAAAATCACGGCACCGCTACGGCTGGAGATCTTCCCCGATTTCGGGCACGAGGGCCTGCCGGGACTGCACGATAAAATTTTTCAATTCATGAAGGAGTTGTAAGCCGGAAAGGAAGGGGAGTGCGTCGTGCCCTGAGGAATCGCTGGCTTGCATGCTCGGCGAAGAGACCTGTGCCTTGTTGGGGCAGGTCTTTGGGGTCCATAGATAAGAACTTCTATCTCGCCATGGCTCGATCCTGTCTTCTTATATATCTTATCAACGCGCATCATCCTTAAAGGACGGCGAAGCCGTTGATCTTATGTCAGGGATGGTTATGGAAGGACGGGCCCCGAGGAATCGAAAGTGGCCGTAACCGTTGCGGCGCAAGCAGCGGATGAGGTTCTTCATGCGGTACTGTGGAAGGCGCCTGGCCTAAGGCATGCTGGATGGTTAAACGTGACGAGGATGGAATAAAGGAGTCCGCCCTTAGTCTACGCCCGTCTTGTCTGCTCTATTCTCCGGTTACTCCGCTCCGGCGGCGCATACAACAGGCAGGCTTCAGGCTAGAATAAGCCCGAAGAAGAATCGATACGGAACCTGCCGCCAAGACCAGAGGCCCCTGGGACCAACTCCCGGCGGGCACCCGGCTCGGCGATGCGGAGATGGCGGCGATCACGGCCGCCGACGTATCCATGGGGCTGGTTGTCTCAGCGAAGAATCTTGGGGATGTCGGTGCGCGAGGATATCGGGGCGCTGTTCGCCAAGAATCATGCCTCCAAAGCGGCGCTCGGCGTCAAGATGCTGAGACTCAGCAAAGAAAAAAGTCTGGCTGATTCCGCCGCCTCTTCACTTTGATGCCGGAAAATTTTGCGCGGGTGTAAGGTGTCAGGGGACTGGAAGCGTGATACACTGGGAGCAGGTCATCCTTTCTGATCTGGAGGGGAGGTCCGGCGATTCCATGAGGAACGCAGAGCATTTGAACCGCCTGCTCCTTCGAGCCCAAGAGTTAAGGGAGCATCAGAGCAAGCTTCAGCATATGGTTGCGAGCAGTCATACGGAGCTGATTCTGAACAGAACGCTGCTGAGGCACAACCGTGAATTGATGCAGCATCTCAAAGCCCGTGTTCTGGAGACGAGAAACCGGGATCTGATGTAGGGGAGCAGCAACAGGAATTACGGAACGAAAAACCCGGAAGACGGCCGAGAGGAAGCAGCGGCCGCGCTTTCGGGTTTATTTGGCTTGTTCCGGGACCAAGAGCTGGGGTCTTCTGCGCAAAAGGATTGCGGTTTCCTACGCAATAATATATTATTATGTACAAATATATTTTTGTGTAAAAGGAGTGTTTATCCAATGAACCTGCTGATTCTCGGGGGCACCAAGTTTCTTGGCTATCATGTCGTAAAGGCAGCGCTGGAGATGGGACATGAGGTAACGACGTTCAACCGGGGACTTACCGATAAGGAAGCGCATACCGGTGTCGTGCAGCTTTACGGGGATCGGGACGGGGGGCTCGACGTGCTGCGAAGCGGCCGATGGGATGCGGTTATCGATACCTGCGGCTACCTGCCGCGCCTCGTCCGGGCTTCAGCGGAGGAGCTCGCGGAGCGGGTAGGTACGTATACGTTCATCTCCAGCGTCTCGGCTTACCGGGACCTGAGCGTGCCGCTCGTTCATGAACGCAGCGCGGTGCAGCTTCTGGAGGATGAATCCACGGAGGACATCCCGAACCATTACGGCGCCCTGAAAGCCCGCTGCGAGCAAATACTGGAGAGCCTCATGCCAGGACGAGTCCTGACGATCCGGCCCGGATTGATCGCAGGTCCGAAGGATCCCTCGGACCGCTTCACCTACTGGGCGGTGCGCATGGCCCGCGGCGGGGAGATGCTCGCCCCCGGCACCGGGGACAGCGAGGTGCAGTTCATCGACGTCCGCGACTTGGCGCAGTGGACAGTGGCCATGACCGAAGCCGGGCGGACCGGCGTATTCAATGCAGCGGGGCCCGGCAGCCGGCTGACGATACGGGAGCTGCTGGGACGGGGACGGGAAGCGCTCGGGAGCCATGCCGCTGTGACTTGGGTAGATGAAGCGTTCCTGGCGGAGCAGGGAGTCGCGGGGTGGAGCGATATGCCGGTATGGCTGCCTGCCCAAGGGAAGAACTCCGAATTCAAGGGCATTCTGCAGGTGGATTGCCGGAAGGCGCTGGAGGAGGGACTGACCTTCCGCCCGCTAGAGGAGACGGTCAGGGATACCGTGAGCTGGCATGAAGAGCACCGGGGCGCAGCGGAGCTGAAGGCCGGCCTGCCGGCTGCGCGCGAGCGGGAGCTGCTGGCCTTATGGCACACGAGGCCGGCCGGAGGGCAGACCGGGGAGGCGAACGGATAGACAGGGAGCCGCAGCCGTTGGTTAGGGAAGCGGCCGGGATAAAGACGAACAGCGGCAGGATAGCAGGCAGAAGGACAGAAGGCGGGCATCTCCGGAAGGAGAGTGCCCGTTTTTTAGGTTGGGGCACGGTTTTTAGGGTCCATATTTACGAAAACGGTTTCGGATGATAGAGTCATTTTTAACAGGGATTATATTCAAAAGACTTCGCAGCTCTGCAGGAGGCTTCGAGTATGTTACGAAACAGGTTTCGTAGATGATGCTTTCGCCGCAGGTGCTCCTCGTGTTCTTATGGATTCCCTGTATTTCAACCGCTTGTGATAGCGCTGTCATTTCGGAGATGCCTGTCTTACGAAGGGAAGGAGGGAAGAAACCGAACGGATGCGAGAAGCAGCACCACACACAAACGGAGACCATTAGGAGGTTAACCATGAAGAAGATTGTATCGCTGGCCCTCTCGGCCGTACTCGCCGTAGGGCTGCTGCCGGGCGCGGGCCAAGCGTTCTCCGGGGAAGTGCCGCTCGGCTCGGGCAGCTATTCCACCGTCCTGCCCGCAGGCGCGGCGGATGTGCAGTCGCAGATCTACAAGAGCGGGAACGTCACGGGCAAAATGCCGACCAACGACTGGTGGAGCTCGCTGGCCTGGACGCAGTACTCCGAAGCGCAGTATCCTCACCCGCTCGCGGTCAAGAACCAGAGCGACGGCTTCCGGATCTATAACCCTTCCAGCCGCATTACCGCCAACTCTTCCTGCGTCTGCGGCTGGATCAATGACATTCACGATTTCACCGTAGGCCATACGGGCAGCGGCAGCTTCCCGGATGCGAAGGTCGACGGGTTCAGCGACTGGTTCGTGAAGGCGCAGTACCAGAATGGGGCAAGCTCGATGAACGTGTCCTACGGGCACGGCTCCCCGTACGTCTACTTCACGTTCGGCGGCGGCAATCCGCAGCTGAAGTTCTACACGCCGCCGGCCGTCTGGTCCGGCAGCGCCGGCAGCAGCGTGCTCGGCATTACGATCGAAGGCGCGCACTATGGCCTCTTCGGCCCGACGGGCAGCACGTGGTCCGGCATCGGGACGAATACGCTGACCAACGCGCTGAACGGCAAGAACTACTTCTCCATCGCGGCGCTGCCGAACAATACCGCGGCGACGCTTGACAAGTTCAAGCAGTACGCGTATGCCCATGTGACGGACACGAAGATCAGCTACGGCTACAACGCGGCTGCCGGCGAAGTCACCACGACGTTCAACTATACGACGACGGCCAAGGAAGGCACGCAGGCGGGGACGATCTTCGCCCTGTATCCGCACCAGTGGAAGAACGCTTCCCAGGCGCTGCTGCCTTACACGTACAACTCCGTTCGCGGCACGATGAAGACGGCGGAAGGCTCTTCCTTCACGACCCGCATGAAATTCACGGGCGTCTTGCCGGCGCTGCCGGATAAGGGCACATACAACAAAGCGACGCTCGGCGGCTACGTCAATGAGGAAGAAGCGCTGGCCTATACGGGCGGGACGGATACATACTGGCTAGGCAAGCGCCTCGGCAAGCTGGCCACGCTGGCGCCGATCGCCGACCAGGTGGGCGACACGGCCGCTTCCGGCAAGTTCCGCACCGAGATCAAGAACCGTCTGCAGGACTGGTTCAAAGCGAGCGATGCGGGCGGCAATCTCAAGGCCGACAATGTGTTCTACTATAACAACAACTGGGGTACGGTCATCGGCTATCCGGCGAGCTTCGGCAGCGACGGCGAGCTGAACGACCACCATTTTCACTATGGCTATTACATCAAGGCGGCGGCGGAGATTGCCCGGACGGACAAAGCATGGGCTTCGAGCTGGGGACCGATGGTCGAACTGCTCATCCGCGACATCGCGAACTGGAACCGCAATGACACGATGTTCCCGTTCCTGCGCAACTTCGACCCGTATGCCGGCCACTCCTGGGCTTCCGGCCATGCGAGATTCGGCGACGGCAACAACAACGAATCGTCCTCTGAAGCGATGAATGCCTGGTCCGGCCTCATCCTGTGGGGCGAAGCGACAGGCAACACGGCGATCCGCGATCTCGGCGTCTATCTGTACACGACGGAGATGAATGCGATCAACGACTACTGGTTCGACGTACAGGACAACACGCATCCGGCCGCGTACACGCCGTCGGTGGTGACGATGATCTGGGGCGGCAAGGGCGCCAACGCGACCTGGTTCACCGCCAATCCGGAGCAGGTGCACGGCATCAACTGGCTCCCGATCACGGCCGGCCATCTTTATTTGACCCACTACCCAAGCTACGCGGCGAAGAATTATAACGCCCTCGCCAGCGAGAACGGGGGCACGAACTGGGATATTTGGCGCGACCTGATCTGGATGTACCGTGCGGTCTCTTCGCCGTCGGATGCGAAGACCCAGTTCGCAGCAGGCATCGGCTCCATGGCGACCGGCGGGGCCGAAGGCTCCGGCGGACCGGAGACCGGCAACTCCAAGGCGAACGCGTACCACTGGATCTATAATCTCGACGCGATGGGCAATGCGGATCCGTCGATTACGGCGAGCTCGCCGACGGCAGCCGTATTCAACAAGGGCGGCGTCAAGACGTATGTGGCGTACAACTTCGGCAGCTCTGCCAAGAACGTCACCTTCTCGGACGGTACCGTCGTCAGCGTGCCGGCGAACAGCTTCAACACCGGTAACGGGGGAGGCAGTGGCGGAGGCGGCGGAGATACCGCGGCGCCTTCAGCACCAGGCAGCCTTGTATCTACGGGCAAATCGTCCTCCAGCGTCACGCTGAAGTGGAACGCCTCGACGGATAACGTGGGCGTGACAGGCTATACGGTCAGCTATGGCGGGAGCAGCCTGAACGTCACCGGCACGACCGCGACGGTCAGCGGCCTGGCGGCGAACACGGCCTACACGTTCACCGTAACCGCGAAGGATGCGGCCGGCAATGTGTCCGCGGCCAGCAATGCGGTGACGGTGACGACGGATGCCGGCAGCGGCGGCGGAGGCGTAATCACGACGCCGGATTATACGGCAAGCGTGACGAAGACGTCCGCGACGCAGGCGAAGATCGCGTTCACGCCGGCTGTGAATGCGCAGTATGTCGATGTGCATTACACGGTGAACGGCGGCGGACAGCAGAACTTCCGCATGACGAAGAACGGCTCTGCGTGGGAGCAGCTGGTGGACGGGCTCAGCGCCGGCAGCGTGCTGAAGTACTGGTTCACGTACGAGAAATCCGGCCCGCAGTACGATTCGCCGCAGTACACTTACACGCAGCAATAACATGACAGATCCGGGTGCGGGGCTTGTCCGGAGTCCCGCCGCTCGGTTTTCCAATAGCTGCAGCCGGTCATTTGCCGGTGCCCCGCCCAAACTATTCCGATGAGGTGTATCCTATGAAACCTTTACGCTCCCGCACGCTCTTGTCCCGTACTGCAGCCGCACTGCTCGGCGGCGTTGTAGCCCTGACCGCTGTCCTCGGCCCGCTGCCGGCTCCGCGCGCTTATGCCGACCCGGCCTCCGCTTCCAATCAGGCGCTGATCTGGCTGAAGACCCAGCAGGATGTGACGGCCGGCCTTGCGTTCGACGGCCTGGTGGATTCCTTCGAGGACTATTGGGGTCCGAACAATCCGAAGCAGATCGTGTACACGTACGACCAGGCGGTGGCGGCGATTGCTTTTATTACGAAGGGGGAACGCGCCAGGGCCGAGAAGGTGCTGAACAAAATGCGCGATATCCAGGATCCGTCGGGCTTCTGGCTGAACTCCTACTGGTACAATAACGGGGCAGGCGAGGAGATCCGCAAGCACGTGGGACCGGTCGTCTGGATGGCGATGGCCGTAATGGCCTACGAGAAGCAGTACAACGACACGCGTTACCGCAGCATGGCCGTGAAGGCGCTGGATTGGTCGCTTCAATACAAGAAGCCGCACGGCGGCATCTCCGGCGGCTGGAGCGGCTGGACGAACGCCGACGAGCCGTGGACATCGACCGAGCATAATATCGACCTGTATCCGACGCTGCGGTATTTTGCTTCGGTGGAACCGGCCAAGGCTTCCGCCTACAGCAGCGCGGCGGACGGCGTGAAGCGCTTCCTCGACAATACCGTGTGGAACGACAGTCTGAAGCGGTGGAACGGAGGCTGGAAGGACAATACGGGCCTGATCGACCCGAACGTGCCGCTGGACGTCAATCCATGGGGCGTGCTGGCCTTGGGGCTCACAGGCACCCGCAGCTACCAGTCGAGCCTTGCCTATGTCGAGAATGCGAACGGTTCGCCGGGCACTCTCGCGAATCCGAAGTACAAGCAGACGCTGACGTACAACGACCAGGGCGGGGTCATGACCGCCTATGACTTCGACTGGAGCGACGAGGTGAAACCGGCCTACGACGACAACGGCAACCCGATCGGGAGCAGTGGCCCGGATATCTGGCTGGAGGGCTCGGCCTTCATGTCGGCGGCCTACTACTTGCAGGGCAATACCGCCAAAGCGGACAGCATCCTGAACGAGCTGGCCAAAAAGCAGGGCACGAGCGGCCCTTCCACCGGCGGTCTGCCGTACTCGCTGAAGGGAACCCACAACGGCTATTGGACGATGGCGCAGCAGAACTGCGTCTCAAGCACCGGCTGGTTCATTCTGGCGGCCCAGCGGTTCAACCCGTTCCAGGGCCAGTATATGACGGGAACCGGTGGCGGCGGCGGTGATACAGCGGCTCCTTCGGCACCAGGCGGCCTTGTCTCCACGGGCAAAACGGCCTCCAGCGTCACGCTGAAGTGGAACGCTTCGACCGATAACGTCGGCGTGACGGGCTACACGGTCGGCTACGGCAGCGGCAGCCTGAATGTGTCCGGCACGACCGCTACGGTCAGCGGCCTGGCGGCGAACACAGCCTACACGTTCCGCGTTACCGCACGGGATGCCGCCGGCAACGTGTCCCCGGCGAGCAGTGCCGTGACGGTCACGACAGATGCCGGCAGCGGAGGAGGTGTGATCACCACGCCGGATTATACGGCGGGCGTATCGAAGACATCCGCGGCCCAGGCGAAGATTGCGTTCACGCCGGCCGTCAATGCGCTGTATGTCGACGTTCACTACACCGTGAACGGCGGGCCTCAGCAGAATTTCCGTATGACGAAGAGCGGCGCGGCGTGGGAGCAGCTCGTGAACGGGCTCAGCGCCGGCAGCGTGCTGAAGTACTGGTTCACGTACGAGAAGTCCGGACCGCAGTACGATTCGCCGCAGTACACGTACACCCACTAGGGACTCTTCGGCGCTCCCGTACCAGGTATCGAGGCTGGTGCGGGGCCGTTGAAGCCCGCAAGATAAAAGAAAATCGTTAGCTTAACAAGTCGGCATCCGCAGATGTCCGGCTTGTTTGGTATGCAGGCAGGTAGAGACGTCAACGCAGCCTTCAGGAGCGGGCCAGCAAATAGAGATGTCAAGAGCGAGGGAGGAGAAGATTCGGCAGAGAAGGCAGGCAAAGCCGAGGCCAGTGGCAAGAGGCATGAGGGGGATGACAAGGGAATTGCGCTCGTATGGCAGTAAAGCAGGGAGAATGGCCGGATCCGTGAGAAGAGACGGGGAGCAAAGGAAACTTGTGCGGGGGGCTGCCCAAACTTTGAATAGGGAGGTTCTTCGGGCATCGCGGACCTCCAGGGGGACCCATAGGCAGGCGAACTGCTGTCCGGCCTTGTACAGCCATGGCTTCCTGCCGGCTGGCTGGGCGCCCTCAGCGGCCCGCAGCCTGGCGTTCCGAAGCTCCGTGTGAGCCGCCCCGGGCGGGCACTCGCCCCTATCGCTCGGCCCGCTGCTGGGCGCTTCCGTGAGCCGCCGCCCCGTCAGCGGGCAGCCCCGTCTGCATCCGCCCCGGCGTCATGGCTGCGCACCGGGGGCGGGCGCGCTACTCGTTCCTGCCGCTCCCGCAGGACTCCCGGATCACCAGCTCCGGTTCCACCAAGACATTGCTGGAGCTCGTCTGGTTGTTGATGAGATCAAACAGCATCATGGCGGCGAGTTTGCCGATCTTGACTTTATTCTGGCGGATCGTCGTGAGGGAGGGGCTGATATACTGGGAGGCGTCGACGTCGTCGCAGCCGATGACCGCCATATCCTGAGGTACCCGCAGCCCGTGTTCCTTCAGCGCGCGGATGGCGCCGATAGCGAGCAGGTCCGATCCCGCGAACATCGCCCTCGGCAGCTTTCCTCCGGAGATCAGCTTCTTCACCGCCTGGTAACCGCTCTCTTCAAGGAAGTCGTCGCCGTGAATAAACCAGGCCGGGTTGACCGGCAGACCCCAGCTGCCAAGCGACTTCATTAGGCCGGCCTCCCGCATGGACGAGATGACATAGTGAGACGAGGCGCCCAGATAGCCGATCTCCCGGTATCCGAGCAGATACAGATGCTCCACAACCTTGGCGGACATCAGGTGGTTGTCCGACATGATGTAGCCGGAGTTCGGACCCGATAATACAAGGTCCACCCCGATGCACGGAATCGGACTTTGGTCGAGCTCGTGGATGGCGGGCTCGAGCTCCTGGCCCGAGATCAGGATGCATCCGTCCACCTGAAAGTGACGGCAGCGGGCCAAATAATCCTCGCCGGAGGGATGGAATTTTTCGTTGGAGAAGAAAAGCAGGTCATAGCCGAGGACGCCCATTTGCTTCTTGAACGCATTGAGCACTTCCACGAAGAACGGATGCGTGAAGTCGACATTGAGCTTGCCCGCGAAGACGACGCCGATCAGGCTGGATTTTTTGGTTGCCAGCGTCTTGGCCGAGTTCGTCGGGATATAGCCGGTTTCTTTCATAATAGCGAGAACCTTCTGCCGCGTTTCGGCGGAGATGTCGGTATAATTATTGATGATTTTCGAGACGGTCGATATGGATACGCCGGCCAGCTTGGCCACTGTTTTGATATTCACGCTCATAGGTTCCACCTTTTTGTCATCACTCATCTGCAGGTTTCAGCAGAGCCGTTCTCGTTCGGTAAGGGTTCCGAAAGTTTTCGTGATGTAAGTACATCCATTTTAGCGTACACCAGAATTTTCCGTCAACGGAAAAGGGGGAAATTTGACTAATCCTTGATATAACGTAGAAAAAGAGAGAAAAGTCACAATTTAATGTTAACGAAAACTTTCGTTAATTGGTTGACGATAAGGGGTTGAAGCGCCAATTGTGATTTTTTTAACATTCCAGACAGTGCAGCTCTATAGGTTGTGCAAAAGGGAAAATATCGCCGCGGCAAGAATAAAGGACCATGCGGGTTTCGTACTGCCGGCTGCAGGCTCTTATCCGGGCAGGATCATGGCCCGATCGCTTACTTCCTTCTTCCTGGGGCTCGGGAAGTATAATAAGAAGCGGGCATCCGCATGAAGGTGTGACTTATGGCTAGGCCCTCCCTCTGTTTCAATAGTACGTCCTCTGGGTAAATAGCCTGGAGGTCTGCTTATTGACAGCAAAGGCCCGGTTAGGGAGGTGCCGTGTATGCAGATGCCCTTAGAAGATCTGGGGCAGGTCACGCAGCGAACGGACAAGTTAATGGATGTCAGCTTGGATGTCGTGGACAAAGCGACGGTGCATTATCATAACATCCGGAGTGCGGTGCACCGGAACTCCGAACAGATCGACCGTTCGTTCCGCACGATCGATCAGGCCAAGCTCCTGATCGAATCTGCTCGCAAGACGCTGCGCTAAGCCGCTCCCGATCCTTCCCACGCCTGATTGTATAGTGGACAGCACACGAAAAGCCGTCCGGTGAATAAGCCGGACGGCTTTTCGTGTGCGCGGAGCCGGGTGCCGGGAGAGTTCCTGCCGGGAGCAGCCCAACCGGTTCAGACGGGTTACCAGCCGCCCCCGCCCGACGAGTTGCGGCCGCCGCCCCAGCTGCCTCCACCGGATGAGCGCGAGCCGCCGCTCCAGCTTCCGCCGCCGGAGGAAGGCCGCGGAGCGCCGCCCCAGCCGCCGCTGTAATCGGCGGAACGCTGTCTCTGCAGGTGCTGCCGCTGCTCTTCCTGTAGCATCGCCTGATACGCCATGCCGAGCTGGGAGACCGCCTGGTCGGCCGCTGTGAGGCGCTGCAGCGCATCCCCGTAGAGGCCGAGCAGGAGGAGGTTCTGGATCTCGCTCATATTCGAAGCGTAGCTGCGGGTATAGCCCGTATGCGCAAGCCGCGAGCCGGACTGGAGCGCCACGGCCTGATACCGGGCATGGACTTCGCGTAGCATCCGCTCGGCCTGTTCCTTCTCCTCGGCCATCCTCGTGATGGAGGCATGATACGCCCGCGCATCGGTGGAGAGACGAGCTATCAGCGAGCCCAGCTCATCGAGGTCATAGGGCGGTGCGGCCAGAGCGGCATCGAGCTGCCTTTTTTGGCCGTGGAGCCCCCGCTCCAGCTCGGCCAGCTGCCTGCTGCCCTGCGCGTGGAGCGGGAGCGAACGGGCTTCCGCCAGCGCCGTGCCGCTGCGGACGAGGGACCAAGCCTGCGCTTCCTCGTCCCTCAGCTCCTGCAGCCGGCGCGAAGGGGCGGCATATACGCAGCGCACGTCCGCCAGCAGCGCCTCGGCGTTCTGCAGCTGCCCGAGCAGTCCGTCCGCGAGCCGCCGGGCTTCCGTGTAGGCTTGGGTCTCCGGGCCGGCGAGCGGCTTCAGCGCCTCCAGGCCCTGCCGCAGTCCGTCCGCCGCAGCCTTCAAGGCGCGGAAGCTGCCTTCCGAAGCGGACCAATGCTTCTCCGCGAATTCGGCCTGCGCTCTCGTGCGCTCCTGCGGGTAAGCGCGTTCGGCTGCGGCATAAGCGTCCAGCGCCGCCCCGATCTTCGCGAGGTCGCCCTTCACGCCGTCCCGCAGCGCGGTGCGCCGGGCCGCTTCGCCGCGGGCCTGCTCCAGGAGTCCGGCGATGGCCGCCGAGGCGCTCTCCGCTTCGGCTAGCAGGCCCCGTTCCAGCGCCTGCTGCATGGCGGCGCCGGTCTGCTCTGCTTCGGCGATCGGAGCCTCCGGGTCCCAAGCTTCGGCAGGGCGGAGGCCGGCAGCTTCGAGCTCCCACCGGATCTCCCCGCGGACGGCAGCGATCCGGGAAGGGAGCGCCTCCAGCTCTTCCACATGGTGCGGCAGCTTGTCCAGCCCCGAGCGGATCACGGCCAGCTTCTCCTGCAGGGGGAGCACCTCCCCCTCCGCTGCGAGCAGGTCCGACACCTGCAGCGCCGCGGAGCGGTTCAACCCTTCACGCATGCCCGCCAGGCCGGCCTTCAGCTCGTCCATCGGCAGGGCATGGCGGGCGGAGAGTTCGGCGGCCTGCGTTTCGGCTGCGGCCACCTTCTCGAGCAGTCTGCCGATGTCCTCGGAGATGGAGCGGTCGAGTCCGGCCAGATGGTCCACTTGCCGCCGGGCTTCCTCGAACCGGGTGCGGAAGGCGGCGAGCTCTGCGCGGAATGCTTCCAAATCCCGCCCGGCCGTGCTGGCTCCGAACAGCGGGATAGCGTACCCGAGGATGCGCTCCAGCGCTTCTTGGACTTCGGCCGAGAGTGCCGTCAGCCCGTCCTCGAGCTCGTCTGCCGATTCGCTGGTCCGCTCGCCGGGGTAGAGATCGCGGATCGGCGTGAGCGCTTCCTGCGTCCGGCTAATCTCGACGACGAGCTTCTTGGCCGCGCCGGTCTGCTCCTCTTGCAGCGCGGCCAGCTTCCGCCGCCGCAGGAACGTGCGGACGAGCAGCACGGCGAGCAGCACGGCGACGCCTCCGGCGAGCAGCGCACCGAGTCCCGTGCCGGCACCGGCCGAGGCGCCGGAGAAGCCGCCGGAAGCGCCTGCGGCCCCCGGCGGCCCGGCGGCCAGCTGCTGGCCGGACTGCATCAGATGGAGCAGCCCGCCGGCAAAGTCGCCCTGCTGCGCATAGGGCATGAAGTGCGCCCCGACCCATTCGTCGATGGCGCTCTCGCGCTTCCCGTCCCGGTCATAGTCGGCGGGCAGGGCATCCAGCCGATGCTGCAGAGCCGGATTGTTGAACTGGACTTCGATGCGGCGGTCGCTCTCCGAGAGAAGGACCAGCACGTCTTGGCGCTGCAGGTTCCAAGTCCTATAGACGGATGCGGCGTAGGCCTCCGGCTCCTGGCCTTCCAGGGAGCTGACCGTCAGGACATGAAAGGTGTAGGGCCCTTCGGCCGTACGTTCCAGCTCGGAGAGGGACCGGCCGGGCAGCATGCCGGCGGTATCCTGCACATGCCCGTTCATCGGCGGCACGCTCGAGGCCGAGACGGATGGGCCGAGCAGAAGCAGCAGGGAGAGGGTGAATATCGCAATCTTTTTCATAGGCATCCTCCACTTTACAGGCTGTAATTCGGTACGGGTGCCTCCCCGGATGACCGGGGAGCATACGCAGGCGGCATACACGGAGCTTTAGGATATTTAAACCAATCTCCGCGCGGTCAAGCGCCGCCGTGCCGCAAGGATCGGCGGGATGCACGCTGAGTTGTCCCCTTCCCGGGCCTGCCCGGTTCCTGGCACCAACAGCAAGAAGCCCCGGCCCGCCAAGGAGATTCTTGGCAAGCCGGGGCTTTGGTATCTTCTTAGGAAGGCTGCCGGAGCAGCGGCGTCAGATCGGAGATCAGAAGGTCGACTTCATAGTCGCTTCCATAGATCCGGATAGCCTGCAGCCGGGACAGCGTGTCCTCGGGGATGGAACGGGACGCCTGCTGCGGCTCCATGCCGAGCTCCGTTCCGCGGTCCGACATGTTCACGAGGAAGATGCCGTTATGCAGGTTAAGCAGCTCGCCTACGGCCGCCTCGAAGAGCTCGCCGGGGGTTCCGATCTCTTCCTGGGCAAACCGTGAGGCCAGCTTCAGCATCGAAGCCTCGCCGCCTGCAATGGCCGTATAGCCGGCGCCGGCCGCGCCCGGGGCGGTAATCTCCTGGTAGAATACCCATTCGTAGACACTGGGACGGGGAGCGATCGCCATCTCGAGCCGCACGCCGCTGTCGGCGAAGCGGATCAGATTCTTGGCGAACAGGGAGACGTACCCGGGGAGCCATTCGCCGGCCGGCGTGCCGTCTTTGAGCAGGACGGCGGACACGAGAGTCTCGACGCTGCCCTGGAGGATGGAAGAGAACTGCTCATCCGAGAGGCTGTAGGCCTCTTTGAACGCCGTGAGCACCTCAGAGAACGACTCATAGGTCATGAGGCCCTGGTCGATCAAGGTCTGGCCGAGCATGAGGTGCTCGCTCTTCTGTGAGGTGAGCAGCTCCTGTACCTGTTCCTCGCGGAGGTAGCCCAGCTCTACGGCGATTTCGCCGAAGCGCTTGTCTTTGCGCATTTGCTCCGCATGCACTTCTTCCACCTGCGCTCCAGACATCCAGCCGTGGTTGATAGCAAGGACGCCGAGCTTGGGTCTTGCGTTCTTCTGCTCGGTGAGTGCCCCGTAGAGCTGCGAGGAGGTCAGCAGGCCCTGCGACAGCAGGTATTGGCCAAAGAATTGTGCAAACATCAGGTATCACTCCGATCCTGCGCCAGTTTGTGAATGAGTTCGTTCAGGGCCTCGATCGTCACGGGCTTCTGCATGAAGTTGTCCGCTCCGGCTTTCAGCGCCTTGATCAGATTGCCCTGGGTCCCGACCGAGGAGACCATGACGACATGAATGCCCTTATCGAGCTCTTTGATTTCCTTCAAGGCTTCGATACCGTCTTTGCGGGGCATGACGATATCCATAAGTACGAGCTGCGGACGTTCTTCCCGGCAGAGCGCGACGGCCTCGATTCCGTCGGCCGCTTCCCTGATGCGGGTGTAGCCCTGCTCCTCCAAGGCGCTTTTCAGCTTCTTGCGGACGAGGAGGGAATCATCACATAACAGTATTCTTAAATCTTCGGCTTTCATTGTCCCACGCTCCCATGCGGTTTCATGCTTCCTGTTTTTGTATTATCGTCAACTTCTCTCCGGATCATTACCATTTTTTTTCGGCCGGAGGGCAGCCTCCCCCGATATACTTAACAATCCGGGCTTCCCTTCCGGTAAAATAACAAACTTCTAATTCGATCCTAACAGTTTCCTAAAATAGGTCTGTTAGTATGGGTTTAACGACAAAAGAGCGGTCAGACTTCCAAGATTCGACACCGGCCTGCAAAAACTGCAAGCCCTAACTCCCATACAAAGGATGATGATCCCTATGCAAACCGCGACAAAACAGACGATGACAAACAGTCCTTATCATATTCCACAGTTTCTGTCCCCCGCCAACATGGAGCGTCTGGAGAAAGTCATGGTTCCCCACCGCGCTTCCGAAGGCTCCCACTTGTTCTGGGAAGGCGATATGGCGGACAAGCTGTATTTTGTCAAAAAGGGCGCTGTCAAGCTGATGAAGTCGACGGAAGACGGACGGTCCATCATCCTGCAGATTGCCCAGGCCGGCGACCTGTTCGGGGAGTTCGGCGATCCCGGGGCGATGAGCTTCGGCTACGATGCCGTCGTCCTGGCGGAAGTGACGCTCGGCGTGATCTCCTTGAGCGATCTGGAAGATCTCATGAGATCGAGCGGCGACTTCGCGGTGGAATTCGTCAAGTGGCAGAGCCTGATGCAGCGGGCGGCCCAGACCAAGCTGCGCGATCTGCTTCTGTACGGCAAGAGCGGTGCCTTGGCCGCGACGCTGATCCGTCTGGCGAGCTCCTGTGGGATGCGCACCGAGCGCGGAGTGCGAATCTCCATGAGATTGACGCATACCGACCTTGCTCATATGATCGGGTCGACCCGGGAGAGCGTCAACCGCCTTATCTCCGAATACCGCTCAGAAGGCGCCCTGGATTTTGAGAAAGGCTACCTGACGATCAAAGACGATGCGTTCTTTAAGGACATGGTCGGTGGAACGGAGATTCCGCTGGAGCTCTGCCGCATCTAAGGGGCTCGGGCGGGGGAACGATGACAGCCGGCAAGAAAGGGACCGGGCCCTTCCCAAATGTGTTATGATGGGAAGGTTGATATCCCAGGGGGCGACTCCCCGGAGAACCGGACTGAAGGAGCAGTGAAAGTGGTTTATTGGATCATTCGGAATGCCGTCAAACTATGGCTCTACCTGAGATTTCGCATCCGTGTGGAAGGCGTGCGACATATCCCGCAGGAAGGGTGCATTCTGGCCATGAATCACCGCAGCAATTACGATTCGCTGCTGGTGGGAGTACATACGCCGCGCAAGATGTATATTATGGCGAAGGAGGAGCTCTTCAAGAACCGGATCGGGGCTTGGGTGATTGCGGAGATGGGCGCTTTTCCCGTCAAGCGGGGCAGTGCCGATATCCGTTCCCTGAAGCATTCCCTGAAGCTGGTCGAAGAAGGCTGCCTGCTCTCCTTATTTATTGAAGGAACGCGTTCGCAATCGGAGGAGATGGGGGACCCGAAGAAGGGGATCGGGTTTCTGGTCGCGAAGAGCCGCGCGCCGGTCGTACCGGTGAGGATCCAAGGGGCGTCCGGCGGCTGGTTCTCCCGCGCTTCGGTCACCTTCGGGCCGCCGCTGACGGTGGAAGGCAAGGATTACGAGGAGATCGCCCGCCAGGTGTCCGATGCCATCAAGCGGTTAGCGTAAAGCACGTCAGGAGAGAATAGGCACAACACGTCATCAGCCCGGGGACCTTTGAGTTTCCGGGCTGAGCCCTTTTATCCGGCAGCCTCCGGGGGCGCTCCGGGGCGGGAGGGAATACGTCTTCCCGGCGCGTGGGAAGCTAGGTCGTGAATCGCTAGAACCTATCGGAGGACCGTGCCTTGAAGAGACATTGTACGCATCAACCCTGGCGTAGGCCGCTACTGCTTCTGCTGCTCCTGCCGTGGATGTTCCTGGGTCTGCTGTGCCTGGCGGTATCTTCAGGCTATGCGGCCCCGCCTGTGCCGCCAGCCGCGGCGAGTCCGGGAGCTCCCCCTGCAGGGCTGGATGAGGAGGGCGTCTACGTCGTCATCGATAAGAAAGCGAACAGGCTGACCTTGTATATGAACGGCACCGTTCACCGGACGTTCCCTGTGGCTACCGGGAGGAGAGCCTGGCTTACGCCGACCGGAACCTTCCATATCGTGACGAAGATCAAGAAGCCCTGGTATGTGCGCAAGAAGATCCCGGGCGGCGATCCCGCCAATCCGCTCGGAAGCCGGTGGATGGGGCTCAATGTGCCCGGCACCGGCGGCTATACTTACGGCATCCACGGAACGAACCGTCCCTATTCGATCGGGAGCAGTGCATCTTCGGGCTGCATCCGGATGCACAACCGGGATATCGAATGGCTGTACCGACATCTCCCCTTGGGCACGGTGGTCATAGTGAAATAACCTTATCGCATCTTTTTAAGAAAGCAGCGTATAGAACGGCGGGGATCGGTGCAATATAATATCAACGGTGAAAGAGCGAGGTGTGGTACCGTTGAGTGCATCAATGGAGTATACACAAGAAGTTGCTTCTGACTCGAGATAGAGCGGAGGGATGTGCCAAAGACACGTTAATGTAGTCCATGTGCTGCAGTAGTGTGGGTGAGGTAGACCGAAGCGAGGTTCGAGGTTCAAGGCAATACCAAATTCATTTCACCGTTGGA
Source organism: Paenibacillus caseinilyticus (assembly GCF_027533645.1). GTDB lineage: Bacteria > Bacillota > Bacilli > Paenibacillales > NBRC-103111 > Paenibacillus_G > Paenibacillus_G caseinilyticus. The sequence goes on from NZ_JAQAGY010000002.1 coordinate 311,873, forward strand.
AGGGACTCCGCAAGGGGTCCTTTTTCCGCATTCCGTTTTTCCGTACCGAAGGATGAATATCCAAAATTGGTGCCCTTCCATGTTCGTCCGGTTCCGATCTCTTTCCTCTAGCATCTACTGGTAGTAGCTTAAGAGGGAAGGAGATGATCGATATGGCGCGTCCCCGCATTCCTCAGCCTCCGGATGTGGTTACGCTTCGCGTGGTCCGCAACCCCCTGACCGGCCGGCGGGAGATTACCGGCAGCAGCGTCATCGGCAGCGCGGCTCCCTGCACATCCCTGCTTACTGCGGGCAGCCGTCTCGGCCCGGCCGTACGCTGCCTGGTCCGAAGTGGATTCCGGCTGATCGCCCGCGTGCCGGGAGTGCTGGTATTCCGCCGCTTCCGCTGAGCAGCGGTTCGCGTGCGCTTCCATTCCATCTAAGCTTTGTTCTATGAAGCTATGTTCTGTGAAGTTCATTCCATGAAGCTCTTTCCATGTAGTAAGCCGCCCTTCGCTGCGAACAGGTCAGGGTGAAGCGCCGCCTTCGCCCTTCGGTGACATTCCCTATCGGTAAGCGAACCACAAAGAGGCCCCCGTAAGCGCTCTACGGGAGGCCTCTTCTTCATGTCCGGATGGCCTCCTGTAGGGAGGCCGGTGTCGGGGCTGTGTTTTTACGGATCAACGGGCCCGGTTCCCCCGTCCCATGAAGAAGCTGGCGACGAAGAGGATCAGGAACACGACGAACAGGCTTTTGGCGATACCCGCCGCCATGCCCGCCATCCCGAGGAAACCGAACACGCCTGTCACCACGGCGACCAGCAGGAATACGAACGACCAATAGAACATGAGAACACCCCCTTCCGTCCGTGTGTACCGCGGCTTCCGCCTTGAGTTTGCTTGCCATGAGTTTACCCCGGCCTTCGAAGGCCGAAACAAGGGAGAAGCGCGCCATGGTGTGTATAAGCTTGGTTTTTATGCTCTGCGGCGGGCATCCGCCTGGCCCGATTGCACGGCGGCGGCATAGAGTGGGTGTACGGTGGAAACCACGCTTAGGAGGCCCCCAAGTGGAACTATACGAAGCGCTTGTTCTTATTCTCGTGTTATTTATTCTGCTGCTGATTGTCCTGCTGTTGTTCGTGTGAATCCGCCAGGCTGCCCCGCCACCGGGGCGGCCGGGTGAGCCTGTCTTTTCTTCCCGCCCATAACTCTCCGGGCGAAAGCCTTGTGCCCTACCCTGCCCGCAGATAAGGGGAGCGCTGTCCCTTTTTTCCACATCTTCATCTTCTTCCCATCTATAACTTGGACAGGCGGAGCTCATAATGTATATGTTGCAATGCACTGCCGGAGAAGGGAGGGTACCTATGGAAGATTGGTGGCATATTGGCCTGCGCTCGCTTGCTGCCGTCGCCGTATTGTTCACCATCACGCGTCTGCTGGGCAAGAAGCAGATCTCACAACTCAGCTTCTTCGAGTACATCACGGGGATCGTTATAGGGGAGCTGGCCGGCTTCATATCGACGGAGCTGGAGGCTCACTTCATTCACGGCATTACCGCCATGCTGGTCTGGTTTGTGGTTCCGTTGTTCCTAGAACACCTCACCCTGAAGAACAAGCGGCTGCGGGATGTGCTCGAAGGCAAGGGAACGGTCTTCATCCAGCATGGCAAAGTGCTGGAGGATAACCTTCGGAAGGAGCGCTTTTCCTCGGACGAGCTGATGGAGGAACTGAGGACGAAGAAGGTGTTTCGTCTGGCTGATGTGGAGTTCGCCATGCTGGAGGCCAGCGGAGAGCTCAGCATTCTGACCAAGGAAGAGGCCAAGAAGCTGAAGCCCAAAGACGCGGGAGCCGCGGACGAATGCATCCCGCAGGCGGTCATTATGGACGGTCATCTGATGGACGACGCCATGTGCAGCTTGGGTATGACCCGGGAATGGCTATTTGGAGAGCTGGACAAGCAGGGCTTAACGGTACAGGATGTTTTTCTCGCCCAGATCGACGCCAAGGGGAAGCTGTATATAGATCTGTACGAGGATGGAGCCAAGCCGCCGGTCCTTCAGGCCCCCTCCGGTCTTCTGACCGCCCTGAAGCAGTGTGAATCATACCTGATAGCGCAGGGACAGAGCAAGGACAGCAGCCAGGCGGACGAGGTCTATGCCGAATGCGCCTCTATGCTGGGAGACATTATCCGGCGGGTTGAGAACGTGTAGGAAGCATGGCGTGCGGAAGCAGGCAGCGGAGAAAGGAGTGTTCAGCCCATGGCAACGAATGTGAAAAACGGAAAGGCCCAATGGAACAAAAAGCAGTACCAGGATTTTGCCAAAACGAAGGAGCCGGCCCGTCCGGTTCTGCGCAACTGCCTTCGGGCGTTCCTGGTGGGCGGGTTCATCTGCCTGATCGGACAAGGCTTGACGGAGCTGTTCATTCACGGATTCGGGTTTACCAAAGAGACGGCGGGCAACCCTACGGTGGCCGTCCTTATTATCATTTCCGTCCTTCTGACAAGTTTTGGCGTGTACGATAAGATCGCCCAATGGGCCGGTGCGGGTTCGGCGGTCCCGGTCACGGGCTTCGCCAACTCGGTCTGCTCGGCTGCGCTGGAGCACAAGAGCGAAGGCTATGTGCTTGGCGTGGGAGGCAATATGTTCAAGCTGGCCGGCTCGGTCATCGTGTTCGGTGTCGTGGCCGCCTTTTTCGTAGGTATCGTGCACTGGATCTTCGGATGGGGGGTTGGCTGACCGATGCTGATCGGGGAACAAAGCTGGGAATTCAAGAGACGGCCTGTTATTCTGGGCACATCGTCCGTCGTTGGTCCGGATGAAGGCAAGGGACCCCTCGGGGATCAGTTCGACGTGGTCCATGAGGACACGAAGATCGGACAGGACAGCTGGGAGAAGGCCGAGAAAAAGATGCTGGAGGAAGCGGCAGAACTGGCATTGAAGCATGCAAACATGCCGAAGGAGCAGCTCCAGTTCTATGTAGGAGGAGACCTGCTCAACCAGATCATCTCGAACTCCTTCGCCGTGCGGACGATGCAGGTTCCGTACCTCGGCATCTTCGGTGCCTGCTCCACCTCCATGGAGGGGCTGGCCATCGCCTCGATGATCATCGACTCGGGCTTCGGAGAGCGGGTCATGGCCGGCACCTGCAGCCATAACTGCACGGCGGAGAAACAGTTCCGCTACCCGACCGAATACGGCTCCCAGAAGCCTCCTACCGCGCAGTATACGGTAACGGGAGCGGGGGCGGCTGTGCTCGGGCTGAAGGGGGACGGGCCTGTCGTGACGGGAGCGACGATCGGCCGGGTCATCGACCTCGGGATCAAGGACCCGTTCAACATGGGCGCGGCCATGGCACCGGCGGCGGTGGATACGCTGACCGCGCACTTCCGGGACTTCGGCCGGGAGCCGGGCTATTACGATCTGATCGTGACGGGCGATCTGGCCACGGTAGGGTACGACATTGCCTGCGACCTGCTCCGGGAGCGGGGCATCGATATGACGCAGACTCTCTACCAGGACTGCGGCAAGCTGATCTATGACCTTGAGAAGCAGAATGTGCAGGCGGGGGGAAGCGGCTGCGGCTGCTCGGCGACCGTGACGTACGGGCCGCTCCTGAAGCGCATGAAAAAAGGAGAATTAAACCGCATTCTGGTGGTGGCGACCGGAGCGCTGCTCTCGCCGCTTTCCTTCCAGCAGGGAGAGAGCATCCCGGGAATAGCCCATGCGGTGGCCATCGAGAGAGGAGAGGTGCAGAATGGATGATGCCATGCAGTTCTTATGGGCCTTCCTGGTCGGCGGCGCGATCTGCGTCATCGGCCAGCTGCTCATTGATGTGAAGAAGCTGACGCCTGCCCATACGATGAGTGCGCTGGTGGTGGCCGGCGCACTGCTCGACGGCATTCCGGCCGGCGGCAAGAGCGTCTACGACCGGCTCACCGACTTCGCGGGAGCTGGAGCGACCGTGCCGATCACAAGCTTCGGGAACGCGCTGGTGCACGGTGCCCTGACCGAGCTTGTGGAAGACGGTCCGATCGGCATCATTACCGGGATCTTCTCGATTACGTCGGCGGGCATCTCGGCGGCGATCATCTTCTCGTTTCTGGCCGCTTTGGCATTCCGGCCGCAGGGCTGACCGGCCCCTTATGTTGCCGGTGGATTCCCTTCTTCCTTAGGCTCCGGATGACCTGCACCAGCAGGCTCTCCGGGGCTTTTCGCGTGTCCGCCTTGTACCGGGACAGCACAATTTCCCAAAAGAATTCATCCATTTTATCCGTATACGTGCCAGGGACCCTTCCTGTACAATAGAGGGTGTTGTATGCGTGATGTTATATTACATTTTGATGTCAATCCGCCGGGAATCATAACCTTTTTTATTCTGCTGCGTATATACTTTGTACAACTCATCTTACAGCTCATCGTACAACTCATCGAGGAGGCCGGACGTCAATGGAAACTGTCATTAGTGAAGAACTTGCCGTGCTTAAGCGCATTCAAACCAATCTCGAAGCTTGCATCCTCGGCAAAACCGACGAAATATTACTGCTGCTCACCGCCATGCTGGCCGGCGGGCACGTGCTCTTAGAAGATGTTCCGGGTACGGGCAAAACCGTACTGATCAAAGCGCTAGCCAAATCGATCCACGGCCAGTTCCGCCGGATTCAGTGCAATCCGGACCTGCTGCCTACCGATATAACGGGCGTCTCCATCTATCATCCGAAGGAGGAAGTATTCCTCTTCCGCCCGGGTCCGATCATGACGCATATTCTGCTCGCCGACGAGATTAACCGGGCTACGACGAAGACGCAGTCGGCCCTGCTCGAGGCGATGGAGGAGCGGCATATTACCGTGGACGGCGCCACGCACGAGCTGCCGAAGCCCTTCCTGCTGCTCGCCACGCAGAACCCGATCGACTTCGAAGGGACCTATATTCTGCCGGAAGCCCAGCTCGACCGCTTCATGATGAAATTCTCCATGGGCTACCCCGATGCGGAGACGGAGACCCGGATGATCGTGTCCCAAAGCGTATCGCATCCGCTCGATTCCCTCGAGCCGGTGGCCGAAGTGGAGCAGATTCTCGCCATTCAGGCGCTCGTCAAGCAGGTGCATCTCGACGAAGCGGTGGCGAACTATCTCGTGTCGGTGATCCGCCTGACCCGGGAGAACCCCGCCATTTATCTGGGGGCCAGCCCCCGGGCCACGCTGGCTATGGTGCAGGCGGCCAAGGCTTATGCGCTGCTCAAAGGCAGGGATTATGTGCTCCCGGACGATATCAAATTTTTGGCGCCGTATGTGCTCGGACACCGGATTATTCTCCAGGCCGAGGCCCGGATGGAGGGAGCTACGGTCGGCAGCGTCCTCCAATCCGTGTTCCATCAGGTGAAGGTGCCGGTCCGCCTGGAGAGGTGAGGACATGCGGATGACCTTTGCCCACAAGCTGGCGGAGCTCCCGAGGTTCAGCCGCAAATTCTGGGCTGTCTTCGGCGCCTTCCTCGGCAGCCTTGGCTTCCTGCTGTTCCAGGGCGGGAAGCTGGCGCTCATGCTGTTCGTCATTATGCTGATCCTAAGCGTCTACCTGCTGCTGGGGCAGTGGAGCGGAATCAAGCGCACCCAGGGCAGCCGGACTCTGAACAATACCGATTTCGGCTCGGTCATCGAGGCGGGCACCTCGCTTGGCGTCAAGATCGAGCTGAGCATTCCCGGCTTCTGGCCGATGCCTTATCTCTTCGTTAAGGACCGCCTGTACCACAAGAGCGGCCGCGAGCTCACCTTCGAGGCGACCGTCGTGCCGGACTGGCGCCGCCGCGCGGAGTGGGAGTACCGCACGCCGGCCATGCGCCGCGGCCACTATACGTTCGGCCGCACCGAGTGCGTGACCGAAGACATCTTCGGCCTCTTCGAGCACCGCGGCGAGCTGGATCTGCCGCAGAGCATGGCCGTAATGCCGCAGACCGTCCCGATCCGGGAGTGGCAGCAGTTCCACCAGATGATGAAGGGCACGAACCACCATTCCTCCACTACGCGTGCCGTCCGGGAGACGACGCAGATCAACGGCGTGCGCGAATACAATTACGGGGACCGGTTGTCCCGCATTCACTGGAACGCCACGGCGAAGACCGGCACATGGAAGTCCAAGGAATTCGAGCGCGAATCCCTCCCCAAGACCTACGTCGTGCTGGACCGGCATGCGAAGGCTTACGACGATCCCGAAGAGCTGGAGCTTGCGGTATCCGCGGCAGCCTCGCTGTTTCAGTACGGGGCGCACCGCGGTCTGTCGCTCGGTCTGGTATCGAGCGGAGCGGACCACGTGTATTTTGAACCCAAATCGGCCCAGGCGCAGCAGCATGCGCTCATGCAGCATTTCATCGACGTGGAGGCGGACGGCGCCCATCCCGTGTGGCAGGTGCTGAAGACCCGTGTCGCGCGTCTTGTGCCCGGCTCTTTCATCACTCTGATCTCGCCGGAGGCGGGAGAGGGCATGCTGCAGCTGCTGCTCTGGCTGAAGCAGCAGGGGATGAATCCCTGCCACTTGTGGATTGCGCCCCAGCCTTCGGTCAAGGAGGCGTGGGCGAGGCAGCTGCAGACCCGCGGCATCAGCTGTTATCCGGTGAACGCGCTCTCCGAGCTGCCCGGATTGTTGGGGGGGAGAAGCAAATGAGAACCCCATCCACACGCTCCGCGATGAGGCGGTTCTTCTGGGATGACTGGCCGCACCGGCTGACCCTTGTGCTCAGCGGGCTGATCCTGCTGCAGTTCACGCTGTGGTTCGGCAAGGAAGAGGGCCTCTGGCTTCCGGAGACCGTTCGGATCGCCCAGCTTACGCTGCTGATCGTCTGCGTCCTGGAGCACCTGCAGCGGATGCACTGGCTCGTACGGGGCCTGCTGCAGTTTCTGCTGATCCTCGGGGTGAACGTGACGGTGCTCGAAAGCTCCGGGATCGTCGAGACCATGCCCGTTACGAGCTTCCTCTCCTCCAGGCTGTTCCTGAACTTGTATGAGCTTACGCCGTATCTGTGGTTCGCACTCGGCTCCTGGGCCGCATACCACTTCATGATCTGGTGGGTGGAAGCCAAATGGCGCATCTATCTGCTGCTGGTGGCCAGTGTCACGCTGCTCTGTATCCGCGACTCGTTCTCCGCGGTGTACTTGTGGCCGCAGGTGGCCGTGATCGTAGGCTGCGGTCTGTTCCTGCTGATCTTGTGCCACTTCTCGCAGCTTCGCCGCAGGGATCCGGCGGCTTGGCGGCATCTCGCCGATTATCCGTCCTCGATCGCCCTGCCGGTCGTCGGCCTCGTCTCGCTGACGGTGCTCATTGGTGCCATGATGCCCGAGGTGGGCCCGTCGCTGACGGACCCTTACACGGCTTGGCGCAGCCTCCGCGGGGAGCCGATGAACTTCACGACGGATAAAGGCGTGACGGTGCCGCCGACGGAGGCGATGGATTCGTCGTCAGGGTACAGCCGCAGCGATGCGGCGCTCGGCGGCGGCTTCCAATTCGACTATACGCCCGTGATGGAGATAGAGACTTCGCAGCGCTCCTACTGGCGCGGCGAGACGCGGTCGCTCTACACCGGCCGCGGCTGGGACGAGAGCGAGTCGGAGCGGCGCAATGCGCGCAGTCCGGTCAGGGTTGACAATGTGCTCGCCTCGGATCCGAGGCTTCCTTCGGGGAACATGAAGACGGTGGAGGTCACCCAGCAGGTGACGCTGCTGACCGAGCAGCGTTATCCCGTGCTGTTCGGCGCCTACAGCATCCAGAAGGTGACCGGAGTCAACAACCTCAAGAACGGCTTCGAGCCGCTGCAGTGGTCCGCCGCGCAGGGAGAGCTGCGCTTCAGCGAGCGGCAGCCGTATCCGAAGACGTACCAGATCGTCTCCCAGGTACCGGTGGTGGACGAAGCCGCGCTGCGCCAGCTGCCGGCGGGAACGCCCCCCGGCGCCGATGAATTCCTAGCGCTGCCGGCGAACCTGCCGGAGCGGGTGAAGCGTCTGGCGGCGGACATTACGGCCGGCGCCTCGAATCCGTACGATAAGGCGAAGAAGATCGAGCAGTACCTGCAGACGACCTTCCCTTACACGAACAAACCGGATCTGAGCAAGGCGCGCAGCCGCGATTTCGTAGACCGGTTCCTCTTCGAGATCAAAGAAGGCTACTGCGATTACTACTCGTCCGCCATGGCCGTCATGGCCCGCTCGGTCGGTCTGCCGGCGCGCTGGGTCAAGGGCTATTCCTCCGGCTCCACGCCGCTCGACCAGGCCGAGATCATGGGCCTCATTCCGGGCCAGGCGATGATGGATGCCGATGCGGCGGGGACGTATACCGTCCGCAACGCCGACGCCCACTCCTGGGTCGAAGTGTACTTCAGCGGCTATGGCTGGGTGCCGTTCGAGCCGACCGCCGGCTTCTCGATGCCGCGCGCGACGCTGCCGGACGTTCCGGCGGTACAGCCTGCCGAGGCTCCCGAACCGGAGGCCTCCGCTCCCGAACCGGCGGCGGATGAAGAGCAGGGCCATGGCCTTGTGATCGCCGCCGGCGTGACCGTGCTGGCTGCCCTCGCCGTTCTTCTCGCCTGGAAGCTGCAGGTGGTGGAGCTCTGGAGAGAACGGGCCCGCCGCCGCCGCGCATCGCTCCTGAAGCAGAAGATCATCGTGGAATGCGAGCGGATGCTGCGGATCTTCCGGCGGAGCGGCTACGTGCGGGAAGAGCACGAGACGCTGCGTGAAGCCGTGGCGCGCTGGACCAAGCAGAGCCGGTGGATGCGTGTCGATGCCGAGACGGTACTAGGCCTGTTCGAGAAAGCGAAGTACGGCAAGGCTGAGATTACCGAGGATGACTACAAGACGGCGACGATGCTGATCGATAAGCTGCGTTCGCAATTATAAGCGGGGCGGTGACCGTCCCGGGAGAGCTGTTTCCCTCCGTTCGCGGAGGGAGCGGCTCTTTTTTTTGTGATTCTCTTTCGTGAATTTGTGGTAAAGGAGATAGATATCACTTGTCCCGGAAGGGAACGAAGGAGGATTCTTATGGCCGACGCCGAGAAAAAGAAGCTGCAGGAGCAGACCCGTGTGTATTATACGCCTGCTGGCAAGTTCGACCCTTGTCCGCCGATTGTGGAGAAAACGTTCATCACCCCTCCCCAGCTGTTCATCGCCTACCAGCCGGCAGGGCTCGAGCAGTTCAGCCCGAAAGAAGCCCTAAAGAAGGGGACGCTGTGGCCGGACTTGTACAGTCCTTATGAACCAAAGCGATACGAGGAGGTGCGATAAGATGACAGCCAAACCGAAACCGCTGCCGCAGGCCTATTACACCGCTCTTGAGGAGCTGCAGGCAATCGATTTTGTCCTCACCGAGCTGCAGCTCTATCTCGATACGCATCCCGCCGACGAGAAAGCGCTGGTACAGTACAAGGAGCTGTCCGCCCAGCGGCTCGAGCTGGTGGAGCCTTTCGAGCGCAAGTACGGCCCGCTGCTTCATAACGGACGCAGCCTTGCCGAGCAGCCGACTGAATGGAATACCACGCCATGGCCATGGCAAGTATAGGAGGAGCAGACTATGTTCGTATATGAGAAAAAACTGCAGTATCCGGTCCGCGTCAGCAAATGCGACCCCCAGATGGCGAAATACCTCATGGAGCAGTACGGCGGAGCGGATGGAGAGCTTGCGGCCGCGCTGCGGTACATGAACCAGCGGTACTCGCTCCCGGACAAGGTGGTCGGTCTGCTCACGGATGTGACGATGGAAGAATTCTCCCATCTGGAGATGATCGCCGCCATGATCCTGAAGCTGACCAAGGACGCTACTCCGCAGCAGATGCGGGAGGCAGGGCTCGGCGACCATTATGCGAACCACGGCAATGCGCTCTTCTACCAGAATGCGTCCGGCGTACCGTGGAATGCAAGCTACATACAGGCGAAGTGCGATCCGATCGCCGACCTCTACGAGGATATCGCCGCGGAGGAGAAAGCGCGCGCCACTTACCAATGGCTCATCGATATGACCGATGATGTGGACCTGCAGGACAGCCTGAAGTTCCTGCGGGAGCGGGAGATCGTCCACTCCATGCGCTTCCGCGAAGCCGTCGAGATGCTGAAGGAAGACCAGGCGGCCCAGAAATTTTTCTAGAACTTTCCGCTCCGCACAGGAGAGGACAAGCCCGCGGGGAGACCCGCGGTTTTTTTCGTTAAGGGAATTGGAATGATAATTTGGAAGGGCCGAGAGGGGAAACGGCGTCCGGATGAACCGTTCCGGCCTGGTGCGGGCGCGCAGAACCATTTTGCAAGGAATTAGATATCTATGGTATAGTTTGACGTATACAGCCTATCGTCTTACGAGGTGAACGCATTGCTGAAAAAGCTGATTCCGCATCAACATGTCAATTCGATATACGAAATTAATCTGCAGGAGCTATTCGAGCAGGGATATCGGGGCATCATTACGGACTTGGACAATACGCTGGTTGGGGCCAAAGCGCCGCTCGCCACACCGGAGCTGATCGATTGGCTGAAGGTTGTGGGTCAGATCGGGTTTCAGGTCGTGGTCGTGTCGAACAACCAGCGGACAAGGGTGACCAAGTTCGCGGAGCCGTTATCCCTGCCTTTCATTTACCGGGCAAAGAAACCGACTACCGCGGCTTTCCGCAAGGCGCTCACCATGATGAATCTGCGCTCCGCCCAAACGGTCGTGATCGGCGACCAGATGCTCACCGATGTGCTTGGTGGCAATCGCATGGGGCTGCACACGATTCTCGTCACTCCCATTTCGCCGTCGGACGAAGGTTTTTTCACCAAGGTTAACCGCAGGCTCGAGAAGGCTGCCCAAACGTTCATGAGAAAGTAGGAATACACACTTGGAAAACAAGAATTGCGCGGGATGCGGCGTGGTATTGCAGCAGGAGAATCCAGATGCCCTCGGCTTCGTGCCCGAACAGGCTCTGGCCCGTACGCCGGTGATCTGCCAGCGGTGCTTCCGCATCAAGAATTATAATGAAGCTTCGGGCATTACCCTGAACCAGGACGACTTCCTGAAGCTGCTCGGCCATGTCGGCTCAACGGATTCGCTGGTTGTCAATATCGTCGATTTGTTCGACTTCGAGGGCAGCCTGATTTCGGGTCTTGCCCGTTTTGTGGGGAATAACCCGATCATCCTCGTGGTGAACAAGATCGATCTGCTCCCCAAAGTTACCAACTATAACCGCATCCTGAACTGGGTACAGCGCCAGGCGAAGGAAGCCGGATTGAAGGTCGCCGAGATCGTCCTGTGTTCCGCGCGCAAGAATATGGGCTTCGAGCGGGTAATCGAGGCACTGGATGTGCACCGCAAAGGCCGCGATATCTACGTGGTAGGAGCGACGAACGTGGGCAAGTCCACGCTCATCAACCGCTTGATCCGCGACTACAGCGATCTGGAAGCGGAGCTTACCGTATCGCAGTATCCGGGAACCACGCTCGATCTCGTACGCATTCCCCTCGATGACGGGGCCTCCATTATCGATACGCCGGGCATCGTATACAAGCACCGCCTGACGGAGCTTGTGAACAAAAAGGATCTCATGAAGGTGATGCCGGACAAACCCGTCAAGCCGCTTGTATTTCAGCTCAACAGCGGGCAGTCGGTGTATTTCGGCGCTTTGGCGCGGTTCGATTTTCTTCAGGGAGAACGCCAATCGTTCACCTTCTATGTGTCCAATGCGCTTCAGGCGCACCGGACCAAGCTCGAGAAGGCGGACGAGCTCTACGAGAACCACAAGGGCGTGCTGCTGCAGCCTCCCGTACTGGCCGAACTGGACGAGCTGCCGAAGCTGACGAAGCACGCGATCCGCATTCCGAAGGGCGGTAATCTCGATGTGTCGATCTCCGGCCTCGGCTGGGTGAGGGCGAACGGCGAGCAGGGGGCCGAGCTTGCGATTCACGTGCCCCGCGGCGTGAAGGTGGCCGTCAGGGAGTCTCTGATCTGACGAGGGCGGCATCCACCGCGGCGGCGATCGTCTGACGCGTGAGCCGGGTGAGTTACCAAGTATATGCAGGAGGAACGCTACCTAATGGAGAAGCTGGTGCAGGTGAGTAAGCAGGGACTGGACAGCCACACGATTTTGTACGGAGTCTTCGGAGATCCGGTTCGCCATTCGAAGTCGCCGGTCATGCTCAACCGGGCGTTCGCCGAAGCGGGCATCAATGCGGCGTACGGCGCTTTTCATATTCATCCCGGCACGCTGGGCGATGCCGTAGCAGGCATCCGTGCGCTCGGATTCCGCGGAGTGAACGTGACGGTTCCCCACAAGCTCGAAGTCATGTCCTATCTCGATGAGATCGACGAAGGCGCCCGGGTGATCGGGGCGGTCAATACGATCGTCAATGATAACGGCCGTCTCGTCGGCTACAACACCGACGGCATCGGCTACATCCGGTCGCTGAAAGAAGAGACCGGCATCGTGCTTAAGGGCCGCAAGGTGCTCATGATCGGAGCGGGCGGCGCGGCACGCGGGGTAGGGTATGCCTTGGCCCGGGAGGGCGCGGAACATATCTACATCGCGAACCGTACCAAGGAGAAGGCGCTGGATCTTGCCGCCTCCCTCGGCAGCATTGCCAGCATCAGCGGCCACGGGCTGGACGAGATTCACCGGCTGGCGGAAGACGCGGCCCTCATCGTGAATAACACGCTGCTAGGGATGCACCCGAACGTCGATGAGGTGCCAATGGATATTTCGTTGATCCGGGGAGACCATGTCGTGAGCGACCTCATCTATAATCCGCTGGAGACCCGCTTCCTGCGGGAAGCCCGGGTGAAGCGGGGGGCTGCCGTGCACAGCGGTCTCGGCATGTTCATCTACCAGGGCGCCTACGCGTTCGAATACTGGACAGGTCAGCCGGCACCGGTGAACGCCATGCGGGAAGCGGTATTGGCTTCGTTCGGCGACACCGGCGGGGCTTAGTGAACCAAACCAATCTAGAGTACAAGATAAGGATGAAGACATCATGCTGACAGGCAAACAAAAAAGACATCTGCGATCGCTCGCCCACCATCTCGACCCGATTTTTCAAGTGGGCAAGGGCGGCGTGAACGAACATATTATCCGCCACATCAACGAGGCGATCGAAACGCGCGAACTCATCAAAATTACCGTGCTCAACAGCTGTATGGAAGACCGGAACGAAGTGGGCCAGCAGCTGGCGGATGGGGCTGAGGCGGAGCTCGTTCAAGTGATCGGCAAGATCGTGGTGCTCTACAAGGAGTCCCGCGAGCATAAGACGATCGAGCTTCCGGTCTAGCGACTAATCCGAGGCAACTCCCGGGAGAGGAGAGGTTGGGATGAAAATCGGGCTGATGGGCGGTACGTTCGATCCGATTCACATCGGACACCTTCTTGCCGCGGACAGCGTCAGCACTGCGCTGGAACTCGATGAGGTGTGGTTCATGCCTACGAATGTGCCTCCCCACAAAGACCGCAAGCCGGGGGCGACGGCCGCCCAGCGGCTGGAGATGGTGCGCCTTGCGGTGGAAGGGCATCCCCGGTTCCGCGTGTCGGATGTGGAGCTGCGCATGGGCGGGATCTCTTACAGCATCGACACGGTGTCGATGCTGCGGGAGGAGCATCCCGGCTATGCCTTCCACTACATCATCGGCGCGGATATGGTACAGTACCTGCCGAAGTGGTACCGCATCGAGGAGCTGATCGGTCTGGTCACGTTCATTGGGCTGGAGCGTCCCGGCTACTCGACCGGGTACGATACGCTGCCGGGACCGATCCGTGAAGCCGTGCGGCTTGTGCCTATGCCGCAGATCGAGCTCTCCTCGACGGAGATCCGGCAGCGCCGGGCCGAAGGCTTGTCCGCGCGTTACCGCGTACCGGACCGGGTAAATGAGTATATCGAGGTGAACTCGCTGTATGAAACGTGAAGAGCTGATGGAATCGGTCCGCTCCCAGATGCCGGAGAAGCGCTGGATCCATACGCTGGGCGTGATGGAGACGGCCGTACTGCTGGCGGAGCGCTTCGGCGCGGATCCCGCCAAGGCGGATCTCGCCGCCATTCTGCACGACGTATGCAAATATTGGCGTGTGGACGAGCAGGCCCGGGTCATCCGGGAGAACGGACTGCCGCAGGATCTGCTGGGGTACGACAAAGAACTGTGGCATGCCCATGCGGGAGCCTGGGTGGCGCAGTCGCAGTACGGCGTGGAAGACGAAGAAGTGCTGGATGCCATCCGCTATCATACGTCCGGCCGCGAGAGCATGACGCTGCTGGACAAAGTCGTCTGCCTGGCCGATTATATGGAGCCCGGCCGGGATTTTCCGGGCGTGCATAATATTCGGGAAAACGCCGAACATAGTTTAGAGAAGGCGCTGCTTGCCGGATTCGACGGTACGATCTCGTTTCTGCTCGAGAAGCGCAAACGGGTGTATCCGCTGACCTTGGCGGCCCGAAATGGTCTTATTATGGAATTGGAAGCTGCGGAAGCAGAAGAATAGAGGTAAGGCCATGGCCGCCGTAGACGGCTGGGCCATGGCGATATGCTTGACAACCTAGGGCCGCTTTACAGGCCCGTCGGTTGCAATATGCTTGACAATGGCCGCCGTAGACTGCGGCAGTGCCATTGCAATTTGCTTGACAATTGAGCTGATAATCGGCTTACCAATTGCAATTAGGAGGATACTTAATGATACAACCCGATGAACTGCTCGCCTTGGTGGTCGATGCGGCCGAAGACAAGAAAGCCATGAATCTCGTTGCCTTGAACCTGAAGGGCATTTCTTTGATCGCCGATTATTTCCTGATCTGCCACGGGAACTCGGAGACGCAGGTGCAGGCGATCGCTACCGAAATCCGCAAACGGGCCGAAGAGCAGGGCGCGCGCGTCCGCGGCTTGGAAGGAATGGACACCGCTCGCTGGGTGCTTGTAGATCTTGGGGATGTCGTGGTCCATGTATTCCACCGCGACGACCGTGAGTATTACAATATCGAACGTCTGTGGTCCGACGCCAAAGTGGTTGAGCGCGTATGAAGCTGGAAGCGGGCACGAACCGGCGGCTTGAAGTAGCCCGTGAGGTCTCGCCTCACGGCTTTTTCCTGACGGACGGTACGCAGGATATTCTGCTGCATTACAGCGAAGTGGTCGGTGAAGTGAAGCCGGGCATCCAAGTGGACGCCTTCCTGTTCTACGATACGCAGGACCGGCTGGCCGCCACGATGCGCGAGCCGCTCATCAAGCTGAACGAGGTGGCGCTCCTCGAGGTCGCGGATTTCCATCCGCGCTTCGGCTGTTTCCTCGAGATGGGACTCGGCCGCCAGCTGCTGCTCCCGTTCCGCGAGCTTCCGGAGATGGAAGAGCTGCGTCCGCAGATCGGCGATAAGGTATTTGTCGTGATGACCCATGACCGGCAGGGTCGCCTGGTAGCCAAAGTGGCGGGGGAGGAACGACTCAAGGAGCTGTGCTTCGATGCCCCGGCCTCCTGGCGCAATACGACCGTGGAAGCGAGGGTCTACAAGCCGCTCCAGATGGGGACGTTCGTCGTATGCGACGGAGGCGTCGTAGGCTTCGGGGTGATCGGCTTTATCCACTCCTCCGAGCGTTCGAGGCTGCTGCGTCTGGGCGAGCAGGTCAGCGTGCGCATTACGTTCGTACGCGAAGACGGCAACGTCAACTGCTCCATGCGCGAGCGCAAGGAAGTGGGACGCGGCGAAGATGCGGACAAGCTGCTGGAATTCCTGCAGGGACGCAATAACAAAGCGATGCCGTTCTCGGACGAGACGCCGGCAGACCTCATTTCCCAGCGCTTCGGCATGAGCAAGTCGGCCTTCAAGCGGGCCCTGGGCAAGCTGATGAAGGAAGGCCTGGTCTACCAGGAGGGCAGCTGGACCTACCTGAAGCAAGAAGGGCAAGAGCCGGTTTCCGAGTGAGCGCTGCTTCGGAACCGGTTTTCTTTTATTATAGATAAGAATTTATACCGTAACGCGGGATCGGGGGCACGGGAAGATGGCATACGAACGATTCTCCTATGTGTATGACCGGCTGATGGAGGACATGCCGTACGAGGAGTGGGTGAGATTCGCCCGGGGCTGCTGGGATAAATTCGGCCAGCCCCGCACGGTGGTGGATCTCGGCTGCGGGACCGGCAGCATTGCGGTTCCATTGGCCCAGATGGGGTACGAGGTGATCGGCATCGACCTCTCGGAGGATATGCTGGCCGTAGCGCAGGGGAAAGCGGATGACGCCAAGACAAGCCGGTCGCTGCCGCCGGGAGGCAGCGTGACCTTCCTGCAGCAGGATCTGAGGGACTGGGAGCTCGGCCGCCCGGCGGATGCGGTGATCTCGTTCTGCGACTGCTTCAACTATTTGCTGGAGGAAGACGATGTGGAACAGGCGATCAGGCAGGCTTATGCCGGGCTGAAGCCGGGCGGCGTCTTTGTGTTCGACGTGCACACGGCGGAGCAGCTTATCGATTATGCGGCCAGCCAGCCGTTCTTCCTGAACGACGAGGATATCGCCTATATCTGGACGTCCGAGTACGACGAGAGCCGCAGTGAGATCGAGCATGCGCTGACGATCTTCGTGCAGGATGAGGAGAACTCCAGGGGCGACGATACGCCGTCCGGGCGATTCACCCGTGTCGAGGAGACCCATACGCAGCGGGCGTATCCGCTCGCCTGGCTGGAATCGAAGCTTCGCGCTGCCGGTTTCCGCGAGGTGGTCTGTTACGGGGATTTTATGTTCAAACAGGCGACAGAAGAGACGCGGCGCGCGTTTTTTGCAGCGGTGAAGTAAAGTAAAGTGAAGTAAAGTGAAGTAGATCCAACCGGTTCACCGGGTCAACCCGAGAATCAGATGCACGATACATAGGATAATCCCCCACAGCGGCAGCGATAAGGCGGCGCCGTTCAGTAAGCCTCGCATGGCAGGTTCCCCTCCATAGTCCTTTTGGTACCCAGTATGGGCATGACAGAGGGAAGATAACCCTGCGGGAGGGCTCTGCCGCTTGACATGAGGGAAGAATTACTTTTATAATGAATGCTAATTGGATGGATCTACAAAATATCTTTACAATTTCACAAGGCTGTGAAGAGAAGCAGTAGCTGAGGACCGTACGATCAGAGAGCCGGTGGAAGGTGCGAACCGGCGGCGGTAGCAGTGAACTCGTCTTGGAGCCAGAAGGTGAGGAAGTACCCGGGCCGTCAGGCTGCAAGGGACTCTCCAGCCGGATCGTTTCGCCCCGCGTTAAGGGGTTTGAGTGGATTTTGGCAAAGCATGCCGGAATCAACTAGGGTGGTACCACGGGAATTCAAGCCTCTCGTCCCTAGCGTTGCGCTAGCGATGAGACGGCTTTTTTTGTTGCAAAGAAAAGTTGTCCCAGGGTTGGAACAAGCGTGGAGGGGTGTCAAGGCCACGATGCCATGAGGACAGCGCAGCGGAAACCTATTGATGCGAAGAGCCGTGCCGGTGGATGCCGCTGCAGGAGCTGAAGGAGGAGCAGATTCGAATGTCACAGGAAACCAGAGAAAACCAGGGCTATAACCCGCTTGTCATCGAGCCGAAATGGCAGCAGTATTGGGATGAGAACAAAACCTTCAAATTGCTTGAGGATGAGAGCAAGCCGAAGTTCTATGCGCTCGATATGTTCCCGTATCCGTCGGGAGCGGGGCTGCACGTAGGCCATCCGGAAGGATATACGGCAACGGATATCGTCTCGCGTTACAAAAGAATGCGCGGTTACAACGTGCTTCATCCGATGGGCTGGGACGCTTTCGGCCTGCCGGCCGAGCAGCACGCGCTCGATACCGGAGAGCATCCGCGGGAGATTACGGTCAAGAACATCAACAACTTCCGCCGCCAGATCAAGTCGCTTGGCTTCTCCTACGATTGGGACCGCGAGATCTCGACGACGGATCCGGAGTACTACAAGTGGACGCAGTGGATCTTCATCCAGCTCTATAACAAAGGTCTCGCTTACGTGGACGAAGTCCCGGTGAACTGGTGTCCGGCGCTCGGTACGGTCCTTGCGAACGAAGAGGTCATCGACGGCCTCAGCGAACGCGGCAATCATCCGGTCATCCGCAAGCCGATGCGGCAGTGGGTGCTGCGGATCACCGAATATGCGGAGCGTCTGCTCGAGGATCTCGAAGAGCTCGACTGGGCGGAGAGCATCAAGGACATGCAGCGTCACTGGATCGGCAAGTCCAAGGGGGCGGAGGTTACTTTCGCGGTCGACGGGCATGACGGCGAAAGACTGAAGGTATTCACGACGCGTCCCGACACTTTGTTCGGAGCGACATACTGTGTACTGGCTCCGGAGCATGAGCTGGTGGAGCGCATTACGACAAGCGGGCAGGCTGCTGCGGTCAAGGAATACCAGGAGCGTGCGGCACGCAAGAGCGACCTGGAGCGGACGGACCTTGCCAAGGAGAAGTCGGGTGTCTTCACGGGGGCCTATGCCCTCAATCCGGTCAGCGGTGCAAGACTGCCGATCTGGATCGCCGATTACGTACTCGGGGGCTACGGGACCGGCGCCATTATGGCCGTACCGGGTCACGATCAGCGCGACTGGGAATTCGCGAAGCAGTATGATCTCGCGATTATCGAAGTCGTCCAGGGCGGCGATGTGGAGAAGGAAGCTTATGCCGGCGACGGCCCGCATGTGAACTCCGGCTTCCTTGACGGTCTGAACAACGAGCAGGGCATGGCGAAGATGATCGAATGGCTGGAGCAAAATGGCAAAGGCCAGGGCAAAGTCACCTACCGTCTGCGCGATTGGCTGTTCTCCCGCCAGCGCTACTGGGGCGAGCCGATTCCGATTATCCATCTCGAAGACGGTACGATGAAGACCGTACCGGAGGACCAGCTGCCGCTGCTGCTGCCGGAGGTTGACGAGATTAAGCCGTCCGGCACAGGCGAATCGCCGCTGGCGGTCGTCACGGATTGGGTGAACACGGTCGATCCGGAGACCGGTAAGCCTGCGCGCCGCGAGACGAACACGATGCCGCAGTGGGCCGGCTCCTGCTGGTACTACCTGCGCTTCATCGATCCGAAGAACAACGACGAGTTCTGTTCCAAGGAGCTGCAGCGCAAGTGGCTGCCGGTCGATCTCTACATCGGCGGCGCGGAGCACGCGGTGCTTCACCTGCTCTATGCCCGCTTCTGGCATAAAGTCCTCTATGATCTCGGCGTCGTGGAGACGAAAGAGCCGTTCTACAAGCTCGTGAACCAGGGCATGATTCTCGGCGAGAACATGGAGAAGATGAGCAAGTCGCGCGGCAACGTCATCAGCCCGGACGTCATCGTGAGCGAGTACGGTGCGGACACCCTGCGCCTGTACGAAATGTTCATGGGGCCGCTCGAGGCGACGAAGCCATGGAACACGAACGGGGTTGACGGGGCGTACCGCTTCCTGAGCCGCGTCTGGCGCCTGTTCATCAGCGAGGACGGCAGCCTGAGCGCGAAGATCTCGGAGAGCGCCGATGCCGGCAGCGAGGCGTTCAAGCGGACGTGGCACCGTACGATCAAGAAGGTGACCGAGGACCTCGACGCGCTGCGTTTCAACACGGCGATCTCCCAGCTGATGATCTTCGTCAACGAAGCTTACAAGACCGATACGCTGCCGAAAGCGGCTATGGAGCAGTTCGTGCAGCTCCTCTCGCCGATCGCGCCGCATCTGGCCGAGGAGCTGTGGGAGAAGCTGGGTCACAGCGGTACGATCACTTACTCCGCTTGGCCGGCCTATGAAGAAGCCTGGACGGTCGACAACGAAGTGGAGATCGTCATCCAGGTCAACGGCAAAATCGCCGAGCGCGCCACCATCGCAGCCGACGCCGACGAAGCGGCCCTGCAGGAGTTCGCGCTGGGTCTCGACAAGGTCAAAGAAGCAACCGCCGGCAAAACCGTCCGCAAGATCATTGCGGTGAAGGGCAAGCTGGTCAATATTGTAGTCGGCTGATGCGGATCCCCCTCTTTCGGCGGGAGGTATCATCCCCCTCTTTCCCCCTTACCCGTAAGGGGGAGGACCGGGGCTGTCGCCCCCTGGACCCCCAAAAGGGCCGAGGGCGCAGCGGGGCCGGCGTTGAAGCGGCGTAGGGTGCAGGAACGCTTTCGTCTTCCAGACCCAGATACCCCATGGGGCATCTGGGTCTGGAAGACGCGCTCTCATGCGGCGTTCTTCCGGTACGTGGTGCCCTGTTGGAGCAGACCCGGGGGCTGGGCGCGCGGTGAGGATGTGCGAGCGTATTGCCGCCTCAAGACTGCGTCTTGAAGCTGTTGTTCGGCGGCCCCCTCGGCCGGGCGCTGCGCAGCCCAGCGAGGGAGTAGTTCTACGAAAAACAAATAACCGCTGTCCGGACGGACACAGCGGTTGTGGGAAAAGAAGCTTTGATCGGTGTGGAGTGGTAGGTGAGGTATTCCCCGCAAGAGCCGCTTGACGGCGCCCGCCTTTGAAATTCGTGATGATTTCCTTTGAACATTCAAATGAGTTTATCACGGATATCAACTGCGGCTGGAGGGGAATATCTCACCGGTCTCCCTCTGCATGAGATCAAGAGGGCTTTGTTTCTCACAACCCCTGTCCTCCGGGCAGCGGCTCATATCGGAAAACGTGAAAGCATCGCGTCAATCGACCCGGGTCCCGAAAAAGCGGGCTTCCACCTTTTCCAAATCTTCTTCGTATTTGGAATGAGTTGTGCGGATGAGGTCGTAAAAGACCCCGCACAGCTCTTTTTCCATTAGGCGGAGTCCTTCGGCGGTGATGCCGCCGGGTACGGCGACGCGCTTCTGCAGCTGGGCCGGGGAGAAGCCGCCGGTGGTGAGCAGCTTGCCGGTACCGAGCGTCATTTCGCTGGCGAGCTGGGTTGCTTCTTCTTCCGAGATGCCGGTCGTATCGACTGCCGCTTCCACGAACTTCTGCACGAAGTAGGCGAGGAAGGCGGGGCCGCAGGAGGACAGGTCGGAGGAGATGCGGGTGTACTGTTCCGAGACGCGGATCGGGGCGGAGACGTGCGAGAACAGGTTTTCGAGGAGATCCTTATCCTCGGGGGTAAGCCGGTCTCCATAGATGCAGAGGGTAGCCCCGCTGAGGACATAGTTCGTGATGCTCGGGATGACTTTGGCGATTTTACTCGGAAGCAGTTCTTCCAGGTGCCGGATCAGCACCGGACTGGTGATCGAGATGACGATTTGGCCGGGCAGCGCGTGATCCTGAATCTCGTCGATCACGGATTTGAATTCCGAAGGCTTGACGCACAAGAACAAGAGGTCGACTCCAAGCGCCGCTTCCTTATTGGATCTTGCCACTTCCAGGCCAGGATACTTCTCGGCTAGCAGCTCTGCTTTGGCAAGGGTTCGGTTGGTTGCCGTGATTTGTTCCGGGTTCAGTGCGCCGGACCGGATGAAGGCTTCGATCAGTACGCTGCCCATGCTGCCCGTTCCAATGAATCCTACCCGCATGATCATCCCCCCTGAGTAGATTACAGTCTTCTTCATGTATGTATATCGGGGGCGGCAGGAGTTTATGACTGAAAAATACCATTTTGGTGGGAGGTTACCCGTGTTACGCCATATGCATGTAAAAACAGCGGTGCTGGCCGTGCTACTTGCGGGCTGCGGTCTTCTTCTGATGTTGGGGGTCGCGAAGACCTGGAGCACGGGAGAGAAAGCAGACGGCTTCGTAGCGGCTGACGACGAGATGCGCAGGCTGCTGGATGAGGCGGCAGCCCCGCCTACAGACGAAAAGTCGGCCCAAGAGGCGGCAGCCCCGCCTGCGGACGGAAAGTCGGCCCAAGAGACAGCTTCCGCGGCTGCGGATGGAAAACCATCCAAAGGAGCGGCCTCTGTGCCGGCGGGTGGTCAATCCGCTAAAGCAGCGGCCTCCTCCGGTACAGAGGGAGGCAGTGCGGAGCAGCAGGCCGGAGTACCCGTATTTCCTCCGCCGAAGCCGGGGCAGCCAGGCGTCTCTGTTGATATAGCGGGGGGCAGTCCGGACTCATCCGCAGCAGCGGTGTCCGGCAAGACTGCCGTGACCGGCACCGGAACGGCGCCGCCTGCCGCCGATCAGGCACCGGCAGCGGTGTCTCCGGGCGGCGCTTCGGCTGCCCAGCTTCATTTGAACCAGGCTACCGCGGAGCAGCTGGATGCGCTGCCTGGGATCGGGCCCTCCCGGGCCGCTGCGATCATTGAGCTGCGGAAGAAACGGGGAGGGGCATTCCGTTCCCTGGACGAGCTGCTCGAGGTGAAGGGCATCGGCGAGAAGTCGCTGCAGAAGCTGAAGCCGCTTTTGACGCTATAGCTTACCGTCGCTCCTCCCGCGAGAGTCCGCCGCAAGCCGG
Organism: Paenibacillus caseinilyticus; assembly: GCF_027533645.1. Lineage (GTDB taxonomy): Bacteria > Bacillota > Bacilli > Paenibacillales > NBRC-103111 > Paenibacillus_G > Paenibacillus_G caseinilyticus. The sequence goes on from NZ_JAQAGY010000002.1 coordinate 334,149, forward strand.
GCTCCACAGTGCGAAAACTCTTTCGTTTTGTCGGATTATATGCGAAAATACCAGGAAAAGCTTTTACGGCGAGGCAGGTGGCATCCGGGTGACAGGACGCAAAGATTGGGATACGTATTTCATGGATATCGCCTATATGGCATCGACCCGTTCGCAGTGCGGCCGAAGACATGTCGGCGCGGTGCTCGTACAGGGCAAGAAGCTGCTCGGCACGGCATACAACGGCGCCCCGATGGGCGTGCCGGACTGTTCGGAGGCGGGCTGCATGCTCGTCGAGGAGTTCGAGCTCGTGAATGCGGACGGCGGGGAGCAGGTGGTCAAGAAGCAGCGCTGTATCCGGACTATTCATGCGGAGCAGAATCTGCTGCTCTTCACAGACCGCGACGACCGGGAGGGATCGGTAGTATACGTGACCGACCAGCCGTGCTGGACCTGCGCGAATATGCTGGCGAACAGCGGCATTACCGAGATCGTCTACCACCGGCCTTATCCGAAGGATGCAGGCAAGGTGCAGGACTTGATGGAAGGCAAGGGGCTTCGCTTCCGCAAGCTGGAGGTTTACGAGCCTCCGGCGGGAACGCTGACGGAAGTCAGGAATTAAGCATTTTGCCCGGATGAAGGCCTATAGGAAGTAATGGGCGAGGAAGGAAGAACCTTCTCTGCACACGGGATCCGTGTGTTAGGAGAAGGTTTTTTCTTATGCCCGCGTAGGGGTATGAGGCTGCCTGCCTGCGCCTGTTTTCGTTGACTTCCGTTCTTCTTCACTGATTACCGTCCCGAAGGGGCGGTGCGGGTTATGCTCGTCATGATGGCAACTTGGCAAGGGGGATAGCACATGCTTCAAAGAAGACCGGTCGTCCTGGCGGCAGCCGGCTGGGCGTCGGGATGTATAGCGGCGGACCTCTGGCCTCAGCCCTGGTACAATCTTCTGCTTGTTCTGGGGGCGGGGCTGCTGCTCTGTCTCGTCATGGCCCTGAAGCCTCCAGGGGCACTCTGGCTAGCAGGGCTGCTGATTGCTGGAGCTGGAATGGGGTGGTATGGGGAGCATGACCGCAAGAATGTAAGCCGGATCAGGGTCCAGGGGACGGAGGAACCCGGGGCGGCGCTGCAGGGGCGGATCGTTACGGCGGTCACGGTCGACGGCGACCGGGTCAGCTTCCAGGTGCTGGCGGAGGAGGTCACGGTACCGGCGCCCGGAGCTGTGCGGGATGGGGGCCGGGGCGAGCGGCTGCAGGTGTCGGTCCGGCTCGCTGCACAGGCAGAGCAGAAGGAGGCGATGGGCTGGGCACGCGGCGATCTCATCGGACTTCAGGGGAAGCTGGCTGTGCCGTCCGAAGCGCGGAATTTTGGGGGCTTCGACTATCGGGACTACTTGTATCATCAAGGCGTGCATTGGCTGGTGACAACCAAGGGGCTCGGCGAAGTGGAGGTGGTTCCGCCGAAGAAGGGCGATTGGGGAGCCTGGCTGCCGCTCAGATGGAACGATACGGTAAGGACTGCGCTGGGGACTCAGGTGGAACGGTTGTTTCCGGCGGAGCAGACGGGCTTTATGCAAGGGATGCTCGTCGGGCTGACCGATGCGATCGATCCCGAGCAGTTCGACCGGTTCTCGCAGCTTGGACTCACCCATATCATTGCAATTTCCGGCCTGAACGTAGCCATCTTCGTCGGATGTCTCGTATGGCTGCTGAAGCGGTGCGGCTTGACCCGTGAAGCCACGCTCCTGACGGCTCTGTATCTCATGCCCCTGTACATCGCGGTAACAGGCGGGTCCCCCTCGATTGTGCGGGCCGGTCTGATGGCAATGATCGCGTTGTATGCCGCTTACCGGCACCGGCTCAAGGATGGCCTGCATATCGCCCTGATCGCCGGGGTGGGGATGCTGGTGTGGAACCCGTACTACCTCACGGATGTTTCGTTCCAGCTGTCCTTCCTCGTCACGCTCGGGTTGATCGCCGGAGTACCGGCCATGAATGCGGTACTCCCCGCGAGGCTTGGGCGGCTGAGGGATGCGGTGTCGATTACGCTGGTGGCGCAGCTGATGTCGTTTCCGCTGACGATCTATTACTTCAACGGGTTCTCGCTGCTGTCACTGCCGGCGAATTTTGTCATGGTGCCGGTCTTCAGTACATTCGTCATGCCGGCGGGTACGGTAGCGATGCTGCTCGGGTTTTTGAGCCCGATGGCGGCGGGATGGATCTCCTGGCTGGTGGCGAAGGTCAACGGACTGCTGTTCGCCGTCGTGGCCTGGTGCGCGGAGGGCAGCTTCTTTCAGACGATCTGGCGCAGCCCATCTCCCTTGTGGATCGCCGGCTATTACGCTGTACTGCTCCTGCTGATCCGTCTGGTTCTGGAGCACCGCAGGCGTGAGGAAGAAACCAGGCAGCCTCAGCCCCTGCTGTTCACGACCGCAGAGGAAGCGCGGCGGCGACTATGGCAGCGGTGGAACAGAAGGCTGGTCCGGCCAGGAGCGGCTGCCGCCTTGGCGGGACTGCTGCTGTTCGCCTACCTTCCGGAGCAGGGGGGGCAAGAAGGCCGGGTCGAATTCCTCGATGTCGGGCAGGGCGACAGCATCCTGATCCGGCTGCTGCCCGCAGGACGCACGGTACTGGTGGACGGGGGCGGGACCGTCGCCTTCGGAAGGCCGGGGGAGGACTGGCGCACCCGCCAAGATCCGTACGAGGTCGGCCGCAAGCTGCTCGTGCCTCTGCTCAAGAAAAGAGGGGTTCGGCAGATTGACGAGTTGATCGTCACCCACCAGGATGCGGACCATTACGGAGGTCTGCAGGCCGTGCTGGAGGGGATACCGGTGAAGCGGCTGCTCTTCAACGGGACGATGAAGCCGGAGGCCGGGGTGGAGAAGTTGTTCCGCACGGCATTGGAACGGGGGACGAAGCTGGCGGCCGTGGGCGGCGGGGACCGGCTGGAGCTTGGAGAGGACACCGTCCTGTATTTTTTGCACCCTCACAGCGGAAGGGAGAGGGGGCCGATCGAGACGGAAGAGGACCAGAATCCGAATTCAGTCGTCTTCCTGATGGAGATGCAGGGGACCCGGTGGCTGTTCACTGGTGACATCGGACAAGAGACGGAGCGGGCGCTGCTGGAGCAGTGGGGCGAGGGGGGAGCTGCGTCTGCCGGCGGCCTTCCCTCCTCCGCTTCAGGTAAGCCGCAGCCGGTTCTGCCTGGGAGACCGGAATACCGTGCGCCCCTCGATGTACTGAAGGTGGCCCATCATGGCAGCAAGTCATCCACTTCGGACACATGGCTTGCCGCGTGGCAGCCGAAGCATGCCGTCATTTCGGCCGGCGTGAACAACATGTACGGGCATCCGAGCCCCGCGGTACTGGACCGGCTGGCCGGGCAGGGCACGGCCGTCTACCGGACAGACCGGCAAGGGGAGATCCAGATGGCCGTCCGGGAAGGCCGGATTTATATGAGGACCCGGCTTGGGGCCATCCGGCCGGATCCGGCGGGCAAGTAAGCTTTATATCAACCTTTGCGGGAGTCGCGGGCTCCTGTCAGAGGTTTTTTTTGTGAAAAGAGTGAAAAACCGCGAAAAACGAATGAGATTTTGAACGCTGCCGGTCATTTTTCGGATATCGGATTCCTTATAACACGGTAGGTAATGTGACATAAGAAAAGTTGATAAAAGAAAGGGGGTGCCAGCGGGTAATCTGAACGATACGGAGGAGGAAATGTAGAAAATAGCTATTAAACGAACGAAATTTAGCAAAAATGGACTTAATGTTCGTTTATCATTCCGTTGAGAAAGGCGAAAAAGAAAGTAATTCCAAAAAAGCACTTGAAATATTCGTAAAAATTCGCTACTCTAAGAATCAAGTTGAATGTTACCTAACCTAACACATATTAGGGGAGAGGGAACATATGAGAAGAAAATCACCTTTTAATTCCACTTGTGTCATTATAACTAACGCATAGGAGCGTGAAGGAATACATGAAGAAGAAATTGGTGCTTGTCGGGAACGGTATGGCTGGGGTATGGGCAGTGGAGCAGCTCTTGAAGCTGGCTCCGAATCAATACGAAGTGACGGTGTTCGGCAGTGAGCCGCATCCGAACTACAACCGGATTCTGCTGAGCTCCGTGCTCGCAGGCGATGCGAAGATCGATGACATTGTCATTAATGACTGGAACTGGTACCAAGAGAACAACATCACCCTTCATACCGGCCATACTGTGACGAAGATCGATACGCAGCGCAAGTCGGTATCGACGGCGACCGGGATCACGGCGGAGTACGATGAGCTCATCCTGGCAACGGGTTCGCTTCCGTTCATGCTGCCCCTTCCGGGTGCGGACAAAGAGGGCGTGATCGCCTTCCGGGATATCAATGACTGCAATACAATGATCGAAACGGCGAAGAACTACAAAAAAGCCATCGTCATCGGCGGCGGCCTGCTTGGATTGGAAGCGGCCCGCGGCCTCCTGAACCTGAACATGGATGTGTCGGTCGTCCACATTTTCAAAGACCTGATGGAGCGCCAGCTCGACCAAACCGCTTCGCAGATGCTGCGCAAAGAACTCGAGAAACAGGGCATGAACTTCCTGCTCGAGAAGAACACGGACTCCATTCTTGGCCGCAGCCGCGTGACGGGCGTCAAATTCAAGGACGGATCCGTAGTCGATGCCGACCTCGTCGTGATGGCGGTGGGCATCAAGCCGAACGTCCAGCTCGCCAAGGACAGCGGCCTGGAAGTGAACCGCGGCATCGTGGTGAACGATTACCTCGAGACGAGCATCCCGAACGTGTACTCGGTCGGCGAGTGCGCCGAACACCGCGGCATTGCTTACGGCCTGGTGGCACCGCTGTATGAGCAGGGCAATGAACTGGCGAAGCGTCTGGCCGGCGTACCTTCTGCAGGCTATCAAGGCTCGGTCGTCTCGACGAAGCTCAAAGTATCCGGTGTGGATGTATTCTCTGCAGGGCAGTTCACGGACGCGGATGACACGGCTTCGGTCCGGGTGCAGGATGACTTCAGCGGCGTCTACAAGAAGGTAGTGATCAAGGACGGCAAAGTGATCGGTTCGGTACTCTTCGGCGACACGAGCGACGGTTCCCGCCTCTTCAAGATGATCCGCGAAGGCGAAGACGTGACAGGCAAGGAGAAGGAAATCCTGCTTGGCGAAGGCTCCGGCGGTGGCGCGAATTCGGGACTGGACTACGTTGCTTCGATGGCGGACAGCGAGATCGTGTGCGGCTGTAACGGGGTATCGAAGGGGACGATTCTCAATGCGATCAGCGAGAATGGCTGCACGAGCGTCAACGAGATCAAGGCTTGCACGAAAGCGTCCGGTTCCTGTGGAGGCTGTAAGCCGCTGGTAGCTGATCTTCTGACGCTGGCGCTTGGCGCGGACGGTGTGCAGACAGTGAAGGAAGGTATCTGCGGCTGTACGGAGCACTCCCGCGACGAAGTGGTGGAAGCGATCCGGAGCATGCGGCTCACCTCCTCCAAGGAAGTCATGAACGTGCTCGAGTGGAAGACGGAGGAAGGCTGCTCGAAGTGCCGTCCGGCCCTCAACTACTACCTCGGCATGGCTTGGCCGGAAGAGCATGAGGAAGAACGCGAATCCCGCTTCGTCAACGAGCGCAACCACGCGAACATCCAGAAGGACGGTACGTACTCCGTCGTTCCCCGGATCTATGGCGGCGTCACTTCCCCCGGAGAGCTGAAGCGTATTGCGGAAGTCGCTGAGAAGTTCGATGTGCCGATGGTGAAGTTCACGGGCGGACAGCGTCTGGACCTGCTCGGGGTGAAGAAGGAAGATCTGCCGAAGATGTGGGCCGAGCTCGATATGCCGTCGGGGTATGCTTACGGCAAAGCGCTGCGGACCGTGAAGACCTGCGTCGGCTCGACGTTCTGCCGCTTCGGCACCCAGGATTCGATCCAGATGGGGATCGATCTCGAGAAGCGCTTCGAACGGCTGAATACGCCGGCCAAGGTGAAGCTGGCCGTATCGGGCTGCCCGCGCAACTGTGCGGAGTCGACGATCAAGGACTTCGGCGTGATTGCGATCGACGGCGGCTGGGAGCTGTATGTGGGCGGTAACGGCGGTGTGAAGGTACGCGCTTCGGAGCTTCTCTGCAAGGTCAAGACAGAGGAGGAAGTACAGGAGTGGGCAGGCGCGTTCCTGCAGTACTACCGTGAAGCGGCCAAGTGGAACGAGCGGACGAGCGAGTGGGTCAGCCGTGTCGGTCTCGAGTCGATCAAGGAAGCGCTGGCGAGTGAGGAAGAGCGCAAGGCCCTCAACGAGCGGATCGACAAGACGCTCAGCCTGACCACGGACCCGTGGAAGGAAATTATCGAGAAAGACGAACTTCGTGCGACGTTCGAGGAGCTGCAGGCCCCGGCGCTCGAGACGGTAGCGGACTAAGGGAGGATAACATAGATGAATAGAATAGTAGTGGGACACAGCTCCGAGGTAACAGAAAGAAGATCGCGGATCGTCCATGTGGACGGCGTAGAGATCGCGATCTTCAAATTGACGGGCGGCAATTTCCGCGCGATCGAGAATCTTTGCCCTCATAAGAACGGCAAGCTCTCCGAAGGCATCGTCTGCGACCATCACGTCTTCTGTCCGCTGCACGATTGGAAGATTAATCTCAACGACGGGTTGGTTCAGGAGCCGGATGAAGGCTGCGTACGGACGTACGGCGTCGAGATCGAAGAAGCGACAGGCAACATCATCTTGGTAGTGGAGCATGGAAGCTCGCTGGCTTCTTAAGACGAGAGGGCCGCTTCTAACCGGCGGCGCCTGCGATCACAGTAGAGCCGCTTTCGCCCGGGTGGGCGGGAGCGGCGTCTATACTTAGAGGAGGGCACACCATGGATTATGTGAAACCGGATAAGGTTGTGGCCGCCATGGTTCAGTCGGGCGCGGCCAAAGCGGCACTTGGGGTGAAAGATGCGCTGATCAGAGGCTTCCTCGGCGGTGCCATCCTTGCCTTTGCCACTACGCTGGCCTTTACGGCGGCGGCACAGACCAAGCTCCCGTTGGTGGGTGCCTTGGTGTTTCCTGTCGGATTTGTGATCATTGTCCTGCTGGGCTTGGAGCTTGTGACGGGCAGTTTTGCCTTGATTCCCCTGGCCGTGCTGGAGAAGAAAGCATCCTTACGCTCCATGCTTTCGAATTTTTTCTGGGTGATTCTCGGCCATCTGCTCGGGTCTGCCGTCTATGCGGGGTTGTTCTATGCGGCGGTCACGAACTTCGGCCATATTCAGGACCAGAGCGTGATCCAGATGATCATCCACACGGCCGAGACCAAGACGAACGGCTACGCGGCGCTTGGCTTCGACGGGATGGCCGCCGTGTTCGCCAAAGCGGTGCTGTGCAACTGGATGGTTACGCTCGGCGCGGTGATGGCGATGACGGCCGAGTCCACCACGGGCAAAATTCTCGCGATGTGGCTGCCGATCCTCACGTTCTTTGCCCAAGGGTTCGAGCATGCGGTTGTGAACATGTTCGTTATTCCTGCCGGCATGATGTATGGGGGGGAGGTAACGCTCGGCGGATGGTGGTTATGGAACCAGCTGCCGGTACTGCTCGGTAACTTTACCGGAGGCGTTCTGTTCACGGGCTTGTTCTTATATTATACGCACTCGAAGTCGAAGAAAGGGGTCGAGGCCGATCCTTTCCAAGCTGTCTCAGGCAGAGCCGACCCAGTCCCTGCCATCTCCGGCAGAACGGAACTTCTGGCTGCATCCGCTGCCCGCCGCTCTTAGCGGCGCGGCAGTTTTTTTGCGCCAAGCCAGCCAGGCCGGGTACAATGCGGTGCGGTAAGACGGCAGGCCGTATAATCTCAAGTTCGGTGGATGAGTGGGTGTAGAGCAGCCGGGGGGCCGTTTTTTGCTCTACAGGCCAAGGGGGAAGCAGGTTTCTTTTCCGGACATTTGTCCTTGTCTAAGCCCATTGCTTCTGTTATATTCTAACCTTGGCAGGCCCCGAGCTCCGGGGTGCTGTGGGTGGGAGAGGGATGCAAGACGATTTGAGTTGATACGGCAATGAACAAACTACGTTTGAGAGCATGCCTGCTCGTGCTGCTGGGCGCAGCTTCGTACGGGGTGCTGTCCACCTTCGTGAAGCTGGCGTATGCGGACGGCTTTACGCCGGGCGAAGTAACCGGCAGCCAAGTGCTGCTCGGCTGCGCCATTACGTGGCTCCTCGTACTGGCGGGCATCGGGCGGGGAATACCGGCCATCCCGCCGCGGGTGCGGTGGAAACTGCTCGGCAGCGGAATGTTCACGGGGCTGACCGGCGTCTTCTATTATTATGCGCTGCAGTCGCTCGATGCTTCCTTCGCCGTCCTGCTTCTCTTCCAGTTTACCTGGATGGGGATGGTGGCCGACTGGGTGCTGCAGGGACGGGTGCCGACCCGCTTCCGGGTGCTCGGCATCGTGATCGTGCTGGCGGGCACTGTGCTTGCCTCCGGGCTGCTTGACGGCACGCTGCTGGACCGCGTATCCCCATCGGGAATCGGCCTGGGCTTAGCCGCCGCGGCGAGCTACACGCTCTTCATCTACTTCAGCGGCAAGGTCGCCGTCGAGGTGCCTGCGCTGTGGAGAAGCGCCTGGATGCTGACCGGTGCGTCGGTCGCGGTGTCGGTGATTTACCCGCCGCAGTTCCTGTGGAACGGCGCGCTGGGGAATGGCCTGCTTCTGTGGGGCTTCCTGCTGGGCTTGTTCGGCATGATTGTGCCTTCGTATATGTATGCGAAGGGGGCGCCGAAGATCGATACGGGTCTGACCGCGATCTTGGGCGCAGTCGAGCTGCCCGTCGTCATCGTGTTCTCCGCTCTGCTGCTTCATGAGCAGACGGGGATCCGGGAATGGGCCGGCATCGGGTTGATCCTGGCGGGTATCGTATTCTCGGAACTCGGCGGAAGCCGCCGGCAGGAAGAGGCGGCGGTGGCCGGCCCGAAGCCGGGCGCGGAGAAAGCATAGGACTGACGGCCCGGAGGGGCGGCCTTCATAGGCTGCTCCTCCGCGTGCGGCCGGACGATCCGGTTATGAGCTATACAACAAGCAAGCGGACTGGCCGCACGCTCCTTCACGGGGCGGACGGGCAGTCCGCTTTTTTTATCGGAGGGCGAAACAAAACCGGTACCCGGACGTATAATAGGAGACAAAAATTGGCTATAACGGATAGGCCGCCATCTCTATACCTACATAACCGAATTTGATATGCTGATAGAGTTATCAAAAGAGCTGCAACATTTTTGCGGACCCGCACGTTTATAAGGTTGCAAGAGAGGGGGATCCCAGTGGTAGCGCCTGAATTAATCAAGGCTGCCCAGTCGGGCGATCGCGACGCTCTAATTACCCTACTGCGTGAAATTGAAAACCATGTGTACCGCACCGCTTATTACATTCTCGGCAACGAGCAGGATGCCATGGATGCGGCACAGGAAGCGCTAATCCGGATTTATACCAAGATCGGGTCATATGAAGAGAAAGCCCAGTTCAAAACCTGGGTACAGCGCATAGTAACGAACCTGTGTATCGACAAGTTCCGCCGGGCGAAGCCGACCGTGTCGATCGAGCAGCACGATCTTACTTTCACTGACAACCAAAGTGTGGAGGAAGAGGTGCTGTCCGCTTATGTCGCCCAGGATATCCGGGAGGCGATCGACAAGCTGCCGGAGCATCACCGGTCTGTCGTTGTGCTTCGGTATTTGCAGGACTTTTCATATAATGAAATCGCGGAATCGCTTGACCTGCCGATCAATACGGTCAAATCATACTTGTTCCGGGCGAGGCAGCAGCTGCAGACGATCCTCGGAGAGTACAAGAAACCGAGCAGGGACGCGGTAAGGGGTTAAGATGGCAAGGGTTAAGATAGAAGCACAGGGAGCAGCCCGCGAGATAACGAACGGGTATAAGATCCCGGAATTAAGGGATATAGCGACAACGCAGAAAGGTAGTGTACGGGGATGATGTGTCAAGAGGTGATCGAACTGATGCAGAGGTACCTAGACCGGGATCTCGAGGAGACGGAATACCGCCGGATGCTTCTGCATCTGGAAGCCTGTCCGGACTGCACGGAACTGTTCGAGCGTCTTGTGAATGTATCGCAGGAGCTCGAGAGCCTGCCGAAGGTGCTGCCCCCGTTCTCCCTGGTCGACGCCATCCTGCCGAAGCTGGAGCAGCTCGAGGCGCAAGGGATGGATGCGTCGGAGAAAGGGCCGGCAGCAGGCAGCGAGCCTGTACGCCCGGCAGCTGTTGAGCCGCGGCATGCACCGCGGCCGGCTCCCGGAAGCTGGCGCAAGAATGTACGGGAGTGGATCTCCTTCCCCGTATTCGGCGGAGTCGTGGCGGCGGGTCTGGTCTTCGGGTTCTTCCTCTTTGGACAGGGTCAACCGGGGGGAGACGCCGACAAGCTGTTCAGCGCCATGGACTCAGCGAAGGAAAACTCATCGGCACCGCAGCCGGCAGGTGCGGCGGCAGGCCCTATGCATGACGAGGCCAAGGACTCTTCCGTTGGAGGGGGCGCCAAGGCCGAACCAACGCCTGCGGCAGAGCTTACCGCTCCGCCCCAGGCGCAGCAGGAACAGCCGGCAGCAGGAGCGAACGGGGGAGGCGCTGTGCAGCCTCCGCCGCAGACGGAGCCGCCGAAGGCAGGGAAGTCTGCGCCGGCTGCAGGGCAGCCGAAGGATACGCCGAAGCCAAGGCAGGCCGAGCCTCCGGCGGCCCATGAGCCGGCCGGCGGTGCAAGCGCCAAGGCAGTGGTTCCCGGTACAGGCGCTGCTTCGAAGAGCGCGTCTCCTGCCGGCGGCCAGACACAGCCGGACGGTACGGCTCCTGAATCCGGCGCCGCGGCACCGGGAACAGCCCAGCCTCCGGGCGAAGGAACAGGGGCGGAGGCGTTCCGGGTAACCGGAGCGGACGGCGACGGGAACGGAACTGCCGCCGGTGAGCAGGAGATTGTGCCGCCTGGGCCTGGCGAGGAAGCCGCGTCTAAGGCGCCTGGTGAACCATCGGAGAAAACCTCGCTCGTCGGGGCTTCGTCTCTGCGTTCCGCCGATCCGGTTCACGAGCTGGCGGCGGATGACGGAAGTTATCGGGCGGTCGTTGCCGAAGGCAAGGTTCAGGTCCAAGATAAAGACGGCAAAGTCGTCTTCACGAGCATGGATTGGGCGGATGCCGACCGGATCGATCTGAAGAAGTGGGCGGGCGGTAAGCTGACTTATCATGTCGAGATGGAGACCGGCGGACAGATTCGCTGCTTTATCGTCGATGTGAAAGCAGGGACCGAGGCGGAAGCGAAAAAAGCACCATAACCCGGTGAATTCCCGCGGCGGCGGATGCACCTTTCGCCCCGGACCGCATATACTGCACTACACACCACAAGTCGATCCACGTCGTATGACCATTCCCGCCGGGTTTCTAGAGCCTGAAGCGGGGGTGTTTATATAGATGGGTTTCGCGCAAAGGGATTAGGTCGGACCCTCGGGGTTTTGACGTAATCCCTTTGTTGTTGATATCATGGGAAGTACATAGGAAAGAGCGGGGGAGCGGTATGGATTACAGAACGGCAGTGAAGCGGATCGGCAAAGGGGAGATCGCCCCGGTCTACGTGTGTTACGGGGCGGAGTCTTACTTGATTCAGGATCTCATCGTCCGGCTGACGGACAAGCTTATCGAGCCTGAGCATAAGGCGTTCGCCGTGTCGAGGTACGACCTTGCCGAGACGCCGGTGGAAGCGGTGATCGAAGAGGCGGAGACGCTTCCCTTCATGGTGCCCCGCAAGCTGGTCGTGGCTTCGAACGCCCTGTTCCTGACAGGTGCTAAGGAAAGCGCGAAGGTGGAGCACCGGCTGGAGAAGCTTACGGAATATATGAAATCGCCGGTCGACTATTCCGTGCTGGTCTTCACCGTCGATGCGGAGAAGCTCGACGAGCGCAAAAAAATCGTGAAGTCGTTAAAGGAATCGGATGTGCTCATTCCCTGTACGATGCTCTCGGCCGACGAGCTGACCCAGTGGGTCACCCAGGAAGCAGGCAAGCGGGGCTTTGCGTTCGCGCCCGGCGTGGCGGAGCGGCTTATCCTCTATACGGGAACAAGCCTGCAGGCGCTCACGAAAGAAGTGGAGAAATGTGCGCTCTTCGCCGGAAGCGGCGGGACACTTGCAGCAGAGGATCTGGAGCAGCTCGTCAGCCGCACGATCGAGCAGAACATCTTCCAGCTCATCGAGCATATCGTCCAGATGCAGATGGATCCCGCTTTCACCATGCTGAACGAACTGCTGCGGCGCAAAGAGGAGCCGATCAAGATTGTGATGCTGGTGGCCCGGCAGTTCCGCATTATGTTCCAGGTCAAGGATCTGATGGGACAGGGGTACTCCCAGCAGCAGATCGCCACCCAAATCGGGCTTCATCCGTATGGGGTGAAGATTGCTGCGGGCCAGGCGAACCGCTTCGAGCTGAAGCGGCTCGGGGCCATCCTGCAGCAGCTGGCGGATCTGGATTACCAGATGAAGAGCGGCCGGATCGACAAGGTGCTGGGGCTCGAGATGTTCCTGCTCAAGCTGGCTTCCTGAGGGAGCCGGCTCTTTTTCTGCGGCCGTTTCTGCTTTATCTTGTGTATGCACAAGGAGCCGGCCGGGAGCAGGAAGCATCATCTTTGATATGAAGGTAACGGTATAAACAAAAAGAATCCTTTCCGGAAGGAAAGGATTCTTTTTGTCGCGTTGCAAGCATTACGCTTGAGCGGAAAGAGCGTTAAGCTTCTTCGCCAGGCGGGACTTCTTGCGGGCTGCGGCGTTTTTATGGATCAAGCCTTTAGTCGCGGCTTTGTCCAGCTTTTTGCTGGCAGCGATCAGAGCGGCTTTAGCCGTTTCCACGTTAGTGCTTGCTGCAGCGGTCTCGAAAGACTTCACAGCCGTGCGGAGAGCGGATTTATGAGATGCGTTGCGCATACGGCGCTTCTCGCTCACTTTCACGCGTTTGATTGCGGATTTAATGTTTGGCATTGACGATTCACCTCCTACTACAACTTGCAAAAGACACAAAAATGCGGTCTATTGACAACTCTTGATATTCTAACATGAGCCCATACAAATTGCAATAGAGTGGGGGAGAGCCCTTCAAAACTTTTGCATAAGCCTACTTTCTTCTTGGCACAATATACCGAGAAACCGAAGTACCAGCCACGAAAGGAGATGGGGTCATGGATCTCGACTTGAGCCAGTATTCGATCCGCACCGATCTGGCCTTGGAGGCTCACGATCTGGCTTCCGCAGGAGGAACGTTAATTCCCGGACTACATAAAACGAATTACGAAGAGGAAGGGATTCGGGTCTCTCTCATCGATATCACCACACCAGAAGCCTCACAGATGATAGGGAAGCTGCCGGGTCATTATATTACGATCGATGTGCCCGAGCTCCGCAAGAAAGACACGGACCTGCAGGACCGGGTGGCCACCTTATTCGCCAAAGAGTTCGAGCGGTTCCTCCAGAAGCTGAACATCGGACCGAACGCCAGCGTGCTGATCGTCGGTCTCGGCAACTGGAATGTGACGCCGGATGCCCTCGGACCGATGGTCGTCGAGAATGTCATGGTGACGCGCCATTTCTTCGAGCTCATGCCGGGGCAGGTCTCTCCGGGCTACCGTCCGGTCAGCGCCGTTGCGCCGGGGGTGCTCGGTACGACCGGGATTGAGACCGGCGAGATCGCCCAAGGCATCGTGGACCGCTCGAAGCCGGATCTTGTGATCGCGATCGACGCGCTGGCCTCCCGTTCCCTCGAACGGGTGAATACCACAATCCAGATCGCCGATACAGGCATTCATCCGGGGTCGGGGATCGGCAACAAGCGCAAAGGGCTGACGCTCGACACGCTGGGTGTGCCTTGTATCGCCATCGGCGTGCCTACGGTTGTCTATGCTTCGACCATCGTCAACAATGCCTTCGATATGATGCACAACCACTTCCAGCAGCAAACCTCGAATACGGGCCACATCCTGGGGCTGCTAGACGGAATGCAGGAAGGCGAGCGTCTGCAGCTGGTGAAGGAAGTGCTGAGCCCGCTCGGTCATGATCTCCTGGTTACCCCCAAGGAGATCGACCAGTTTATTGAAGACATCGCGAACATCATCGCGAGCGGGCTGAATGCGGCGCTGCACGAGGCTGTGGACAAGGAGAACGTGTCGGCCTATACGCACTAACCAAGGTGAGCAGGCCGGGCGGAAAGACATACAAGTCAAATAGAAGCCACGCAGAAGAAGCGGCAAATCCCTGGATGGCAGGGGTTTGCCGCTTCTTCTGCGTGGCTTCTATCATGTTACTTCTACGGTTACGCCTGCTATTCGGTCTTGAATTGGCGCAGCATGCGGCCGAGTTCGTCGGCCATGGAAGAGAGATGCGCGCTCGACGAAGCAATCTCCTGCATGGAGGCGAGCTGCTCCTCCGAGGCGGCGGATACGCCGTGCGCAGCGGAAGCCGAGGTTTCGGTGGCAAGCCTCATCTCGTCGATGGCCGTTACCATGCCCGATGCGTGCTTCGCGATATCCTGTATCGCCCCGTCCACGCTGCGGATGCGCGAGCCCACCTCGCGGATCGACCCTTCGATCCCGCTGAAGGACTCGCCGGCGGCCCGTACGGCGCTCATCCCGCCCCCCAGCACCTCGCGAACCTCGCTCATGGCGGCTACGGCGCGGCCGGTCTCGTCCTTGACTGCGGCGATCAGGCGGTCAACGCCGTCCGACGAGACGGAGCACTGCTCCGCAAGCTTGCGGATCTCGGTAGCGACGACCGCGAACCCTTGTCCGTGTTCGCCGGCCCGGGCCGCTTCGATGCCCGCATTCAGCGCGAGCATGTTGGTCTGGGTGGCGACCGCCCGGATCACGCGGTTCATCTCCGTGATTTCTTCGGAGCGCGCCGCGAGGCTGTCGATAATGCCGTTCGTGCGGGAGATCTGATCGCTCACGGCGTCCATGCCTTGTACGGCCGAGTGGATCGCTCCGAGTCCCGCCGCCGTGCGCGCTTCTGCCGAGTTCGCCTCGGCTACGACGCCGCTTGTGTCTTCGGCCATCCGGCGCACCTGTTGGCTCATCTCGTCGACACCCAGCTTGGATGCTCCGGCCGATGCGGCCTGACGTTCGGTCTGGCCGGCGAGCTCCTGCATAATCTCCGCAATATGCTCCGTGGCGCTCGAGGTCTGCTCGGCGCTGGCGGTCAGCTGCTCGCTGGCCGCGGCCACCTGCGAGGAATTCTCGCCGACTTCACGGATCAGCCGCTTCAGAGAGTACACCATCGCTTCGAAGCTTGCCGCGAGCGCGCCGACTTCGTCCCGGGACTCCGGTTTCACGACGACAGTCAAGTCGCCCTGCGCAATGCGTTCGGTGACTTCCGCCAGTCTGCGGATCGGGCGTACGAGGGCCCGGGTCAGCAGGATGGAAAGGAGGGCAGCGGCCAGAACCATCAGCGGCACCCCGATGATCGTTAGGCTCATAATGGAAGACAGAGTCAACTTCAGTGCAACGCTAGCTTCGTCGTATTCTTCGCCGTACGAGGCGGAGATAAGGTCGATCAGCTTGTATAGTTTCGCTTTGTGCTCATCGGTATTATCGTCTAGAGCTTTGTAAGCGGATTTGAGCTCGTTGTCCGGCAGCGAAGCCCGTTTGTTGAACAGGTCCACCAGGCTGTTGAAATTGGCGGTATAGGCATCGGCATTAACCTTCAGCTCCTGAACCCAAGCCTTTTCTTCCCCGGTATCCATGCTCTCCTCCAGCAGGGCGATGTGCTTCTCGAATGACGCCTTCTGCTCTTTATACCCCTCTATCGTCTGCGGATCTTCATTGATAATCAGATCGGCCTGATAGCTGTAGAGCACTCCGATCAGATTCTTGAACTCGGCGGCGGTATGCTGGTCCTCCGCGCGTTCGGTCTGCGTCTGTGAGAGCGCCTGGAACTTCAGGAAGGCATAATAGTTGCCTGCCCCGCTTCCCATAAGGAATAGAATCAGGATGCCGAAGCTGCACCATAACTTATATCGTAGAGACCAATGTTTGACCATGGGTAAGCGCAGCTCCTTTTTTTGCTGGCCGCCTGCAGGCGCAGGCCGGCCGGGAATTCGTTATCTACTATATCGGAGCGGAGTCTCTCGAAATCCATCCCTCTTTTTTGGTTCTACCTCCTATCTTTTGCTCATAGAGTTAGATAAGTAGAGAAGGCAGAAGGAGGAATGGCTAGGATGAAATGGTCAGCCGTCACGGCAAACTGGAGCAGGTATAAAAAAACGGGACAAGCCATCGGCGTGTATACGCGCACGCTTACCATTCTAATGACGGGGAGCGTCTTGTTCTTCATGGGACTGGGGCTTCTGGGGTACATGCAGTCGAAGCTGACGGGGACGGCGCCGTCCTCTTCGATGAGAGGGCTGGCGGCGTCCGTATCGAGCCGGTTTTTCATGGATATGATGGGGATGGAAGTGCCTCACCTGCAGGCGGACAGGCAGTCGTTCACCTTCTCCCAATCGAACATCTCAGGCTTTCTGTTCTCGCTGATCACGGACTTCAATCCGAAGGATCCGAAGACGATGATCGCCAGGGAGATGCCCGGGATGGATAGGCCGGTCGTGCTCAGCACCCCCCCGGGAGGGCTCGTCGTCGACTCGCCGGAGGATTACGGGCCGACTTCCCCGGACGTATTCAACGGCCAGGGGGAAGCGGGTTCGATTACGGCCAACCCCGGCGGCGAAGAAGGGCAGGTCCTTGGCCCGGCGCTGCCGGCAGAAGCCAAGCCGCCGCGCTCGGCCGGCCGGAATGTGGCGTTCATTTACCAGTCCCACAATCAAGAGTCCTATCTGCCGGAACTGCCGGGCACCAAGGATCCGGATAAGGCGTACGATCCTAAGAAGAATGTGACGCTGGTGGGGCTGCGGCTCGCGCAGAAGCTGGAGAAGGAAGGAATTGGGGCGGTCCACTCGGATAAGAATTATCCGGCGATCGAGAAGACCTTCAATTACTACTATTCTTATAAATACTCTTTCAAGACGCTTCAGGAGGCGATGGCGGGACACCCGGACCTCCAGTTCTACTTTGATATCCACCGCGACTCCCAGCGCCGCGACAAGACTACGGCACGGATCGGCGGCAAGGACTATGCCCAGATTTATTTCATTATCGGCGGGAAGAACCCGAAGTGGAAGGAGAATTACGCTTTCGCGGAGCGGATTGACAAAGTGCTTGAAGAGAAGTACCCCGGCCTCTCCAAGGGGATTCATGCCAAGAGCGGGGAAGGCAACGGCGTCTATAACCAGAACTTCTCTGCGAACAGCGTCCTGATCGAAGTCGGCGGGGTGGACAATTCGCTCGAGGAGTGCTACCGGACCGTAGATGCGCTGGCAGGAGCCATCTCGGAGGTCATTCTTAATGCGCAGAAGGTCGACGCGAAGCCCCAGAACGGACAGGATGGTAAGAAGCAGGGCTAGAATAGCATGAATATGGAAGTGACTTCAAAATCCAGGGACAGGGGGACGACGGAGTGAAGGGCAATGCGATGGTGACGATCGGCGGGGTGGCGCTGGCCATGGGATTCTGCATTTTCTTCGGCGTCTCCCTGGCCACGCAGGGAACCGAGCGGATTAACGGGCCGCTTGTCCGTACGCAGGCGGCGGTTCCCACGCCGCGGACCTACACGGCGGCGCCGGCGGGCAAGACGTCCCCGCTGCCGCCTGTCCCGGCGGCGGCCGCGGTGGCCAAGGCCAAGGGGGCGGACCGGCCGCTGCCGCGTCCGGCCGAAGAAGGGGCGGCGGATACGGGCATCAACCGGCTCGGCAACAAGACGGGCGAGCTTCTTCAGATTGCGACGCGGCACGGGATCCGGTGGTTCGTATCCATGGTGGAGGCCGTGCTGGAATAGGCGGAAGACAGGGGCTTATCCGGTTCATCAGGTCATCAGGTCCGCGCGGCGGATCTGATTTTCTTTTTGGGGAGGGCAGGAGGCATTCGGCAGGGGTGCATTGATGCGGGACGTTACAACTGCTATAATAAGAAGTATTGTTCAAAATTGCAGGTTAGTGAGGTTTAGCTGCCGATGGATATTCAAGCCAGACAGAAGAAGATCAGAAACTTTAGCATTATCGCCCATATCGACCACGGAAAATCGACGCTGGCGGACCGTATTCTCGAATTTACCGGAGCTCTTACCTCGCGCGAGATGCAGGAACAGGTGCTCGACCAGATGGATCTCGAGCGCGAACGCGGCATTACGATCAAGCTGCAGGCTGTACGGCTGAACTACCGCGCCGATGACGGCGAAGACTATATATTGAACCTGATCGACACCCCGGGACACGTCGACTTTACCTATGAAGTCTCCCGAAGCCTTGCCGCCTGTGAAGGCGCGCTGCTCGTCGTCGATGCGGCGCAGGGCATCGAAGCCCAGACGCTGGCGAACGTGTACCTTGCGCTCGACAACAACCTCGAGATTCTGCCGGTCATCAACAAGATCGACCTGCCGAGCGCGGATCCCGAGCGGGTGAAGACCGAGGTCGAGGATGTCATCGGTCTCGACGCGAGCGAAGCCGTACTGGCTTCCGCCAAGGCCGGCATCGGCATCAAGGAAATTCTAGAGCAGGTCGTGCAGAAGGTGCCTGCCCCGACCGGGCAATCGGCCAACCCGCTCAAGGCGCTCATCTTCGACTCGCACTATGATCCGTACAAGGGCGTTATCGTCTATGTCCGGGTAGTGGACGGGTCGATCCGCTCCGGCTCCAAGATCAAGTTCATGGCCACCGATGCGGTCTTCGACGTCATCGAAGTAGGCGCGTTCAAGCCGCGGATGAGCACCGTCGAGTCCCTGGAAGTGGGCGACGTAGGCTTCATCGTAGCCGGGATCAAGCATGTCGGCGATACGCGGGTGGGGGATACGGTCACCGATGCGAAGAACCCGACGCCGGAGCCGCTGCCGGGCTACCGGAAGATCAATCCGATGGTCTTCTGCGGACTGTATCCGATCGAGACCAACGATTATAACGACCTGCGCGAAGCGCTCGAGAAGCTGCAGCTCAACGATGCCTCGCTGAGCTTCGAGCCCGAGACGTCCACGGCGCTGGGCTTCGGCTTCCGCTGCGGTTTCCTCGGTCTGCTGCATATGGACGTCATCCAGGAGCGTATCGAACGCGAATTCGACATTCCGCTGATCACCACCGCCCCGAGCGTTGTGTTCAAAGTGCATGAGACGAACGGCAATGTGCTCAACATCGAGAATCCGTCCCTGTTCCCGGAACCGGGCAAGATCGATTTCGTCGAAGAGCCTTATGTCAAAGCGTCCATCATCGTACCGAAGGATTATGTGGGCACGATTATGGAACTGTGCCAGCACAAGCGCGGCGAATACAACACGATGGAATATCTCGATGCGACGCGGGTGACGCTGAAGTACGACATTCCGCTGTCCGAGATCGTCTACGACTTCTTCGACCAGCTGAAGTCCAGTACGCGCGGCTACGCCTCGTTCGATTACGAGGTGTCGGGCTACAAGCAGTCGAACCTCGTCAAGATGGATATCATGCTCAACGGCGAGCAGGTCGACGCCCTGTCGTTCATCGTGCACCGCGACCGCGCCTACAACCGCGGCCGCATCATCTGCGAGAAGCTGCGGGAGCTTATCCCGCGCCAGATGTTCGAGGTGCCGATCCAAGCCGCTATCGGCCAGAAGATCATCGCTCGCGAGACGGTGAAGGCGATGCGCAAGAACGTGCTTGCCAAGTGTTACGGGGGCGATATTTCCCGGAAGCGGAAGCTCCTCGAGAAGCAAAAAGAGGGCAAGAAGCGCATGAAGCAGGTCGGCAGCGTAGAGGTGCCGCAGGAAGCGTTCATGGCGGTCCTGAAGCTCGACGATAACTAAGATACAAGCTGGCAGGTGCTTTCAGACTCCCCGCATGCCGGGAGACGGGCACCTGCTTTTGATTTTGGATAATTGACTAAGAAGAGCGCCCCGGACGGGCGCAGGAGGAAACGCCGATGCATATGATGCACCGTGAACAAACGCCGGCGGCGGTATACATTCACATTCCATTTTGTACGAACAAATGCCATTACTGCGACTTTAACTCCTATGTGCTCAAAGGGCAGCCGGTGATGGACTATCTGGAAGCGCTCGAGCGGGAGATGGCCGAGACGGTCCGTCTGGTGCCCCCGGGCGAGATAGAGACGATCTTCGTGGGCGGAGGCACCCCGACCGTATTGACGCCGGAGCAGATGGAAGTGTTCCTCGGCAGCGTGCGCCGGTACTTCCCGCAGTGGTCCGGGAATATCGAATTCAGCATGGAAGCGAACCCGGGCACGACAGATCTCGAGAAGCTGCAGGCCATGCGGGCGGGCGGGGTCAACCGGATCTCGTTCGGCGTACAGTCTTTTGATAATGGGCTGCTGGAAGGCATCGGACGCATCCACAATACGGATGACGTCTACCGGAGCCTGGAGAATGCGAGGAAGGCGGGCTTCACGAATCTGTCCATCGACCTCATGTTCGGGCTGCCCGGGCAGACGCCGGAGATCATGCAGGACACGCTGACGAAGGCGCTCCAGCTGGACTTGCCCCACTATTCCATCTACAGCCTGAAGGTCGAGGAGAATACGCTGTTCCATACGCTGTACCAGCGCGGCGAGCTGAAGCTGCCCGAAGAAGAGGCGGAGCTCGAGATGTTCTTGGGCCTGATGGAGCGGTTGAAGAGCGAAGGATACGGCCAGTACGAGATCAGCAACTTCGCTCGGCCCGGCTACGAGAGCAGGCATAATGCGATGTATTGGCGCAACCAGAGCTATTACGGTCTTGGCGCTGGGGCGCATGGCTATGTGCACGGACGCCGCCATGTCAACATCAAGGGAGTGCAGCCGTATATCGACGCTACCCGCAAAGGCCTGCCGCTTCTAAGCGGCGAGGAGATCAGCGTGGAAGAGGCGATGGAAGATTTCATGATGGTGGGACTGCGGATGCTGCGCGGCGTGAGACAGGCCGACTTCGGGATGCAGTTCGGCCGCACCCTCGAGTCGGTTTTCGGCAGCGTGCTGGAGAAGCTGCAGGGCAAGGGGCTTCTCGAACGTACGGAGGAAGGATACCGGCTCAGCTCCCGCGGCATTCTGCTCGGGAACGAAGTGTTCGGAGAATTTTTAGGGCTGGCGGAGCAAAAAATGGGTTGAGGTTTTATACGTTATGTTGTATATTTATTCATATGATTTTTCTTCAGTCGATGAGAGGGGCGATCACCGGACGGCTCCTTCCGCTTCAATAGCTTCAGACCAATGAAGCTTGTCCTTATACAAGCAGGACGGCGGAAGAAGATTTCGTTTGGTTGATAGAGAAGGCCACAGCTGCGGCAGCCTGCTCCATCGGCCTTGAGGAAAGCGGGCTGCGCCGGGTTCATTCCGGGTGCAAGAGGCGTTTCTCTTGAAGGCAGACTTAGTGGAATGGTGGGATCTGTTGTGACGACGACGTTAACCTGCCGCAAAGCGGTAGAGCAGGATATTGATAACCTGTATCACATTATTCAAGGGTATGCGGAAAAAGGGATTATGCTTCCGCGCACCCGGGAGACGCTGAAGGCACAGCTGGACACGTTCGTCGTTGCAGAGATCGACGATGAGCTCGTAGGCTGCGGTTCGCTCACCCGGCTCGGCCAGGATCTCGTGGAGATCCGGTCGCTCGGCGTGACGGAGGGCTATAAGGGACAGGGCATCGGCAAAGCCATCGTGTCCCTGCTCGAAAGAGAAGCGAGAGAACAAGGGATTCCGAAGCTCATGGCCTTGACCTATGAGGTCACCTTCTTTGAACGCAGCGGCTTCAGCGTGGTGCCGAAGGAGATTTTTCCGGAGAAGGTTTGGCGGGACTGCATTCACTGCAAAAAACAGCACTGCTGCGACGAAATCGCGGTGCTTAAACGACTGGATTGACTTGACACAGACCCTCGCGGTCTGTTATTTTTGTATTAGGTTAGCACTCACTTCGAAGGAGTGCTAACGACAAGCCCGTCAGAGGGTCCTTCCTCTGCGCGGCCCTTTGCAATGTTATTTTTCAATTGAGCTTTTTGTGAGTCTATATAAAGTAAAGTTAAGAAGAGGCAGCCCCTTCGGAGGTGGTAAAACCCATGTTGACCGAACGCCAACGACAGATTCTCAGCGCCATCGTAGATGATTACATTCGTTCAGCAGAGCCGGTAGGCTCCCGCAGCATTTCGAAACGCGGTAATGTAGGGTTCTCTCCCGCTACCATCCGCAACGAAATGTCCGATCTCGAAGAAATGGGTTTTTTGGAGCAGCCGCATACATCAGCGGGCCGGATTCCTTCGCAGAAAGGATACCGGTATTACGTGGACCATCTCATGGCCTTGGCGTCGACGGCGCAGGAGTTTCATGAGGTCGATCTCATCAAGCGTTTCTTCGCCGATAAGATGCAGGAGATGGAGCGGATCATCCAGCAGGTGGCGATGATTCTCTCGAACATGACGAGCTACACCTCCATCGTGATGGGGCCGGAGACGCTCAGCACGACGATGAAGCATCTGCAGATCGTGCCGCTGAACGAGCGGACGGCCGTGGCAATCGTGGTGACGAACACCGGCCAGGTCGAGAACAAGACGGTGACCATTCCCGAGGGCATCCCGATGTCCGAGATTGAGAAGTTCGTCAACCTGCTGAACGCACGGCTGAAGAACGTCCCGCTGCTGCACTTCAAGTCGAAGCTCTACAGCGAGATCGCGGCGGAGATGAGCTCGTACGTATCCGGTTATGAAGAGCTGCTCGGCATGCTCGATCACGTGACGAATCCCGGCGAAGAAGAGCGCATCTTCCTCGGCGGCACGACGAATATGCTGACCCAGCCGGAGTTCAAGGATGTCGAGAAGGTCAAGAGCATTCTCGACCTTCTCGGCGAGGCGCCGCGCATTATCCAGCTGTTCGAAGGGGCCTCGGGCGCCAGCGGCATTCAGGTGCGGATCGGCAGCGAGAACAAGATGGAAGCAGTGAACGACTGCTCGCTGATTACAGCATCGTATTCGATTGACGGGCAGCTGCTCGGCACGATCGGCATCCTTGGTCCGACCCGAATGGATTACGCCCGGGTGACTCAACTGCTTGACTACTTATCGAAGGATATGACCAAGCTGATGGGACGCTGGTATTCATGAGCGGCGGGGTGAAGCCGGCCGGCCAAGAGGGCGAGGAAGCCTACGCGACGCTCCGCAACAATGCGGGGGCGATCCGGGCGATCACGTCCGCCGTCGAAGGGACGCTCGGACCCAAGGGCCTCGATACGATGCTGGTCGGGCCGCGCGGGGAAGTCATTATCACGAATGACGGGGTCACGATCCTTGAGCAAATGGATGTGACCCACCCCGCCGCCCGGCTGCTGATCCAGGTCGCCCGCTCCCAACAGGAGCAGATCGGCGACGGGACTACGACAGCCACCGTGCTCGCCGGGGCGATCGTCGCCGAAGGCACCGCCCAGGTCACCCGCGGCGTTCCCGTCGCCAAAGTCGTGCGGGGCGTCCAAGAGGGCGTGGCCGCCGGTCTGCGGATGCTGGCCGGGCGGGCCCGTCCGCTGGACGGACTGGACGATCCGCGGCTGTACGCGATCGCCTATGTGGCCGGTCGGGAACAGGATGACCTGGCCCGGCTGGTGATCGAAGGGGCGAAGCGGCTCGGGCTGCCGAAGATGCGGGACCCTCAGTTCCGCTTCTCCGATATGATCGTCTCGAGCAGCCGGGCGCGCAACGAAGTATGGCCCGGGCTGCTCATCCAGAAGCGCCCGGCCAATGCCCAGCCGGATTTTCCGCCCGACGCGGCCCGGGTGCTCCTGTTCCAGGACGCCTTCGAACCGGAAGCGGTGCATGAAGAGGCGCTGATGACCGACTCCGGCTTCCAGAAGCAGATGGAGCTCAGGGAGCGGTTCCGAGCCGTGCTACACAAACTCGTGGAGCTGCAGGTAGGCTTCGTCGCCTCGGAGCGGGGCGTCGACCCCGAAGCGGAGCAGTTCTGCACGGACCACGGCATCATGGTGCTGCAGCGGCTGCCGCGCGGCGAACTCCGGCGCATTGCCGATTATACCGGAGCGCGGCCGCTGCGCCGCACGGGACTCGGCAAGCCGGCGGAGGAGCTCTCCGGCTATCTCGGCTATGCCGGCCATGTCTCGTACGACGAGCGGCTGGAGAGCGTCCGGATGGGCGAGGGCAAAGGCCGCGCGCAGGTCACGATCGTGGTCGGCGCATCGACGAGCGAGGTGATCGGCGAGCGCCTGCGCATCGCGAAGGATGCCGCCTCGAGCGTGCAGGCTGCACTCCGCGGCGGCATCCTTCCCGGCGGCGGGTCCGCCGAAGCGGCCGTCGCCCATGAGCTTGAACGGTACCGGGAGACGGTGCAGGGCATGGAGGGCTTCGGCATTACAGCCGTCGCCGAAGCGCTGCGGCGGCCGCTCGCCCAGATCGTCGTCAATGCGGGATACAACCCGCTGGAGAAGGTCGAAGAAGTCAAAGCGGCGCAGATTGCCGCGGGCAACGACGCCTTGGCCATCGACTGCGACACGGGCGTGGTCACGGATATGGCGTCGATCGGCGTCATGGACCCGGCCGACGTCAAGCTCCACGCTTTGCAGGCCGCAGGCGAGGTGGCCGCGGCGATCTTGCGGATCCACACGGTCATCAAGATGCGGCAGCCGAGGGCCGATGACTAGCGTTTTGACCCGATGGGGTTTGCGTTCCTTCCAAGTATGGTTACAATACAATACAGGGACAAGGCCTGGGCGGCTGCATAGACAGCCTCCGGCCGATTCGGTTAAGGAGGTGACAATATTGAATACGGAACAAAAAGACGGCGCAGGGATCAACCCGGAAGCAGCCGGCGACGCGGCCGAACAGGAAGCGAACGCTACATATGAAAGCGGCGAAACGGAAGCTGCCGAAGCCGGGCAGGATGCGGTCAACCTGGAGATCGAAGGGCTGAAGAAGCAGCTCGAAGAACAGCAGGGACGCGCGCTTCGTGCACAAGCCGACTTCGACAACTTCCGCCGGCGTACGCAGAAGGAGAAAGAAGACTTCGCCAAGTACGCTTCGCTGAAACTGATCGAACAGCTTCTTCCCGTTGTGGATAACTTCGAGCGGGCTATGGCAGCCAGCCGTGACAATAAAGACTACGACGCCCTGATCAAGGGAGTCGACATGATATTCCGCCAGCTGGACGGTGTCCTTGCCAACGAGGGCCTGAAGCCGATGGAAACGGTGGGCACGCCTTTCAACCCTGAATTCCACCAAGCGATCATGCAGGTGGAGTCGGAAGAACACGAAGAAGGCACCGTTGTGGAAGAAGTCCAAAAGGGCTATCTCCTCAAAGATAAAGTGCTTCGTCCGGCCATGGTTAAAGTGAGCTCATAACCTATAGATCATCACCACGTGTTCACATGAAATTCTAAGGAGGCCTTTTCCTCATGAGTAAAGTAATCGGTATTGACCTTGGAACCACGAACTCCTGCGTAGCCGTCATGGAGGGCGGCGAGGCTGTAGTTATTCCCAATCCGGAAGGAAACCGTACGACTCCATCGGTCGTAGGCTTCAAGAAGGACGGCGAGCGCGTAGTCGGCGAGACGGCGAAGCGCCAGGCGATCACGAACCCGGACCGCACGATCATGTCGATCAAGCGCCACATGGGTACGAACCACAAAGAAAAGATCGATGATACGGACTACTCCGCGCAAGAAATTTCGGCGATGATCCTTCAGAAGCTGAAAGCCGATGCGGAAGCCTATCTCGGTCAGTCTGTAACCCAAGCCGTTATTACAGTTCCGGCTTACTTCAACGACAGCCAGCGTCAAGCGACGAAGGATGCGGGCAAGATCGCAGGCCTCGAAGTGCTGCGTATCGTCAACGAGCCTACGGCAGCTGCTCTGGCTTACGGCCTGGAGAAGTCCGAAGACCAGACGATCCTTGTCTATGACCTCGGCGGCGGGACGTTCGACGTATCGATCCTCGAGCTCGGCGACGGCTTCTTCGAAGTAAAGGCGACTTCCGGCGACAACCGTCTCGGCGGTGACGACTTCGACCAAGTGATCATCGACCACCTCGTAGCCGAGTTCAAAAAAGAGCACGGCATCGACCTCGGCAAGGATAAAGCTGCGGTTCAGCGTCTGAAGGATGCGGCCGAGAAAGCGAAGAAAGAGCTCTCCGGCGTGCTTACGACGCAAATCTCCCTGCCGTTCATCACGGTAGTAGACGGCGTGCCTCAGCATTTGGAGCTGTCCCTCACGCGTGCGAAGTTCGAAGAACTGTCCGCGACGCTCGTAGAGAGAACGATGGGCCCTACGCGCCAAGCGCTGAGCGATGCCGGCTTGTCGGCCGACAAGATCGACAAAGTCGTGCTCGTGGGCGGTTCCACCCGTATTCCTGCTGTGCAGGAAGCCGTGAAACGTCTGATTGGCAAGGATCCGCACAAAGGTGTGAACCCGGATGAAGTCGTAGCCCTCGGCGCTGCAGTGCAAGCGGGCGTCCTGACGGGCGACGTCAAAGACGTCGTACTGCTCGACGTGACTCCGCTGTCCCTTGGTATCGAAACGGCAGGCGGCGTCTTCACGAAGATGATCGACCGCAACACGACGATCCCTACAACGAAGTCGCAGGTCTACACAACGTACGCCGACAACCAGCCGAGCGTGGAAATTCACGTCCTGCAGGGCGAGCGTGCGATGGCAGCCGACAACAAAACCCTCGGCCGCTTCATTCTCGGCGACATTCCTTTGGCTCCTCGAGGCGTGCCGCAAATTGAAGTTACCTTCGATATCGATGCGAACGGGATCGTGAACGTGACTTCGACCGATAAAGGCACAGGCAAGAGCCAGAAGATCACAATCACTTCTTCGAGCGGCCTCTCCGATGAAGAGATCGACCGCATGATGAAGGAAGCCGAAGCACACGCTGAGGAAGACCGTAAGCGCAAAGAACTCGTCGAAGTGCGCAACAACGCCGACCAGCTCGTATACTCCGTCGACAAGACGATCAAGGACCTCGGCGATAAAGTCGACGCATCCGAGATCGAGAAGGCGAACGAAGCCAAGGAGAAGGTCAAGAAGGCGCTCGAAGGCGACAACCTCGACGAGATCAAAGCAGCAACCGAGCAGCTGACCGAAATCGTGCAGCAGCTGTCCGTGAAGCTCTATGAGCAGGCGGCACAGCAGGGCGGCGCTCCTGAGGGCGGCGAGGCTCAAGGCGCTTCTTCCAAAGGAAAAGACAACGTAGTGGATGCCGACTACGAAGTGGTAGACGACAAGAAGTAAGAGAAGTGTCAGGGAGTCAAAGCCGCAGGCCGGCTTTGACTTTCCGTCTGTAGAAGATGGGTCGAACAGCGTGCCGGCAGAAAGACGAAGCGGCCGGCCGCCCGAAGGCCCGGGAGTAGGAGTGGAACGATGAGCAAACGTGATTTCTATGAGGTGCTGGGGGTCGGCAAGGACGCTTCGCAGGAAGATATCAAGAAGGCGTACCGCAAACTGGCCCGCCAGTACCACCCGGACGTCAATAAAGCGGCCGATGCCGAATCAAAATTCAAGGAAGCCAAGGAAGCTTACGATGTGCTGAGCGACGACCAGCGCAAAGCCCAGTATGACCGGTTCGGCCATGTGGATCCGAATCAGGGCATGGGCGGCGGCGGTGCGCAGGACTTCGGCGGCTTCGGCGACCTCTTCGATATGTTCTTCGGCGGAGCGGGCGGCGGCGGACGCCGGAACCCGAACGCACCGCAGCGGGGCAACGATCTGCAGTATACGATGAACATCGAATTCAAGGAAGCCATCTTCGGCAAAAAGACGGAGATCCAGATTCCCCGGACCGAGAACTGCGACACGTGTCACGGCAGCGGTGCCAAGCCCGGTACGAAGCCGGAGACCTGCGGCGTCTGCCATGGCAGCGGGCAGCAGGAAGTCGTCCAGAATACCGCGTTCGGCCGGATCGTGAACCGCCGCGTCTGTTCCGCCTGCCAAGGGCAGGGACAGATCATCAAGGACAAGTGCTCTACTTGTCACGGGGCGGGCAAGGTCAAGAAGCAGCGCAAGATCAACCTGAACATCCCGGCTGGTGTGGACGACGGCGCACAACTGCGGGTGTCGGGCGAAGGCGAATCCGGAACCCGCGGAGGCCCCCCGGGCGACCTCTACGTGGTGCTGCGGGTGAAGTCGCATGACTTCTTCGAGCGCGAAGGCGACGATATCTATTGTGAAGTGCCGCTGACGTTCGTCCAAGCGGCGCTGGGTGATGAGATCGAGATCCCGACGCTGACAGAGAAGGTGAAGCTGAAGATCCCGGCGGGCACCCAGACCGATACGTATTTCCGGCTGAAGGGCAAGGGCGTGCCGCGTCTGCGCGGGTACGGTCAAGGCGACCAGCATGTCAAAGTGGTCGTCGTGACGCCGACAAGCCTCAACGACGATCAGAAGGAGCTCCTCCGCGAATTCTCCCGCACCAGCGGCGAGCATACGCACGAGCAGAATCAGTCGATCTTCGAGCGGATGAAGAAGGCGTTCCTGGGCGATTAATGGTCCTTTATAGCAGTGTAGGCACGGCAGCGAGATACATAGCTGCCGTGTTTTTTTATTTTTTCAAATCAGGGAGCAGCGCAAACCGGGGTGCGTAGGGGGGCAAGTTTACGTGCCGCCTTTGACCTCGTGTCCTCACCTCTAAATCAATTCAATGGGACACGAGGTCAACAGCGGCTGGAATCCCATACGCATTCCCTCCCATGTGCAAGAGTACCGCTCAGCACACAGCAAAGGTGTTGTGCTCTAGGGTTTGCGCTTCCGTCCTGCGCATATTCCCCTGGAATTTGCGGACAATACCAAAGCGGCGTATGTCCGCCAGATTGTATGGAAGGGAGTGTGGACCATGAGTCGCGGAAAGCAGGAGCGGTCCAGAGCGGAAGGTCAGCTGCCTATCGCCAAAAATGAGGACGTGGAATTCTCCAGCGAGCTGGCGGATGCGAACGATCTGCAAGCACAGGAACGTGCGGATCTGGCCGATGCCAGACAAGAGCAGGAATAGGAAGGGATACGTCATGGCAGATAAAAGCATTATGGCCTATTTTCATTCTCCGGCGCAGGCCGAGAGCTGTATCGGCAAGCTCAAAGCGCTGCGCGCTTCGGAAGTGCGCGTAGACAAGTTCGGCGAATATCCGGGGCCGGGTGTCCAGGAGACGATGAATCCGATCTCAGGGGATATTCCCTCGCTGGGCTATTTGACTTTGGGCGCCTCCGGGCTGGACCGGAATTCGGGTATTCTGGCGGCCACTGAGACCGATGCGAGCGGGTTCGGCGGTACCATGGCCGATGTCATGGAATCTTTCTCCGAGGAAGATGTATCCCGCCGGGATACGCTGATGACGGTCATTATTGACGAGTCGGTGGCGGAGCTCGCGTCGCAGATTATCCGGGAAGCCGGAGGCACGGCGTAGCTGGCACGCCGGCGCGTGGTATCAGAAGCAGCCGTTGACAACGGTTCTTCGCGTGAAGATTTCATGCGGGGGGCCGTTTTTGCGTTGGCGCAGGCGCCATATTTTTACCCGGGCCTCTTCTTGTTGTATACTAGAGCTTATGCACGCTAGGAAGATAGCGAAATTGTAGGAGGGACTACCCTGTGCGTTACCATGAAATTACCGTACATACGACGGAAGAAGCCATCGAGATGATCTCTAACTTTATACATGAACTCGGTGCAGGCGGTGTCTCGATCGAAGAATCGGGCACGCTGAACAAGAAGCGGGATACCTCGCTCGGCCAGTGGTACGAGACGCCGCTGAACGATATTCCGGAAGGGCGCGCCGTGATCAAAGGCTACTTCAACGAAGGCACCGAGATGGGGCCGATCATCAATGAACTGAAAGAACGCGTAGAGCAGCTCGCCGAGTTCGATATCGATACGGGCCACCCTACGTATGAGCTTCAGGATGTGGATGACGAAGATTGGGCGAACGCCTGGAAGCAGTATTTCAAGCCGCTGCGTGTCTCCGAGCGCCTGACGATCAAGCCGACTTGGGAAGAGTACACAGCGGGTCCGGAGGAGATCATTCTGGAGCTCGATCCGGGGATGGCATTCGGCACGGGAACCCATGCCACGACGGCACTGTGCCTGAGGACGCTGGAGAGCGTGATTCAAGGAGGTGAAGAGGTCATCGACGTCGGGACAGGCTCGGGGATTCTGGCGATCGCCGCGGCCAAGCTGGGTGCGAAGCATGTGCTTGCGCTGGATCTTGATCCGGTATCCGTTTCTTCCGCCACGGAGAATACGCACCTGAACGGCCTCGAGGAGCAGATTACCGTGAAGCTCAGCGACCTGCTCGGCGTGCTGAAGGAGAACGGAACGCAGGCAGAGAGCGGGGCGTCCATTGGAGTCAAGCTGCCTGTGAAGATTGTGGTGGCGAACATTCTGGCGGAGATTATCCTGATGTTCGTCAAGGATGTCTATGATGCGCTGGAGTCCGGGGGGACTTACATCGTATCGGGTATTATCCTGCCGAAGCAGGCGGTCGTCGAAGAGGCGCTGCAGGCCGAGGGCTTCGAGGTGACCGGCCGCAACGTCGAGGGAGACTGGGTCGTGATCATCGCGAGAAAGCCGTAGGTGGAGCGTGGATTGGAACTTTTTGGCCTATCCCGTTGATGAACTGCCCTTCGTGTTCTTGGCGCTGCTAATCGGGTTCACCGTTCATGAATTCTCACACGCGATTCTCGCAGACAAGTTCGGCGACCCGACGCCCCGCTCCATGGGCCGGGTGACCTTGAATCCCCGGGTGCATCTCGATGTGCTCGGGACGATTTTCTTCCTGGTCATCGGCATCGGATGGGCGAAGCCGGTTCTCGTCAACCGCAGCCGCTTCGCTTCGCCCCGGCTGATGGGGATTCTGGTCTCGATAGCCGGGCCGCTCAGCAACCTGATTCTAGCCCTGATTTCGGTCATCATCTATTACGCGCTGATGCGGTTCGGAGCTGTGGATTCGTTCTCCCTGGGGAGCAAGAAGGCCTTGGCGTATTTCTTCGAATATATGATCGGCATGAACGTACTGCTCTTCATTCTGAACCTGATTCCATTCCCGCCGCTCGACGGCTACCGGATACTCGAAGATCTGCTGCCCCGGCAAGTAATGCTGCGGGTGAAGCCTTATGAGCAGTGGCTCTTCTATGCGATTCTGCTCATGTTCTTCATCCCGCCGCTGCGGGCTGTAACGCTCGGGCCGATCTTCGCCATGCAGCATCCGATCATTCTGGGGATGAAGGGGCTGGCGGCAGGACTGCTTGGGATGAGATAACGGCGGAGCGGAGAGCGGGACAGGGGAATGATGGGAATACTGGTATTTCCGCCGCAAAACGTGTATGATGGAGGATGACCGTTTTTACATGTTCGCTATGTACAAGCGGTCTGACTATTTCTACTTGGAAATGAAGGGTAATCCGCATGCAGAGATATTTCATCGAGCCGGCGCAGTGGGCCGGTACGACGGTAACCATTACGGGCGATGACGCGCACCACCTGATCAAAGTGATGCGCGCACGGCCGGGCGACGAGTGCATCGTCAGCGACGGTGTGAGCCGGGAGGCGCTGGTGCGTCTTCATACACTCGAAGGCGGCCTGGTAACGGCGGAAGTCGCAGAAGAGCTTCCCATGGAAAGCGAGCCCCGGGTCGAAGTCTGGGTAGCACAGAGTCTGCCCAAGGGAGACAAGATGGAGCTTGTGATCCAGAAGGGAACGGAGATCGGCGCTTCCCGCTTCATTCCGTTCACTTCGGAGCGGACCGTCGTGCAGCTCGACGGTAAGAAGGAAGGCAAGCGCACCGAGAGGTGGCAGAAGATCGCCAAAGAGGCGGCGGAGCAGGCGCACCGTAACCGGATCCCCTCGGTCGAGGGCGTACGCACGTGGAAGAGCGTGATGGAGCTGGCCCGGGAGGCGGATGCGGCTCTGTTCTGCTATGAGAAGCAGGGCGAGCAGGCGCTGCGGTCCGTGATCCGCGGTGTGCTCAGCGGCCGGAAGGCGGATGAAGGACGGGCAAAGCTGCTCCTGATCGTCGGACCGGAAGGCGGATTCAGCGAACGCGAAGCCGCGGAAGCGGAGCTTGCAGGCTGCCGGCCCGTCGCCTTGGGGAGACGGATACTGCGTACGGAGACGGCTGCGATGGTGGGCCTGACCTGTATTTTATATGAAGCCGGAGAGATGGGAGGAGAAGAATAAATGGCAACAGTCGCTTTTCACACACTGGGCTGTAAGGTAAACTTCTATGATACGGAAGCGATCTGGCAGCTGTTTAAGCAGGAAGGCTATGAGCAGGTGGACTTTGAGGCTACGGCCGATGTGTATGTCATTAACACGTGCACGGTAACGAATACCGGAGACAAGAAGAGCCGCCAGATGATCCGCCGGGCGGTGCGACGCAATCCGGAGGCCATCGTGGCGGTAACGGGCTGCTACGCCCAGACGTCTCCCGCAGAGATCCTGGCGATCCCGGGCGTCGACCTGGTTATCGGCACGCAGGACCGTGACAAAATTATGGGCCTCGTCAAGCAGCTCGAAACCGAGCGCCAGCCGATCAACGCCGTGCGCAACATCATGAAGACACGGGCGTTCGAGGAGCTTGACGTTCCTGATTTTGCCGACCGTACCCGGGCGTTCCTCAAAATTCAGGAAGGCTGCAATAACTTCTGCACCTTCTGCATCATTCCGTGGTCACGCGGCCTCATGCGCAGCCGGGAGCCGCAGAGCGTGCTGGCTCAGGCACGGATGCTGGTCGATTCGGGCTTCCAGGAGATCGTCCTGACGGGCATTCATACCGGCGGGTACGGCGAGGATATGGAAGATTACAGCCTCGCGAAGCTGCTGTGGGATCTCGACAAGGTTGAGGGGCTGAAGCGCGTCCGGATCTCGTCGATCGAGGCGAGCCAGATCACGGATGAGGTGCTCGAGGTGCTCCAGCATTCGGACAAGATCGCCCGCCATCTGCATATACCGCTTCAGGCCGGCAGCGATGACGTGCTGAAGCGGATGCGCCGCAAATATACAACGGCCGAATTCGCGGCGAAGATCGAGCACATCCACCGCATTATGCCGGGCGTGGCCATCACGACGGATGTCATTGTCGGCTTCCCGGGCGAGACGGAAGAGATGTTCCGCGAAGGCTATGCGTTCATGGAACGGATGGGCTTCTCCGAGATGCACGTGTTCCCTTATTCAAAGCGGACCGGTACGCCGGCTGCCCGGATGGAGGATCAAGTGGACGAGGAGATCAAGAATGCGCGCGTTCATGAGCTCATTGACCTGTCGGAGAAGATGCAGCTGGCTTATGCCGAGCGGTTTGTCGGCGAAGTGCTGGAAGTGATCCCTGAGCGCGATTACAAAGGCCAGCCGGGCAGCGGCCTCGTCATGGGCTATTCAGACAACTACTTGCAGCTCGTATTCGAGGGCAGTGAAGAGTGGATCGGCCGCGTATGCCGCGTCCGCGTCACGGAAGCCGGCGTGAACGAATGCCGGGGAACGCTCGTGGAATTACCGGGCGAGGCGGGCGTCGTGACGCTGCCGAAGCGTCTGGCAGCGCAAAGCTCGGCGGAGTCCATTCCGGGACAGGCGGCCAAGGCGATCGTATAGCTGGCTGCCTCCGGACGATTCTAGCTGCTGTCTGATGACGGGCGGATCGCAGGAGCGGGCGGAGGTGCCGGATGGGCATATTTGGGGTATGAATAGGACAGAGGGATTTCATCAGGCGGGCTGAGATGCAGGCGGATACGCCTGGGTTCTGGGTCCGGCGGGTGAAGTCCTTTCCATTTGGAGAAGGAAGGGTGGTTCGATGAAAGAAATTTCAGCGGGAGGCGTGGTGTACCGCAAGGTCGACGGGGAAGTGCAGGTGCAGATGATCCAGGACCGTTACGGCAAGATCACCCTGCCCAAAGGAAAAATGGAACCGGGGGAAACCGTGGAAGAAACCGCCATCCGGGAGATTCTGGAGGAGACGGGAATCACGGGAACGATCCGCGAGCCCTTGGAGACCATCACCTATCAGTTCACGCTGAACGGCGTAGGGGTTGTGGACAAAGAGGTTCACTATTACCTGGTGGAAGCGACCGGGGGCACCCTGCAGGCCCAAGTGGAAGAAATCCGCGGGGTGGAATGGCTCCGGCCGATGGATGCGTGGCATCAACAGAAGAATGCGGGGTACGGCAACAATGACACAGTGCTGCACAAAGCGCTTACCGCTCTCGGATTCCAGGTGAACGGATAGAACGGCCAGCCGGGTGTCTACCCTTGTACATATCGTTATATCCTGTCTGAGCGGATGGCGGCCTTTGGGCTAGCCGTTCTATTCAATGAAAATCGGAGGCCTCTCATGGCAGTAGTGGTATTGCAGAAGAAACGCAAGAAAAGAATCGAAGAAGGCCATCCGTGGGTGTACCAGTCCGAGATCGACCGGGTGGACGGCGAAGCGGTTCCCGGCGGACTGATCGCCGTACATGCCGCCAATGGACAGTATTTGGCTACGGGGTATTACAACGCCGCTTCCCAGCTGGCTGTTCGGATTGTGTCCTTGGAGCCTATGGAAGAACTGACGCGCGAGTGGTTCGTCCGCCGCTTCCGGGAGTGCAGGGAACACCGGGAACGCTTCCTGCCGGATACGCGTTCCTACCGGCTCGTCTACGGTGAGGCGGATTTCCTGCCGGGGCTTATCGTCGACAAGTTCGAGGATGTACTTGTGGTTCAGGTACTGACGCTCGGGATGGAGCGGGCGCGTGAGGCCCTGGTGGAGGCACTGGTCGAAGTGATGGCGCCCGCAGGCATCTATGAACGCAGCGATGTGTCCGTCCGTGGACTTGAAGGGCTCGATCAGCGCAAAGGACTGCTCTACGGGGAGTGCCCGAGGCATATCACGATCCGGGAGAACGGTCTGCTGATGCAGGTCGATATCGAAGAAGGCCAGAAGACCGGTTATTTCTTCGACCAGCGCGAGAACCGTGCGGCCATTGAGCCGCTGATGAAGGGCTGGGGCCGCCGCAGCGGCATCGAAGTGAAGCCGCTCGTGCTCGACGACGGGACCTCGAAGCTCGTCCCGCTCAACAAGAGCGGCAGCGAAGTAACGTTCCCATATTGGGACGGAGCCACCGTGCTGGAGTGCTTCTCGCATACCGGAAGCTTCACGCTGCACGCCTGCCAGTACGGGGCGAAGAAGGTCACATGCCTCGACATCTCGGAGCATGCGGTCGAGACCGCCCGGGGCAATGTGGAGCTGAACGGCTTCGGGGACCGGGTCGAATTCGTCGTAGCCGATGCCTTCGATTACCTTCGCCAGCAGGCGAAGGGCCTGGATCAGCGTGCCGAACGCGGGCAGGCCGCGCAGAAGAAGGTTGATACATCCGTGCGCCTCGAAGCCAAGGGACGGACGTGGGATGTGGTCATCCTGGACCCGCCGGCGTTCGCGAAGTCCCGCAGCAGCGTGGAAGGTGCGTGCAGGGGGTATAAGGATATCAACCTGCATGGGATGAAGCTGGTCAATGAAGGCGGATATCTCGTGACCGCGAGCTGCTCCTATCACATGAAGCCGGAATTGTTCCTGGAGACCGTCCAGGCTGCCGCGCAGGATGCCGGCAAGACGCTTCGTCTGGTGGAATTCCGCAGCGCCGCCAAGGACCACCCGCGTATTCTCGGCGTGGACGAAGGCAACTATTTGAAGTTCGCTATTTTTGAAGTCCGCAGCCGCCGGTAAGAGACGCTGGGATTCTTAGAGACCCGCCGCTTCCTTCCGGGGAAAGGCGGGTTTTTGCTGTGGAATGTTGTGTGGTGTGGGCCGGGGGGAGTTAGGCGGCGTTGCGGATTCCGCCATATCTTTTCTTTTCGATGCCACAGGCGATATAATGACGTGGAGGGTTGCTGCAGACCATGCAGACCACAATGGAGGTGCGGACCATGAATACAGGCATGAGCATAGAGGAAGCGATACGCGGACGGCGGACTGTCGGCCGGGTGACCGGCGAAGAAGTGGCGCAGGAGTTGATCGAAGCGGTCCTGGAAGCGGGCAATTGGGCGCCAAGCCACCACGGTACGGAGCCGTGGCGGTTCTTCGTCATGAGAGGCAGCGGCCGGCAGCGCCTGGCGGATGCGTATGCGGACATTGCGGCCGAGGGGGCCAAAGCGGATGAACCGGCGGCGCTGGACGAACTGCGCCGCAAGAACGGGACCAAGGCCTACCGGGCTCCCGTGATCATTGCGGTCGCCGTGTCGCCCTCGGAGGCGAAGGGCGTCAGCCGCATCGAAGAGTTCGCAGCCACCCATTCGGCCGTGCAGAACATGCTGCTGATGACCCATGCCTTGGGATTGGGGGGCATCTGGCGTTCCGGCGAGCCAATGTATCATCCGCGGATGAAGGAAGCCTTCGCCTTGACGGAACGGGAAGAGCTCGTCGGTCTCTTGTACATCGGCTTCCCCGAGAAGCAGCCGCCGGATGGCAAGCGCCGTCCCGTCGAAGAAAAGACCGTATGGTTCACGGATTAATGGCTCCACTAGAGTAGGGGATTAGAGCAGAAGCTCTGAGTAGAAGCTCTGAGTAGAAGCTTAGAAAAGCAGCTTAATGAAAAGAAGCTTACAGCGCTTGGTTCAAGCAGGCTGTAAGCTTCTTTCGATTGTGGAGGGAGCCATAGCTCTGTGGAACCTGCTTGAGAACTCCAGACCGGAGGGCGGCAGGAAGACAGTGAGGGGGGCGTACCGTTGGTAACTGTCTTGTGAGAGGAGGGGGGACGGGGGCTCCTTTGGATTCCATGTGCCCCTCCTACGGACAAGCAGGCGGCAAGTAGGATTAGAGACCGTTGCGCAGCCATCTATACCTCAGCTATGCTCTCCGCTTATGGAAGCCGGCCTTGACCAGCTTCCATACAGCCCATGCTCTATAACCTGCCTACTCCAAACCTGCCTGTACGCCAGACCGGCAAGAACAGGAAGAAACGGAAGAAACGGCTACAGCGCCTGCTTCCAGCTTTGACCCGTGCTCCGCAGGCCGCTGCCGATCCGCAGGGACGGCATCCGCTCCGGCGTCCGTTTCTCCACATGCTTCAAGGTGGCGAGGACGGCTTTCTGTACGGCCGGCGTAGGGTCCTTGAGAAGCCGTTTCCACGAACGGGACAACCGGTCCCAGTGGGCGGAGACTTCGCTGGAAGCGAAGAGGCATACGGCATGCACGCGTACATTGGAATCGGCGCTGCCGATCCATTTGGCGAGACGGTGGGTAATTTCTTCCGGATAAGCGGGAAGCAGGAGGGGGCCCAGGGTGTGGGCGCTGATTGTCTTCTTGACGTCGGGGTGGGTGTCGCGCAGCAGAGGTTCGAGAAGGTCGAAGAGGGTACCGGCCCAGCTGTGGTGGCGGGTCTTCGCGGCCGCACGAATCGCATGCAGCGCGCAGAGGCGTACCGTGGGAACACGGTCGGTAACCCAGTCGACGAGATGGAGTGAGAAGCTGTCGAAGTGCTTCACGAGCAACGTGCCGCAGGCTTCGGCCGCCCACTTGCGCACGGGAGCATACGGGCTGCCGGCCAGGTGCTTCAGCAGTGCGGAGACGGCTTCGGGGTGACAGCCGTACTGTCCCTGGAGCAGGAATACGGCCATCTCCTGGCCGGCCTCGCTATCTTCTTCCGTCAGACGGAGGGCCAGCTTCAGAAGCTTGTCCGGTTGGTGCCACAGTGCGGTTTCGACCGCCTGGAGCGATTTATGTTTGAAGGCCCGCAGTTCGACGCCGGATAACTGGGAGGCCGTAGTATCCAAATAAGAGAGCAGCGGAGAGAAAGAGCCGTCGGCAGTAAGACCCGTCAGTAACGTTTCCAATGCGGGATGTTCGGCTAACATGTTCAGCACTCCTTCAAATAGGATCTTATAACAGCATTTTACAACAAATCACGGAACAGAACAAGTGTTCTCTATTATTTTTTTTGTGATATAATCATAGTGGTTCCAATACTCCCCTTATGCCGATAGGGTGTAGATTTGATAGAATAGAAGGATAAACGTTCGGAGCGGCAGCCTGGCATACAGAACCGAGCCGAGCCGAGCGATGATAAGCAGGGCGGCAACCGTACGGCGCAAGACCGTGACGGAGCCAGCCCATATTCATACCAACAAGCCCTCCTTTTGGCAGGACGGGCATTCCAATACAGCTTAGCCTGCGGGCAAAAAGCGGCAGCGAGGTGCAGGAATGGCATATCGGTTCGTGATCGGGAGAGCCGGAAGCGGCAAGACGACGTATTGCTTGGAAGAAATCAGGCAGAGGCTGGAGGAAAAGCCGGACGGACCTCCGGTGATTTGGCTCGTGCCGGAGCAAGCGACGTTTCAAACGGAGTATGCGCTGGTGAACGGACCGGGGCTCGGCGGCACGATGAGGGCGCAGGTGCTGAGCTTCCGCCGTTTGGCTTGGCGGGTCATGCAGGAAGTGGGGGGCACGGCACGCCTGCCGATCGACGAGATCGGGAAGAAGCTGCTGCTGCACCGTATATTACATAGAGGGAAGGACCGTCTGCGGAGGTTTCACGCTTCGGCGGACCAGATGGGATTCATCGATAACCTCAGCGAGATTCTCAGTGAGTTCAAGCGGTACTGCGTGGCTCCGGAGGATCTTCAGAACTACTATACACAGCGGTTCGGTGGCGGGCTTGGCGGCGGGTCGCTGGAGGACAAGCTGCACGACCTGCAGGTGGTCTATCACGAATTCGAGACGGAACTGTCCAAGCTCTATCTGGATGGCGAAGATTACTTGACGCTGCTTGCCCGGCAGCTGCCTGAGTCCGCTTATGTGAACGGCGCAGAAGTATGGGTCGACGGTTTTCACGGCTTCACGCCGCAGGAGCTTGCGGTTCTGGTGAAGCTGGGGGAGCGGGCCGGCTCGGTGAAGATCACGCTCTGTCTCCACCGTCCGTACATGCCCGGCGAGCCGCTGAACGAGCTGGAGCTCTTCCACCTGCCGGCACGCACTATGCAGAAGCTGCAGGAGGGGCTGAGGGAGGCTCAGGTTCCTGTACTGGACCCTGTTGTGCTGCCGGCAGCTCCTCCCATTCGTTTTGCGCAGCAGCCCATATTGGCTTACCTGGAGTCGCACTGGGGAGACCGCGTCAAGCAGCCTTGCCCCGTCGTTCCGCTGGAGCGCGCCGGCTCGCCGGTCCGCATCACCCAGGCAGCCGGCCGGAGAGCCGAAGTGGAAGGAGCCGCACGGGATATTATCGCTCTCGTCCGGGATAAGGGGTTGAGATGGAGGGACATCTCAGTTTCTCTTCGCGACGTAGAGTCGTATTGCGACCTCATCAAGGCGACGTTCGAGGATTACGGCATCCCGCATTTCTTCGACAGCAAAAGATCCATCCTGCATCACCCATTGGTCGAGCTTATCCGCTCCTCGCTGGAAGCCTGCGGCAACCACTGGAAGTATGATGCGGTGTTCCGGAGCATCAAGACAGGCTTCTTCCTGCCGCTGCCGGGCGCGGATACGGATCCGGAGACCGGGATCAGGATCGACCGCCATGCGATGGATCACCTGGAGAATTATGTGCTTGCCTTCGGTATTCAAGGCAGCCGGTGGACCGAGGACAAGGACTGGACTTACTCGTACCGGACCACTCTCGAAGACGAAGGCGAAGCGCGGGCGGCGGACGAAGCGTTCCTGAATCGGATCAATGCCTGCCGCAGACTGGTGGCGGCTCCGCTGGGCGAATTATACAAGAAACAGAAGGGCAGGAGGGAAACGGTCCGGGAGCGCGTGGAGACCTTATACGGTTTTCTCGTGAGGCTGGGTGTACCGGAGCGTCTCGAGTATTGGAGCCAGAAGGCGCTGAAGGACGGGGAACCGGAAACCGCGCGCCTGCACGGACAAGTGTGGGAGCGGGTTATGGACGTGCTCGATCAGCTTGTAGAGCTTATGGGACACGAGACGGTCACGTTGGAGCTGTTCACGGATCTGCTCGAGACGGGCCTGGAGAGCATCCGGCTCGGCCTCGTGCCGCCCACGCTCGATCAGGTGCTGGTCGGCAGCATGGATCGCACACGTTCCGGGAAGATCAAACATACGTTCGTGATCGGGGCTTCGGAGGGTGTCATGCCCGCCAAGCTGCCGGACAAAGGACTGCTGACGGAAGCGGAGCGGGAGCTCTTGGCCCAAAGCGGGCTCGAAACCGCCGACAGCGGCCGCAGAAGGCTGCTCGACGAATCGTTCCTCATGTACTATGCCTTCTGTACGCCGAGCGAGGGGCTGTGGATTTCCTATCCTCTCGCGGACGAAGAAGGCAAAACCCTGCTGCCTTCCGATGTCATCCGCCAGCTCAAACGGCTGTTCCCCTATGTCAAAGAGCGGCTGCTGCTCCACGACCCGGAAGCGGAAGGCCATCCGGGCGAGCACCTGGAATATGTGTCACGGCCGGGCCAAGCGTTCTCACTCCTGTCGGTGCAGCTTAGGCAGTGGCTGCGCGGGGCTCCGATGAACGTCATATGGTGGTCGGTGTACAACTGGTTCACGCGGCTGCCTGAGCACGACAAGGCCAAGGAGCTGTCGCGGATGGTGGGTGCGCTCCGGTATACGGGAGGCGCGCAGCCCCTGTCGCCGGAGACGAGCCGGCTGCTGTACGGGGACCTTATCCAGACGAGCGTGTCGCGTATGGAACGCTTCGTGGCCTGCCCGTTCTCCCAGTTCTCCTCCCACGGGCTGAGACTCAAGGAGAGGCGGATCTTCCGCCTGGAGGCGCCGGATGTGGGGCAGCTCTTCCACGCCGCCCTCAGCCAGTTTGTAGAGCAGGCAGAGCGGGAGCAGATGGATTGGCATGAGCTGACGGCGCAGGAATCCGCCCGGCGGGCGGCAGCGGTGATCGATGCGCTGGCCCCGAGACTCCAGGGGGAGATCCTTCTGAGCTCGGAGCGGTACTTGTATATTGCGCGTAAGCTGAAGCAGGTGGTCGGACGGGCCGCCCTGATGCTCGGCGAACATGCCAAGCGGGGCCAGTTCCGGCCGATCGGCCTCGAGGTCGGCTTCGGCAGCGGGCAGCAGATTCCGCCGCTCGAGTATACGCTGCCGAACGGCGTGCAGATGGAACTGCGCGGACGGATCGACCGGATCGACCGGGCGGATACCGACAAAGGGACGCTGCTGCGGGTCATCGACTACAAATCGAGCGCGAAGACACTGAACATGGCGGAAGTGTACTATGGGCTGTCCCTGCAGATGCTGACATACCTGGATGTCATCCTGACCCATGCTCCAATCTGGCTCGGGAAGGAAGCGGAGCCGGCAGGCGTGCTCTACTTCCATGTGCATAACCCGCTGCTGAATGTGAAGAACGGCCTGACGGTGGAGCAGATCGACAAGGAGCTCAAGAAGCGGTTCAAAATGCGGGGCCTCCTCAAAGCGGATCCGGAAGTCATCACGCTGATGGATAACCACCTGGCCGGCTCAAGCGGGCATTCGGAACTGCTGCCGGCGGCGCTCAAGGCAGACGGGTCGTTCTATAAGAACTCGTCCGTCGCCTCGGATGCCGAGTGGGACACGGTGCGGGAGCACGTACGCAACACCATCCGGGAGATCGGTACTTCGATGACGGACGGCGAGATCGGCGTTCATCCGTACCGGATGGGCAACCATGTGGCTTGCAGCGGCTGCTCCTTCCGGCCGGTGTGCCAGTTCGACCCTCAGCTCGAAGACAACGAATACCGGATCCTGTCCCCGATGGGCAAGGAGATGGCCTGGGAGCTCATGGCGAAGAAGAACCGGCGTGCGGACGAAGCCAGGCGCAAGGGCTCGTTCCGGGGAGCGGCAGCCGGCCGGAGCAAACCGGCGGCAGGCGGGTATGACCCGCAGGAAGCGAAGGGCCGGCAGCTCTCCTTCCCACTGGAAGAAGCTGCTGAGGATGCGGAAGAAGGGCTGCCGGAGATCGGAGACGGCAGTACGGGGGATGGAGGCGCTGAAGCGTGAGTATTCACTATATACCTAAGCCGGAAGGCAGCACATGGACCGACGACCAGTGGAACGCGATCGCGGTCCGCGGGCATTCGATGCTGGTCGCGGCAGCAGCGGGATCCGGCAAGACAGCGGTGCTCGTCGAGCGGATTATCCGCCGGATCGCTGATGAGTCGGACCCGGTCGACGTCGACCGGCTGCTCGTGGCGACGTTCACGAAGGCGGCGGCCGCCGAGATGCGGCACCGGATTGCCGAGGCGCTGGAGAAGGCGCTGAACGCGAACCCCGAATCGGAGCATCTGCGCAAGCAGCTCGCGCTGATTCCGAGGGCGTCGATCACGACGCTGCATTCCTTCTGTATGGAAGTCATACAGCGGCACTATCAGCGTGTGGGGCTTGATCCGGGCTTCCGGATCGCGAACGAGACGGAGACGGCGCTGATGCGTCAAGATCTGCTCGAAGACCTGCTCGAGGAGAAATACGGAGCTTCGCCGGAGGACGATCCGTTCTGGCTCCTGGCGGATTCCTTCAGCGGAGACAAGAGCGACGATGCATTGTTCAAGCTCATCCAGCGGCTCTACGACGATTCGCGGAGTCATCCATGGCCTGAGGATTGGCTGCAGGACTGCGCTGCAATGTTCACAAGCGCAGAGCTTACGGAAGAGAACCCATGGGTGTCCAGTCTGAAGGCTTACCTGCGCGTGGAGCTGCAGGGGGCGCAGGCGCTGCTGGAGGAGGCCGAAGAGACGGCGATGCTGCCGTCGGGACCGGATC
Organism: Paenibacillus caseinilyticus; assembly: GCF_027533645.1. GTDB lineage: Bacteria > Bacillota > Bacilli > Paenibacillales > NBRC-103111 > Paenibacillus_G > Paenibacillus_G caseinilyticus. Next base: position 376,845 of record NZ_JAQAGY010000002.1, read on the forward strand.
CGTATCTTGCCAATCTGCAGGACGACCTGGCCGTAGTCCGGGGTCTTCGCGGGAAGGCGGAGGCCTCGTCTTGGGCAGAGCTGTATGAGGCGTTTCAGATGGCGTCTTTTGGCAAGCTCAAGGCCTGCAAAGGCGACGGCTACGACAAGGAACTCCAGGAGCGCGTGAAGGAGCTTCGCGGGGAAGCGAAGGACCGAATCGCCGATCTGAAGGAAGAGTTGTTCTCCCGTACGCCGGAACAGTACGCCGCCGAGCTGCGGACCGTGGCTCCGCTGATGAAGCTGCTGGTGGACGTGGTGCTGGAGTTCGGCGGGCGGTTCCGCAAGGCGAAGCTGGCCAAAGGGCTTGTCGATTTTGCCGATCTCGAGCACTATTGTCTGCGCATCCTGTGCGGCGAAGGAGCTGGTCCCGGCGGATTGACGCCTTCGGCTGCCGCTCTGGAATACAGGGAGCAGTTCGTGGAAGTGCTCCTCGACGAGTACCAGGACACGAACCGGGTGCAGGAGGCGATCGTCGAACTGATTGCACGCGAGACCCCGGGCAACCGGTTCATGGTCGGAGACGTGAAGCAGAGCATCTACCGCTTCCGTCTGGCGGAGCCCGGCTTGTTCCAGGAGAAGTACAAGAGCTACCTGCTGGACGGCACGCAGCCCGGACAGCGGATTGACCTCGCCCGCAACTTCCGCAGCCGCCGTCAGGTGGTGGACGGAACGAATTACATTTTCCGCCAGCTGATGAGCGAAGGGGTCGGAGAGATCGATTACGACGAGCGGGCGGAGCTGGCCTATGGGGCAGGATATCCGGATCCCGCGCCGGGCAGCGAAGATTTCTCAGCGGATCTGGTGCTCATCGACCGGTCCGCGGGCGAGAGTGCTGGTGATGCCGGGGGAGACGAAGCGGAACGACCGGGCAAAGAAGAAGGCGCCGCCGCCGATGATCTCGCGGCTGAGGCGGCAGAGCTGGAAGCGGTCCAGCTCGAAGCCCGGTACATCGCGCAGCGGATCCGTCACATGATGGCTATGGACGGCGGTAAGAAACTGCAGGTGTATGATAAGGGCAGCCAAGGCACCCGCGACGTCGCTTTCCGCGATATCGTTATCCTGCTGCGTGCCACGCAGCAGTGGGGGCCGGTGCTTATCGAGGAGCTCAGGGGACTCGGTATTCCCGCTTATGCCGAACTGAATACAGGCTACTTTACGGCGGTCGAAGTGCAGATGCTCCTCTCCCTCCTGCAGATCATCGACAACCCGTATCAGGACATTCCACTCGCGTCGGTGCTCCGTTCGCCGATCGCAGGGCTTGAGGACGAAGAACTGGCCCATATCCGGATCTGCCGTCCTCACGGATCCTTCTACGATGCGGTGCGGGCTTATGCGAGGCAGGAGACTCTGGATGCAGAGGGGGCGGCGAAGCCTGCTGCTGATGAAGAGGCAGCGGGGACAACTGGCATACCGCCGGCAGGCGAATCTGTCGTCGGCGCTTCCGGCAGCCTCCTGTCTGCTGCAGCATCGGAAAGCGGGGAGGACGCACCGTATCCGGCTTCCGCTTCGGATTCGAAGCGTTTGGACTCGGCCCGCTCGGATCTGACCCGTTCGGATTCGGAGACTCCCCTTCCTACTCGTTTGGATTTCAATGAAGAGCCTCCCTGCGAGCAGGACGGCGGATTTGCCCGCAGGGAGGAACTGCAGGCGAAGCTGTTGCACTTCCTGGGCCGGCTGCGTACCTGGAGAGCCTTTGCGCAGCAGGGCTCCGTAGCGGATCTCATCTGGCGGATCTACCGGGAGACGAAGGTTCTCGATTTTGTCGGGGGCCTTCCCGGAGGCGGGCAGCGCCAGGCGAACCTGCGAGCGCTCTATGACCGCGCCAGACAGTACGAGAACACCTCGTTCCGCGGGCTGTTCCGTTTTCTGCGGTTCATCGAGCGGATGCAGCGCAGCGGGGGAGACCTAGGAGCGGCGCGTGCGCTCGGCGAGCAGGAAGACGTCGTGCGGATCATGACGATCCACAAGAGCAAAGGGCTGGAGTTCCCTGTCGTCTTCGTGGCCGGTCTGAACAAAGGCTTCAACCGCCGCGACCTTACCGACCCGTTCCTCCTCCATAAGGAGCTGGGCTTCGGGCCGAAGCTGACGGATACGGAGCACCGGGTGAGCTATCCGACCTTGCCTTGGCTTGCCATCAAGCGCAAGATCGGGATGGAGATGCTCGCCGAAGAGATGCGCGTCCTCTACGTAGCCCTGACCCGGGCCCGGGAGAAGCTGATCCTGGTGGCCTCGGTCCGTTCGGCGGAGAAGCTGGCGAAGTCGTGGACCCGGTTCGTGAGGCACAAGGACGCTCGGCTGCCCGACGACGCATTGGCCAAAGCGCGGAACTACCTCGACTGGGTCGGCCCGGCCGTTATCCGGCATCCCGATGCGGAGATGCTTCGTGCGGCGGCGGATACCGACTTTGAACACCGCCCGTTCCTGGATGGCGAATCGTCCAGATGGAATGTGCGGCTGATCCGCGGAGACTTGTTCGCGGGCATGGCCCAAGCGGCGGCGGGGGAAGCGGACTTCAGCGAGGAGCGATGGGAACAGGTGCAGCGCTACGAACCGGTCGAAGGTACGGAGCGTTACGAAGCCGAGGTATGGCGCCGGCTGGATTGGACGTATCCGGGCGCCGGTGCGTCCCAAGTATTGTCGAAGACGTCGGTAACGGAACTCAAGCGGCTCTCCGAGCACCACAAGCTGCTCGAAACGCTGTCGGAGGAGCCTTCGCCCACGCTATGGGGGGAGGCGGACGGCAGGCAGGGGACGATCGCGGCCGGCGAGCTTGCGGAGTCCGGTACGGGCCCGGGATATTACCGCCCGGTTATTGTACGCAGGCCCCGCTTTCTGGAGCAGGAGCAGAGCAATGCGGCGGAGCGCGGCACCGTCTTCCATTCGGTGATGCAGCAGATCCCGCTGAAGCCGGCTCCCACGGAGGAACAGATCAGGGAAACGTTGGCCGCGATGGTAGCCCGGGAGCTGTTGACGCCGGCACAGATGGATATGGTGGATCCGGCCGTGATTCTCTCGTTCTTCGGGAGCGTGCTGGGTGCTCGGCTCCAGCAGGCCGTGCGCATTCACCGCGAGGTGCCGTTCAGCTGCGCCATGCGGGCTGCCGACGTCAATCCTTCGGTAGAAGATCTTCCGGAGGACGAGACGGTGATGCTGCAGGGGGTTATCGACTGCCTGATCGATGAAGGCGACGGGCTGGTGCTGCTCGATTATAAGACCGACCGGCTCAAGGGCGGCTCGCCGCAGGCGGCTGCCGGCAGGTACAAGATGCAGCTCGAGCTGTATGCACGGGCCGTGGAGAAGATCTGGAAGCGGCCGGTGACGGCCAAATATATTTTTCTGTTCGACGGGGCTCATATCGTGGAATTATAGGGCTTGCCGTCCCGCTGCGCCCGGGTACAAGGGGCAGACGCAAGCTGGGAACCATGTAAAGGAAATGGCATAAGCCTATCTCCTCCCGCATAGCTGTTGTATACTAGAGAGACAACAAGCACTTACGGGAGGGGACAAGGTATGTCACAGAAGCATTCGCTGCCGGACCGGCCGGCTGCGCCTGCAGGGCGCGGCGGTCGTCCGGTTTTTGATTTGTCGGGAACGGTGCAAAGGATCCGCCCTGCGGCGCTGAGGCTGATGCTGGTGTCGGCCGTAGCGGGGACAGCGGTATTCAGCGCGGGGGCGCCGGTCAAGGCGGATGCGATCTGGAACCGCTGGCAGGCCGCCGACCAGGCGGTAGCACAGGGCCAGCCGGCCAAGGCCGTTCCGCATTGGACCTTCTTAACCGACCATTATGCCGCGCTTGGCGATTGGCAGAATGCGGCGCTCTTCGCCGGACGCCTCGACGAGTACTTCGACAAGGCAGGCGACTATGAGCAGGCAATCCGGTACTACGAGCTGGAGAACCAGTATTGGCTGAAGGCCGGCAAGGATTGGGGAGCCGTAGATCTGCAGCGCGCCGAACAGATCCGCACGACGGTGGAAGCTTATATCCGGATCTCGGATCCGGAGGCGCTGAAGCGGCAGGCGGCCCCGGCAAGCGGCAAGCTGGAGAAATTCGAACCGGCTTACGGCTCATATATCGGAATGTATACCGAGCGAGATCCGCAAATGCTCAATTATTTTGACCGATCCGAGCAGTTTTATAACAAGAAGCATGCGCTGTATCTGGCTTATGCCCCGGTGACCGCCGCGTTCCCGGAGCAGTATGCGGAGAGGGCAAAGCAGGCCGGCGCTGCGCTGCAGATCGGCTGGGAACCGGGCGGCGGACTCGATACCGTGACGGAGAGCGTCGTCCGCTCGTGGGCGAAGGGCGCCAAGGAAGCGGGAATTCCGATCTTCCTGCGGTATGCCAGCGAGATGAACGGACCCTGGGTCGCCTGGCATGGGGATCCGAAGAAGTACATTGAGAAGTTCCGTATGGTCCACGACATCATGGCGCAGGAAGCGCCGAACGTGGCGATGGTCTGGAGCCCCGGCGAAGTGCCGATGTATTCCATGGATACCTATTATCCCGGCGATGCCTACGTGGATTGGGTTGGTGTCAGCACTTATAACGAACCCTATGAGAACGGCGATCCGAAGCAGGGCAACATGCAGGCGACCTCCCCGATTGAGCGGCTGGATTATTTGTACAAGACGTATGCGGCCCGGAAGCCGCTAATGATCAGCGAGACGGCCGTGTCCCACTATGCGAACATTCCGCAGGAGTCGTTCACGGATTACGGTCTGCTGAATCTGCAGCGGGTGTACGACATTCTCCCGGCCAAATACCCGCGGCTGAAGTCGATCACTTACTTTAACGTGAATCTGGAGCTGACCGAATCCAAAAACAATTACCTGCTGCGGGACAACGACGCGATGATGAAGCTCTACACCCGCTTGATCGCTCCCCAGCGCTTCTTGAGCAAGGTAGAGAATGCGGCGGTCCCTGCGGACCGGACGGGCTACGTGCCGCTTTCCGCTGACGTTCCGTTCACCCAGGGGACCCGGATCGTGCCGTTCGTCAAAATTCCGGAAGTGTATATCGGTAAAGTGGAATATGCTCTAAACGGACAGCTCCTGGATACCCAGACGGCTCCACCTTTTGCCATCGAATTGGCGGCTGGAAGCGTACCGGAAGGATCGGTCCTGAAGATCGCGGTCTATAACCGGGACGGGGTGAAACGGGCGGAGAAATCGTTCGGCATTACTTCCGGCGTAGCCGTCAAGGTGGACGGGAAGGAGCTCGCGTTCGAACAGCCCCCGGTCATTCGGGACGGCAGTACGCTGACGCCGCTTCGGGCGATCTTCGAGTCCATGGGCGCCGAAGTGAGCTGGGACGCGGCCACGAAGACGGCGACTGCCGTGAAGGGCGGCACGAAGGTATCCATTGCCATCGGCAGCAGCACAGCCCGGCGGAACAGCGAGATGTTCTCTCTGGAAGTTCCGGCACAGCTGGTCGGCGGGTATACGATGGTGCCGGCACGCTTTGTCTCGGAAGCCTTCGGAGCGGAAGTGAAATGGGATGGCGGCACGAGAACGGTCGATATCCGGACTTCCGCGGGCGCGCTGTCTGCGAAGACGGAAGCCGCTGAGCAGCAGGTGCTCGCTTATGAGGAATATGCTCCGGCAGATCAGCCTGCGGCCTCAGAGTCGAAGCCGTCGGGATGGTACGTTTGGCTGAAGCGCCAAGCCTCCCGCCTGGCTGATCTTATCGGCGGCTGGATATAGCGGCAGACCGCTTCACGCGCAGCGAGCCGGAAGCAAGCTTGACGGCAGAGGCGGCTGCATAACCCAAAAAACTCCACGTATGTTCCGCTTGGGCGGGACAATCGTGGAGTTTTTGGGTTATAGAGAATGCGCTGCAAGTTTCTGCGCATTCTCGTCTCAAGCCAAGGGCTTACCTGTGTTCCGCGGTGGCCGGAAGCTCGCCCAAGATCGCTTTGGCCGCATTCCGCGCACTGGAGAAGGCGCGTTCGGCCAGCTCGCCTTTGCCTTCGCAGCCGTCTCCGCAGAAGTAGAACGGCACATTCTCCACTCGGCCCGGAAGCAGCCGGTTGTCGGCAATGTTCTTGACAGAGGCTACCATGGCTTTCTTGGAGACGCGTTTGACTTCTGTCGCCTCGCGCCAGCCGGGATAATACTGGTCGAACAGCGCCTCCATCTGCTTGGTCTTATCGTCCAGGTAAGCTTTGCGCTCGGCATCGCCTTCGAACTTGTCGCTGAGATATGCGATTCCCTGCAGCAGCTGGCCGCCCGGCGGCACCAACGTATGGTCCGTAGCTGATACGTCGCTGATGAAGAGCTTGTTGTCCATGTCGCTGATATAGCTGAACGGGCGGGCAACGACATGCTTTAGGCCGATGTCATAGACCATGACTTCCGTCGCCGTGTTGTCCTCGTAGGGAGCGAGGAACGGTTCCCACGGGGTTCCGTTGAGCAGCTTGACGACCTGCTGCACGGGCATCGCGAAGATCACTCGGTCGAATGCCTCTTCGCGGTTCTTGGTCGACAGGTGGAATTTACGGTCCGCATAGCGGATTCCGTCTACGCCTTCCTGCAGGGCAAGATTCCAGCGTCCACCGAGGGAGATCTTCTGCTTGAGCTGGTTCGTAATGACCGCCCAGCTGCCGAGAATATAATTCACGGGTCTCATCGACAGGAAGAGATTGTGGTAATATTCGCTGATTACGGCGCCGCGCACCTTGCGTGCCTCCTCCGGCGCAATGAAGAAGTTGGAGCACACGAGATGCTCCCACAGTTCCTTGACGTCCTCGTCGGCGTCGGACTGGGCGAGATAATCACCAAGCGTATCGTAATTGCGCAGCGTATGGATGTTGGCGATAATGGCCGTGATCTCGCCGACAAAACGAACCTTCTGCATCGGATTCAGCAGGTCGGTCCGCATCAGATTAACGAAGTCCAGCGGGGCCGGAGTAAGATCCCCGTGCTTAGCGTACATAACCTTCCGTTTGTCGACCTGCTTGGAGCTGAACGACATGCCGAGCTCGCGCTCCATCTCGCTGATGGAATGGCGGTCGATGCCGTAGATGGCGTGGGCGCCGTAGTTCAGGGTGAAGCCTGCTTTTTCGTATGTGAAGGCCCTTCCTCCGAGCTGCGGGCTGCGCTCAAACAGGACGCCTTCCACCCCGGGATGCTCAGACAAGTATGCGGCGGCCGTCAAACCCGCCAGCCCTCCACCGATTATAGCCACTTTCATAAGTTGTTCTCCCTTTCGTTCTGGTTCTGTCCACAAGGGGGCGCCCCCGGTTCGGCTGCGGATGCCGTGCCAAGTCCATGCCAGCCCTTCCTGCATCCGGCTCTGCAGCGGCGGTCCGTCTTCGGCGGCACACCATTCGATCAAGATACCGAAATAGACGGTAACGAGCATATGCGCTCTTCCTTGGTCCGGAAGCCAGCGCTGAAGGCTTCCGTGCAGGTGGCGCCTCCATTCCTCCATGGCGGTCTTCAGCCCGTCATTCTGCAGGGACAAGGCCAGCCAGCTGCGAATCAGCCGGGGCGAGGCGCTTGCCGCCTCCGCGAGATCGAGCATCAGGCGGTTGACATGGCTTTCGAGCGATTGCACTTCGGATGGTTTGCGGGCAGACCAGGCTTCGATGATCTCGGTTTGCTTCCGCGGAATTTCTCTTAATATTTCATCTTTGCCTTTAAAATAGTGATAAAATGTGCCCTTCGAGGTGCGGGTTGCCGCGATGATATCATCCACGGAAACCTGTTCATACCCTTTCTCGATAAAGAGCTCCAGGGCCACTTCCATGAGATAGTCACGCTTCTTCCGCGTCGCCGCACGCATAAAACGGTTCAAGGCGGATCCTCCTTCGAAGGCCGGCAGCCGGCCTTTCAGCGGTGCTCCTTGTAGTATATTCTATTCTTAGACCGTTAGTCTAGATTGGGATCGCAGTTTCCTGAATAAGAGGCGAAAGGAGGGGGGATACATGGGCCCTGCACCCGAATTTTCAATCCGGACTCCGATGTCCTTTGAATGGATTGGATTCTGTTCATTACATTTTATACTGCCGGTCTGTTTTTTGTTTTCCGCATCCATTTTCTTTTTTCGGAATTTCAGGTATAGTTGAGAAGATAAGGCATACTGAAGATGAGGAGGCCCCCGTAGTGGATTGCATTTTTTGTAAAATCGTCGAAGGCACCATTCCATCCAAGAAGGTGTTCGAGAACGAGCAGGTAGTCGCATTTCATGACATCCAGCCTGCGGCACCCGTACATATCCTCATCATCCCCAAGAAGCATATTTCATCAATGAACGATGTCGGGGAAGGGGATTGGCCTTTGCTTGGGGAAGTGCAGCGCGCGGCCCAGGCGATCGCCAGAGAGCAGGGGGTTGCGGAATCGGGGTATCGTCTTGTCAACAACTGCGGGAAAGACGCGGGCCAGCTGGTGTTCCACCTGCATTATCACCTGCTGGGCGGTCAAAATTTAGGGGGCTTACTGGCCTGATGGGCAGAAACTTCCGTAAGTTTCCGATATTGGGTTGACACCTAGATTCTGTTTCCCCTATAATGAAGTTTGATGAATGTCTTTTGTTGTCTTGGACGGTCTGTTCGGAGGGAGGGAAAACTGGTGTCAGAAACTCGAGTTCGCAAGAACGAAACTATAGATGCTGCACTTCGCCGCTTTAAGCGTTCCATCGCTAAAGATGGCGTGTTGGCGGAGGTTAAGAAACGCAAGCATTACGAGAAGCCAAGCGTGAAGCGCAAGAAGAAGTCAGAGGCTGCTCGCAAGAGAAAGTTCTAGGAGGCTTTTAATCGATGAGCTTAAGCGACAGATTAAATGACGACATGAAGCTTGCGATGAAGAGTCAAGACAAGTTTAAACTCTCCGTAATCCGTATGGTTCGGGCAGCTATCAAGAATATCGAGATAGATACGCGCAAAACCTTAGATGACCAAGAAGTGCTTGACGTTCTGAATCGCGAGATCAAACAGCGCAAAGATTCCCTCCAAGAATTTGAGAAAGCCGGCCGTGAAGATTTGGCCGAAAGCCTGAAAGCAGAAGTCGCCATTCTCATGGACTACATGCCGCAACAGCTATCTGATGAGGAAGTTAAAGCCATTGTACAGCAGACCATCCAAGAAGTGGGAGCTTCTTCAAAGGCGGATATGGGTAAGGTCATGGGCGCTTTGATGCCAAAGGTAAAAGGACGGGCTGACGGGAAAGTGGTCAACGGTTTCGTTCAAGCATTATTGTCCTAACACAGTGAAAAACACTCCGGTAGCGGGGTGTTTTTCTTTTTTTCTTGGGGGCGTGAATCGATTTCCGCCGGACTGCGTACTATTCGGTACAGACGGATACGGCCGTATTCGCGTGCAAAGGAGGATACCCATGGTGAATCGAAAGCAAGGCCGCTCGTTGGGCGCCCAGGGCTTCTGCAGGCTTGCGGTAATGCTGCTGCTGCTCCCGTTCCTGCTGGGGCTGCCGGTCGGCGCGGCGGAGGCTGACGCTTCTGCGGCTTCCTCTACCCCGCAGGCTTCGCCGGTCGTTGTGATTCCCGTACATCAAAGCGTGGAATCGGGGTTGCAGGCCTTTTTGGAGCGTGCGTTCCGGGAAGCGGAGGAAATGAATGCGCATACGATCATACTCGACCTCGATACGTTCGGAGGAAGGGTCGATTCGGCGCAGGCGATCGGCGAGCTCGTGAAAAACAGCCCGGTTCCCACGATTGCGTATGTCAGAGGCAAGGCGTTGTCGGCTGGAAGCTACATTGCGCTGAATGCGGGTAAGATCGCTATGGAGCCGGGAAGCTCTATGGGAGCTGCTGCCGTAGTGGACGGGGCGGGCAACGAAATCGAGAATATCAAGATCATTTCCGCTTGGTCCGGCCTGATGAAGGGGGCGGCGGAACTACGGGGCCGAAGTCCGGCGATTGCGGAGGCCATGGTCGATAAGAATGCCGGCGTCGACCTGCCGCAGATCGGGCGATCCGTACCCAAAGGGCAGATTCTGACTCTCACTGCCGACGAGGCCGTCAAGGTGGGGTATGCGGAGGCGGTAGCTGCCGACTTGGATTCGGTCGCTGCTTTGATGGGGGGGAGCGGTCATCCGCTGGTGAATCTGGAGCCGAGTCTTGCGGAGCGCGTAGCCCGCTTCGTAACCGAACCCTGGATCGCGTCGCTCCTGCTCATGGTGGGCATTGCCGGCATCCTGATTGAACTGTTTGTGCCGGGCTTCGGGGTTCCGGGATTGCTCGGTCTGCTCGGCTTCGGTCTTTATTTCTTCGGACATTATATAGCGGGCTTTGCCGGGTTTGAGGAAATGGCCTTATTCGCCGCGGGGATTCTGCTCTTGGTGGCCGAAATTTTCGTCTCCTCGTTCGGCATCCTTGGTCTGCTTGGTGCCGCCGCCCTGGTCAGTGGTGTGGTCATGGCCGCCTACAACACGAGGCAGGCCGTATGGAATCTCGGGGCCGCCTCCATCGTCGCGCTGGTGGTGGCGGGGGTTGTCATCTGGATCTTCCGCCGAAGGGGCGTGTGGAACCGGTTTATTCTGAGCGAGCGCCTGACCACGGAGCAGGGTTATGTGTCTGCGAACCGCCGTGAAGATCTGCTGGGCGCGACAGGCAGATCCCTAACTTCGCTGAGACCGTCCGGTACGGCACAGTTCGGGGAGGAACGGGTGGATGTGGTGACGCAGGGCGAGTTCATGCCTGCGGGCAGCCTGTTGATCGTCACACAGGTGGAAGGGGCCCGGGTCGTGGTGAAAGAGCACAGAGAAGCACAGAACAACAGGCTTTAACCTTATTTTTAGGAGGAAACTATATGGACGGATCTCTCATTACACTTCTGCTTCTGGCTGCGCTGGCGGTCATCGTGCTGTCGGTGTTCTTTACTTTCGTACCAGTGATGCTGTGGATCTCGGCGCAGGCGTCAGGCGTTCGAGTCGGCATGATTACCCTTGTGGCGATGCGGCTGCGCCGCGTTCTTCCGAGCCGGATCGTTAATCCGATGATCAAGGCGACGAAGGCGGGCCTGGGGCTTACGATCAACCAGCTCGAGAGCCACTTTCTGGCGGGCGGGAACGTGGATCGTGTCGTGAACGCGCTGATTGCGGCCCATCGGGCGAATATCCACCTGGAATTCGAGCGGGCTGCCGCCATTGACCTGGCAGGCCGGGACGTGCTGCAGGCTGTACAGATGAGCGTCAACCCCAAAGTGATCGAGACGCCTACCGTATCGGCCGTGGCCAAAGACGGGATCGAGGTCAAAGTCATCGCACGGGTTACGGTCCGTGCGAATATCGAACGACTGGTCGGCGGTGCGGGGGAAGAGACGATTATCGCCCGGGTTGGCGAAGGGATTGTGACGACGGTCGGGTCGGCCGCTTCGCATAAAGAGGTGCTCGAGAACCCGGACCTCATCTCGCGGACAGTTCTTGGTAAAGGGCTCGACGCCGGGACGGCTTTTGAAATCCTGTCGATCGATATTGCGGATGTGGACGTAGGTAAGAACATCGGCGCCCACCTGCAGACCGAGCAGGCCGAAGCCGACAAGCGGATCGCACAGGCCAAGGCGGAAGAACGCCGCGCCATGGCGGTTGCGCAGGAACAGGAGATGAAGGCCCGTGTCGTCGAGATGAAGGCGAAGGTCGTCGAGGCGGAGTCCGAAGTGCCTCTGGCGATGGCTGAAGCGCTGCGCGAAGGCAAGATGGGCGTCATGGATTACATGAATCTTAAAAATATCGATGCGGATACCCAAATGCGTTCGAGCCTCGGCCGCATGAACGAGCCGGGCAAAGACGGCGAGGATGCCTGAGTTTTCGCTGGGCTAGGGAAAGGGTGTGATCCCGGGTGAGGGTAGTTGAATTTTTGCTCAGCAACTGGTTTATTGTCGTGATCGGCTATATTGTTGTGACCGCCTTCCTGCGCAAAGCGCGCGGAGGCGGAGAGGGCGGCTCGGCTGCGCCTAAGCGGTCCATGCCGCCGTTCGGAGGCGGAGGCGAGGGTGGCTGGCCTGCGAGGCCTTCTGCTCCGCCGGAGGCGCAGCAGGGCAGCTCTGGCCCGTCAGGCCGTCCGGCGGCAGCAGCCCGCCCGGTCCGGCAGGCGATGCCGGACCACCGGCCAGAGCCTGCGCCAAGCGAAGCCCGGACGCTCCGTCGGCAGGAGCCGCCAGCCACGGCCGTGGAGGCCCCCAGGGCGCCTGCGCGCCCTTCGGGAGCCGCTGCGGACGCGGGCGGCGGGCTCTTACGGCTGAAGCCGCAGGACGCCGCCCGCGGGCTGTTGTGGGCCGAGATTCTCGGTCCGCCGCGGGCGAAGCGCCCCTACCGGCGCTAGCCGATTTTTGCAGCATAAGCTCTGTTGTCGACCCCTTACCGGGTCGGGAGCAGGGCTTTTTTTGCTGTGCGCGGGCCTGACGGGAAGCGGTCAGGGCATAATTCCCAGCCGCGGGCATATGGTGTAAATAGCCCCCGGTATGTGCCTATGGAATGCTGCGGAAGCTGGAATCTGTTTCCTTGGAACGGAACCGACTGCGGCGGGGGTTGCTTTAGTCAAAGTGGCTGCTAATGAAGGCTTGAACGAGCTTATGCTTTCGAAGTCGTTTTCCCCTCGGGAAAAACTTAGAGCTTATGCTTACGCAGTGGTTTTCTTCCAGAAAACCTTCAGGAGGAGGTTACCCATGCGCTCTCTGACCCGCCGGCTCAATCAATTTACTGCCAAACTGCTCGACCTGCCTCAAGACGTGGTCATGGACCTCCCCCGCATGACGATGATCGGCAATATGCAGCTGTACATCGAGAATCACCGCGGGGTGCTGCATTTTTCGAGTGATCTTTTGAAGCTGGCTCTCTCCAAGGGGAGGCTCGAAGTATATGGGTCGGATCTGGTGATCCGCGCGATTCTGTCGGAGGAAGTTTTCGTTGAAGGGCTCATTCAGGATGTCAAATATATTCCGTAGGCGGAAAGGGGCGGAAAGCCGTGAAATCTTCGATGATTCAGCGCATACGCGGTTTTGTGGTGGTTGAAGTCAGGGGGAGGCAGCTCGAGGGGCTGCTGAACCGTATGACGGAGCGGCGGATGTCCATGTGGGACATCCGGATTACGGCTGAGGGCCAGGCGACGCTCTGCCTGACGCTGCCTGATTTTTTTCGCCTTCGCCGGCTGCTCAAAGAGACAGGCTGCCGGGTGCGTGTGCGGGAGCGTCACGGAGTTCCCTTTCTGCTGGACAAGCTGGAGCGGAGGAAGTTTTTTGCCATTGGGCTGCTGGGGTTTGTAATCGGGGTGTACCTGCTGTCCTCTATGGTGTGGAGAGTGAGCGTGGAGGGGAATGAGAAGATCTCAACTGAACAAATCCTGGCGGCGGCCAAGGCTCAAGGAATCCGGACCATGCAGTGGAAGTACCGGCTCAGGGAGCCCGTAGAGCTCTCCCGGAGCCTGCAGGGGCAGCTGCCGGGGGCGGCGTGGATCGGGGTGGAAATCAAGGGTACCCACGTTATCATCAAGGTCGTGGAGGCTACGGTGCCCGAGGCGAAGCCGCTGATGAATCCTCGGCATCTCGTCGCATCGAAGAATGCGATGGTGACCCACATTTTTGCGGAGAAGGGCCGTCCGGCCGTTAAGGTGAATACTTATGTGCGCAAGGGCGATATTCTCATCTCGGGGATTCTCGGGGACGAGACGAACCAGCAGACCGTCGTGGCGGCCGGCAAGGTGAAGGGGCTCGTGTGGTACAAGCCGACGGTGGAAGTGCCGCTCACCCAGCGCTATAAAGTATATACAGGAGAAACGAAGACCCGCTCCTACCTGGTCCTCGGCACCCGGGGGCTGCAGGTGTACGGATACGGCAAGCTGCCCTTCGAGCAGTATGAGACCCTCCCCGAGCGGAAGACGCTCTCCTGGCGCAATTTTGCCCTTCCTGTCGGCTGGCTGAAGGAGAAGCTGATGGAGGTGAATTATATCGAGCAGCCGGTGGATCCGAAGGAAGCATCGGCGATCGGGCTCGAGCAGGCCAAGGGTCAAATTTTGGCGGAAGCTGGCCCGGAAGCGCGGATCGTAGGCGAAAAAATTTTGCATGAAAAGGCGGAGAATGGTAAAGTTTATATGGAAGTACATCTTGAAGTGGAAGAGCTTATCGCGGCTGAACAGCCTATCGTGGCCGAACAGCCGATCGTTCCATAACCAATACAGCGAAGAGGTTTCGGGGTGTAAAGTTTTTCGTGTCCTTGCCGTTAGGCGGAGATAGGGTATGTTTGCCGGAGAGGTTACGGGCCGCCTTTGAATTCGAATTCTTACCCTGGTATATAGCCGGATAAGAAGAATTCGAATTCAAGAGCGGCCGCAGGCAAACATTCCCCGTTCGCAGCGTAACGGGGCCTCTGGACACGAATCTCTTTTCACCGCGCCATAAACCCGGAGGAGAGATTACAACTGTACATGGACCAAGCGACGACCGTCAAAGTGGCACTGAAGAACCCCGCCGAAGGACAAGCCCTGTTCGGCCCGCAGGACAAGTTCCTGCGCCTGATCGAAGCGGAACTTCCGGCGACGATCTATACCCGCGAAGAGGAGATCATCATTGCGGCTTCCCAGCATGAGGCCGAGCGGCTCGAACAGCTGTTCACCGTACTGCTCGAGCTCATCCGGGGCCAGTACAACCTCACCGAACGCGATGTGCAGTACGCCGTAGAGCTCGCCAAGGAGATGAAGGCCGACCAGCTGCTCGATCTCTTCAAAGGCGAAATCGCCGTCACGCATAAGGGCAAACCGATCCGCGTGAAGACGATCGGCCAGAAGCAGTATGTCAGCGAGATCAAGAAGAAAGACATCGTCTTCGGGATCGGGCCTGCGGGGACGGGCAAAACCTACATTGCCGTCGTGCTCGCCGTCGCCGCGCTCAAGGAAGGCAAAGTGAAGCGGATTGTCCTCACGAGGCCTGCCGTGGAAGCGGGAGAGAGCCTTGGTTTCCTGCCCGGAGACCTGCAGGAAAAAGTTGACCCTTATCTGCGCCCATTGTATGATGCACTTAACGATGTGCTCGGGCCCGAGCAGGTGCTGAAGGCACTCGAACGCGGACTCATCGAGATCGCGCCGCTCGCCTATATGCGCGGAAGAACGCTTGACGACTCGTTCATCATTCTCGACGAGGCACAGAACACCACGCCCGAGCAAATGAAGATGTTCCTCACGAGGCTCGGTTTCGGTTCGAAGATGGTAATCACAGGAGACGTCACGCAGATCGATTTGCCCCGCGGCAAGTCGTCAGGTCTTGTGGAAGCCCGGCGGATCCTGAGCCGTGTGGAAGAGATCGGCTTCATTACGTTCGCAGAGCAGGACGTGGTGCGTCACTCCTTGGTGCAGAGAATCATCATGGCCTACAATGAGGACAAAGAAGGCTGAGGAAGGGCTGACCTTTCGTCATGAACAACCGTGTTTCCATTCAAGGCAAATTCCAGTACCGGCTCGCCGGTTGGAGATACAGCGCCGTAGTGCGCTTTCTTCTTTTTTTGGCACTCGCACTCGTGATCTATGGGGCGCTGCTTCACCGGATTGTTCCGCAGACCTATGATATCAAGCCGGGCTCGATCGCCGAGAAGGACATTCTGGCTCCCTATGCCATTCCGAACGAGGCCGCTACGAATAAAGCGAAGGACGAAGCGGCTCAGCGGGAGCAGCCGGTATACCAGATTGTTCCGCTGAAGAACGAACAGGCGGTAGAAGCCATTTTTCAGAAGCTTCAGCAGATTAATGCCGACCCTGAGGTGGCTCCCGCCGACAAGGTAAGCATCTATAAGACGGTTATTCCTACCCTGATCGGGGACCATTTGGAACGACAGATGAAAACGTACACAGGCAACGGACAGTACAGCGATGAACTGCTGGTGGAGATGCGCAAGAACTTCCGGGAGCAGGAGTACCGCATCCCGGAGGAGGCTTATTACAAGATTCCGCGCCTGACCCAGGAGGATCTGACGGAGATGGGGACCGTGGCGACGGGAATCGTGTCCCGGCTCATGGACGAACCGATTCTCGATGCACAGGCGGCCCGCGTGAAGGTGGCGGAGCTCGTCAATGCTTCCAACCTTACGAAGAATATCGCCAGGGAGCTCGTCCAGGAGCTCGTCCGGGCGGCGTTGACTCCGAACAAGTTCTATGACCAGAAGGGCACTGAAGAAGCGAAGGGCCATGCCAGAGATAACGTCAAGCAAGTGTATGTCAATAAGAACGATGTGCTTGTCGCCAAAGGCGAGAAGATCACGGACGAATTGTACCAGCGTCTCTCCGCCCTGAAGCTGCTCAAAGACGATACGAGCTACTGGCCGAACCTTGGACTCTTTTTGTTTTCCATCCTCTGCTGCCTGCTGCTCTATATGTTCGTGCGCCAAAGCACGCTGCCTGTGAACCACAATAACGTACAGCTCCTGATGCTCATACTCATTATCGCCGTGACGGTGGCGGTTATGAAAATTTTTTCGTTGATCCAAAGTTTGGAGTATCCTTATATCGCTTACCTTGCGCCGGTGGCGCTGGGGGCGATGCTGACGACGATCCTGCTCAATGCCCAGCTGGCCGTTGTGGTCACTGTGCTGATCGGTGTGGCGGCCAGTGTCGTATTCAACAGTGACCATGTACAGCCGTTCGAGCTCAAATACGGGCTGCTCGCGATGACGAATTCGTTCGCCGCGATTTTCTCGATCCAGCGTGCCTCTCAGCGCTCCTCCATCCTGAAGGCGGGGATGATGATCTCGCTGCTCGCGATGGCGCTGGTCGGTTCGCTCGTGCTGCTGGACGATCAGGAGACGCGGCGCAGCGCCATGTTCGCCTTGTCGTTCGCGCTCGGTGGGGGGCTCATCACTGCCGTATTCGTGATCGGCCTGCTGCCGTTCTTCGAAGTGGCGTTCGGCATCTTGTCTCCGCTGAAGCTTGTAGAGCTGTCGAATCCGAACCATCCGCTGCTGCGCAAGCTGCTCACCGAGACGCCGGGAACGTATCATCACAGCGTCATGGTAGGCAACTTGTCCGAAGCGGCGGCGGAGGCGATCGGTGCCGACGGGCTGCTCTGCAGGGTGGGGGCCTATTATCACGACATCGGCAAGACGAAGCGACCGAGCTATTTCATTGAGAACCAGACGAACATCGAGAATCCGCATGACCGGATCGACCCGGCGCTGAGCAAGTCGATTATTGTGGCGCATGCCCGGGACGGGGTGGAGATGCTCCGGGATGCCGGCATACCGAAGCCGATCCGGGATATCGCCGAGCAGCATCACGGTACGACCCTGCTGACGTTCTTTTACTATAAGGCGAAGAAACAGGCCGAGGAACGCGGCGAGAAGCCGCCGGAAGAGCTCGAGTACCGCTATCCCGGGCCGAAGGCCCAGACCAAGGAAGCGGCCATCGTCGGCATAGCGGACTGCGTGGAAGCTGCCGTGAGATCCCTGCGCAATCCGACAGTCGAGCAGATCGACTCCATGGTGCGCAAGATCATCAAGAACCGTCTCGACGACGGCCAGTTCAACGAATGCGACCTGACGATCAAGGAGCTGGATCTTGTGGCGAAGACGCTGAACGAAGCTTTGCTCGGCATTTTCCACTCCCGTATCGAATATCCGACGGCCGAGCTGCCGGCCAATAGGCCCGCGGCCATAGCGGCCGTCCCTGAATCCACTGACGAGGTGAACCCATGACGCTGCAGCTCTCCTGGAACAACGAGCAAGAATCATATGAGATTACACCCGAGCTCATCGGGAAATTGGAAGAACTTCTGCGGCTTGCAGGCAAGCAGGAGGGAGTGACGGACGGCGAGGTCGCCTTGACCTTCGTGGACGATGCGGCCATTCAAGAGCTGAACCGCCAGTACCGCGGCCTCGACAAGCCGACCGACGTCCTGTCCTTTGCGATGCTGGAGATGGGCGATGACGAGATCGAGATCATCTATGGCGACGAAGAAGAGTTCATCGACGAGACCGATCTGCGCGATGCGCACAAGCTCGATTCGGCCGATGAGCCCGAGGATGCCGAAGCGTCCGATGGAGCGGAGGACGGCGGGGAAGACTTCGAAGAGCCCCTCGGCGATATCATTATTTCCGTTCCCCGTGCCATAGCCCAGGCGGAGGAGTACGGCCATTCCGTCGATCGGGAGCTCGGCTTCCTGTTCGTGCACGGCTTCCTTCATTTGATCGGATACGACCACGGCGATGAGGAAGAGGAGAAAGTCATGTTCGGCAAGCAGGAGCAGATTCTGCAGCAGGCGGGACTCACCCGGTGAAACCGCCGGTGAAATGGCAGCGGAGCTTCCGGTATGCTTACGAAGGCGTGAAGTATGCGCTGGCTACTCAGCGGAACATGCAGTTTCACTTCGGTGCCGCGCTCTTCGTGCTTGCCTTCGCCCTGTGGTTCGGTCTCTCCAAGACCGATGTGCTATTCATTCTGCTGGCGGTTACGCTGATGATCGTGACCGAACTCATCAATACCGCTGTCGAAAAAGCGGTCGATCTCGCCATGCCGGACCTGCATCCCCTTGCCAAGATTGCCAAAGACGTAGCTGCAGCCTCCGTATTGGTGACTGCAGCTTTTGCTGCAGTTACGGGCATGATCGTATTCTACGATCCGATCGACCGCCTCTTGCGGACGGCCAGGCTCAGTGAGAGCGGCACGCTGACGGCGGGCACCGTATGGGTGCTCTTGTCCCTGATCGTGCTTACCGTGATCGTGGTGCAGACCCGCTTCTCGGAGAAAGGCAATTGGGTCAAGCCGAGTCTCCTGACCACGGTGGCTTTTGCCGTCGCGACGCTCATCGCCTGCAGATCCGCCGATACGCTGGCGGCGCTGCTCGGATTTTTCCTGGCGGCCGTGCTCGTCTTCGTCCTGTATGAGAAGCAGGGCAGAAGCCTCGCATCCTTGATTCTCGGCGCCCTGCTCGGCATCTTTTTGACCGTGCTGGCTTTTTATCTCTATCCGCTATAAGCTAGTAGCATGGCAATCCCCTTGAAGGAGCGTGTTTCCCATGGACCCGCAACAATTGATCCGCTTGGCACAGGAAGCAAGACAACGGGCATATACGCCTTATTCCGGCTTCAAGGTTGGCGCCGCGCTGCTCGATAGCACCGGACAAGTGCATATGGGCTGCAATGTCGAGAATGCGGCCTACGGTCCGACGAACTGCGCGGAGCGGACCGCACTGCACCGGGCCATCGCCGACGGCGCCGCTCCCCGATCGTTCACCGCCATCGCCGTAACGGGCGATACCGCAGGTCCGATTTCGCCTTGCGGCGTGTGCCGCCAGGTGCTCGTGGAGCTGTGCGCGCCGGATATGCCCGTCTACCTCTCGAACCTCAAGGGGGACGTGGCGGTAACCACGGTGGCCGCGCTGCTTCCGGGGGCTTTTACATCACAAGATTTGGACGGAGGAACAACAGATTGAAGTCTTCTACTAACAGCACCAAAGGGTTTAAATCCGGTTTCGTATCGATTATCGGACGGCCGAATGTCGGCAAATCGACACTGATGAACCAGGTCATCGGCCAAAAAATCGCGATCATGTCGGATAAACCGCAAACGACGCGCAACAAAATTCATGGGGTATACACGACGGACGCGGCCCAGATTGTTTTCCTCGATACCCCGGGGATCCACAAGCCGCAGTCGAAGCTCGGCGATTATATGATGAAGACCGCACAGGGCACCCTGGGCGAAGTCGACGCTATCCTGTTCCTGATCGATGTGGTAGAGGGGCTGGGCGGCGGGGACCGTTTCATTATCGAGCAGCTCAAGAAGGTCACGACCCCGGTTATCCTCGTGCTTAATAAAATCGACCAGG
The DNA here is from genome assembly GCF_027533645.1 of Paenibacillus caseinilyticus. GTDB lineage: Bacteria > Bacillota > Bacilli > Paenibacillales > NBRC-103111 > Paenibacillus_G > Paenibacillus_G caseinilyticus. The sequence goes on from NZ_JAQAGY010000002.1 coordinate 396,643, forward strand.
TGCAGCCCGAATCGCTGCTGCAGGTGATTACCACGTACAAGGATTTGCATTCGTTCGCTGAGATTGTACCGGTGTCGGCGAAGAGCGGCAATAATGTGAATACGCTGCTGGAGCAGGTTATCAAGTACCTTCCGCAGGGGCCGCATTATTATCCGGCGGATCAAGTGACGGATCATCCGGAGCAGTTTGTCTGCGCCGAGCTGATCCGCGAGAAAATCCTGCATATGACGCGCGAGGAAATCCCTCACTCCATAGCGGTATCGATCGAGGATATGAAGGTGGAAGAGAACGGGCTCGTCCATATTAGCGCGGTGATCTTCGTCGAGCGCGATTCCCAGAAGGGGATCATTATCGGCAAGAAGGGCGCGCTGCTGAAGGAAGTCGGACGTCAGGCCCGTGGGGATATCGAACGGCTGCTCGGATCCAAGACCTTCCTGGAGCTGTGGGTCAAGGTGAAGAAGGATTGGCGCAACCAGGAGCGCGTGTTGAAGGATCTCGGTTTCCGCAACGACTAGCTTTTGGGCGGGAGCCTTGTTTCACCCCGGTGGAAAACGTGTAATGGAAAGCATACATGCCAGTTTTTGTGCGGGCATACTACAGGATCAATCGATCCATCCTAAACATATAAACAGGTATTGTAATCGACATGTCACCACTGGGGAGGATGAACCATGAAAGATTTTTCGTGGAAGTATTTTTCAATGACCGGAGATGTGGATGCTTACCTGCTATACAAGCAATCGAACGGTGAAGACGGGGAAGAGCAGGAGATGGAAGAAGAGCTTGCCCATGAGTCTCTCGAATGGATGCAGTAGGCAAGGAAGCAGGGTCCGCGCAGGGAGAGGCTGTCCATGCAGTACAGGGTGCAAGGCATTGTAATCCGCAGTACGGATTATGGGGAAGGCAACAAAATTATCACGCTGTTCACCAGGGAATATGGGAAGATGGGTGTTGTCGCCCGCGGCGTGAAGAAGGTAAAGAGCCGGTACGGTTCGACGGTCCAGCTCTTTACCTTCGGCGATTATTCGTTCTTCAAGTCCGGAGGCCTCGGTACGCTGAATCATGCAGAAATTATCGAAGCATTCCATAAAATCAGGGAAGATTTGGACAAGGCCGCCCACGCCTCCTATCTTGCGGAACTGACGGACCGGATGATGGGGGATCAGGAAGGGGAGCCTTTTTTGTTCGACCAGCTCAAGGCGAGCATGCAGGCGATTCAAGAAGACAAGGATCTGCAGATTATCGGGCATCTCTATGAGATGAAGCTCCTGATGCATGCCGGCTATCAACCTGAGCTCGAACGATGCGTAGTGTGCGGACAAGCTTCGGAGGCCGCCGCTTTCAGCATCGGCCTGGGGGGGATGATGTGCGAGCGCTGCATTCTGCGGGATCCCCAAGCGTTCCGGCTGACGCCGGGCGTATACAAGCTGCTTCGGCTGTTCGTCCAGATGGATGTGCGGCGTCTCGGACAGATCGATGTCAAGCCTCAGACCAAAGAACGGCTGAAAGAAATTCTTCGCGCCTATTTCGACCAGCATGTGGGTGTCCGGCTCAAGTCGCGCGATTTTCTAGATCAGATGGATAAATACGGCGTATAAAAAAATCCGTCCGTCCTTGAAATTGTGAAATTGACATGTTTTGGGTGGCGTAGTATTATAATATGATACACACCCAAGAAGAGATTTTCTCGTTCGCAGGTCTGATTTCAGGCTTGGAGCGGGATTTTTTGTTGTTACGGGGGCGACAATAAAGCATCGAAGCCGTGCGGCGTTCGCGTAGCAAGCTTCGGGCAGCCCTTCTGGGGCCGAGCATGTGGGCGGATGAAACATTTTTTGCCGCTTGTTCGTAGTAAGTATAGAAGGAAGAGCGGGAGGAAGGCGCACAGCCGCCCGAATCCGGCTTGGGGCAGAAAGAGGAGGGGGCGCATGGAAACAATGCATAAACCGGTCGTGTTCGTAGTGTCCGATTCGGCGGGAGACACGGGGGAAGCTGTGGTCCGGGCGGCCGCCGTGCAGTTCGATCCGCAGCAGGTAGAGATCCGCCGGGTGCCGTTCATCGGGGATATCTCGGATATCGACCGTGTGGTCCGCTCGGTTCTGGAACGCAGCGGTTTCATCGTCTTCACGCTGGTTATTCCTGAGCTTCGCGATTATTTGATCGAGCAGGCGGAGCGGTACCGTATTCCCTATATCGACCTGCTGGGACCGGTGCTCCAGACGCTCGAGAACTCGCTGAAGCAGGAGTCCCGCCACCAGCCGGGCATGATCCATAAGCTGGACGAGGATTACTTCAAGAAAGTGGAAGCGGTCGAATTTGCCGTCAAATATGACGACGGCCGGGATTTTACCGGGATTCTGCAGGCGGACATCGTGCTCGTCGGCGTGTCGAGGACCTCGAAGACACCCCTCTCGATGTATCTGGCGCACAAGAAATTCAAAGTCGCGAACGTACCGCTCGTCCCGGAAATTGCGCCTCCGGAGCATTTATTCAATGTATCGAAGCATAAGATTGTAGGACTGCGGATTGATCCGGTCAAGCTCAACATGATTCGGACAGAGCGGCTGAAGACGCTCGGCCTGCCGGATAGCGCCACCTATGCCAATGTCCAGCGCATTCATATGGAGCTTGAATATGCAGACAGCATTATGAAGCGAATCGGATGTACCGTAATCGATGTTTCGAACAAGGCCGTGGAAGAAACGGCATCCGTTATCATCGATATGTACCGATCGCGGTAATACTTTTGATGGGGTGGAGCAGGATTTTTTATCCTTTCAGCGTATATAATATTACGGTATTCCGGAGCAGGACATTTCCGGCAGGAGTTATATGACGTATAAAATTATTGTGGATGCGGATGCATGTCCGGTGAAAGATGAAATTGCAAAGGCAGCCCGCGCTTTTGGCACGCCGGTCATTATGGTCGCTTCCTTCGACCACCGGCTGCAGGAATCCGAAGGCGTCGCTGTCGTACAGGTAGACCGAAGCGATCAATCGGCAGATCTCTATATTGCGAACCGAATCGCTGCAGGCGATGTGCTCGTCACGCAGGACTTTGGGCTTGCGGCTCTGGCGCTGGGCAAGAAAGCGATCGCTTTATCGAACCGCGGGCAAATGTACAGTGACCGTTCGATCGATTTTTTGTTGGAGCGCAGGCACGAACAGGCTAAACAAAGGCGCGGCGGCAAGCATTCGAAGGGGCCCCGGCCGTTCACAGACGAGGATCGTCAGCACTTTCTACAAACTTTGACAAAAGTTTTGCGAAACTTGCAGGAGAATCGTCCGCAGTAGCGAATACGTATACGTGTTAATTCGATTGAAGGTGGATAGGATGAGTAACGGACGCTTACCCCAGGAAGTCATTGATACGGTGCTGAAGGCTCACGACATTGTCGAAGTGGTCGGCCGCCACGTGCATTTGACCAAACAGGGGCATTACCTCAAAGGGCTGTGTCCTTTTCATTCCGAGAAGACACCCTCTTTCACTGTCACGCCTGAGAAACAGATCTATCACTGCTTCGGCTGCGGTGCCGGAGGCAACGCCATTCGGTTCGTCTCCGAGGTGGAGGGCCTGTCATTCGGGCAGGCGGTACGCAAGCTTGCGGAAGAAGCGCATCTGCAGCTTGGCCTGGATGCTCATACAGGCGCCGGATCCGAGCCCCGGGAGAACCCGGAGCGCAAGAAGCTGATCGAGGCGCATGAACTGGCGGCGAAGCTTTACCAGTATATCCTGCATAACACCGAGCAGGGCCGGCCGGCCAAGGAATATCTGCACGGCCGCGGAATCAGCGACAAGCTCATGGAGACGTTCGGCATCGGGTTCATCCCGAACTCCTGGGATACGCTGACGAAGCTGCTCGACCGCAAGGGATTCCCGCTGGATCTCATGGAACGGGGCGGACTGCTTACGGAAAGAGACGGCGGCGGATACTATGACAAGTTCCGCGACCGGGTGATCTTCCCGATCCAGGATTGGAAGGGGCAGGTGATCGCCTTCGGCGGAAGAGCGATGGGCGAATCGAATGCGAAGTATCTGAATTCGCCGGAGAGTCTCTTGTTCCATAAGAGCCGCACGCTCTACAATCTCCACGGGGCAAGGCCCCAGATACGCAAGACGCAAGAGCTGGTGCTCTTCGAAGGCTACATGGATGTCATCCGCGCGTGGGATGCCGGAGTACATAATGGGGTAGCCACCATGGGTACGGCTTTGACGCCGGAGCACGCTGAAGCCATCCGCCGATTGGCCGAACGGGTAACGATCGCCTTCGACGGCGACCATGCCGGACAGACGGCGGCGCTGAAGTGTATCCCGCTGCTCGAGAAGGCGGGCTGCCAAGTCCGGGTAGCCATGCTGCCGGGAGGACTTGATCCCGACGAGTATATCCGGGACAACGGTTCTGAACGATTCGTGCGTGAGGTGCTGGGCACCGCCGTACCGTCGTTTAAATATAAACTTCTTTATTCCCGTCGCAATTTCAAGCTGCAGGAGGATGCGGGTAAGCTCAATTACATTATGCACGGTCTCGGACTGATTGCGGAGCTTTCTTCACCGATCGAACGGGAGCACTATGTCAAAGATCTCATTTCTGAGTTCCATTATTCCTATGATACTGCTATGCAGACGGTGAATGAACACCGGATGAAAGCGGAAAAAAAGAGAGATTCCGGGGATAATAAAGACGTTCCGTGGAATAATGGTATGAATGAAGGAAGGCCCCGTGAACAAGCCCGGTCTATGGTTCCTGCTTATCAAAATGCGGAAAGGCAGCTGCTTGCCGCCATGATGCTGGACCGTGAGATTGCAGCTTATGTCGAACGCGAGCTGGGGGATGGGTTCAATATGGAAGCTCACTCGGCGATCGCCGCCTACTTGTACGCCTACTATGCCGAAGGGTTCGAGCCGAACGTAAGCACCTTCATCGGCATGCTGCAGGATGACAAGCTGGAGAGCTTGGCCAGTTCCCTGACGCTGAACGACAACCGCAGCGGAATCAATGATACCGTCATAGACGACTATATCCGGCAGATTCGAAGGTTTCCGCTGCTGCAGGCTCTTGAGCGGAAGAAGGAAGAAGTGAAAGTAGCAGAACGTTCAGGGGATATCACCAAGGCCCTGCAATTAGGCAGTGAGATTATTTCCCTAGAAAAGCAGTTGAAATCATCCTGATTCGGCCATACGTTTTACGGGTGAATTCTAGGGAGGAGGGAGCTAAGATTATGGCAAACGATCAACGGACGGAACTAGAGACAGAGCTTACGCTTGACCAGGTGAAGGATCAGCTGATTGAGCAGGGCAAGAAACGCTCCGCCATTACTTACAAAGAAATCATGGAGAAACTGGCCCCGTTTGACCAGGACCCGGACCAGATCGACGAGTTCTTCGAACAGCTCCAAGAGATGGGCATCGATGTAGGGAACGAAACGGACGAAGATCAAGAGATGAGTCCGCTTGATAGGGATAGGGATCGGGACCGCGATGGCGAGCATGACGAATTTCACTTCGACGACGATTTGTCGCTTCCTCCAGGGATCAAGATTAACGATCCCGTTCGGATGTATTTGAAGGAAATCGGCCGTGTGCCGCTCTTGTCGGCAGAGGATGAGGTCGATCTTGCGAAGCGGATCGAGCTTGGAGACGAAGAGGCGAAACGCCGGCTGGCGGAAGCGAACTTGCGGCTCGTCGTAAGTATCGCGAAGCGCTATGTGGGTCGTGGCATGCTGTTCCTCGATCTGATTCAGGAAGGCAATATGGGTCTGATCAAGGCGGTCGAGAAATTCGATCATACCAAAGGCTATAAATTCAGTACGTATGCCACCTGGTGGATTCGCCAGGCGATTACCCGTGCCATTGCAGACCAGGCTAGAACGATCCGGATTCCGGTACATATGGTGGAAACCATCAACAAGCTCATCCGGGTTTCCCGTCAACTGCTGCAGGAACTCGGACGCGAACCGACGCCGGAAGAAATAGCTAAAGAAATGGATCTCAGTACGGATAAAGTGCGTGAGATTATGAAGATTGCACAGGAGCCCGTCTCGCTCGAAACGCCGATCGGGGAAGAGGATGATTCCCATCTGGGGGATTTTATCGAGGACCAGGAGGCATTGGCGCCGGCGGATGCCGCCGCTTACGAGCTGCTCAAAGAACAGCTGGAGGATGTGCTCGATACGCTGACCGAAAGAGAAGAGAACGTACTGCGTTTGCGGTTCGGACTCGACGACGGACGGACACGTACCTTGGAGGAAGTGGGCAAAGTGTTTGGCGTCACGCGCGAGCGGATTCGCCAGATCGAAGCCAAAGCGCTTCGCAAGCTCCGCCACCCGAGCCGCAGCAAGCGGCTTAAAGATTTCTTAGAATAGATTGATCTCTTACCATAAGGCCTTCCTCCGTTATCGGAGGGAGGCCTTATGTTTTGGAGGGCCTGAGCCGATAAAGAGGATAAGACTACGTGGCAAAGGCCTTGGGGGTCACAGCGAATGGATGACAAAAAGAAAATCATGATCCGTGAAATCGAGCATTGGCGGCGCAGCCGGCTGCTCCCTGAACATTACTGCGATTTCCTGCTCAACCTGTATCTCGACCAGAACGAACCCAAGCCGGAGCGGCGCGGCCCGCTGGGTCTGTCTCCTTCCGGAATAAAGAACAGCAATTGGAAAATATGGGCATTGGGATTAGTCTCCATAGCCGTCATTGCCTTAACTGCTCTTAATTTTAACGCTTTTGAATTACCAATGCAAATTGGAATCTCCCTCCTGTTTTTGGCCATCTTATACGGATTTGGCGGCTACAAGCGAGGAAAGGAGCCTATGTCCTCGCAAATCCTTCTTGGTATGGCGTCTTTGTTCGCGCTCTGCATAGGGGTTTATTTGCTGAATGCCCATGGGCTGGGGGCGCCGGTGCCTATCGTAGGGTACGTGTTTCTCTGCAGTCTGCTCTGGATCGGTACCGGAATGCTGGCACGGTTCGTGCTCTTCCAACTTTGCGGCTGGGTTTCGCTTACATTCTGTTATGGCTGGCTGCTCCATCACCAGCTCGAGACGCTGGATTGGGCTACGCTGGAGCTGAGCTGGGTGCCGCTCGCTCTCTTGTTTTGCTGGCTTTCCTGGATGATTCACGAGCGGAGCCGTCAAAGCGCGCTGGTCTTTTTTCTTTTGTCCCTGATTGTTTGGTATATGCCGGAATTATATGGTATGCTGTATGCCGAACAGTATGGCGGGGAGACGGTGCAGTGGATGCTTCTTGGCAAGATGGTGATCGAAGCGGCACTGTTGTTCTTCTGGCGAAAAAAATGGATTGAGTGGGTTGTCTAACATGATACGTTTATCGCAAAGGCTTCAAACCATAGCGAAGGAGGTCCCAGCGGGCAGCCGGCTAGCCGATATCGGCTCCGATCATGCGCTGCTGCCCTCCTTTTTGGCGCAGCAGGGGATCATTGCCGGCGGTGTAGCCGGCGAAGTCAATGAGGGGCCGCGGGATGCCGCGGCTCGTCAGGTGCGGTCTGCCGGGCTGAGCGGGCGCATTGATGTCCGGCTCGGCGATGGGCTCGCGGTGCTCTCCCCCGGTGAGGTGGATGTCGTGACGATTGCCGGCATGGGCGGCGTGCTGATCGCATCCATCCTCGAGGAAGGGAAGAGCAAGCTCGAGGGTGTCAAACGGCTGATTCTGCAGCCCAATGTCGGAGAGGGCGCCGTCAGACAATGGCTGCTGGATGAGGGCTGGGTGCTGATCCGGGAGCAGATTCTCGAAGAAGACGGCAAGCGTTATGAAGTGCTGACCGCAGTCAGATCCGACGAAGCGGACAGGACCAACGAAGAAGTGTACAAGCCGCAGGTGCTGCGCGAGGGACTGACGGCGGATAGGGAACTGCTGCTGAAGCTAGGGCCGTATTTGCTGCAGGAAGCCTCACCGGTATGGAGCGCCAAGTGGAGGGACGAACTGCAGAAGCTGGAGATGATTGTATCCCGGCTCGGGCAGTCGGAGCTGGAGGCTTCCAAGGAGAAGCAGGCGGAGATCCGCCGCGAGATTGAGGTAATGGAGGAGGTGCTGGCCGCATGTACGCCAAAGGCCAAGCCGTCATCGCACTGATGGAGGAGCTCGCTCCGAAGTCTTATGCGGTAGCTGACGATAAGATTGGGCTTCAAATCGGAACCCTTCAAAAGGAGATCCGTAAAGTGCTCGTGGCGCTCGATGTGACCGATGAGGTCGTGGAAGAAGCGATCCGGGAGGATGCGAATCTGATCATTGCGCACCATGCGGTGATCTTCCGGCCACTCCCGCACATCCAGACAGATACGCCGGCCGGACGCTTATATGAGAAGCTCATCAAGCACGACATTGCCGTCTATATCTCCCACACGAACCTGGATGTGGCGGATGGCGGCATCAATGACATGATGGCGGAAGCCATCGGTCTGACCGTGACCGAACCGCTCGATGAAGTGCATACCGACAAGCTGAAGAAGCTCGTCGTCTTTGTGCCGAAGGATGCAGCGGAGAAGGTCCGGGAAGCCATGTTCTCGGCGGGAGCGGGCGGCATCGGACGGTACAGCCATTGCTCCTTCAATATCGATGGGACGGGCACATTCCTTCCGGGAGAGGGAACCGACCCATATATCGGCCGCAAAGGACAGCTCGAGGAAGTCAGTGAAGTCCGGGTCGAAACAATCCTTCCCCAAAGCGTGGAGCGTAAGGTAGTGCAGGCGATGCTGAAGGCGCATCCATATGAGGAAGTGGCCTACGACTTGTACTCCCTTGATCTCAAAACCCGCACCTTCGGGCTGGGGCGCGCCGGCAAGCTGCCGAAGCCGGTAACGCTGCAGGAGCTGTGCGAGAAGGTTAAGGAAGTATTCGAGGTGCCGATGCTGCGCGTCGTAGGTGATCCCGGGAAGGTGATTCGCAAGGCGGCGGTACTCGGCGGCTCCGGCGCCCGTTATGTACGGCATGCCCAGTTCGCAGGAGCGGACGTGCTCGTGACCGGGGATATCGACTATCATACGGCGCACGATGCGCTTGCCGCCGGCATGGCAATTATCGATCCGGGACATAACGTGGAGAAGATCATGAAGCAGGGCGTAGCCTCTTATCTCGAGCGCAAGCTCGCGGAGCGCAAGTGGGCCACGGGCGTCATCGCTTCCGGCATCAACACGGAACCGTTCCGATTCGTATAGGAGGAAGCATCGGTCCAGGTCTATTACAGGATAGAGTCTTCCAGTTGTAATTTGTTTCGATTCCTTGTATACTAGCTCTTGCATCGAATTGCACAAGAAAGTTTGACAGACGATCGCTGGCGGCTTCGGCCGCGAGAGGAAAGTCCGGGCTCCATAGGGCAGGATGCTGGATAACGTCCAGTCAGCGCGAGCTGAAGGCTAGTGCCACAGAAATGGACCGCCGATGGCTGCTGCAGTGCCGCAAGGCTTCTGCAGTTCGCACAGGTAAGGGTGGAACCGTGGTGTAAGAGACCACGAGGAGTCATGGTGACATGATTCCTGGTAAACCCCATTTGGAGCAAGACCTAGAGGAACGCACGTCCCGCGAGGGTCAGCCTTAGCCCGAGGCGCGTTCGGGTTGGTCGCTTGAGCCATGCAGCAATGTATGGCCTAGATAGATGATTGTCGCTTCCATCGTGGGAGGGTGGCTCCCGTTATCACCACCGGAAGTACAGAACCCGGCTTACGGCACACTTTCTTGAAGCCATTTTTACGCAAACGATGCCTATGGAATTCACATGCAAAAACCCGCCTCAGGAGGCGGGTTTTTGTTGTACATACAGCTGGACTTGGGTAAGTAAGGGGAAGCCCTATAAAAAGCTTCACCTGGATATGAAGGGAACGAAGGTTATTGCCGTCTATTGAAACATCTGGCGAATCCACTCGTTCCATTCTTCCTGGCTCATACCGGCATCGGCAGCCGGACTGGCGGAATCGGCAGCGGCTTCTCCGCCGTTCTGCGGGCTGGCGGGCTGAGTTGTTCCTGCGGTGCCTGCACCGGCTGCCGCGGCAGCCCGAAGGGCGGCGGCGACGTCGATGAGGCCGTGCCCATAATACTTGTCATGACCGGCTGTACCCAGATCCGCGCTGGTGCTCTTCATGATATCCATAACTTCCGTATTTTTCAGAGCCGGGTTCACCGAACGGATCAGGCCCGCGAGAGCGGCGGCATGCGGGCTGGCCATCGATGTACCCGATAAGGCGGCATATTGGTTCTGGGGATACGTACTGGCAATGCTGACACCCGGAGCCGATACGGCGATGTAATCTCCATAGTTGGAGAACGTGGCCTTGGCTTTGTTGGCGTCGACCGCAGCGACTCCCAGTACCTCGGGGTAGGCGGCCGGAAAACCGGGACGTTCCGTGTTGTCGTTGCCGCTGGCCGCTACGAGGACTACATCGCGGTCGTACGCATAGCGCACGGCATCGTGCAGGAACTCGGCATCGGCATAGTTGCCGAGGCTCATGTTGATCACCTTGGCCCCGTGGTCCGTCGCCCAGATGATGCCCTGCGCTACGGCGTACGTGCTGCCTGCACCGGTCTGATCGAGCACTTTGACCGGCATGACGCGGTTGTACCAGCTCATGCCGGCAACGCCCAGGTTATTGTTGGTCAAAGCGCCGATGACTCCCGCTACATGGGTTCCGTGGCCCACATCGTCATACGGCTTGCTGTTCGGATCGACGATGTTGATGCCGCTGACGAGCTGGTCCTTGAGGTCAGGGTGATCGATGTCCACCCCAGTGTCGACTACAGCTACGATGACTTCGGAAGATCCTTTGGACACGTTCCAGCCGGCTTCCGTTGCAATCTCCGGCAGGTTGTATTGGTATCTGCGGTACAGTGAATCGTTCGGCGTCAGTACCGCTGCCGGGTCAGCGGCCGGGGATGCAGGCTCCTCGTTCGTCAAGTAGAGGAAGTGAGGCTCGGCATAAGCAATATTCCACTTCTTGAAATAGTCCATAAGCTGCTTCGCATCCATCTTCGTGGATTCGAAGACATAGGTATAGCCGAGCTTATGCACGCTGCCTCCGCCGATCTCCTGTTTCATTGTGGTAAGATCCGACGTGCTCGGCTCCTGCTTGAACCGGACCACCACCTGGTTGACATGATAATGGCTTGTTCCCTCGTTGTCCTCCGGATGATCCACCTTCACATCCTGCAGGGTGCGAGAATCGACGGATTCGACTTTGTAGCGTCCCTCGCTCGGATAGGTGACGAGCCGCAGGTTCTTCTTCTGGTGATCGGCGACCTGCTGAAGAATGTGTTGGCGTACGACGCCAATCACGCCGGCCTGCCCCCCGGCTTCCGGCTCGCCCACGACCAGGTAAGTGCCCCCATCCGCCTGTATGGGAGGGGATTGATACGACCGGCCGCTGTCGACCGCCGCCTTGGCTTTAGCGACATGCTGGGCCGTTGCGGTCCGCACACTCGGCTTCAGGCTGCCATCTGCTGCCGCCATCCGGTCCATGGCCTCGCCTTTGCGGGTGACCAGGAGCAATTCCATGTGCGGATGTTCTTTGCGAAGCGTTTGGAGCATCGTCCGGTTGTCCCCGCCGCTGCGGGCCTTGGCTCCCTGGGCAAGGCGGCGGAGCTCCATGCTGCACTGGGTGCGGCACAGCTCGTCGGTGAGCGCCATATCGCCATTCAGCGTAGCCTGCTTCATCTGAAGCTCAGCCGCCGGCGTGATTTCTTCCGGCGGAGTGATCTTGGCTTTCTCATCCCCTCTCGGGAAGAGAATAGCGACACCGGCGATAATAAGCATTAAGGTCATTGCATGTTTCCACATGGGCGTTTCCCCCTAAGGTGAATATCGAATATCGTGTACCGTTAGATTTTCCCTAGGGGGCTCCAATTCAACAGGTGAAATGTTATCCAAACCGGGGACGAGGCGCTGCGGGTCAATCAACCGTTTAGAGTGACGGAACTCATATTACTTTTGGCAGAGTTTTGTGGTACCATGGGGATAGAGAAAGTCGTTTTGCCATTCCATGTTGTGCTTTTATGTTGAGGAGGTCTTTAAAGCTATGGCAATATTCCAAGTAAAAACCCTTTGTGAAACGACGAGAAACCAGCTGAGCGGCGCGATCGTCAAGATGGAGGAATTCCTGAACGGCCATTCGCTTGCAGAGTTGAATACGGATAATGATGAGGCCATGGAAGAGTTTTATAAGGGGTATCTGGCGGATACGAGACATCTGCTCGTGTTCTCGGATGTGGCTTACGAGAAGCTTGGGGTAGCGCTGCGCCGGCCCAATTTTAATGTAGAATATGCCGAGAAGGTACTCTACGAGGTATACCACAGCTGTGTCAATTCCTTCTTCTATCCGAAGCATGAATGCTATTCCGAGGATGGCCGTTATGCCTATACCGGCCAGGACGCGATCCGCTTCCGGAAGAAGCCGGTGCGTGATGTGCGCGACCTGACGATCGAGCTTTCCAAAGTATTCGAAGTGCTCCGCGACGATCTGTCTTACTACGAAACGGATTATATTACCCAGAAGCGGATGCAAGGCGATAAAGTATAAATCAGTTATCAATCATGGAGCAAGACGGAAGAGGGATGCGATCCAAGCATCCCTCTTTTTGTTTGTACGTGCCGCGGATGCGCTGAAGCGGGACAGCAGCTCTGTGGCAATGAATGAGCTGGCGTCTATGGCAGGAATCCTTCGAGTTCGAGGAAGGCAGCTGGTGCTATCTAACAGGCCGGTTCGGTGATCCTTGCCGCATAGCCGTTCAGGGGGGCGGGCAACCTGACAACGGGGGTGATTCGAATGCCGAATGTCAAATGCAGCGTGTCCAACTGCCAATTCTGGGCGAATGGGAACAACTGCCACGCGAACAACATCATGATCGAAATCGATCAGCACGCCAATCTGGCGTATGATACGGAGTTCGGACTCGATTTCGAAGATCACAAAGACCAGGCCGCCAGCGAGCGGAGCACCTGCTGTCACACGTTCGAACCGAAAAAATAGTCCGGTGAGTGCAGGCCCGAAGTAGGATGGACAACACGCTATCATTTCTTTTCTTATCCTCTTTATGAAAGGATGGGGCAGGCATGAAGAAGAAGTCCAAAGAACGGCAGCCATCAGGCAGCTCGAATGCCGCTGACGGGAACCAGGATTTAGGGTCCCTGCAACAGATCCAAGTGGAGCCTGGGGCAGATACCGAATTCGCCTTGGACGCCGGTACCGCAGCTTCCTCCGGAACGCAGGGAAACTCCTCCATGACAGCGGGGACACGGAGATATCTGGCCGAAATTGCGGCACTTCAGACCCTCGCCGATATTCAGGCGAGGAACCAATCCGCAAATGGCGGGAATGCTGGAGGAAGTCCGGCGAAGGCAGTAGCCAGCGAAGAGTTCTCGTCGGAAGTCGCTCCACCCGTCAATCAAGCGGCCCAGTCTTCGCCGGTAAGCGCCAGTACGGATGCGGCGGCGGCTACTTCCGCATCTGTGGACCATTCGGCCCGCCTGGCCGAAATCTCGGCCCTGCAGGAGCTGTCCGATGAGCAGAGCCGTCTGGATGCGAATGCAGCGCCTGATGCCATAAGCTCGTCTGCATTCTCGGAAGAATACTCGGCAGAGCTTGCGCCGGCGCCTCAAGAGGATCATACCGAGACGATTAGAGAGCTCTCGGCGCTTCAGGCGATGTCCGATGCACAGGCGAGGGCGGACCGGGCAGCAGCTGCTAATCCGGCTGTACCGGCTGCACCGGCGGCACACGAGGAGTATGCGGCAGAGGTGGCGCCGCCGCTTACGACCCACAGCATCCGTCAGCCCGTCTCCAAAGCCGAGGGCCAGGAAAGCGCCGGAGCGACGTCAGCTATGAAATGGATCGGGTATACGGCGATTATCCTGGCCGTCCTTTCCTTGTTCATGGCTCCGGCACTCTTGGGATCTTCCGCCGCACTATTTGGCTTTTTCGCTTTCGTGCTCGGGCAGCGAGCGATCGGAGCTTTATCGATTTTAATCGGTCTTATTTCTTTAGCCGGCTATTTTATTTTAGTGCCCTTATACGCGTAGCCTTACTGCGCATTCAGATCACAGCAGTTGACTCGAGACAAGAAGCAGGCCGCCTAGGCCTGCTTCTTGTCGTTATTTTCCGCATGTGGAGAAAATCGATGCAAAAAAACGGGGATTTGGTTGATTTTAGGCGACTTCCCCTTGAATTAGGGGTGGCTGTGCAGGGCAAAACCGTGTACAATAGGAGGGACAACCGGAAAACAGGAGGAATCCAAGACACCATGAGTATAAATTCCGTATCGGCGATGGACCCCCGGACGATCAAAGAGCTGCTGCAGCTGCAGATGCTGACCAAATCGAGCCTCCTTAGCGGCGGTACCGGTGCAGCCTCTGGAGACGATGGAGACTTCTCTGAACTGTTGAGTCAGCTTGTGGCTATGCAGGAGAATGCTTCGGGAGCTGCAGCGGACAAGCCTGCTCCTTCGATCAAGCCGGCTCTTCTAACCCCGGCAGGCGTGGCGTCAGCCCATGCTGCAACCGGAGCCGGGGAAGCCTCGACCGCTTCGAAAGCAACCAAGCCGACTTCGTTCGATTCCCTCATAGAGGAAGCTGGAAGCAAGTATGGTGTAGATACCAGCCTGATTAAAGGCGTTATTCAAGCAGAGTCTTCTTTTAATCCCAATGCGCAATCGGGTGCGGGAGCCAAGGGACTGATGCAGCTTATGGATGCTACGGGACAGGGGCTTGGCGTACGGGACCCGTTCGATCCCGAGCAGAACATTCAGGGCGGAACGAAATATCTTGCCAATCTGCTGGAGCAATATGACGGCAATACCGGCATGGCGCTGGCTGCGTATAACGGCGGGCCTGCAAGGTTGAAGCGTCTGGGTATTCAGAACGACCAGCAGCTGATGGAGAAAATTCATCTGTTCCCCAAAGAAACGCAGGGGTATGTAAATAAAGTGCTTCAGTTCAAAGAAGGATTCGAGGTCTGATTGCACCTGATTGCACCTCTCATATGAGGGCCAAGTGTTGGCTTCTGCCGGGAAACCGAACCGGCGGCAGTCTCCTTGGTCTTCTTTTCATGGATGGCGATGATTCGTGCCTTACATGGTTATACATAAGTAGGGAGGTACCACATGAAGCTGATTTATATGGATTATGCGGCTACGACGCCGATGGATGAGGAAGTCATTGGGGCCATGGCCGAAGTGATGCGTTCGCATTACGGCAATCCTTCCTCCCTGCACCGCATCGGCGTGGAGGCTGAAGGGCTCGTCAAGCGGTCCAGGCAGACCATTGCGGAAGCGGTGGGCGTACAGCCCGAAGAGATCCGGTTCACCTCCGGGGGGACCGAGAGCAATAACCTGGCGATTCTGGGGGCCGCACGAAGGTACCGCAGCCGCGGCAACCATCTCATTACGACGAAGATCGAGCATGCCTCCGTATACGAAGCTTTCCGCTTGCTGGAGAGCGAGGGGTTCCGCGTCACCTATCTTGGGGTGGATGGTACGGGAGCGGTGCGGATGGAGGAACTGGAGGAGGCGCTTACGGAGGAAACTATTCTGGTCAGCGTCATGGCGGTGAACAATGAAATGGGACGGATCCAGCCGATCGCGGAGATCGGGAAGCTGCTTGGCAAGCGGCCCCGTACCCTCTTCCACGTGGACGCTGTGCAGGCCCTGGGCAGGCTGCCGCTGCATCCGAAGGAGCTCGGCATCGATCTGTTCTCCTGCGCGGCCCATAAGCTGCACGGGCCCAAAGGAGCGGGCTTCCTGTACTGCCGGGAGGGGGTGGAGCTCCAGCCCTTGCTGGCCGGCGGAGGACAGGAAGAGGGATTGCGCCCCGGTACGGAGAACGTTCCCGCACTGGTAGGCATGGCCAAGGCGGTCCGCGTGGCTGTCCAGCGGCAGGCTGAATTCGCCTCCCATACCAGGCGTCTGCGGCTGAAGCTGCTGGAGTGCATCGATTCTGCACCCGCGCTGCGGTACAACGGCTCGCGCGGCAGCGGAGAGATGGCGCCCCATATCTTGCATTTTTCGTATCCCGGTATGAAATCGGAAGTTCTCGTATATGCTTTAGAACAACAAGGAGTCTGCGTGTCCGCACGTTCCGCCTGCTCTTCGGGCACCGAACGGCCAAGCCGTGTCCTGGAAGCAATGGGGGCCTCTTATGCTGTGTCCGTCAGCGGTGTCCGGCTCAGCTTCTCGCTGAGAGAATCGGAGGAGGACATCGAGCGGGTGTGCAGGGCGCTCCGCCAGGTGGTCCAAGAACTGGGCAGCATGGCAGCGGAGCCGCAGAAGGGACGGAGATCATGAGCGCGTGGCATAAAGTGATTCTAAAGCTTGGCGAATTGGTGCTTAAGGGGAGAAACAGGCACAGGTTCGAAAAAACAGTGTACGAGCAGGTCCGGCGCGTGCTGGCCCCATGGCCGGAGATTACGTACCGGAGGGAGTTCGGGCGGATTCTGCTTACGCTGGGCGGTACGTCTTACGAAGACATCCGTCCGCGGCTTGGCAAGGTGCTCGGGCTCGGTTCTTTCTCTCCAGTCCTAACCTGCGGGCTCAGTCTGGAAGAGGTGCAGGAAGCTTCTCTCAAAGCGATGGCCTCCTATGGAGATGGAGAGACCCCTCCAGCAACCTTCAAGGTTAATGTGCGCCGGGTGAACAAGCGCTTCCCCTATGACTCCCAGGAGATGAACCGGCTGGTCGGAGGGCCGATCCTGAGGGCTTATCCCGGGCTGACTGTGGACGTGCATCATCCGGATGTCGAACTCCGTGTCGAACTGCGGGAAGAGGAAGCACTGATCTACTGCATAGCGGATCCCGGAGCGGGAGGGTTCCCGCTGGGCTCCAACGGGAGAGGGATGCTGATGCTCTCAGGGGGAATCGACTCTCCTGTAGCTGGTTTTCTCGCTCTGCGGCAAGGGCTGACGCTCGAAGCGGTGCACTTTCACAGCTATCCGTTCACCAGTGAGAAGTCCCAGGAGAAAGTGAAGGACCTGGCCCGGCAGCTCTGTGCTTATGCCGGCCCGGTGAAGCTGCATATGGTGCCGTTTACGAGTGTCCAGGCGCGGATCCACGAAGCTTACCGGGACAACCTCCTTATTACGATTCTGCGGCGGACGATGATGCGAATTACCGAGAAACTGGCGGAGATCCATGGGGCGGGGGCTATTGTGACCGGCGAGAGCCTGGGGCAGGTGGCCAGCCAGACGCTGTCTTCCATGAATGCGATCGGCCGCGTGGTCGATCTGCCGGTGATCCGGCCTCTGGTCTGTATGGAGAAGGGGGAGATCATCCGGGTCGCGGAGCGCATTAGCACATACGAGACCTCCATCCTGCCTTATGAAGACTGCTGTACGCTCTTCCTTCCGCCGAGCCCGAGCACGAATCCGAACCTGAAGGTCGTGCAAAGCATCGAACGGAATATGTACTGGCTGGAAGAGGAGATCGATAAGGCGGTGAGCGAGACCGAAACCATCCGGATCACCGAGGAAGATAAGAAGCGGGACCGCTACTCATCCTTATTCTAAATATATACAACCTACGGAGGGCGAAGAGAGATGTGGGATTGGTTGTTATTGTTTATGGAAATTATGCTTATCAATGTCGTGCTGAGCGGTGACAATGCCGTAGTCATTGCCATGGCAAGCAAAAACCTGCCGCCGGAACAGCGGCGCCAGGCCGTATGGTGGGGGGCGTTCGGAGCGATCGCCTTGCGGATCGTGCTGACGATAGCCGCAGTCTACATCCTGGACGTTCCGTACATCCACACCCTCGGGGCATTGCTCTTGCTGTGGATAGCGATCAAGCTGCTTACCGATGAAGAAGGCCATTCCAATGTGACGCAGGCTTCTACACTGGGACGGGCCGTATGGACGATCATTGTTGCGGATTTCGTCATGAGCCTGGACAATGTCCTGGCCATAGCGGCCAAGGCGGAAGGGGACAAGGCCGTCATTATTCTCGGTATCGGCCTCAGCGTACCGATCATTATCTGGGGCAGCACGCTGGTGATGAACCTGCTCAAAAAATTCCCGGTGCTGGTGTACCTCGGCGCGGCGATTCTCGGTTTCACGGCAGGGGAGATGATGCTGGCCGATGAAGCGGTCTACCACCGCATCTTCGGCAACCTTAATACGCATATTCTTCCGCTCGCGGGGGCTGCGCTCGTCATACTCTGCGGCCTCATCAAGCGGTTACTGCCTTCAAGACTCCGGGAGAACTGAGGGTGAGGGGACGCGGAGCAGCAAAAGGACCGATTATGAATGTAAGGTAAAATTTTCGACCTTTCTTGCGTTCTTCCCCTTTTTCCCGTATAATGAAGAGTAAATTGTAGCGTCGGCGCTTACGTCCGACGCTTCTTTTGTGGAGAACCAAGAAAGTCGATTGGCTATTTTCATAACTCAGCAGAAATAACCCGGGTTGGTCCCACAGGGCCGCCCAAAATCGAAGAGAGGGTTTTGTGACTAATGCATTCAAGAGACAAGATTCGCAATATCGCCATTATCGCCCACGTTGACCACGGGAAAACGACGCTTGTAGACAAGCTCCTTCAACAGTCCGGTACGTACCGCGACCACGAAGCCGTTCAGGAACGCGCCATGGATTCCAACGATCTTGAACGGGAGCGCGGCATCACGATTCTGGCCAAGAACACGGCGATCAAATACAAAGATTACCTCATCAATATCGTAGATACACCGGGACACGCCGACTTCGGCGGTGAAGTGGAACGGATCATGAAGATGGTTGACGGCGTACTTCTCGTCGTCGACGCGTTCGAAGGCACAATGCCGCAGACCAAATTCGTTCTGCGCAAAGCGCTCGAGCAGCATCTGACGCCAATCGTCGTCGTGAACAAGATCGACCGTCCGAACGCCCGTCCGGCGGAAGTGATCGACGAAGTGCTCGATCTGTTCATCGAGCTCGGAGCGGATGACAACCAGCTCGAATTCCCTGTAGTGTACGCTTCCGCTCTGATGGGAACATCGGGGATGGATGCCGAGAAGCAAGACGAGAACATGCTGGCGCTGTACGAGACGATCGTCTCCCACATTCCTTCCCCGACGGAGAGCGTGGATGAGCCGCTGCAGTTCCTCGTGACGCTGATGGACTACAACGAGTACCTCGGACGTATCGCGATTGGCCGTGTCAACCGCGGTAAGGTCCGTCAAGGCCAATCCATTGCGGTCATTAACCGCGAAGGACAAGTCAAGCAGGCCCGCATCGAGAAGCTCTTCGGCTTCCAAGGGCTGAAGCGCCTCGAGATCGAAGAAGCGGGCGCGGGGGACATTGTCGCCATCGCGGGGATCAAGGACATCAACATCGGGGAGACCATGGCTGATCCGGCCAACCCGGAAGCTCTGCCGGTCCTGAAGATCGACGAGCCTACGCTCCAGATGACATTCCTCGTGAACAACTCCCCGTTCGCCGGACGCGAAGGCAAATGGGTAACTTCCCGCAAGCTGCGTGAGCGTCTGTTCAAAGAACTCGAGACCGATGTTTCCCTGCGCGTGGAAGAGACCGACAGCCCGGATGCATTCATCGTCTCCGGCCGCGGCGAGCTTCACCTGGGGATTCTGATCGAGAACATGCGCCGCGAAGGATTCGAGCTTCAAGTATCGAAGCCTGAGGTTATCATTAAGAACATCGACGGCGCGAAGATGGAACCGATCGAGCGTCTGATCATCGACGTTCCGGAAGAAAGCATGGGCGCGGTCATGGAGAGCCTCGGGACACGCAAAGCCGAGATGGTCAACATGATCAATAACTCCGGCAATGTTCGTCTCGAGTTCCTGATTCCGGCGCGGGGCCTGATCGGCTACCGTACGTACTTCCTGACATTGACACGCGGCTACGGGATCATGAACCATGCGTTCGATTCGTACGGCCCGTATGCAGGCAGCGGCCTCGGCGGCCGTCACGAAGGCGTACTGGTCTCCAGCGAGAACGGGACTTCGACGTTCTACGGCATGATGTCCGTAGAGGATCGCGGTACCTTGTTCCTCGAGCCGGGTTCTGAAGTATATGAGGGCATGATCGTCGGCGAGCACAACCGCGACAACGACATCATCGTCAACATTTGCAAAGAAAAGCAGCTGACCAACGTCCGTTCGGCAACGAAGGAAGATACGGTCAAAATGAAAACACCGCGTCTGTACTCGCTTGAAGGTGCCCTTGAATACCTGAATGATGACGAGTACTGCGAAATTACGCCAAAATCGATCCGTCTGCGCAAAAAGATCCTGAACAAAGGTGAGCGCGAGCGTGCCGAGAAGAACCGTAAGAACGCGGAAGCTAGCGTATAAGACAAGGATTCAAGCGGGAGAGCTCTGAGCAATCAGAGCTTTCTTTGCCATAGAGGAAGATAGAGGGGACGATGGGGTATGACCGAATGGTTCCGCGCCTATCCTGCGCTGACCTGGTTTTTGATTTTTGTGCTGATGTCATTTGTGTATAACCGCGTATTCCGCACACGCAGACTGCCGATCTTGAAAGCGGCTATCGTCTATATCCTGCTGGCCGTATTCTCGGTGGTGCTGCTCGACTTCCAGCTGGCGGGACTGCCGATCGTGGCGAGCATGTCCGTCGCCGTACTGCTCATGTTCATGGTCCGCATCCGCTATTTCGTGGAAGGACGAGGCACGCGCAAGCCGGAATAAGTCATGTTGGCATGTGTGATACCGAGGATGCCGTATGCAGCATGTCTGCGAAAGGGAAAGGGGAGAGCAGGGTGGCTGTTTACTGGCTGGTACCGCTGGACGCCGGGGAACAGGCGGTTGTACTTGGGGCGGACCGCATCCGCCTGGAGCCGGAAGACCGGCGCAGCGCGTTCCTGGATCGGCTTCGAAGCCTTCATCCGCGCCTGCCATTGACCTTCAAGGCCCATCTCCTTCCCGGAGAGGAAGAGGCTGAAGCCTGCGGGCTGGACGCTGCCGATTTGGAATTGTCCGGCGGGGAAAGTATCCGCTTGCGCTATTCCTTCGGTACGGAAGAAGAAGGGTGGATGCTATCCCATTGTGCGGAAGCTTATTTCGACCGGCTGTTGACCCCCGGCGAGATCCGGGAACTGCTGGGGCGGGCAGGTGACCCGGGAGACGAATGGCTGAAGATGATGCGGCTCTGGACCGAACAGGGGCGCGGAATCATTATGCTGAGAGAGGATTGAGAGCGCTTGAATCTGCAGGATGCCTTATTTAATTGGCTTCAGATCTCACTGGTGGCCGCCGCCCGTCCGGATGACAATGCGGCTGCGGAGACCCGGGATTTCTTCGAAGTGATTTTGAGGGAGGATCATGGGCTTCAGAGCTTCTCTTATGCGCTGGATAGAGAGAGGTACCGGATTGATTACATAGCGCAGGGAGAGCCTGGGCTGCAACGGTTTGACGCGGAATTAGCGGGTGGGCTGCTTACGGATATTAATTCCAATCCGAAGTACAATGATTGACATATAACGCGCCGTGTTCCGATAGAATAGATTATCCACAATCGGAAGGGAGCGATCGTGACAACTGCCGGTAGCTGGCTTGCTTTATCCTGTGTTATACTGAATGCAGATGTAGAGATCACCTTTGGTAGGAGGGGAACCTATGGCCGAAACGATCACAGCACTTTCGGAACCACTTTCCGCACCACTACACGATGAACTCTTCGCACTCTGGGGTACGATCGACCATGGTTTCGGTTCGTCCGCTACGCACACGCTGTCCGGGCTTATGGCCATGGACCAAGCGGCTGTCTTCTTCGCCGCGGAAGAGCGTGCCTGTGCGGCATTCGCCATGGAATGCAATCACTCTGTAGAGGTGACCCGGAAGGGCCCCGGCTCCGCACACGCCGTTTACGGACGTGCTCTGACGGTTACAGAGACGCCCCTGGGCGTACCGATCCCGCTTGCCTGCTTTGACCTCGACATCACATGGGTGCATGAGGCCCTCTTTGACGGTGCCTGCACATGCGCACCACCCCTATATGAGAAAACATACATGGAGTGCGCGGCTGAAGAGCCGGACACGCCGGTGTTTCTTGCCATGAAAAAAGCCTAGACAGCACGATGGTCTCAGGCTTTTTTAGAATATCCACAAAAGGCTTGCGTTCGCTCAAGCTCGGTTTTCCGGCACCCGCGTATGCTGTTCGAACTTACCTGCAATCGTCCTCTAGCAAGGACAGTTCTATCGTTACAAGAAATCGCTTCTTCTTACAAGTTGTTGTCTGGTACTTGCGGATTCGCATTAGGCTGTGACCGGTTTGATTGGTTCGGGCTTGTATCGCGGGGAAGCTGGGGGACAATTCGACCTATGATGGCAGCCATCTCTTGAGCAAGGCCGTTCACTCCCCGCCCTTCCCGCATATGCTCCCTAACCTGGCGCAGCCGCTGTGCCAGATCCATATCCGCTGTTACGAGTGCGTCCACACCATACGGATCTTTTTTTAACGCCTCGGCCACAGACAGCTTGATCGTACCTACCTTTGCACGATCCATATCCTGCGGTACGTCGATGCCCACCACCGCCGTATTGCCGAACACGACGCAGTTGGCCCCTTCCACATTTGGAATGCTGGTCGCAATCTGCTCTAACCGGTCGGCGACGGCCTGGGAGTCCGTAATTTCCTTCTTCTGAGGTGCCGTTTGTTTCACTTGTACCTGCCGGTTCGCATCATCTGTCTGAGAGGGGGAAGCTCCATTCCTTGGTGATTGGTTACAACCAGATACAGCAGCGGACAACAACAGCAGCACCGCGGCAAACTTCCTCATAGTCCATCTTCCTTTCTATACGGCATCAGCTTTGGTTAGTTTGTCCTGACGGGCTGGATCTATGTATTCTCGCTCAAGCAAAGCCAAACACCATACCTGGGAGGGACTCGCCATGAAGAAAATTTATGTGCTGGATACCAATGTGCTGCTGCAGGATCCCAATGCGGTCTATGCTTTTGAAGATAATGAAGTGGTTATACCGGCGGTGGTGCTCGAAGAGATCGATTCCAAGAAGCGCAACGCCGATGAACTGGGCCGCAATGCAAGGCACATCTCCCGGATGCTGGACGGACTCCGCAGCGGCGGCCGGCTGTTCGAAGGAATCGAGCTTCCAAGCGGCGGCAGCCTGAAAGTGGAGCTTAATCATAAAAGCTTCGCGAAGCTGCAGGAAACCTTCGCGGAAGCGACGAATGACAACCGCATACTGGCGGTAGCCCTGAATTATCATTTGGAAGAGAAGGAAAAGCCGCAGCCGCGGCCGGTCATTCTGGTAAGTAAGGACGTGTTGGTGCGGATCAAGGCGGACGTGCTGGGCATCACAGCGGAAGACTACCTGACGGACCGGGTTGTGAATGTGGCAGGCGATATTTATTCAGGCCATCTGACCATCCATGCCCACCCTTCCGTTATCGACGAATTCTATACGTACCGGTATTTGAACGCGAATTCGCTGAATCTGGCGTACCCCCTTCACCCGCACGAGTTCGTCATTTTGAAGGACGAGATGGGCTCAAGCAAGTCTGCCCTGTTGAAGGTGGGCGGTGACGGCAAGAAGCTGGAACCGCTGTTCCTCAGCAACGACCCCATATGGGGGATCGCAGCGCGCAACGCCCAGCAGCGAATGGCGCTCGAGCTGCTTCTGAACGACGAGATTCCGCTCGTTACCCTGACGGGTAAAGCGGGTACGGGCAAGACGCTACTGACGCTGGCGGCAGGTCTGATGAAGGTGGAGGATGAACGCAAGTACAAGAAGCTGCTCATCGCAAGACCGGTGGTGCCCATGGGCAAGGATATCGGTTACCTGCCAGGCGAGAAGGAAGAGAAGCTTCGTCCCTGGATGCAGCCGATCTACGATAACCTGGAGTTTCTCTTCGATACCAAAAAGCCTGGGGACATCGACAAAGTGCTTGCCGGACTCGGCAGCATCCAGGTCGAAGCACTCACATATATCCGGGGGCGTTCCATCCCGGGCCAGTTCATTATCATCGACGAAGCGCAGAACCTCTCGAAGCATGAGATCAAGACGATTGTCTCACGGGTCGGAGAGGGCAGCAAGATCGTCCTGCTCGGCGATCCGGAGCAGATCGACCATCCTTATCTCGACGCTTCGAGCAACGGCCTGACCTACGTGGTGGAGCGCTTCAAGGAGCAGGCCATCTCCGGCCATATCATGCTCGAACGCGGCGAACGCTCCCATCTTGCCCAGCTGGCGGCAGATTTGCTGTAGGCGGCGGAGAACCGGACTTCCCCCGTCAACAGAGCAGAGAGCGTTACAAGACAAAGCCCCTTTCCCGCGGGTCCCCGCCGGGAAAGGGGCTTTGCTATGTCGCAGATTATACCCTGACCGCTGACACTGACGGACCAGGACAAGTAGAGGTGCAGGGCACAGCTCCAGAGGGAGGCCGCTATGCCTCATGCCTCTGCGGGCCGGTGAAGCCAAACGGCTCTGCAGCCATAGGCCCGGGCTATGCCTTCGGCCAGCTCCGCCTGGTGGGCTTGTACGGCGTAGACGGGGTCTCCTGCATCCTCCAACCAATCGGCCAGCAGGTGTTCCTGAAGCTGCAGGACGGCCTGTGAGGGTTCGCTGGGGCGGCCTGTCTCCGCTTCCGGTTCAAGCCGGAAGCAAGCAAGGAAGCCGGCAGGGATATAGGCTCGTTCCAGGCGGCTGAGAAATCCGTAATCGCTGAACTCCGGATACGTATGCACAGGGGAGGGCAGCTGCAGCACCTCTTCGAATTCGTAGGGTACCGCATACTTCTGCATCAGCGGAACGGCAGCGTCGCGGTCGTCTGCCGAGGCGAAGATGAGCGTTTCTTTCTCCCGGTCCAGAAGCCGGGTCCGTCCGGCAAGGCCCTTCACGATCTGGGCATAATAGCCGGCTCGTTGATCCTCCGGGAGCTCCATATGCAGGGCATAGGCAAGGGTTAACGGCATGGGCGGGCACGATCCTTTCGGGAGCGGAGGGAGGCGGTGCACAGTTCCGCTGTGTCATGATTCCATTATGCGGCACAAAAGCCGGCTGCCGCAACCCATCAGGTTACAGTGCCAGCTTCAGGATAATATTCAGCTTGCCTGTCTCCAGCTTCACGCCCGCCGTCTGAAATTTCAGGAAAGGAGAGGGGACGAGCTGAGGATAGATGCCAAGGTCAAATTCCTTCTCGAACGCCTCGATGGTCGTGTCGGGCAGTTGAAAGCCGTTATACTCCAGCTTCTCGGTCCGAAAACGAATGTAGGGTTTCTCCGGATCCCCGCCTTTGAGCGCCATCTCATAGCGGCCTTCCAGGCTTACTTCCGTATGATCCCGGGTACCGGCCGCCGTAATCCGGCCCTCCCCGAAACGAAAACGGATATCCCGGAACAGTTCGTTCTTCTCCAGCAGAAAGCTGTTGAGCTCCGAGTCCGTAATCCCGAAGGAAGCGTTCAATCCATCCAGCGTCAGCTGTCCTTTGGAGCCCGCGCCTGCCGGCCCGGCCGGGTTCATGACGGCGTCCGGCAGTTCCTTCATGGCCTGCGCCAGAGCGCGGAAGTAAGTGCGGAAAAGCGGAATGCCTTCCTCGCGCCAAGCTTCGCTCAGCTTCTGCATCTCGAGCTGTACTTGCCCCGCCTCGGATGACCTCGCGAGCCCGGCGTTCACTTCCTCTTGGAGGGCGGCGAGCCGGGCCCGCTGCTGCACATAGCGTTCCTTCGTTTCGGCCAGCCGGCGACTGTCCTCTTGCAGTTCGGCTCTGCGCCGCTTCAACTCCTCCCATGCCGCCGTATGCCGGCTTAAGGCTTCCCGGTCACGGGCTAGGATGGTCTGGAGGTACTCCATGACCGTCAGCACATCCCGGAAGGACCGCACGGAGAAGAGCAGCCCCCACAGCGAGTCGCGCTCTCCCGTATCGTAAGCGCGGATTACTCTTGCCGCATGCTTCTTAGCCTGGTCGGAAGCGGTTTTCGCCTTCTCGATCTCCTGTCCGGCTTCCGCGACCTTCTCCTGCAGGCTGGTTTCCTCTACGGCGATTCGGGCGATCTCCTGATCGATTTCGTAGACGTGCAGCCCTTTTTGAAGGAGCTGCTTGTCCTCGGCCGACATCTCCGTGCGGAGCTCCCCGGCATGGGCTGTTCCCCAGCCTGCCGCTATACCGGCTAGAAGTGTACCTGTCCATATCCATGTTCGCCACTTCACCGCATGTCCCTCCATCCCTTATAGAATAAGAGTATCGGAGGATTTTGGAATTCATGACAACAAAATTCCTGACAAAGCGAACAGAGCCGGAGGGGCGGTGGTTTAACGGACTGCCGGCTGCCCTTGGAGCAGGTCGCTCGCACTCTTGACTTTATCCGGAACGTTCCGCGTGAAGGCCGCAGGCTGATTGATGTCGGTCGTATGATAAGTCCAAGCGAGGGCGTGTTGGTTGTCCGGATGAGTGTCGGTTGTGAAGAAGAGTCTGCCCTCCTGTCCTTCGAGGAAGCCCTGTGCATCGATATCCAGAGCGATAGATCCGGGGGCTTTCAGATTGAGCAAGCCGGCGGATTTCTTCCACTGGTCGGTCTGCGCCGGGCTCCCGAGTCCGTTCTTGACGAGTTCGTCGAGCAGAGCCGGCACGATGCCCGTTACATAGGCTTCAACGTCCTCCCGGTTGTTGTCCGTAATCCGGATGTCCATGCGTTTGCCGCCGGTATTGGCAGGGGGGCCCTCTTCGTCAATCCAACCGGCATTGAGGCCTTCCAGCAGACGCCGGTTCATCAGGGCGGAGAGGTGTCCGGTATCTTTAAGCCGCTCCGGCTGCTGCAGAGAAAACATCAGGTATTCGTCGGGTGCATTCAAAGCTGGCAAGTGGATATAGAGTTTGTTATCTTGGAGAAGAAGCGGGAGCTTGATGGGTTCTTCCGCATCCTTGGGCTTGATGGTGATATCGGCTTCCACACGGACGGGCTCCTCCAAGGAGGTCACTCCTTTATATTCGATCGAAGCTTCTTTGAAGAGGGACAGCATGGCTGTAGTCAGCGGAGGCAGTCCTTCGAACAAGGAGGGATGAAGTGCAAGCTCGGCATGGCCGGAGAAGCGGTAGGTCTTGATTTCCTCTTGCTTGGAAGCGGCCTGCATAAGCTCTTGTTTCAGCTGATCGTGATCAGTGCAGCCGGAGGCAAGCAGCAGAGCCGCTCCCATGGTGAGCGTACGCAGCAGCGCGGCGGATGTATTCAAAAAAGGTCACTCCTTCTTGGTATGAAGCGATAGTGGGAATGAAAAGCCCCTCAGGCCCTCATCTATTATAAAGAACGAATAGGGGTTTGTCTTGGGTATTATTGGGGAGGTTGGTGTCCATGTTTTTTTTATCACATGGGGGGCAGGAAGACGGGAACAAACCGGCGTACGGGCCGCTGCTTGGTCTGATCCGGGAGCGGATGGCTAGGGAAGGAGGCGTGATCTCCTTCCGGGATTATATGCAGATGTGCCTATATCAAGAAGAGCTCGGGTATTACATGAGAGAGGAGGAGAAGATTGGCCGCCGCGGTGATTTCTATACGGCCGCTTCAGTAGGGAGCCTGCTTGGCGAGTCGATCGCCGCTTATGCAGCTGGGTTCGCTGCAGAGAGGCAGGTAGGCTGGACACTGGCCGAGTGGGGTGGAGGCAGCGGCCGGCTCGCGGGACAAGTGCTGGACTCGCTGCAGGGGGAGTACCCGGCGTTATACGAACGGATGACCTTCGTCAGCGTGGAGACGAGCCCGTATCACCGTAAGCTGCAGGCTGCCGCTTGGGAAGCCCATCGGAGCCGCGTCCGCTTCATGAGCGAAGAGGAGTGGCTGGGCGGGGGGCAATGGCCGCACGCGCTGGTCTACTCGAACGAGCTGCCGGATGCCATGCCGGTATACCGCGTCATCCGCCGGGGCTCCGAATGGCATGAGCTGGCCGTAGGATGGGATGAGGCGGCAGGACGGCTGACCGAGGTGGAGAGGCCTGTCGGGGAAGGGGAGCTTAGACGCTTCGTGGAACGGGAGGCGCTGCCGCTGCGGGAGGGACAGCGCTTCGAAGTTCCGCTCGATGCTTTGGCTTGGCTGCGGCGGTTGGCAGGATCGATCGCGGCGGGCAGCACCGTGCTCACCATCGATTACGGCTGCGAACGAGAAGAGCTCTATGCGCAGCACCGTATGAACGGGACGCTGCTCTGCTACCGCGCTCATCAGGCTTCGGACACGCCGCTCGAGGAGCCCGGCAGCCGGGATATCACTTCGCATGCCAACTTCAGCGCGCTGATCGATGAGGGGCTCCGCAGCGGGCTTATGGCGGAGGCGCTTCTGACGCAGAAGGAATTCCTTGTGCGGTATGGAGAGGCGCTGGGTAAACTGCAGGACCACGAAGCGAGAGATCCGTTCTCCGCAGCGGCACGGCGCAACCGCGCAATCCGGCAGCTGCTGCTCAGTGACGGGATGGGCGAGCTGTTCCAGGTATTGATCCAAAAAAAAGGTGAACCGCGCTGAAGAGAGCGGTTCACCTTTTTTTTGGACTGACAGACCGTTTCATTCGCTATCGCTCATGTGCCGGTGCCCGTCATTCGTGATAAATGCGCACCGCTCCTCACGGAAGGCACCGTCATTTATCTTATCATCCGAAACCGAAGGCGTCGGAGGGTTTGTCCTACACGTGCATTTTGAAGAAGGACCAATACGTGAACCCTGTAAACGACAGGATCATGTATCCCCAGAAAATCAATATGTAGGCACGTTCGGACAATTTCATGTATCCTAAGAGCATGAAAATCGCCGTTTGGGCAAAAAAGATCAATGCCATCGGGATAAAGTCGCCGGCGAGCGCCGCGAGCCCGATCACAAGTGTCCAAAAGCCAAGAACACGAAACATGCGATCCATCCTGCATCCCCCTCTCTTCAGTCAACATTACCAAACTTTACGTACTAACCAACATTATAGCGAAAGCACCCTTCAGTGTAAATCCGCAAACCGTGACGATTTTAAGTCATTTGGGGAGGACTTCTTCCTTAGCGTATCCTTTTTCGACGGGAATGATGTATGGCCGGCTGTAAAATTGGCAATACAAAATACTAGAAAAGTATTCTATGAACTCTACCATGGGCATAGAGATAAAGTAACGCAACACATTCATGCAGCAACGATCATAGATGTGGGGAAAACGCCCCCGGGGTTAGGAGGACGGCTTCGATGACGGCCATTAGACAAGACGCTTGGAGCGAAGAAGACGATTTGATCTTGGCGGAGGTGACACTCCGGCATATTCGCGAAGGGAGCACGCAGCTCTCCGCCTTCGAAGAAGTCGGCGAGAAGATCGGCAGAACGGCTGCTGCCTGCGGATTCCGCTGGAATTCATTTGTCCGCAAAAAATATGACGCGGCTATCGGTATCGCCAAAGCCCAGCGCCAAAAGCGCAATCAGCACAAGAAGCAGGCGGCCCCGGTATTTGCAACCGTGGCATCGGGTGCGGCCGCCACGTTGGCGGAATCCGGAGGACGCAGCGAAGGATTCGTTGAAGAGCTCTCCGTTGATGCGGTGATCCGCTTCTTGCGCCAATGGAAGGGCAGCTATCAGGAGATGGCCCGTCATATCCGCCAGCTCGAGAAAGAGCTCGGAGACAAACAGGATGAGCTGGATCGTCTGCGCCGGGTCAATGATGAGCTCAGCCGGCAGGTGAACGATACCGCTACGGATTACCGGGTAGTGAATGATGATTACAAAGCACTCATTCAGATCATGGACCGTGCCCGTAAGCTGGCGTTCCTGACGGAAGAAGAGGAAGAGAATAAGGCCCGCTTCAAGATGGACGAGAATGGGAACTTGGAGCGGATCGAGTAGCAAGATCTATGGATCGGCAAGAAACGCATACATACCCCACATGAAAGAAAGTATACGTAACTGGCTCCCGACCATGCGCTCTGCGCTGGATGTCCGGGGGCTTTTTGTTGTTACACAAAAGCAGGGCGCGGCTGGCGAGTGTAGCAATCCGGGGGGGCGATTTGCTATGATGAACCTCATCAAAGCGAAAGAACGGGAGGCAGTCCGCATGAACGCAAGAGTAACGGTGGTGGGAGGCGGGGCGCTCGGCATGCTGTTCGGAGGCCGGCTTGCCGCTTCCGGTACCGAGGTGGAGCTGGTGGTGCGCCGGAAGGAACAGGCGGAACGGCTGGCGTCGGAGGGCCTGCATCTTCATGAATCTTCTGCGGGGAAGGAGAATCTTCCTCTGCAAGTACGACCGTCGGTCCGGCTTATGGACGGGGGGCGGCTCCCGGGGGAGGAAGGGGGCGCTGATCAGCCGCCATCGCAATGGGTGCTGCTTGCGGTGAAGCAGACGGCAATCACCCCGGAGTTCTGCGAGAAGCTTGTAGGGATCGTTCCGCCGGGCGCGGGAGTGGTATGTCTGCAGAATGGCATAGGACATGCGGAGGTGCTGTCGGAGGTGCTGCCAAGGGAGCGGATCCTGCTCTCCGTAACGACCGAAGGGGCCCTACAACGATCGGATACGGCTGCCGTGCACACCGGGGGCGGCACCACCTGGATCGGTTCCCTGTTGGAGCAGGGGGGCGTTCCGGAGGATGAGCAAAAAAAACTGGCGTCTCTGCTTCTCCGAGCAGGATTCCGGGCCGAGGTGTCGAACAACATCCAACAACGGGTGTGGCAGAAGCTGCTGACCAATGCGGCTATCAATCCGTTGACGGCCATCCTGAAGGTGACGAACGGCGAGCTGCCACAGCTCCCCGGCATTGCTCATCTTATGAAGGAACTGTTGTCCGAGGGAGAGAAGCTGGCTGCCCTGCGGGGAATCTCGCTGGATGCCGATCTCTGGGAACAGGTGCTGGCGGTATGCCGGGCCACGGCATCCAACCGGTCCTCCATGCTGCAGGATATCCTATCCGGGCGGCGCACCGAGATCGGGGCGATTAACGGAGGTTTGCTCCGCGCAGCGGCAGCGGAGGGGATCCGGCTGCCTGCCAACGAAACCGTGTTTGCCCTTGTCCGCGCACTGGAGGAGAAGGGGGATGCGGATAAGCGGTGCCCGTAACCATACTGAAAGAATCGGGGGATGAAGAGTGGTCGTACTGCTGCAGTGGCTCCAACAGCTTTACCTGTTCCTTGCGCTGGTGCCTTTCGCCGCGTTCCTGCTCACCTGGGGGGCGGTCTATGGCATCACGCGGGACAAACGCAAAGCAACACACTACAGCATGGATATCACCTCTGTGTTCCTGATCGGTTCGGTAGCCGTGATGAGCAGGAACATCTTCGGTTCGGGGATGCTCGGCTGGACTGTGGTTCTGGTCTTTCTCGTAGCGGCCGGGCTGCTCGGCAACATGCAGAACCGCAAACGGGGCAAGGTTGATCTGGTGCGCATCGCAAGGACGCTGGGCAGGCTCGGATTTGTATTCTTGTCCGCGTGCTATGTTTTGCTGCTGCTCGTCGGTATTGGCAAATATATGATTATCTAAAAATACAGGAATAGTCGGGATTCGACATCTGAATAGTTTTGCATTATACTGGGGGAGTCTATGAATAGGCTCCCTTTTCCATTTTTGCGAATACCTGGGACTCGGAAAAAAATGTTTGTGGATTTTATTAACCTGTGGTTGTATAATTTCTATCTGGCAACGTTTTCACTTCGTATAGGTTGTTTACAACTTGATTTAAATTCGTTATTATCTATTCTATATTCTTTGTGTCATGCTTATGTAATGAATATTCACATGACATTAACTTCTATAATATTACATAATTCCTCATGTGAACCTATCTACCCTGAAGTCATGAACGATTCTCGTTCTTGATCTTATAAATTATCTTGAAATTAAAAGGAGCGACTGTATGAACGTTCGTAAATTTTTGGCTACGACGGTTGTATTGACCGTTATCGGGGGAGCAGCTGCAGGCTGCAGCGGCGAGACAAACAATAAAGACAACGCCGCAGGCGACACAAAGAGCACGGGATCCAAGCAGGAGATTACCCTGAACTACCGTTCGGAGCCAGGGGCTTTGGATGTATCCAAGACCACGCAGATTGCCGGGTTCACCGTCCTGAATGCGGTTGGCGAAGGCTTGTACCGGATGAACAAGGATAACAAGGCCGAGCCTGCGCTCGCCAAGGACATGCCTAAAGTATCCGCGGACGGCAAAACGTACACGATCACGCTGAAAGACGGCGTTACTTATTCCGACGGCACGCCGGTGAAAGCGGAAGACTTCGTATACTCGTTCCAGCGCTCCGTTGACCCTTCGACGAAAGCACTCTATTCCTTTATGGTCTCTTGGGTAAAGGGCGGGGCTGACGTGCTCAAGGCGAAGACTCCTGAAGAGGTGGCAGCCAAGAAGAAAGAGATGGGTGTGAAGGCCCTCGACGAGAAAACCGTTGAGATTACCCTCGAACGTCCGATCCCCTTCTTCACCGAGCAGTTGTCTTTCCTGACGTTCTTTCCGCAGCGCAAAGACCTGATCGAGAAATTCGGGGATAAGAACGGTGCGGACGCCGAGTCCGTAGTCGGTGCCGGTCCTTTCAAACTCGAGAAGTGGGCTCATGACCAGCAGATCGTTCTCGTGAAGAACGACAAGTACTGGGACAAAGACAATGTAAAGCTCGAGAAAGTCAACATGAATATCGTGAAGGAAGAGAGCACGGGGCTTAACCTGTTCCAGACCGGCGCTTCGGATCTTCAGGTCATCAGTGCCGATAATATCGCTCTCTGGGAAGGCAAGCCGGAGTATATTCTCCAGCCGGAGCTGTCCTCCTGGTACGTCAAGCTTAACGAGAAGAACGTTCCTGCCTTTGCGAACAAGAAGATCCGCCAAGCCCTCGGCATGGCGATCGACAACAAGGCATTCATTGAAACGGTCATGGGCAAAGGCCCTGTACCTGCAACCGGCTTCGTTCCTAACGGTACAAGCGACGGCAACAGCAACGAATTCCGCAAGCAAGCGGGCGATCTTATGCCGAAGTTCGATCCGGAGAAAGCGAAGACCCTGCTCAAGGAAGGTCTTGCCGAACTGGGTCTGACCGCACTGCCTAACTTCACACTGCAGGTCGATGACCACAATACCGGTCCCAAATCCGTTGAGTTCGTCGTAGCGCAGTGGAAACAAAACCTCGGCGTGGACGCGACAGCTCAGCCGCTGCCGCACAAGCTGCGTGTAGATAACGAGAACAACCATAAATACCAAGCTTCCATGTCGGGCTGGGGCGCGGACTACAATGATCCGATGACGTTCCTCGACATGTGGATCACGGGCGGCGAGTTCAACGATGTGGACTGGTCCAACCCTGAGTATGACAAGCTGATCACAGCCGCTCAGAACGAGCTGGACAAAGCGAAGCGTTCGCAGTACATGGTAGATGCAGAGAAGCTCCTGCTTCAGGAAATGCCGATCCTGCCGAACTACTTCCGTGCGCTGAGCTGGGTGAAGAGCACGAAAGTGGAAGGCATGATCTTCCCTCCTTACGGCGTAGAGTTTGAACTGAAATGGGCATCCGTAAAGTAAGAAGTACCAATTAAATGGAAACGAGCCGTCTTCCGCTGAGCGAAGGGCGGCTCCTTCTGTCTGACCGCAGAAACTGAAAGTGAGGAGGAATCATTATGGTACGTTATACACTGCGCCGTCTTCTCTACGCACTCATAACCATATGGCTGATCGTTACGCTGACGTTCGTGCTCATGAAGAATCTGCCCGGCGACCCGTTCGAGAACTCGGAGAAGCTGACATCGGAGCAGAGGGCCATTCTCGCCAGACAGTACGGACTGGACAAGCCGATCTCGGAGCAGTACTTTTTGTATCTGCAGAATGTGATCAAGGGAGATTTGGGCGTCTCGTTCCAATATCCGGCCCGCAAAGTAACCGAAGTTATCGCACAGGGAATTCCCGCATCCATGGAGCTTGGGATCTGGTCGATTCTGCTTGCTCTGATCGGCGGGATCTCGCTCGGCACCATCGCAGCGCTTCGGCATAATACCAAATGGGATTATACCGCCATGTTCACCGCCGTCGCCGGTGTGTCGATCCCTTCGTTCGTCCTGGGGCCGCTGCTTTCCTACTTCGTAGGCGTTAAGCTGGGCTGGCTCCCTCCGGGCCTCTGGTTCGAACCGGAACACCGGGTACTGCCCGCCCTGGCCCTGTCTTTCGGAACCATGGCCATTCTGGCGCGGCTCATGAGAACTTCGATGCTCGACGTCGTCAACCAGGACTATATTAAGACGGCGAAGGCCAAAGGTCTGTCGGGCTCGTCCATCGTGCTCAAGCATATTTTCCGTAATGCGCTGCTGCCGATCGTTACGATTATCGGGCCTGTCTTCGTCGGCGTCATTACCGGTACGCTCGTCGTCGAGCAGATCTTCTCGGTTCCGGGTCTCGGCAAGCACTTCGTGCAGTCGATCCTCACTAATGATTACACGATGATCAGCGGACTTACCATTTTTTACTCCGTCATCTTGGTCTTTGTCCTCTTCCTGACGGATATTGCATACGGTTTTATTGATCCGCGAATTCGTTTGGCCAAAGGAAAGGGGTAACAGGGATGCAGACGATGGAGAATAACGCATTTCAGCCTCTGTCCAAATCAGACAACGCGCAGGAAGTGATCGTGCGGCCTTCTCTGAGCTACTGGAAGGACGCTTGGCGGAGGCTCAAGAAGAACAAACTGGCCATGCTGGGCCTGTACACTCTGGTCAGCTTGATGGTCATGGCCATATTGGCGCCGTTTTTTTCAAGCTATGATTATGCTACGCAAACCTACACGATCCGCAACCAATGGCCTACGGCCGCGCACTGGTTCGGCACGGACGACTTCGGCCGCGACCTGTGGGTACGGGTATGGTGGGGCACACGGATTTCCCTGTTCATCGGGATCGTCGCCGCTCTGATCGACTTCGTGATCGGTATCCTGTATGGCGGGATTTCGGCTTACTTCGGCGGCCGTGTCGATGATATCATGCAGCGTGTGATCGAGATTGTGTATTCGATTCCGTTCCTGCTCATTACAATCCTGATGATTATGACGATCGGACCGAGCATCTGGACCATTATCCTGGCGTATTCGATTACCGGCTGGGTACCGATGGCGCGGCTCGTCCGGGGTCAGATTCTGACGCTGAAGGAACAAGAGTATGTCCTGGCTGCCCGCACGCTCGGCGCTTCCCCGTCGCGTATTATTCTGCGGCACTTGATTCCGAATGCTCTGGGCATCATTATCGTCCAGATTACCTTTGTCGTTCCGAACGCGATCTTCGTCGAATCGTTCCTCAGCTTCATCGGCCTTGGGGTACGGCCGCCGCTGGCATCGCTCGGCTCGCTTCTCTCCGACGGCGTCAAGAGCATGACGATCTATCCTTATAAAGTACTGATCCCGACGGTCATCTTCTCATTAATACTCATGAGCTTCAATCTGCTCGGTGACGGCCTCCGTGATGCGCTCGATCCGAAGATGCGGAAGTAAGGAGGGAGCACCACCATGTCCAAAGCCAAAGCTCAACCCCTTCTCGAGGTAAAAGACCTCAGGGTATCCTTCTCGACTTATGTCGGAGAAGTACAAGCTGTCCGCGGCGTTTCGTTTCACCTGAACAAGGGGGAAGTTCTTGCGATCGTGGGGGAATCCGGCTGCGGCAAGTCCGTAACGGCCCAGACGATCATGAGGCTCATTCCATCGCCTCCGAGCGTGATCAAGGGCGGCTCGATCCTGTTCGACGGAAAAACGGAAATTACGAAGATCAGCGACAAGCAAATGGAGAAAATCCGCGGTTCCGAGATGGGCATGATCTTCCAGGATCCGATGACCTCGCTGAATCCTACGATGACGATAGGCAAGCAGATCACCGAAGGTCTGATCAAGCACCAAGGGATGAGCCAGAAGGCGGCCAACGCCCGAGCGGTCGAAATTCTGAAGCTTGTCGGCATCTCCAATCCGGAGGGGCGGATCCACCAGTATCCGCATGAATTCTCAGGCGGTATGCGTCAGCGGGTCATGATCGCCATCGCCCTGGCCTGTAATCCGAAGCTCCTGATCGCCGACGAACCGACGACGGCGCTCGACGTAACGATTCAAGCGCAGATTATCGATCTCATGAAGAAGTTATCCGAAGAAACGGAATCATCCATTATCGTTATTACTCACGACCTCGGTGTCGTTGCCGAAATGGCTCAGCGCGTCGTGGTTATGTATGCCGGCCAAGTGGCCGAGCAGGGCACAGTGGACGAGATCTTCTATAATCCGAAACACCCGTATACCTGGGGCCTTCTCCGCTCGGTTCCGCGTCTGGACCAGCCGAAGGACAGCGATCTGGTGCCTATTCCCGGTACGCCTCCAGATCTGTTCGCGCCGCCGAAGGGCTGCCCGTTCGCTGCACGGTGCCCCCATGCCATGAATATCTGCGTGCAGCAGAACCCCGAGCACACGAAGCTGTCCGAGACCCATGCGGCCGCCTGCTGGCTGCTCCACCCGGATGCGCCGAAAGTGGAGCGTCCCGTTGAAACTGGAGGTGCCGTACGATGAGTAAACGTCCTTTGCTTGAGGTCAACGGACTTCAAAAGCATTTTAATCTCGGCGGAGGCAAAATCCTCAAAGCCGTGGACAACCTGAATTTCTCCATCGCCGAAGGCGAAACATTCGGCCTCGTAGGCGAGTCAGGCTGCGGGAAATCGACAGCCGGCCGTACGATCATCCGCCTGTACGAAGCGACGGGCGGCCAAGTAATGTTCGGCGGGGAGAACGTGCATACGCTCAAAGGACGCAAGCTGCATGAGTTCCGCCGTCAGATGCAGATGGTGTTCCAGGATCCTTACGCCTCGCTGAACCCGCGGATGACCGTCGGCAACATTATCGCCGAGGGGATCGATATCCACGGCCTGGGCAGCGGCCGCAAGCGCAAAGAACGCGTGAGCGAGCTGCTCGATGCGGTCGGTCTCAACGAAGAGCACGCGACGCGGTTCCCGCACGAGTTCTCCGGCGGACAGCGTCAGCGGATCGGGATTGCCCGGGCGCTGGCCATCGACCCGCAGCTGATCATTGCCGACGAGCCGATCTCGGCGCTGGACGTATCGGTTCAGGCGCAGGTGGTCAACCTGTTCAAGCGTCTGCAAAAAGAGCGCGGGCTGACGTACCTGTTCATCGCGCACGACTTGGCAATGGTCAAGCACATCTCCGACCGGATCGGCGTAATGTATCTCGGCAAGCTGGTGGAAGTTACCACGTCCGAGGAGTTGTACGCGAATCCGCTGCATCCTTACACCCAGTCGCTCTTGTCGGCGATTCCGATTCCGGATCCCGAGGTGGAACGTTCGCGCGAGCGGATTATCCTCGAGGGCGAAATTCCGAGCCCGCTGAGTCCTCCGAGCGGCTGCCCGTTCCGTACCCGCTGCCCGAAGGCGATGGCGGAGTGCGCGGTCACCATGCCGGAATTCAAAGAAGTGCAGCCGGGACACTTTACGGCATGCCACCTGTACTGAAAAGAAAGGCTCCTGCCCCCGCCGCATTCCTGCTCCGGGGGAGAGGGGCCTTTTTGGTATGCGCGAAGGGAAGGGGCGGCGGTCCGGATTTCCTGGTGAATGCCGTTCGAATCTTTTCCGAATTTTTGACGATTCTTCTTCGGATGTGTACAATGAAAGAGCCCCTCCTGCTATGGCAGGGAGCGGGTATACATACATATGAAATTGCAGATGGAAGGCGGCGCTAGAATGCGGATGGAAGCTTATCAATGGAAGTCCGGCCAGCCTTTGACCGATGATTATATCGCCCGGTTCGAGAAGACCGGCGGGCTGTTCGAGTACAATCCATGGCAGGCCGGAAGCTGGTCGGAGCGGGCTTCCTGGCTGGACGGGCAGCGGCCGCAGGCAGACCGGCAGCAGGTGGCGGATGTGCTGCGCGCCTTCAACGAGCGTGCGGGGAATGCGCCCGAAGCACTCGCGGCCGTGGAGCAGCTTCGGGATCCCCGCGCCGTGTGTATCGTGGGCGGGCAGCAGGCCGGTCTCTTCACCGGACCGCTGCTTGTCGTCTACAAGGCGGTAACGCTGATTGTGGCAGCCCGCGAAGCGGCCGAGAAGCTGGGCCGTCCGGTGATTCCCCTGTTCTGGATTGCCGGGGAAGACCACGATTTCGATGAGGTCAACCACATCGATTATTTGTCGTCGTCCCTCGCCGTAGAACGGATCAAGCTGGAGCACCCGACCGGCGTCCGTACATCCGTATCGCGGACCGTGATGGACGCAGGGCAGTGGGAGGAGGCGATCGGTCAGCTCGACGCCTCCTTGACGGGTACGGAGTTCAAGGAAGACCTGCTTGCTGCGGTCCGGGAAGCGCATGAAGGAGCGGGCACGCTGACCGAGGCTTTTGCGAAGCTGATGGCACGGCTCTTCGGCGCCCACGGGCTGGTGCTGCTGGACTCTGACGATCCTGCGCTGCGTGCGCTCGAAGGGCCGATGTTCCGGCGTCTGCTCGAACAGGGCAAGGAAGTGAACGATGCGCTGCTGGCCGGAGTAGACCGGTTGAAGACCGCGGGCTACACGCCGCAGGTGGAACTTCAGACTGCTTCGGCCAACCTGTTCGCCTTTGGGGATGGAGGAGAACGTATCCTCATATACCGGACGGAAGACGGGTATGCCGACCGCAAGGGCGAGCGCCGCTTCACGAGGGACGAGCTGCTGGCTTGGGCGGACCGTGAGCCTCAGCGGCTCAGCAACAATGTCATGACCCGACCGCTCATGCAGGATTATTTGTTCCCAGTGCTCGCTGCCGTACTGGGGCCGTCCGAGATCGCTTATTGGGGGCAAACGGGGGAGGCGTTCCGTTTCCTCGGCATGCGGATGCCGATTCTGCTGCCCCGTATCGGATTCACTCTGGTCGAAGGCACCATCCAGAAGAACATGCCGAAGTATGGTTTGACTATCGAGGATGTCATGGAGCGCATGGAAGAGAAGCGGGAGGCGTGGCTGCAGGAGCAGGATGCCTACGGGCTGGAATCCCGCTTTGCCGAAGTCAAAGCCTCGTTCCAGCACGCCTATCAGCCTCTGGTCGATACGCTCGGCGAGATCAATCCGGGACTGAAAAAGCTCGGGGATACGAACCTGGCCAAGATTTTGGAGCAGATCGATTTTCTTCACGGCAAGGCCGAAGACGGCCTCCGTTCTCAGCATGAGTCAGGCCTGCGCCAGCTGCAGCGGATCGAGGCATCGATCTGTCCCGGGGGCAAGGCGCAGGAGAGAGTCTACAACGTGTATGCTTATCTGAACCGGTACGGAAGGGACTGGATGGGGCGGCTGCTCTCCCTCCCGCTGGAGATCGACGGCAAGCACCGCGTCATCTATATGTAACAGGCTGCGGCCTGGGTTCCCTATTCCACCTATGCAAAGGAGCGAATTATTCATGGCAAATACGAAAGAACGCAGCATTATCCGCGACATTGCGCTCGCGCCGGAAGGTCATCTCAAAATCGACTGGGTCAACGCCCACATGCCGGTGCTCAACCGGATCCGGGAGCAGTTCGAGAAGGAACAGCCGTTCAAAGGGCTGAAAGTGGCAATCTCCCTTCACTTGGAAGCAAAGACCGCTTATCTGGCAAAGGTGGTACAAGCCGGCGGTGCGGACGTAACGATCTGCGGCAGCAACCCGCTGTCGACGCAGGACGATGTCTGTGCGGCACTCGTAGAGGACGGTATCACGGTCTTCGCAAAGTACAATCCGGAGCCGGAGGAGTATAAGGAACTGCTCATCAAAACACTCGAAACGGAGCCGGACCTCATTATCGACGACGGCGGCGATCTCGTAACGATTCTTCACTCAGAGCGTAAGGATCTGCTGAAGAACGTGCGCGGCGGCGCGGAAGAAACAACGACGGGCATTCTGCGTCTGAAGTCTCTGGAGAAGGATGGCCAGCTGAAGTTCCCGATGGTAGCGGTCAATGACGCCTTCTGCAAATACTTGTTCGATAACCGCTATGGCACGGGCCAATCCGTATGGGATGGTATCAACCGGACGACGAACCTGGTCGTGGCGGGCAAGACGGTCGTTGTCGTCGGCTACGGCTGGTGCGGCAAAGGCGTGGCGATGCGCGCCAAGGGTCTTGGCGCCAACGTCATCGTAACGGAGATCGATGCGATCAAAGGCGTGGAAGCCTACATGGACGGATTCGCCGTCATGCCGATGAGTGAAGCCGCCAAAGTCGGCGACTTCTTCGTAACCGTAACGGGCAACCGGGATGTCATCCGCGGCGAGCATTACGAAGTCATGAAGGACGGCGCGATTCTGTCGAATGCCGGCCACTTCGACGTAGAAGTGAACAAGCCGGAGCTCGATGCCCTCTCGGTATCGAAGCGTACGGTGCGCCGCAATATCGAAGAGTACACGCTGAAAGACGGCCGCAAATTCTACATTCTCGCCGAAGGCCGTCTCGTGAACCTGGCAGCCGGCGACGGCCACCCGGCCGAGATCATGGACATGACCTTCGCACTGCAGGCGATGTCCCTGAAGTATGTCAACGACAACTATCAGGCGATCGGCAGCAAAGTAGTCAACGTGCCTTATGAGCTCGACGAGCAGGTAGCCCGCTTCAAGCTCGAATCCCTCGGCATCGGTATCGATTCGCTGACTGGCGAGCAAAAGGCGTACCTCGATTCTTGGGCGGAGCATTAATTTGCCGCTTGATCCGCGAAAGCGAGCCTCTCTTGGACGATGAGTCCGGGAGAGGCTTTTTTTGTGGCCAGGGGCACTTGCAACCCGGGGAGAGAATGCTGCGTCTGGAAGATAACGGGAGGGAAGGGTTTCCGTTACAAGCCAAGACACGGGGGTGCCGTACTTGAACAAAAAGAAAATCAGGCGGTTGTGGAAGAGGGGCCAGGCAGTCAGAGGGCTGGCAGCCGCATGGCTGCTGGCTGCCTGTCTGGCGGGGTGCGGCGGCGCGGATCAGAGCTCTTCAAGCGCGGAACAGCTGCCTGCAGAGGCCAAGATGGTAAGTCCGGATACGGTGGCGCCAAGCGGGGCAGCAAAGGCAGATCAACTTCAGGTGCAGAATGAATCGGAGGCTGCCGGTGGAGGCGCAGGCGGCGGGGCAGTGACGGGACAGCCTCCCGCTGGGATGCTGGAGGCGCCCGCCCGTCAAATCATCTACAAGGCGAACCTCTCCATGCGGGTGGACACCTACACCGATGCGGTAGCGAGGATTCAAGAGGTAGTCCGGCAGTCGGGAGCCTATGTGCTCTCCTCCAGCGAGAATACGGCCGGTCCGGACAAGAACGGCTTCTTCATCATCAAGGTGCCGGCGAACGGATTCCAGCCGCTGATCAAGCTGCTGGAGGGGATCGATCCTCAGCTGCAGCGCAGTATCGAGGGACAGGATGTCACCGAGGAATTCGTGGACCTGACGGCCCGGCTGAAGGCCAAGCAGGCGGTGGAAGCGAGGCTGCTCTCCTTCATCGAGAAGGCGGCGAAGGCCGATGAGCTTGTAGCGTTCTCCGCCGAGCTCGGCAAAGTACAGGAAGATATCGAACGGATCACCGGCCGGATGCGGTATCTGGAGCAGCATGTGGCCTTTTCCACGGTCGAGCTTCGGGTCGAGCAGAAGGTGTCTTCGGCTGACCGCATCCATTCGGAGGAGAGAGGCCCGCTGTGGTCACGCGCTTCCCGTGCACTGGACTCCACGCTGACGGTCATGGGTTTCCTGCTGGAGTGGACCGTGGTCTCTCTGGTAGGAGCGCTGCCGGTCCTGCTGCTTGCCGGGGGAGTAGGCGGATTGTACTGGTTTTACAAGCGGTGGAGACGCGGAAGGGCGGAATCGGCCGCAGCTGTTCTTCTGCCGGGCTCGTCTTCGGAGTCTGCTCAGGTGGGGGATCTACCCAAAGATGAACCCAAAGAATCAGAAAAATAAAGATTTCTTTACAAAAAATCCTGCCACCGTCTCAAGACGTAGCAGGATTTTTGCCGTATGTAACGAATTGTAACTATACAAGTGGTGGAAAGTGGGGTAAAGTGGTGGAAAGGGGGTGACAAGTGGTGTTCATGGGGGAGTATCAGCACAGCGTGGACGACAAAGGCCGGATGATTGTACCGGCCAAGTTCCGTGAAGCCCTCGGAGCATCATTCATCGTCACCCGCGGACTCGATCAATGCTTGTTTGTCTATCCCATGCAGGAGTGGGCCGTGCTCGAGCAGAAGCTCAAAGCGCTGTCCTTGATGAAATCCGATGCACGGGCGTTTACCCGATTCTTCTTCTCCGGCGCCACCGAGTGTGAGCTGGACAAGCAGGGCCGCGTGAACTTGCCGAAAACCCTTGTAGAGCATGCCAAGCTCGAGAAGGACTGCGTCGTGATTGGCGTTTCCAACCGGGTAGAGATTTGGAGCAAGTCGATCTGGGAAAACTACTTCCAGCAATCCCAAGATTCGTTCGCCGAGATTGCTGAGAAGCTGGTCGACTTTAACTTTGATTTGTAAACCCGGAAGAGATGCCGAGGTTGTAGGAGGAAGTATAGGATGTTTCAACATGTGACAGTACTCAAGCAGGAAGCAGTAGAAGGATTACATATAAAGCCGGACGGCATTTATGTCGACTGTACGCTGGGCGGGGCCGGACACAGCCGGGAGATCGCTTCGCGGCTCGGGCCCGGGGGCCTCTTGATCGCTTTTGACCAGGACGATACGGCACTTGCCAATGCCAAGGCTGAGCTGGCCGAGTTCGGAGACCGCGTGCGGCTCGTGCGCAGCAATTTCAGATTCCTGGAGCGGGAGCTTTTCCAAATTCCGGAAGCGCTTCAAGACGGGAAGGTGCAGGTAGACGGGATTCTGTTCGATCTCGGGGTCTCGTCTCCGCAGCTCGACGAAGCCGACCGGGGCTTCAGCTACCACCACGACGCCGAGCTCGATATGCGGATGGACCAAACCTCGCCGCTCACTGCGAAAGATATTGTGAACGACTGGGAAGAGAAGGAGATCG
This sequence comes from Paenibacillus caseinilyticus, assembly GCF_027533645.1. GTDB lineage: Bacteria > Bacillota > Bacilli > Paenibacillales > NBRC-103111 > Paenibacillus_G > Paenibacillus_G caseinilyticus. The sequence goes on from NZ_JAQAGY010000002.1 coordinate 439,470, forward strand.
TCGAGATTCTCTTCGAATACGGCGAAGAGAAGTTCGCGCGGCGGATCGCCTCCAAGATCGCTGCGGCCCGTGCGGTTGCTCCGATCGAGACTACCGGGCAGCTGGCGGAGCTGGTCAAGGAAGGCATTCCCGCTGCGGCCCGGCGCACCGGAGGCCATCCGGCGAAGCGCAGTTTTCAGGCGCTGCGCATCGCGGTGAATGATGAGCTCGGCGCTTTCGAGGAAGCGCTCGAGCAGACGATCCGGTGCCTTGCTCCCGGCGGACGGGCGGCGGTCATCACGTTCCACTCGCTGGAAGATCGGATCTGCAAGCAGACGTTCAACAAGCATCTGGCGAAATGCACGTGCCCGCCGGACTTCCCGATGTGCGTATGCGGCCGCGTCGGTTCCCTGAAGCTCGTCAACCGCAAGCCGATCGAAGCGGGCGGCGAAGAGCTCGGAGCGAACCCGCGAGCCCGGTCAGCCAAGCTTAGAATAGCAGAGAAACTAGAGACCTAAGGGGGAAACGTATCTTGCCGGCTTACATGCATGGGAATCTTGCCACTCAACAACCGCAGCGTCCTGAGAAAAAAATACGCATCAAGGAAACGAAGAAAGTTGTTGTGCGCAGCAAATCGCTGCCGGTTCAAGAGAAGCTTCTCTACCTGTTTACGGTTGTGATCTGTGTTATGGTAGCGGGGCTGATCATCTGGCGGTATGCGCAAATATACGAGATGAACCAGAAGATTCTGGCGATGGAACAGGAAATCAAGAAGATCGAGGCGGCGAACATCATCTTGAAGCAGCAGGTGGACAAGCTGTCCGATCCAATCGAACTGGAGAAGCAAGCGGAGAAGCTCGGTCTATCGTTCCAGGACATTCCCGTGCCCGATACGAATGACAAAGCAAAGAAAACCGAGACGGCTTCGGCCCAGACTTCGAAGAAAACCAAGGATCGACCCTGATCCGACCTTTGGAATAGGGGGACATAAGGTATGGACAAAAAGGTGAAATTGCGTTCGCTGTTCATTGGGGGGGGATTCACCCTCCTTTTTGCCGTTCTGGTGGTGCGCATCTATTGGATACAAGTAGTAGACGGCGATATGTATCTAGAGAAGGCTCAAAAATTGTGGGTAAGAGAGTCGACGATTCCGGCGCTGCGGGGTTCGATCCTGGACCGGTCCGATAAGGTGTTGGCAGAGGACGGGCCGTCCGCTACATTGGCGCTGATCCCCAAAGATATTGCCGAGAACGGGCTGCAGGAAGAGATCGTGCGCCGCATGGCGGAGATTCTGACACCCTCGAACGATCCTGCGGCTGTGATTCAGCTCGAGGAGAAAATCCGCTCGCGGATCACCGGAGAGAGGACCATGAAGCCGGGACAGGTCGAGATCCGCAGCGAGGGCTGGAAGATCGGCGCCGAGCAGATTGATCTCATCAATAAGTTTATTAAGGAGCAGGAAGAAGTTCTGAAGGAACGGTTCGGCGGGAAGGATAAAAAAGGAAAGGTGCCGTCGGTCGGCATTATCCTGGTTCCCGAAACGAGCAAGAGATTCTATCCTGCCCAGCAGCTGGCTGCTCATCTGCTCGGATATATTAGCAAAGACGGCAAGCCGATCATGGGACTCGAGAAGCAGCTGGACGCTTCACTGAAGGGTACGGACGGCTTCCTGCATTACGAGAAGGATAGCAAGGGAGTGGAGCTGCTCGATGGCGAGAAGCGCTATCAACCGGCCGTCAACGGCAACAATGTTCGTCTCACCCTAGACCGGAATATCCAATTCTATATGGAGAGTGCCCTCGAGAAAGTAGCGGCGAAGTGGAACCCGAAGAGCATGACGGCCATCGCCGTCGACCCCATGACGATGGAGATTCTCGGACTGGCGAATTATCCCACATTCAACCCGAATAAGTATGGGGAATCCGACCAGAAGAACTTCATCAATCATGCGGTAGCTTCCCAGTACGAGCCGGGCTCGACGTTCAAGATTGTCACATTGGCCGGCGCGGTGCAGGAAGGCAAGTTCGATCCGGAAGCTAGCTACCAATCGGGATCCATCAAAATTCTCGACCGGAGACTCCATGACCACAACATTTCCGGCTGGGGGAGGATTACTTATCTCGAGGGATTGAAGCGTTCGAGTAACGTGGCTTTCGTCAAACTGGGGATCGAGGCGCTGGGGCAGAACACGCTGAAGAGTTATATCGAGAGATTCGGTTTCGGTGTCAAAACCGATGTCGACATTCCCGGCGAGGTTCCGGGGATTGTCAATCTGAACGTTCCCGCCGACTACGCCACCGCCACTTACGGCCAAGGGGCTCTGACCGTGAACGCCATGCAGCTGACATCGGCTTATGGAGCCGTCGCCAACGGCGGCATGTTGATGAAGCCTTACCTTATCAAAGAAGTATACAATCCACTGACGGGCGAAGTGCTCAATAAGAAGAACCCTGAGGAGGTCCGGCGGGTCATAACCCCCGAGGCGGCTAAGCAGGTCACCGAGTATCTGGAAACCGTCGTATCCGACAAGAAGGTCGGTACGGGGAGGAATGCGGCGATCGAAGGCTATCGGATCGCAGGAAAGACCGGTACCGCGAATAAGGTTCTGCCAGGCGAGAAGACGTACGCCGAAGGGAAATGGGTCATCTCGTTCGTCGGCTATGCTCCCGCAGAGAATCCCCGGATTCTGCTCACCATCCTGGTGGACGAGCCGGACCTCGGCGGCGATTATCACCTGGGCGGCGAGGTGGCCGCTCCGGCCTTCAAACAGATCGTCTCCCAAACGCTGCGCTACTGGGGGATTGCCCCTACGACGCAGGCGAAGCCGGCGGACGGCTCTGCTCAAGACCCAGGCACCCAGGTGCCGAACCTGATCGGCAAATCGCCGGAAGAAGCTAGAGCGGCGATGGACTCCTTCGGGGTGGTGCTCGAGACGCTCGGCAGCGGCCCCAAAGTGCTGGCCCAATCGCCGGCGCCCGGTACGCAAATCGGCGGAGCCCAGCGAATGTATGTAGTGCTCGAAGAGGGAACGGAGCTCGAAGTGCCGGATCTTACCGGCAAGTCGCTGCGCGATGCGGTGGAAGTGTGCTCCTTCGTCAAGGTCCGGTGCCAGTCGATCGGGGAAGGGTATGTAGCCTCCCAGATTGTCGAGGGCAGCGGGGAATCCCGGACGGTGACGGTCACCCTGAAACCATACAGCGAACTGCTGGAGACCGTAGAGACCGACAAGGAGACGAAGACTACGGCGAAGAGCGAGAAGAGCGGCGCTGCGGTTACTTCCAAGACCGATACGGGCAAAGAATCGTCGAAACAGAGCGGATCCAAGCCAAGTTCAAGCAGTGGAGCCGCGAAGAAAACAACCGGGGAAGCTGCGGAATCCACCGGCAAGAGAACGGAATAAGAGAGGCTTGTTCTAACCCCTGGTTGTCCCGAATAGGGATGATATGAACGAAGAAACGGCGGACGGGCCGGGAAGCTCCTTCCCCTTCCCCTTCCGCTGCAGTCGTTCAGGAAGGGGTTAGAAGCCGGCATGAGGGCATCGAATGTTACGGTCCGTCGTCGATTATTCACCGCACTGGTGGGAGGAACGATCCTTTTCTTCGCGCTGGTGGTGCGGCTGGCGTACGTGCAGTTGTGGAAGGGACCGGAGATTAACCAGCTAGCGGAGGAATCCTGGCGCCGGGAAATTCCGGTTACGTCCAAGCGGGGCGAGATCTTGGACCGCAACGGTGTCCAGCTGGCCTACAACATCAGCTCGCCTACGGTGATGGCCGTTCCGGCGCAGATCAAGGATGCCGAAGGGACGGCGGCCCGGCTGGCAACGGCTCTCGGCATGGATCAGGCCGCCATTTTCAAACAGATCACCTCCCGCCAGATGAGCGTGTACCTCAAGCCGGGCGGACGCAAAATTTCCTTGGAGAAAGCCAAGGAAATCAAGGAAATGAACCTTCCCGGCGTATGGGTGACCGAGGATAACAAGAGGCACTACCCGTACGGGGAGCTGGCAGCCCATGTGCTCGGTTTTACGGGTGCTTATAATCAAGGATTGACGGGCATAGAATTGAAATACGAGAAAATGCTTACCGGCATCAAAGGCAATATCTCCTATCTGGCCGATGCGGCAGGCAAGTATATGCCGGGGTCGACCGACGAATACAAGAAGCCGCTCGACGGTATGAACCTGCAGCTGACGATCGACAGCCGCATCCAGCAGATTATGGAGCGGGAGCTCGATCAGGCGATGGTGAAATTCCAGCCGAAGCATGTCGTCGCCATTGCGATGGATCCGAACAACGGCGAGATTCTGGCGATGGGCTCGCGGCCCGGTTTTGATCCGGGCAACTTCCAGGCTTCGCCGGTGCAGAACTACAACCGGAACCTGCCGATCTGGATGACTTACGAGCCCGGTTCGACATTCAAGATCATCACGCTGGCCGCAGCGCTGCAGGAGCAGAAGGTGAAGCTCACCGACTCGTTCCACGATCCTGGCTCCATCGAGGTCGCAGGAGCGCGGCTCCGCTGCTGGAAGCGGCAGGGGCACGGCAGCGAAACGTTCCTGCAGGTGGTCGAGAACTCATGCAACCCGGGGTTCGTGGTCATGGGACAGAAGCTCGGCAAGGATGTGCTGCTCGACTATGTCTCGAAATTCGGCTTCGGCAAGAAGACCGGCATCGATCTCGGCGGCGAAGAGAACGGCATCATGTTCAAACCGTCCCGCGTAGGACCGGTGGAGCTGGCGACGATCTCGTTCGGCCAGGGGGTATCGGTCACGCCGATCCAGCAGATCACGGCGGTGTCGGCGGCCGTCAACGGCGGGAAGCTGTTCAAGCCGCACGTGGCCAAGGCGTGGTATGAACCGGAGACCGGGAAGCTGGCCGAAGCGGTACAGCCAGAGCTGGTGCGCCAAGTCATCTCCGAAGAGACTTCGAAGCAGGTGCGGGAGACGCTGGAGAGCGTTGTCGCCAACGGAACGGGACGCAATGCTTTTGTCGACGGCTACCGGGTCGGCGGCAAGACGGGGACGGCGCAGAAGGTTGTGAACGGGCGGTATTCCGCCAGCGAGCATATTGTTTCCTTCGTTGGATTCGCGCCGGCGGACGATCCCAAAGTCGTCATCTACGCCGCTGTGGACGATCCCCAGGGCATCCAGTTCGGGGGCCTGATCGCAGCTCCCCTGGTCAAGAACATCATGGAGGATACGCTCCGGTATATGAATGTGCCGCAGCGTAAGGATCAGCTCGACCGCAAGTACGTCTATGGGGACACGCCGATCGCTGTCGTGCCGGATCTCATCGGGCGCAGCGTGTCGGATCTCTATGAAGATCTCAACATGAATTTTACTCTCGCAAAATCGGGTACGGGCACGACAGTGGTGAACCAGGTGCCCAAGCCGGGCAGCCGGGTAGACCAAGGGTCCACGATTAGAGTATACTTGTCGGATGCCGCTCCGCCGCCCGCCGCCCCGGAGGGCGCTCAGCCTCCCGGGTAAGCGGAATCCCTCGTCGGGATTTCCCTTACCCGGAGAAGGCAGGGCGGCGTCAGCGGCTGATGCTGAAATGAGGATGGACTCATGCCTATCTGATAAATTGAAAAATAGGCTTTTCAGCGAGAGATTTTTTGTCCATAATAGATACCATGTGTAAAAACGGAGGGGACGCTTCATGCAGCTGAAAGAACTGGCAAACGGGCTGGCCGTCAGCCGGATCCTCGGCGAGGCAGAGACGGAAGTCAAGGGGCTGCAGATTGACTCCCGCAAGGTAGTACCTGGCGATTTGTTCATCTGCATCCCGGGACTGGTCGCCGACGGCCACGACTATGCCGCCGCCGCCGTAGAGCGCGGGGCTGCCGCACTAGTGGCGGAGCGGGAGCTGGAAGCCGGCGTGCCGGTGCTTCTGGTCAAGGATGCCCGCCACGCGATGGCGGTGCTCGCGAATCACTTCTACGGCTACCCGAGCCGGGAGCTGAAGCTCATCGGCGTAACGGGGACGAACGGCAAGACGACGACGACTTATCTGCTGGACCGCGTACTTACGGATGCCGGGTACCGCACCGGTCTGATGGGCAACATCCACATCAAGATCGGAGGGGAGTACCGGCCGAATCACGCGACGAATACCCAGGAAGCGCTGGAGCTGCAGAAGATTCTGCGGGAGATGGCGGATGCCGGCACCGATTACTGTTTGATGGAGGTATCCTCGCATGGCCTGGAGATGGGCCGGGTGAAAGGATGCCTCTTCCGAACGGGCATGTTCACCAATCTCACCCAGGACCATCTCGACTTCCACGGCACGATGGAACGCTACCAGGCGGCCAAGGGCCTCTTGTTCTCCCGGCTCGGCAACGATTACGGGGCAGACCCGCACCAGCGCCGGTTCGCGGTGCTCAATGGGGATGAGGAAGCCTCCGCGGAGTTCGAGAAGCTGACGGCGGCGGAGACGCTCGTCTATGCCATTGATAATCCGAAGGCCGATGTCCGGGCCGAAGAGATCGTGATGTCGGCACAGGGAACTTCATTCCGCTGCGTGACCTTCCGCGGGACGACAGAGATCAAGACGCGGCTTGTCGGCCGTTTTAATGTATATAACGTCCTGGGCGTGATTGCGGCTGCTCTGGCCGAAGGCGTGGAGCTTGACGTGATCGCGGCTTCTCTTGCCGGGATCGCATCGGTAGAAGGTCGCATGGAAGTCGTGGACGCCGGACAGCCGTATCTCGTGCTGGTGGATTACGCCCATACGCCGGACGGCTTGGAGAACGCGCTGTCCACTGTATCCCAATTCGCCGAGGGGAACATATACTGCGTGTTCGGCTGCGGAGGGGACCGGGACCGGACGAAGCGGCCCTTGATGGGCGGCGTGGCGGCGAAGTACAGCGACTACATCTATGTCACCTCCGATAACCCCAGAACGGAAGACCCCCATTCCATCCTGCTGGATATCGTACCCGGGATCGAGGGCGCGGGGATGGACACGGCAAGCTACGAGCTCGCGGTCGACCGGCGGGAAGCGATCCGCCGTGCGGTGGAGAAAGCGCAGCCCGGCGATATTGTGCTTATAGCAGGCAAGGGCCACGAGACGTATCAGGATATCGGCGGAGTGAAACTCCCGTTCGATGACCGGCTTGTGGCGGAAGAAGCGATAAAGGGGCGGAAGGCATGATCGAGAGGCTGCTTGGCGACATCGCACGGATGGCGGGAGGCACGCTGGCGGACGCGGCGCTAGCGGACCGACCGGTGAAGGGGGTGTCGAAGGATACCCGGACGCTGGCGGAAGGAAACTTGTATGTGCCGATCATCGGCGGCGCCTTTGACGGGCACGATTTTGCGGAGGCTGCTCTGGAGCAGGGGGCCGGAGGCCTCCTGTGGCAGAAGGATCACGGCAGCGGGCCTGCTGGGGCGCCCCTGATCTACGTGGACGATGCGCTGGAGGCGCTGCAGCGGCTTGCAACGGCTTACCGCCGGGAGCTGGCTGTGCGGATCGTAGGCATCACCGGCAGCAACGGCAAGACGACCACGAAGGACATGACGGCCGCCGTCCTGTCCACTTCCTTCCGCGTGCATAAGACGCTCGGCAATTACAACAATCACATCGGCCTTCCGCTCACGCTGCTGGAGATGAGCGAAGACACCGAGATTGCCGTCCTCGAGATGGGTATGAGCGGCCGGGGGGAGATCGAGCTGCTGTCGCGTCTGGCGGAGCCGGAGATCGCCATCATCACGAACATCGGCGAAGCCCATCTCCTGCAGCTGGGATCCCGCCTCGAGATAGCAAGGGCGAAGACCGAGATCCTCGCGGGCCTTCAGCCGGACGGCGTGCTGGTCTATCACGGCGACGAGCCGCTGATCCGGGAGGTGCTGCCGGAGTGGGATGCTCCGGACCGGAGCTACCGGCAGGTGACCTTCGGCCAAGGCGCGTCGAACGACCTGTTCCCGCTCGATCTGCGCCTGACGGAGTCGGGCACGCAGATGACGGTGAACACGGATCCGCAGACGCCTTACTATATTCCGATGCTCGGAGCGCATAATGCGGTCAATGCCCTGGCGGCCCTGGCCGTCGGACGGCACTTCGGCCTCGCGGCGACCGTCATGGCGGAAGGCCTGCAGGGGCTTGTCATGACGGGCATGCGCATTGAAGTCAGCGTGGCTCCCACCGGCCTTACAGTGTGGAATGACGCCTATAATGCCAGTCCGACCGCCATGCGGGCGGCTCTCGCGCTGCTTCATGAAGCGCAGGGGTTCGAACGCAAGTATGCGGTGCTTGGCGATATGCTGGAGCTCGGCGAGAAGGAGGCGGATTTCCACCGGGAGATCGGCCGGGGAATCGATCCGGCGAAGGTAGACGCTGTCTATCTGTTCGGACCGCTGGCCGGTTATATGGCCGAAGGGGCATTAGAGAAGTTCCCGCCGGAGCGCGTGCGGCATTATCAAGACAAAGAAACGCTGGCGCGCGAGCTGGCCGAAGCCGCTTCGGCGCAAGATGTCGTACTGATCAAGGGATCCCGCGGCATGCGCATGGAGCAGGTGGCTTCGTTTTTAGGGCAATTGGGGGGATAATTCGGTGGATTTCAATATCGTTATGATCACGCTGGGCGCAGCTTTTTTGCTTGCCGTTATTATGGGGCCTCTATTCATTCCCCTGCTGCGCCGGCTCAAATTCGGCCAGCAGGTGCGGGGCGACGGCCCTCAGAGCCATCTCAAGAAGTCAGGTACGCCGACCATGGGCGGTATCATTATCATGCTGGCGCTGGCCTTGGCGGTTCTCCGGTTCGGGGAACGCAACATGGAGACCGTTACCCTGCTTGTGGCTACGCTCGGATACGGGTTGATCGGCTTTCTCGATGACTATATCAAGATCGTGTTCAAGCGCTCGCTCGGTCTGACGGCCCGTCAGAAGCTGCTCGGGCAGCTGGCGGTTTCGATCGTCGTCTGCGTGCTGCTCGTCCAGATGGGGCACAGCACGGATATCCGCATTCCGTATCTTCATGTTTCGTTCGATCTCGGCTGGCTGTATTTGCCGTTCGTCGTCTTCCTGATGCTCGGCACTTCCAATGCCGTCAACTTCACGGATGGTCTGGACGGACTGCTCGCGGGTACGGCTGCGATCGCGTTCGGTGCGTACGCGGTGATCGCGCTGAATAACACGCAGCCCAATATTGCCATCTTCTCCGCGGCGGTGGTAGGGGCCGTACTTGGATTCCTGGTATTCAACGCCCATCCGGCGAAGGTCTTCATGGGAGATACCGGCTCGCTGGGCTTAGGTGGCGGTCTTACCGTTGTAGCGCTGCTGACGAAGGCGGAGCTGCTGCTCGCTCTGATCGGAGGGGTATTCCTGGTCGAAATTCTTTCCGTTATCATTCAAGTCGCATCCTTCAAGACCAGGGGCAAGCGCGTATTCAAAATGAGCCCGATCCACCATCACTTCGAGCTCAGCGGCTGGTCGGAGTGGCGCGTAGTCATCTCCTTCTGGACGGCGGGATTGATTCTGGCGGGCATCGGACTATACATTAACGAGGTGTTGTAGGCATGGAGCATCCATCATCATACGGCGGCCGCCAGGTCGTCATTCTGGGCCTGGCCAGAAGCGGCGTAGCCGTAGCGAAATTGTTCCACGAACAAGGTGCGCATGTCACCGTTAACGATAAGAAGGAACGACAATTATGCCCTGAAGCCGACGAACTGGAGGCTCTGGGTATTTCTGTTGTATGCGGGTCCCACCCGGCCGGCCTGGTGCACGAAGGGATCTCGCTCGTAGTCAAGAACCCGGGCATTCCCTATACGGTCGACCCGGTGCGCCGGGCAAGGGAGCTGGGCGTCGAGGTCGTCACCGAGGTAGAGGTCGCTTACCGGATCTGCCGTGCGCCGATCATCGGCATCACGGGCTCGAACGGGAAGACGACCACCACGACTTGGACGGGATTGATGCTCGAAGCCGGAGGACTGCATCCGATCGTGGCCGGCAACATCGGCCGCGCGCTGACGGAAGCCGCCCTCGAGGCGCAGGAGGACCACCAGATGGTGGTCGAGCTCAGTTCGTTCCAGCTTAAGGGAACGGACCGCTTCCGTCCCCGGATCGGCTGCCTGCTCAATGTATATGAGACCCATCTCGACTATCACGGCACGATGAACGATTACGTCGAGTCCAAGGCGAAGCTGTTCGCGAACCAGAGAGCCGAAGATACGGCGGTGCTGAACTGGGATCATGCGGTATGCCGTAAGGTAGCCGAGGGGCTGAAGTCGCAGGTGCTGCCGTTCTCGATCCGCACGGAGATGGAGTACGGTCTCTTCATCCAGCCGCCGTTTCCGGAAGGGGCAGAGGGGGAGCTGGCAGCCGCCGAGGAGCGGAAGCTGGTATACCGCAGCAAGGATGGGGAGCTGACGGAGATTCTTCCCGTGAAGGAACTCGGCATCCCGGGTTCCTTCAATATCGAGAACGCGCTGGCTGCCAGTGCCATCGCCCTGACCTGTGGCGTGGGAGCGGAAGCCATCGCCGGCGTGCTGCGTACCTTCGGGGGAGTGGAGCACCGTCTTGAGCTAGTCGGAACGAAGGACGGCGTACAGTTCTATAACAATTCGAAGGCGACGAATCCGACTGCCACCATCAAGACGATCGAAGCGTTCACGCAGAACATCGTGCTGATCGCCGGCGGCCTGGACCGGGGATCCGATTACATGGAGCTGCTTCCGGTGTTCGGGGGACAGGTGAAGGGCCTGGTCGCCATCGGCGAAACGAAGGACAAAATCGTCCGCGTGGCTAATTTGGCCGGCATGAGCCAGGTCAAAACCGTCGATACTGCTAAGCAGGTGCAGGATACGGTCACGAAGGCGGTGAAGGAAGCGTTCGCCATGGCAAAGCCAGGGGATGTCGTGCTTCTCTCGCCGGCGTGCGCCAGCTGGGACATGTTCGCCTCCTATGAGGAAAGGGGAAGCATGTTTAAGCGGTCCGTGCATAACCTTTAAGAGGGGGCTGCAGGCGTTCCGCCGGCTGGATGCGGACGTATAGCGCCTCTAAGTCACGAAGGTTAGAGGTGTGGACAAATTATGGTCAAAGCTAGGTCTTCCCCGGATATGCTGCTGCTGGGCTCCACGCTTGCGCTTCTGGTTATCGGCGTAGTCATGGTATTCAGCGCCAGCGCAGTGCTCGCTTTCCGTGAATTCGGAGATTCGATGTACTATTTGAAGCGACAGGCCCTGTTCGCGGCCCTGGGTATCGTGGCTATGGTGTTCACCATGAACGCCGACTACTGGATCTGGAAGAAATATGCCAAGATCGCGTTGATCGCGTGCTTCATCCTGCTGGTCGCGGTGCTTATCCCGGGCATCGGCGTCGTGCGCGGGGGCGCGCGCAGTTGGCTCGGTATCGGTTCGTTCGGTATTCAGCCTTCCGAGTTCATGAAGATGGGGATGATCATGTTCCTGTCGAAGTGGCTCTCGGAACGGCAGAGCACCATTACGCTGTTCACCAAGGGGCTGGTGCCTCCGCTGGGTTTGGTGGGACTGGCCTTCGGGATGATCATGCTACAGCCCGACCTTGGAACGGGGGCGGTGCTCGTCGGTGCTTCCCTGCTCATTATTTATGTGGCGGGCGCCCGCCTGCTGCACTTATCTTATCTCGGCATGGTCGGGGTGGCGGGACTGGTCGGCCTCATCATTGCTGCGCCTTACCGGCTGCAGCGGATTACCGCCTTCCTGGATCCCTGGGCCGATCCGCTGGGTGCGGGCTACCAGTCAATCCAATCGCTTTATGCCATTGGTCCCGGCGGTCTGGTGGGACTGGGCCTCGGCATGAGCCGGCAGAAGTACAGCTATCTCCCCGAACCGCAGACCGATTTTATATTCTCCATCATTGCCGAAGAACTCGGCTTTATCGGCGGCACGTTCGTGCTCCTGCTCTTCACGCTCCTGGTATGGCGGGGGATGCGCACTGCTATTACGGCGCCCGATACGTTCGGCAGCCTGCTGGCCACGGGCATCGTCGGCATGGTGGCCGTACAGGTCATCATCAACATCGGCGTGGTTATCGGCATGTTCCCCGTTACCGGCATTACGCTGCCTCTGATCAGTGCAGGCGGCTCGTCGCTCACCTTGATGCTGACTTCGCTCGGCGTGCTGCTCAACATCTCCAGGTTTTCCAGGTGAGGCTGGACAAGGTTACTAGAAAGGTGAGCATTCTTATGAAAAAAATCGTCTTCACCGGCGGTGGAACGGCCGGCCATGTGACCCCGAACCTGGCGATCATGGCCGAGCTCCGCAAGCAGGGGTGGGACATGGCATATATCGGCTCCCGCACCGGGATCGAGAAGGACATTGTCGATCACGAGGGAATTCCATTCCACCATATCGCCTCGGGCAAGCTTCGGCGTTATTTTGATCTCAAGAACTTCAAGGATCCGCTGCGTGTCCTCCAGGGGACGCTGCAAGCCTACGGACTGCTTCGCAAGATTCGTCCGCACATTGTGTTCTCCAAGGGCGGCTTCGTCTCCGTCCCGGTGATCGTGGCGAGCCGTCTGGCCGGCATTCCGGTCATCTCCCACGAGTCAGACCTGTCCCCCGGACTGGCGAACAAAATCTCGATGCCGTTCGTCTCCCGGATCTGTGTGACCTTCCCCGAGACGTTGAAGTATCTGCGTGGCGGCAAGGCGGAATGCACCGGGCTCCCGATCCGGGATAAGATCCTGCGGGGCAGCGCCTCGAAGGGAAGGCAGCTTTGCGATTTTCACTCGGCGAAGCCCGTGCTCTTCATCATGGGCGGCAGCCTCGGGGCCCAGAAGATCAATCAGGCTGTGCGAAGCATTCTGGATGACCTGTTGAAGGAATTCCAGATCATTCATATCTGCGGCAAAGGCAATACGGACTCCGCCCTCCAGGGTGTGCGGGGCTACCGCCAGTTCGAATACGTCAATGATGAACTGCCGGATCTGCTTGCGGCTGCGTCGGTCGTTGTATCCCGTGCCGGCTCCACCTCGATTTTCGAGTTTCTGGCCGCACGCAAGCCGATGCTGCTTATTCCGCTTTCCCGGGCGGCCAGCAGGGGAGACCAGATCTTGAACAGCGAATCGTTCCGCTCGCAGGGCTATTGCGAAGTGCTGCAGGAAGAAGAACTTACCGAGGCATCCCTGCTTGCGCGCGTACGTTCGCTGTATGCGGACAAGGAACGGATTCTTGCCAATATGGAACGTAATCCCTACGGAGACGGTACGGCACAGATCGTCCGGCTCCTCGAAGCCCACCGGCTGAAGGAGGGCTCGTGAACATTCTCTCTAGGCGATTGTCACACTCTACAGGCTTCTACATAAACTACAATATAACCGTGACAGACGTCCGGGAGGCGCGGCAGACAGCCGCAGGCCGGCAGCAGAGAGCATTCAATAATAGCCGGCCGGCTGTCCGTCCGCCCGGCTGCCGGTATACTGCCGCAGCCGACTGCAACGGCGTTTCTGTGAAGGAGGTTTACCCATGCAACAGGTCATATCAGAACTCATGAACGGGTCTTGCGGCGAAGTTCGCGTGAACGAGCCGCTGGCCCCCTACACCACCTGGAAGATCGGCGGACCCGCCGATGTACTGTTGATCCCGCGAGACAAGACGCAGCTCGTGCATGCCGTCAAGCTTTTGCATGCGCACCGTACGCCTTGGACCGCGCTGGGCCGGGGATCCAATATGCTCGTTACCGACAAGGGCATCCGGGGTGTGGTGATCAAATTGGGGGATGCGCTGGAAACCGTGCGGTTTGAAGGGGATATCGTATATGCCGGCGGCGCATTCTCGTTCATTAAGCTATCGGTCATGGCGGGCAAAGAGGGATTGACCGGGTTGGAGTTTGCCTCAGGCATTCCGGGAACCGTGGGTGGAGCCGTCTTCATGAACGCCGGAGCGCACGGGTCCGATGTGTCACGTATACTACTGCGGGCTGAAGTACTGCTCCCAGACGGAGAATTGGTGACTCTGAACAATGAAGATTTGGCGTATGCCTACCGGCATTCGGCCCTGCAGCTGCAGCCGGGCATCGTAACGGAAGCCGTCTTCGGGCTGAAGGCCGGCGACCGGCTCGAAATCGCCGGCACGCTGGCATCTTACAAGGCCCGGCGCCTGCGTACCCAGCCGTTGCAGCTGGCTTGCGCAGGAAGTGTCTTCCGCAACCCGGAGGGCCAATTTGCCGCCAAGCTGATCGAAGAGGCCGGCCTGAAGGGCCACCGGGTCGGCGGCGCCGAAGTTTCTCCACTGCATGCCAATTTCATCGTCAACACCGGGCAGGCGACAGCCCTCGACGTGCTTACCCTCATCGAGTATGTGAAGCAGACCGTATCGGATCGGTACGGGGTGCAGCTCATGCCGGAAGTATTGGTGGTGGGTGAGCGGTAAATCGGAGGTGGGACTTTGGAAAAGCTGGTTATCGAAGGCGGGAAACCTCTATCGGGAGCCATCAAGATTCATGGAGCCAAAAATGCCGCACTGCCTATATTGGCAGCCGGTATTATGGCGGAAGGCACCGTTACCATCGAGAACGTACCGGATTTGTCGGATATTCATGTCATGCTGGGCATTCTGCGGGCTCTGGGCTGCAGGGCGGAATACGAGGATGATACGGTCACCGTGAATACGCTGGGTGTGCATGAGTTTCACATTCCGGAATATTTGATGAGCCAGATGCGTTCTTCCATCTTCCTGATGGGTCCCCTGCTCTCGCGTCTCGGGCGCGTAGAATTATACCAGCCGGGCGGATGCGCGATCGGCGAGCGTAAGATCGATCTGCATCTTCGCGGCCTGGCCGCACTCGGAGCACAGATTGAAGAGAGCGGAAGCAAGATTGTATGCACGGCCAAAGAACTTCGGGGAGCGGAGATCGTACTGGACTTCCCGAGCGTAGGCGCGACGGAGAATATCATGATGGCCGCGGCCACGGCCAAAGGCTCCACCACGATCACGGGGGCTGCACGAGAGCCGGAGATTCAGGATCTCCAGAATTTCCTGAATTCGATGGGGGCCAAGATCATCGGGGCGGGAACGGACACGATTACCATTGAAGGCGTTCCTGTGCTGACACCGACTACTTACCGTATCATTCCGGATCGCATTGTCGCGGGAACCCTGATGATTGCCGCTGCCGTGACCCGGGGGAACATCACGCTCGAGAGGGTGTGCCCGGCGCATATGACTTCGGCGATCCACGTCTTGAAGCGGGCAGGTGTTCAAATCGCGATCAGCGGTGATATAATGAGCGTATGCGCTCTCACCCGGCCCAGATCGGTTGATCGGATCGTGACTTCGCCACATCCTGCTTTTCCGACTGATCTGCAGTCGCAGATTATGGTGCTGCTAAGCCTTGCCGATGGGGTAAGCATTGTGAAGGAAACCGTTTTTGAGGGACGTTTCAAGCATGTGGATGAACTGTCCCGGATGGGAGCCGATATCCGGGTCGATCTCAACTCCGCAGTGATCCGCGGGGTGCCCAGGCTCTATGGGGCTACGGTAGAAGCTACGGACCTTCGGGCGGGAGCTGCGCTGGTGATTGCCGGTCTTGCGGCTCAAGGAACCACGGTCATCGAGCAGATTCACCATATCGACCGGGGCTATGACCGGATCGAGTCTATGCTGGGTGCGCTGGGCGCAGGCATTCAGCGCGTCGTACCGGTGCCATCGGAGTAAGTGCTATAATCCCAGCCTTTTAGCTTGCTCCGTAACTTATGGGGCACCACCGTTTGTTTCGGATTTCGCCGCATTCCTTGTTTCTTCTATTATTATGATCACAGCCGCCCTTCTATCCCTTTTTCTACCGAAAAGGGGATAGGGCGGTTTACATATTTCGTTTGTCCGTTGTTCCGTCGGGTGTTGGATACGGAAGGCGCCTGCAAGGATAGCGGCCGGGAGGCCATCAATCCTTGCCGATGGCGGCCCGCAGCCGGACAAGCTCTCCCCAGGAGGGAACCACATCATGGATGATAGACTTCCCGTAATGAAGAAACCGTCGCAGCCCCGCGGCCGAAGCAATCGCAAACTCCTGACCGTTCTGGTCATTTTTTTCATCGGACTGCTTCTCGTCCTGTTCTTCCAATCTTCTCTGAGCAAGATCTCCCAGGTGGAGGTAACGGGCCAGGAACTGGTAGATCCAGCGGAAATAGAGCAGAAGTCGGAATTGAAGCCGGGGGACCACTTCTTCTCCGTCTCATCTTCCGATATCGAGAAGAAGGTAAAGGCCCTGCCCATGGTAGAGTCCGTGGAAGTATCGAAGCATTTTCCGGGACGGATTACCATCAAGGTGCAGGAGTATCCGAAGGTAGCGTATCAGATCGGCGAAGAGGGACAGGTGGAAGTACTGCTGGCCGATGCGAGCATTCTTCCGGTGACGATGAAGGGCGTGCCGCTGGACAAGCCGATCTTGACGGGCTGGAGCCCGGATGACCCGCTGAAGACGAAGCTTTGTCTGACGATGGCCAAGCTGCCTCCGGCTTATTTTGCCGACATTTCCGAAATCAAGCCCGCTCCCAGCAGTGCTTATCCCGATAAGATCCGTCTCTATACGCGCACGCAGTTCGAGGTGCAGACTACGATAGGGAAGCTGCCGGAGAAAATCAAGTATCTTCAGTCTTATATTGCGAACCTTCAGGGGGACCAGGTGAAGGGCGGCGTGATCAAAATGCTCGAGGCGGACTATTACACCAAGGTGGACGACACGCCGGAAGTAAAAAGTCCTTCCGGGGAACCCTCTTCCGCTCCGTCTAAAGAACCTGCGGAATCAAAACAGCCTACGGAATCAAAACAGCAAACGGAAACGAAAGACTCTACAGAGGCCCCAGGCGCGCAAGGAAAAGAAAACGCGGGAAGCGAAGGAAAAGAAGCCGCAGGGACCCAGGGCGCGCGAAGCTCCCAAGGGGCTGATTCCAAGGGCCGGGAAGCCTCCCGCGGGGATTAAGACGGCAGGGACAGACTGATCCCCTGAAGGGGTTCAGTCCATTTTCATATGATAAAAAAGAACTACTCAAGCCTATGAAAAAATGGTAGAATTGTAATTATGGTATATTTTAAGCTTCTCCCTGAAAAATTATGCTAGAAAAAGAGGGAATTGCAGGGCCGTGTGGAATATTTACAAAATGGTTTTTTGTGCTGACCAAGGCTCAAATCGAATATATGTCACAGGAGGTGCCACGGGTTGAGCAGCAATGACATCATTGTTAGTTTGGACATCGGTACATCCAAAGTTCGGGTTATTATTGGGGAAGTCGTTAACGGCGCCATTAATATAATTGGAGTTGGATCTGCCGATTCGGAGGGAATCCGCAAAGGGTCCATCGTGGATATTGATCAAACGGTTCAAACGATCCGGAGTGCGGTGGACCATGCGGAACGAATGGTAGGCATTCAAATTGCGGAAGTGTATGTCGGCATCGCCGGCAATCATATCGCTCTGCAGTCCAGTCATGGTGTAGTAGCTGTATCCAATGAAGACCGGGAGATTGGAGACGATGACATCGAACGCGTCATACAGGCGGCCAAGGTCATTCCACTGGCTCCGGAGCGTGAGATTATCGGCGTGGTCCCGAATCAATATGTGGTCGACGGAACGGATCAAATCCATGATCCGCGCAGCATGATCGGCGTACGGCTTGAAGTGGAAGCAACGATCGTTACCGGAACGAAGACGGCTATACATAATCTGCTTCGCGTAGTTGAGAAATCCGGTTTGAAAGTCGCAGGGCTGATCCTGATGTCGCTGGCAAGCGGACATCTGGCGCTGTCCAAGGATGAGAAGAATATCGGAACCGTGCTCGTGGATATCGGAGCGGGCGCTACTACCATTGCCATTTTCAATGAGAACAACCTGGTGGCCACCTCCACGCTGCCTCTTGGCGGGGAATACATCACCAATGACATAGCGTATGGTCTGAAGACACAGGCGGATATCGCAGAGAAGATCAAATTGAAATTCGGCTGTGCCGTGGTCGACCATGCGGCGAACGATCAGGTATTCAAAGTAAACCGGATCGGGAGCAACACGGACAAAGAATTCTCCCAGGTGGATCTCGCCAATATCATCGAACCCCGCGTTCAGGAAATATTCCATTTGATCCGGCTCGAAGTGCAGAGACTCGGTTTCGCGGACCTTCCAGGTGGGTATGTACTTACCGGAGGCACAGTGGCCATGCCCGGTATGCTGGCCGTTGCCCAGATGGAGCTTGCTACTTCCGTACGAATCGCCGTACCGGATTATATCGGTGTCCGTGATTCCTCCTATACGAGCGGGGTAGGCATTATCCAGTACGCTTCCCGCTATCTGCGCACTTCGAAACAACAGCAAAACTCGGGAGTCAAGAAAATGATTCCGAAGAAACCGGCTCCCGGTCAAGAGCAGCAGAAGCCCTCGGCCATGGAACGTTTCAAGAACTGGTTAAGCGAGTTTATCTAGCAGAGATAAGCTCATGATGAAAGCCTAATGAGGGGGAAGACGCTAGTATGTTTGAATTTGATATGGACATGGACCAACTGGCTAAGATAAAGGTCATCGGCGTTGGCGGCGGCGGAAGCAATGCCGTTAACCGGATGATCGAGAACGGCGTGAAAGGCGTGGAGTTCATTACCGTGAACACCGACGCGCAGGCCCTTCACTTGGCTCACTCGGAGCAGAAGCTTCAGATCGGGGACAAGCTGACTCGCGGCCTTGGGGCGGGTGCGAACCCGGAAGTGGGCAAGAAAGCGGCTGAAGAGTCCCGCGAATCGATTATGAATGCGCTCAAAGGCTCGGATATGGTCTTCGTAACGGCCGGCATGGGCGGCGGTACGGGAACCGGTGCGGCTCCGGTGATCGCCGAGATCGCCAAAGAATGCGGCGCCCTGACGGTGGGGGTCGTCACACGGCCGTTCACCTTTGAAGGCCGCAAGCGGGCGCTCCAAGCCGAGCAGGGGATCGCAGCGCTCAAAGAGAAGGTAGATACGCTGATCGTCATCCCCAATGACCGGCTGCTGGAGATTGTCGATAAGAAGACTCCGATGCTCGAAGCGTTCCGCGAAGCGGATAACGTGCTGCGTCAGGGTGTACAAGGGATCTCCGATTTGATCGCGGTACCGGGTTTGATCAACCTGGACTTTGCCGACGTCAAAACGATTATGACCGAACGCGGATCCGCCTTGATGGGGATCGGGATTGCCACGGGCGAGAACCGTGCGGCGGAAGCCGCCAAGAAGGCGATCATGTCGCCGCTCCTCGAAACATCGATCGACGGGGCACGCGGAGTGCTCATGAACATTACGGGGGGATCGAATCTTTCCCTCTATGAAGTGAACGAAGCTGCGGACATTGTCGCTTCGGCTTCGGATCTGGAAGTGAATATGATTTTCGGTGCGGTAATCGACGAACGGCTGAAGGAAGAAATCATGGTCACGGTCATTGCCACCGGATTCGAACATAAAGCAATGGCTCCGAGCCCGCGCAAACCGGGTGCAGGCGCCGGTGCGGCACCCTCGGCGGCCGCTCCCCAGCAGGAAGCTCCGACGGACAACCGGCTTGGCAACCTCCGTCCTTTTGGCGGCAGCCAGCCATCGAACGATCAGCTCGATATTCCAACGTTCCTGCGCAACCGCAACCGCGGAGGCGGGTTCGATAACAAGTAGGTTTATAGGTATGACGAAGACGGGTTCCCTCAGGGAGCCCGTCTTTTTTTACAGGCATCCGGCTGCTGCGGTTGAGGGCGTCTGCAAAATTGGATGGATTCCCTTACTGCTCCTCGGTCAGCACATATGCAACGCTCGCAGGTAGAGAAAGTGACCCGGATTCTATATCCAGAGGAGGCTAAGAGCTTCACGGAACCACACCCCAATCCGACAAAATTAGTTCGTTGCCCTCCGCATGTTTAGACAGACTTTGGAATACAGTTACTATATACTTGTCTCATTCGCTAGAGGAACAAGAGGCGGGTGGCGGAGGAGGTGGGGAATGGTTGTTTATATCGACATCATTTTCCTTCTGAATCTATTGATTGACGGCGCGCTGCTCTGGACGACGGCCTGGACCCGCAAGCTTTCGTTTCGCTGGTGGCGGCTCGGATGTTCGGCGGCGATCGGCGGCAGCTACGCCGTAATGATTTTCTTCCCGCAGCTCTCGTTTCTGTTCACGCTGGCTCTGAAGTTTGCCTTGTCGCTCTTGATGTTGATTGTCGCATTCGGGTTTGGTGGCTTGCAGCATTTTCTAAGAAATCTGGGTGCGTTCTACTTGGTGAATTTTGTTGCCGCTGGCGGTATTGTCGGTCTTCTCTACTTCCGGCAGTCGGCGGGAGAGATCTTGAACGGCATCCTGACCGTCCGCAGCTGGGACGTCACGCTGGTGCTGCTGCTGTTCGCCATTCCCTTCAGCATGTGGTTGTGCAGGCAGGTGATCGGCGCCCTGCGCCGCAAGCAGGAGCTGGGTTCGTTCCTGGCGCAGGTGGACGTGCATATCGACGGCCATCTCACGAGCTGTACGGGGCTGATCGATACGGGCAACCAGCTCTATGATCCGCTGACGAAGACGCCGGTCATGGTTATGGAAGCCCTTCAATGGGGCGAGCAGATTCCGGAAGCTTGGCTGGCCAAGATCCGTAAGGCGGAAGTCGACCAGCTTGTGAACTCTATCGGCACCGAACCGTTCATCTGGCAGGACCGCCTGCGGCTTGTACCCTACCGGGGCGTCAACCGGAGCACGCAGTTCATGCTGGCGCTGAAGCCCGACCGGGTCGTCATCACCTTGGAAGGAAAGACCATGGAAGCGATGAAAGTGCTTGTCGGACTGGACGGAGGCCGTCTTAGCTCCGACAATGCGTACCAGGCCATCATTCATCCGTCACTTGTCTATATGTAGCCGAAAAAGCCAGGGGAGGTACGGAGGCGGGGCGTGAGCGTCCGGGCGACGACCGACCGATGGACCTAATCTACCCGATAGGAGGAAGCGCGCCATGCTGCTGAAGTGGAAGTTGTCGATGCAAATACTGTACTTCCGTCTCTTGCTGCTGTTCGGACTTAAAGGGGAAGAGATCTATTACATAGGTGGAAGTGAAGCGCTCCCGCCTCCGCTCACCCGCGAAGAGGAAGAATACCTGCTAGAGAAGCTTCCGTCCGGGGACGCGGCGATCCGGGGGATGCTCATCGAGCGGAATCTGCGTCTGGTCGTCTACATTGCCCGCAAGTTCGAGAATACGGGAATCAATATCGAGGATCTCGTGTCGATCGGGGCGATCGGTCTCATCAAGGCTGTCAACACCTTTGATCCTGAGAAAAAGATCAAGCTGGCCACTTACGCTTCTCGCTGCATTGAGAACGAAATCCTGATGTATTTGCGCCGCAACAGCAAGATCCGTACGGAGGTATCATTCGACGAACCGCTGAATATCGATTGGGACGGCAACGAGCTGCTGCTGTCCGATGTGCTTGGTACCGAGAATGATACGATCTACCGGAATATCGAGGAGCAGGTGGACCGCAAGCTGCTGCACAAGGCGCTAGACAAGCTCTCGGAGCGGGAGCGGATCATCATGGAGCTGAGGTTCGGTCTGCAGGATGGGGAAGAGAAGACCCAGAAGGACGTCGCGGACATGCTGGGGATTTCGCAGTCTTATATCTCCCGGCTGGAGAAGCGGATCATCAAGCGGCTTCGCAAAGAGTTCAACAAGATGGTGTAAACTGGAAAAAACTTTTTTTGGGATGATGGGGGCTGGACTCACCCTTGATGGGATTGGGTTTGACTCTTGTCAAGTGCCAGTCCGCAGGTCAGGGGGCAGAGGGACGTCGCATAAAAACCGAAACCGAGGAGATAATTAACAGTAATGTTTCTCCTTGGGAGGTAATCACGGTGACCCGAAACAAAGTCGAAATATGCGGCGTCGATACGGCAAAGCTACCGGTTTTGACGAATGCGGAAATGCGTGAACTGTTCGTCGGACTGCAGACGAATAATGAACGATCTGCAAGAGAGAAATTAGTGAACGGCAACCTCAGGCTGGTGCTGAGCGTGATCCAGCGGTTCAACAACAGGGGGGAATTCGTTGACGATTTGTTTCAAGTAGGCTGTATCGGACTGATGAAGGCCATCGATAATTTTGACCTCGGACAGAATGTAAAATTCTCGACCTATGCGGTACCGATGATTATCGGCGAAATCCGGCGCTATCTGCGCGACAATAATCCGATCCGCGTCTCCCGCTCCCTGCGGGATATCGCGTACAAGGCGCTTCAGGTGCGCGACCAGCTCACCAATATAAACTCCCGTGAGCCCTCGATCTACGAGATCTCCGAGGCGCTCAACGTGCCGAAGGAAGACGTCGTCTTCGCACTGGATGCCATCCAGGATCCCGTCTCGCTCTTCGAGCCGATCTACCACGATGGCGGGGATCCGATCTATGTGATGGACCAGATCAGCGACGACCGCAACAAGGACGTCTCGTGGATCGAAGGGATTGCCCTCAGGGAAGCGATGCGCAAGCTCGGCGACCGGGAGAAGATGATTCTCTCCATGCGGTTCTTCGACGGCAAAACCCAGATGGAGGTGGCTGACGAGATCGGTATCTCGCAGGCACAGGTATCCCGGCTTGAGAAGTCGGCGATCTCCCAGATGCAGAAGCATGTTAAGAATTAAACCCGCCAGACGGCGGAACGCGTTAGTGACCATTCGACCCCTACCGTCCCTGGACGGCAAGCGGTCTTTTTTTGTAGTCGGGAAGCTCGCGGGGGGAAGGGGGAGTCATTTCGCATCGGACGGGGACATTTTTGGCTGAGCCCACATATAGTAGTAACAAAGCCCACTTGGAACCAAGGCACGGTGGGCGGGCAGGGCGGTGGCGCTGGCTGTGAAAATATCCGATTTTCAGACGAAGGATGTTATTAATATTGTGGACGGCAAGAAGCTCGGGCAGATCAGCGATCTGGAGCTGGACCTTCGGCAGGGACGGATCGAAGCGATCGTTGTACCGAACAACGCCCGGTTCTTCGGACTCTTCGGAGGGGCGACGGACGTGGTCATTCCCTGGAAGAACATCGTCAAAATCGGTATGGATGTCGTTCTCGTCAAGCTGGATGATGTGCGGCCATACCGGCAGGGGGATGAGCCTGAGATCACGTATGACTACAACCGGCAGCACCGGGGATAGACAGAAGGGGCCGTAAGCCGGGGAGCGCGAGCGGCCCGGGGCTCAGGGAGGGAAAAGGGCCGGGTTCGGCCGGCCTGCCATGGAAGTCCGTCCCGCGGCGTTCGTACAGGCAGAACGAGGGCATATCCTGCATAGCTATCGCAGAGGGCTATGATGTATACTGGATTCATTATACATGAGGAGGAACAGCCCATGGAGCCATTTGTACTTCAGGAAGCCGGCAACGGCACGAAAGTAATGATGCTGAGCGGTTTCATGAGCGCCGGCACGTCCGTAACGGCCGGATTCTCGACGCGCACCGGAGGGGGGAGCGGGGAGCCGTTCGCGGGTTTGAACTGCGGTCTGCACGTGGATGACGAGCCGGAGCGGGTCGTCGCAAACCGCCGATGCCTGGCGGAGGCGCTGGGGGTCCCGTTCGAAGCTTGCACCTACGGCGAGCAGGTGCACGGCAAGGAGATCCAGATGGTGACCGCGGCAATGCGCGGCGCGGGCATACGGGAGCGGGAGACGGCGCTGCAGGCCAAGGACGGATTCATGACGAACGAGCCGGGCGTGTACCTGCATGCGCTCTTCGCGGACTGCGTACCGCTCTACTTCTACGATCCGATCCGGGGAGCGGTCGGTCTGGCGCATGCGGGGTGGAAAGGAACGGCGCTTGGCATTGCCCGGTCGATGGTAGAGGCGATGAGTGCCGCTTACGGCACCAAAGCCCGAGATCTGCTGACTGCGATCGGTCCGTCGATCGGAGCCTGCTGCTATGAAGTGGACGATACGGTCATCTCGCGGATCGATAAAGCGCTCGGCTTCAGCGGGGGAGCAGCGCTCGAAGCCGGGCAGGCCCCTTTCTATGAAGGGAAGCCGAATGGCAAATACACATTAAACTTGCAAGCTGTCAACCGACAAATTATGATAAAAGCAGGAATTATGCCGTCTCATATCGAAATAAGTGGTTTATGTACAAGCTGCCGTACCGATCTTTTCTTCTCGCACCGCAAGGAAGAGGGAAGAACGGGCCGGATGGCAGCTTGGATCGGACTGCGGGCGTAAGGCTCCGAGCCTCCCGCTTCCGGTCAACAAACCGAAGATTTGTCGGCAGCGGGAGGACACAGCGCAAGTGACTACGAATTTACAAGAACGCATCAGGCACGTGAATGACCGGATCGCCGCCGCCTGCCAGAGGGCGGGACGCAGCGCGGATGAAGTCGGGATCATTGCGGTAACCAAATATGTGTCGCTCGAGACGACGGGGACGGCCCTGGATCAAGGTCTCGATCAGATCGGCGAGAATCGCTGGCAGGACGCGGCTGCCAAATGGGAAGCCTTCGGCAGCAGGGCGGTCTGGCATTTTATCGGGCATCTCCAAACCAACAAAGTGAAGGAAGTCGTCGGACGCTTTCAATACATTCATTCGCTGGACAGGCTCTCCCTGGCCAAGGAGATCGAGAAGAAGGCGGCCGCCCTCGGGATTGTCGTTCCCTGCTTCCTCCAGCTGAACATCTCCGGCGAAGAATCCAAATACGGCATGGAACCGGAAGCCTTGATGGATTTTGTGCGCGAGCTCCGCAGGGGCTGCCCGCATATCCGGATCGAGGGATTAATGACCATGGCTCCTTATGAAGCGCGGCCGGAAGAGACGCGTCCTGTCTTCAGCGGACTCCGGGAGTGGAGGGACCGTCTCAACGCAGCGCGGCTGCTGGATTACGAAGTGCACGGCCTCTCCATGGGCATGTCGAATGACTTTGAGATTGCCATTGAGGAAGGCGCCACATGGGTGCGTCTCGGAACCGTTCTGGTGGGTAAGGAATAAGCGCCGGAGAGCTGCAACAAAGGAGGAAAGGGTATGGGTGTGATGAATAAATTCATGAACTTTTTGGGCCTGCAGGAAGAAGAGGAGATCGTAGAGCGCGAGCGTGTTGTGGAAACGCACGAAGAAGTGGAACCTCCTGCCCAGGAACCGCGTAAGAGCAGTAAGGGGAATAATATTGTTTCGATCCATTCCCAGAAAAATGTCCGTGTGATCCTTCATGAGCCCCGTTCGTACGAGGAGACCCAGGAGATCGCGGATCATCTTCGTTCCCGCCGTCCCGTCGTGGTGAACCTGCAGCGGATCCGTTCCGACC
Source organism: Paenibacillus caseinilyticus (assembly GCF_027533645.1). Lineage (GTDB taxonomy): Bacteria > Bacillota > Bacilli > Paenibacillales > NBRC-103111 > Paenibacillus_G > Paenibacillus_G caseinilyticus. The sequence goes on from NZ_JAQAGY010000002.1 coordinate 464,666, forward strand.
AGGCGACGCGGATCGTCGATTTTATCAGCGGTACCGTGTACGCTTTGAACGGGTCGATTTCGAAGATTGGGCCGAATATCTTCTTATGTACGCCCGATACCGTTGAGATTCACGGTTCGATCTCGGAGATCATGAACCACGAAGGATAAGGCATATATTAGAGAGGTGAACTGCTTGAACGTCAACATCATCGGTTATGTATCCACACTGATTCAAATTTATCAATATCTCCTGATTGCCTATGTGCTCTTGTCTTGGCTTCCCAATGCGCGCGAGAGCTTTATCGGCGAGTTCCTCGGCAAGTTATGCGAGCCGTACCTCGGCATCTTCCGCCGGTTCATTCCGCCGCTCGGCGGCATGATCGACATCTCCCCGATCGTAGCCCTGATTGCCCTGCAGTTTGTGGGCCAAGGCATCATCGCGATCATCGGATATATCTTGTAACGGACGGAGCCCATCATGACATCAACCGATCCGATTTACTCGCATTTTCACCCGGACGAGCACCGCTTCGTGGACAAGGCGGCCGAGTGGGTGGCCCGGGCGGAAGCGCATGAGGCGAAGCTGACTGACTTCCTGGATCCTCGGCAGGCCTTCATTCTTACGACGCTCGTTAACCGCAGCATGGATGTGCACGTTCATATGAACGGCGGGCACCCGGCCTCCGAACGCAAGCGGGCCTGGATTGCCCCGGATTACCGTGTGCTCGAGGCGGAGGACCCCGGAATCGCTCTGCTATCCATCACCTCCCCGGACGAGAAGCTCGAAGATCTCGATCATGGGGATTACATGGGGGCGATCCTCGGCCTCGGCATCAAGCGGGAGAAGGTCGGCGACATTCATGTTCGTCCGGACGGCTGTCATATTCTCGTGGCCTCGGAGATTGCCGACTACTTCCGGCTGAACCTGAACCAGGTTCACCGGGTGCATGTCATGACCGAAGAGCTGCCTCTGAGCCAGCTGCGCTTTACGGAGGTGAAGCTCGAGGAGCTGCAGCTCTCCGTTGCTTCTTTACGTCTTGACGGTATCGTCAGCGATGTCTACCGTCTCAGCCGGGCCAAGGTGCTCGTCCCGATCAAAGCGGGGCGCTGCAAGGTCAACTGGAAGCAGGAAGAGGATCCGAGCAAGCCGCTTCGCGAGGGGGATGTCGTCTCGCTTCAGGGGGCGGGCCGGTTCAAGGTGCTCGAAGTCGAGGGCGTCACCAAAAAGGGGAGAACCCGCCTAAAAATCGGCAAGTACACGTGACTGCCGATTTTTTGCTGTGGGCGGCCCTGCCGGCCAGGAGGTTCACTCGGGTAGCGGCCTGCGGCCGCGAATTCAGGCGAAATCCGCAGGGGGACAAGCGATTTTCCGTGATTCCGGGGAATTTTTGGCTTGTAGTGCAGGAAAATACGGGAAGCTGTCGAATATACCAGTACATGTTGGTTTCGCTAAATATGCAGGAGGTGCACCGATGGCTTTAACACCGCTCGATATACATAACAAAGAATTCAGCCGGTCCTTTCGCGGATACGATGAAGACGAAGTCAACGAATTTCTCGATCAGGTGATCAAGGACTATGAGGCGCTGATCCGTGAAAATAAAGAGCTGCAAAATCAGCTTATGACCATTCAGGAACGACTCGATCATTTTGCCAATATAGAAGAGACGCTGAGCAAGACGATTATCGTGGCCCAGGAAGCCGCCGATGAAGTCAAGCATAACTCGAAGAAAGAAGCGCAGCTCATCATCAAGGAAGCGGAGAAGAATGCGGACCGCATTATCAATGAGTCGCTCTCGAAGTCGCGCAAGATCTCCATGGAGATCGAGGAGCTGAAGAAGCAGGCGTCGATCTACCGCACCCGGTTCCGGACGTTGATCGAAGCCCAGCTCGAACTGCTCAGCAAAGAAGACTGGAGCTCGCTTGAGCGTACGGAAGTAGAGCAGCCGTAAAGGACGAAGACCGCGGACCTGCAGCCGGTCTTCTGATGAGGGACTGGGGCCTGAGGCTCCCGAAGTTGACGGGAAAGACGCTATCGGCTATACTCCATATAAAGTTAACATGAGCGAAAGCGATGACCGGGACGAGTATTCCGTGTTCTGACCGAAGCCAGCGAACCGGGGATTGGTGGGAGCCCGGCCTTCGGCACCGGAAGAATATCACCTGGGAGCATCTCTTGAAAGCATCCAGTAAAGAGTATCGGCCGATCCCGTTATCGATCAATGAGTGAAGACACTCCTATCTCTATTTGTGCGCATCCGCATGCAAATCTTGGGGTATAGAGGTCTTAATCAGGGTGGTACCGCGAGACTTCTCGTCCCTATGGGATGCTGGAGTCTTTTTTTGTTGTCTGTCGGAAGCGGCGGGTCAGCAGGATCGGCAATTCGAAGAAGGAGTGGAAGCAAGAATGGATTATGGCAAAACATTAAACCTGCTGCAGACCGATTTCCCAATGCGGGGGAACCTGCCGCAGGCTGAACCGAAAATGCAGCAGCACTGGGAAGAGACGGATATGTACCGTCAGGTACAAGAGAGCCGCAAGGGCAAACCAAAGTTCATTCTCCATGACGGGCCCCCGTATGCGAACGGTGATATCCACATCGGGCACGCGCTGAACAAGATCATCAAGGACATCATTGTCCGCTTCAAAACAATGCAGGGCTATGATGCGCCTTATGTGCCGGGCTGGGATACGCATGGTCTGCCGATCGAGCAGGCCATCGCGAACGGCGGCAAGGTCGACCGCAAGAAGATGAGCGTGCCGGAATTCCGCGACTACTGTAAGGCGTACGCTCTGGAGTGGGTCGAGAAGCAGAAAGCCCAGTTCAAGCGACTCGGAATCCGCGGAGATTGGGATCACCCGTACATCACCCTGCAGCCCAAGTACGAAGCGCAGCAGATCCGCCTGTTCGGCGGCATGGTTAACAAAGGTTATATCTACAAGGGCCTGAAGCCGGTCTATTGGTCCCCGTCCTCGGAGAGTGCCCTGGCAGAAGCCGAGATCGAGTATAAGGATAAGACGTCCGCTTCGATCTACGTGGCCTTCGACGTAGCGGATGGCAAAGGCAAGCTGCCTGAAGATGCGGCCATCGTGATCTGGACGACCACCCCTTGGACGCTCCCGGCCAACCTCGGCATCTCGCTTCATCCGGAGTTCGACTATGTCACTGTGGAGACAGGCGGCCGCAAATTCGTCCTGGCGCAGGGGCTGCTGGAAGCCGCTGCGAAGGAGATCGGCTGGACGGATGTGAAGGTCCTGGCCACGCACAAGGGCAGCGAGCTGGAGCGCGTGCTCTGCAAGCATCCGTTTTATGACCGCACGTCGCTCGTCATGACCGGCGAGCATGTCACGCTGGAAGCCGGTACAGGCTGCGTACACACGGCGCCGGGCCACGGGGAAGACGACTTCGTCATCGGCCAGCGCTACAACCTCGGCGTGCTGTGTCCGGTGGACGACCAGGGACATATGACGGCAGAAGCGCCGGGCTTCGAAGGGTTGTTCTACGACAAGGCGAACAAAGCCATCACGGAGAAGCTGCAGGAATCCGGTCATCTGCTGCACCTCGCGATGATCCAGCATCAATACCCGCACGATTGGCGGACAAAGAAGCCGGTCATCTTCCGGGCGACGGAGCAATGGTTCGCTTCCATCGACAAGTTCCGGGCAGAGATGCTCGAGGAGATTAAGAAGATTAACTGGACGCCGGAGTGGGGCGAGATCCGTCTGCACAATATGATCGCGGAGCGGGGCGACTGGTGTATCTCCCGTCAGCGCGCATGGGGCGTGCCAATCCCGATCTTCTACTGCCGCAGCTGCAACGAGCCGCTGGTCAACGAGGCGACGATCGAGCAGGTCGCGGGCATCTTCGAAGAGGAAGGGTCGAATGCTTGGTTCCTGCGCGACGAGAAAGAGCTGCTGCCGGCAGGAACGGTCTGCAGCAAGTGCGGGCACGATCACTTCCGCAAAGAAACCGACATCATGGATGTCTGGTTCGATTCCGGTTCGAGCCATATGGCTGTTCTCGAATCGCGCGAAGAGCTGCAGTGGCCGGCCGACCTGTATCTCGAAGGCTCCGACCAATACCGCGGCTGGTACAACTCGTCGCTGATCACCGGCGTGGCCGTCAAGGGGCAATCCCCTTACAAAGGCATCTTGAGCCACGGGTTCACCCTGGACGGCGAAGGACGCAAGATGTCCAAGTCGCTGGGCAACACGGTGGATCCGAACCAGGTGTGCAACAAGCTCGGGGCCGATATTCTGAGGCTGTGGGTGTCGTCGACGGATTACCAGTCGGATGTGCGCATCTCCGATAACATCCTGAACCAGACGTCCGAGGGCTACCGCAAGATTCGCAACACCCTGCGCTTCCTGCTCGGGAACCTGTCCGACTTTAACCCGGCGGCTGACCGCGTGTCCGTTCAGGAGATGAGCGAGCTGGACCGCTATGCGATGCTGCGCCTCAACCGGCTGATCGAGCGCGTCGTGGCTGCTTACGAGAACTACGAGTTCCACGTGGTCTACCAGGCCGTTCATCACTTCTGCGCCGTAGAGATGAGCGCGTTCTATCTGGATATCCTGAAAGACCGCTTGTATGCGAGCCTGCCGCAGGATCCTGCCCGCCGCGCGGCGCAGACAGTATTATACGAAGCGCTCACGGTAATAACTAAACTGATCGCGCCGATCCTGCCGCATACTTCCGATGAAGTATGGAAGTACATCCCGGGGACGGAGCTGCCGAGCGTACAACTCGCCGAGCTGCCGCCGGTGGACGCTTCCCTCTTCGATGAGGCGCTGGAGGCCAAGTGGGAGCAGCTGGGAGCCATCCGGGACGATGTGCTGAAGGCCCTCGAGGAAGCGCGCAAAGAGAAGCTCATCGGCAACTCGCTCAGCGCCGCGGTTCACCTGTACCCGAACGCCGAAACCGCCGCTTTCTTGCAAGGCTTCGACCGTCTTGATCTGCTGTTCATCGTCTCTGCGGTTGTCGTACATGACAGCGAATCGGCTCCGGTGGGGGCTCATGCCTTCAAGGGATTGTCCGTTCATGTGACATCGGCCGAGGGCGAGAAGTGCGAGCGCTGCTGGATCGTGACGCCGGAAGTGGGCCACAGCGAGAAGCATCCGGCCCTGTGCAAACGGTGTGCCGAAGTAATCGAAGCGGGAGCGCAAGGGTAAGCAGCAAGTGAGGTAAAGTACAGAAAACGAGCCGTTTCCCGGACTTCTGCTAAGCGAAATCCGGGAACAGCTCGTTCTGTTGTTTTTCCCCGGGCAACAGCCGGGGCCTGAAGGAGGGATCACGCTTGGAATCGAAACGCGTCGTACCGAATTCTGAACCGCCCAAGCCGCCGCAGCCGCAAAGGCAGCAGGAGCTGCTCGAGCAGGTACACGGCAAAGTGTCCGAGATCGCCGAAGGGCTCGAGAAGAAGCAGATTGCCGAGTATCTTCAGCTGATGAACGACCCTAAGCGTCTGCTGTGGCTTAATTTTATCAGCGGATCCGCCCGGGGCGTCGGTATTGCTTTTGGTATTACGGTGTTTACTACCGGACTCGTTTATATGCTGAAAGGGCTTGGAGCCTTGGACCTGCCGATCATCGGCGGATTCATTGCCGACCTGGTGGATCAGGTACAGCATCAGATGGGACGGTATTGAGCCCGGTCATAGAGCAGACGTACTACTCATAGCTGTCCTCCACGGAGGTCTCGGGCTCAAGCAGCCCGTAGCCTTCCCCGTTGCGCATGTATTCCCGGTACGCCCCGTTGCGGACAACGGTTACGGCATGGCCATAGAGGTCCGTTGCAACGAAGCTTTCGTAAGACTCCACGAACCCGACATTCTCGTCGGCTTCGATCTCGATCTCGTTGTAGCTGTCCGATTCGTTCGGGTTCTCTGCGTAGGCCGGGGAGGTCGAGGAACCGTAGCTCTCGAGAATCTGCCAGGCATCTTCGCCGTCGAATCCGTTCTGGTCGGGCTGGTCGTCTAGGGAAGTCCGCCCGAATGGAGGGTTCAGGAACTGCTCCTCTACCGGCCGCTCCAGCGGTTCGGGTGCCGGATGGGGCACATGCTCTACGCAGTACATCGTTGTGGGGATGGCTTGAAGCCGCTCGAATGAAATGGAAGTCCCGCAGGTACGGCAGGTGCCGTAGTCGCCGGCATCCATCCGCTCCAGCGCTTCATTCACTCCGGTTAGATGCCGTTCCGCATTTTCAAGCAGCGCGATGTCCTTCGAACGCTCGAACATCTCGGTTCCCATGTCCGCGGGGTGATTGTCGTTCGTCGACAATTCCCCGGTCTGTACGCGGACGGAATCGCCGAGGCCGAAGTGTTCGCCCCCCTGCAGATGCTCTTCGAGCCAGGTCTGCTCTTCTTGAAGCTGGCTCTTCAACTGCTGAAGCTGATCGCTCGTCAGCTTATGTTGTGAATGATGTTCAGTCACCTTCAGCGCCTCCTTCAATACACTTGCACTGCCGTTATTTTTCACGGACGGGGTCCTTTTTACAATGCCAGATATTATGTCCTGCCGGATGTCCCAGCGCCCTTACTTTACCGGCAGCCCACCATGGTGAGGAGTGGATCCATTGAAATACTATATTTACGCATTCATTGTACTGCTGGTCGATCAAGCGACGAAGTGGATGATTGTGAGCAATCTGACGCTAGGTGAAACGATACCGGTCCTCGGCGAGTTCTTCCAAATTACTTCGCACCGCAACCGCGGCGCAGCGTTCGGCATCCTGCAGAATCAACGCTGGTTCTTCCTGCTGATTACCGTGGGCGTGGTCGTCGGCGTGATCTGGTATCTGCGGAAGATACTGAGGGAAGGCAAGCGTCTGCTGCCCTTTGCCCTGTCGCTGCTGCTCGGCGGCGCCTTGGGGAACTTCATCGACCGGGCCTTGTTCGGGGAGGTTGTGGATTTCTTGTATTTTCACTTCCGGTTCCCGTTCTTCGGGTATCCTGTGGATTACTCTTATCCGATCTTCAATGTAGCGGATATGGCGATCGTAACCGGCGTGGGATTGATCTTCCTGGATTCCATTCTGGCTTGGCGCCGCGAGGCTAGAGAAGCAAAAGAACACAATGCACGACAAGTGGAAAGCGGGGATATGCAGCCATGAGAAGCGAACAAGACGAACACCTGCAGGGCAATGACGTGCAGGATTGGATAGAAGAGGCCGAAGGGGCGCTGGAGTGGAGCGTAGGGCAGGAAGAGGCGGGCGAGCGGATCGACAAGTTCCTGGCCGAGATGCTCGAAGACGGGCTCGATGTCTCCCGGACCCAGCTGCAGCAGTGGATCAAGGACGGACACGTCACGATCAGCGGCCGTACGGTGAAGCCGAACTACAAGCTGAGCGAAGGCGACCGGCTGCAGCTGGTCGTACCCGAGCCGCAGGAGCTCGAGCTGACCGCTGAGGACATTCCGCTCGAGGTCGTCTATGAAGACTCCGACGTGATCGTGGTGAACAAGCCGCGCGGCATGGTCGTTCATCCGGCGCCGGGCCATTACAGCGGCACGCTGGTGAATGCGCTGCTGTACCACTGCAAGGACTTATCTGGGATTAACGGGATCATGCGTCCCGGTATCGTCCACCGGATCGACAAGGACACGTCCGGCCTGCTAATGGCCGCGAAGAACGATCTGGCCCATGCCGGATTGACAGAACAGCTCAAGGCCCACTCGGCTACGCGCAAGTACATTGCGCTGGTACACGGCAACGTGCCGCATGAGAACGGAACGGTGGATGCGCCGATCGGCCGCGATCCGAAGGACCGCAAGCTCTATACGGTGACGGAGAAGAACAGCAAGCATGCGGTGACGCACTTTATCGTGCTGGAGCGCTTCGGGGATTATACGCTGATGGAGCTCAAGCTCGAAACCGGGCGGACGCACCAGATCCGCGTGCATATGAAGTTCATCGGGCATCCGCTCGTGGGAGACCCGCAGTACGGGCCCTCGAAGAGCAAGGGCATTCCGATGGACGGGCAGGCGCTGCATGCGGCGGTTCTCGGCTTCGACCACCCGCGGACCGGGGAATCACTGCTGTTCGAGGCGCCGCTGCCGGACGATATGAACCGGCTGCTCGAAGTGTTGAAAATGAGGTAGAGGCGGGGAATGTAACGCATGGGAGAACTCGAAGCGTATATCAATCCGAAGCTAAAAGAGATTCAAATCTCGGGAATCCGCAAAATCGCCAACAAGGTGGCGGAATATCCCGATGCTTTGTCGCTGACGATCGGACAGCCGGACTTTCCGACGCCGGCTCATATTCTGCGGGCAGGCGAGCAGGCAATCGCAGATCACCGTACAACCTATACGCCGAATGCCGGGCTGCCGGAGCTTCGGCGCGCGGCCGCGGCGTTCATCGAAGCCAAATACGGCTTGCAGTACGACCCGGCTGAGGAAGTGATCGTCACCGTCGGCGCCAGCCAGGCGCTCGACATCACGCTCCGTACGATTCTGCAACCGGGAGACGAAGTCATCCTGCCGGGTCCGATCTACCCAGGCTATGAGCCGCTCGTGCGGCTGTGCGGGGGGACACCGGTGTACGTGGATACACGGCGCAGCGGGTTCAAGCTCACAGCCGAGCTGCTGGAGCCTTATCTGACGGAGAATACGCGCTGTGTCATTCTTTGCTATCCGTCGAATCCGACGGGAAGGATCTTAAGCGAGAGGGAGCTCTCCGATATGGCCGGGCTGCTTGAGAACCGGAATGTGTTCGTGGTGTCCGATGAGATCTACAGCGAGCTGGTGTATGAGGGGGCACACCGCTCTATTGCCGGAGTGCCCGGCATGCGGGATAAGACGATCGTTATTAACGGCCTGTCGAAGTCGCATTCGATGACCGGCTGGCGGGTCGGATTCACCTTTGCTCCGGCTTATCTCTCGAGGCACATGGTCAAAGCGCATCAATACAATGTGACCTGCGCCAGTTCGATCTCGCAGTATGCGGCGGTGGCGGCGCTGACGGCCGGACGGGACGACGCGCTGCCGATGAAGGCGGAGTACGTCAAGCGCCGGGATTATGTGTATGACCGGCTGCAGGGCATGGGCTTCGACCTGGTGAAACCGGAAGGCGCGTTCTATCTGTTCCCATCCATCGAACGGTTCGGCCTGCCTTCCATGGAGTTCACTCTGCGGCTCTTGGAGGAGAAGCGGGTAGCCGTCGTGCCCGGGGATGCGTTCTCGGTCTATGGCGAAGGCTACATCCGCCTCTCCTATGCTTATGGCATGGATGTTCTGGAGTCGGGGATGGAGCGGCTCGAGGCATTTGTTAAAGGGTTATAACCTTTGGTGTTATACTTGAGCAGCAAAAAAGACCACACTTGGCAGCAGTTGTCTGCCGGTGCGGTCTTTTTGTTGTTCGCGGCGAGTGGATTGTATTTCCCAAGGCCGGAAAAGGAGGGGGAGGCAGCTTATGCGTCCCGGAAAAGGAAGCTCCCGGGGACGGAGGAGTATGCGGCAGTCACAGCCGGCCTGTCCTCTTCATCTTTACTTGGAGGCTCTCCAAGTGAAGTAGTCGGTCATCACGCTGACGGCGAGGTCGATCGCGCGCTCGTCCGGCTCGAGCTTGGCGTGGTGCAGCCCGTACGGCGTATCGACGCCAAGCCAGAACATGAAGCCCGGAACGGCTTCGAGGAAATAACCAAAATCCTCGCCGGTCATCGCCTCGGTACATTCGACGAGCTGTACGTCGTTTCGCCGCGCTTCCCGCAGCCAGGCCATGAAGTTCTCCGTCACGCCGGCTTCGTTGAATACTTGGCGGTAATTCGCGCCGTAATCGATCTCCGCCTGGCACCCGAACGAAACCTCGATGCCGGAGACGATCGCTTCGATCCTGGATTTTACCAGCTTCATCGAATCGGCGGATAAGGTGCGGATCGTACCTTCAAGCCTGGCTTTCTCCGCGATGATATTCTGCTTCGTTCCTCCTTCGATCTTACCGATCGTGATCACGGCGGAGTCGAGCGGGTTGATATTGCGGGAGATGACCGTCTGCAGCTGCCCGACGAGCTGGCAGGCGGCGATCACCATGTCATTGGCGTTGTGGGGGAAAGCGGCATGGCCCCCTTTGCCCGTCAGATCGATGAACAGCTCCGATGTATTGGCGAAGAGAATGCCGGGCTTCGTCGCAATCGTGCCCACGGGATACTCCGGGGCCACATGGAGCGCGAACATTTCCTGAGGCATCCAATCCCCGAGCGCCCCGCTCTCGAGCATCGGCAGCGCGCCGCCGGGGCCTTCCTCGGCAGGCTGGAAGATGAAGGTAAGGTCGTCGCGGACCGGCTGCCGGGCGAAGTACGACAGCACCCCGAGCCCGATGGTCATGTGCAGATCATGGCCGCAGGCGTGCATGTATCCCGGGTGCTCTGAGCGGAAGTCATAGCCGGTTTCCTCGGCGATCGGCAGACCGTCCATGTCGGCCCGGTAGCCGTACCGGCGCTGCGGGTTCGTGCCCCTGACGTTCACCAGGATGCCCGTGCGCCAGGTGCGTACCTCGATATGCTCCTGCGGAAGGGATGCGATATAATCCAGCAGGTACTGCTGGGTCTTGAATTCCTGATAGCCGGGTTCGGGAATGCGGTGCAGGTCCCGGCGGATTCGGGCGGATTCGAATGGAAGGGTCGTCATGACAAGGGTTGCCTCCTCTGGATAGGGTCGTTAGAGTGGGGGCCGCCGGCTCACAAGATAAACGGCTTCGCCGTCCTTTAAGGGCAGTGCGCGTTTATTAGAAATATACGAAGACAGAATCGAGCTCTGGCGCGATATACATTCTTGGATTTTAAAAAAAGCCCGGCGCGCGGGGCGCCGGGCCTTCTCCCCGAGGCGGGGCAGGAGCCGTCTGGCTATACCTTGCCTTACAGGGTACGGAGATCCTTGAGGATCTCGGTCTTGGACTTCGTCTTGTCATCGACTTTCTTGATGACGCGCGCAGGTGTACCTGCGACTACGCTGAACGGAGGCACGTCTTCTGTGACGACAGCGCCGGCAGCGACCACAGAGCCTTCGCCTACGCGTACGCCTTCGAGAATAACGGCATTCGCACCGACGAGCACGTCGTCTTCAATGACGACCGGCTGAGCGGATGGCGGCTCGATAACGCCTGCGAGTACGGAGCCTGCGCCGATGTGGCACATGTTGCCGACTTTGACACGGCCGCCGATGACGACGCCCATGTCGATCATCGTGCCGGAGCCGATGGAAGCGCCGATGTTGATGACCGCGCCCATCATGATGATGGCGTTGTCGCCGATGCCGACCATCTCGCGGATCGTAGCGCCCGGCTCGATACGGGCGTTGATGCCTTTGAGATCGAGCAGCGGAATCGCGGAGTTGCGGCGGTCGTTCTCCACTACGTAGTCTTCGATTTTGGCGGCATGCTCGTCGAGCACGCTCTTGATATCAGTCCACTCGCCGAACAGAACGCCGCTTGGGCCGGAGAGGAACGATTGAACGCCTTCAGGGAAAGAGATGGATGCCAGGTCGCCCTTGATATATACCTTGACAGGGGTTTTCTTTTTGCTGGTCTTGATCAGGTTGATAACTTCTTCCGTATTCATTTCGATAGACATGAGGGGGTTACAGCTCCTTATGTAATAATAACGTAATTGGAAAGTGAACCATACCGGTCAATCACCTTAGAACGGGCTATGGCCCGGTTCACGAACTACATCTTTTATAGCATAAAACACCTTCCGCAGGCAATCATGGCGAGGTGAATATCAAATGAATCTCCTGCGATTATTCGGGACGTATTGACAAGCCGTGTCGAACGTGGGATAATTCTTGGTAATTGAATAGCACCTTTAAAAACAGTCCCGTGAGGCTGGCAAGGTGAACGATGAATCGGATTCTCTACTTGGAGTATATCCGCTGGCGCTGCCATGCGGTCAAATATTCCAGGGACGGTTCTGTTCTTGTATACACATAACCTTGCCATGACGGCAAGGTTATTTTTTGTGGAGCGGAGAGCTGCGGAGGCACCAGCCGGCCGCTCAAGATGAAGGAGGACGGACCGCAATGCTGCAAACCGAGCATGTGCTCATGGATGAAATCGCTGTGCGGCGGGCGCTGACCCGGATCGCGCATGAAATACTCGAGAAGAACAAGGGATTCGAGAACTGTATCCTGATCGGCATTCGGACACGGGGGATTCACTTGGCCCGCAGGGTATCCGACCGGATCCGCGAGATCGAAGGGGTTCCTGCCCCGGTTGGAGAAGTGGACGTTACCCGGTACCGGGACGACCGGATTGTGTCGCTGGAGACTGCGGTGACCGGGGGCGGGGAAGCGGCATCCTCAGGCGAGGACCTGCAGGAGAAGCTGGTCGTGCAGGGCCGCAAGCTGATCCTCTTCGACGATGTGCTGTTCACGGGCCGGACGGTCCGGGCGGCGATGGATGCGCTGATGGATCTCGGACGCCCCCAGATGATTCAGCTGGCGGTGCTGGTAGACCGGGGGCACAGGGAACTGCCGATCCGGCCGGATTTCGTCGGCAAGAACATTCCTACATCGAAGCAGGAGTCCATCGAAGTGAAGCTGTCCGAAGTGGACGGCAGCGACCAGGTCATCATTACAGGACAGAGGAGGCCAACCGAATGACACAACTCAGCGTACACACAGACAAACATCTGCTTGGCACCAAAGGTATGACGGCCGGCGAACTGACATCCATTCTGGACAGGGCGGCTTACTGGGAACAGTATCCGGTGAAGGTCTCGAACGGCCTGCAGGGCCGCTTCGTAGCGAATATGTTCTTCGAGAACAGCACGCGGACCCGGTTTTCCTTCGAGGTGGCGGAGAAGCGTCTCGGAGCGGAGGTACTGAACTTCGCCGCCGCCGTTTCTTCGGTACAAAAAGGGGAATCGATCTACGATACGGTCCGCACGATCGAATCGATGGGCGTCGATGCGGGGGTCATCCGCATGAAGCCGAACGGCCTGCTCGCCGAGCTCGCGCAGAAGATCAGGGTGCCGCTCATCAACGCGGGAGACGGCAACAACGAGCACCCGACGCAGGCGCTGCTCGATCTCTACACGATGCGCAAGCAGTTCGGAGAGCTGAGGGGGCTGAGCGTTGCCATTGTCGGCGACATCCAGCACAGCCGGGTGGCCCGCTCGAACCTCTGGGCGCTGCAGACGCTGGGCGCCAAAGTCAGCTTCTGCGCCCCGCAGGGGATGCAGGCGGCCGAGCTGGCAGGGCATGCTCCTTACGTCAGCATCGACGAAGCCCTGAAGGCCGATGTGGTTATGATGCTGCGGGTGCAGCTCGAACGCCATGAGGGCACCTTGTTCGGATCGGCCGGGGAATACCGGGCCGCTTACGGGCTGACGGTGGAACGGGCAGCACGGATGGCGCCTCACGCGATCATCATGCATCCGGCTCCGGTGAACCGGGGGGTCGAGATCGACGACGAGCTGGTCGAAAGCGAGAAATCGAAGATTTTCCAGCAGATGAGCCATGGCGTGCCGATCCGGATGGCCGTCATCGAGAGGGCGCTGAGCTGACAAGGATCATAAGGGGACGAGTATTCCGTAAGGCGTCCTTGCAACTATAGATGATAGAAGTTTGATAATAGGATCGGAGGTTCCCATGGGGATTTGGATTAGGAACGCCAGCGTGGTGGCAGCCGGCAGCGAAGTAACGAAGAAGCACGTTCTGATTGAAGGCGGCGTTGTGGAGAGCATCGTGGATGCGGAAGCGGGCGAGCCGGATACCGCAGGACATACGGTAGTGGATGCGGCAGGCAAGCTGCTGGCTCCGGGCCTCATTGATATGCATGTGCACCTGCGAGAGCCGGGGTTTGAGTATAAGGAAGACATCGCGTCGGGCACGCGTTCGGCAGCCAAGGGCGGATTCACGACGATCGCCTGCATGCCGAATACCCGGCCCGTGATCGATACCGTGGAGACGGTAAAGTATGTGCTCGACAAGGCCGAGACCGAGGGCATCGTCCGTGTACTGCCTTACGGCTGTATCACGAAGAACGAGCTTGGGCGCGAGCTGACGGACTTCGATGCGCTGAAGGAAGCGGGGGTCATCGGATATACGGATGACGGCGTAGGCGTACAGAGCGCACAGATGATGAAGGATGCGATGGCGAAGGCCGCATCGATCGGCATGCCGATTATCGCCCACTGCGAAGATAACACGCTGGTCGAAGGGGCGGCGGTATCCGAGGGGGCGTTCGCCCGCAAGCACGGTCTGAAGGGCATCCCGAACGAATCCGAAGCGATTCATGTGGGCCGGGACATCCTGCTGGCGGAAGCAACCGGCGTCCACTACCACGTCTGTCACGTCAGCACGGAACAGTCCGTCCGCCTGATCCGGCACGCGAAGCAGTTCGGCATCAAGGTGACTGCGGAAGTGTGTCCTCACCACCTGATCCTGTCGGATGAGGATATCCCGGACAGCATGGATGCGAACTGGAAGATGAACCCGCCGCTGCGGACGCCGCGCGATGTGCGGGCCTGCATCGAGGGCCTTGTGGACGGCACGATCGACATCGTAGTGACCGACCACGCGCCGCACAGCGCGGAAGAGAAGGGCCGCGGCATGCAGCTGGCACCGTTCGGCATCACCGGCTTTGAGACGGCATTCCCTCTCCTGTACACGAAATTCGTGGCTACCGGCGAGTGGACACTGGAATTCCTCGTCGACAAGATGACGAAGCTGCCCGCACAGGTATTCGGTCTTCCTTGGGGTACGCTTGAGACCGGCAAACCGGCGGATCTTACGCTGATCGATCTCGAGACCGAGAAGGAAGTGAACCCGGAGGAGTTCCTCTCCAAGGGCAAGAATACGCCATTCACGGGCTGGAAGCTCCGCGGCTGGCCGGCGCTCACGATGGTGGGCGGCCAAGTGGTCTGGTCTGCCGAGTAAGGTCAGGAGGATCTGGACCGGGGTCGCAGAGCGCACCGCTTTAGTGCACTGCTCCGGCTCCGGGTTGAATAGAGCATGTAACTGGGCCGAGCCAAGGCGCATACCTTATCTAGGCGAATCATCGGGGGAGAAGAGCAGTATAACGTGATGCATTCACGATCCCCCGCTGTAACAAATCCGAACGGAACGCGGCTGATGCCACAGGATCGTTCACAAGTTAGGGCAGAGCATTTACCACAAAGGAGTGAGACTTCATGCAAGCAAGATTGGTGTTGGAAGACGGTACGGTATTTACCGGCAAAGCATTCGGCGGTTCCGGCGACTCCGTTGGCGAGGTCGTCTTTAATACAGGCATTACAGGGTATCAGGAAGTTCTCTCCGATCCGTCGTACTGCGGACAGATCGTGACGATGACTTACCCGCTGATCGGCAACTACGGCATCACAAGAGACGACTTCGAGTCGATCCGCCCGTTCATTCACGGCTTCGTAGTCCGCGAGCATGAGGAAGTGCCGAGCAACTGGAGAGCCCAGTACTCGATCGACTCCCTGCTCAAAGAATACGACATCATGGGCATCAGCGGCATCGATACCCGGATGCTGACCCGCCGTATTCGTCACCATGGGGTCATGAAAGGCCTGTTGACCACGTCGGGCAAGCGTGTGGAAGAACTGCTCGAGCAGATGAAGGCCGTTCCGCTTATGACCGATCAAGTACCGCGCGTCTCCACGAAGAATGTGTTCCACAGCCCGGGCGCTAAGGAGCGCATCGTCGTTATCGACTTCGGCTCGAAGAGCGGCATCCTGCGCGACCTCACGAAGCGCGGCTGCGACGTGGTCGTCGTGCCTCAAGATACGAGCGCGGAGCAAATCCGCCGTATCGCACCGGACGGCGTACTGCTCTCCAATGGCCCTGGGGACCCGAAAGACGTGCAGCATGCGGTACAGACGATCTCCCAGCTGCTCGGCGAGTTCCCGCTCTTCGGCATCTGCCTCGGACACCAGCTGTTCGCTCTGGCCGCCGGCGCGGACACGGAGAAGCTGAAGTTCGGACACCGCGGTGGGAACCATCCGGTGAAGGATCTGGCTACAGGGCGCTGCTATATTACTTCCCAGAACCACGGTTACACGGTGAAAGAAGAGTCGGTCGCCGGTACCGAGCTGGAAGTGACGCATATCAACAACAACGACCGTACGATCGAAGGGCTTCGTCATAAGAAGCACCCTGCGTTCTCGGTACAATACCATCCGGAGGCTGCACCGGGACCGTTCGACTCGAGCTACCTGTTCGATGACTTCCTCCAGCTGATCCGCGATCACAAGACCAATCATCCGAAGCTGCCAAGACAGGCGCAGATCGCCGCCGCTTATCAAGCGGGCAGCACGGAGCCTACATCCGCATCGAAAGGGGAGCTGCACTATGCCGAAAAATAATTCGCTCAAAAAAATCCTCGTTATCGGTTCGGGACCTATCGTCATCGGACAAGCGGCGGAATTCGACTATGCCGGCACCCAAGCCTGCCAAGCGCTCAAAGAAGAAGGCTATGAAGTTGTTCTGATCAACTCCAACCCGGCTACGATCATGACCGATACCAACATGGCCGACAAAGTATACATCGAACCGATCACCCTGGAGTTTGTTACGCAGATCATCCGCCAAGAACGTCCGGACGGACTGCTGCCGACCCTCGGCGGCCAGACCGGCCTCAACATGGCGGTGGAGCTGGCACGCGCAGGCGTGCTCGAGCGCGAGAACGTGAAGCTGCTCGGCACCCAGCTTACGGCCATCGAGAAAGCAGAGGACCGCGATCTGTTCCGCGATCTGATGCGTGAACTCGAGCAGCCGGTACCGGAGAGCGTCATTGTTACGACTGTTCAGGAAGCGGTGGACTTCGCGAACGAGATCGGCTATCCGATCATCGTACGCCCGGCTTATACGCTCGGCGGAACCGGCGGCGGGATCTGCTCGAATGAGGAAGAGCTGCTGGAGATCGTCTCTTCGGGGATCCGCTACAGCCCGATCAACCAGTGTCTCGTCGAGAAAAGCATCGCAGGTATGAAAGAAGTCGAGTACGAGGTCATGCGCGACGCCAATGACAACTGTATCGTCGTCTGCAACATGGAGAACTTTGATCCGGTCGGCGTACATACCGGCGACAGTATCGTCGTAGCGCCGAGCCAGACGCTCTCCGACCGCGAATACCAAATGCTGCGTTCCGCCTCGCTCAAGATCATCCGTGCCCTGAGCATCGAAGGCGGCTGTAACGTCCAGTTCGCGCTGGACCCGCACTCTTACCAATATTATGTAATCGAAGTGAATCCGCGTGTAAGCCGTTCCTCGGCTCTGGCTTCCAAGGCAACAGGTTACCCGATCGCCAAGATGGCCGCGAAGATCGCGATCGGCTACACCCTCGATGAGATCGTCAACCCGGTTACGGGCCAGACGTATGCTTGCTTCGAGCCTACGCTCGATTATATCGTATCGAAAATTCCACGCTGGCCGTTCGACAAGTTCACGGCAGCGAACCGGAAGCTTGGCACGCAGATGAAAGCGACCGGCGAAGTCATGGCGATCGGCCGCACGTTCGAGGAGTCGATCCACAAGGCGATCCGTTCCCTCGAGATCGGCGTACACCGCCTCTGTCTCAAGGACACCGACAAGCTCGATCAGGCGACGCTGGAGCTGCGCCTCGTGAAGCCGGACGACGAGCGGATCTTCCTGATCGCCGAAGCACTCCGCCGCGGATACACGGTACAGCAGCTTCAGGACCTTACGAAGGTTGACTGGTGGTTCCTGCACAAACTCGAGAAGATGATTGCCTTCGAAGCCCAGCTGCTGCAGCCTGAATTGACGGAAGAGCTGCTGCTTGAAGCGAAGCGCAAAGGTTTCACCGACCGGGCTATCGCCGAAGTCCGCAGTGCAGCCGGAACGGGCCTGAACTTGACGAAGGAAGCCGACGTGCGTTCGTACCGTCTTGGTCTCGGACTGAAGCCGGTCTACAAGATGGTAGATACGTGCGCCGCTGAATTCGAAGCGACGACGCCTTACTACTACTCGACGTATGAAGTGGAAGACGAAGTGAAGGAAACCGAGAAAGAGAAGATCGTCGTGCTGGGTTCCGGTCCGATCCGGATCGGCCAGGGCATCGAGTTCGATTACTCCACGGTACACGCCGTCTGGGCCATCCAGAACGCGGGCTACGAAGCTGTTATCATCAACAACAACCCGGAGACGGTATCGACGGACTTCAATACGTCCGACCGCCTCTACTTCGAGCCGCTCTTCTTCGAAGATGTCATGAACGTCATCGAACGTGAGAAGCCGGTCGGTGTCATCGTGCAGTTCGGCGGCCAAACGGCCATCAACCTGGCAGCGCCGCTCGCCAAAGCGGGCGTACGCATTCTAGGTACGGACCTTGAGAACATCGATGCGGCAGAAGACCGCAAGAAGTTCGAAGCGCTGCTGAATAAGCTGGAGATCGCACAGCCGCCGGGCGGTACGGTCACTTCCGTAGACCAGGCCGTAGGCATGGCTTCCCGGTTCGGTTATCCGGTGCTCGTCCGTCCTTCCTACGTACTGGGCGGCCGCGCAATGGAGATTGTCTATTCCGACGAGGAACTGCTGAGCTACATGGAGTATGCCGTCACGATCAATCCGGAGCATCCGGTCCTGATCGACCGCTATATGCTCGGTAAAGAAGTAGAAGTCGACGCGATCTGCGACAAAGAGACCGTACTGATCCCGGGCATCATGGAACATGTCGAGAGAGCGGGCGTGCACTCCGGCGACTCCATCTCGGTGTATCCGCCGCAGACGGTTTCGGAAGAGCTCAAAGCGAAGATCGTCGACATTACGACCAAGATTGCCAGAGGCCTGCAGATCGTAGGTCTGGTGAATATCCAGTTCGTCATCTATCAAGACGAAGTGTATGTCATCGAAGTGAACCCACGTTCCTCGCGGACCGTACCGTTCCTGAGCAAGGTCACGAAGATTCCGATGGCTAACGTGGCGACTCGCGTCATTACTGGTGAATCCTTGGCAAGCATGGGCTACGAGACGGGACTGTGGCCTGAAGATGACTACGTCTCGGTGAAAGTACCGGTCTTCTCCTTTGCGAAGCTGCGCCGCGTAGATACGACGCTCGGACCGGAGATGAAATCGACGGGCGAAGTCATGGGCCGCGACAAAACGTTCGCCAAAGCACTCTACAAAGGCTTCATCGGTTCCGGTATGAAGGTGCCTCCTGCCGGGGCTATCATCGCAACTATCGCCGATAAGGATAAGGAAGAGGCGCTTGAGATCTTCCGCGGCTTCGATCGTCTAGGCTACCGCATCATCGCCACAGGCGGTACGGCACAGACCTTCGAAGATGCAGGGCTGGCTGTGACCCGCGTTCACAAGCTGAGCGAAGGCTCGCCGAACATTCTCGACCTGATCCGCGGAGGGGAAGCCCACTTCGTGGTGAATACCCTGACCAAAGGCAAAGCCCCGGAACGGGACGGCTTCCGGATCCGCCGGGAAGCGGTAGAGAACGGCATTGTGTGCATGACCTCGCTCGATACGGTGAAGGCGCTGCTGCACGTATTGGAGTCGATCTACTTCCAATCGACGGCTATGCCGATCGTTCACGCTTAATTACAACTCTCACACGATTAGCACAGGATCCCCGAAGTTCAAGGGAAACTGTGCTAATCCCATGATTGGGGGGTCTCGGCCTCTTGCTGTGGAATGAGATAGCCCAGATTCAGGTTACAAAGTTATACTTTAGGGAGGCGGATGACAGATGACAACGGCAGCACAGCGGATTATGGTCGCCTTGGATTATCCGCAGGCGGAGCAGGCGGAAGCGCTTGTGGAATCGCTCGCGGGTATTCCCTGTTATATGAAGGTGGGCATGCAGCTGTTCTACAGTGCGGGTCCTGGGTTTGTCAGCAGGCTGAAGGAGAAAGGCTACCAGGTCTTCCTCGATCTCAAGATGCATGACATTCCGAACACGGTCAAGGGCGGGGCGGAGAGCATTACACGCCTTGGCGTGGATATGTTCAATGTACACGCCGCCGGAGGACGGGCCATGATGGAAGCGGCCATGGAAGGCGTCGACAAGGGGCTGACCGGCACAGGCACTTCGGTGAAGCGTCCGGAAGTCATCGGCGTAACCCAACTGACGAGCACTTCCCAGGAAGTCATGAACGGGGAGATCGGCATTGCGGGAACGGTGGAAGAAGCGGTCCTGCGGTATGCCCTGCTGACCCGTTCAGCCGGTCTGAACGGCGTCGTCGCCTCGCCGCTAGAGGTCGTGCGTATCAAGGAAGCCTGCGGCTCTGGCTTCGTCACCGTGACACCGGGAATTCGGCCCGCCGGAGCGGACATCGGCGACCAGTCGCGCGTCATGACGCCGTTTGAGGCTTTTGCGCAGGGGACGGATTATATCGTGATCGGCCGTCCGATTACAGGGGCTGCCGATCCGAGAGCGGCACTCGAAGCGATCCTTGCTTCCGTGTCGGAGGAGCCGGTACAGCCTTAAGCGAAGCGGAACTGCCTCCGGATTGGGAGGTAGAGATTGATAGTGGAAGTAATGAAAGAACAACCATCCGAAGGAGACGATCCCATGAGTTCAAAAACTATCGTTACAAGTCCCGTACTGGCCGAGCAAATTGCTTCCGATCTGCTGCAGATCGGTGCGGTGGCCCTGCGCCCGCACCAGCCGTTCACATGGACGTCCGGGTTGAAATCCCCGATCTACTGCGACAACCGGCTGACGATCTCCTACCCGGCGATCCGCGAACGGATCGCCGAAGGCTTCGTGCAGCTGATCCGCGATAATTTCCCGGACGCCGAGGTGATTGCCGGCGCAGCGACGGGCGGCATCCCGCATGCAGCGTGGGTGGCGCAGAAGCTCGGTCTGCCGATGGTGTATGTACGGGACAAGGCCAAAGGCCACGGCAAAGAAAACCTGATCGAAGGCCATATCGAGGCCGGGCAGAAGACCGTTGTGATCGAGGATCTCATCTCGACCGGCGGCAGCTCGCTCAAGGTGGCGCTGGCTGTGAATGACGCGGGAGCCGAAGCGCTGGGGGTGCTCGGGATTTTCTCCTATCAGTTCGAGAAAGCCAAAGGGGCGTTCGGCGAAGCGGGCGTACCGTTCGAGACACTGACGAATTATTCCGTCCTGCTCGATGTAGCTGTGAAGAACGGCAGCATTCAGGAAGGCGATCTTCAGGCATTGAGAGCTTGGAGCGCGAACCCAAGCGA
The DNA here is from genome assembly GCF_027533645.1 of Paenibacillus caseinilyticus. GTDB lineage: Bacteria > Bacillota > Bacilli > Paenibacillales > NBRC-103111 > Paenibacillus_G > Paenibacillus_G caseinilyticus. Next base: position 485,774 of record NZ_JAQAGY010000002.1, read on the forward strand.
ATACGGCAAATAAGGCAACAGCCTCTTGGATGGCAGAGACCTGGTTTCATAAGAACACCAAAAACGCCTGTACGCAGCATGATGCTGGAGTACAGGCGTTTTTGCGCTGAAGATGACAGTGTTCCGGCGTCTGTATCTTTACTTTCTGAGCAGGGCCAGCCGGTAAGCATATTCGAACAGGAACTCGAACGCCTCGAGATGGCGCTTGGCCTCGAATGCATTGGCTCCCCAGGCGCAGATGCCGTGCTTGCGGATCAGGATGCCGGGAATACGGGGGAGGATGGAGCGTTCTACCAGCTCGGCGATCCGCGGGATCTCGGCGTAGTTCGGTACGATCGGGATCTCGATCTGGGCTTCCTCATCCCAAATGTTGAACGCCTTGATCAGCTCTACCCCGTCGATCGGTACGCTGCCGCGCTCCCCGTACAGCTCCGAGACGAGATTGTTGAATACGGTATGCACGTGGAAGATGGCGCCCGCTCCGGTTGCCCGGTAGATCTCGCAGTGAATGAGCGTCTCGGCGGACGGCTTCAGTCCCGTCGCTTCGATCGGCTTGCCGTTCTGGTCGACGAGCAGATAGTCCGACGGCGTATTCACCGACTTATCCTTGCCGCTGGCAGTTACCGCGAAGGCGAACTGCTCGGGGGTGAATTCTCCGACGCGGACGGACAGATTGCCGCTCGTGCCCGGGAACCAGCCCCGGCCGGCCAGCAGCGTCTTGATCTCGCGCAGGTCCTCGAAGGCCTGCTGCTTGTCCTCCAGACGAATCGTGAGGCTCATCGTACGTTCAACTCCTCTAATCCCCGGATCACTTCATGGAAGTTCTCGAAGGGTTTGTAATGTAAACCAAGCTCCTCGCACAGGTTCACCAGATGAGCCCGCGCGAACACCAGATCGGCGAGCTTTGCGCCCTCGAAGTCGGTGATGCTGTCCCCGATCAGAATTCGTTCGTACCGGTCAGACGGGTACGAGCGGATGATCGCGGTTTTGCACATGCCGCAGTCGTTATGGCAGTGGCCGTCGCAGGCATGAGGCCACAGAATGCGGATATGGGACCCGCTGAAGTCGCTGCCGTTGCAATAGATATGCTCCTTCGGAATCGGGAACGGCGAGAGCACTGGATAGACGAAGAAGTCGATGCCGCCCGAGGTGACGAGGAAGGTGATGCCTTCGTTGCGGCAGTACTCGAGCAGCTCCTGGAAGCCCGGCCGGATCGTGACGTTGCCGATCGCATAGTCTGTGATCTCCTGCTGGCGCTCCGTTGGCAGCAGGGCGAACATGCGCCCGACGCCTTCGCGGATGGACACCCGCTTCGCGAGCACATCCTCCACGATCGTATCCCAGCCCGGCGGCTGAAAATGCTTCATGATCGCAACAATATTGTCGTTGACGGTGATCGTGCCGTCGAAGTCGCAAAAGATTACGCGTTCTCTGCTCATTCGCGGATCCCCCAAGCGTCAATCGCGGCCATAAGCTCAGGCCGTCCGTCCGCGGCATACTCCCGCAGGGAGGCACCGGAGAGGCAGCCGTCGATCGCCTGGCGGAATGCCCGGCCGCCGGCCGCCGCGCCCATCGGATGGCCGTGTACTCCGCCGCCGGCGTTCACCACGACATCCGTACCGAAGTCCTTGAGGATCAGCGGCACGAGCCCGGGGTGAATGCCCGCGGAAGGGACCGGGAAGCTCGTCTTCAGCCGGCCGAAGCCTCGGCCATCTGCCGCCCCGGCCGTATCCAGCAGCGCTTCCTTGATCGCCAGGTTCTCCTCGCGCGGCATCACGACGGAGCCGTAAGGAGAAGGGAACAAGACCAGATCGGCGCCGGCAAGCCGCATCAGCTTGCCGAGCAGCACTTGGGCGGAGATACCGTGGTAGGCTGATGGGTACAGCGCACCGGCCAGCGCCGGGTGCGCCATGATCGGCACCTGAATATCGGGGTGCCGGCTGAGCTCGCTCAATGCGTCGAAGCCGTAAGCCAGCACGTTGAAGAGCAGTGCATTGGCGCCAGCCCCGATGGCCCGGCGCGCCTGGTTCACGAGGTCGAACGTCGGCCCCGTGAGATTCGCGGCATAGAGCAGCTCTTGTCCCGTTTCGAGCTTTGCCTTGGCAGCGGCCTGCATGCAGGCCTCTACCCGGCGCTCGATCGGGGTCAGCGGGTTCTCGAAGAGGATCTCATCGTCTTTGATGAGGTCGACGCCCCCGAGCGCCTGCTGGTAGAACTGTTCTTGGAGAGCCGGCAGGTCATGTCCGATAACGGACTTGAAGATACTCATGAGCAGCGGTCTATCCGTGACGCCCAGGAGCTTCCGTACGCCGCCGAGTCCGAACCGCGGACCCGGGAAGGCGGAGAGGAAGTCGTCCGAGAAGGACAGGTCGGTGAGCTTGATGCGGCCGTCCATCGAGAGCTTCCCGAATACGGTGACGAGCAGGGCCGGAATGTCCCGGGAGAAGTTCGCGTCCGGATAGGCGATGGTGATGTCGGCGAAGCGTTCGCCCGGGGCTGCCCCCGCAGGTTCATGAGCTTCGACCGATACGACACGGCCGAGATGGCGCTGCATCTCCGCTTTGCGGGCTTCGGGAAGGTCGGTCCAAGAGCCTACGGTGAGGCCGACGGCGATGCCTTCGGCTTTTTTATGAAAGTCCGCCTTGTCGTCGTAGAGGCGGTACGTTGCTGTGCAGTAGGCGCCGGAAGCGGCCTGGTTCCATTCGGAGTTCAATGCGGACACCTTCCTTTGGGTCTATTGGGTTTCGGATGCAGGGTTCCCTCCGGAAGACGGAGGGGGCTTACTTGCTGGGTGTGCTGACGGATTGGGAGATGGCTTCGCCCATCTCGCCGGCCCGTTCCTTGGACCGGAGAATACCGGCGATGAGCGCATCCTGGAAGCCGGCGCGGTCCATGACTTCGATGGCGGCCTGGGTAGTGCCGTTCGGGGAAGTCACTTTGCGGCGCAGATCAGCCGGTTCTTCTCCGGTAGCCTCTACCATTCCGGCGGCCCCGAGGAACGTCTGAATCGTCAGACGACGGGATTCCTCCCGGGATAGACCTGCACGGGTGCCGCCTTCCATCATCGCTTCCATCATATAATACACATAGGCCGGCCCGCTGCCGGAGACACCGGTGATGGCGTCAATCTGCGATTCGTCGACGACCGTTACGATCCCCGTCGAGGCGAACATCTCATAGGCGAGCTCCTGCTGCTTTTCCGTGACGCTCTCCGAGAAGGCGATGCCCGTCGCGCCCAGCCCGATCGTGCTGGACGTATTGGGCATCGTGCGGACGATCGCATAACTGTCGCTGCCGAGCAGGCCGTGCATCGTAGCGACCGACAGGCCCGCGATGACGGAGACAATGAGCTGGCCTGGCCGCAGCTGCGGCTTCAGTGCCAAGATGCCGTCCACGGCATCCTTCGGTTTGAAGGCGAGGACGACGATATCCGCGGATCGGATGGCTTCGTCTTTGGCCAGCTGGTCCATGGCGTAACGGATGCCGTACCGGGTATGCAGTTCCGCCAGCCGTTCCGCGTTGGAACGGTTGACGACGAAGAGATTCTCTCCCGGTACGCCGCCCTGGTCAATGAGTCCGCGGATGATGGCTTCGGCCATCGAACCGGCTCCGACGAATGTTATCTGCTGCTGTGGCAATCCTTGAACCATGGTAGATCAAACTCCTTCTTGTCTTCTGCGTTGGATGAGGGCATGAACTTTTGTACTTCTGGTTATGGATAAAACCGTCTGGCTGCCTGGGCAGCGCTCAAGGCTTAAGAGAGACACGTAGCAGCTGGCCTGCACAATAAGCGCAGGTGCCAGGCCAGCCGCATGCAGTCGAAAGGTCGGGTCAAGGCATCTCTGAGTCTATCCCCGGATCTGGCCGCTGCCCGTAATGCAGTATTTGCTCGACGTCAGGGCCGGCAGGCCCATCGGACCGCGGGCATGCAGCTTCTGCGTGGAGATGCCGATCTCGGCTCCGAAGCCGAATTCGAATCCGTCCGTGAAACGGGTCGATGCGTTATGGTAGACGGCTGCGGCGTCGACTTCCTGCAGGAAGCGGGCCGCATGCAGGGTGTTCTCGGTCACGATGCACTCGGAGTGCATCGTGCCGTGAAGCCGGATGTGCTCCATAGCTTCATCCAGCCCTTCGACGATCCGCACGTTGAGGATATAATCATTGTACTCCGTATCCCAGTCCTCCTCGGTGGCTGCGGCCATGCCGGATACCAGGGCGCGGGATGCTTCGTCGCCGCGCAGTTCCACCCGCTGCTGCAGGAATTGGTCCGCAATCATCGGCAGATGCTTCGCCGCGAAATCGCGGTGCACGAGCAGCGTCTCCATGGAGTTGCAGACCGATGGGCGCTGGACCTTCGCGTTGATGGCGATCTGCAGGGCCATGTCCGGCTGGGCGGTCTCGTCGAGGTACGTATGGCAGACGCCGGCTCCGGTCTCGATCACCGGTACGGTGGCATTCTTCACCACGTTCTGGATGAGGGAAGCTCCGCCCCGCGGGATGAGCACGTCGAGCAGGCCGTTCAGCTTCAGCATCTCGTCCACGGAACTGCGGTTCGGATCGATCACGAGCTGCAGCGCAAACGGCGGCACATCGGTCATCTCGAGCGCCTGGTGCAGCACCTCGACGATCCGCTTGTTCGAGGACAGGGCGGAGGAGCCGCCGCGCAGCACGACCGCATTGCCTGTCTTGAGGCAGAGACCGGCGGCATCGACCGTCACATTCGGCCGCGCTTCATAGATGATGCCGATGACGCCGATCGGCACGCGAACCTTGCGGATATGCAGGCCGTTCGGCCGGCTGAACGCTTCGAGCGTATCGCCGACCGGATCGGGCAGCGTCACGATCTGGCGCAGGCCTTCGGCCATCGCTCCGATCCGCTGGCGGTTCAAGGCGAGGCGGTCGAGCAGGGAGGTGGAGATGCCGCTCTCACGTCCGCGCTGGAGGTCTTCGGCGTTGGCCGTTATGATCGATTCTGCTTCTTTCTCGAGACATTCCGCCATATAGAGCAGGGCATGGTTCTTCTGCTCGGTGGTGAGCTGTGCGAGCACGGGAGCGGCCTGTTTGGCCAGCCCGGCCTTCTGTTTCACTTCGCTAAGCGTCACTGCGCCTTCCATCTGGGACATCGCTGTCTCCTCCTTGATATCTATAATGGTGTTGCGATCATAACCTGGGTCAGGGCGCCGCATCCTTCGTCCTCAGGGACTGCGCGAGGGTAATCCACTCGTCCCGGTGAATGACTTCGATCCGGGGCACCTCGATGCGGCGCTGCACTTCCTCGGAGCCAAGACCCGCTACGGCCTGCAGCTGCCACGATTCGTAGTTGACGACGCCGCGTCCGATCGTCTGGCGGTTCATCCCTGCTACTTCGATGACGTCGCCGGGATGGAACTCGCCGTTCACCTCCCGCACGCCGGCCGGGAGAAGGCTGCGGCCGCCGCTGACGAGCGCCGTCTCGGCCCCCTCGTCCACGACGACCAGGCCTCTCGGCTGCGAGTGAAACCCTAGCCACTGCTTCTTCATCGGCAGGTTGTGCTCGCTCGTGTCGAAGTATGTGCCCCGGCCGGTACCGGCTGCGGCGCTATGGAGGTCGCCGGACTCGGTCACGCGGCCGACGAAGCAGGGGATGCCGCCCCGCATGGCGATGCGGGCCGCTTCGATCTTCGAGCGCATGCCCCCTGTGCCGACCATGGAGCCGGAGCCGCCGGCAATGCGGTAGATATCCTCGTCGATCTCGAGCACCCTCTCGATCCGCCGGGCCTCCGGGTTCTTGCGGGGGTCCTCGGTGTACAGGCCGTCGGTGTCTGTCAGGATCAGGAGCCGCCGGGCCCGAACGAGGTTGGCGACGAGCGCGGACAGCGTATCGTTGTCCCCGAACTTCAGTTCGTCGACGGCGACCGTATCATTCTCGTTGACGATGGGGAGGATCCCCCGGCGGAGCAGCTCCTCGATGGTCGACTGCGCATTCTGGATGCGCCGGCGGTTCGAGAAGTCGGAGCGGGTAAGGAGGATCTGGCCGATGCCGATCCCGTACTCCGCAAAGGCCGCCTGGTAGGCTTGCATCAAGAGCGCCTGCCCGACGGAAGCTGATGCCTGCTTCTCGTGCAGCAGCTTGGGCCGCGCCGTGTATCCCATGGCCCTGAAGCCGGCGGCCACTGCGCCGGAGGTGACGAGCAGCACGCGGTCCCCTTCGCGGTGCAGCCGGGCCAGTTCCGAAGCGAAAAAGGCGATGGAATCCCGGTTCAGCCCGCCCTCATCTGAGGTCAGCGAACTGCTGCCGATTTTGACTACGATCGTTCCGTGCATGGCGATCCCTCATTCCTACAGTCTTCAAACGAGAGTCCGGCGCTTGCCGCCGGCTCCAAAAAAAACAAAAAGGCCCCGTCCTGTTAAGGACGAAAGCCTTGACTTCCGCGGTACCACCTTAGTTGATGAATGATTCATCCGTCTTTCGGTCCTTATAACGGCAGGCTGCCGTCCGGGCTCATCGCCGGCCGTTCAGGGGCGGGTTCGGCAAAGGTTCACGGTAAATTCTCGCAGCCGGTGGAATTTACTCTCTGAGCGTGAAGGGTCTCTCCTACTATTCCCATCATAACGTTTGGTTCTTCTAAGCATAGCACGGCACCGCCGGATTTGTAAAGAAGGCGGCGCGCCTGGCGGATCGCAGGTTAGCCGAACAGATGCAGCTTGTCGATCCGCTCCACGGCTTCGAGCAGCCGGCCTTCGCCCGTGAGGAGGCCGAGGCGGACATAGCCTTCGCCATGGGTTCCGAAGCCGACGCCCGGGGCGACCACGATCTTCGCTTCCTCGAGAAGCCGGTCCGCCAGGGACTCCGAGGTGTACCCTTGCGGAACCGGGAGCCAGGTGAAGAAGGAGCCGGCCGGCTTGGCGGCGTTCCAGCCGATCCGATCCAGCGCGCCGAACAGGGCGTCACGGCGTCCCTGGTAGACCCCGACCAGCTCACGGACGCAGTCCTGGGGTCCGCGTAGCGCTTCGGCGGCGGCGACCTGGATTCCGCCGAACAGAGAGCAGTAGTAATGATCCTGGATGAGATTGATCATCCGGATGATCTCCCGGTTGCCGAGGCAGAAGCCTACACGCCAGCCCGCCATGTTGTACGTTTTGGACAGTGTGTAGAATTCCACGCCGACTTCCTTAGCTCCAGGGAATTGGAGGAAGCTCAGCGGCTTCTGGCCGTCGAATCCGACCGCGCCGTAGGCAAAATCACTGGAGACGACAATTCCATGCTTCGCAGCGAAGTCGATCGTTTCCTTATAGAAGGACTCGTTTGCGACGGCGGCCGTCGGGTTGTTCGGGTAGTTGATGAACATGAGCTTCGCCCGGTTCACATCATCCAGGGGCAGCGAGCCGTAGTCCGGCAGGAAGCCGTTCTCTTCGCGCAGGGGCATGAAGCTCATGCTAGCCCCGGCGAGGGCGACCCCGGACCAGTAATCGGGATAGCCGGGATCGGGGACGAGGCACACATCTCCCGGATCGAGCAGACACTGAGCTAGTTCGACGAGGCCGGTTTTGCCGCCGAAGAGGATGGCTACTTCGGACTCCGGATCGAGCTCGACGCCGTAGTCTTCCCGGTACCGCTCGACGACGGCCTCCTTCAGGAACCCGAATCCGCTGAACGGAGGATAGCGGTGGTAGAGCGGATTCTCAGCCGCTTCCTGCAGCGCCTTGACGATATGCGGCGGCGTAGGCCGGTCGGGATTGCCCTGGCCGAGGTTGATGACGTCGTGGCCTGCGGCGATTTGTTGGTTGGCCCGGCTCACCAGCTTCGAGAAGAACTGCGTCGGCAGCTCCTGGAGCCTGCGGGCCGGCTGCATCGGGAAGGCGCTGACAGCGCCCGGATAGGATGAATTCATGGATGTCACTCCTATGGCTTATAGATTAGGCAGAAGAGAAGGCAGGATTGCCGGGAGCACGGAAAATAACCCGCTCCGTTAATTCACGGTCTGCAGATAGGAATAATGTAACATGAATCAGAAGGAGTGTATACCATCCTGTGAAGTTTTTGGAAGAACATGATGGGGGAGGAAAACAATCGGTCCGTGTGGTCTTGGACCTAGGTGGATTGTTCCGGGAGGAGGAGCGGGAAGACGGGATTGAAGTTCGCGGAGGCATCCTCTATCATTAGAAGAAAACGAGCGGGCGGACCTAGACCGGAAGGCGGCCGTTCCCTGCACAGAAAGATGGGAAGAAACACATGACGACTAGCAAAAAGTGGAATCTGGCGCTTCTGCAGATGGATATCGTGATCGGGGAGCCGGACCGGAACTATGCCAAGCTGGAAGCCCTGCTGGAGGAGGCGGTGGCGGCGGAGGTCAAGCCCGACGTCCTCGTCTTCCCCGAGATGTGGAATACAGGCTATGCGCTGGACCGCATCCAGGATCTGGCCGACCGGGACGGAGAGCGGACGCAGGCCCTCCTGTCGGCTTTCAGCCGGAAGCACGGCGTGCTGATCGTCGGAGGCTCGATAGCCGAACGCCGCAGCGACGGCGTGTACAATACGATCTACGCCTATGACCGCGAAGGAGGCAAGGTTGGCGAGTATTCGAAGATCCACCTCTTCCGCCTGATGGACGAAGAGAAGTTCCTGCTGAGCGGAGATACGGTAGGACGCACGGAGCTGGACGGGGTGCCCGCCGGCCTCATGATCTGCTACGACATCCGCTTCCCGGAGCTGGCCCGGACGCTTGCGCTTGGCGGCGCCCAGGTGCTGTTCGTGCCTGCGGAGTGGCCGAACCCCCGGCTGCATCACTGGCGTACGCTGCTCATGGCACGCGCCATCGAGAACCAGATGTTCGTGGTCTCCTGCAACCGGGTCGGCGTCAGCGGGACGACGGAGTTCTTCGGCCACTCCATGGTGATCGACCCGTGGGGCGAAGTGCTTGCCGAAGGTGACGGGACCGAAGGGATTCTGCGGGCGACCATTGACCTGGGACTCGTACCCGAGGTGCGCAGCCGCATTCCGGTCTTTGAAGACCGCCGCCCGTCGCTGTATCAGTAGGGAACGGACACGGCCTCATTTAGCGCATGCGGCTGGGGCCTGGTGACCCGTACGGTGATCCATACGATGACCAAAAAGGAGCTTGCCGGATCGGGCAGGAAGCTCCTTTTTGGCGCTTATGGCGCAGTGGACCGGCCTGGCGCGGCCATGGCTTACTGCGGCGAGCTCTCCTTCATGACGTCGCGGAAAGTCTCGATGAATGCCTCGACGGCCTTGGAGAGGTAGCGCCCCTTGCGCGAGGCGATGACGAGCGTCCGGGTGGGCCGGCCGGCCAGCGGGCGGTAGACAGGCGAGAGCTCGCCGCCTCCGCGCCGGCGGACCATGCGGGGAATGAAGCTGATGCCCATGCCGGCGGCAACCAAGGCCTGGACGGTGTCGATGTTGCTGCTCTCGAAGACGATACGCGGATGGAAGCCCGCCTGCTGGCAGAGCTCCAGCGTGATCTGGCGGAAGCCCTGTCCTTTCTTCAGCGCGATGAAGGGCTCGTCCTGCAGCGACGCAACGTCGAAGGCGTCGGTGCTCCCGCTGGAGAGGGCGAGCGCATGGCCCGGCGGCAGCGCGAGCACGATCTCCTCCTCGATGATCGGCACCGAGGCAAGCGATTCGTCGAAGAGCGGGATGGAGAGCAGCGAGATGTCGACTTGGCCGATGCCGGTGAGATGCTCGAGATTCGCGGACGTTTCCTCGACGAGCGCGACCTCGATCTCGGGGTAGCGCGCCTGAAAGACCGGCAGCACGAGCGGGAGCACGTGGGCGCCGGTGATCGGCAGCGAGCCGACGACTAGCCGCCCCTTGCGCATCTGCGAGATATCGTCCATCTCGCGTTTGAGCTGCTCGACCATATCGAGAATGGCCTGGGCCTTCTCGACGAATAGGGAGCCGGCGTGGGTCACCTCGACGGAGTTGGTCGTGCGCTGGAAGAGCAGTACCCCGATCTCCTTCTCGAGCTTCGAGAGCTGCTGGCTGAGCGAAGGCTGGGCGATATGCAGCTTCTCGGCGGCGCGGGAGAAGTTCTTGTCGATGGCGATCTGTAAGGCGTATTGAAGCTGGCGCAGTTCCATAAGGCGGACCCTCTTTTCTATAATTAAAGGTAGAAGCGTTCGTGATTCCTTCTTATAATCAAAACCTATGAACATTATAGATATTATATCTTGGAACAATGAAGAAGGGAATGGTACCATAGGTTTACAAGAGAGACGACATCTAATTGAGGTGGAACCTATGGCAAAAACAATGTTCGAGAAGATTTGGGACAATCACGTGATTCAGTCGGAGCCGGGCAAACCGAGCATTATTTATATCGACCTGCACTTGGTCCACGAAGTGACTTCCCCGCAAGCGTTCGAGGGCCTGCGACTCAGCGGCCGCCAGGTGCGCCGTCCGGACTTGACCTACGCGACGATGGACCACAACGTACCGACGAAGGACCGTTTCAACATCAGCGACCCGATCTCGAAGCAGCAGATCGACACCCTTTCGAAGAACTGTGCCGACTTCGGCGTGACGCTCTTCGATCTCGATTCCATCGATCAGGGCGTCGTGCACGTGATGGGTCCTGAACTGGGCCTGACGCATCCGGGCAAGACCATCGTGTGCGGCGACTCCCACACCTCCACGCACGGCGCGTTCGGCGCACTCGCCTTCGGTATCGGTACTTCCGAAGTGGAGCACGTCCTGGCTACCCAGTGTCTCCAGCAGTCGAAAGCGAAGACGCTGGAAGTGCGCATCAACGGCAGGCTGAACCCGGGCGTAACGGCGAAGGATCTGATCCTTGGCGTCATCGCCAAGTACGGCACGGACTTCGCAACAGGCTACGTTATCGAGTACACGGGCGAAGCGATCCGCGGCCTCTCCATGGAAGAGCGGATGACCGTCTGCAACATGTCCATCGAAGCGGGCGCAAGAGCGGGCCTGATCGCTCCAGACCAGACAACGTTCGACTACCTGCGCGGCCGCCAGTATGTGCCGCAGGGCGAAGCGTTCGACGCAGCCGTAGCCGAGTGGCGTAACCTGACTACGGACGAAGGCGCCCAGTACGATTGGACCGTCGAGTTCGACGCCGACTCCCTGATCCCGCAGGTAACCTGGGGCACTTCCCCGGGCATGGGTACGAGCGTAACGGCCAACGTACCGAATCCCGCTGACTTTACGACAGAGAACGAGCGCAAAGCGGCCGAGAAAGCCATCGAGTACATGGGCCTCACGCCGGGTACGCCGATGACGGAAATTCCCGTCGATTACGTATTCATCGGTTCCTGTACGAACGGCCGGATCGAAGACTTGCGCGCGGCAGCTGCCGTGGCGCAGGGACACCAGGTTTCCCCGAACGTCACCGCGATCGTCGTGCCGGGTTCGGGCCGCGTGAAGATCCAAGCCGAGAAGGAAGGCCTCGACGTCATCTTCACCGAAGCGGGCTTCGAATGGCGCGATGCGGGCTGCTCGATGTGCCTCGCGATGAACCCCGACGTACTGAAGCCGGGCCAGCGCTGCGCTTCGACATCCAACCGGAACTTCGAAGGCCGCCAAGGCCGCGACGGCCGGACGCATCTCGTATCTCCTGCGATGGCGGCAGCCGCAGCGATCCAAGGACGTTTCGTCGACGTGCGCGACTGGCAGTTCAAAGTCAAACAAGAAGCTTAAACTTTATATAGACTGAATGTAGAGGAGTTTTCACCTATGGAAGCATTCAACAAGCATACCGGCCTTGTGGCTCCGGTGGACCGCGTGAACGTGGATACGGACGCGATTATCCCCAAGCAGTTCCTGAAGCGCATCGAGCGCTCCGGCTTCGGCCAATTCCTGTTCTACGAATGGCGGTTTGACCAAAGCGGCGCCGAGATTCCTAGCTTCAGCCTGAACCAGCCGCGCTATCAGGGCGCTTCCGTCCTGATCTCCCGTGCGAACTTCGGCTGCGGTTCCTCCCGTGAGCACGCGCCTTGGGCAATCCAGGACTTCGGCTTCCGCGTCGTGATCGCACCTTCGTACGCGGACATTTTCTATAACAACTGCTTCAAGAACGGCATTCTGCCGATCAAGCTCAGCGAGGAGCAGGTCGAAGACTTGTTCCAGCGTACGGCCGCCCAAGAAGGCTACCAGCTGACGGTCGACCTCGAGAACAAGACGATTACCGACAGCCAAGGGCTGAACATCGCCTTCGACCTCGACGAACACCGCCGCCAGTTCCTGCTGCAGGGACTCGACGATATCGGCCTGACGCTTCAGCATGCCGACAAGATTTCTTCCTACGAGCAGGCTCACGAAGCGCGCCTGTCTTATAACCGCTAATCCGCGGGCCCGTTATTCCTTCCAGCGTGAAGAGGATAACGGGTCTTTTTTATATCTAGGATTCTATATCTCGCGCCAGGGCTCGATCCTGTAATCTTAACTATCTCATAAGCGCGCATCGTCCTGAAAGGACGGCGAATCCATTTATCTTGATGGATCTGGCGGCGCCATCTTATTTTTTCTTTCCGTATTTGGGTATCCTAAGCAAAACAAGGAAGAACGTTGCAAGTAACATGTGGCGGAAATGGTACTTTCGGTCCGTTTCCCCTGATGGAAAATGGGTGAATTGTCATGGAGTGGAAATGTACCCGCTCGCATTTTGACTTCTTTGTGAAAACTGCCCTGCGGTTTTTCATTTCTCGATTCGGTTGTGTATAATACACTTCGAAAGCAAGTCAGAAAGGGTGTACGGAACATGGCATGGAACAAGATTGGCGTCGTCGGCGCCGGCACAATGGGGCAGGGCATCGCGGAGATGCTTGCAGGCAAAGGCCTGGAAGTGGTGCTCGTGGAGCGAACGAAGGAGAAACTCGATCATGCCCTGGAGCAGCTCGAGATCTCGCTCGATAAACAAATGGAAAAATGGGCCATTACACCTGTAGAGAAAAAACTCATTCTTTCGAGAATTCATAAAGAAACATCGCTGGAGAGCTTTGCAGACTGCGATCTCGTCATCGAGACGATCAGCGAGGATCTCGACCTGAAGAAGGAAGTGTTCCGCACACTCGATGCGGTATGCCCTCCGAATGTCGTTCTCGCGAGCAACACGTCGACATTGAGCTTGACGGAGCTTGCGGCAGAGACGAAACAGCCGGAGCGGGTGATCGGACTGCATTTCCTCTATCCGGTATCGAAGATTCATATGGTCGAGATTATCCGCGGCCTGCGTACGAGCGAATCGACCTTCGCCCAGACGAAGCAGTTCGTCGAGGATACGATCCAGAAGCGGGGGATTCAGGTCTACGAATCGCCGGGCTTCGTCACCACGCGCCTGATCTGCGTGCTCATCAACGAAGCGCTGCATGTACTCTCCGAGCGCGTGGCGGAAGCGGCCGATATCGACAGCGCGATGCGGATCGGCTACGATTTTCACTATGGTCCGCTCGAGATGTGCGACCGCTTCGGGCTCGACTCCGTGCTTGCCGCGATGGAACGGATGTTCCGCGAGTTCGGCGATGTGAAGTACCGCCCGGCGGTGATCCTGAAGCAAATGGTGCGAGCGGGCCACCTCGGGATGAAGACGGGACAAGGCTTCTTCCGTTATGATAAGGATGGTGACCGGATATGATCGTACTCGTAATCAACGCGGGGAGCTCCTCGCTCAAATTCCAGCTGTACCAGATGAAAGACGAGTCCGTGCTGGCCAAAGGCCGGGTGGAGCGGATCGGGATGGAATCGGCTATCGTAACCATCGAGCTGCCCGGAAGGCCCGAAGTACGCGAAGTGCGCGAGATTCTCGAGCATACGACGGCCATCCGTAAAGTGCTCGACATGATTGTGCATCCTGAGCACGGCGTGCTGAAGTCGGTCAGCGAGATCGAAGCTGTCGGTCACCGTGTCGTACACGGGGGAGAATCGTTCTCGAGCTCGGTCCTGGTGACAGAGGAAGTGAAGCAGGAGATCAAGCGCCTCTTCGACTTGGCGCCGCTGCATAACCCGGCACATATGCTCGGGATTCATGCGGTGGAGGCGAATATGCCGGAGGTGCCGCAGGCCGTCGTCTTCGATACGGCGTTCCACCAGTCGATGCCTCAGGTGTCCTACCTGTACCCGATTCCAATGGTGCTCTACAAGAAGCACAAGATCCGCCGCTACGGATTCCACGGTACCTCCCACGCATACGTCAGCGAGCGTGCGGCCCAGTTTCTCGGCCGGCCGCTGGAAGAGCTGAAGCTCGTCACCTGCCATATCGGGAACGGGGCGTCCTGCACGGCCGTGGACGGCGGCAAGTCGGTCGACACCAGCATGGGCATGACCCCGCTCGAAGGCTTGATGATGGGTACGCGCAGCGGCGACATCGATCCGGCCATCGTGCCGTTCGCGATGGGCAAGGAGGATCTGACCCTCAGCGAAGTGAATTCAATGCTCAACAAGCACAGCGGGCTGCTCGCCATCTCGAATATTTCGAGCGACATGCGGGAGATTGCCGAGGCGATGGAAGCCGGAGACCGCAGCGCCGCACTGGCCTTCGAGATGTACGAATACCGGCTGCGCAAGTATATCGGCTCCTATGCGGCAGCGATGAACGGCATCGACGCCATCGTGTTCACCGCAGGGGTCGGCGAGAATTCGGCGCTGCTGCGTGCGGCCGTATGCCGCGGGCTCAGCTTCCTCGGCATCGACTTCGATGAAGAGGCGAATGCCCGCCGAAGCCCCGATGACCGTGCGATCACGAAGTCGGGGTCGAAGGTGCAGGTGCTCGTCATTCCGACCAATGAAGAACTTGTGATCGCCCGGGATACGTATGGGTTGATTTTGAAGCGCAATGATGTAGAATAAGAAGACGGACAGGAACACCAAACGTTTGTTCTGACAAGCGGTGTTCCGGGTAATGGAGAGCGGGCTCGCCTTCCCCTTCGGGGACAGGGCCCGTTTCTCCGTCTTCCGGGGCAGATGCCCTACGCGATGATGAAGGAGGAGAAAAGATCGATGAGCCGTACATTGTGCACGATCCGCGAAGCGGGGAAGAATGTGGATCAGACCGTTACGATCGGCTGCTGGCTGCATAACATCCGCTCCAGCGGCAAGATCCGGTTCCTGCAGCTGCGGGACGGATCGGGATTTATTCAGGGTGTGGTGGTGAAGAGTGAAGTACCCGAGAGCTTGTGGGAAGATGCGGGCAAGCTGACCCAGGAGAGCTCGCTGTATGTCACGGGGATCGTCAAGGAGGATACGCGCAGCAAAGGCGGATTCGAGCTGACGGTGACGGGACTCGAGATCATCCAGGTCGCCAGTGAATATCCGATTACACCGAAGGAGCACGGGGTGGATTTCCTGATGGACCACCGTCACCTGTGGATCCGTTCGCCGCGGCAGCGGGCGATTCTGGTCGTGCGTTCCCAGATTATCCGCGCGGTACAGGAGTTCTTCGACGAACGCGGCTTCCACCTGGTGGATCCGCCGATTCTGACCCCTTCCTCCTGCGAAGGCACGACGAACCTCTTCCATACGAAGTACTTCGACGAGGACGCTTACCTGACGCAGAGCGGACAGCTCTATATGGAAGCGGCCGCGATGGCGCTGGGCCGCGTCTATTCGTTCGGACCGACCTTCCGTGCCGAGAAGTCGAAGACGCGCCGCCATCTGATCGAGTTCTGGATGATCGAGCCGGAGATGGCTTTCGTGACGCACGAGGAGAACCTGGAGATCCAGGAGCAGTTCGTATCCCATGTAATCCAGTCGGTGCTGACGAACTGCCGCAAGGAACTGGAGACGCTGGAGAGGGATATTACGAAGCTGGAGAAGATCCAGGCGCCGTTCCCGCGCATTACATACGACGAAGCGGTGGAGTTCCTGAAGAAGACTGGGCATGAATTCGAGTGGGGCGAGGACTTCGGGGCCCCGCACGAGACCGCGATCGCCCAAAGCTACGACAAGCCCGTATTCATCACGCATTATCCGACCGAGATCAAGGCCTTCTATATGAAGCCGGATCCGAACCGTCCGGAAGTCGTGCTCTGCGCGGACATGATCGCACCGGAAGGTTACGGCGAGATTATCGGAGGCAGCCAGCGGATCGACGATCCCGAGCTGATGGAGGAGCGCTTCCTGCAGCACGAGCTCTCCAAGGAAGCTTACCAGTGGTATCTCGATCTCAGAAAATACGGATCGGTGCCGCACTCGGGTTTTGGTCTCGGACTGGAACGCACGGTAGCCTGGATCTGCGGGCTCGATCATGTGCGCGAGACGATTCCGTTCCCGCGCCTGCTCAACCGTCTGTACCCTTAAGTCCCGTCGCGGCATAGAGAGGGGAGAGAGAGGGTAAGGTATGAAAGGGAGTCAAGGAACGAACAAGGAGCTGTCTGCAGCGTTATTGCTCGGATGGCAAGACGGACAGGTGGATGTGCCTTATTGGCTCCTCCAGTATTATTCGCGTCTGCGTCTGCAGGAAGCCGAGGTCATGCTGATCCTGCACGTCATGGCTTTTAAGCAGAAGGAGCACAAGGATTTTCCTACGCTGGAAGAAATTAAGTCGCGGATGTCCCTCCCGCCCGAGAAGGTCATCGCGGCGCTGCAGAAGCTTCTGAAAGAGGGTCTGCTGCAGATCGATGAGGAGATGGACCCGGCCTCAGGGGTCCACAGCGAGAAGTACAACTGGACTCCGCTGATGGAGCGGCTCGCGGAGTGCCGTCTCGATGACCTCCAGGAGGAGAAAGCAGCCAGGCGAAGCCGTCCGGGGCCCGGAATGAACGGCGAGAGCAAGAATGTGTTCACGATCTTCGAGAAGGAATTCGGCCGTCCGCTGACGCCGATGGAGCTCGAATCAATCGCCGGCTGGCTCGACAAAGACGGGCACCCTGAAGAGCTCATCCTCGCGGGGCTCAAGGAAGCGGTATTCGCCGGCAAGGTGCATTTCCGCTATATCGACCGGATTCTGCTCGAATGGCAGCGCAACCGCATCACCTCCGTGGAACAGGCGAAGGAACACTCGCAGAAGTTCCGCTCGAGATCCTGATCAACAATGAAGGGAAGCAATCGGGATACACTCCGGCTGCTCTTATGTACACAAAGACCCTCCGGCTTTTTAAGCCGGAGGGTCTTTGTGTACCAATCGGCCAAGGCTCTGAGGTGCATCAGGTTCCGAGGCAGATCTTGTATCCAAATGGGGATGAAAGCCGGATTCTACACGGTAAATCGGTTCATGAGCTCGTTCAGCTTCTCGCCCATTTGGTGCAGACGATCGGCCGCGCCGCTGACTTCATCCATATTGTGCTGGACGTTATCGGTAAGCTTCACGATTTGGGTAATGCCCTGCGACGAGTGACGCGCCGTCTCGGCCATATTGTCTACCGTGGCTGCGACTTCTTCGCTGCCCGCGGCCATCTGTTCGCCGACGGCGGACATTTCGCGGATCTGGTCGTTGATGTTCTCGAAAGTTTCGAGAATATGGCGGATCGTATTCTCCGTCGACGCCACCACCGACAGACCGCGGGAAATCTCCTGCTCCGAGAGCTGCATCGCGCTCGTCGCCTGTTCGGAGTTCATGCGGATATGTCCGATTACATCGCCGATTTTCTGGGCGGATTCGCCGGATTGGGTGGCAAGCTTGCGGATCTCGCTGGCAACGACCGCGAACCCTTTGCCTTGTTCGCCGGCGCGGGCGGCCTCGATGCCGGCGTTCAGCGCCAGCATGTTGGTCTGCTCCGAGATGCCGCGGATTGACTGGATGAAACCGCTGATTTCTTGCGTGCGGCCGACCAGCTCGTGAATCGTGGCGGTTAACGTTCCGAAGGTCTCGCGGATGCGTCCCATCTGGGTATTCATGCCCGAGAGGTCCTCGCGGGAACGGACGGCGACACCGGCCGCTTCGGAGGAAGCATCGGTCGCCGCCGTGGAGGTCTCCGCGATCCGGAGGATGCCCTGCGACATTTCGTCAACGGCCTTGGCGCTTTCGGATGCCGCAACGGACTGCGTCTGCATACCGGAATCCATCGTCTGCAGATTCTGAAGAATGCGGGCATAATCCTTCCGCGTATTATCCATCTGCTGCTGCACAATCTCGATCGAGTCATTTAACTGGAGAGAAGTCATCTTCACTTGCGAGACGAGCTGCTGCAGCGCTTCCCGCATCCCGTTCATCGGCACGCCGAAGCGCTGCAGGGCACCGAGTTCATCCATCCGGATGTCCTTGGTCAGATCGCCCTTGGCAATGGTGGAGATGAAGCCTTCGATCTCGCGGAACGGCTTGGCGTATGCCGCAAAATTGAAAATCCCGACCACGGTTGTCCCCAAGCCTACGAGCACCAGCATGCTCAAATGATCCCAAGACACAAGAGACTTTCCGGATACAAGCGAATTCACCAGAACCGCCCCCAGGCCGATCGTCACCCCTTGGCCGAAGGTTCGAAAGCAATACTTCACCAACGTCTTCGTAATCTCTTTATTACTGTCCATACCTTTTCTCACTCCTCACGGTTAGTATGTAAGTTCAGTGGCTCCCTATGTTTCGCAGCCATTTCCCGTCTCCGCCACGGCCCGTGCATGCGGAAGCCGGCACCCAAAAAAAATAACGAGCTCATGTAACCTTTTATCGGCGAGGTCCGTCTATTATATTAGTAATGTAACATTTTGCCATTTTAAGAGAATGGCAGATTCCGATTTGGAGGAAATACCGGAGGAGGATGTTCATGATTTCATGGCTGCGGAGAAAAGAAGCCACGGCGAAGTCCGGGGAATCCACAGCTTCCGGAACGCAGACCGCAGACGGGCCGCAGGATGCGCTGCCCGGTATGCCGGATCCGGCCATCGGGGAGGAAGAGCGCCCGGAGATCGATACGAGCCTTCCGCTGTTGACCGTCAGAGGAGTAGAAAGGTCCTTCCAGGTAGGAGGGGCGCCTCTGCATGTGCTCAAGGGGATCAATATGGAGCTCTATCCGCTCCAGCTCGTGATGCTCAAGGGTCGGTCGGGCTCGGGCAAGACTACGCTGCTCAATCTTATTGGGGGGCTCGATCAGCCGAACCGGGGAGAGATCCTTTTCAAGGACCACCCGTTTCACAGCAGCAGCGACGACAAGCGGACGTACATACGAAGACAAGAAATCGGCTTTATTTTTCAATCATTTGCCCTTATGCCCCTCTTGTCCGCTTGGGAGAACGTCGAATTGTCGCTGCGGATGGCAGGTGTGCCGCGGAGCCAGTGGAAGGCGAGGATTGCCCACTGCCTGGAGCTCGTAGGGCTGACCAAACGAATGCATCACCGCCCCTTCGAGCTGTCGGGCGGCGAGCAGCAGCGGGTGGCGATCGCAAAGGCGATTGCCCACAAGCCGAGTCTGCTGCTGGCGGACGAGCCGACGGCGGAGCTGGATTCACAGATGGGCGCGCAGATCATGGCGGTATTCCGGGAGATCATCCGCTCGGAGCGCACCACGATCTGCATGACAACACATGATCCGACAATAATGGAGGTTGCCGACCGTGTATTCGAAATGGTGGATGGAAAATTTGTCGGCAGGGACGCAGGCTGACCGCGGGGGAACCGGCAATAGGGCCCGCCTGGGCAGGTCCCTGCTCATTGCTTGTCTGGCGGGAACGCTGGCCGTGACGTCCGGCTGCTCGCTGCTGCCGAAGGAAGAAGAGGAGGAGGCGCTGCCGGCGATCAAACCGCCTCAGCTCTCGAAGAAGCCGGAATACGAGGTGAAGACGCAGACGCTGGAGACGAAGGTGCGAGGCTCCGGGAAGCTGATGGCTACAGTGGAGGAAGATCTGTACTTCACCGATGAAGACAACCGCCGCATTAAGAACATCGCCGTGAAGACGGGCGATCAGGTGCAGGCGGGGCAGCTCATCGCCGAGCTCGACGTGACGGAGCAGGAGAGCCAGCTGAAGCAGAAACAGCTGCAGACCCGCAAGGATGAACTCACGATGATCGAATCGCTGCGCAAAGCCGACGAGATGACGACGGAGGAGCTCGAGAAAGCGAAGATCGACTTCGAGCTGAAGCGCGAGGAGCTCGGCAAGCTGGAGAAGACCATTGCCGGTGCGAAGCTGATGGCCCCCTACGGCGGCACGATCGTGTCCGTATCCCTGAAGAAAGGCGATACGGCCAAGGCTTATGACGCCGTCGCCAAAATCGCCGACCTCTCCCAGCTTACGGTCGCAGCCACGCTCAGCGCGGACGATCTCAAGAAAGTGGCCGTAGGCATGGAAGCGCTGGTGGATATCAACGCGGCCGGCCAGCACAAGGGCAAAATTCTGCGTCTGCCTGCACCGAAGGAAGAGAACGCGGGCGGCGGGGGCGGTGAAGGCCAGTCTGGCGGAAGCGGGGATTCGAAGCCCGACTCCATCGACAATTACATGCTGGTTGCCTTGGATCCATTCCCGCAGGGGCTCGACCGAGGACGGCCTCTTAGCGTGCAGGTTATCATCCAGCGCAAGGAGAATGCCGTCACGATTCCCGCCGCGGCGCTGCGTTCGTACGCCGGACGCAACTATGTGCAGGTGGTGGACGAGAAGGGTTCGAAGCGCGAGGTCGATGTGGAGATCGGCCAGCAGACAGCGACGGATGTCGAGATCCTGAAAGGGCTGACGCCGGGACAGAAAGTAGTGGGCCGCTGATGCTGATGCTCCGGTTTCTGTTCCGCAAGATGTGGAATACGCGCTGGCTGACACTGAGTACGCTCGCCGGCCTGATCATGGCGGTCGCTTTCACCACATCGATTCCCATGTACGCGGACGGCTCGTTGAAGCGGGTCGTCGCGAAGTCGCTCGAGGAGAAGAGCAGCGGCCTGCCGGCAGGCTCCATCATGGTCCGTTACCAGGCGGCCGGCGGCGAGAAGGCGGACCTCGCTGCCTTCGAGGATGCGGACGGCTATATCCGCGACGAGCTGCCGGCGGAGATAGGGTTCCCGCATTCCGCTTATGTCCGCAGCCTGTCGATCCGCCCCTCCCAGCTGACGCCGGAGGACCCTTCGAAGGTCGATCCGAGCAAGCGCCGGCAGATGACGCTGATGACCCAGAACGGCCTGCAGGAACAGGCCGAGCTGACGCTCGGACAGTGGCCGGCGGACCAGCCGCAGGGCGGGATCATCGAAGTGGCGCTTCTGGAAGAAGCCTTGTACCGGGCTGACGTGCACATCGGAGATGTGTTCTCTTACCCGATATCCGGAGGGAACGGCATCGCGCCGGTCAAGGTGAAGATCGCCGGTGCCTTCAAGCCGAAAACCGAAGGTGATCCTTACTGGTATCAGGGCACGGAGGGGCTGCTCAGCTCTCTGTTCATGAGCGAAGCTGGCTTCCAGGATTACATACTGAAGAACAAGAAAATCCCGCTGAACCTGGCGAACTGGTACTACGCGTTTGATCTCAAGAATATCCAGACGAGCGATCTCTCGCCGCTTGAAGGGAAGCTGGAGCGCCTTGACATCGTGCTCTTCCAGAAGCTGAAGAACACCCGGGTGGATGTATCGTTCATCCCGCTCCTGCAGGAGTTCAAGGTGCAGAGCCTGCAGCTGCAGCTGCTGCTCTTCACGCTGGCTGCTCCGATGATCGCCATGGTGTTCTATTACATCGTGATGAATGCCCGCCAGTCGCTGGAACGGCAGCAGACGGTCATTGCCGTTATCCGCAGCCGCGGCGGCAGCACCAGGCAGATTATTTGGATTTATCTGCTCGAAGGGCTGCTGCTCGGCGGCACGGCGATGGCGCTCGGACCGCTGCTCGGCTGGTTCATGGCCAAGAGCATCGGGTCTTCCAGCGGATTCCTGGCCTTCGTCGACCGCAAGGACGTCCCTGTCGGTCTGTCGGCCGAGGCGCTGCTCTACGGAGGGGCCGCGGTAGTGATCGCCCTGCTTGCGAGCGTTATTCCTGCGGTGGTCTATGCGCGGGCTTCCATCGTGTCCTACAAGCAGAAGCTGGCGAGATCCGACCGCAAGCCCTTCTGGCAGCGCTGGTTCCTGGATGTACTGCTGCTCGGCCTTGTGGGCTACGGTTACTATTTGTTCGCCCAGCGGCAGGATCTGTTCCGGACTACGGGCATGACGACCGACCAGCTGTCGGTTCACCCGCTGCTCTTCTTCATCCCGGCGCTGTCGATCATCGCGCTGGGGCTGTTCTTCCTGCGGGTGTTCCCGTGGCTGCTGCGCTTCGGCAATTGGCTCGGGAAGCGGCTGCTGCCGGTTCCCGTCTATTTGACGCTGACGCAGCTGTCCCGCTCATCCACAGCTTATTATCCGCTGATGCTGCTCCTGATCTTAACGCTCGGGCTCGGCGTCTACAACGCTTCCGCCGCGCGAACCATCGATCTCAACTCGACGGACCGGATTCATTACGCGTACGGCACCGACGTGGTACTGCGTGCGGATTGGGAAGCCGTTCCGCTGGAACTGCCGCAGGTGCCGCAGACCGGAGGCGGTCAAGGGCAGGGCCAGGGCGGCAGCGGAGGCGGCCAAGGGGGTAACGCAGGCGGCCAAGGCGGTAACGGCGGCGGTCAGGGCCAGGGCGGCGGCGGACAGCCGGGAGCCGGGGGCGAGAACCAGCCGGTGAAGATGCGCTACATCGAGCCGCCGTTCGCCTTGTTCCGCGAGCTGGAGGGCGTGCAGCATGCGGCGCGTGTACTGACCGCGAAGGGCAACGTCGTGCTCTCGGGCAAGACGCTCGGGCAGGGCGTGCTTATGGGGATCGACAATGTCGACTTCGCCGAGGTCGCCTGGTTCCGTCCCGATTTGTTCAAGACGCACCCGAACCACTATTTGAATCTGCTAGGGGAGTACGAACAGGCCGTCATCATTCCGGACTCCTTTGCGGAGAAGCATCATCTGAAACCGGGCGATCTGCTCAATATCACGGTCTCCCAGCAGTCCGTGGAATTCATCGTCGTAGCCACCGTACCTTACTGGCCGAGCCAGTATCCGGACGAGACGCCTTTCTTCATCGCGAATCTCGATTATGTGTTCGATCAGGCGCCGGTTACGCCGTACGACGTATGGCTGAAGATGGACGAGGGTGCGAAGGTGGCGCCGCTGATCGAAGAGCTGGGCGCGAAGAAGGTGGGGATCGCGACAGTCAAGGATGTGCGCAACGAGCTTATCCTCCAGAAGAAGCATCCGGCGCGCGGCGGAGTCTTCGGGATTCTGAGCCTCGGCTTCCTGGTCTCGGCCCTCGTCTCTCTTATCGGCTACATTCTGTATTGGTTCTTCAACCTGAGCTCCCGCGTCGTCCAGTTCGGCGTGCTGCGGGCAATGGGGCTCTCGCGGCGCCAGCTGACGGGGATGCTGCTCCTCGAGCAGCTTTTCACGGCGGGCCTTGCGATCGGTCTCGGCTTCGGCATCGGGAAGCTGACAAGCTACCTGTTCCTGCCATTCCTGCAGACGGCGGAGAACGTGAAGACCCAGGTGCCGCCGTTCCGTGTCGTGTTCGATACGAGGGATACGAGCCAGCTGTATGTCGTGGTAGGGGTCATGATGCTCACCGGAGCCATACTCCTGCTGCTGCAGATCCGCCGTCTGCGCGTACATCAGGCCGTGAAGCTCGGAGAGGAGAAGTGAGTCCGTGATCCACTGCGAAGGACTGGTCAAAATCTACAAAACCGACGACATCGAGGTCGTCGCACTGCAGGGGCTGAACATCTCCGTCGCCCAAGGCGAGATGATGGCGATTATCGGCAACAGCGGCAGCGGCAAATCGACGCTGCTCAATATTCTGGGCGGCCTCGACCGCCCGTCCGCAGGCCAGGTACAGGTGGGCGAGTGGAACCTGCTCAAGATCTCCGATGAGGAGCTCGTGCAGTACAAGCGCCGTACCGTCGGGTTCATCTGGCAGAATAACGCCCGCAATCTCGTGCCGTACCTGACGGCGCTCGAGAATGTGGAGATGCCGATGATGCTCAGCGGCTCCTTCGACCGGGCGTATGCCAAACAGCTGCTGGAGTGGGTCGGCCTCAAGGAGCGGATGAACAACAAGCTCCAGCAGCTCTCCGGGGGGGAGCAGCAGCGGGTGGCGATCGCCATTGCGCTGGCCAACCGCCCGGCGATGCTGCTGGCCGACGAGCCTACCGGCTCGGTCGACACCCGGACCTCCGACCTCATCATGGATATCTTCCGCCGGATGAATACGGAGCTCGGCGTCACCGTGGTCATCGTCACGCACGATATGGCGCTGGCGGGCAAGGTGGACCGTGTCGTGGCGATCCGCGACGGCATGACGAGCACGGAGTTCATCAAGCGCAACCCGAGCCTGGACGAAGCGGAGGCGGAAGCCGCTGCCTCGATGGGCGTCCATGAGGAGTATGTGGTGCTCGACCGGGCCGGCCGCCTGCAGATTCCAAGAGCCTATCTGACGGCGCTCGGGATCGAAGGGAAGGCATCGATGGAGTTCGACGGCGAGAAGATCATCATCCGGACGCCGAAGGCAATCGATTGATTGGGATTCGGCATAAGCCAGTTACGATACGAATCCCCTATTTCGGTATCTCTATCCTTCATGTATTCTAAATCAAAGGAGCTGTACCATGAATTCCACTATGAAACGGGGCGCCCTGCTGTCCCTGAGCGTATTAATGACGCTGCCTCTGGCCGCTTGTATGAACCAGGGAGGCAAAGACAACGAAACCAAAAGAACCCTGCGGATCGGCACGATGAACTTCAGCCCGAATGACGATTATTTCCGTCAGCGGTTTACGGAACTGTACGAATTTGCGAACAAGAACATCGAGGTCGAGATGGTTCCTCTGATGGACGAAAGCCAGATGTACGGCAACCAGCCGAAGGAGGGCGAGAAGCAGAAGAGCCCGATGGAAGTGATGAAGGAGAAGCTGACGGGCGACAATCCGCCGGACGTGGTGATGGTGAACTACGAGCAGATCCCCGAGCTCGTGGAGAACAACCTGCTGACACAGCTCGACCCGCTGATTACGAAGGACAAGTTCGATACGAGCGATATGGTGCCTGCCGTTATCGAAGGGATCAAGAAGGTCGGGGACGGCAAAATTTTCGCGCTGTCGCCGCTCTTCAGCTCCTCTGCGCTTGCTTATAACAAGAAGATGTTCGAGGAAGCCGGCGTTCCTTATCCCACCGATAAGATGACCTGGGAGCAGGTCTTCGAGCTGGCGCGCCGCGTGGCGAAAGGGGAAGGGAAAGACCGTAAATACGGCTTCGCATTCTCCACTTACGGCGGCGATGCGTACTACGCTTCCCAGATTTATTCGGCTCCGCTGCAGCTTAAGATGATTGACGACGCCGGAGAGAAAATGACTGTCGACACGGATCAGTGGGAGAAGGTCTGGAAGACGATCCAAGGCCTGCAGACCGAGAAGCTCGTTGCCGACCCTGCTGAGCAGGAGAAAATGCGGCAGCAGATGATGCAGGGCGGCAGCCCGGAAGATTACAGCCCCTTCCAGGGAGATGATTTTCTCTCAAACAAAGTGGCGATGGCCGTCATCAACTACCATCAGATCGACAATATACTCAATGCCATGAAGAATGCGCAGAACTACAAGGGCTTCACGCCGTTCGATTGGGATGTCGTGACGCTGCCGGTTCACCCGGAAGCGCCTGACGTGGGGGGGAGCATCTGGATGGAAGGGCTGATGGGGGTCAACAGCAAGGCTCAGAACCCGGATGACGCGTGGGATTTCATCAAATTCGTCAACGGGGAAGACTGGGCCCGTCTCAAGGCAGGCAGCCAGAGCACCCTCGTCTCCCGTCAGAAGTATATCAAGCAGAAGGAGGGGGCGCAGTACAACATCAAGGCGTTCACGACGCTGCTGCCGGTGACGAGCACGGAGAACTCCAGGATTTATATGGAGAAACCTTACCTCGGACAGGTGACGGGCCTCGGCCAGATGAAATTCCAGGAAGTGCTGAACGGCAAGCTGCAGGTGCGGGAGGCCTTGAAGCAGTGGCAGACCGAAGGGGATGCGATGCTGCAGAAGCTCAAGGAAAACCCGAACGCGCAGCTGGACATGGGGATGGGCAAGTAACCAGGGGAGCTTTAGACAATCATGCGTTACTCACAGGGAGGTAGCATCCAGATGAAACCTAGAAGAACGTCTTACCGTACCGGCGTCATGCTCATTGCAGCGGCGCTGACACTGGGAGCGGCCCTGCCGGGCTTTGCGGCGGAGGGGGGCGGAACGTCCGCTCCCGCCGCCGGATCGGCAGCGGTCCTCTCGCTCGGGAGCGCGCCGCCGATCGGTCAGGTGAAGATGAACGACAGCGCTTATTTTGAACTGAAGAACTTGACGATGCTGCCGGAGCCCGGCAACCGTACCGTCACGTTCACGGTAACGGTACATAACGACGGAGACAGTGAACTGCTCTTCATCGATTATTGGGTACGCCTGCGTACGAAGAACGGGCAGCAGATCTCCGTACGGCTGCTGCCGCAGGATAAAGAGAAGAACCGGATCACTGCGAAGTCCAGCGAGGATATCTCGTTCTATGCGACTGTCAACGAGAAGACCCTGCTGAGCGATCTCGTGTTCGACTTCATCAAGTGGGATTTCTCGCAGCCGAATTTCGAGCGCAAGATCGGCGATATCGCCGTCCCGGACGCTTACAGCGTGGTCACGCCTGCCGGTACATCGCATACGGTCGATATGGCGGGCAATCCGGTAAGCTCATCGGTGAAGAAAGTGCTGCTGAGCAAGAACGAGAAGAATTATACGCCGACGGTGGTGCTGACGCTCGAGAATACGGGCACCCGGAGTGCAGCCCTGCCCGCTTACCAATTTCTTCTGAAAACCTCCGAAGGCTATATGTATCCGCTGGACGCCAAAGGGGTTAAGGATCTTGTGATCAATCCCAAGGTAAGCAAGGATATCGATCTGACGGGCTCTGTGCCGAACACCGTATCGACGGAGGGATGGCAGCTCGTGATCGTCCAGAATGCGGCGGACCTCAAGCTGAACCTGCCGGTGGCCTTCTATGCCCTGCCGGATGTGACGAAGTCAGATGGGGGGGATACGGGCAAGGAGTACAGCTTCACCAACGAGGAGGGCACCTATACGGCGCAGCTGAATACCGTCCAGCGCCTTCCTTGGGAGGACGAGGATCTGCTGACGGCGGGCATCACGCTGACGAACAAGGGGCCGGAGTCGCTGCCGATTCCAGAGCTGGCCGGTTACTTCATGCTGGAGGATAAAGTAAAGGTGGAGGCCAAGCTCGTGCGCACGGACAAAGTGATCGGGCTGGCGCCTAGCGGCGGGGCTTCGTTCCAGTTCGTCGGCAAGATTCCCTACACGTATGAGTTCGGCAAGGTGAAGCTGGTGCTGCAGGAGAAAAAAGGGACGGGTACGGGCACCACCGGCACGGATGGAAGCAAGCCGGAGTCGGGCGGCGAGACGAGCGATCTGCTGGAGTTCACGCACCGTTCCGAGCTCATGAGCATTCCGTATATCAACAAAGGCGAAACGTACAAGAATACGGCGATCGGACGGAGTATGAATTACAAGATCCGGTCGGTAACGACGTATCCCGGCGAAACGGCCGATACCTTGACGACACTGCTGGAGGTAACGAATACGGAGAAGCGGTTCGCCGATATCGCTAAGCTGGTAGCCCAGTTCAAGACATCGGACGGTACCGTCTTCCCGGCCGCCGTGTCGGAGGTCAAGACCAAGGTGGGGCCGGGCAATCCTGCGCTGGTCATGCTGTCGGCGACGATACCCAAAGGATCCCCATCGGTCGGCATGCACGTGCTGATCGGCGATGCCGTGACAGGCGATGCGCTGGCGGAGGGCGAGGAGAAGAAACCCGAGGCTTATGTCAATGCGGCTGCCTTTTGGCTTCCAACGGAGAATTTCATTGTTCAGGATAACCTGAAGAACATTGCCCTGGATCCGTATGAACTTACCTTCAGCAATGTCCGCACGAAGATGAACGAAACGGGTATCCAGCTGCTGTTCGATTATGACCTGAAGAAGAAGGAGCAGGCGGTAGTCAATATGGAAGGCCGCAAGATTGTGATCGAAGTGGTGGACGAAGCAGGCAAGTTTAAGTTCTCCCAGGAATATGATGGTAAAGATTTGGAAGGCACGGCTGCGAAGGAAGGCGGCTCGGCCGTACAGAACGATGCGTCGTCCGGGACGATGACGGTCGGTTCGCACAAAGACCGAAAGATCGATGTACCCGACCCCAACGCCATTTATAGCATATCGTTTATCAAAAACTATAAGTTCAATGTCTACGACTCGTTTAAGGGCCAAAAGAAGCTGATCGCCTCCAAGTCGATCCAGTGGTTTACGACCATGGAATAGCCGTTCACAGATTCTTAATGAGTGCTCACGAAACTTTTTCAGCCGCTGCTGCGTAAACACGTAGCAGCGGTATTTTTTGGTAAAAGGGTCGGGAAGTGGCGGGGGTAGGCAGGGGAGAGCATTAGTCAAATTGAGGTTAAATTTAGGTTAATTTTCGAGGAAGATATTGACAGTCCGCTTTAATGTGAATTATGTTATTAACGTTAACAACTTTATTAACGATCATAACATCGAATGTCAAGGAGAATGGAATGAACAGACCGCCCCATGCGCAGACCTTTAGCGAGGTTCGCCAAGCTTTCAGCAACCACATGTCCCTCTCATTTGAATCCGAAGGCTTCTCCCCGCTTGTAGGCAGGATCTTTGCCCTGCTTCTCTTCTCGAAAGACCCCATGAGCCTGCAGGAGTTAGCCGAGCACCTCGGCGTCACAAAGGCGGCTGTCAGCGTTCAGGTCAGGGCTCTGGAGAGGCACTGCATGTGCCAGAAGGTGCCGACCGGCAAAGACCGCCGCGATTATTACTACATAGCGGACGATTTCAGTCTGACCACCATGAGAACCAATAAACTGAAGATTCAATCCATCAAGACGCAGTGCGACGCGCTGCTCGGCTCGCTCGGCGCAATCGGCAGCATTACACAGGAAGATAGGCCGGCGCTCGAAGCGTCCAAACGCCGGTTCATGGAAATGTCGGCGATGTACCATCTGCTGCTGTCTCGTCTCGAGGGCCTCGAAGAGGAGTGGATCAGCCTGAGGAGTCGACTGCTCCAGGAGGAGAGCGCAAGTCCGGAAACATCGTAGAGCGGGGACATGGGCCCGTATGAAGATTCCAGAATCATTTTCCATTTTTATCAGCCGTATTTGAAGGGATGCCGCGTGGGGCATCGTCTAAGGGGTAGTCAGCCATTGTAATGGAGGAATAGAAGGATGAATTCATTAACTAACTTTTCAATGAAGAACATCACGGCCGTCATCATCATCGTGCTGCTGCTGTTCGGGGGCGGCGCTTATGCGACGACTACGCTGAAGGTAGAGAGTTTGCCGGATATTTCATTTCCGGTCGTACTGATCAACACTACCTATGTGGCTCCGCCCAAAGACGTCAGGGATGACGTAACCAAACCGCTTGAAAAAGCGGTGGCGGGGATCGACGGCTTGAAGAATCTCACCTCAACTTCCAGCGATAACTTCTCCTCCATCGTCCTTGAGCTTGAACAGGACCAGGATCCAGAAGAAGTGAAGCGTGACGTAGAGAGCCTGGTTACGAACGTGAAGCTTCCCCAAGCCTCGGAGAAGCCGGAAGTGACGACCTTTGGCTTTGCTTCCCAGCCGGTGTACTATCTGGCTGTATACGGTGAGAACAACATGAACCAGCAGGAGCTCGATAAGATCTACAAGGACGTTATCCTTCCCGGATTCAACACCATCAAGGGGATCGACCATGTGGATTCCATCGGGAACCAGGAAGCGGTGCTTACCCTGAAGATGGACGGCAACTCGATCAACAGCTACGGGTTGACGCCGGCCAGTGTATCCCAGAGTATTAAATCTGCGATCATGACCAGTCCCGCGGGAACCGTTGATTTTAACGGCAACTCCCAGATGGTTCGGGTGAAGAGTGATCTCAATACGATCTACAGCCTGGAGAATATGAAGATCACCACGGCGAGCGGCACGACCCTGCTCCTCAAGGATATCGCCAAGGTGGAGGCGATCACGGAGTCGACTTTCCGCGCGCGTCTTGACGGCAAGCCGGCCATCGGTGTGAACCTGTTCAAGACCAAGAATGCGAATGCGATCGAGTTCGCTGCCGAAGCGGATGCCCTTATGGCCGGATGGAAGCAGACGTATCCGAACATTACGTTCAAAACCATCTACAACTCCGCGGTGGATATCCAAAAATCCGTCGATGGAATGGTTAAAGAGGGGGCGCTGGGGGCGCTTCTGGCCTCCGTCATGATTCTTATCTTCCTAAGAAATGTTCGGATGACCCTGATCGTTTTGGTCTCGATTCCGCTGTCGATTATGGTAACGCTGCTCGTCATGGCGCCTCTCGATATCTCGCTCAATATCATGACGCTCGGCGGTATTGCGATTGCGATCGGACGGGTCGTGGACGACAGTATCGTGGTTATCGAGAACATCTACAGCCAGCTCGTGAAGGCGCAGGAGCGCGGTGAATCGGTGATTAAGCTGGCCACGGCTCAGGTGGCCTCGGCCATTACCTCCTCCACGATTACGACGGTTGGCGTATTCGCACCGATCGCTTTCGTCAGCGGGGTGCTCGGCGAAATTTTCCGTCCATTCGCCATTACGCTGTCTGTGGCGCTGCTGTCTTCTCTGATCGTCGCAGTGACCGTCATCCCGATGCTTGCGAAACTCATGGTGCTGAAGTCCAAGAATATCAAGCATCACGACGAGACGCAGATCGGCAAATTCTCCGGCAGCTATCTCTCGCTCCTGAGGTGGTCACTGAACAACCGCAAAAAGACGATGCTGCTCGCGGTCATCGCCTTCATCGTCGCCGTGATCGGTACGGTGCCGTTCCTTCCGACACAGTTCATGCCGAGCAGCGACTCGGATAAGCTGATGCAGGTGCAGCTGAAGCTGCCGTTCGAAACCTCCTTTGAGTCCATGGACCTCAAGATGCAGGAAATCGAAGCGATGATGCGCGAAATGAAGAGCGCGTCCGGACAGCCGACATTCGAGTACGTGGAATCCCTGATCGGCTATAACGACAAGGATGAGCGTGTGGCTTACCGCTCGCAATTCTTCGCCGCTACGACAGATGAGGTGAATGCCAAGGACGTAACGAAGGATCTCAAAGAGCGAATTACATACCTTTTACCCAAAGGCTCCGAAGTTGACACGATCCTGCTGTCGGCCGGCGGCCCTCCTTCCTCCGGTGTGGATTTCTCCTATCAGCTGAAAGGCGAGGACACGGCGTCCCTCATCCGGGGTGCGGCGGCCGTCAAGGAGAAGATGAAGGAATTCCCGGAACTGATCGATGTGGAAGACAGCTTGAGCGAGTCGAAGAACGAAGTCGAGATCTCGGTCGACCAGAACAAGGCGAGGCTGTATAACTTGTCATCCGCCCAGATCATCGATACGGTCCGCTCCTGGCTGGCCGAAGAGAAGATCGGTGATCTTAAGTTCGACAACACGACCTTCGAGACGAAGATTATGCTCGACAACAACGATAAGAATTCCGTCGACAAGGTAGGCAACTTCCTTATCACGACGCCATCCGGCGCAAGCCTGAAGCTCAGCGATCTGGCCAAAATCCGGCAGATCGAAGCGCCTGCGTCGATCGCCCGCGAGATGCAGGAGGAGTATGTGCAAGTCACCGCCAAGATCGATTCGGCGGATAAGGGAGGCATCAGTGCCAAGGTGTCCGCGGCGCTCAAAACCATCGAGCTTCCGGGCGGGGTCCGTGCCGAAGTCAAAGGGGTCACCGACGATATCCAGGAAAGCTTCATGCAGATGTTCGTTGCCATGGGTGCCTCTGTCTTTATCGTCTATCTGGTCATGGTTCTGGCTTTCGGCAATGCCAGCGCGCCATTCGCCATCCTGTTCTCGCTTCCGCTTGCGGCGATCGGGGGGCTTCTCGGGCTCCTGGTGACCGGGGAATCCATCAATATTACCTCCCTGATCGGGTTCCTGATGTTGATCGGCGTCGTAGTCACGAATGCGATCGTTCTCGTCGACCGGGTGCAGCAGCTTCGGGAAGCCGGCCACACCGTGAGAGACTCCTTGATTGAGGCGGGGCTGACCCGTCTGCGTCCGATCATCATGACGGCCGGAGCCACCATCATTGCATTGATGCCGCTGGCGCTCGGACTCTCCGAGGGAACGATCATCTCCAAAGGACTGGCGGTGGTAGTGATCGGCGGTTTGACGACGTCCACCCTGCTGACCCTGCTTGTGGTGCCGATCGTGTATGAGATGATCGAGAGCTTCAAGCTGCGGATGAGCCGTTTGTTCAACAAGAAGACGGGAGAGGCCGTACCGCCTTCTCCAGTTACGCCCCACTGATGAAGGATACCGTGTTATATCATAGATCAGCTCAAGGGAAAAAGGAGAATTAGGCCATGAATCGGATGAAGAGAAAGTCCAAATCGATGAAACCTGCCGTTAAGGCACTGGGGGCCGCGGTCATTTCTGCGGCACTCCTTGCCAGCTGCTCGGCAGCCAAGCCGGAAGCGGCTCCTGCGGCGACGAGTGCCGAAGCGCAGATCAAGACGGTCAAAGCCGCACCGATCGAGAAACAGAAGATCGGCGAACCGCTCGAACAGGTCGCTGACGTAGCCTCCTCCATTCAACTCGATGTTGTCACCAAAAGCGCGGGAGATATTCAGGAAATCTATAAAAAACGCGGGGATTTGGTCGAGAAGGGAGAGATCATCTTCCGCATGGATCCGACAGATGCGCTGATCCAGAAGGAGAAGGCCCAGATTCTTCTCTCCAGTTCGCAGGAACAGATTGCGAAGTCGAAGGCGACGCTGGCGGACAGCCGCAATGAGCTGCAGAACGGCATCACCAAGCAGGAGCAGGCCATTAAGGACGCCGAGAAAAATTACAATAAAATGCGCAACGACTATGACCTCGGGCTGGTGACCAAAATCCAACTCGAGCAGACCGAGACACAGCTGAACAGCCTGAAGCTTGACCTCGAAGCTTCCCGCAGCAAGCTGAAGACGATGGATAGCACGAATAATTATATAGAGCTCGAGCAGAGCATCCAGAGCGCCAACGTTTCGCTTCGCGAAGCAGACCGGACCATCGGTAATATGGAAGTGAAAGCCTCCTCCAGCGGGGTGTTGACGGATCTTCCGATCCAGACCGGCATGACGGTGAATGCAGGATTCAATGCGGCGAAGATCCAGCAGCTCGATCCGATCAAGATCAAGGCAGAGCTTGCGGAGGATGCAGCGAACCTTGTCCGCGGCAAAAGCGAACTGATCTTCTATATCCCGGGCGTTGTGGACAAGACTGCGGCCAAGATCAGCTACCTGGCTGACGTCATGAGCGGCGAGACCAAAGCATACTCCCTGGAGCTCGAAGTGCCGAACGCGGACCGCAAGCTGAAGCCCGGCATGAAGGCCCAGATTCAGCTTACCGGCGAGAACGACCAAATGGTGGTTGCCGTTCCTACCTTGAGTGTCGTGCGCGAGGGCGGCGATACCTTCGTCTTCGTTCTGACGGGCGATACGGTAGAGAAGCGCAAAGTCCAGCTCGGCCGTCTCAACGAGACGATCCAGGAAGTCATCTCCGGCGTCAAAGAAGGAGAGCAGCTCATCATCTCCGGCCAGAACCAGTTGAAGGATAAAGAAAAGGTACAACTCGCCAAGTAAACGACAAAGGATCCGACAGGAGGAAAACCAAGTGAACCGCAAACTCAAAATGACCGTAGCATCCGTGATACTCTCCGCAACGCTCGTTACACCGGGATATGCCGTATTCGCCGCAGAAGCGCCGGCAGCCGAGACCAGTGTTCCGGCCGTCGTTACTTATAAGCTGACGGACCTTCTCGATTTTGAAATCAAAGCCGTTCTGAATGAACGGGTGGACGAAGGGACGCGGCTTGGCGTTGTCGTGCGCCTCAAGAATAACGGCAGCGGCATTACGCGGGTGCCGGATTACGAACTGCGCGTGAAATCCAGCGACGGTACGGTGTATACGCTGCAGCCGAGCGCAGGAAGCCCTAAGTCCATCCAGCCTAAGGCTACGACCGAGATTGGCTATATCGCTGTCGTAGACCGGACGGATGAGGTTACACTGACGGAAGTGAACTGGACGGATGTTGACGTGTACGTCTATCCGAAGAAGGAAACCGTGATTGTGGCTGCGCCGATAACCGGGAATGTCTGGCAGGGCAGCGAGTCCCAGATCACTGATCCGAAGGCCGTGAAGAAATGGTCCGAAACGTTCGTGATCCCGACACTGACGTCGCCGATCCAATACACGCCGGTCAGCATCAAGAAAGAGTCGACGCAAAGCGGCACTGTATTCGTCGTCCAACTGCTCGCCTATAATCCGGGAGCCAAAAAAGAAGAAATGCCTGCATTCGTCGTGGACGGAAGAAGCGAAGACAAAGTGTATACCGGCTCCCGCGTAGAGCAGGGAACTTTGTCGCTGCAGGCCAAAGAGGAGAAATACATTCACTTCGCGATCCCAACCGACCAGGATACGGTGCTCACCTCGCTGAACGTGCTGACGCCGGAGAATTTCGGCGGGGCCTCCGCCGCCGGATCCGCCGATTCGGCCGCGGCTGCCTCGAGCGCTTCCGGAGCATCAGCAGCCGGAGCATCAGCAGCCGGAGCAGGCATCGCGGGCCAGTCGGCAGGGGATGCCGCGTCCGCAGCAGGCAGTGGCGAAGCTGCTTCCGGTGCCGCCTTGAGCTCCGGGGCAGCAGGCGGCAGCACAGCAGGTGCCAGCCGCAGCGGCTATTATGTGGGCCGCCTGAATGTGCTGCTCCCGGCAGGACAGACGGACACGAAGTATGTGCCGTTCAACATCGGGGATGTCATGCAGTTCGACAAGCGGAGTGAGCTGATCCCGTCGGAGCTGGATGTGTCTGTCGCCCAGTTCGATATGTTCGAGAATACCGAAGAAGGCGCCAAGACGGTGACGGCGAAGTTCAAAATATACAACAAAAGCGATAAGCCGGTGGCCGTTCCGACCTTCCAAGCGGACCTCGTGAGCAGCGACGGTTATGAGTACAGTGGAGCGAGGCAGAAGATTTCGACGGCGAACATCCTGCCGAAATCGGCGATCACCGTCGCCTATTCGTATGCCGTACCGCTTTCCGAGGAAGGAAAGGACCTTGGAGTGAAGGTACAGGATACGAAGCTGGCTGCGCCTTACAAGACGACGATTGCGGCCTACAAGCTTCCGCTCCAAGCTCCTCCGGCTTTGAATCAAATGATTGCCGCCTATCCGTTTGAAATCAATATCAAATCGCTTAACCTGTCGTATAACTTCAGCGTGGAGTCAGGTTATGTCTATACAGCCAAGCCGTTTATAGAAATCAAACGCCAGGATCTGGTGCAGCTTGATTCTAGTGCAACAGGTCTGCTGTTCGAATTGTATGATGGCGGCGGCAGCTTGATCGGAACCGCGAGCAAACCATTCATAGGCGAAGGGCGATTAATTTCGGGTGAGAACAAGTTCAATATTAGCGGGAACAGTCAATCGGCATTCATGCCGCTGCAAATGAAAATCTATGAAACCTTCACGACAGAGAATGGCGGAGTGGCAAAGCGTCTCGTAGGCGTTCATAAGCAGTAAGCAAGTCCTTATACAAATTTTTCAATATTCAGCCGGTCCGAGAGGATCGGCTTTTTCTATGCGGATTGGCAGGGCATACAGCGCCTCGATGATCCTCTGCCTTCTGGGAGGCTGGCAGCGGTATCAAAAAAATCCGCCCTGTCGGGGGCGGATGGATTGCTAGAAGGATAAGAAAATTAGGAGAGCACAAATTCGCTTACGGTTTTCCAGGTACCATTCTGCTCCTGACGGAGAAGGGCAAAGCGGTCGACCGTGCACTGCAGATCCAGCGTCTGGTTCTTCAGGCTGGCGAGCACATCGTGGAGCTCGTCGTCACCCAGCGCCTGGGCAACCGTCAGATGAGGCGTATAGAGATAAGGCTTCTCCGCCTCGGGCTTCGGGAGCGCTGCAACGATGCGCTGGTGCAGCGCTCTCAGAGGCTCGGGGTCGGAGAGGGCCATGTAGATCACTTGACTGGCAGGATAGAAGCTCGAGAAGCGATTAAAGTGGATGGGGAAGGGCTGAGAGGCCTGCGCGACGGATCTTAAGACAGCGACGGCCTCGTTGAGCTGCTCATGTGTCCACTCCTGTTTCTCCAGGACGGTCAAGTGCGGCCGGATGAGAAATTCGTGCGGATCATATCGTTTGCGCAGCGGGGCTGCGAAGTCGGCAATAGCTTGCGCTGGAAATACGGCGATACCATAGAACATGGGAATCCCTCCTTTTATTCATTATAACGCCTGCCGGATTGTCATTCCAAAGGAAAAAACTTCCCTGGAAGAAGTTGTACTGCTTCCCTGCATCAGCCTAATGTAATCGCTATCATTCGTATGCTATAATGAACTCAATTCCGGCAAAAGGGGCGATCTCCATGAAACGTCAGGTACACAGCATCGAAGTCAAAACCGCCGTCTATCATAAACTGGAGGAGCGCGGTGTCGCTATAGAAGACATAGCCGAGATTGTTAGGGAAATGCAGCTGCCCTACCAGCCTCACCTGACCATGGGAGAGTGCGTGGACTCCGTTCATGCGGTCTTGAAGAAGCGTGAACTCCAGCATGCCATCCTGGTCGGAATCGAACTGGATGTTCTCGCGGAGAAAGGAATGCTGTCCGAGCCGATCCAGTCCATCATTGATTCGGATGAAGGGTTATTCGGCTGCGACGAGACGCTGGCTCTTGGATCGGTGTTCGGTTATGGCAGTATCGCCGTAACCACCTTCGGCCATCTAGACAAGCACAAGATCGGCATCATTAAGAGGCTTGATACGAAGAACGGATCGCAGGTGCATACCTTCCTCGACGATCTCGTGGCGGCCATCGCTTCGTCCGCGTC
The DNA here is from genome assembly GCF_027533645.1 of Paenibacillus caseinilyticus. GTDB lineage: Bacteria > Bacillota > Bacilli > Paenibacillales > NBRC-103111 > Paenibacillus_G > Paenibacillus_G caseinilyticus. The sequence goes on from NZ_JAQAGY010000002.1 coordinate 522,588, forward strand.
TTCGCGCATTGCACATCACCAGCGGGATTTGGAAGAGAAGGAAAGCATAGTGACCTACATCACGGGGACGGGAGAGAACGCAAGCTGACTCTCACTGCCGACTCTACGTTATTCAAACCATACCAAGAAGCTTCTCTCCCAAATAAGGAAGCTTCTTTTTGGTTATGCTAAGGGAAGGAAATCATCTACGGCTGGCAAGCGGAGTGTGAGATCATGAATTGGATCTATTGGGTTAAATTATACGACAGCAAATTTCAAGCAGGCTGTTTGGCCAAACGCATGGAAGAGGACTGGTGGATTTACGGATACGAGTGCCCATCGGAGGTTGAAGTCTTCCGTTCCCGCAAAGGGCGGTTCGGTGTCCGCTATACCGTATAAATTCACACTTGACTCCGGTGTTTTCTATGGTGTATATTTACTTTTGTCGCTATGAAGTATAGCCGTGAATTGACTGGCGCGGGGTGGAGCAGCCCGGTAGCTCGTCGGGCTCATAACCCGAAGGCCGCAGGTTCAAATCCTGCCCCCGCAACCAACCATCCATTCAAATTTTGTGGGCCCTTAGCTCAGTTGGTTAGAGCGGTCGGCTCATAACCGATTGGTCGGGGGTTCGAGTCCCTCAGGGCCCACCACCACTTGCCGGAGTGGCGGAATCGGCAGACGCACAGGACTTAAAATCCTGCGGTGGGTGACCACCGTACCGGTTCAAGTCCGGTCTTCGGCACTAGCTCTAGAATCAATAAGGCTTATCTCGTATTCGTCATTCTGGCGGTCGAGATAAGCCTTTTTTCGTTATCGGCGGATCGTCGGCACGGCCCGCAAGCCACAAGAAGATCGGGATCTGGTTGTTTTTTGGCAGGATCCGCATATACTTTACCACTACGAAGAAGAGGAGGAAGCCTATGCCTTCCATCATTCTGGCACCGATTAAGATCACAGGCAACGACGGGGAGCTGGTTTTCGGAGACGTGCTGCAGATTACGCCGAAGAGTACATCCAAGACGGCTTCTGGCGCCGGCGGCGGCAATACCGGCGACTTCAGCGCCACGTTCACCTTAGTCAGCTTCACCAATACGCTGGATCCCGATATTGCGGATTCGAACAATACGGCGAATAACTAGCTTCAAGAGTCCGCCCTCAGACTCAAGCAAGCACAGGAACCGCAAACCGGCCATTCCTCTGCGGATGGGAGAACCGGTTATGCGGTTTCTTTTTGTGACGTGAGCCGGAGAGCGAGACCTGTCATGTGAATCGGATGTCAATCTCATGGAACAGATGATCGGACGCCTGCTTGCGAAGATGAAGCTGCAGTACGCCGTGCCTATATACCGCCTTGCAGCTGCCCGGCACGACAGGCGAAGCGAGGCGGATGGTCTGACTGTTGTTATCCGGCAGGTTCTCCAGCCGAATCTCGCTTGCGCTGAGCATCAGGCGGAGCTGGCGGGCCTGGGCCCGGTCGGGAATATGCACTTTGACGATCACGCTCTTGTGGGTATCAAATAATTCGGAATGAAAGTGGTGCTTGATGGACGGGGCTTCCGCAGCCGGCATGGACTGACGCAGCACATCTTTGACATAATTCTCTACCCAGGCCATGCCTTCACCGCTGCCGGGTACGCCGGCGTGTCCGCCGAACGGCAGCTTGCCGCCGAAAAATTGTTCAAACTGCTTCCAATTCATCTCGAACGGATTAGGGTTCGGACCCTCCATGCTGTATCCCTCCTCGCTGCTTCAAGTATATGAACCCAGCTCCCAAAGCATGATTGCTCGCAGATGGTTACAGAGTCAAAAAACATACTTCAACCCGGCGAATCATATACTGTATCAAATCCAATCACGGATAGGGTGTTGCTCATGCCGGCAGTAGTAGGAGCCATCAAGATTGTCAGCGTCGGTACAGGCTCCGTTGTGCATATTGGGGACTCGATCCAGATTGCACCGAGCTCCGCGGCGAAGACCTTCGCCGGAGCTGGCTCGTTCAATACGGGTGATGGGATACGGATATACAATATGGTCAGTTCGACCAATACATATGATGCGGACTTGGCCGATTCCACGATAACGTCGGCAGATAAGGCGGTGCTGTGAACCATGGGGCTGGTGATCCATCAACAGATCGTGATCCACCAATTGAAGGTGGGGGCCGTGTCGAACTCGTCCGTCCTGCAGATCGGAACGGCGGGCACCATCCGTTCCCTTGCGAATCTATACAACACCGGCGGATTCACCGGTCCGGCGCCGGGATTTGAACAAGGGGCCAACGCCGAAGAACAATCCCCGCTGCCGCTGGTGCCGCTGCCATCACCCCGGTGAAACGGAGGAATAACCGATGAACCTCATGACTCCCGAATCGTACTTCCGAAAGCTCAACGAATATCTGACCTGGCAGACGGACCGCATCCGCTCTCTGGAGAGGCGGGTGGAATCCATGGCGCAGGAAGTCGAGGCGCTGAAGAAACAGAGAGGCATTACCATTGAGAAAATCGAATACAACTTCGATCAACTCAAAGTGGATACGCTCGAGGGGACGCTGAATGTTGGCTTGTCTCCTGCGGGACTAGGCGCTTCTTCGCTGGAGGATGCCACCGCAAACGGGGAGCCGATCCGTACCAATACAGCAAGGTCCGAGTCCTTCTCCCGTATTCAAAAAAATATATTCGACTATTTATTGCAAACTTGCCCTTCGGAGCTAGACGAACTGGAGCGTCAATACGGGGTGGAGTTCGGCAATGATTTTCACCAAGTCATGATCGGCGATCTGCAGAACCAGGTCGGTCCGCGGATTGATCATTATCTGAAGGCCGCCGCGGATCCCCAGCAGCCCGTGCTTACGGAGGAACAGGAGCAGTGGATTCAGGACCGTGTCATCGAAGATGTCCGCAAGGGCATGAGGCAGTATTTTGTGAACAAGAAAGCGGATTTGGGAGGAGAGAGCGGCACATGAATTTGCAAGTCGACAACAAGGGGCTGCATGTAGGCAGCGTTCAGATTACGGGTGTGGCGAGTGCCTCGTTGTTTTTGATCGGCGATGCGAGCTTGATTCGTCTCTCCAGCGTGTTCGACACACCGCCAGAATCGCTGATCATCGGTCCGATGGAACCTTTGACTCCGGAGGAACCGCAATGAGCGGAAGCGTACGGACCTCTGTCATCGGTACGATGAGGATCATTGACGTCGGCTACGCTTCGGCCGTGTTCGCCGGAGATGTGGTGGATTTCTCCCCGGTCTCCCTGGCGCTGGCGGTTCAGAGAGAAATTCCGAATTACTATGGAAATGAGGGAAAATTCGAGAGCTTTCCCCTCTTCGTCGTCCCCATTGCACTTCCTTCCGCGCAGCAGCCGGTAGAGATGACTGTAACGCAGTCCTGCGGCCAAATCCGGGTGGACCGGATCCGGGTCACGGCCGTATCCTCTTCATCGATGGTGCAGGCAGGCTCCAACCGGTCCGTCAGAGCCGAATCCCGAGTGAAGCATATCCGGCAGCTGCTGCAGGGAGGACATTCGCGCAGTTGAAGAAGATTATACGAGATATCTACCCCAGAGATGAAAGACCGAGCCGCTTTGATAAGGCGGGAATACTTCTCCGGCCTCCCAAGTCTCCACGATCCGGACGGCGCTGTAAGGATCCATACCACAGCTCATCAGCTGCTGGAGTGTCCGGGGGTCCTGCGCAGGGTGGGGAGACGGCGCAGGGGGCTGGGCGGCGCCAACGGATTCCGAAGGTGACAGTGCCCGAAGTATGCTGTTTCGGTTCATGGAATAACCTCATCCTCTCCGGCGATTCCCTTGGGAACCGCTTTTTTCAATATATAAGAATTTATATCTCGCCGGGGCTCGATCCTGTATCTTATATATCTCATAAACGCGCAACGTCCTGAAAGGACCGCGGAGCCGTTTATCTTGTATATCACTATATGCGTTGTATAGCCGTGCGCCCATGGGCATCCGCCCATCTTTGCACCGGGGCTGCGAATGCCGGCTGATGCGGGAGGGGAGCGGTGCGGAGAAGGGGAAATATGGTATAATACGCTGAAGCATGGGCTAGAACGAGAGGAGAGGCATTCCAATGGCGCGCAGAAGAATCGAACACGTCGGAATCATGGTTAAGGATATCGAGACGTCCGTCGCATTCTATGAAGAAGTGGTGGGCATGAAGCTCAAGGATACCCTGCTGCATACGAACGGGGTAATCAAGCTGGCGTTCCTGGGCTTCGGGGAACAGGGCGAAACGGAAGTGGAGCTCATCCAAGGGTATAACGAGGGGCTTCCGGCAGAAGGCAAGGTGCATCATTTGGCCTTTACGGTGGATGATATTGATGAGGAATTCGAGCGGATCGGCAAGCTCGATGTGCAGCGTATTGACGAGGAGATCATCACGCTGCCGAATGGCTCCCGGTACTTCTTCTTCCACGGCCCGGACGGGGAGTGGATCGAGTTCTTCCAGTCGACAAGGTAAGGCGGGAGGAATATGCTTCTAAGCAAACAACAGAAGAAGCTGATCCTGGAGATCCTGATGAAAGAACGGCGGAGGCTGTTCTCCAGGCACAAGGGCGAACTGCTGAACCGGACGATTGCCGATCTGCTGCAGACCGTACGCAATGAAGACATCAATATCACGGATCCAAGGGAAGGTTCAACCGATTGGAGCAGCCGGGGCAAGCCGAGGCGGTAAAAGGGCTGATACGAGATAAAAGACTGATACGAGCTCAAAGGCTGATACAACAGAAACAAGGCCCCCTTCCCGAAGGAGGCCTTGTTTCTGCTGCTCTTCTACGATTTGGGGATGAGTTCCAGTTCCACAGCCTGTTCCTCCGTCAGGATGAACTCTTCCTTAGGCCAGATTTCTTCCCCTTCGTCCCGGCCGAACATGTTCTGCAGCCGGGGCCAGATCCCCTTTTGGACAGCTTCCTCCGCAGTAATTATGACTTTCATGGGCGTTCCCCCCTGCTTCTTTTATAGTGGACGTATTCTTACAATATTACACCAAAAAGAAGCGAACGCACCACTTGAAATGGGAACGAATGTTTGGCATAATAAGAGTAGAAAAACGAACGGGTGTTCTTGTTCGGTGGAGGAGGGATGGCTGTGGATACGCTGCTGCAGAAATATACGGGAAGCACGGTAGAGCTCATTTACTCCGATGGAGCCGAGCGATTCACGAAACGTGTGGTTCGGATCTTGTCGGTGCAGGGCAGCTATGTCAGGGCCTATTGTATGGAGCGGAAGGCGGTCCGCAGCTTTGCGCTCGGAGGAATATTGGCATACCAGCCGGTCCCTGGGAAGGGTGCTTAAGCTCGTCTCCCGGGAGTAGAGGATGGAATCCAGGTAAGGAGCAGGAGCGGGATGAAGAGCAATCTATATGATGAATTGAAGACAGCCGGGACAGCGGACGAAGGGGAGCGGTTGAAGAAGCTTATGGCGCATCTCCGCGCCTTGCTGGAAGCGAAGAAGAAGCGGACGCCGCTGGAGCGGCTGCGGTCCATGCATCCCAAGACGGAACCCAAAGCTTGGGAGCGCAGAACGCGGCCGCCCGGCGATCTTCCGGAAGAAGCCAGGAAATGGACCGGAGGATGCTCCCGTTTGGAGGGCTAAGCCATTGTGGACTGCAGCACTTTGGCAGGCTCCGGTGTTTCCATACGCTTCGGAAGCTTCAAGCACGTGCCTGCGCGGTATAGCGTTTCATGGATATAATGAAACCCTGTCGTAAAAACCATGTGATCGGGGGACGCGGACGAATGCAGCTCTTTGCATGCAATACAGTAGTACATAGGGATGGTCTCCTTTTTGTTCACATGATGACAATGATAGACAAAGTGTATGCTGCTCATTCGTGAGGTATGACAAATTCAGACGTTAAGATAGGGACTTGTTATTTTTCTATACCCGATTTCGACAAATATGAATCGAAATACGGGAGAATTGATGTCGAATTATGAGATTATATGGAATATCATGGGTTATAAGGCGGGGTTCGACATCTGTTTCCTTGCCAGCACAGCAGCGAACAACGAAGCCAAATGTGGCTTCTTCTCTTTGCGATAGTGAATCTGTGCGGTGAGCGGAGAGGCCAGTGATGCAGCCTCTGACCGGCCGACTGCCCTTTCTTCATCTGCCAGTCTCACTATAAGCGATTGTATGACGGACTACCCGGAGGCTGGCAGGCCCTGCAGAGAATCGTGAGCCGGCCTATGGTATGATAGGCTGCAGAGGCAGATGCTGGAATGAAACTCCCCGGCTTTGGAGAGACAAGAGAGGAGAAGAAGAGTACGTGGCTTCCAAGACGAATGCGTGCCGGCTGCTCGATCAGCTCGGGGTCGCTTATACACTGCATGAATACGAATGGGATGAGGATCAGCTGGACGCGGGAACGGTAGCTGGCAAAGTGGGGCTGCCAGCGGGCCAGCTGTTCAAAACACTGGTGCTGAGGGGGGACAAGACGGGAGTGCTGCTGGTCTGTATCCCTGGAGATCGGGAGCTCGATCTGAAGAGAACGGCTGCCGTCAGCGGCAACAAGAAGGTCGAGATGGTAGCGGTCAAAGACATTCAGGGACTTACAGGGTATATTCGCGGAGGGGTATCTCCGCTGGGGATCAAGAAAGCTTACCCGCTGTATCTGGACCAAAGTGCGCTCGGATTGAATCCCGTAAGCATCAGCGGAGGACGCCGGGGGCTTCAAATCTTCTTGGGCGGGGAGGCGCTTGCTCAGGCGTCCCGGGCCGTGGTCTGCGAGCTGTGCGCAGACTAGGTGACAGATAACGGCATGTGGACGGCGGCCTTGGTTGATCTAACGTGATACACGGTGTTGTCGGAGCTTGGACAAGAGGGAGGGCGGCTATGCTGTTTACCGGGATCGCACCTATGGGGGCGTTGGCTGCGAACGAGGCGTTCGATGACGAAGCGTTCCTCTTCGAGCCGAAGTGGGACGGGGGCCGTCTGATGCTTCATAAGCAGGGAGGCCGCTGCGAGATCTATACCCGAAGCGGCCGGCCGGTAACGGAGCAGCTGCCGGAGCTCAGGGAGGCCCTCTCGGCGCTGTCTGCCCCCTCCGTCATTCTCGACGGGGAAGGGATTGTTCTGCGCGGCGGGAGGCCCGTCTTCGACGACTGGGCATACCGCCTGCGGATTCGTCAATCCGCCAAGATCCGTACCGCGCAGATCACGCATCCGGTCCTGTTTGCGGCGTTCGACCTGCTCTATACGGACCGCCCGCATCTGGGCGAGCCTCTCACGAACCGGAAAGCAAGGCTTGGGGAGCTGCTCCGGGATGGCGGCATTCTGACACCTACGATATACATCGAGGAGCAGGGCCGGCGGTTATTTGAGCTCACCGCGGCTCAAGGGCTGGAAGGCATCGTAGCGAAGCGCAAAGACTCCCTGTACCTCCCTGGACACAGGGGCGGCGAGTGGGTCGAGATCAAGCATCGCCGCACAGTAGATACGGTGATACTCGGTTACCGGGAAGATCCTTTCGCGCTGGTCATCGGCCTTCAGTTCCGCACCGTAAAGAACAAACCCGTAGGTTCGGTAGCGAGGGGACTGACGGAGGAAGACCGAAGCATCTTATTGAGACTGGCCGAAGGGCTGCTTACGCATGAGGAGAGAGGGACCCGGTGGCTTGAGCCCCGGCTCTGCTGCCGGATCTCCTACCGGGACCGGAGCGCCATGCACCAGCTGGGGGAGACTGAGTTCCACTCCTTTTTATTGGATAAGACGCCGCAGGAATGCGTCTGGCCTTACGAGTAGAAATTCGGTGGTGAAGGGTATCCGAATCTTCTATTCGTAAGGCCAGTAAGAAGGGTATAACCATGGATGGCCAATAAGGCCGTTAGATTTGGGATTTGGGGGAGCATGCGGTCTGCAAGTTAAACGCCAGAATTAGCCCCCAAAGGTACGATAAAGCAAATAGACGTTCAAGCAAACGATGAGTCCGGCTACCAGCCAGGCGAACCCCTTCATCCACGCGCGGTTGACGAACTCGCCCATCTTTCTCGGGTCACTCGTGAATTGAATCAACGGCACGACAGCGAAGGAAAGCTGCAGGGACAGGATCACCTGGCTGAGTATGAGCAGCTTCGCGGTGCCGCTCTCCCCATAGAGCGCCGTCACAATAACCGCGGGAATGATGGCGATCAGACGCGTAATCAAACGCCGCAGCCATGGGGCAAGACGGATATTGAGGAAGCCCTCCATCACGATCTGGCCGGCGAGCGTCCCCGTCAAGGTTGAGTTTTGGCCCGAAGCGAGCAGGGCTACGCCGAACAAGAGGCTGCCGACAGTGGTTCCGAGCAGCGGCGTAAGCATATGGTACGCATCGCCGATCTCGGCAATCTCGGTCAAGCCGGCGCGGTGGAAGGTGGCTGCCGAGATGATCAGGATGGCGGCATTGATGAACAGCGCGAAGAGTAAGGCGATGGAAGAGTCCCATGTTGCGAATTTGATCGCCTGACGTTTCCCGAGTGCCGTCTGGTCGTACTGCCGCGTCTGCACGATGGAGGAATGAAGATACAGATTGTGCGGCATCACGGTAGCGCCCAGAATGCCTATGGCGATATACAGCATCGTTGGATTCATAACGATCTCGGCACTTGGAACAAAGCCGCGCAGAATGCCCCCGGCATCAGGCTTCGACAAGAAGATCTCCGTAACAAAACAACCCCCGATCGTAACGATGAGCACAATGACCAAGGTTTCGATATAGCGGAAGCCCTTGTTCTGCAGAAGAAGGACAATGAGCACATCGAGTGCAGTAATCATAACCCCGTACATGAGCGGAATGCCGAACAACAGATTCAAGGCAATCGCCGATCCGATGACCTCGGCCAAGTCGCAGGCGGCGATCGCCAGCTCGCACAGGAGCCATAGCGTCATAGCTACCGGCTTGCTGTAATGATCTCGGCAGGCTTGAGCCAAGTCACGCCCTGTCACAATCCCCAGCTTGCCTGAGAGGGCTTGCAGCAGCATCGCCATCAGATTGGACAGAAGAATGACGGACAGCAGGCTGTAGCCGAACAGGGAGCCTCCGGCAATATCCGTAGCCCAGTTGCCGGGGTCCATGTAACCGACGGCAACCATGTAACCGGGCCCGACAAAAGCAAGGAATTTCTTGATCCACGATCCGTTAGTGGGGACTTTCATGCTTCGGTATACCTCGGGCAGCGTCCGGTCACGCCTGGCATTTCTCCAGCCTGTATCCTTCAAACGCTGCTGCTCCTCAGAAATTGGATCCATCGGCTTTTCTCTCCTTCGATTCTCTATATGGTCTTCTCTAACTTTGTTGGTACAAGGCAACTCTGGAAGCGATAAAGGTATTTACCATTCTGCTTGGCGGTTTAATCAAACAGGGAGGGTATACTTTGGCCCCGGTTCAGGGGGGATGCGGGGGAATTACTTGATCTGCATCTGTTCTGGTTTGGGATTCGGACATTACAATACAGCCGGCTATTCCGGCCAAGCCCATAAACGCCCACATATGTTTTGCCTCCTTGTCGTATATAACGAAAATTATACGACGGATGAGGAAGACTGTTCCATACCATTTTTTATCGGGGACGGATCGGAAAACGGATGACGAGACAAGCAACTTATATGGCACATGCATATTTACCATATCTATAGATCTTCTCGCAATATCAGATAGGGGAAAGGTTGTGAAAAAGTGTGTCAATCGTACGTACATCCTTGGTTTCCTGACTATGCGATGGTTCCACGCTATCCGCCCCCTCTGTTTCTTCCCCACTCACACGGAACACCCGGTGCGTCGAGCCACTATACAGGGGCGACTCCATCTCCTCCCGCACCGCCGCCTACGATTATCGTACATTTTCAGTTCACTTAACGTATCCTTCTTTATGCGTGAAAAGTAAAATATTTACTATAAAAGGCTCTGGCGATTACTCGCTTAGAGCTTTTCTTGTTGTATAGGAAATATTATGTGCAGCATTGAACTGTGGATAACCGGGACTACCCAAAAAAGTAATAGAATAAGCTGCAGAGGTTGGCTTCACTTTTTGGGGAATTTCTTGCTATATGTGCACCTGCCGGCAGGAGGCATCAGCCTGCTGTCATCAAAATATCAGGAAGGGGAGTTTTGACAATTGTAGACTACATACGTAATATTGTATTACGGGTGTAATCAATATGGTGCAAAGGGAGGAGCGAAGGTTATTTGGCGGATAGAGCAGGCTGGCTGCTGTTTAGTAAGCTGCACCCGAAATGAGGATGAGATGAGGTCGGATCTAATGATAAAAACATATAATACCAAGGTTCATTTAAGGGCAAACAGACTCACGATGCTGCTGTTCTCTCTCTTGCTGATGCTGCTGACAGGCTGCATGAAAACCGCCGAGCCAGCTGCGGCCCCTTCAACGGCAGCAGCGGTTACCCGCGACCTGGCAGCTGCGAGCCCTCCATTCGCCCAGCTGGAGGGCGAGTATAAAGCTAGGCTCGGTGTGTATGCCATCGATACGGGAACGGGGCGGACGATTGAATATCGGCCAGATGAGCGTTTTCCTTATACCTCCACATTCAAGGCATTGGCCGCTGGTGCCGTGCTGCTGAAGAGCTCGATCGAGAAGCTCGACCAAACCATTACGTATACCAAGGAGGAGCTTGTCACCTTCTCGCCGGTAACCGAGAAGCACGTCGATACGGGAATGACTCTGCGGGAAATTGCAGATGCAGCCGTGCGATACAGCGATAATACGGCTGGAAATTTGCTGTTCAAGCAGCTGGGAGGACCGGACGGTTTTGAAGCCATATTGAAGGAGAAGGTTGGCGATAACGTGATTCGCGCGGACCGCTACGAAACCGAGCTGAACGAAGCCGTTCCTGGTGATATCCGGGATACCAGCACGCCCAGAGCTCTTGCCACCACGCTCAAAGCTCTTGCAGTGTCAGATCTGCTTCCGGCCGACAAGCGTACAATACTGGTCGATTGGCTGCGGAGAAACACTACAGGAGACGCACTGATTCGCGCCGCAGTGCCCGAGGGCTGGGTCGTCGGGGATAAGACCGGCGCCGGAAGCTATGGAACGCGCAACGATATCGCTGTAATTTGGCCGCCGAACGATGATCCTATCGTTATAGCGGTACAGTCGACGCGGGATGTGCAGGACGCTTCCTTTGACAATGCCCTGATCGCCAAGGCCGCGAAGATCGCACTCGACTCACTGCTCCAGCCCGCAGGTGGGGAGGCGAAGTAAGGGGGCGAGTACATGAATTCGTTATGATGGGCCGCAGCGATAGACTTGTGATATGCTAAGAGGCGTACGTGAAGGCTTGATAGGGGGGATTGTTGGGCGTGTTCTTTATTCAGTTTGCATTAGGCTTGATTCTGTCATCGTGTACGGCGGCTGCCCTGCTGCTGATAAAAAAAATATTTCGAAACCAGCTCACCGCCAAGTGGCACTATAACCTGTGGTTTTTGTTGATGCTCGCGTTAACGCTGCCTATGCTGCCCGATGACGTTTTTCAATATGAAGGCCATCTAGCCGTATTCGAACGTGCTCTGCATCCATCCGCAGATTCGTCGACAAACGCAGTGGGCGTCGAATCGGCCGGGGATGCGAACTGGCTGCAGGATTTTACGGTTTCTGTGAATCAATCCACACCGATGCTTCTGAACAACCTTACAGCTGGTTTGTGGGTTTCAGGAATGCTGGTGTTTGCTCTTTTGAACCTGCGCGCCTGGGTGCAGCTCCGGTGCATGAAGCGCTCGTTTACCCCGTTGGAGCACGGGGGATTTTCACGCTTGTTCGAATACTGCAAACAGAGCCTAAAGATAACGGGTACGGTAAGCGCAGTGGAATCGCCGTACATTCAATCTCCAATGATGTTCGGTGTGTTTAAGACCTATATCGTCTTTCCCCAGTGCTTTTACGAGCGGCTCTCACCGGAGGAATGCAGATACATGATCCTTCACGAGCTGAGTCATTATAAAAATAAAGATCATCTGACCAATGTGCTGATCATCGCTTTTCAGCTGCTGTATTGGTTCAATCCTCTGGTGTGGACCGCTTTCCGGCACATGCGGCTGGATCGCGAGATAGCCTGCGATACCGCAGTGCTGCAATCGTTGGACGAGTCATGCATCGCCGAATATGGAAATACGATCATTACTGCAGCCAGCCGGGTATCGCGGCCGGTGTATGGCATTTGGGCAAGCACATTTGCCGGATCCAGTGAGCAGATTAAAAGACGGATTGAGAAGATCGCCTCCTATAAGAACGAGTCAAAACAGCTGCAGCGGAAGAGTTTCTTTATTTTCCTGCTGGCTGGCGTTCTGGTTGCAAGTCAAATTCAGGCTGCTGCTGTGATGGCCCGTGAAGATGACAGCCGTTACGTCTTTGAAACCGACAGGGCTGTGTACGAGGATTTGAGCGTGTATTTCGGCGGGTATGATGGAAGCTTTGTATTATACGATACGCAGGCGGACGAATACCGAATCTACAATGAACAGAAGAGCAAGCGGAGAATCTCTCCGGATTCCACCTATAAAATCTACAGCTCCTTGTTTGGTTTGGAATCCGGCATCATAGAGAGTGATCAATCCTCGATTCCATGGAATGGCGATCAGTACCCTTATACAGAATGGAATAAGGATCAGAATTTGTTTACAGCGATGGCGGGCTCCGTCAGCTGGTATTACCAGGAATTGGACAGTAGAGTAGGTTTGAAGCGATTGCAGGCTTATATGAAGGACATTGGATATGGAAATACCAACCTGTCAGGCGGGGTGGGACACTACTGGCTGGAGTCTTCGTTAAAAATCTCACCGATAGAGCAGGTGCAGCTCCTCAAAGCCTTCTACCAGAACCAGTTTGGCTTTAAAGAAGAAAACATACATACGGTTAAAGCTGCGATCCGGTTAGAGGAAAAAAACGGTGCCTATCTCTATGGCAAGACAGGTACGGGGACGGTAAATAACAAGAATACCAGCGGATGGTTTGTAGGTTATGTGGAGAGCAGAGGGAATGTCCATATCTTTGCAGCCAATATTCAAAGGGAAGATCAGGCGAACGGAAGTACAGCAGCAGACATTGCCTTGTCCATATTGAGGGATAAAGGGATATTCTAAGCTATCGCCAGTTTGGGTTGACAGTACCTGCAGGCTGCTGCAGCCTTTTTATCTAGAGTAGAATCGGTAGGGGGATCCGAATGTCCAACAAAGTACCCAGTATCTCCGAAGCAGAATGGGAAGTCATGAACGTGCTGTGGGAAAAAGCTCCGCAAACGGCAAACGAGGTCATTGCCGCCCTGCAGGAAAAAACGGATTGGAAGCCGAAAACGACCCGTACACTGCTGGACCGTCTGGTTAAAAAAGAGGTGGTGGGTGTCCATCAGAATCAAAAGGTGTATACCTTTTTTCCGCTCTACTCACAGAGTGAATGCCAGCTCGCTGAGGCGCATTCGTTTCTGAAACGGATCTATGGAGGAACCTTGAAGTCCATGCTCGTTCAGTTCATTGAAGAACAGCCCATGTCCGAAGAGGAGATCAAGGAGCTGCGCTCGATCCTGCATGAAAAGCCTGGAAGGGAAAAGAAATAATAACGAAACGAACAGGGCCTGGCAGCGATGCCAGGCTTTCTTTGTTGTTCTTTTCCTTTTAGCCATCGTCTTGCACAACTCATCCACTAGTGAAAGAAGTTTGAGGAGATGCTGTTTTAGGTGAGAGAATGAATGAATACAATTAAAGGATGTCGCCAAGTTGTCGCCAAATTAATCATTAGTTCCTGCAATCATTCACTAGAAAACAAAAAAACCCTTGCTGGGCAAGGACTTTCTCTTATGACCTGTACTGGGCTCGAACCAGTGACCCCCACCCTGTCAAAAATGAGCAGGGTATTTGGCGTGTCAGTAACATCCTGCAGAATAGCCCGTTTTAGTGCGGTGTTACGGTATTTACAGTATATGTGGTTGTAACATCTTCAATGATAATATACTACAAATTTCGGAAGTGCGTGGTCAAAATGTGGTCAATTTCAGGAGTCAATATTTGTCTCGTTCATAGTTTTTATTTATGTAAGTAAAGATTACTTCAAGCTGTTTCAGGGCGTTTTTTATCTTACCTATAATTTCGAGGTAGATGTCCCTTTTTTGTTTAATTTTTTCATGTTCCCTAATTTTATTGGACACAGGATAAAAGTAAGCAATATATTCACCAACGTCTAGAGTCCTTTCTGTATTATCATCGGGCAATTCTATTTTAAGTGGTTCTTTATAGTTACCTAAGAGGCTCTCATAAAAGTCAATACTTTCATGATCATTTTCGGCTAGAAGATCAATGTTCTTACGGGTTCCCATATCATGTCTTAGAATAAGATAGGGCTCAGGAAAATTTTCATAGATAAAACCCGCCTCGGGATCTACATGTGTCAAAAAAACTTCATCTCCGTAGCAATCCTTAAGTGCAGTTTCGAAGTTGTTCAGAATAATGTTTTCAGCAATACTGTAGTGATTTATTGTTTTAAGTTCGTCTACCAATTCCTTTATTTCCAGTAAGTCATTTTTTAATTTTTTCGGTAGAAAAATATATGATTGTTCTAATAAATCATTAACGACAGGGAATTCGAATTTTTTATTCAAACTGTTCCAAAACGAAATTTTTTCGTTTTCTTTTAGCACTTTTTTAAGTTCAGTTTCAATGGGAATATAAACGTCTTTTTTTCTTTCTAGTGCCGTTTTTTGTTTTGCATTATAAGAGTTCACTCGGAAAGTTACAAAGACAGAAAGAAGTCCTCCCAATAGTGTACTTATTAGTGTTTTTAGTATATCTGTTTGTGATTCGTTCGAGGGATGGAAATAAAAATATACAACAAAACCGAGGACAACGATTAGTATAAGTAAAAAGTATCGTAAAGAAATCATTGGGCTCTCCTTTTATAAAATGTATTTTTTGTTAACTCTAAATTGAAAGCAGTTGAGATCAGCATCAGTCAGCGTAAAACATTGCGCCGAATTTAGTTGCAGCATCTTTTTGAATATCGGGTAGTACATGCGAGTAAATTTCCAAGGTTGTCCTCATGTCTGCATGTCCGAGTCTCTCAGCAACAACTTTAGGATGAATTCCTTGGGACAGCAGGAGGGTGGCGTGCGTATGACGCATATCGTGGAAGGTAATGGTCGGAACCTTTGCATCTTCCATCAGAGCATAGAAGGAGCGTGAGAGGTTACGAGGCGTGACGGGAGTCCCTTTTGAAGTTGGTACGACAAGATCCAAGTCAGTGTATTTACCTGGCTCTGTCTGCATCTTCTCACGAGAGACCCTTGATTTCTGTTTCTTCAACTCGTTAGCGAGAGTATCGTCAATGCTGATCTTGCGACTGCCGGACTTCGTCTTTGCACCGGCCGTGAGTTCCTTACCGTCATGACTCAGGGTCTGGGAGACATAGATCGTCTTGCCTACCAGGTCTACGTCTTTCCAACGCAGACCGAGGATCTCTCCTTGACGCATGCCGGTAGAGATGGCGAGCAGGAAAGCAATATAGCTTCGACTCTTTACGGCTGTCTTAATAAACCGCTTGGCTTCTTCCTCATTCCAAACGCTCAATTCCTTGGCCCTTGGCCGCGGCTTTTCAACAAGCGATGCAACATTCTTCTGCAGCATTCCCCATTTTACCGCCTGGTTCAGCGCGGTGGTGAGCACCTTGTGAATGTCCCGGACTGTTCCCTCTTTGAGTCCTTTATCATTTAGTAGCTCGGCATGGAATTTGGATATATGTGCCGGTGTGAGTTTGGTCAGCTCGATCTTGCCGAAAGCTGGGATCAGGTGGTGGGTCACGATGTTGGTATAGCTGGCAAAGGTGTTCTTCTTCAAAGTGATAGCCTTGGACTGCAGCCACTCAGTGAGATAGGTCTCCAGGTTCTGTTTGGGATTATTACTATAAGTACCGCCTTCGATAGCGGCGATCAACTCTGCGCATGCACGTTCAGCTTCTTTTTTGGTTTTGAATCCCGATACAGTCTTTTGGCGCCGTTTTCCTGTAGCTGGATCTGGTCCGAGATCAACTGAAAAAGACCATTTCTCTCCACGCTTTCGAAAATACCCCTTCACAAGAAACTCCCCTTCATAAAATTGTAAATTCGATCTGACAGATCCTCAGCACTAAGAAAAGCTATCCCAAATCGCTACTCGATTTGCAATACGCTTCAAATGTGCTAGCTCGTGTGGGACTCCGCAGGTAGCTGCAGCAGTGTAGATGCTTGTGCCCGATGCAATAAGCTCGTCCGGTATAAGTAGCTCAACGGCGAATTCGTTCGCCTCCCTCTCGATTCGATCGATCGATAGAAGGGTGTTTTTACGGAGGAAGGGTGTATTCACTTTGGGGTGTAGAATGAAATGCCCAAGCTCGTGAGCACAAGTGAATCTTTGCTCCGCCTCATTAGAATTGCTGTTTATGTGTATAAAATTGATACGCTTGTATGTACTGAAAAACCCAAGGATACTGCCGAGGTGTTCGAAAATTACGGAGATGTTTTTATGCGAGGCGATCTCATAGGGGTCATTGGTCCCGTATTTCTTCATTAGGTGTAAGGCAGCGCCTTTAGCTGTTCGCATCAACTTCAATCCCCCTGAAAATATTTACTGCTCTTCTTTCCTGTGTTTTTTTGGGGTGAATTTTTGTTTAGCTATTTGCTTGGCCAGTCGCATCGAATTCTCCAGGGAGATCCGAAGAAGCTCCTTACTTTCCTCATCGATTGGTTCCCCATGAAAAGCCAACGCTTCTTCACTTTCTAATGCGCTGAGCATACGTTCAAGGTCCTTTGCAATATCGCGCTCTTCTTTTGGCTTAAATTTATATTCGACGTCTTCTTCCCTATGAAGTGTTTCATTTGTGCCGCGGACAATAGAGCTTAGAGCTCTACCGTTTGAAGTATTAGTAAGGCCTAAAAGGTAGTCAGTGGACACACCGAAAATCTCCGCAAGCTTCGTTGCGTTTTCCGCGCTGAGAGTCTTTTTGCCCCGTTCTATGTCGTAGTAATACTGCGGAGAGATTCCCAGTTTTTCTGCAACGACAGTTCCGCTTAAATCCTTTTCCCTCCGTATCTCGCGTATCCGGTGTGTTTTTTCCATCATAACTTCAACCTTTCAACTATTTGATGACCATATCATATCAGCTGTAGGCTTAAAATACAACAATCAAATAGGATTAAAACTCAATTAAAGGCTTATATTCTAATCTATTTGAATGGTGATAAAACGATTTTAATTAAATAGATTAAAAAATAGCTTGAAAATATTAATCAAATAGATTAAAGTCTAATCAAGGAGGTGAATCAATGTGGCTAACATCTCAGAAGCAATTAAACAGCAGCTTAAAAAAAAGGAGCTCAATCCGTCGGATCTTGCACGTATGACAGGGTACGCTCCGCAATACATCCATGAGCTACTAGCAGGCAAGAAAAGATGGAATGAGACAACACTAATTAAAGCCTGTGGCGCTTTAGATTTAGAGCTCACGATTTCGGAAGCGGAGTAAGGGCTCTCAACCTTGGAAAGGAGCTGCTAGATGGATTCTCACAAGACGATTGGAGAGTTACCTGATATTTTGACAGCACAGCATATAGCATCATACCTTCAGATTTCAAGGCGTAGGGTGTATGAGATGTTCCAACTTGATCCAAGTGCTGGGGGCATACCTAACTTTGAGATCGGAGCCTCTAAAAGAGTAGACAAGACGGACTTCCTACAGTGGATTTCTCTTCGAAAAAAAGCCAAGGGGGCCTGATCTAGTCTTTGCTCGAAGGGAGGTGAAACAGCACATGGATCAGGAAACCGTTGTACGTCTTGCTAAGGAAATGGTTGAAAAAGGACTCATTGTTATCGATGGTGTGGGGAATGCGTGGCTTACCGAAAAAGGCAAAAGAGCGGCAGCAGCTCGCTTGGATCTGATTCCTACTGAGGATGAATTTCTCATAATGTTGGCCTTTGCCGAGCACCACAGGATTCCAGTTAGTCTTGGCTAGAATATCACAGTCTTTAAGGGAGGGTGGTGAGAGAGTGAGCAAAAGACAACGGATTTTTACATGCAGTAATCTGCAGCGCTTGTATGAAACTGCTAAATCAGAGAAGCTACGGAGTCTTTACCGTCAGCAGTACCGGTTAATGGCAGAGAGGCTATGGAACGAAATAGGCCCTGGCGGGGTAGGAGCCGCAGGGCCGAATAAGTAAAACTATTTAGGGCTCCATTATAGCACGCCATTATCTATTCGTACAGGAGGATTCCTATGGAGATCACCATTAAAGCGCCGGAGCTTGCCGGTGCATTAAATAATCTGGCCGACGCTCTGCGGACGTTGTCGGCCAGCGGAAACTGCGTCGCTGAGCTGATCGAGAATGGGCTTGAGGCTCACAAGCAAGAGATCGGGGCAGGGGTGCAGGAGACTGCATCCTCTAAGCAGCGGACAAGCCCTACACCTCAGGAGAAGGCTGCCGTATCAGCGCCCTCTCAATCCGAGGAGCAAACAGAGGTCACGGTCGAGGAGTTGCGGGCCAAAGCGGCAGAGGTTGCAAAGAGCGGTAAGCAGGAGAAGGTGAAGGCGCTCCTGGCCAAGTTCGACGCAAAAGCAGTCAGCTCGGTACCGGAAGACCAGAGATCGGCATTCTACAACGAACTGGTGGCGTTATGAGTACAGCTGGACACGCGGCGAGGGCGCATGCGCGCCTTTCCGCCTCAGGCTCAAAGCGGTGGCTCTCCTGCACCCCGAGCGCGGCTCTGGAGGATTCCTTCGAGGAATCTTCCTCCAGCTTTGCGGACGAGGGGACTGCAGCTCATGAGTTATCAGAGCTGCATCTTGCTCGGTTCCTCAAGTTGATTGATGAAGAAACTTATCAGCAAAAGCTCCAGGACTTCAAAGACACCGAGAAGTACTACTCTCAGAGCATGGACGACTTTGTGCAGGTTTACGTCGATATCGTCATCGAGAAGATCAACGAAGCCAGGGCGCGGTGCGCTGACCCGGCCGTCTTGCTCGAGCAAAAGTTGGACTTTAGTAACTGGGTCCCCGACGGCTTCGGTACGGGGGACGTGGTAATAGTATCCGACGGAGTTGCCGAGGTAATCGACCTCAAGTTCGGCAAGGGTGTTCCAGTATCGGCAGAGGGAAATCCTCAGATGAGGCTTTATGCGCTTGGAGCTTACAACCTGCTCCACTTCCTGTACGAATTCGATACGGTTCGCATGACGATCGTACAGCCCCGACTGGACAGTATTTCGACGGACGAGCTTAGCGTCGAGAAGCTTCTGCAGTGGGCAGAGGAGGACGTTAAGCCTAAGGCGTTGATGGCCGAGGCCGGAGAGGGAGAGTACGTCCCCGGTGAGCACTGCCGATTCTGCCGGGCACGTGCAAGCTGCAGAGCGCGGGCTAGAGCAAATCTTGCGCTGGCCAGGTTTGAGTTTGCGGATCCGCCTCTTCTGACCAACGAGGAGATCGCCGAGATTCTCAAAAGCGTGGACGATTTGAAAGCCTGGGCATCAGACATTGCCGCTTATGCTTTGAAGCAGGCGCGGGATCACGGTGTGAAATACGCTGGCTGGAAAGTAGTTGAAGGCCGGAGCAATCGTAAAATAACGGACGAGCTGGTGGCCGCAGATGTGCTTCTGCTCGAGGGGTACGCACCTGAATTGATCTACAAGCCGAAGGAACTGCTCGGTATTTCGGATCTCGAGAAAGCCGTAGGCAAGAAAAAATTCAAAGAGCTGCTGTCGGATCTGATCATCAAGCCCGCTGGTAAGCCGGCGCTCGTTCCAGAAGAGGACAAGCGTGTCGAGCTATCATCCGGGGCCTCAGCTGCAGCCGATTTCGCAGATTAACATAAAAGGAGACAGGATCAATATGACGACCACTAACAAGGACACGAAAGTTATTACCGGCAAAGTCCGTTTCTCTTATGTACATGTTTTCAAACCGCAGGCGATGGAAGACGGCCAGGATCCGAAATACTCCGTCACTCTACTGATCCCTAAAAGCGACAAGGATACGCTGAAAAAGATCCAGGCAGCCACTAATGCTGCAATTGAAGCGGGCAAGAGCAAATGGGGTGGGAAGATCCCTCCGAATCTCAAAAAGCCCCTGCGCGACGGGGATGCGGAGAAGGATACCGAAATGTACCCGGAGTATGCCGGCCACTATTTCCTCAATTGCTCCAGCAAGCAGAAGCCTGGCATCGTTGATCGTGACCGTAACGAGATCTTGGACAGCACCGAAGTGTACTCGGGCTGCTATGGTCGCGTGAGCCTGAATTTCTATACCTTCGATGCCAAAGGGAACCGAGGGGTGGCCGCAGGTTTGAACAATCTGCAGAAGCTGCATGATGGAGATTACCTGGGCGGCCGCAGCTCTGCAGCCGACGATTTTGGTGACGATGTAGTGGATATCAGTGAGGAAGATTTTCTGAATTAACCACAACGGAAGAGGATTCTTTAGGGGGTCCTCTTTCTTTATCTCAAAAATCGGAGGAATTGACCCATGACAGTCCTGCAGATCGACCTTGAGACCTATTCTTCTGTCGATCTCAAGAAGAGCGGGGTGTACCGGTACGTTGAGGCTCCAGACTTCGAGATCCTGCTGTTCGGGTTTGCTTTCGATGACGATCCGGTCCAGGTGATCGACCTTACGGACTTCGAGGAAATCCCGGCCGACGTGCTCAAAGCGCTTGCTGATGACCAGGTGATCAAGACGGCATACAATGCGAACTTTGAACGGACGACGTTGGCCAGGCACTTTGGACAGCCAATGCCGCCGGCGGCCTGGCGCTGCACCGCCGTCCACGCGCTGACCCTGGGACTCCCCGGGACTCTCGGAGATGTGGCCAAGGTGTTGAAGCTAGGCGAGCAGAAAGACACCGCCGGCAAGGCACTTATCAAGTTCTTCTCGACCCCCTGCAAGCCGACCAAGGCGAACGGCGGCCGGACACGTAACCTCCCGCACCATGACCCAGAGAAGTGGGAGCGTTATAAGGAGTACTGCCGGCAGGACGTCGTTACGGAGCGGGACCTGCGCAAGAAGCTGGCAGCCTACCCGGTGCCGGAGAGTGAATGGGCGCTATGGGCGCTCGACCAACGGATAAACGACAATGGCGTCCGGCTGGATCCGGAGCTTGTACGGCATGCGTTAGCTTGCGATGCGCTGTATACCGAGCGGCTGGTGGTGGAGGCGCGGGAGCTCACAGGGCTGGACAATCCCAACAGCGTCGCCCAGTTGACCGGTTGGCTGCAGGAGCGGGGGCTAACGGTGGAGGACGGGCTGACGAAAGAGAGCATCCCCATTCTGCTCGACCAGGCGCCAGACGATGACACCCGGCGGGCCTTGGAGCTTCGCCAAGAGATGGCCAAGACGAGCGTGAAGAAGTACGAGGCCATGGGCCGGGCGATCTGCAGCGACCAGTGGGCGAGGGGGCTGCTGCAGTTCTGCGGAGCCAATCGCACCTGGCGCTGGGCGGGCCGCATAATCCAGGTGCAGAACCTGCCTCAGAACAAGCTGAAAGACTTGGATCTGGCGCGGGAGCTCCTGCGCGAAGGCGAGTATGAGCTGCTGGAAATGCTTTTCGGCGCACCGCCGTTTGTTCTCTCTCAGCTGATCCGAACAACATTCATCCCTTCGGACGGCTGCCGCTTCATCGTTTCCGATTTCTCGGCCATTGAGGCCCGGGTGATCGCCTGGCTCGCGGGTGAGCAGTGGCGGCTGGACGTGTTCGAGACACACGGCAAGATATATGAGGCCTCGGCGGCTCAGATGTTTAAGATCCCGATCGAATCGATCGGCAAGACGAGCTCCGAACGACAGAAGGGCAAGGTGGCTGAGCTGGCGCTCGGTTACGGCGGGAGCGTCGGTGCCCTGGAAGCGATGGGGGCTCTCAAGATGGGTCTTAATGCGGATGAGCTCCCCGACCTGGTTAAGGCTTGGCGGGATGCGAATCCGAATATCACAAAGCTTTGGTGGGACGTGGACAAGGCGGCGCTGAAGGCTGTTGAAGAGCAGCGCACTGTGAACCTGCACCACGGGATCCGCTTCATCTACGAGTCAGGGTACCTCTTCATCGAGCTGCCGTCCGGCCGCCGGCTGGCCTACGTGAATCCACAAATCAAGCCTGGGAAATTCGACAAGATGCAGATCACGTATGAGGGTATCGATGAGAAAAAGCGCTGGGCACGGATCAGCTCCTACGGCCCCAAGTTCGTCGAGAACATCGTCCAGGCGATCTCACGGGACTGCCTGGCGGTGAGCATGATGCGGCTCGACGCTGCCGGCTTCCGGATCCGACTCCACGTTCATGACGAAGTGGTGATCGATGAGCCCCGCGGGTGGGATAGTTTGCCGGAAATCGTTGATATTATGGGCCGCCCGATCAGCTGGGCGCCGGGGCTGCCGCTCCGAGCCGATGCGTTCGAGACGGACTTTTATAAAAAGGACTGATTGATATGAGGGAGCCCGAACGGAAGCTCGACCCATACTTTCATGAGATCCCCTGGGAGTTTATATATGACGAGGCCGGCCAGTTGATCGGGGAGGTATACCTTCTCTATATCCCATCGTTCAAGGGAGGAAAACGAGATGAGTCATTATTTTTACATCACTCCTGAGGAATACGAAGAGGCGGAGCTTAATGGTATATCGCCAATCATTTTGGATCGCAGAGTCCGTGAGCTTGGGTGGAAAAAAGAGAAGGCCATGACGGTGCCGGTCAGGAAACTGACGGATCGGAAAAGGTGGCGTTACGTGGCGGAGGATAACGGCATCTCCTACCAATCGTTTATGTCTCGCATACGTCGGGGATGGAGCGAGGAAGATGCCGCCACAAAGCCTCTGGAAAGCCCTCAGGAAGTCAAAGAGCATGCGCTCAGAGCCTCAAAATGCATGCAGGTGTATCCGTCGGAGTTTATTGCCCTGGCCGAGATGAATGGCATAGCCTATCACACTTTTCGGGTAAGGGTGAAGCAGCTGGGCTGGGATTATGAGCGTGCCGCTACACAGCCAGTTATGAGTAAGTCGGAAATTGGGAAATTGGGAAATTGGGCGCGAAAAGGGTGCGAGAGTTGTACGGCGATTGGTCACGGTTCTCGTTCCCGAAGCAAGTATTAATGTAGCATGGAAATCAGATTGTAAAGAGTCTGCTTTTGTCCTAATCCAAGGGCAAAAGCAGACACCTTCTAAAGTTCGTTAACGTTTACGCTTATAGTAACTTGATGATCATTAATACTCACAACGGGGCTTTCAATGCTTAGTTCAATCGGAGATTCATTGGGACCAAGTTTAAAGTTGGCTGGGACATATAAAACATAATCCCCTAATTTCGAGTTAACTTGATTTTTTACGAAATCTTCAAATTCTTTACTCTTTAACGCCTGATTGATCAAACCGCTGAAATCTGGAACAGGGAATAATTTAACCCCTTTTTCCAAGATATCCATTATCTCATCTAAAAATTTATTGTCGATTTTCTCTTTGATTTTATTTGTGATTTCTTCAATTACTTGTTTTTTTAGCTCATCACCTATGCTATCAGGAATAACAAAATTGTGAACCTGAAAATCAGCTAAGGATAACGTTACTTTGAAGTCATTAGTGTTAAATTTGAAGCTGGTTGAAAATTCCGGTTTAAGAATATTTTCTAAACCCATAGTTAATTGAACATCAGGGTTTTCACCGAAGATATCGATTCTCCACAAAACAATGTCAGGGACTTCCCTTCTTGGAGTAATTACAACTGGTCCAACTCTGACTTCGGGGATATCGGGTGTAACAATCACATTCTCATTCTTGTAGTGCTTAATGTCCACACTGACGACAACATTAAGTTTTTCAAACTCTACCAAGATTTTATTGATCGAAAAAACGTCTGGTGCTGTTAAAACAAAATCATTGAACTCAACTTTTCTTACATGAACGTTTGCTACAATTTTTACCCCATTTTCATTACGAAGCTCTTTTTCTTGGTTTTCGAAAGTTATTCCCTCTAACCGAGATCTTAGAAATTTCTCAATTGTACTCTCTGTTAATGTCACTTGCAAATTGTTCATTTTTAAACTCCTCGCTGTTTTTAATTGTGTTACTTACGTAATTAAGAATTATCCTTAAGATAGAAAAATATACAAAAAATGTTATATCACATTTTTTTGTACTAGGTATTATGGAAGGGCTGAACGCCATGCTTGACATAAGCTTCGGAAAAAATAAATCGGATACCAACTGGAAGCCGGAATACCTCACTTGGGAAGAGTTTGTCGAGCGGCTACGCAAGCCCCGCCGAACCGGTGAGACGATGGCCGAATACGATCGCATGTCGACCGCTGAAAAGGGCAAGATCAAGGACGGGAAAGCATTCGTCGGCGGCCTGGTCAAAGGTGGACGGCGCAAGAAGGAGAATGTGGAGAGCCGCTGGCTGATCACCCTGGACGCGGACAGCGCTGATGAGGATTTCCTCTTCAGCGCTGACCTGGTTCTCGGGGGAAATGCCTATGTGATCTACTCCACGCACGGCAGCCGACCGGCACGGCCGAAGTATCGGGTGGTCGCTCCAGTGGACCGGGCCATGGCTCCGGATGAGCATGCGGCCGTCAGCCGGTGGATCGCGGCCCAGATCGGCCTGCCGTACTTCGACCGCACGACCTTCGATGTGCACCGGCTGATGTACCTGCCCAGCTGCTCCCGTGACGCGGATCCGGAGCTGGTGGAAGTGGACGGCGAGCCTATAAGCGTTGACGGCGTCTTGGAGCAGTATTCTGATTGGCGGGACCCGCTGCAGTGGCCACGGCATGCTGACGACCTGAAGCACCTCGAGACGATGCGCGGGAAGCTCGGGGATCCGACAGAGAAGCCGGGCGTGATCGGCGCCTTCTGCCAGGTGTACGGGATGGCGGAGGGGATTGAGAAGTTCCTCGTCGATGTATACGAGCCCACCACGCATGAGGACCGCTGGACATACACCGGCGGCTCCTCGGTCGGCGGGATGCGGATCTATGACGACCAATGGGCGTACAGCGAGCACCAAAGCGACCCGGCCAACGACGGGCACTGCCATAATATCTTCGACCTGATCCGGATCCACAAATTCGGAGAGCTCGATGAGGACGTGAAGGACCACACGCCAAGCACCAAGCGGCCAAGCCATCTGGCCATGCTCGAGCTTGCAGCAAACGACCCTGCAGTGAAAAGGGCCAAGCTGTCGGAGCTGCGGAAGGACTTCGATGATGACTTTATGGACGAAGAGATCGATCCGGACGCCTGGCTGACTGAGCTGGACATACATCACAAGACGGGGGAGCCCCTGCCAACGGCCAAGAACGCGGAGCTGATCCTGCGCTGCGGGCCATTTAAGGGCGTGCTGGCTTACGACTCATTCGGTAATTCGGAGGTCATCCGCGGACCGCTGCCGTGGAGAGGGCGGGAGCGGCCGAACCAGGCCTATGAGCCATGGCTGGGCGCAGACGACAAGCGAATGCAGCACTACTTTGCCAAGACATATAAATTCAAGTCGGCGCAGACGATCCAGAATGCCTTTGCTGAGGTCGTACACGCCAACGCCTTCCACCCCATCAAAGAGTACCTGCAGGAGCAGCGGTGGGACGGCGTCGAGCGATTGGACAGGCTGTTCGTCACCTACCTGGGCGCGGACGATACCCATTATGTCCGCAGCGTGACCCGGAAGATGTTTGTGGCAGCCATTAAGCGGATTTATGAGCCCGGAGCCAAGTTTGATGAAATGCTGGTGCTGGTCGGCGCGCAGGGGGCCGGCAAGAGCTCCCTGTTGGCCAAGATGGGCCGCAAGTGGTTCAGTGACTCCCTGCGGACATTCGATAATAAGGAAGCCGGTGAACACCTGCAGGGTGCCTGGATCTTCGAGATCGGCGAGCTGTCAGCCATGCGGAAGTCTGAGGTGGACGAGGTCAAAGCCTTCCTGTCGAAGACGGAGGACCGGTACCGGGTGGCTTACGATCGCCAGGTCAGTGAGTTCCCGCGCAAGTGCGTCTTCTTCGGGACGACCAACACCCATGATTTCCTGCGTGATGTAACGGGTAACCGCCGCTTTTGGCCTGTGAGCGTGCATCCGGAGCGGCGCAAACTGAACCATTGGGACCATCTGACGGACGAGCTGGTGGGGCAAATCTGGGCGGAGGCGCTGAGCCTATACAGGGCCGGGGAATCCTTGGAGCTGGACCGCGAAGCCGCTAGGGAGGCGGAGAACGTACAGAGCTCACATATGGAAGAGGATCCGCGCGAAGGGCTTATCCATCGTTATCTGGAGACCCCAATCGATAATGAATTTTCAAAGGACCACGGTCAGCTGCGGAAGCGGGTATGTGCGGCGGAGCTCTGGGTGGAGTGCCTTGGCCGCCGCAAAGGGGACATGGAGCCATGGGAGGCAAGGAACATTTGTGCCATCATGCGGCGCATGCCAGGGTGGCGAGAGCTGGACCGACGCGTCACGTTTAACGACTACGGCAAGCAGACAGCATTTGAAAGAATAGAGACAGATGAAGATTATCTGTCCTGACAGATAGCGTATCTGTCCGTATCTGTCTGTCCGCGAAAAAGCCTTACGTATCAAGGGTTTTAACGCCATTGGACAGATAGGACAGATACTTTTAATAAAAATAGAAAAAGTATATTTAAGTATATATAGGGCCTACGTAAACAACTTAAACGCGTATTTCTGCGAGTACGCGCGAAATGCTGTATCTGCTGTCTATCTGGCCAAAAGAGAAAACTGAGAGATTTGAGGTGGTCGACATGCGAGAATCGGCATTAGAGAGTAAACTTGTCCGGGCTGTCCGGCAGAAAGGCGGCAAGTGCTGGAAATGGTCCTCACCGGGTACGGCGGGGGTGCCGGATCGGATTTGCCTCTTCCCAGGAGGCCGAGCCATATTCGTGGAGCTTAAGGCTCCCGGGGGGCAGCCGAGGCCACTGCAACGTAAACGGCACGAGGAGCTGAGGGGGCTGGGGTTTGAAGTCCTGGTGATCGATACGGAGGCGGGCATCGATGCAATATAAACCGCATGGTTACCAGGCATATGCCACGGAGCGGATCTTGGAGACGGACAAACTGGCCCTCTTTCTCGATATGGGACTCGGAAAAACGGTCATCACCCTGACGGCCCTGAATGACCTGCTGTTCGATCGATTTGAGGCCGGCAAGATCCTAATCATCGCCCCGCTTCGAGTGGCGGACGACACCTGGGCCCGTGAAAGTCAAAAATGGGACCACCTGCAGCACCTGCGGATCAGCAAGATCCTTGGCGATCGCCGGCAGCGGGAGCGGGCCCTGAAGGCCGATGCCGATCTTTACGTGATCAACCGTGAAAACGTGGAATGGCTGGTAAGCATGACCGGCAGCAAGTGGCCATTTGACACGGTGGTCATAGACGAGCTCTCAAGCTTCAAGTCCGCCATGTCGAAGAGGTTCCGGGCGCTGCGCCGGGTGCGCCCGCTGATCAAGCGGATCGTCGGATTGACCGGCACCCCGGCTCCGAATGGCTTGATGGACTTGTGGGCGCAGATGTACCTGATCGATCAAGGGGAGCGGCTGGGCAAGACGATCACAGGCTATCGAGATCGATATTTTATCGCAGGCGCCCGCAGCGGCCACGTCGTTTACGATTGGAGTCAGAAAAAAGAGGCGGAATCGAGGATCTACGAGGCCATCGGGGACATCGCGGTGAGCATGCGGGCGGCGGACTGGCTGGATATGCCGGAGCGGATTGATCGGACGGTGCCGATCCGGTTAAGCGAGACGGCCAGGGCCAAATACGAGCAGCTGGAGAGGGACCTGCTGCTGCCGTACCTCGGCGGAGACGTAGTGGCCAGTACAGCAGCCGTTTTGAGCAATAAGCTGCTGCAGCTGGCCAACGGAGCGGTGTACGACGAAAACGGAGGCGTCAGGGAGATCCACGATGCCAAATTGGACGCCCTAGAGGATATCATCGAGGCATCGAACGGAAAACCAGTTCTCGTGTTCTATGCGTATAAGCATGACCTCTCCAGGATCGCCGAAAGACTCCCCCAGCTGCGGACCCTTGGAAAGGGGGAAGCAGGCAATCAGGATATAGCGGATTGGAATGCCGGTAAGATCCCGCTTCTGCTGTGCCACCCTGCGAGCGCCGGCCATGGGCTCAACCTGCAGGAGGGAGGCAGTACCATCGTCTGGTTTGGGCCAACCTGGAGCCTGGAGCTATACGAGCAAGCCAACGCCAGACTGTACCGGCAAGGGCAGCAGCACAGCGTGATCATCCATCACCTGGTTACTGAGGGGACCATGGACGAAGAGGTTATGACGGCGCTGGAGACAAAAGCCGCCGGGCAGGACGCACTGATGGGGGCCGTAAAGGCGCGTATCGAAAATTATAGAAATCCCCCCAAATCTTCGTCGGATTAAAATACTAGACTAGGCATTAACCTGAGAGTTTTGTATCCAGGTTAATGCCTTTTTTGATACTCCTTGATAACAAAATAGGTCGTGCGAAACGTCCAAACGGGCAAAGTAGCCGGGGAAAAGTAGGTGCGGTATCCGGGTAGATCCCGGAGGTTCAGATGCCTTGCCCTGACAAGCGACTCAAAACAAGTAGCAAGGCTTTTCAGGAGGGATGAACGGGTACTTGCAAGGGGACGTTCGGCCAACTCGAGTACGCCGGCGTTCTAACGTCCGCTTCGTTCTTCCTGAAAAGCCTTGCTGGTAAAAGAGAGGAGGAATGGCATGCCAAATTTATTACCCACTTTCTGCAGGGAGCCGGGCTGCCGGACCCTCACCCGAAACGGTCGCTGCCCCCAACACCAGAAGCAGCAGGACAGGGGCCGTGGATCGGCTGCCTCCCGCGGATATGACGCCAAGTGGAGGAAGGCCCGGACCCGCTACCTGCAGGAGCACCCATTGTGCCAGAGCTGCATGGAGCAGGGGCGGCTGACTGTGGCCACGGTGGTTGACCACATCAAGCCACACAAGGGAGACATGCAGCTGTTCTGGAGAAAGAGCAACTGGCAGGCATTGTGTAAGTCCTGCCATGACAAGAAGACAGCACGGGAAGACGGTGGGTTTGGAAATTAAAAAAGCCCCACCTATTGGTGGAGCCCCGCGATGTGGATGGCCAGTTCTGCTACACGTAGCAGAGTGACAAAGCACACCGGCGAGATTTCGAATTCGAAGTGAATTCTCATCCCGCACCTCCTTCAGAAGGGCAGATTGCCATGGGCTAAGCCGCTTCCAGTTCCTATCCAGGAACGGGCATCTGATGAGGTAGTTTTTATTATAGTGCTGCAATGAATCTTTGTATAGGGGTGAGTGAGGATGGATGATCGGATTCGATGGGAGTTCATCTGCGAGTATGAAGGTGAGAGGGTGTATGCCCTGTACCTTGATGGGAAGTACAGTTGCATGCTGACAACTAGGAAGAAGATCGAATCGACCCACCAGGGAGGGCACAGCAATGGATGAGAACAAGGTAAGGACAATCAATGGAATCAAAATCGAAGTAGACACCCGTGAACTGGATGCGGCGATAGTCAAGGCCGAACGGCTGGTTGATTTGCTACAGCAGGCTGATAATTTGATGCGGCAAGTTGGCCTTGGGGCAGAGGGGGAGGGGGGCTAAAATCCTCCAGAAGCTAAAAACTATAGACCGCGCGCCAGCATTTTTGTTATTTCCGCGAAATTCATAGGCCCTTTGGAAAGGAGGCTGGTTCTCATGCCGAGAGGCAGACCGCCCAAACCGACACACCTGAAAGTGCTGACCGGTAACCCCGGTAAGCGTCCGCTCAACGAAAATGAGCCGAAGCCGAAGCCCATCGCGCCGAAGTGCCCGAGCTGGCTCGACTCGGAAGCAAAGAAGGAATGGAAACGGGTTGCCCCGGAGCTCGAGAAGCTCGGCCTCCTGACGGTCGTGGATGGGGCAACCTTCGCTGCTTACTGCCAGTCCTGGTCACTGTACCACTCGGCGCAGCGAGCGGTGATCGCCTGGCAGAAGAAGTACAAGAAGCTGACCATGACGTACACCAACACGCTTGGCGCCGAGAACGAGGTACCAATCCCGGAGATCGCTATCGCGGAGAAGGCGCTCAAGCAGGTCAAGGCCTTCTGTACTGAGTTCGGTTTGACGCCAAGTGCGCGCGGCCGGATGCGGCTGCCGTCGGGCGGTGAGGAAGATGAGTTCGAAGATTACCTCCGCCGCAGCAAGTAACCGCACCACGGCATATGCCCTGCAGGTGATAGGCGGGGAGATCGTGACGGGGCAGCTGCTCCGTAAAGCATGCGAGCGCCATCTGGCGGATCTGGAAGACGCGGACAGCGAGTATTATTTCGATCCGGAGGCGGCCGATCACGCTATAGACTTTTTTCGATTCCTCAAGCATTCCAAGGGGGAGTGGGGCGGGCATAGTTTCGAGCTCGAGCCCTGGCAGCACTTCATCGTCGGCAGCATCTTTGGCTGGAAGCAAAAGAGCGACGGCATGCGGAGGTTCCGCACCGCTTATATCGAGGTGGCGCGGAAGAACGGGAAGTCGGCCCTGATCTCCGGCATAGGCCTGTATCTGCTGATCGCTGATGGAGAGCCAGGGGCGGAAGTGTATACGGCGGCCACGAACATGAAGCAGGCCCGAATCATTCACCAGGAGTCCGTGCGGATGGTCAAGGCCTCCCCTGCTCTCAAGAAGCGGATCAAGTCCTTCAAGGATAACCTCTTCATCGAAAATTCGGCCTCCAAGTACGAGCCGGTTGCTGCCGATGCGGACACATTGGACGGCCTGAACGTACATGCCGCGCTTGTGGACGAGCTGCATGCTCATAAAAAGCGGGCCCTGTGGGACGTATTGGATACGGCGACGGGCGCACGGCGGCAGCCCCTGATGCTCGCAATCACGACGGCCGGCTTTGACCAGAGCTCTTTTTGCTTCGAGCAGAGGGAGTATGGGGAGAAGGTCCTGAACAAAACGGTTCAGGATGACATGCTTTTTGCTTTCATAGCGGCGCCGGATCCGGGGGATGACCCTTTTTCTGTTGAGACCTGGAAGAAGGCGAACCCCAATTACGGAATTTCCGTGAAAGAGAACGACTTGAAGAGGCTGGCTCGCCGTGCGAAGGAAATGCCCAGCTCGCTCAACAACTTCCTGACCAAGCGACTTAATATCTGGACCCAGCAGGCCGATCGGTGGATTGATCTCGAGCTGTGGGATCGGAATGCGGATGACGGTCGGAAAGAAAAGGAGCTGCTGGGGCGGACCTGTTACGGAGGATTGGACCTTTCAAGTGTTTCGGATATCACGGCCTGGGTCATGTCGTTCCCGAGGGAAGACGATCCGGAAACGGTCGATATTTTAGCTCGGTTCTGGGTGCCTGAGGCACGCCTAACGGATCGCCGGAACCGGTACGCCGATCAGTATCGGGCCTGGAAGAACAAAGGGTTGCTGCAGACAACCCCGGGAGACGCGATCGACTACGCGTTCGTTAAGGCGCAGGTTCTGAAAGACGCCGAGATCTTTGGACTGGAAGCCTTAAACGTTGACCGATTGTTCCAGGGTTACCAGATGGCGCTCGAGCTCGCGGAAGAGGGGCTGACAGTGGTGCCAATGGGGCAAGGATTCATGTCCATGGCGGCCCCGATGATGGAGTTTGAGCGGCGCCTCCGGCGGAATAAGATCCGGCATGGGGGAAACGCAGTGCTCCGCTGGATGGCGGACAGCATGGCGGTGAAAAAGGACCCGGCCGGCAACGTGAAGCCGGATAAGGCCAGCAGCCAAGGTAAGATCGACGGAATTGTCGCGTTGGTCATGTCGCTGGACTTGGTAATGCGGAATGAAGACAACAGATCGACATACGAGAAGAGGGGGGTGCGGCAATTGTGAAGTTACTGACGGGCCTGTTATCCAAGCTGGGCATCAAGTCGCAGTACTCCATGGATGACTTCGACCGCCAGGTGATTGAGCGCATCCGTGGAGGGCAGTCACCTGGCGGAGTCCATGTCAGCGAGGATTCGGCCATGCGATTTATCACCGTTTACAGCTGCGTCCGGGTGCTTGCAGAAGCGGTCGGCATGCTGCCGCTGGCGGTATACAAGGAGCGCAAGGGCGGCGGAAAGGACAAGGCACGAGACCACCCGGTGCATGAGCTGCTTTACCACCGGCCGAATGATGAAATGACCTCGCAGAGCTGGCGGGAGGCGAAGATCGGGCATGTTGCTTTGTCCGGGAACGGATATTCGATCATTACGCGGAATCGAGCCGGCCAGGTCATCGAGCTTTATCCTGTGGAGTGGTTCAATTGCGAGCCAATCCGTAATGAGCTGACGGGGGCCCTGCAGTACCAGGTGAACGACCGCGGCAAGCATGAAATCTTCCCGGCAGACCGAGTATTTCATGTTTCCGGTTTCGGATCGAACGGGATTCAGGGATATTCTCCCATCCGGATGGCGGCGGAAGCCGTGGGGCTCGGGATGGCATCCTCCCAGTTTGTCTCCCAGTTCTACAAATCGGGGATGAACATCGGCGGGGTCCTGGAGCATCCGGAAGCGCGCGGGCTGAGCGATAAAGCCTATGCTCGGTTGCGGGAATGGATCGATGAGAACGGCGTGGGGATGGGGAACAGTTGGAAGCCTCTCCTGCTCGAGGAGGGCATGAAGTACAACCGGATTCCGATGCCCTTTGTTGACGCCCAGTTTATCGAGACGCGGAAGCTCAACAGGGATGAGATCTGCGGGCTCTTCCGGGTACCGCCGCACATGATCGCCAACCTGGAGCGCTCGACTAATAACAATATCGAACACCAGGGCATCGAGTTTGTGATGCATACTCTTATGCCATACCTGACCCGGTTTGAACAGGCCGCAAATTGGAAGCTGTTCACGCCCGAAGAGAGAAGGGCCGGTTATTACGTGAAATTCAACGTTGACGGCCTGCTCCGGGGCGACTATAAGAGCCGGCAAGAGGGGCTTGCGATCCAGCGGCAGAACGGGGCTATCAATGTGGATGAGTGGCGCGCGCTCGAGGATCGGAACCCGACGGAGGACGGAAGCGGGAAGGTGTATCTCGTAAATGGGAACATGATCCCGGCATCCATGGCCGCCGCAGGGCCGCAGCCGCAGCCTAATCCTGAGCCAGAAGGAGGTGATCCAAACGATGAGGAGCAAGAATAAGAAATTTTGGTCGTTCAAAGCGTCATCCGCTGGCAGGGCGGAGCTATTTCTTTACGGCATTATCGAGAGTCAATCGTGGTGGGGCGACGAGATCACACCGAAAACTTTCAAGGCCGAGCTCGATGCGCTCGGTGATATCGCAGATCTCGACGTGTACATCAACAGCGACGGTGGAGACGTCTTCGCAGGGCAGGCAATTCACAGCATGTTGAAGCGCCATAAGGCCAAGGTGACCGTCCATATTGACGGTTTGGCTGCTTCTATCGCCTCTGTGATTGCAATGGCCGGTGATACGGTCCTTATGCCGCGAAATGCCATGCTCATGGTACATAAACCATGGACATATGCCTACGGCAACTCGGATGATTTTCGAAAAAAGGCGGATGACCTGGATCAAATCCAGGAAAGCCTGGTTGCGGCCTACCAAGATAAGACTGGCATGGACCGGGATAAGCTGATTGCCCTTCTGGAAGCCGAGACCTGGCTGACTGCCGAGGAAGCCTTGAATTATGGCTTTGCAGATGCCATTGAGGCTGAAAAAAGCGTGGCGGCCGCGTTAGATGGGGGCGTATTGACCCTCAATGGGCAGGAAATGGACCTCAAAAAGTTCAAAAATGCCCCAATAATCATGGTTCCAGAGGCCGAAAATCAGCCGAAAAACGAGGCTCCGCGGCCCAAAAGGTCGCTTGCTTTTTATGAAAGAGTCGCTCAAAACAACCGACATAGGAGGGTTTAGAACTCATGAAAAACCAAAAAAGAACGCCTTTGCCCCTGAATTTGCAGTTATTTTCGGCCAATTTGCAGCAATTACTCCAAACCCGTAATGAAAAAATCCAGCGGCAGAGCACAATCCTGGCCAAGGCCCGGGCGGAGGGAGAGCGTGACCTGACCCAGGACGAGGCAAGTGAGTTTGACTCTCTTGAGACGGAGATCCAGGCGCTGGATGCCCAGGTCGAGGCGAAAAACAAGCAGACAAGCCGTGAAGCGACGGTAGCGGCACGCATGCGAGATCTCGGCCAGCCGGCGGAGCAACCTTTCCGGCCTGCAGCACTGTCTGGTAGCCCTACTCAGGCGCCTGTTAAGGATACCGCCGGCTTTGAATCCCTTGGTGAGTTCATGAATGCCGTACGATTTGGGGACAGCACAGGTCGTTTGGAGTCTTTCCGGAATGACTTCTCTATGGGTAGCAATCCGGATGGCGGCTTTATGGTACCAGAGCAATTCCGGGAAGAGCTGCTGAGACTGGCCTATGAAGCTGCGGTGGTCCGACCGCGTGCCAACGTTATTCCTGCCGGGTCCCCGCCTGACGCAAAGATCACGATGCCGACATTCGTGCAAGGGGCAGCCGGCGCCTACGGCGGTGCTACGGTGACGTGGATCGGTGAAGGCGAGGCCAAGCCAAAAACTGAGGCGAAGCTCGATGAAATCACTCTCGAGCCTCATGAGGTTGCGGCGCATGTCGTGGTCACTGATAAACTGCTTCGGAACTGGACTGCAGCTAATGGCTTCCTTCGGAGCCTGCTCTCTCAGGCAATGGCCGCAGCAGAGGATACGGCCTTCCTGAAGGGAGACGGGGTCGGAAAGCCGTTCGGGGTCATCCCAGCTGAGGGCAGGCTCCTGGTTAACCGTCAGCTGGCGAACGTGATTACTTATAACGACCTTGTCACGATGCTGTCCAAAATGTTGCCTTCCTCCTTGGACAAAGCAGTCTGGGTTGTCGCCCAAAGCGCAATGCCTGAACTGATGCTGCTTGAAGACCCTGCAGGCAATTACATCTTCAACGGTGGAGACGCGACTCGCGGTATTGGCGCCACGCTGCTGGGCCGGCCGATCCGGTTCACAGGTAAGACGGGCCCTAAGGGTACGGTAGGCGACGTGGCTTTGGTGGACTTCGATTACTACCTGATCAAAGATGGCTCGGGCCCGTACATCGCAGCATCCGAGCATGTGCATTTTGTAAACAACAAAACCGTTATCAAGTGCTTCTGGAACGTTGACGGTAAGCCTTGGGTCAAGACTCCACTTACCCTCGAAGACGGCGTGACTAAAGCTTCTCCTTATGTCGTTCTTGGCAATCCATCCGCTTAAAAACTCGACAGGGGTCCTCTAAGGACCTCTGATCTTATTTTTGGGAGCTGATCATAATGAGCGTAAAAAAATTTCGGGTAATCGCTGACTTCACCGACAAGGAAACCGGCCAAGAGTACAAGCAGGGCGACGAAATCTACGCTGACGAGTTCAGAGAGCAGGAACTGAGAGCGGCCCTTGTGATCGGTCGGGAGATCGTGGTGCCTCCGGAACCTCCAGCGCAGCCGCCGCAGGAGCCACAGGAGCCGAAAGAAGCTGCAGCCAACGCCGACGCAGACGGGGACGACGACGCAGATGCCGACAAGGACGACGAGCTGGATCCGCGTCTGCAGCACGTCGGTGGCGGTTGGTACGATCTGCCTAACGGAGAGCGGGTCCGCGGCAAAGAGGCGGCAGCCAAGGCGCTGGCAGAGCTCGACGAGAAGGCGGGCGGTGAGGCTTAGTGCTTGCTACCCTCGCTAAAATAAAGCCTATGCTTGAAATCTCAGAGGAGGATTCGTCCCAGGATCAACTGCTCGAAGCGTTACTGGTGGCATCCTCTACCGCCATAGAGAATTACTGCCGGCGGTCCTTTGGATATCAAGAGCACAAAGATGTAGTGGTAGATGGAGTGAGGGGAAAATCCTTGCTCCTCCCTAACTACCCGGTTCACTCCGTGAGTGCCGTAAGCTTTGAGGATGGGATGCGGGAAGACTTCGAGCTCGATGCAGAGAAGGGTATCCTGTTCCGGCGTGCAGGGTGGCCATGTGGCGAGAGGGCGATCACAGTGAGCTACACGGCAGGATATGTATTGCCAGGAGACGCCACAGCGGAGCGGCCGCAGACTTTACCGCGGGTTCTGGAGATAGCGTGCATGCTACTCACCCAAACACTTATGCGGGATCCAGGTGCAAGCTCGGAGCGGGTGGGGGACATATCGGTATCCTATTCCGCTGACGAGAGAGGGCTTCCCTACACGGTGAGGGCGCTGATCGATCCCTATAAGAGGTTCGCATGACAAAAACAAGACGTACCTCGAGGAGGAGAGCCAATGTAACCGTGACAGAGGAGTCCAAGCTGCCTGACATGCTGAGAAAGCTTGAGGAGCTGGCTGCCAAAGAGGTCCATGTGGGCGCGGCCGGGGATGCTGAGCTGGCCATGATCGCCGGCATCCATGAATACGGGTCAATCAAGGCAGGTATCCCGGCTCGCAGCTTCATCGGATCGGGGCGTAAAAAGGCATCGGCTGCCGTCTCCAAGCTGGTCAGAACCAAGCTGCAGGACTTGGCAGAAGGCAGTCTGGATGCCGAGTCGTTCCTCAAACAAATCGGCGACTTGGCGCAGCAGAGTGTACTGAAGAATTTTGATCGAATCCGGACGCCTCCCCTTTCCCCGATCTATGCGAGACGGAAGGGCTCACGCAAGATCCTTGTACAGGAGCAGGAGCTGAGGGATTCGATCACCTATCTGATTACGGGGAGGAAGCGCCGGTGAGAATGTTTCGATTCGCCCGGCTGATCAGGAAGTACTCCACGTCATACATCCGGGTGCGTACCGGCGCGGGAGATTACGACGAAGATGGGGTGTTTCAACCTGCGGCCGCGGCTCCTGAAACCCTTTTAGGCGTAATCCAGCCCGTCGGTATGAAGCTGATGGAGCTTGAGGGCGGCCGATACACTTCGGATGATCGGATTCTTTACGCCACGACTGAGCACCAGACGGGTGACGTTATCGAGTATCTGGGCACCCGGTATAAGGTGGAGTCGGTTGAGGCCCGTGAGTATTCTGATGTGGGAAAATACATGCTGAAACGGGTGAGCTCCCATGATCTCCTTTGAATCCATCCGATCCGCCATCGTGCGGGGGCTGGCAGCCTATCTAGGGAATAAGGTCATTGAGATGAATAGCTCCGGCCAAGCTCCGGCCTATCCATTCATGACTTATGACTTTCTGGAGGACGACAGTCCCGGCGGCTTACCGATTATCCAGAGCCAAAATGGAGCCGTTACCCTGACTGAGACGGTCGAATTCACCATGTCCTTTCACTCCTACTCAGAAAGCACCTTGGAGGGTAAGGTATTAGCTCTTAAGGCGCGGGATTGGTTCCTGGGTGAGGGTCATCTGGAGCTTAAGTACAAGGTGGACGTGATCGTCGCCGAGATCGGGAAGGTGGAGAATCGAGACGTCCTTGTAGGCGAGGAATGGGAGCGCCGACACGGATTCGAGGTGACCTTCCGGACAACAAATAGAGTGCAGTACACCGTGGAAACCATCGAGACTGCAAATATAAAAGGAGTTGATCCGCTTGGCTAACAAGAATGACGTAACGGTCATTATCGAGATCCAACGACCGACACCCAAGCTGGGCTTCGGTAAGCCCCTGATTCTGGGGTCGAGCGCGGCGGGACACGCATACAAAACGTATCTGGACCTGCCGGCGGTGTTGGTCGATTATGCAGCCAGCACAGAGGAATACAAGGCAGCCTTCGCGCTGTTCAACCAAGGCGATGATTCCCCGCGGGAGATTGCGATCGCGGCCAGGCGCACCGGGGGAACGCCGGAGACATTGGAGGATATTCTGCCGGGACTCTTTACTAAGGACTGGTACTTCCTTGTGACGACCTCCACGAATGTGGATGATATCACAACGATCGGTGAGGCAGTCGAGCAGGACGATACCAGGCAGTTCTTCTTCCGTACGAGCAGCAAAACGGACCTCGCCGCTGTATTTGCGGAGGGTTTCACTCGGACGACTGGGTTTTACCATACGGACGTTTCGAATTACCCTGAGGCGGCGTGGATTGGGCGTACAGGATCCGCTGACGTCGGCAGCGTAACGTGGAAGGCGAAGACCCTTACGGGTATCCAGCCGCTGGATATCGACGCCACAGAGCTGGCTGCGATCCATGCGCTTGGCGCTAACACTTACGTTACCAAGGCCGGCGACAATGTCACCAGCGAGGGCAAGACGACGAACGGTGAGTATATCGACGTCATTCACTCGAAGGATTATGTGGATTTTAACATTGAGTATGCGGTCCAAAAGCTGATCAACTCGACGGACAAGATTCCTTATGATGATACCGGCATTGCCCAGATCGAGAGCGTTGTGCTGACGGTCTTGCAACGTGCATTCAACCAGGGGATGATTGCACGGGACGCGGACGGAATCGGTCTCTATGGCACCGACTTCAAGTCGCGCGCGGAGGTTGATCCGGCAGACCGTGCTGACCGGATTTACAATGACGGCGAATTCTGGTTTGAGCTCGCCGGTGCGATCCACGAGGCCCGGATCCGCGGGTATATCAGACTCTAAAGGAGGTATCGACCAGATGGCAGAGGCTAGAACGTATGACGCCAGAAGCGTAAGTGTAATTGTAGCAGGCCAGTACCTGACCGGCTTTGGCGAGGATATGGTCGAGGTAGAGAAAAGCGAAGACGGCTACGAGGTCCGGGTAGGCGCGCAGGGGGATCCGATTCGGGCGCGTGTGAACGATGAAACTGGCGAGATCAGGGTCACTTTGCTGCCGACAAGTCCCCAGGTACCCTTTCTGGATCGCTTGGCGAATAGCGGGCAGCTTGTATCGATTACCGTCATCTCCAGAGACCCCCAGGAACGGTCATCGGCTACTCAGGCTTACGTTACAAAGCCTGCAACCCGGACGTACGGCAAGAGTGCAGAGGATCGTGAGTATGTATTCCAATGCCTTGACCTGAAAATGACCTAAAAAATTTCGGTAGGGAGCGATAAATAAACATGGAAAAAAAGCAGAAACACTTCACTTCGAAAGTCACAGGAAAGCAGTATATCTTCCAGTTCCCAGGGATCCGTGCAGTGCAGCAGATCCGTGACCGCGTAAAGAATCGGTTCGGGGTTGCCTCCGACGAGAAGTCGGCCGACGAAGTCCTTAAGTATGTTGTGGTGGACCCGAAAATGAGAATCGAGGATTTCGGTGATGACATTGCCGAGTTCAATGAGGTCGTGGGGGCTGCCATCAACTTCATGAATGGAGCTGACGACGAGGATGACGATCAGCAAGCAGGAAGCGAGGTCTAGGGCGGAGCGAAATTGGTCAACTTGGCGGCTTTTGCTCTCGGACATGAATATCTCATACAGCGATCTGAATTCGATGGATTGGGAGGACGTGGCCGAAGCTAATGCAGCTCTTGACATACATCTGGAGCAGCAGACGAAGGCCGCCAAGCCCAAAGGGAAGCCTCCAACCGGCAGAAGGAGGTAGGCTATGGGTGTTATAGGGAACCTGATGTTTGCCATCGGGTTCAAGCTCCAGAGCAAGGCAGTCCAGAAGGCGCAAAAGGATCTTGGCGGGCTCATTGATAACGCTGGGAAAGCAGACAACGCGATAGCCGGTCTCGGTGCGTCACTCACAGCTCTGGCCGCGGGGGGCGGGGCGGCGGTAGCGGCTCTCTCCCTCGCGGCCGTGGGCGCTAGTGCTGTCCAGGCTGCAGAGGAGTACGAAAGGGCGATGGAGCGGATCCAAGGCGCTACGGGCGCCACAGGGGCCCAGATGCAGGAGACGCGCGGAGTAGCAGAGAGCTTGTACTCCCAGAACTTCGGCGAGAATTGGTCCGATCTGGGGAGCGCTATTTCCGTCACGGCTCAAATCACAAAGCAGCAAGGCAAGGAGCTTGAGAATACCACCAGGAACGCGCTGCTGATGCGAGACGCTTTTGGCTTTGAGGTCAGAGACGCTGTGAGGTCCGCAGATGGGGTCATGGAGAACTTCGGGGTGACGTCCGACCAGGCTTTCAACCTGCTCGCCCAGGGCGCGCAAAAGGGCTTAGACGCAAACGGCAATCTCCTGGATACAGCGAATGAATATTCCGTGTTCTTTGACTCTTTAGGTATGTCTGCGAATCAGATGTTTGATATCTTCAGTGCCGGAGCAGAAGCTGGCGCGTGGGATCTCGATAAGGTAGGCGATGCCGTCAAAGAGTTCAATATCCGATCGAAAGACGGCTCCAAGGATTCCATCATGGCTTACAAAATGCTAGGTCTGAATGCCAACGAGATGATGCAGACTTTCGCCCGAGGTGGGCCAGAAGCCCAGAAGTCATTCACCCAGATCATGCGGATGATCTCCGATATCGAGGATCCGGTCCAAAGAAACACGGTCGGGGTAGCTCTCATGGGGACCCAATTCGAGGATCTGGAAGTAGGCGTCGTGGCGGCCATGGGTACCGCGCAGAGTCAGTTTGACATGACAAAGGATACGATGGAGGAGCTCAACCAAATCAAGCTCAACAGCCTATCCGATGCCACCATGAGCTTTGGCCGTCAGATCGAAACTGGAATCCTCATACCTATCGGCCAGATGCTGATCCCTGCAGTAATGTTACTCTCGGACGCGCTGGGTTTTGTCATAGACAACTTTGAGATCATCGGCCCTGGTTTGGCGGGATTCGCTCTTGTAATCGGCGTGGCGGTTGCACCTGCATTATGGGGGCTTGCTGTGGCAGGCTGGGCGGCAGCTGCACCGTTTTTGCCATTCATCGGCCTCGCTTTTGCCGTGGGTGCAGCAGTGGCGGGTGTGGCTTGGGCTTTCCAGAACTGGGGTGCGATTACCGAGTGGCTTGGCGAGGTTTGGAGCGGCTTCGGCCCGAAAATCGCCTCGGTATGGGGTAATGTTGAAAGCTTCTTACGGAATATCAATTTGTTCTCCATAGGTGCAGACATCCTCGAAGGGCTTATCAAAGGTATTGTCTCGAAGGGGCCAGCTCTATGGGGTGCAGTCACTGATCTTGCCGCGAGCATCAAAGAGAACGTCATGGAGGCCCTGGATATCCATTCGCCCTCCAGGGATATGATGGAGATCGGCGTCAACACAGGCGAGGGCTTTGCATTAGGGATATCAGGCACCGCTGATCAAGTCATCGAAGCTTCTGATGAGCTGGCGGGGAGTGCCATTGAAGGCCCGATCGAGCACGAGCTCAGACCGGCAAGCTTGCCTCGCGCCGCGTATCCCGAGCCGGTGGCAAGCGGTCGACAGGGCGGTACCTCGCGAGTGGACGTCCATGTCAAGTTTGAGCTGACGGGTAACGCCGTCAATACGCCGGCGGGGCAGTCTATCCTTGATCAAATCGATCAACGCCTACTCGACGTTATCGAGAGCGCGGTACGCCGGCTGGGCCTGCAGGGGGAGGTGGTCTCCTATGGCGATACTTAACGGAATGTATCTCATGGTCGAAGATGAGGAGCCGGATTACGATATCGACGTCACGGAGCAGCCGGTCGAGGACAACGTCAACCTGGTGGACCACGTACAACGGAAGCCGGTCCGGATGCCGATCAGCGGTCTTATCGTCGGCGAGGACGCGGCCCAGATCCGTGAGAATCTCAAGAGCCTGCAGAATAACGCCTCAATCGTGGAGTACGATGGCCGCAATTACTTTGTCGGCCTGATCAAGGGGCTGCGGACTAGGCATACGAACAAGGTGGCCAATGGGTTTGAGTTCTCCTTCACCTTGGTAGAGGTCCGGATCGCAGAAGCATCCTACGCGGAGAGCCTACCGGCTCCGATCAGGGCACAGGCAGCTCCGGTCATCAGCTCCGGCCGCAAGCAGACGAAGAGCAAAACAGCCAAGAAGACGGAAGAGGTCCAAAAGGTGAAATTCAAGGCGGGCAGCCCGTGGGCGGAGGGATAGGATGGAATACATCGACATTGACAAGACAGTGATCCCCTACCGATTTGAGATCTCCCTGGCGGACGTATTCTACACCTTCGAAGTGCATTATAACGCTGAGCATGATTTTTTTACGGTGGATCTCGAGCGGGACGGAGAGGTGCTGGTTTACGGCGAGAAGCTTGTTTACGGGGTACCGCTGTTCCGCGCGATCCGAGATCGGAGGTTTCCTGCCTGGGAGATCGTACCGCTGGATGAGTCGGGAAATCAAACAGAAGTAACATGGGAGACGCTTGGTGAGAGCGTCTTTTTATTTGTCGGGGAGGCGGAGACGGATGCCTAATTTCGGGCGTGTGGTGGAGGTCATGGTCGAGAACATGCTCTTCACGCTGGACAAATACACAATGGAGGGCACCATCCCCTTCGACAATGACCCACTGCCGAACGAGAGTGAGATCCGCATCTGGAACCTGTCGCCGGAGACCATCGAGCGGATCAAGCGCGGCAGCGTGCTGATGATCAATGCCGGGTATTGGGGAGACGTTGGTCTGATCCTTCATGGATTCGTGGCCAAGACCCTCACGCGTCGGGAGGGGGTGGACAAGATCACCACGATCTATGTCCTGGACTCCGAGGATCTTTCCAGCCGGAAGGTGGCGGACGTGGCCTACACGGAGGGCACCCTGGCTTCCTATATCCTGAGGGAAATGGCCGCGCAGCTGGGGCTCCCAATCGCTCAGTTTGAACTCAACCAGGACTATCGGTATGAGGATGGGTACACGGCGAGCGGAGAGGTTACGGATATCATCAGCGACGTGGCTGCAGATTGCGGCACCTCGGCCTACGTCAATAAAGGCAAGCTGTATATCCGAAACCTCCGGCGGGGAGCGGACGATCTTTTCACGCTCTCCCCGGGTACTGGCCTGATCGGATCGCCTGACCCGTTTGAGGAGGACGGCTTCAAGGGATACACCGTCCGGTCGCAGCTACAGTATCGGATAACAACGGCCTCGGTAATTGAACTCAAAAGCAGAGTCTTCGAAGGCCGGGTACACGTCCGAAGCGGCAGCCATAAATTCAGCAATACCGGTGATTTTTCAACGGAAGTGGAGGCGATTCTGCCGTGAATAAGGATGCGGGCGCCGGGTTGGCAAAGCTCGCCGCGGCTTCGGCCAAAAAGGCTGCTGCAGGTTTATACGTAAGCTTTCCCTGCAGGGTGATCTCCTTCGACGAGGCAACCTGCATGGCTACGGTACAGCCCTTGCTCCGGATCACGGAGGAGGACCCGGCACCGATCCAAAACGTTCCGGCGCTTGGGCACAAGTACCGGACTGAAGGAGGCACCGTACAGGTGTATCGGCCGGTACTGCAGCCTGGGGACATGGTTCTTGTGGTGTGCGCGGACCGGGAGATCAAGAATACCCTGAGCGGTGTGACGGCGAGCCCCGATACGGATCGAAAGCACAGCAAGAATGATGCAGTTATCGTGGGGGTGTTTTCATGCAGTCTTTAAAACTGGTGAATGGTGACCTGGTCATCGAGGACGGGGAGCTGCTCATGGTGGAGGGGCCGGAGGAGATCGCGCAGTGCGTGAGCATATCCCTCGGCACCAATAAAGACGAGTGGTTCCTTAATCCGAACATGGGTATTGATGTTGAAAAATTCGTGGGGAAGAGCCTGAGCATGGAGGCACGGCTGGAACAGATCCGGCAGGGGTTACGGCAAGAGCCGCGGATCAAGACCATCGATAGCCTGGAGATCCAGGACGACCCTGCAGGGAGGACGTCGGTGGTCCGCTTTGAAGCCACCGCGGAGGATGGAACAATAATCTCCGAGGAGGTGGCCCTTAATGTTGGATGAAAAGGGATTTAAGCGGCCGAGATTCGCCGACCTGTTCTCGGACATGGAGAGCAAAGCCCGGGAGGCCTACGGGGAGCAGATCAACACCTCCGAACGCTCGCCCCTGGGGATCATCCTCCGGCTGTTCGCCTGGTTTCTGGCGATCCTCTGGCAGGGCTTGGAGGCGGTCTACAACAGCGCCTTTCCGGATACGGCAACTGGAGTAAGTCTGTATCGGCTCGGCCCTTTTGGAGGCATTCAGCGGCTGCAGGCGAGCAGGGCGATCGGTTCGATCACCATCACGGGCACCGCGGGCTCCACAGTGGCGTCCGGGTTCCGGGTGAAGACGACATCAAACGTCGTGTTTGAAACCCTCGAGGCCGTGACGCTCGATGGAACAGGGCACGGCACGGCTAATATACAGGCGCTCCTGGCGGGCAAAACAGGCAATGTGGCGGCCGGGCAGATTACGACGATAGTGAATCCGGTGGCGCATGTAACGGCCGTGATAAACCAATCTGAGACGTCTGGAGGCCGCGAGGAGGAGACGGCGCAGGAGTTTCGCAACCGTTTCGGTGTATCTGCAGAGGGGCGCGGCAAGGCGACTATTCCAGCCATCCGAGCGGCGCTCCTTCGGACGACAGGCGTACGAGCAGCCACAGTCATCGAGAACTTTACAAATACGACCGATGCCGCCGGTAGGCCGCCCAAATCGTTCGAGGCTTTCGTGCTCGGTGGGCTTCCCCAGGATATCGGCCAAGCCATCTTGGACACCAAAGCCGGCGGGATCCAGCCCTGGGGGACCGAGAGCGTGACCGTCAAGGACGACTCTGGGACAGACCGGGTCATGCGTTTCTCCTATGCGGTTGAGGTACCGGTCCACCAACGCATCACGGTGACGACGGATAATCGCTTCCCGGCCAATGGCGCCGCGCAGGTGGAGACGGCAGCCATACGGTACGTCGGAGGGGAGGAC
Source organism: Paenibacillus caseinilyticus (assembly GCF_027533645.1). GTDB lineage: Bacteria > Bacillota > Bacilli > Paenibacillales > NBRC-103111 > Paenibacillus_G > Paenibacillus_G caseinilyticus. The sequence continues at coordinate 567,221 of NZ_JAQAGY010000002.1, forward strand.
GCGGACGGCACGGTCTATGTAGGGCTCAGCATGGGAGCGGAAGTGGTACACTCCCGGATCATTGCGGCAGCCTACAGCGTCGAGGGTGTTATCGACGTGAAGGTGGAGCTCAGTACGGATGGGACGAGCTGGCAAGAAGGGAACCTGCAGATCGATGCGAATGAGGTCGCCCAGACGGCGGCCAATCTGGTAACGGTGGTGCCGGTCGTATGATTCAGGTAAAGGATATCGTCAAACGCCTGACAGACGTGTTCACGAAGGGCCCAAACAGCAATCTTGGGAAGCTCCTGGCGATCATGGCGGGGCAGCTGCAAGCCTATGAGGAGGCCCAGAATCGCGTTCACGATTGGCGGGAGATCGACCAGGCCAGAGGGTCGACGTTGGATCGGATCGGACAGATGGTGCAGCAGCCGCGCGGTGTGGCGTCCGATTCAGTGTACCGCATCATGCTCAAGAGTAAGATTGCCCAGAATCTGAGTGAGGGGGATATCAATACCATCATTCGGGTTCTTTCCATTGCGCTCAATGTGGATCCGAGTGAGATACGAATCCGGGAAGAGTACACGGCAGCCGTGGATCCGGAGCCGGCTGCCATATCTATCACAAAGCTTCCCTTGGCCACACTGAATGCCGCCGGCATGACGCTGAATCAATTTGCCCGGGTTGTGCAGCGGACGGTGGCCGCTGGCGTGCGCGTGGGTGTGATCGAGCTTGAGGGGACATTCTCATTTTCTTCGGATTACGATTCGAGCGAGACGGACAACAGTGCCGGATTCGGAGATATTGAAGGGACCATCGGCGGATACCTTGGGGCGGCATACAGCCCAGAAGAGGAAGATGAGCTGCCGATATAGGAGGTGTTTATAAGTGTTCTTAGAGCAGCTACCCGGATGGGGCGCGGCGGGGGTGGAACCGCCGGCAGGAAAAAAAACGGATGGATTTCAAGCAGGCGAGAAACCGCCGGCAGGTTATTTCAACTGGTTATTTACCAGAACAAGCAAAGTGCTGGAGGAATTGCAGAAGAATGCTGTCCATAAGGGCGACTTTGATCAGTCACTGAAGAAGGCAGACGCTGTTCAGTTCAGCAGACTTTCCGTTCAAAAGAATGATGATAATGCCCTTATCACGGTTAGGGCGACGGGATCATCCGGGAGAGACGTAGTCGTTAACATGGAGAATGAGACCATGGCTACTGACAAGTTCCGGATCAAGCAAATATTCAATACAGCCAATGACGGCATGGGCGGGGCGGGATTCCTTTTCCGTGCTGTTCGACCGAGTGACGGTAAAACCATTGACTGGAAGTTGAGCGGCGATACAGCGGATATTTGGACGAGTGGTCGGAATCTCAATGTGGGCAGCGGGTATTCCCTCAGCCTGAATAACCAGCCACTGTACATCCGAAGCACGGATGGTCTCGACAAGAACCATTTCATTCAGTACTTCGATGAGACCTCAACAAAAAACATTGATGGTGCCCGTATTGCTGGTAACCGCGGTGTACAGCTAGGAACTATGGATCACGGGGCAACAAATGGGGGTAGTTTTCACCCCGTTGTGACCATAGCAAATGACTATACTGGTATTTCTCTCGATGTTCGTCGTAAACCAGGACGGCAGTTCGCCGAAAGCACATTCCAGGGGATACCAGGTGGAGTGAAACTTGGAGCGTATATCGTTAACTATGAGGATTCGACCTCATCGGTTGGGGCCATTGTGGCAAACCGTTACGCTAGCAATGACACAAGTATCTTTGAGGCAGTGAGTCTTTATAACGGATGGAACCCCAGGTTCTCCGTCCGGGGCATGGGCCAGGTGAATATCTGGGGAAGGACCTTCGTCCACAACGGAGCTGCCAACAATCTTATGAATTCTGAACCAGCTATATCCTTAGCGGTTGGTGACCATGATACCGGGTTTAACTGGAACTCGGACGGACAGATGGAGATTTTCGCGAATAACCAGGTGACGGCTTGGTGGAACACTACCCAATTCCGCGTAGAGAAGGCCTTCAGCGTAGGCGGTACAAAATCAGCGTTTGTCCAAACGGCCAGCCATGGTGAGCAACTGCTTTACGCTATGGAAAGTCCTGAGAACCGATTCGAGGACTTCGGTGAGGGTGAGATCGGAGATGATGGATCTGTTGTGATCCAGATGGATCCTATCTTCCTGGAGACCGTCGAGATTAACGGGGACGATTACCAAGTTCATGTAACCGGGATCGACGGCAGCGGGTTTACCGTACCTGTCCGGGGAGTTGACAGCTTTACGATACACGGGCCAGCCGGGAAGAAGTTCATGTATCGGGTTCTTGCATGGCGCCTTGGTTATCACAACCTTCGTTTCAATTATGCTGCAGGATAGGAGGTAACCCATGAAGATCAATATCATGTCTATCACCCAAAACTTCAACAAAGACGGTGAGCTCATGCAGTATCGAGTCACCTATCAGAAATTTGATGACGAGGGAAACATGCTCGCCTCAAATGCAATGCTGCTGCTCAAGCCCGATGCCATCGGTCCTATCGAAACGGCAACGCAGGGGGTTCAAGGGTTTGTTACCGAAAAAATCAATATCAAAGAAGGTATAGTCGCCCAAGACTAAGGAGGGACCAAACCAATGAAGGATGGAATCAAGCAACGAATCATGCAGATCCAGGCGCAAATGTATGTGCTGCAGCAAGAAGAGAGGGAGCTGTTTACGGCCCTTTCTGTATTGGAGAGACAGGAGCAAGAACAGCAACAAAAGCCCGAGGAAGCAAGCACCGAATAGTCGGCTGCTTGCTTTATTTTTAGGAATAGGAGATGAGCAAACATGGTGGTGCGGAAGGTAAAAAGTGCTTATCGTTTATTTATTGAGCAGACTCGAGGCATTGGAGGGGGAGGTACCGGAGACGTAATTATCGCCCAACCATTTAAAGGCAAGAAGATCATCGTGATTGGCAACTCCATTGTCGCCGAACAAGACGTGCCTGCCGGGCAGGGATGGTCTACCAAACTAGCTGCCCGAACCGGGGGAACAGTTATTAAATATGGTTACCCGGGAAAACCATGGTCTTGGAAGACAGCCTTGGGCGCGACGAATACCTCGATCTACTCCAACAGAAATTCATGGGATAGGACCGGGGATGTGTACATTCTGTACTCTGGTGGCAATGATCCGCGTCTGGAAATCGACAAGGGTGTTTATACAGATACCGCAACGGACAACAACCATATGGGAACGCTTAGGGCAACGGTGAACCTGATCCGAGGTTGGAATCCTAACGCTATTGTCGTCATTGCCATTTCCCTTCCACGGGATGGCCCACCGGAAGCGGTAGTGAAAAATGAGGACAAAAACCTCCTGGGTAACAGCCTGATGGATCATAATGCCGAGGCGCGCCTGCTTGCCTACGACATGAAATGCCCTGTGTGGGACATGTTCGGCATCGGAATTGATTACGCAACGGACTATCAAGCTGACCGTGTCCACCCAAATGCGGTAGGATCAACGAAAATCGCTGACTCTGGTGCCGGGTTCATTGCCACCCTTAAGCTGCCAGCGGGAGCTGCAGATACGACGGCCCCAGGCGCGCCTGCATCGCTCACGTCGCCGTCCAAGACAACCACCACGGTAAACCTCGCATGGACGGCAGCGACCGATAACCCTGGAGGATCCGGTGTGACCGGCTACAAGGTATACCGCAACGGAACCTTGATTGCAACGCTCGGAAACGTTCTGAGCTACCAGGCAACGGGGCTGACGCAGAGTACGGCATATACCTTTACAGTGCGAGCCGTCGATGCCAAAGGGAATGAAGGTCCTGCAGCCACTCTCAGCGTGACGACGAGCGCGCCTGCATCGGATAGCACCGCGCCGAACGTACCGGCACAGCCAACACTGGTCAGCAAGACGCATAACAGCGTCACTCTCTCCTGGACAGCTGTTTCTGATAACACTGGGGGCGTCGGCGTAACGAATTACATCATCGAAGGCGGCCCTTCGGCTGTCACGGTAGGAACGGTAACGCAGACGACCATCACAGGCTTGAACCCATCCACGCCGTATAACTTTACTTTGAAAGCCCGGGATGCGAACGGCAATACGTCCACGGCATCCCCAGCGCTGGCCGTCACAACCGATGCTGCACCTGCAGGTGGGCCTACTGTGTATTATAAGGATACTTTCACTGGCCCTAACGGTTCGCTCAACGGTCACCAGCCTGAAACCGGGGCACCCTGGGACACCTCGGTGGCAACCACGCCAGCTAACTGGCAGCTCGTCAACAATGCGGCCAAGTACACTGGGACAACCGGAGATAAGATTCTTGTGGAATCGGGTGCGCCTACGGGGGACTACACTCTCATTTATAATGTGTACGCTGCCGGTGGAAAGCAGGGCTTCGCGTTCCGCGGCCTGAATGGCACCAACTACCTCTATGTCAGGTACGATGCTGCTGCTGCAGGAGCTGAGCTCAAATTGTTTAAACGTAGTGATGTCACAGGTACAGCGACAACGACGCAGCTGCATGCTGTGGCCGCCACGATCAACACGACAGCTAGCCATGAAATCAAAATCGTGGTTTCTGGCAACAACATCAAGGTTTACCTTGAAGGCAGCGCGACGGCTGCTATGGATTTCACACTTTCCACAGCGGATGCGACGGAGTATGCAGGCCGAACCAAATTCGGAATGTATGCGGGCGGGGAAAATACCAGCCAATGGAACGAAGTCACAGTACAGAGCAACGCAGCTTAATACCTCCAAACAATTTGGCCTCGATCCGATCGGGGCTAATTTTTTTGCCCTGAGAGGGCCGAGGAGCGAGAGTCAATGATTAATGTAGTTGAGCAGGGAGCGGTGGTTGGCGGGAAGGTAGACTGCACCGTAGCCTTCCAGAAGGCGATCGACCAGGCGCGGGAGACCGGGGAAAAGATCAAAGTGCCGCTTGGCCCGTTCCTTATCGCAGGCCAGCTGCAGCGGCTGGATAACGTCTTTATCGAGGGAACGGCAAGCAACAAGCAATACTGGCCGGAGCATGACGATTTTTTCGCTGGTGGATCGGTCTTGATCGGAGCAGATTCAAACGTCCTCTTTGCCGCAGACACGACGCGGGCCACAATTGACAATCTCTGCTTCACGAATTTCGCTAAGCTCGCGGAGAAGTCGAGCCCGCGATCCATGCGTTTTCGTAACTGCTCATTCAAGGATATGGTGGTCCTCGATGCGCCTTCAGACGAGAAGGGGGCGTACCACAATTATCGGTTCTTCGAGTGTGACTTCACGAATTATGGTGTGAATGCTCTCTTCAAAGGCCGGATCATTGATTCGGTATGGAAGGACTGCACCTTCGTCGGTGCGTCAGCATTCGATCTTGTACAGGCCAAGGCAAACCTGATCGCTCATAATCGATTCGAGTGGATTGACCGGAGCTTCGCAATGGCACTATTTGCCTGTGAGTATAACCAGATCATCGAGAACTTCTTCGATCGGGTGGCCGGCAATGCGATCATTTTGAAGCAGCTGAACAAGCATGTGCATATCGCCGAGAATCTCTTCAACCGGTGCGGCAGCGGACTCAAGTCTACTGGGCTGGCATTTGATCCGCCACTCCCTGAGAAGTTCCTCTCCCACATCCAGCTCTTTGGCGAATATGAAGGGGTCTCGATCCAGAACAATGTCTTCTGTCGCGGGCCGGTTAGTGACAAAGTCAGCGGAGAGCTCGCTCCGAAGTACGTACTCTCAAAGGAGGCAAACACGAGTAATTGCGGTGTATCGTTCAAGGGGAACACATACGACTGCGGCTGCACTGATGATCTCATCTACGTGGAGGGCCACAAATACGATCGGATCCAGCTGGATACCGACTCCGTGTTCGGCGAGCTGACGCCGGCAGTGGTCTCCCTGGCCAAGGTGAGCGCCGGCAGGATCACCACTTATAACTCGAAGAAGGTGACGGTCAAGGAGCTGCCGGAGAACCTTATCGTGCATAATGCTGGCGGGGAGATCGCCTTCGAAGCCGGAGGGGCTCAGCGCGGCGTGGTGTACGGTGGCCGGGTAGGCGGCCGCGGGCGTTTCACACGGGACAAGGTCCTTATGGAGGATCTCAATTACAACCAGATCGCCGGTGGGGCATCGTGGCGAAAGCTGGTCTACTCGATCCCGGTCAGCCGGGCGATGGTCGGTGCACCGATTACCTTCCTTGCCTCCTACCGTACCAACGGCACGCCGGATCTCACCGCAGAGGTGGTCGGTGAGGATGGGAAGATCCTCCGGAAGCTGAAGAGCCTCACGCCCGCGGCAGCCAATCTCCTTTACCGGGAGGTATTCACCGTACCTGCAGGTTACACCGGCACTGTGATCAAAGTGGTGCTGTACTGCACCCGGGCGCTGCCGCTGACTACGGGATCCATCTTGAAGATCGATGCGGTGACGGCCGGCTACGGAGACGCCACGAGTGATGCATTTGCTGACAAAGTGTGAGCATGTGCCCCGAGCCGATCGGGGCTATTCTTCAGAAAGGAGCTGAGGGGGGTGCCAGAGACCATTTTAAGCGCCGAGGCCCTTGCCCGGCTTGAACGATTGGAGGCAAAACACCTCGAGGTAGTTGAACAGCTAAAGGGAATGTCGGGCGAGCTGTTGAGGCTCAATACGGAGGGCCTCAAGTCGCAGCAGCAGATCCGGGTTTTGGAGGAAACAGATAAGCGGCACCAAGAGGATCTTCGGGTACTGCAGTCTACACAAGAGGGGATAAAAACTTCAATCAATATGCTGGTGACTGAATTTGCCAGTTTCAAATCGGAGGTCTTTGCACTGCTCCGGCAAAACATGGCATCGGGATCCGCAGAGAGCAGCAGCCTCAGGAAAGACCTGATGGCACTACTGAGGTGGGTGCTGGCGGGTACGATTATTTATCTCGTGATGCGAGGGGAGGTCCCTGTACCATGAATAAGCAGGATTTTATCAAAACCTTATTGCCGATGGCGCAGGCTGAGCAACGAAGGACAGGGGTGCTGACCAGCATCAAGCTGGCGCAGGCGTGCCTGGAGACGGGGTACGGCCGCGCAGTCGCCGGTGGGAACCTGTACGGCATCAAAGGCAGCGGGCAGACGTTTACGACCCATGAGTACTATAACGGGGTGAAGACGACGGTCCAGGACAGCTTCCGGGCATATCCGGACTGGGCGGCCAGCGTGATCGACCACAGCGAATTCCTACTGAGGAACGGCCGGTACTCCCGAGCCGGGTTCTTCACGGCTTGTAAGGCTCTTGACTACAAAGGGGCGGCTCGGGCTCTTCAGTCCGCAGGGTATGCCACTGACCCGCAGTATGCAAAGAAGTTGATCAGCATCATCGAGGCGAACGGGTTTGCGAAGTACGATCAAATCGAGGAAGAAGTGAAGGAGGATGAGGATACGATGAAGCTGGAGCACGATTGGCAATGGAAGCAGCTTGGGGATGCCCTTGATGGACTCTATCGGGCCGGAAAGCTGTCTGACTATTCATGGGTTGAGAAAGCCTATACGCGGCAGTTGACGATCTCTGAGGTCAGTTGGCTGAACACTGTCATCCTCGCGCGTCAAAGCGGCGTGGAAGTCTAATAAGGGAGAGGAGAAATTTTTTATGAATGAACTGGTCCAACCTTATCTCCAGACCGTCCTGCAGGCGCTGGTCAGCGCTCTGGCACTTATCGTAATAGCGGCCGTTGGCGGGCTGCGAAGCAAAGCCGAAGGCTGGATTGAGACGCGAACGACGGTACAGCAGCGAGAGAAGCTACACCTGATCGCAAAGGAGGGTATGGCCTTAGCGGAGGCAGTCTTCAAAGGTGCCGGCGGGGAGGCTAAGCTGCAAGAGGCCGAGAAGTATGTGTTAGACCATCTTGCAGATATTGGCCTGAATCTAACGTCTACAGAAATCCGCGCTGCAATTGAGAAGGCAGTTTTAGAGCAAAAAAAATAAGCTATTAAACAAAAAGAGCTCCAATCCTAAGGAGCTCTTTTTGTTAACTATAGAGTGATACATTCATTTGGTATGAACTGCATTTAGTTTTTCTATCCATGTCGATATTAAGAAGTCTGCCAGAGAACCTGCAATGTTTACAGCCAACTGTGCATGCCTTTTTGAAGGTTTATAGTATTTTATACCGTGGCCATGGGCATCCCCAAACTTGTTACGAAGGGACCCTAAGCCCTGTACAACTGAAGCACACCCGCCTAGAATCTGCTTGAATATTTGCTCAGTGTGTCCGTCTGGAGAGAGATTTAACACAGTTTGTGTCTTTTTATAAAGTGCTGGGAGATCCTCTTTATCTGTGTAGATCACGCCTTCTTGGTCTAAAATAAATTTTAATGTTTGCTCTAACAAAGTTCTTGCAATTGTGATTGCCCCCTCAGGATCTTCTTCCCTTCTTTCAAGTGCTTTATCCCAATTCTCCCGAATAAATTGATGCGCATTATTTTGAGTAAGGCCATCTGAAATTATTTCATCAAGCGGAGTGTTTGAATTTTGTTCTATGAATGAGAGTAGGGGCTGAAAAGAATCCTGAATGATTGTACGGCGTTGTTGATAAGTACCCGCTAGGGGTTTGAAGTACCCCCATATCTCATCGAGAGTTCTACAGGTATGTATATATCGGGGCAACTTATCTTTAAGTCTTGGATTTTTAATTAATTTTTCACGGATAGTTTTGTATTCAATATTACTGGCACTAGCTTCAGCTCCAGTTACACGGGAAGTAATATTAAGCTTCAATTTTTCTGCTTCAATAAGTTCAGCTTCATACATAATTATTCAACTCCATAGATTAATGTCTTTTAAACCAAATTAATAGCATATTTTTTTCTAAACCGATTTTATTCTTATCGCGGCGGATAATAACTATCCCTGTAGCAATTATGACTGATTAGATGAATTTTTTTACAATTATGAAGTTTTCTTTATAAATTATTTTTGATATATCCGCCTCTAAGATAATGATGTAAAATAATGTCGGAATACCGACAGTCTTTATCTTAACCTTGAGAGGATGTTCATCAACTTGAATAACTTAGCTCTGTTACCTATTATTCCAGATACCAAAGGCTACTGGCTCGTAAGAACTCAAGGCGGGCGTTATTATAGTGATTACAGGAAAAACGGGTTTATTGCTATTAACTGGGATGATATTACTGTTGATAATATAAATGAACTCTCAGATAAAGAACTTGTCGAGATGGTAAAAAGCTATTACCCCGATAAACCGAATGCAAGCAGGACAGCGAACCAGTTAAGAATATTTGCAAAGAACATAAAAAAAGGGGATGTAGTGTTAATTACAGGGTATTCCTCAAATGTAGTGTCCGTTGGTGAAGTATTAGATGACCAACCATTTGTGGAGACAATAGAACAGGCTGCCCTTGAAGAAGACCCTAAGAAATGCCCTTTTCAAAAAAGAAAGCGTGTAAAGTGGCTCAAAGATATACATAAGTGGGATTTGGATAAAGAACTATATAAACTTCTACAACATGCGCAGCATACGATTAGTGAAGCAGATGAGTATGCCAATGCGATTGAAAGATTAATACACAATTTCTTCATTAGAGGAAATGAAGCTCATCTAGCCTTACAAGTGAAAAAAGAAGGTAAAATACCAATGCCTTCATTTTTCTTGATGGGTGCTGAAATAATAGAACTAGCTGAAGAATTTAATGATTTTTCGGAGACCTATGACATTGATTTAGATGGCGTAGACTTAAAGGTTAATGTGAACTCACCTGGAAAAATTACGTTTACGGGTCCTATAGCTGTTATTACAGTAATTGGACTGTTGCTTCTTACATTAAATGGTGGTAGTTTTTCGATCCCACTTCAGGTTTTTGGCGGGGAGCCTGTAAGTGTAAATATGAATGGTATGTTGAAGGAAATAACTGATTTTTGGGATCACAAGCAAAGCAGAGACCAAAAAGAACTTATATTGAAGACATACATGGCAGATCTAGAAGTCAAGACGCCTGAAGAGCTTGCCAAACTATTGGAAGCAGTTGATCCACCAGCTTCTTCAGAAAAAACTTCTGAAAAGTGATTTTTTGATCTATAATAAAGAATGTATGTTTTCTCAAGTATAAGGATGAGGGGGGAAGTCAATGGATATGGTTAGGAATATACTATCCGTGTTGGGCGCCTTTCTGTTTGTTTTTGGGAGCACTTTTCTCATCCAAAGGTTTACAATAGGCTTTATTCCCATATTTAAAAAGGAAATTCGGAGTAAGGTATCTGTAGGGGACGTTGTTTTCTCGGTAACTTCCCTTTTGTATATTATTACTTACGTAGAATTTAATCCACCATACTAAATTCGGGCCTCGTGTTAAATACATGGGGCTTTTTTAGTTATTGATTTATTTGTGTGTTCGTATATAATGCGAACAGAGGTGATTGCATTGCTGTCAGATATCGAACGAAAAGTACTTAGGATAATCGGCAATTATTGGGAAGGATATCGTCGTGCGCCTTCGATCGGTGAGCTCATGCAAAAGACGGGACGCAGTAAAGAAGGCATTTATCAGGTGCTCAGATTGCTAAACAAGGAGCAGTACATAGAGTGGACCGAGACACTACCTCATGTAATTCTACCGATCGAGACCTTTGATCGTGATAGTCTGGCTAGTCGATATCCAATGCGTATACAAAATAATTACTTTATGGACTAACAATTCTTCCACATATTACCGATACACTTCTTGGGAGGTGATTCGGTTGAGACCTATTATAAGCGAAACGGATTTTCACAACGCTCTTATGAGCCAATCGAACATCGTGGTAATGTTCGAGCAAAAGCCGGTTGGCAGTGGAAAGATTGATTCCTTGTCTTCTATATTTGTCCAGATGGGTGCGCGGTATTTCAAACGATCGAAATGCTCATTTTGGATGTAAAGCATATCCCCGTTGGCCAAGAGCTGCGGGGATATATTCACAATAAGTACTTGTCATATGTAAAGTAGCGTGGTATAATTAATTATAGAAAGGAGGAGAACAAGATGGATGTGCAGGACTGGAAAGACTTAGCGGCCGCCATCTTCTACGCAGGGGCAAGCATCAAAGTAAGCTTCGAGATATGGCAGTATCTCAAGAAGTGGCTCAACAAGAGAAAGAAAAAAAAGAAAAAGCGCCCCTCGAAGAAGAGACGCTAAGCCTAAACTGTAACGAGAGCGGGAGGATGGCAGTCCTCCTGCTTTCAATAAAAAGTATACCACATCCATCCTCCAATTATGAAGAGCATCCAATACTCGGATTACATGTTTTTCTTGCTTGCCGTAATGTATCTTCTGGATACAGATTTCAATGAGATGACGGGGGTCAAGTGGGCTGCCGTCATCGCAATAGGGATATGGCTTGTCCTTACCCTTGTAAGAATCATCTTAAGGAAGTGGTCAAAATGAAGCTGACGTTCTCATCGAGGGAAGAACTAATCGCATTTATCGAAGAAGAGGTCATCAATACAACAGAGGCAACCGAGATTCTCGAATGTACTCGGCAGAATCTTAGCGACCAGATTCGCCGCGGCAAGCTTAAGGCTATCAAAAATTTGGACAAGGACCGGTTATTTCTCCGGTCCGATGTTCTTGCCAGAAAAGCTGAAATTGATGAGTACAAGCAAAGACATTCATAAAAAGGTATCAAGACTGATAGTATAGCTGGTACAATTACCCATGAGAAAATTCTGAGAGGTGTTGTACCGTGCCTACTATTGACGAGATAAAGAGCCAGATCATGCAGCTAGAGAACGGAGCCAAGATGGTGAAGGAGTCTGAGGTCAAGGAGCTGCCTGGCCTGCTGCACGAGAACGAGCGGATCCAGGGGATTGCTAAGGGGCGATACAATAAAATGAATGGCTTGGCTATTGCAACCGATAAGCGGGTCCTTTTTGTGGCCAAGGCGCTTTTCCTGTTGAAGCACGAGGAGCTGCCGTATTCAAAAATCACCTCGGTCCAATTCGAGCCGATGGGTCCGATGCTGCGCCTGGCCAGCTTGAGTTTCATGGGAATTGGGAACACGATCGTCTTTGATAATGCCGATAAGGCGGAGGCGACAAAGCTGGCGGAGATCGTCCGGAGCAGGACCGCATAGTAACATCTTGTACAGGGGTTTATTTCGTGGCGTGGTCAAAATGTGGTCAAAGGGTGTTTTCTCAGGAGAGGGGACACCCCCTAAAAAGCAAAAAACCCTTGCTGGGCAAGGGCTTTGCTGTATGACCTGTACTGGGCTCGAACCAGTGACCCCCACCCTGTCAAGATGGTGCTCTCCCAGCTGAGCTAACAAGTCATGATGGGAACGGATCTTATTCATTATCCGGTTGTTGTTCCCGTGTTTACCGGGGACGTTTTCTATAATAACAAGATCCATGGAACATGTCAACACTTCAATTAAAGTTTTTGTGAAGTCACCTTGAAGCTCCGGTTTTCGTGTGACGGTTCGCATAGGTTTGGCCAGAATCGTTATGCTATAATGACAGCAGGAAAAACAAGCCTCTGAAGGGAAGGGAAGCGCATGAGAGACTTTCGTTGGGGATTGGAACCGCAGCAGCCGCTGAGTGCGGATGAGCATATAGGGATGGAGAAAGAAACGCTCGATTGGGGCGAGGCGGAGTGGGGGACGCACCGGTTCCATATTCGGCAGCTGCTGGATGAATCGATCGGACTGCTCGGCCGGCGCGAGAAGGCGGCCGTGCTTGGCGCGGGGAATCACGGCGATGTGGATCTGCCGGGACTGAGTGCGCACTTTCAAGGCCTCACGGTCCTCGATACGGAGGATAATGTACTCGAAGAGATCCTGGAGTCGACGGGAAGCCCTGCGGCCGGACGGATCAAATCGTTGACCCGTGTGGATTATACCGGACTCGACCAGATTTCGTTCTACGAGCGGTATGAGGAGCTGTTGACCGGCGAAGCTTCGGCAGACCAATTGATCGCCTTCCTGCGGGACAGTGCATTCCAGGCCCGCCGAGTCGAAGTCCTGCCGCATCTGCGAAAGTCGTTCTCGCTTGTCGTGTCTTCCGGTGTTCACACCCAGCTGTTCTATGGGGAAGCCCTGGCTCAGTTTCACGGGCACATGGACCGCTATGCCGAAGGAGAGCGGAAGAGCATCATCGAGGCGATCCGGTCGCTTCGCAACTCGCTGGTCACGGCCTATAACCAGACGCTGCTGTCTCTGCTGAAGCCCGAGGGGCGGATCGTGATGTGGTCCGAGATGATTCACATCGATGAGAGCAAAGCGGACATTATGGAAGAATTAAACGGGAAGACACTGGAGACAGATCGCACGGCTTACCTTTTCTCCGTCTTTGGCAAATATGGGATCGATGCGGCTGTGCTGGGGCTGAAGGATCTGCATGACAAAGTAAAAACAGACCAGCTCCTGTTTCGAAGCTGGTCTTGGCATACGGAATCGGGCAAGCGGTATCTGGTGGCCGGCATGTCCGGCGTGCTTCGTTAGAAGGGTCCGAGCGTCTGGAGGTCTTCGTCGGTCAAGAAGCTGCAGGAGGAGAGAACGGGATTCTTCCGCAGCTTGACGGAGAGTTGGTTGATAACGCTTGCGAGTGAAGCGGTGTCCTGTTCATCCAGCGAGAACTGTGCACAATACTGCGGATGACCGCCCGCCGTTTCTACTTTGCGCACCATGACGCCAAGCGGCTTATAGTCCTTGCCGAGCGCCGTGAACCGGAGCTCGAAGAGCAAGTGCTTCTCTTCCGGCAGCGGGCCTGTGGCGATAAAACGGGCTCCGCCTGCCGAAATATCGAGCAGTGCCGTCTTCAGGGTGTGGCGGATCGTTTGAGTATCGTGAACGCCTACCATTCGAAGTTCGGCGCCGAGGGGATGCTGCAGTTTCAGCCGGAAGAAACGGCGCTTGTTGGGCTGCTCATTCATGGATGGACCGTCCTTCTCTTTCCTGAAGTCGTATGTATACTATACAGCAAGACTTTAGTCCCAGGCAACGTTAAAATGATAGAAGGAAAGAGAAAAAAAACCGCTCTACTTAGTAGAGCGGCAGTTGGACGTTGCGTGACTTGCAGTCGTACACTACGGCATTGTTGCCGATGACTTCGATATGGTCGATTTCTTGGATGGGGGGGCAGGATTGCCGGGCAGAAGGCTGCTGTGTGCTCTCAAGTACCGTGATGAGTCTGGGAATCGCTTTTTGATCACTCGAAATGAATCGTACGGGAATCTTGCGGTCGCCGATAATGAGTTCAGTCGTCATCGGAATCTCATCCTCCCTTTCCTCTTCGGATACTTCTATTATACAATAGTTCTAGCAAAATACGATCCTGACTTTGTTACATATTGTGACATGAATCGAGGGAATGGGACATGGAAAACAAGCAGGTGGATCGGCTGGGCTCGATTCTTGCCAAATACTTTACTAATGGGTCGTGGGTTGTCGAGGAAAAAGAGAGCGGTATCAATAATACGACCCGATACGTACAAGCGGAGGGGAAGACGTTCGTCTTACGAATCTATGAGAATCATGCGGAACCCGAGAAAGTAGCCTTCGAGCATGCGGTGCTGGAGGCGCTGGGGAAGGCGGAACTAAATTTTGGCATCCCTCAGCCGTACCCTTCTGAAGAGGGGGGAACCTGGGTGACTGCGGACGACGGCAAGCTTGCCGTACTCTTTCGTTATATGGAAGGGGAGCGGGCGAATTTGGAGGAACCGGGGATGGCAGCATCGGCCGGGGAAACGGTAGGCCGGCTTGTCGGCGCACTAAGCGGGGTGGAGATTGCGGCCCCTCCCGCTTACGAGCCATATTATGACATCTACCATGTACATCCGCTCGTTACCCGGGAACGGTTAGGGGAGTGGCTGGAGGAGATGTCCGGCCGGGGCTTCAGTGCGGAAGCGGATCAGGTGCGGACCGCGCTGCAGGAACTGGAGCGCGACCTGCCGGAGCTCCAGGGACAGCTTCCCGTGCAGCTGGTCCACTCCGACATCGTGTACGGTAATATGCTGGCCTCCGGCGGGCGGATCTCCGCGGTGCTCGACTTCGAGTTCGTCACGCCCGATTGGCGCGCGATGGAGCTCGCCGTCCTGCTCAGCGAGCTCTTCCCGCCGGAGTCGCTGGATCCGGCGGTTCCGGAGGCAGAGGAGCGCTGCTGGCGTGCGGCAGAGCAAGCCCTGAAGGGCTATGGCCGGGCTGCGGCGCTGACTGCAGCGGAGATTGCGGCACTGCCCCGGCTGATGCTGCTTCGCCGCCTGGTTCTTGTTCCGCATTTTCTCGGCCGCTATCTGGCAGGAGTCGAGGGAGAAGAGCGCGCGCTGCATTATTTGACGAGCTTCGCCAAAGTCAGCCGCCTGATCGGCGAACAAGGGCCTCGTCTAGGGGCGATTGCGGAGCGTTATATTCGAAAGGAGTAAGAAGACATGAAGAAATTATATAGTCAAATGACGCCGGAAGAGCTTCAAGATGAACTGACCGGGCTGCGGGAAGCCATGGATCGGGCTGAATTTCCAAGCCAAAAGTCGGTGCTTCAAAGCAAATATGCGGCAGCGCTGTCTTACACCCTGGATCCAGCGGATTTTCCGCCGGGCATCTACAAGGTGGAGCATGTGCAGCTGCCGTTTCATGTGGTATACCTTAACGGAATCATGGCGTGGGGAACCTTGGACGGCAAAGAAGAGGCGAGCTATCCGATCTCGCTGCTCACCCCGCTCCGGCCCTAGTCTGCGCCGGAAAAAAACTTTAGTTTAAAGCCCTCGTGGTTTAGATGCGGCACATTTCCAACGGACAGTTCTCGCACTGGCAGATGTCCCGCAGATATGCGATGTTTTTGACGATGGTGTATCCGCCCTCGAGTGTGACGACATCGGCTTTCTTGAGGTCGCTGAGCATCCGGTTCACGCTCTCCCGGGTGGATCCGATCATCTCGGCGAGCTCGGTATTCGTCACCTTGCGGGTGATCCGGATGTGGCTGCCTTGGGGCTCTCCGTACGAATTGCACAGCCGGATCAGGGTGGAGCAGAGCGCCCCCGGTTTGCCGAACATCATAAGATCGCGGAATTTGGTCTGGGTCATCCGGTGCATGAGCCCCATCCATTTCATGAATTCCACGGCGAGATCCCCGTGCTGCCACAGGAGGGTGTCCAGATCCTTTTGCTGAATGGCGCCTAACGTGCAGTTCTCGAGCGCTTCGGCGTTGAAGCTGTTCAGGGAGGCCTGGAACGGGTCAAGCTGCCCGAATAGATCGCCGTCCCCATGCGTATAGAGGATGAACTGTTTGCCTTCGCCGTTATCCTTCGTGATGCGCACACTGCCGCTTTTGATATAGTAGAGCTTGTCGGCCGGATCGCCCTCCCAGAAGAGGTGCTCTCCGGCCTTTACGTTCATCTCATACATCGTCGCTTTGAGCCGGTCCAGATTCTCATCCGAGAAGCAATCCGAGTTCGCTTTATGGCGTACGGCTCCGCCGCTTTTGTGATCTGTCATATCCGCACCCTCCTACGGCATCCCCTTGGTCCATCCATGCTGTCTTTCTTCTTCTTAAGATACCCCAAGAGCCCCCGTCTTGATGTGACGGTTATCACGTCCGGCGAAGATTTCCTGCAGCAGCTGTGATTGTTGTAACAGGCAGCGGACGGCAAAGGCGGTATAGTGAGGGTAAGAATTCAACTTGCGGAGGGGGAATTGGCAGAATGCTGACAGGCGTGATCCTGGCTGGAGGCGAGGTACGGCGGTTAAGGGGAATGGAGATCGGCCTGCTGCCGTACGGAGAGACTACCATGATAGATCAGCAGCTGAAAGCGATGGAGTCCTGCTGCAGCGAACTGATACTGGTCACGGACCAGCCGCGGCGCTATCTCGAGCATGTCCCGAGAAGCGTACGGGTTCTCTCCGATTATTATGAAAGCCGGGGACCCTTGGGCGGTCTGCATGCGGCCGTAGCCTTGGCCCAGAATGAGGCGGTTTGGGTGACGGGGGCTCATATGCCCTGCGTGTCGCCGGAGGTTGCCTCCCGTCTATTCGGTCGAATGAGGGAGGAGGGAAGCCACGCTTGTCTGCCGGAGGTGGAGGGAGAAGCGGCTGCCCTGCACGGCGTGTTCTCGGTTCGCTGCCTTAGTGTGCTCGAAGAAATGCTGCAGAAAGATGCCCAGGGTCAATCCCGGCCTGACTGGCAAACGCTGCTCTCCAGACTTCAGGTATCGACTATGGCGGAGACGGAGCTTGCCGCAGCCGGCATCCCTCCGGGCTATGCCTTGAGGGTGCGGCGTGCCGAAGAATATTGGAGGGCACTGGCACAGGACGGAGCTTCCAGACAGTAGTGGCGGATTAGGAGACGATGGAAGGGATAGAATCGGGCCGGGATTCCGATGCTATTGCCGAGGTGATGTCGATGAACCGGGCGTTATGGACGTCCATTGCCGGAATCGGTGCCGCGCAGGCACTGAAGATCCCGATGCAGATTCACCAGGCGGGCTACTTCGATTGGAAGGAGTTGTTCCGCACGGGCGGGATGCCGAGCTCCCATTCCGCTGCAGTCGTATCACTAGCTACGTATGTGGGCCTGAAGAAGGGCTTTGCCTCCATTCCGTTCGCATTGTCGACGATTCTCAGTCTCATCGTCATGTACGATGCGATGGGGATCCGCCGGCATGCCGGCCTGATCGCCGAGGAAGTCAATGAGATCGGGGAAGCGCTGGTCAAGCTGAGCAGTCCCGCATTGCGGGAGCCGGGCGATGAGCCCAAGAAAGAACTGGAAGAACGCTTAGGGCACCTGCCCGAAGAAGTGCTCGGAGGTGCCCTGCTCGGCATGGCTGTAGGCTGGCTCAGTTATGCTTCCGAACGCCGCAATGAGCCTCTGCAGCAGGCGGCGGAGCTGTGGAACGGCATTATACGGAAATCGTTGGCCGGCTTGTCGTAATCAGAGGCCTGGAAGACGGTTCTTCCGCTTCGGTCAGCGGGAGAGTAATGGTGAACTTGGTGCCAAGGCCCTGTACGCTTTCGACTTCAATGACACCCTCATGGTCCTGGACAATTTTGTGGCAGATCGACAAGCCAAGCCCGGTACCCGAATCTTTGGTCGTATAAAAAGGAATGAAAATTTTATCGAGTTCCGTATCGGGTATGCCTTTGCCGTTGTCTGCAATTTCGATGACGGCCATCCCGTCACGGACACCGAGTATAATATCGACGAAGCCCTGCTCAGGCATCGCTTCGTAAGCATTCTTCACGAGATTGAGCAGCAGCTGCAGCATTTTGTCCTGGTCCATCAGCATGTGGAGCTCGTCTTCCCCATGGACAAAACGGATCTCGTGGCCCAGCCGGGTCGATTCCGATTCGAGAAGTTGAATGATGCGGTTGATACAGCCGGTAATGGACTGGATTTTGTACTGCGTGACATGGGGCCGGGAGAATTGAAGGAATTCGGCCGTGAGCATGCTCATACGGTTGATTTCGTCCATAATCAGGTCATACCACGGTTCTACGTTGTAATTCCCCGCTTTGGAGATCTGCAGGAACCCTTTGACCGTCGTTAAGGGATTGCGGATTTCATGGGCCATCCCCGAAGCCAGCTCTCCCACGACTCGAAGCTTCTCGCTTCGCAGCATATGTTCCTCCCGCTTCAGCCAGCTGTCCCGTTTCATGAGATACAGATTGTGTTCGGCGACCAGAATCAGGTCGTCTTTGTGTCGTCCTTCCTGCGGATAGCAGGCCATGCCGAAATTGACCTCGATCGCCGCGAGTCTCGGGAATTCGGAGGAGAGCAGCTGGGTCATCCGCTGATGACTCTCTTCGACATCCTCCGTCCGTACCACCAGCGCGAATTCGTCGCCGCCGTACCGGGAGATCAGGGAAGCGTCGGGGAACATGATGCGCAGCAGCTGGGCAGCCTGCTTCAAGATCCGGTTAACGCCTTGGAAGCCGTTCGTCGTATTCAGGGATTTGAGGTCTTTGCAGTCGATGAGCACGAGGATGAACGGATGGCCAGCCCCTGCGAGGAGCTCGAGCTGTTTGTGGAATTCCTGGAAGTTATAGAGTCCGGTGAGGGCGTCATGGGTGCTGAGATGCTTCTTCTCATTGCTCAGGCGCTGTTTTTGCCTCTCGATGTCGTGGACATACGTACGGAACAAAAAGGATAGCAGCAGGCAGCTGACCGCGGTAAACACGATAGGAACGGCGGAATCATATCCTCCCGGGGGGTTGTGAATCAGTGTGATGGCGGTGAAAGCCGTGATGAGGCCGCTGTTGACCAGGAGAGCGACCCAGAGCCGGTGGAACCGGTAAGCGAGCAGGCTCATGTGGAGGTAATACAGGATGAGGATCCAGCCTGATGCGCTGAAGTAATGAAAGGTGACGAGCAGGGACAACTGCAGGGCCCGCTCCGGCAGACTCGGCAGCGTTTTCAGAAGAGAGAGGGTATAGGCTGCCGCCGCGAGCAATAACAGCAGGGGTTGGGGCGATTGGTGATAATAAAGAGAAGACAGACAGACGGCACCTGTGTAAATGAAGAAGATCCAGTTTACATTCATTTGGTACTCCAACTCCCGGTGTTGTGTTTTCTTTGAACGCGTCGATGGACCGTGCTGGTACGCAGCCCGCTGATTGGGAGTGGGAAAATTCTCTTGTTGTCTGTGCGGCCGTACCTTGTTCTTCAAAAGTTCTGTACGGAGCGGCGAATTCCTGCCCGCATCTCCCTGTCAAGCACTTTCTTTTTTTGTTGGAAAAGGGGGAGGAAAACGAAAAAACTGCGTGCCGTCAGGCACGCAGGGGGCGCAAGCTAATCTGCAATAAAGATTAAACGTGGAAACGGGAGAGCGTGTGCTGCAGCTCCTCGGCCAATCCGGCGAGGGAGCGGGCAGAACTTGCGACTTCTTCCATCGTGGAGAGCTGCTCTTCGCTCGCGGCTGTCGTCTGCTGGATGCTGGCGGCACCCTGCTCCGACACGCTGCTCACTTGTTCCATGGCACCGGTGATATTCGCGGATTCGGCTGCAGCCGAACGGATAGCGGCTTCTACGGCCAGCACCTTGCCGCTCACATGGCGGATTGCTTCTTCGATGGAACGGAATGCGTGAGACACCTCACCGCTCTGCTTCACGCCTTGTTCGACGCGCTCGGCACCGCGGTGCATGGATTCGACCGCTTGCTGGCTCTCCTGCTGTACGCCGGTGATGATGTCTGCAATCTGTTTGGACGATTGGGAAGTGGCGTCGGCTAGCTTCCGGATCTCTTCGGCTACCACGGCAAACCCTCGTCCGGCTTCACCGGCCCGCGAAGCTTCAATAGAAGCGTTCAACGCGAGCAGATTGGTCTGTCTGGCAATTTCATTGATCGTCGTAACGAACGTGCCGATATGTTCCGTGCGTTCGCCAAGGCTGAGGATCCTCTCCTGCGTCTCCGAGACGCTGCTCTCGATCTCGCCCATCTGGCGGAGAATGGAGCTTACCGCATGCACGCCTTGTTCCGTGGCGGCGGAGGCGGTGCCTACAAGACGCGTCATCTCGGAGCCGTTCTGTTCGATATCCGAGAATTTGCTGCCCATGGCTTCTACGGACTGGGATGCCATGTGAACGGTACGTACCTGCGTGTCGAAGCCGCCGGCCATTTGATTCGTGGCTGCAGCGATCTGCTCCGAGGCACGGACGGTCTGCTCGCTGCTCGCGGTCAATTCCTCCGAAGAGGCGGACAGCGTCATCGCCTGATCGCTGATTTTCATAACGAGATCCCGAAGCCCGCGGGCCATGGCATTGAAGGAGAGGGTCAACTGCCCGATCTCATCCTTGGAATCGTAGCTGCCCTGCACAGTCAGGTTGCCGCTCTCCGCTTGGGCCATCAGCTCCTGCATGGAACGCAAGGGGCGGGTGATCAGACGGGAGATGTAGAATCCGGCTGCAAGGAACAGAATCGTGGCAAGGATGATGACGGTCAGATTGATGCGTTGAGCGACGCTGGACGTTGCCATCGTATGCATGTTGTTGGCTTCGGCATCCTTCTGCAGTACGGTCGTAAGGCTGCTCAGCACACTGTTGAGCTGCTCGCGAAGCGAAGATGTTTCCCGGGCGAAAATCGCATAGGCCTCCGTATTGCGGTTCTCCATGGCAAGATCGGAGACTTTGGTCGACGATTCCATATACTTTGGCAGCTGGCTCTTATAGTCTTCGAGAAGCTTCCGCTGCTCGTCGTTCTTTAGCATGTTCTCCAGCTGGGCTGTCGAGTCCGCATTCTTCTTTATCCGGTCTCCGATATCGCTGCTGAGCTCATCGTTCTTCGCTGTGTCCTGCGTCAGCATAAGTTCCAGCAGGGACGATTCGATGGCCTGGTTGTTGATCCGGATCTGGGATAAGGCCGAGACGGCCAGCAGGTTATCGCCGTACATGGAAGAAGAAGCATGGGACATATCGGCCGTCGTCTTGTAGCCGTATCCGCCGACGCCAATAATGATCAGTACGGACATGGCCGTAATCGTTAGTAGTTTCGTGCTTACTTTCAGGTTCTTCATCTGAATCCTCCTGATGTCTTGTTTGGAATGAGGGCGAAAACACCGGTTGGCTCTTTCTTGATATCCGGCTGCTGAAGTAAGCCGCATCAAGTCACGAATATGTATATCGTCGGTGGAGGAGGCCGGATGAAGGCCTGGAGTCAGGGAGTAATTGGCCTGGGAGGAACAGCCTCCCGGATGTCTGTCAAGGAGTGCCGAATAACCAAGGAGACCTCAGCGCCGAACGGCAGGGAAGGTTTGCGACAAGCCAAAAAGCAGCCGGAAAGGGGATGCCTTTCGGGCTGCTCGTGCGGGCCGGTGCATGATGTAGTATTAGAATCCCGGCAGGTTATCGAGATTGTTGCTTGGGTCTCCATCCGCATTCGAGCGCAGATGCTCGTCGCCGTCGCGGCCGCGGAATACGTTCACATTCTCGATCTGTCCGTTCTTCGCCATCGCTTGGGCCTCCAAGTAGTCGACCACCTGGCCGCTGGAGAGCTTGAGCTCAACGATGTCGCCGTCGCCATTCTTGCGTACGGCAACTACTTGTTCTCTCTGGGTATTCATTAAGAATCGCCTCCTGTTGGACTAGGATGCACAGGAAGCGGCGGATTTATCCGGAAAAGCAGGAAAGCAGACAGGGGATGCAGGGGATGGGGCCGCACCTCCAGCGGGAGGCTTCTATAAGATCCGCTGTCCCATCAGGGAGAGGATCAATTCGGCTGCCAGCCGGGCTGTCTTGTTGTCCGTGTCGAGCAGGGGATTCACTTCGACGAATTCGGCAGACCGCACAAGCAGGGATTCGTGCAGCATCTCGAGCGCGCAGTGCGCTTCGCGGTAGCTCAGCCCCCCGCGTACGGGGGTGCCGGTGCCGGGGGCTTCGGCCGGGTCCAGGCTGTCGATATCGAAGGAGACATGAATGCCGTCCGTCCCTGTGCCGGCGATACGTATGGCTTCTTCGGTCACCCGCGAGATCCCGAGCCGATCGATCTCATGCATCGTGAAGCAGCGGATGCCGAGCGAGCGGATCAGCTCCTTCTCTCCGGGATCGAGCGACCTGGCGCCGATGATTACCGTATGCTGGGGATTGATCTTCGGACTGACGCCGCCGATCTTCACAAGCCGGTCATGCCCCAGGCCCAGAGCAGCGGAGAGGGACATCCCGTGAATGTTGCCGGAAGGGCTGCTCTGCGCCGTATTCAGGTCGGAATGCGCATCGAACCAGATCACGCCGGGACTGTGCAGGTGCGAAGTGAGACCGGCGAGAGTGCCGATGGCGACGCTGTGGTCCCCGCCGAGCACAAGCGGAAACCTTCCGCGGGAGAGAATACCCCAGACGGCTTCGGCCAGCGACTCGTTCATGCCCGCGACTTCATCCAGGTGGTTCAGCGATCCGGGCCCCGCAGCGGGCGCATCTCCCCCGGAGGGGGGGACCGGGAACGGCTGGAGCACCTCGACCTGGAGGCCGAGCCCGCGAAGCCGGCGTTCGAGTCCCGTCTGGAGGATCGCATGCGGCCCGAGGCGGACGCCCTTGCGTCCGGCACCGAGATCGAAAGGGACACAGAGGACAGAAATATCCTTTACTGCGCTCATGAATCATGACCTCCTGTCAGCTTGATGGACTCCGGGCGGCGAAGAAGCACCCTGCATCCGGACGTTCGCTTCGTTGGCCCGATACTTCAGTGTATTCGGGTTGTCTGCCGAAAGAGACTCTTTTGGGTGAAGAAGAGGCGCCCGGGGGGCGGAAAGCTTCATAAGCTGTCCCGTGAGCCGCATTATAATCTGACGCTGCATGTTATATTATGCGGAGGCAGGGCACGCCAAAGAAGCCCGGTTCATGCGAAGCGGGCTGGCGGGACGAAGCGGGAGAGGCCGGGTCTACTTCCGCGGTTAATCGAACGTATAGGACCGTCCCTGCTCCATGAAGGCCATGCGGCCGGTGCGGCCGATAAAAGAAGGCATGTTGTCCCCGTAATGCATTAGGAACATTCTCATCTGCAGCGCTTCCGGCAGGGTGAGGAGCTCGTCCAAAGAAGCATGGACGGTGCCGGGAGAGAAGAGCTGGCAGTCGTGAAGAAAATGGCGGATCCCCTGTGCTTCAAGCGACAGCAGCAGCCCGGCATCGAAGCGCGCATCGGCACTGAAGAACACGGAGTCGTTAAGCACAAGCGAATAGCTGGCCTTGTTCGGGATATGGGCGGTCCGCAGCAGCTTCAGAGTCAACCCTTCGAACGGCACGTAAGGAACACCTTCCGCCAAAGGAACGACGTCGAAATAATCCTGAAGCCCGGCGAGCCCGTCCTCCCGGTTCTCGAGTCCGCCTCGCAGGGAATGGGTCCACAGGATGTCGGCCAAGCTGTCGGCGATGAGCAGTTTGATCCTGCGTTTGTGGATATAGAGCAGCTGGAAAGCGAGTTCTTCCAGTCCCCCGATATGATCCGCATGGATGTGGGTAATCAGCACCGCATCCAGGGTATTCATCGAGATGCCAAGCTCGTGAAGCGCATGCGGAGCGGTAACGCCGCAATCGATGAGAAGGCGGCCGCCGCTGGTGTCCAGGATGGCATTGTTATTGTAATATCTTTTGGCAAAAGCGCTTCCCGTTCCGATCATCCGGATGGTTAGACTCACATGGGTTTCCTCCGATCTATAGAGGGCTAGGGGGGCTCTTCCTCTTCCTTGCAATCTTACTTGTCATCTTACCGTGCGAACCGCGGCGAGACAACAAGAAATGTACCACATCTGGGCAAGGATAACGAGCGGGGCGGTCCGGACATTTCCCGGGAAAACGTATTATTCGACATGGTTCGTCATTCGCAGCTGACTCTAGTGGATTTCCCTGGCCGGAGCACACGAGCTTTCCATATTTTGTTGTATCTCTGGCGGAACTCGCACCCCAGCTACTAGATGTAGAGAGAGGCGCAACTTTTTTAACAAAATTCTTAAGAATACGCGCAACTCTTGCGGGGAACCGGAGTATAACCTAGCAGATATGCCAAAGACAATGGAGGTTGCTCGAAATGAAAGTGCCGCGCTTGCTGACGCTGGTGCTGTCGTTATCCCTCTTCGGGACGGCGGGGGCAGTGGCCAGCTCCTTATGGGGCGATTACGAAGGCTTCTCGAAAGCCAAGGTGTTAATTAATAATGCGGAGCAGTCCTTCGGGGACAACGAAGCGCCCGCTTTTCTGATTAAAGGAAGTACGGTGTTCCCGGTCCGCGTCCTCTCCGACAAGCTGCAGGCGCTGGTGAAATGGGATGACGCCAATAAGACGGTGTCGGTGTACAAACCGAACGTGCATATGTTCGTGGCGAAGAAGGTAAGCAACGACTATTCCATCGAGCAGCCGTTCGGCAAGGTGAAGAAGGGCGACAGCCTGGACTTCGCGGTCGTGGCGCAGGTGGATTCGCTGACGACCCCGATTACGTCGTTCAAGCTTTCGATCGTATCCCCGAGCGGCGAGGAGGTTCAAGTTCATGAGAAGCCGGTGGAGGGCCAGCGTGAGAGTTTCTGGTACACGTGGCCGTTCGATGTAGCCTTTACTGAAGCCGGCGGCTACAAAGTGAAGTTCTCGATCCAAACCGAGGCGGGCGGGGCTTATACCGTCGTTTCGGAGAAGACGATCGCTTCGGAATAATGGCTGGAATCCGCCGCAGGCCCCGTCCTCATTGACTTGGGCGGAGGGCGCATGGTACGATACGGGGGAAGCATTCAATTTATGACGAAATGAGGTTTTCTCCATGAGCGATCACATCCATGACGCTTCCTGCGACCATGATCATGAAGATGATATTTTTATCGTAACCGACCAAGACGGCGTTGAGCATGAGATGGTGATGGTATATACCTTCGAAGCGAATGACCGTGCTTATGCGGTCCTTCTTGATCGCAATGACGTGGAGGCAGACGGAGTCATCTTCCGCATCGAGGAAGAAGACGGTGAAGCTTTCTTGGCAAGCATTGAAGACGAAGAAGAATGGGATCGCGTTGTTGCTATCTACAATGAGATTGTAGAAGAGCAAGACCAGCCCTAACTGATATGGTCTGCCAGACCCTTCTTGTTCACGCATTCCGTGACGGGAAGGGTTTTTCGCGCGCGATTCAATGAGGGGCAAGGGGGCCGTCGGCAAGATGGGGCTCCACTCCGGCAGAAGCAGCAAAAAGCCCGGTCAGGGTATGTCTAGCACACGCCGGCCGGACCAGCAGCAAGGCCCTGGTATCCGGCTGGCGTTGAACCGCTGCGGTTATTTGCGGGGATTGAAGTACATCGTGCGGCCGTTGAACAGATGCAGCTCCGCTTTCCACAGCCGGCCGAAGTATTTGCAGAATTCATTGCCCTTCGACTTGTCTCCGTGTGTGGCGTCATCGGGCAGCACGACCTGTAAGAAGTGACGTTCGGTCTCTCCGTCCGTCTCGGAACCGATCCCCATGACGATATATTTGTACAGCGGATTCGTGCCTTTGAGATAGAACCAGACGTTCCCGCTCTCCGGTTTGGTCTCGATCGTATAAGGGAAGCCGGCGTCGTCATAGTCCCAACCGAGCTGCCGGCCGGTCTGGGCAAGCTGATCCTTGTAATGGAGGAGCTGGGCCTTCAGTTCATCGAGCGTGAGGGTGGAGCGTGCGGAACCGTCAACGAATTTGATGTATGCGCTTTGCGCCATGATCAATGCACCTGCCTATGAATGGACTTCAATAATGTGCTTCGTGCCTCGAACGTGCTCAAGCCTCATCATAGCATTCCCTATGGGCGAATACAACCGAATAGGCAGAGGGGCGGAAGACAAGCTCCGATCTGCAGGAGAGAGAGGATTCAGCGATGGGTACGAACCAATTTGCCGGCTATTTGCTGGTCACCGATATGGACGGTACGCTGCTCGACAGCGAGAAGCGGATCAGTCCGGAGAACGAAGCGGCCATCCGGCGCTTTACGGAAGAAGGGGGGCGCTTTACCCTGGCGACAGGCCGTATTGCCGCGTCGGCGAAGCCCTATGCGGACCGGCTGCCGCTCAATGCCCCGGCGATCCTCTATAACGGCGTCGTGATTCATGACTTCCAGCGGGGGGAGAACGTGTGGGAAGAGACCTTGCCCGTCTCATGTGCCGGCGTGCTGGCCCGCGTGAAGGAACGCTTCCCCGGGATCGGGATCGAAATATATCCGCAGGGCGCGGATATCCCTTATTTCCTGCAGGATAATCTCATGACAGCGCGCCACCGCCAGATCGAAGGCTTCCCGGAGCGCCCGGCTGCTGCGCCGGAAGACGCTCCGGGGCCCTGGAGCAAGATCCTGTTCGCTTGGGATCCCGAGCTGCTTGACGAGTGGACCGACACGATCGTTGCACAGACGCAGGGAGCCGAGATCGAATGGGTCCGTTCCGATGACAGGTATCTTGAGATCCTCCCCTACGGGGCGACCAAAGGACATGCGCTGGAGCGGCTGATGGACATGCTGGACATCCCGCGGGAGCGGACGATCGCACTTGGGGATCATCTCAACGATCTCGAGATGATCCGGCGTGCGGGAACCGGCATTGCGGTGGCAAATGCCCACAAGGACCTGCTCAAGGAAGCGAAGCGCCACGGGGTGCATCACAACGAGCATGCGGTGGCGGATGCCGTCGCGTGGCTTGAGCGTCACATCGCTGGAGAAGAAGCATAGGCAGCCGCAGCTGAGGGAGCTGGCGCATCCACTTACCTGCGATATCCTCCCGTTCTGTATTCACCTCGGGCGGACCGTGGACCGGCTGCTCTTCGGGGAAGACGCCTTCCCTTAAGCAGCAAGGTCTGCCGCTTAAGGGGGAGGCTGTTCCTGCTAGACGGGCTCCGACTGCGGAGGGCTGCGTACTGTGCAGTCCCGCTTCAAAATAAAAAACAGCATCCGGCTCCCGTTCCGTTGGACGGACGAGCCGGATGCTGCAGTTGGCGGGGGATAGCCGATGGTGGATTAGAAAATGGCCGGCGTCTCCACGATAACCTTCACGAACTCGATGCTGCGGTCTTCCGGTCCTTTGACCGGCAGGCCCACTTCGACGTGCTCGGTGATATAATCGATGAGCTCCTGCGAGATAACCTCGCCGGGCAGCAGGATCGGAATGCCCGGCGGATACACATAGATGAACTCCGCAATGATCCGGTCGGCCGACTCCTTGAACGCGATGAGCTCCGTATCGCCGTAGAAGGCATCGCGCGGCGTCAGCGTCAGCTGCGGAATCTTTGGCACCTTGATTACGAGCTCGTTCGCCTGGCGGATGTTGTAATTCTCCTCGGAGAGGCGGCGCAGCGCGATAAGCAGCGATTCGACGTTATCGAGCGTATCGCCGGGTGTAATCAGGCAGAGGATGTTGTACATGTCGCTGAGCTCGACTTCGATGTTGAACTCGTCTCGCAGCCAGTTCTCGACCTCGTATCCTGTAATGCCGAGGTGGCGGACATGAATATTGACTTTCGTCGGATCGTAGTCAAAGGTGGCTTCCGTTCCGAGAATATCTTCGCCGAAGCAGTACAGCCCCGGAATACGGTTGATCTCCGTACGGGCGTAGTTCGCGAGCTCGATGGCCTTCTCGGCCATCGCTCTGCCGTTCAATGCCAGGTTGCGGCGGGAGGTGTCGAGCGAGCCGAGCAGGATATATGACGTCGAAGTGGTCGTCAGCATGGAGATGATCGTCTTCGCCCGGCGGACGCTGACCCGCTCTCCCTTGATGTTAAGCACGGAGCTCTGCGTCATGGATCCGCCGAGCTTATGTACGGACGTAGCGGCCATATCCGCGCCGGCTTCCATGGCCGACATCGGCAGCTTGTCATGGAAGTGAATGAGCACGCCGTGTGCTTCGTCGACCAGGACCGGAATATTGTAGCCGTGGACGATGTCGACGATTTCCTTCAGATTCGCGCAGACGCCATAGTACGTCGGATTGATGATGAGGACAGCCTTCGCATCCGGATGGCGTTCGAGCGCGCGCTTGACGGAACTGGTCGTCACGCCGTGATCGATACCGAGATTCTCGTCTCGCACGGGCTTCAGGAAGACGGGCTTCGCCCCGGCGAAGATAATCGCGGCCATAACGGACTTGTGCACGTTGCGCGGTACGATGATCTTGTCGCCCTGCGAGCAGACCGTCATGATCATGGTCATGATCGCCCCGCTGGTGCCTTGGACGGAGAAGAAGGTATGGTCCGCCCCGAAAGCGTCAGCGGCGAGCTTCTGCGATTCTTCAATGACGCCGGTCGGTTGGTGCAGGTCATCGAGCGGTGCTATATTGATCAGGTCGATGGACAGCGCGTTGTCGCCGATAAACTCCCGAAATTCCGGGTCCATGCCGACACCTTTCTTATGTCCTGGAATGTGAAACTGTACCGGGTTGCGTCCGGCGTGCTCCTTCAGTGCGGTGAACAGGGGAGTTTTCGTTTGATCCACGGTCATCCCTACCCTTCATGTGCGAAATTTGTTGGAAAAAAGCAAACAAACTGAGTATAGCAAAATGGGACGAGGATGCAAGCGGTTTTCAGAAATAGTTTCAAAACCTTTACACAAGCCTTTGCAAAGAAAGGTTTGTCGATTTTGTTAATCTTGGGAGAGTCCGTTTCATTCCTTTCTCAAGATATGGTACGATGACAGGGACAATGGAATCAGGTCCTCCCAAGCGGAGCGCGGTTGTTACCATGACCCTATTCCTATCCTCCTTGAAGGGAACACACACCCGTATGAACAAACAGCTCGGCGTCGTCATGATTCTCCTCATGACGATCTTTATCGGCTTTGGCATCATTATTCCCGTCCTGCCGGACGCGGTGACCGGCTCGGGGGCAGAGAGCTTTCACCTTGGACTGCTGCTCTCTGTCTATTCGCTCGCTTCGTTCCTGATGTCTCCGTTCTGGGGATCGCTCTCGGACCGGATCGGACGGCGTCCTCTCATCATGACCGGAGCCTTCGGCTTCAGTATCTCCTTCTTCCTGTTCGGGATTGCAGGGGACAACCTGGTGCTCATGTACCTCTCCCGGATTCTCGGGGGTCTCTTCTCCGGCGCGGCCACGGCCTGCGCGGTCGCCTATGTGGCCGATATCACTTCCGAGGAGAACCGGACCAAAGGAATGGGGCTCGTCGGGATGTCGATCGGTCTCGGTTTTATCTTCGGACCGGCCTTCGGCGGCCTGCTGAGCGGCTTCGGCACCCAGGTTCCGTTCTTCGCGGCCTCTGCGCTTGCCTTTGCAACCTTCGTCTTCGCCTTCTTCATGCTGCCGGAATCGCTGACCGAGGACAAGCGCCGCAAGCCGCAGGAGGCAAAGGTATCGCGGTGGAAGGCCTTCGACGGCCCGCTGAAGTACCTGTATGTGCTCTCGTTCTTCGTCTCGTTCTCCCTCGCCGGTCTGGAGGCGACGCTGCTGTTGTTCCAGCGTGACCAAATCGGTGCGGACGCGAAGCAGCTCGGCATCATGTTTGCCGTCAGCGGCATTGTCGGCGCCTTGATCCAGGGCGGCGTCGTTCGCCGGCTGATCAAGAGAGGGCAGGAGTCCACGGTGATCGGCATCGGTCTCGTGCTGTCGGCGGTGGGCTTCGTGCTCATCTTGTTCTCCAGCTCGCTGCTCACCGCGTCGATCTATCTCAGCGTCTTCGCGGCGGGCAATGCCTTGATCCGGCCCTGCGTCACCTCGCTCATTACGCAGAAGACGAAGGTGGGGCAGGGAGTCGCCTCCGGCCTCAGCTCGTCCATGGACAGCCTCGGCCGGATCACCGGGCCGCTGCTCGGCGCCGGCGTCTACGACTACAGCCATAACCTGCCGTTCTACTCCGGCGCTCTGATGTCGGCGGCAGCCGTGTTCCTGCTCTTCCGCTTCATCGCGGCGGACCGGGCCGAGGGAAGCCGTCTGCGTCAGACGGCTTGACGGACCGCCACGAAGCTTGCAAAGTCCCGATCTCATCAAAAAAGCTGTTTTCCAGCCGGAACGTACCGGCAGGGAAACAGCTTTTTTGACCTGCAGAAAGAGTAAGCCGCAGAGCTCGTTCTTTGTCTTCTCTAGGGTGTCACGCCCTTCGGCCGCTCCCGCCAATCCTCCGCCGTGATCGCATAGATGCGGTGATCCTCCCATACGCCGGCAATCCGGAGGTACCGCTTAGCCAGGCCTTCGCAGCGCATGCCGTTCTTCTCGGCTACACGCTGCGAGCCGGTATTGCCCGGCATGATGCCTGCCTGTACGCGGTGCAGGTTCGCATGTTCGAAGGCGAACTTCAGCGTCAGTCCTACGGCTTCGGTCATGAGCCCGCGGCCGTTCCAGCGCTCGGCCAGCATATAGCCGATGTTCGCATTCTGCCAGGCCCCGCGGACGATACAGGAGAGCCGGACCCGTCCGATGAGTTCGTCACCCGGCGTGAAGATGCCGAAGGAGAAGCTGCCGCCCAGCTCCTGTTCCGCAAGCGACTGGGTGATTGTCTCCTTCACGCCTTCCCGGGTATAGAAGGCTTCATCCTGGATAGGCTCGAACGGCTGGAAGAAGCTTCGGTTCTCCGTCCGCAGGCGCCACAAGGCCTCCGTATCCGAATGGAGCAGAATGCGCGTATAGACCGATTGTCCCTGCATGAGCATGGTAGGTTACTCCCCTCCTCTCGGATCCCCGCCCGCAGACAGGCCGTTCATAATAAATTTCACGCAGGTATCGATCTCCTCTTCCTCATTCCAGTCCTTCTCGGGAAAGAGCAGGAAGCGTGTCATGAGGAACCCCACCACGACGGACACCGTCAGCCGGACGACAGTAAAGGCGGGAAGAGGGAGGATCTGGCCTTGTGCCTGAAAGTGGTGAATCACCTTCTCCACCCGCCTATACACTTCTTTCATCAGAACGGCTTTGAATTCTTCGCGCAGCTCGGTCTGGAAGGGGATCTCCTGCAGCAGAATCCGGATGACCGGCAGATGCCGGCGTACGAACTCGAGCCGGTTGCGGACGAGCGCCCGCAAAAATTCGTCATACCCCGTGTACCGGGCCTCAAGCACAGGGGTAAAATCGCGCAGAACGAACGGGGCGACAAGCTTGGCCATGGTCGGTCCGACGATGGAGAGCAGGAGCTCCTTCTTTGTCTTATAGTGCCGGAAGATCGTGCCCTCCGCGACGCCGGCCTTCTGGGCGATCTCGCTGGTGGAGGCGGCGGAATAGCCCTTGGCCGCAAAAATATCGACCGCCGCTATCACGATCCTCTTCTGCTTCTCCGTCATGTCTTTCCCGGAATCCCCGAGCTCGAGCAGCTGCATCAGCCAGGCATCCTCCGAAGCCGGTTCGGTCGTCATGCGTTCACCTTCTTTCTTGTTGCTGAAAGTTTGCTATTCTATAGTATAAAGCATAACGGATAGCCAGTGTGAGTAAACGCTCATTCTTATAATTTAAACGTTTAAATATTAATTTCGGAGGGTCGATCGGAGAATGGATAGCTCCCATTCACGATTCTGGAAGGCGGTACCCGAAATTCCGCGGTTCACAGAGGTGCAGACGGCCGCTTATGATGCAGTCAGACATCAGGCCTAACTTCAGCTGTCCTATCGTTTCTCCAGTAGTATAAGCGCTTTTCTAAACAGTCTACTATGCTGAATCGGGGCTCCGCCCTGAGAGGGATCGAAAAAGGGAGGCAGGTACGAATGAACGACAGAAAAAGCGGCAGCACCATAGGTCATGGAGGCAGGAGGCAGGGCGGTAAACTATATGACAGCACCAGTCAAGACAGCACCGGACAAGGCCGAATCGGACAGGGCCGAGTCAGTAAGCCTTATCGACCCGCGCAGCGCGCGGCTGCCGGCATTGCGGTCGCGGCTCTGCTTGCCGCAGCCGGATGCTCGGGGGGCAGCCCGGCTTCCGGGGGCAGTCCGGCCGCGGGGGAATCCAAAGAGCCCGCCAAGCTGACCGGGCTGACTTATTGGACCGGTATGGCAACGCAGGTGGCCGCCACCATGAAGAGCTACAATGAAATCGGCATGTACAAGGAGCTCGAGAAGAAGACCGGGGTGAAGGTGGACTTTCAGCATCCGCCGCAGGGGCAGGAGAAGGACCAGTTCAATCTGATGATCACGGGCGGCAAGCTGCCTGATGTCATCGAGCATTACTTCATCAACGACTATCCGGGAGGGCCGGAGAAGGCCATCAAGGACGGCAAGATTCTGAAGCTCAACGAGTATATCGATAAGTTCGCGCCGAACCTGAAGAAAGTGCTCGAGGCGAACCCGGAGATGAAGAAGCAGATCACGACCGACGAAGGCAGCATCTACGGCTTTCCCTTCCTGCGGGGCGACAAATCGCTTCTGGTGTACCAGGGACTGGCGGTCCGCAAAGACTGGCTCGACAAGCTTGGTCTCCAGGTCCCGACAACGGTCGATGAGCTCTACACGGTGCTCAAGGCATTCAAGGAGAGGGATCCGAACGGCAACGGCAAGGCGGACGAAATCCCTTACCTGATGAGAGCATTCACGCCGGCAACCGGCGAACTCAACTCATCGGCAGCGATCCTGGGGGCTTACGGAGTCTCCTACGGCTTCCAACAGGAGAACGGCACAGTGAAATACGGGCCGGTGGAGCCGGGCTACAAGGAATACCTCGCGCTGATGAACAAGTGGTATAAGGAAGGGCTGCTCGACAAGGATTTTGCGGCGACGGACAACAAGCTGCTCGATGCCAAGATTACGGGAAACCAGCTCGGCGTGACAGTCATGAACATGGGCGGCGGGATCGGCAAATACATGAATCTGATGAAGGGCAAGGATCCGAACTTCAAGCTGTCCGCCATTCCGTATCCGGTGCTGAATAAAGGGGATAAGCCGCTGTGGGGACAGAGTGATTTTATATTTAACGGCAAAACGGCTTCCATCTCCTCTTCGAACAAGAATGTGGAGGAAACGGTCAA
Source organism: Paenibacillus caseinilyticus (assembly GCF_027533645.1). GTDB lineage: Bacteria > Bacillota > Bacilli > Paenibacillales > NBRC-103111 > Paenibacillus_G > Paenibacillus_G caseinilyticus. The sequence goes on from NZ_JAQAGY010000002.1 coordinate 600,521, forward strand.
ATGGCTGGACTACGGGTACTCCAATGAAGGCCACATGCTGATGAACTTTGGTCTCGAGGGCGTCAGCTACAAGATGGAGAACGGGTATCCGAAGTATACGGATCTCGTCTTGAAGAACCCGAACGGACTGCCGGTGCAGCAGGCGATGGCCCAGTATGCCCGCTCCTCCTGGGACGGCATGTTCGTACAGGACAAACGCTATCTGGAGCAGTATGCCGAACTGCCGGAGCAGAAGGAGGCGTTGAAGGTATGGGCGGAGCCGACGAATGAGAGGCGGATGCCGCTGGTTACGCCGAACCGGGAGGAGAGCGGTAAGTATGCGTCGATCATGAGCGATATCAATACGTACCGCGATGAGATGTACAGCAAGTTCGTGATGGGCGTAGAACCGCTGGAGAACTTCGACAAGTACGTGCAGACGCTGAAGGGCATGGGGCTTCAGGAAGCAATCAAGATCCAGCAGGCGGCGCTCGAACGTTACAACAAGCGCTGATGCGGCCTGCTGGGACAGCGGGATAGGGCAGAGGCGATACTCACGCGGGAGGGGACCTGCAGCGGTCTTCTCCGAAGGCGTGCGGAAGGGGGAGAAATCATGGCGATGATGGAAGAGAAGCTGGCCGGCGCACCCAAGAGCCGAACCCAAGATGGATTCCTGCGGCGTATGGGCAGGGATCTGCGGCGCAACCGCGTCATCTATCTCATGGCACTGCCGGTGCTGCTCTATTATGCCGTATTCGAATACGGCCCGATGTACGGCCTGCAGATCGCCTTCAAGGACTACAGCCTCGGGGACGGCATTCTCGGCAGCCCTTGGGTGGGGTTCAAGCATTTTCAGGAATTCTTCGAATCGTTCTACTTCTGGAGGCTGATCCGCAATACGCTGCTGCTCAGTCTCTACGATCTCTGCTTCGGATTCCCCGCGGCAATCCTGCTGGCGCTGCTGCTCAACGAGCTGCGGGTCCAGTGGTTCAAGCGGGCGATTCAGACGGTCACGTATTTGCCGCATTTTATCTCGATCGTGGTCGTGGTGGGGATGATGGTTGATTTTCTGGCGCGCGACGGCGTCATTAACCAGCTCCTCATTCTGTTCGGCTTCGCCGAGACAGCCTATATGCGCGAGCCGGACTGGTTCCGCTTCCTCTATGTGGCATCGGGCATCTGGAAGGAAGTGGGCTGGGGATCCATCATCTATCTGGCGGCGCTGGCCGCGATCGATCCGACCTTGTACGAAGCGGCGAAGGTGGACGGGGCCGGACGCTGGAAGCAGGCGCTGCACATCACCATTCCGGGGATTATGCCGACGGTGATCATTCTCCTCATCCTCAAGATGGGGACGATGATGTCGGTGGGCAGCGAGAAGATTCTTCTGATGTACACGCCGCTGACCTTCGAGACCTCGGATGTCATCTCCACCTTCGTCTACCGCAAAGGGATTCTCGAGGCGAACTACAGCTACACGGCAGCCGTAGGCCTCTTCAATGCCGTCATTGCTTTCACGCTGCTCGTGGTCTCGAACGCTCTCTCGAAGCGGCTGACGGATACGAAGCTGTGGTAACCAGGCAAGAGAAAGGGAGGTGCCGATATGCTTAACCGCAGAACGACGGGGGAGAAGGTGTTCGACGGCACGAACGCGATGTTCATGGTGCTGCTCAGTCTCCTGACCTTGTATCCGTTCCTCTATGTGGCGTTCGCTTCGCTCAGCGACCCGGCAGAGCTCATGCAGCACCGGGGACTGCTCCTCATGCCGGACGGGTTCTCCCTGGACGCTTACAAGGCGGTGTTCGACAACCCGATGATTCCGGCAGGCTACCGCAATACCCTGTTCTATGTGGCGGCCGGTACGGCGATCAACCTGTTCATGACCTCGCTTGGCGCCTATGTGCTGTCCCGCAAGGGAGTGTATTTCCGCAACGCGCTGATGTTCCTGATCGTCCTCACGATGTTCTTCCAGGGCGGACTGATCCCGACCTATCTGCTCGTGAGCTCGCTCGGCATGATCGATACCCCGTGGGCGCTGCTGCTCCCGGGAGCGATCTCGACTTGGAACCTGATCATCATGCGGACTTCGTTCCAGGCGGTTCCCGTATCGCTGGAGGAATCGGCGAGAATCGACGGAGCGAACGACTGGACGATTCTCTTCCGGGTGATTATCCCGCTCTCACTCCCCGTCATGGCGGTGATGATCCTCTTCTACGGGGTCGGCCATTGGAACGCCTGGTTCGGGGCCATGATCTACCTGCGCGACAGGGAGTTGTACCCGCTGCAGCTCGTGCTGCGTGAGATTCTCATCACGAATTCGACCGACAACATGATGACGGGGGCTTCATCGCTGGACAAGATTCCGGTCGGCGAGACGATCAAGTATGCCACGATTATCGTTGCGACGGTGCCGATCCTGCTGCTGTACCCGTTTCTCCAGAAGTATTTTGTGAAGGGCGTCATGATCGGGGCTATCAAGGAATAACGCGTATGTACGAAGGCGGGGGAAAAGGGGGAAGGCGGGAGGAATTGCCAGGGGAGGCGCGAATAGGTTTAAGAAAGCGCTTGCGTGCCAGCGTGCGAAAGCGTCTCTGACCGGAGGTGCCCCGCTATGATCCCGAAGCTTATCCGTCTTCCGTCATCCGTATGGAACCGCAAAAGCCTCTTCCTGACGCTGCTCGCATCGTATCTGCTGATCTTCCTGCTGCCCGTAACCATCGGGCTGGTCTTGTATTCGAAGGTGGAAGGCATGATGATGGGGCAGGCCGAGCGGGCGAATACCGCGCTGCTCGACCAACTGCGCCAGACGCTGGACGTGAGGCTCCGGGAAGTGGAGCAGGTGTCCCAGCGGATCTCCCTGAACCCGAAGCTGCCGGGCTTGCTGAACAACGACGGGTCGGAGGCGCCGGAGGACGCTTACAGGCTGGTCGAGTTTATGAAAGAGCATTTGGGCCCGTACCGGGGAACGGGCACGCTGATCAGCGACGTCTTCCTGTACTTCGGGGCGTCGGATACGGTCATGACGACGACCTCACGTACCGATGCCCGTACCTTCTTCGAGCGGATCTACCCGATGGAGGGCATGTCGTACGACGATTGGAGGCGGCAGGTTCTCGGTTCCTACCATTACCGCTCCTACCTTCCCGCGAGGCAGGTCTTGTCCAGTGATGTAGGTCCGCGCCGGATGCTGACCTTCGTCCAATCGCTGCCTTTGGTGGAGACCACCGATATCAAGGGCTCTCTGGTGCTGCTGCTCGACGCGGCACCCGTCCGGGCGATGCTGGCCCAGGCAGCAGCCGGCGGCGGCAGCGTATTCATCCTGAATAACGACGGCGAGCTGGTGCTCTCCTCGGCGGAGGGCGAAGCTCCCCGGCAGGGCCTCCTCGGGCATCTCGGCGGTGATGCGGGCCGCTTCGAGCTGAAGGATGAGGACGGACGGGAGCAGATCGTCACATACACGCATTCGAAGCAGGCCGCTTGGCGATACGTGCTCGTCCTTCCGAAGGATCTCGTCCTGGAGAGCCTTCAGACGATGAAAGCCTGGTCGCTGTGCCTGCTGCTGCTGTGCCTGATCGGAGGCAGCCTGGCCGCTTACCGGATGGCTTACCGCAATTACTCTCCGATCCGCGACCTGGTCGGTGTCATCCAGAGCAGCGGCCGGTCCTCCGCCGGTGGATTCCGTCTGCTCGGGGAGGGCGAGCTCAGCGAGTACGATCTGATCCGCGAGACGATCGAGGTCAGCCGTGAAGAGGAGCGGCGGCTGCGGGATACGATCGCCGGCCAGACGCCGGTGCTCCGGGCGAATTTCCTGCAGCGCCTGCTGCGCGGAGAAGTGGACCCGGAGGCGCTGACGCCGGAATCGCTGCGGTTCATGCACATGACCTTCGTCTCGGATCGGTTCGCGGTTCTCTTCGTGCGGATCGGCGATATCCGGGGATTCGCCGGGGATGCGTCGGAGCGGCAGTGGGCGCTGGTGCGCTTCATCGTCTCCAATGTATGCCAGGATCTGCTGAGCGGGGCCCACCACGGTTATACGGTGGAGCTGGACCGGTCCACGCTGGCGGTGCTGTTCAATTTCCGCCGCCAGGAGGCGGAACCGAAGCAGGGGGAAGAGAAAGAAGCGGAGGAGAAGGAGGCACAAGATAGGGAGGCCCGAGATCGTGGGCTGCATGCACCGTACGAGAAGGATGGAGGTCTGGAGGAGAAGGGGGCGAGCGGGGAGCCGCCTCTGCCTCCCTGGCTTGTCCGGCGGCTGGAAGAGGAATTGTTGGAGGCGGCAGTCGCCCTGCAGCATGTCATGCGCAGCCGGTTCGAGATTCAGCTGACGCTCGGCGTAAGCTCCATTCACCAAGGGGCCGCCCGGATCCCGCAGTGTTTCCTGGAGGCGGCGCGGGCAGCCGATCACCGGATTGTCAGCGGAGCCGAGACGGTCCTCCGTTTTGCGGATCTGCAGGGGGAGGAGCATCACTATCATTATCCGATTGAGCTGGAAGTCCAGCTCATGGGCAGCGTGAAGAGCGGCGATGCGGAAGGCGTCCAGCGCCTGCTCCGGAGCATCTACGCAGTCCACTTCGAAGCCCGGCGGATTACGCCGGAGATGGGGCGCTGTCTTTTTTTTAACATGGTGAGCACGCTGCTCAAGATCATGAACGGCATGAACCTGACGGTTACAGAGGTGTTCCCGGGCGAGTTTGATCCTATCCAGAAGCTGACGCGCTGCACGACCGCCGAGGAGATGCACCGCGAGATCTCCGGGCTCTTCCTCTCGCTCTGCCGCTACATGAAATCACGCTCAAGCGACCACAGCCTGCTTCTGCTGCAGGCGATCCGTACCCATATCGAAGAGCGCTACGGGGACGGCAATCTCAGCCTGACATCGATCGCCGATACGTTCCATATTACCCCCCAATATTTGTCCGCCTTCTTCAAAAAACAACAGGGCGAGAATTTGACCGACTACGTGGCGAAAGTGCGCGTGGATCAGGCGAAGCGGCTGCTGCGCGACAAGCGGCTGACGGTGACCCAGATCGCGCAGCAGGTGGGCTATGCCGCCGATATCGGGCTGATCCGGGTATTCAAGAAGGTCACCGGGACGACGCCGGGCAAGTACCGCGAGACAGCGGAGCGGGAAGCGTAAGCCGGTGGAGCATAGGGAGAAGCAGGATAGATGGAGGGAGTATGGTAGGAAGCGCTGCGCTGGCATACGCAAGATCGTCCATACGCTCAAAATAATGCAAGCCGGACAAGCCGCCTGCGAGCAAGATCGTATCGTTGCCGTCCAACCGGAGCGAGGGGTATCATGGCTTCATATGTGCCGCAAAGACGAGAGCGCCGGCAGTGCAGTCCGGTGCTCCCTCATCTTCGACGGCAGCAGGAGGCAGAAAACGATGACTATGGAACAAACTCCCTTTATGCTTGGCAGGGTCGATATCCGGGCCGCAGGCCCCCGCTGCAAGATGCTGCTCGGCGACTTGGATGGAGACGGACGAATGGAGATGCTGCTCGTACAGCCGGATGACCGGCAGGATGTGCGCTACCTTCCGCATCAGGTGCAGTGCCTGACCGCCTTCGATCTGGACGGCCGGCAGCTGTGGCAGCTGGGGAAGCCGAGTGAGACGGCCGGCGGCCCGGGCTCCGACTATCCGGCACAGATCTACGATCTCGACGGCGACGGCCGGCTGGAAGTGATCTGCGTGATGGACGGGCGTCTTCTGGTGCTCGAGGGGGCTACCGGCCGGGTAAGGCGGACGGCGGAGCTGCCGGACCCTCATGCCCATGACTGTATCATCGTAGCGAATCTGACGGGGGGAAGCCGGGCGCGGGACCTCATTCTGAAAGACAGATACCACCGGTTGTGGGCGCTCGATTCCGAATTCCGTCTTCTGTGGAGCCATGAAGGCAATCTCGGCCACTATCCGTGGTGCCACGATCTCGACGGCGACGGAAGGGACGAGGTGATGGCCGGGTACGAGCTGCTGGATGCCAACGGGCAGGTGCGCTGGAGCTGCACGGATCTGGAGGACCATGCGGACTGCGTGTGGGTCGGAGACGTCAACGGCGACGGTCACAAGGAGCTGGTGATCGGCGGCAGCGTCACCGTTATGTATGACAGCGGCGGGCGGGAGCTGTGGCGCTATACGGGATCTATCGAGTCCCAGCACGTGGCGCTCGGCCGGTTCAGGGAAGATCTGCCTGGCCTTCAGGTGGCGGGTCTGGACCGGATGGTGCGGGAGGACACGGGCATAAGGCAGAAGGGCAAGGATGCGCTGTTCTTGCTCGATGCCGGCGGGCGGGAGTTATGGAAAGAGGACCGGACGACGGCCGGGAGTTATGGAAAGAGGACCGGACGACGGCCGGGTGGCTGACGATCATCGAGACGCTGCAGGGCTGGGACGATACCGGGCTCGATTATATTCTGGCCTACCGGCGGGGAGGCGGTGTCTATCCAAGCCTCTATGACGGACACATGCGGGTGGCTGCGGAGTTCCGCACAGAAGGGTACGCCGTGCATGGCGATCTGCTCGGCACGGGCCGGGCGCAGGTGATCATCTACGATGCGGAGTCGGCTTATGTCTACTCCAGCCGTCCGGATCCTTTGACCCCCGTTATTCCGGGATGTCCCCTGCGGCAGCCTAAGCGGCTGTCGCATTCTACCTTGTATCCCGGCGGCGAAATTCTTTAGCTGTTACCCAAGCTACCCGTGCGGAGGGACCGCCGCCACTTTCGGATTGGTAACGCCCTGGCGGGGTAATGATCAGTGAGCGCAACCTCATCACGAACCGGCTGAATCGACGCTCAAGGTGAGGATCCTAAGGGGCAGGACAACCCGTCGGAAAAGCATGGTTTGGTTCATCATCGGGTTCTTCCTGCCAGGGAAGGGGAGATGAGGCATGAGGTACGGGAACATGGAGCTGCACAATGTAGAGTCGGTGATACCGCTGGAGGGAGAAGGCATCCGCCTCTGCCGGGTCCCGGAACCGGTCCGCCGGGCCCTGCATTCCGATGCCCGCGACGCGGGGGTGTATCATACTTGCGGCTGCGAAATCCGGTTCGTGTTGGAGGGGGAGATGGCCCGCATCAAGCTCCGTCAAGGGAAAGGAAACCTTCACGATGAGGCCGGCCTGGCGTCAGATCAGATGCCAGGGGAAGCGCAGGACCGGGAGCCGGGTTGTGTGTCAGAACAGACGTGGAGTCAGGTGGAGGTCTATTTCGGTGCCTTCCAAGGTGCCGCCCCCTGGGTGACGGTACATCTATGCGAAGGGGAAGTAGAGGTCATCGTGCGCCCGCCGGGACATCTGGAGATGCTGCAGAGGCTGGCCGCCACAGGGAGCCTGGCGTTTGATCCGGCGGTTGTCCGGATCCTTCTTCCGCATAGGGGGATGTGGGAGATCATCTCGGTCGAAGGTGAGCTTCACCCGCCGGAGCCAGGCCAGCTTCCCCGGCAGCGCTGGCTGGCCTACGGTTCCTCCGCGGCCCATGGGAGCGGCTACCCTCGGCCCACAGGCACTTATCCTATGCGGACGGCACAGCGGCTCGGCATGGATCTCCTTCACCTCGGCTTTACTGGAAGCGCTCACATGGAGGACGCGATGGCATTGTATATCGCATCCCGGAGCGATTGGCATATGGCCTCGGTGGAGCTGGGCAGCGGCGTCCTCGAGGCGTGGGAAGAGGATAGGCTCGAGCGGCAGGTGAACCGTTTTTTGACCCTGCTCACGATCGGCCTGCGGGACCGGCGGTTGATCTGTACCGACCTCTTCCAGTGCCGATACGATCTGCAGGGAGAGGGGAAGGCGGCACGGCTGCGCTGCATGGTCCGGTCAGCCGTGGAGAGCCTGGGCCACCCCGGCGTGGTCTATGTTCCCGGGACGGAGTTGCTTGGAGACCCGTCGCTGCTGAGCGCCGATCTCCTGCTGCCTTCGGCGTATGGGCACGAGGTCATCAGTGCCCGGCTGTGTGAGATTGCGCTCCGTTAGAATGCTCGGCAGTATCATTTTGCGCTCCGTTATGCTTCGCATAAAGGTCGCTATCAAAATGATACAGCCTCGCTGGCAGGGGGAGGGCAAGAGCAAGAGCAAGGGTAAGAGCAAGAGCAAGGGCAAGAGCAAGGGCAAGAGCAAGAGCAAGGGCAAGAGCAAGGGCAAGGGCCAGAGGCAAGGTCGACGCTCGACAGTATCATTTTGCGCTCCGTTATGCTTTGCATAAAGGTCGCTATCAAAATGATACAGCCTCGCTGGCAGGGCGAGGGCAAGAGCGGGCTCCCTGACATCCTGCCCGCGATCCGAAACAAGGCCCTCCCCTGCCGCAGGGAGTGGCCTGCGAATGGACAACACAAAGCCGTCCGGGCTTCAGCCACGGACGGCTTTGTGTGTTGGGGAAAGCCGCAGGTTACTCGGCTTTCTTCTTTTGGCCGTCCGCAGGGTGCTTGCGGTCGACCATTTTCTCGATCCAAGGCGTGATCTCTTCCTTGATCTTGGCCACGAGCTGCTCCTTTGAGATGCCCTTGGCGGCCGCGATCTCGGTGAGCGACTTGCCGGCCCCCAGCTGCGCTTTCAGCTCGTCTTCGGTGATGCCGAGGATGCCCGCGAGTTTTTCCGGCGCCGGCAGCATCGCGTGCTTGCCGCCGTGGTGCTTAGCGTGCTTCTCCTCGCCGGTGAACTTGCGGTTGATCATAAGGCCGAGGTGCTCGCCCATCTGCTTCTTGATCTTCTCGGCTTTCTCGCCGGTCAGCCGGCCGGCGGCTACCGCCGCGTCGATCTGCTTCGTGCGTTCGGCCTGCAGCTTCGCGACGAGATCCGTTTCGGAGAGGCCTTTGTCGGCGGCGATCTGGACAAGGGTCTTATCCTTCAGCGCAGCCTTCAGCTCCTTCTTGTCCATCCCGAGCACTGCTGCCGCTTCTTCGAAGATCGGCATGCCGTGGATATCGTGCTTGCCGCCCCGGTCTTTGCGTTCCGCCCGGGTTACCGCATCGGCGGTGCCGGAAGGTGGAGCGGCGACGGCCGCATCCGCGGGATCGGCCGCGCGGACCAGCTGGGTGCCGCCGAGCACGGCTCCGCCCCCCAGCAGGAGGGCCAGTGCAAGAGAGGTGGCTAGCGCCTTTTTCGTGTACGAGTTGTTCACTTGGGTCACCTTCCTTATGGCGTGGCTTGATCTGTGTGCCATTACTAGGATACACAGGAGGGGTAAACCTTATCTTAAGGGAACCTTAGGCTTACCTAAATTTTTACTTAAAACGCTATAGAACGGGCGTCTTCTTCCGCCGTCAATCCGGCGCCGCGGCTGGCCAGCTGATACAGGGGCATCAGCGTGCGGAACGTGTCGCGGGCAAGCCCGAGGAACGCATCGCCATCCTGCAGCACCGGGCTGCCGGCAGAGATATTGCGGCCGATAAGCAGCTCGGCCTTCTTGACGTCGCGGAACCGTTCGACGGCCCGGCGCACGCCTTCTTCGCCCAGATCGCCGAAGGCGTCGGCGTCTTTCTTCATATGGTCGGCCGAGAGCATGTACTCTGCCGGGACCGCCGACAGCACGGTATCCAACTCGTTCAAGTAGGTGCGGGCAATATTCACTTTGTTCGGGAGCTCGTAGATGAGCGCCAGCCAGAGGAATACCCTGTCGTCGAAGAGGCCGATCTGAAAGTGGGGAAGCTGCTTGTAGCCGCGCTTCGAGCTCGAGAAGCTCATCCACGTATCGACGGGCGCGTTGACTTTGCGTCTGGCGTGCCTCGCGATATGTAAGTGCAGCTCTTCGCCGGCCTGAACGGACAGCTCCTGGAGCAGCGCTTCGCTGATCGCCCGGAATTTCGGCTGGATCCGGCTCTGGATCGCTTCCATGCGGCCTTCCAAGCCTTCGATGGAGAAGGTATCAAAATCATGCGGGGTAAAACCGGTAAACGTCATGAGAGGCAGACTCCGTTTCTGGTAAATTCATAGCTGTATGTGTTACTTCGGACCGGTGAGTCCGTGCAGCAGCGAGGCTGCCGCCGATCCACTTAAGAATGATTCTAATCTGGAACCTCTCTACTATAGCATAACTGGAGCCCCTATGCATCTGTCCAGCCGCCGGGATTCTCTCAAAAAAACACAAGAGAGCAATAAGCCGCCCCCTATTGTGTAAACGCTATCTCCGGCACCATACAAGCATAGCCATTCCATCCCAGAAGCACAAAGGAGGACGCCCTGTGGCGGCCAAACGGCAGGCGGCTCCCCCGGTTACATTGCCTGTCAAGCGCAGCGCGCGCGAGAGCAGGCTCCGTCTGATGTGGAAGTACAAAGCGCTTTACCTCATCTCGCTGCCCGGCATCCTGTATTTTCTGGTTTTCAAGTGTGTTCCACTGCCGGGCTCGGTGATCGCCTTTCAGGAACACAACATTTCCCAAGGTTTTACAGTCTGCAAATGGACCGCACTCGGGCACTTCCGGCGCATGTTCGCCCACGGCGATTGCCTGAATATCCTAAACAATACGCTGCTCATCGGATTGTATGGCCCGTCTGGAGAACCGTCTGCAGCACCCGCTTGTAGGACACAAGCCGCAGCTAGTTGAGCAGCAGGGCCAGGATAATCGGCGCCAGGAAGGCCAGCACGAGATCATATCTGCACACCCGCAAGCAGGGCAGGATAGAGGCCTTTCGCGTCACGGCTTGCCGTGCAGCGGAGGCCTCCTTCGGTTTGGTTAGAGTTGTTCATGAACTCAGCTCGCTGCTGCACCCCGGAGTCCTACAGGGCTTCGTCTTTCAGGAGTAGAATTTACCTGGGGTGCCAGCTGCCGCGGGGGCAGGATTATGCCGAGCTTTGCCGAATAGGATACACCAGTACATAAGGCGGCCGCGCAGCCGATCCGACCATTCGTTCACCGCATCCGCGGTCGTTCGTTATAAAGAACAACAAAAAGCCCACATTCCGGTCCGCAAAAGCCGATATCCTACTTATGCGGTTCTTTATGGCAATCATTTTGCTCCACAGGCACATCATCATATCTTCTCAGGAAAGGAAATAACGGTTTATGAAACGTACTATGAAACGGACCTTGCGAATGACCGCCGCCGTGCTCGCGGTGTCTTCCGCTTTCACGGCCGGCGTCTATGCCGAGGATGTTCTCCAGAAGGTGGAGGCGTACCTCCGGCCGGACTTCCGGATCGTACTCGACGGCAAGGCGGTAGAACTCAGCCAGCCGACGCTGGTATACCAGGATAAGAGTTATCTGCCGCTGGCGGAGCTCGGGGGACTGCTCGGCGCCAATATTTATTGGCAGGGGGATACCCGCACGATCTATATCAATTCCCGGATCAACGAGGAACAGCCAGTGGAGGAGGGGGATCCGGAATACCAGGCGATGATCTGGGACAATCCTACCGCCCTCAAACTCAAGTATCTGGGTGGCGAATATCCGATGCTGCAGACGTACGACAAGAACAATTATATGGCGGGCCTGTATTACCGGGAGAAGGACGTTAAGCGGATGGGGATCGACACTTCGGGTCTCAAGAAAGCCAAGGAGCGTTATTCGGAGGAAGTGTACATTCTGCAGAGCGAGCTGGCGCAGCGCTGGCGTCAGGAGCCGGAGCAGGTCTACGTTCAGCGCACCTCGGCCGGTACCGAGTATGTCGTCACTGACGAGATGCACACCGAGAAGCTGAAGATTCTGCGGGAACATGTCAAAGCGACGCTGACGATGGAATATGGCGAGAACGTCTATTACAAGAAACCCGTCATTCTGGACAAGCTGCAAGGCAAGGAAGACGAATATGCGTACTATTACTTCGAGACGGTCCGTCTGAAGGGCGGCCAAGTCGTCAACCGCTATATGCGCGAAGTGCTCAAGCTGACCAAGAATCCGCAGACGACCGACAGCACCTACACGGTGAATATTACACAGACGACGGATTTGAACTCCGAGGCGGACAAGCGGGAGAGCCCTTAACGGGCTTCGTCCCCGCCATCCTCCCTCCAATAAAGGATAGCGATCTGCGTCCGGTCGCGCAGTCTCATTTTGCTCAATATTTCGGTAATGTAATTCTTTACCGTCCCTTCGCTCAGGAACAATTCCTGGGCGATTTCTTTGTTCGAGCGGCCGTCCGCGATACGTTGGACCACTTGGGTCTCCATAGGTGTCAGACCGAACGGCTCGAGCCGCTTGAGGGGATTTCGGGCCGGAGGGGCCCCGGCTGCCGCGGCAGTGTCTTGAGGCGGGGATTGAGGTTGAATCCAGCCCGCGAGCTTGCGCGCGATATCGGGGTGGATGAGCCAGTTGCCCTCGTACACCGTCTTGATGCCCTGGATGATGCGGTCCGGCGGAATGTTCTTGAGCAGATAGCCGCTGGCGCCGCTGCGGAGCGCTTCGACGATATATTCGTCATCATCGAAGGTCGTGAGAATCAGGATACGGGCGGACGGGACGGCCGCTTTGATGAGGCGGGTGCCCTCCACGCCAGAGCAGACGGGCATCCGGATATCCATCAGCACGACATCGGCGAATGAGCCTCCTTCGAAGAAGGCGTGGGCTTCGAGGCCGTTGCCGCAGGTCCCGGCTACCTGGATCCCGGGATCCAGCCCCAAGATCAGGCTGAGGCTTTCCCGGATGAAGGGATCGTCGTCGACAATCAGTACGCTAATCATGCTATGAGTGCCTCCTGTTCGCCTAAGGGCGGGGTCCTGGCCCGAATGTTCGGGTGCAGGTGTCCACAGGGTATCATGCGGTTGTGCAGGTGTCAAAGCCGATTTTATACAAGAAAACTTCTGCGGAGGGAACGTGGCGGCGCTACTTTCCCCCGTATACGCGGTAAAGGCCGTCCCCTTGAGGGGAACGGCCTTCGTCGCCGTACGCCCAGCATGGGCGTCATCTCTAGGGTGAAAGTCCCGAACGGGGGCTGGCGAACGCCTACCGTTAGCCAAGAGCAAGGGTGTCCACCGTGAGGTGGAATCTGAAGGAAGCTGGAGGCAA
>NZ_JAQAGY010000020.1 GCF_027533645.1 Paenibacillus caseinilyticus
TGCCTCCAGCTTCCTTCAGATTCCACCTCACGGTGGACACCCTTGCTCTTGGCTAACGGTAGGCGTTCGCCAGCCCCCGTTCGGGACTTTCACCCTAGAGATGACGCCCATGCTGGGCGTACGACCAAAAAGCCGCTTCTCCTTGACGGGGAAGCGGCTTTTATTGTGCTGCCCGGAGCAGCGGGCCAGAAGGATGACAGCCGAATGGAGCAGACGCACACAGTCCTGCCGCGACGCGCCAGACGCCCTTGCATCCAGCAGCGTGCCGCGAGCCCACTTTAATAACCGGCTTCGCCGTCCTTGTAAGGACCGCACTGCGAAGCCTGTTCGCGATGCGATTCCGGGTTAGACAGCGACCGTTTGAATAGACAGATGCCTCTCCTTACTGAGATCGACGAAGCTGGAGCCGGTCTTGACGAGCGGGGCCGTCTTGTCGTGCGAATGGATGAGCACCACTTCCCCTACCCGGCCGTCCGACAAGAGGACCTCCCGGCCAAGCAGCCGCTGGGCGATGCCGTTCAGGAAGACCGTAACAATCTCCGGATTGAGCTGCCCGAATACGCCTTGGCGCATCTGCTCGACCACCCCGGTGAACGGCATAGGCTCGTGATACGGCCGCCTCGAGGACATCGCATGAAAAATATCGGCGACCGCGACGATTTTGCTGAAAAGATCGGTCTGATCTTTCCTGAGACCGAGCGGATATCCCTGTCCGTCTTCCCGCTCGTGATGCTGCAGCGCAATCAGCGCGACCCGGTAATTCAGGCCCACCGTCTCCTTCAGGAGACCGTAGCCGTATATCGTGTGCTTCTTGATCAGCTCGTACTCTTCCTTGGTCAGCTTCCCCGGCTTGTTCAGAATCTCCAGAGGAATGTTCACCTTGCCGACATCGTGGAGCGTGGCTCCGAGACTCAGGAGGCCTAACTCCGTCTCGTCCAGTCCCATCCATTTGCCGATTAACGTAGAGAGCACCCCCACACCGATGTTATGCTGATACGTGTACTCGTCCTGCGCTTTGACGGCTTCGAACAAAGCAAACACATCCTCATTGGCGGCAATCTGCTGTACAGCGGGAAGAATGGCATTGCGGAATTCCATAACGGGGATTTTGCGGGTATGGGCCGCTTTGCCGAAGAGCGCCTTCGACTGCTCTGCCGCCGTCCTCACTGCCCAGGACAAGGAATCCGCGGCAGAACCGGACCGATGCCCTTCCCCTGTGATAAGCTGATCGTCCTTATTTGCGGTGAAGCTGAGATCCCCCTCTTGGATTCCATGCTTCCCAAGCAGCCCGATGTGCTCCTCCCGAATGAGGGTGCCCGCAGGTAGGATCACGAGCCCCGCCGCATTAAACACATCCTGCTTCAACCTTTTGCCAAGATAGTCCTTCATGATGATATCCCCCGCCTGCCAAGTATAAATGCCGCTTCCTATGTATCATTAATATTACATTCACTATACCACAGCGGAAGTCCTAGGACTATAGGCCTCTAATTGGAAGTTGCCTGCACTCTATTAAGCTGAACGTAAAAACAGATCCGAGCCCCCGCTCGAATCTGATCTTTGATGCACCCCATTATCCGGCATGGTACCAGGTATTCCGCCGGGCATTCCACCGGGCATTCCACCAGCCATTCCACCGGACTTTTTATCCCTTCCAGCCGGCCTGCTTCCGGAGGATCGCCGTCAATTCCTGCGGAGGCAGCGGCTTGTAGAAGTAATAACCTTGCACGAGGCATTCAGCTATTCCTTTGAGCAGCCTGAGCTGCCCCTCGGTCTCCACGCCTTCCACAATGACTTCCAGGTGCATGCTTCCCGCCATGGCCATGATCGCCCGGACGATCCCTTCATGCTCGGCCCCTACGGTAATCCGGCTGATGAAGGACTGGGCAATCTTGAGGGAATCGACCTGGAAGGTCCGCAGATAGCCGAGCGATGAATAGCCCGTACCAAAATCGTCCATCGAAATCTGGATGCCGAGCTTCTTGAGCCCGATCAGCGTATCGGTCGTTTCGGCCGTATTGAGCAGCGCGATCCCTTCGGTAATCTCGATGACCAGCCGCTCCGGCTGTACGCCCGTCTCCTCCAGGATCGACGCCACCCGCTGAACGAACAGGTTCTGCACGAGCTGCTTCGGCGATACGTTCACGGCGACTTTGAGCGGGGGCAGTCCCATCCGGTCCCACTGCGCAGCCTGCCGGCATGCGGTACGCAGCACCCATTCACCGATCGGTACGATGAGTCCCGTCTCTTCGGCCAGCGGAATGAATTCCGCAGGGGAGATCTGGCTCCCGTCCTCCAGCTTCCAGCGCAGCAGCGCTTCGGCTCCCATGATCTCCTCGGTCTTCGTGCATACCTGCGGTTGATAGTGCAGGTGCAGCTCGCCCCGGCTCAGCGCATGCCGCAGCGCGTGCTCCAGCGCCACCCGCTTCAGAATCTCCCCGTTGAATGCGGGTTCGAAGAACTGAATTCTGCCCTTGCCAAGCTCCTTGGCTTTGTACATGGCCGCGTCGGCATGCTTCATGAGCTCGGATCCGCTGTTCCCGTCCTCCGGATACAGCGCAATACCGATGCTGGTGGTAGTCAGAATTTCGTGGATCTCCACCTTGTAAGCCGCAGCAATCCGGTGGAGGAGCAGCGTGGACAGTTCCTCCACCTCCTCCTTCTCCCTCCAGCCTATGAACAGGATCGTGAATTCGTCCCCCCCGAGCCGTGCCACGAGCCCCCGGCCTGCCACGATCTCCGCAATGCGGAGCCCCACCTGGCGGATGAGCTCATCCCCGATCGCATGGCCGAGCGAATCGTTGATATATTTGAACCGGTCGAGATCCATGAACAGAACAGCCAGCTTGCCTCCGCCTGCCGCCGATTCCTCCACAGCCGAGCTCAGCCTCCGCTCGAACATACGCTTGTTCGGCAGACCGGACAGCTCGTCATGGAGCGCCTGATATTCGCTGCGGTTCAGCATATCCTTCAAGCGCGCGACGAGCCCTTCGTTCTCGAACAGAATTGAGATCTGCCGGACCACGATCAGCAGAATGACCAGAATGGTCCCGATGACCAGTCCGTCCACTGCATTGACACGCTGCACCATCAGGCAGCAGAGCAGCACCAAGCCGCAATACGGCGACAGATAACGCAGGCGCTTGCTGCGGGCCTCACGGCCGGCACCGTGTTCGGCGGAGGCCGAACCTTCCTCCTCGCCCCTGCCGTACATCGCCGCCAGTCCGCAGAGCAAGAGACCCACGCTCCAGAAGGGATCGTACCATCGTCCTACCGTATAAGTACCCGCCAAGATATCAAAGAAGTAGAGCACGTCCCCGATGACAAAAGCAATAAATCCATACGTAAACAGGCGCATAACACGGGAGGAAAACAGGCTAAGGTGTTCGAAATGGAGCATGAGCAGGCCCATGACCAGCCCCAGATCGCTCGCCGGATAGAGCACACCGCTCATGATCAGAATCCAATCCGGGTCGTTCACCATCATGGCCAGGTTCGGCCCTACGATGAATTCCCAGCCCAAGGTTCCGAAGACGAGCATCATGATCGTCGTGTCGAAGAGAAAGCGCATCCCCCTTACGGCACTGACCTGCTTGTACATGATATAGTACAGGGCCAGAACGAAGAAGGCCGTCTGCATGTTCCATAAGATATCCGCCGCACCCGCCGCCGGTACGGATACGTCCGCGCCGGTACTATAGTAATAGCACCAAATCGATTGGCCCGCGGCATAAAAACCGGCGCCCAAGGAGATCAACCCCCAGAAGTTTCGCAGGATGCCTCGCTGCCGGACAGCCGCCCAGACGGCAAGCACGGTGGTGACAACAGGTGCGGCAAGCTCCGCCAAGGTGACTGCGCTTTCGCTGGCCCCTCCCCATAAGAGCAGGCTCCAGAGACCGATTATGTACATGAGCACCGCGAGGCCCGCCCATTGGATTGAAGTCGATGGTTTCATGGCATTTCCAGCCTCTCCGTCTTGGTGAATATCGCATGATAGATGCAGGGATGAATGGACGCACTCTCGAACCATCAGCCTGCAAGTGCCGGACTGCCGGGTCCTCTACTTCCCTTCATCGGTTCGGCCGAAAGCTTTTTTTAGTTACAAATTTGGGGAGGGCTAGGGTATAATGAGAACACTTTGGAGAAACGGAGTGACCCTAGAGAGATGTATACCATGCTGGCTATTGATATCGACGACACCCTGATCACCGACGAGAAAGAAATTACCGAGGGCACGAAGCAAGCCTTGGCCGCTGCAGTGGCCCAAGGGGTGAAAGTCACGCTCGCGACAGGCCGGATGTACGCTTCGGCGAAGAAGCTCGCCGAGCAGCTGGAACTGAATGTGCCGATCATCACCTACCAGGGTGCCCTGGTCAAGAACGCGCTCGACGGCCATGTGCTCTACGAGCGTACGGTGCCTGAAGAAGCGGCCCTGCAGATCTTCGATTACTGCGAGGCGCACGGTCTGCACCTGCAGACCTACCTCGACGATGTGCTGTATGTCAAAGAGGACAACGATAAAGCGAGAGCCTACGCCCAGCTGTCCAACATTCCGTATACCGTGCATCCCGACTTCCGCGAGCTTGCTTCGAAGCCGTCGACCAAGCTGCTCATCATCGATGACCCTGCGCGCCTCGACGAAGTGGCCCTGGAGCTGCGCTCCCTGCTGGGCGCCGCGGTGCATATTACGAAATCCAAGCCCCACTTCCTGGAGATTATGCATCCGGAAGGAACCAAGGGCCACGCCCTGACCCACCTGGCCGAGCACTTCGGACTGGAGCTCTCCGGCGCCATTGCAGTCGGCGACAGCTGGAACGACCGCGAGATGCTGGAGGTGGCCGGACTCGGCGTCGCCATGGCCAATGCGGTCGATGCGTTGAAGGAGATTGCCGATTATGTCACGGCGGGGAATAACGAAGAAGGCGTGAAGCATGTCGTGGAGAAATTTATACTGCGGACGGTATAATCATACGTTATCTCGAGAGCGGCCCGGAGGACGAGGCCGCTCTTAGCCGTCCTCCAGGTGCGGTCCGGGCAGGTACTGCACCTGGAGCATGTTCTCACCTGTACAACCTCGCGTGCATAAGCTGTAGCACCCTACCCCATAGGCGGATGTCTACCGGGTAGCGATGACTTGCGGAGCGGCCCTCAGGCCTGCCGCTCAGGCATCTAACGGAGGTAGACGGCGATGGACATTACCCTGGTTTCCCTGCACTGGGCGTACCTGCTTCTCATTCTGGCGATGATCGGATTCATGGTGATGCGCAAGGATACGACGATACTGTGCACGGCCGGCATTCTGGCACTTGGCCTGCTCGCCACGCTTTCCCTGCCCGCTTCGGTCAGCGGCGTGTTCTCCTCCTTCATCTTTGCGATCAAAGAACTGCTCGGTACCATCCTCATTATCTCGATCGTCGTGTCGCTCAGCCGGACGCTGACCGCCACAGGAATCAACGAAGTCATGATCCGGCCCTTCGCCCGGTTGATTCGCACGCCGGCCCTTGCCTTCTGGGTGATCGGTCTGGTCATGATGACCATCTCGCTCTTCTTCTGGCCGTCCCCGGCGGTCGCCCTGCTCGGAGCCGTGCTGCTGCCTGCCGCCCGGCGGGTCGGACTGCCGGCGATCGGCGCCGCGGCAGCGATGAACCTGTTCGGGCACGGCATCGCGCTCTCAGGCGACTTCGTCATCCAGGGCGCCCCCAAGCTGACCGCCGACGCCGCAGGCCTTCCCGTCGCCGAGGTCGTGCAGGCCAGCGTACCGCTCGTGCTGATCATGGGCGCGGTCACCACGCTGACGTCATTCTGGCTGCTCCGCCGCGACATGCGTCTGGGCCGGCTGCAGCCAGGCACCGACAGCTTCGGCTCTCTGCCTGCAGGTGCCGAAGCCGCTCAGGCCGGAGAACCCGCGGTGCCTTCCCGCCTCACGCCCGGCGCCCGCCGCGAATTCGCCCTGCTGCTGCCGCTGCTCTTCGCGGCGGACGTCGCCGCCATGTTCGCGCTGAACCTGCAGGGAGGTGACGCTACGGCGCTCATCGGCGGCACGGCTCTGCTAGCCATGCTGCTCATCTCCCTTGCCGCGCACCGGGAGCAGGGGCTGGCACAGGCGACCTCCTACCTGACTAGCGGCTTGCTGTTCGGCTTCCGCGTCTTCGCTCCGGTCATACCGATCGCCGCCTTCTTCTATCTCGGCGACTCGGCTTTCACGGAGATCTACGGAGCGGTGCTGCCTGCAGGGTCCCACGGTCTCGTCAATGACCTCGGCTCCTCCCTGGCCGGTATCGTGCCGCTGAACCCGGCGATTGGCGCGGTGACCCTTACCGCCGTAGGAGCCATTACCGGTATGGACGGATCCGGCTTCTCCGGTATCTCGCTGGCCGGCTCCATCGCCCAGCTGTTCGCGGCAGCTATCGGTACGGGGCTCGCGACGCTCACGGCTCTGGGCCAGATTGCGGCCATCTGGGTGGGCGGAGGCACCCTCGTGCCGTGGGCGCTTATCCCCGCGGCGGCCATCTGCGGCGTCAGCCCGTTCGAGCTTGCCCGGCGCAACCTGGTGCCCGTTGCCGTCGGCCTTCTGGTGACCACCGCCGCCGCCATGCTGTTGATCTGACTTCGGCAGCGGCCAGACTGCTGCCGGAGGGCTTGGTTCAGGGACTGACCTCCCGGTTAATGAATAGTACTAACTCACCTGGAGGCGATTCCGATGCCGAAGAAAATCTACTATATCTCCGTAGGTCCCGGTACCATCGAAGATCAACAGATGCTGGCCGATCAGCGTAATTATACGTATGACTATCAAGTTGAAGCCGACGAATCCGAATACCAGGAGCTCCGCAGGCTGCTCCAGTCGACGGAAGAGACGCAAGACGGAACGTTCGCCAGAGCGCCGATTCCTTACAAATCGGCCGATCACGATCCGGCAACCGACCAGTTCAATGACCGGCTGAAGCATTTGTACACCCTCTTGTACCGTCTGGGAACAGCCGAGACCCGGGGACACATCGAGAAGATGGGCATCCTGAAAAAGCTCGGGAATACCGATTACGACCTCCCCGGTTATAGTCCGAACGATGCGGATGAAGCGATTGATGCGGGGAACCGACGCTAACTTTTGACGAACCGGGGCTCCGCCCCTTCATGAACGGCCGGCGCCAAGCTTGGCTTCCGAATTCCGGAGTCTCTCCGGAGGAGGGAACCAAGCTTGGCGCTTTTGTAGGTCAGCTTTGGGCGCCTCCGTCATAGTATGGTAGGGAGAACAGCGCATTCACATGGCAGGGATGTCCCCTACTTCTGCCCAAAGAGGAGAGAAATCAAGATGACCTATCCCGTCTACTACTTCGATCCCTATCGCAGCTTGTTCCCCGGAGTTCCCGGAGGACCAGGAGGCCCCGGCGGCGGTCCCGGCGGATTCCCTGGCGGCGGCCCGGGCGGATTCCCCGGCGGCGGCCCCGGCGGATTCCCCGGCGGCGGTCCCGGCGGATTCCCTGGCGGCGGTCCCGGCGGATTCCCCGGCGGCGGTCCCGGCGGATTCCCTGGCGGCGGCCCCGGCGGATTCCCTGGCGGCGGCCCCGGCGGATTCCCTGGCGGCGGCCCCGGCGGCGGGCCGCAAGGGGGCGGAGCTCCCAGCTCCCCGCCCCCTTCGTTCACGCCCCAGAAACAGCACCAGTCGCTGTATGCCGTTGACTCAAGCACGATCCGGGGCTGCCTCTTCCGGTATGTGTATATTTGGCAGCGCAACGGCGACCAGTATTGGATCTTCCTAACACGAGTCAGCCGTAATTCCATCGGGGGGTTCCGCTGGTACGGCTTCGGCCCTGTTGGAACCTGGGTCTTCTTCGGACTGGATCTCGACCGCGTCGATCAATTCCTGTGCTTTTGAGACAAGATGGAGAGCCCCGTGCGCCAGCACCGGGCTCTCTTCTTGTCTGCAGCATCCGGCATCCTCTTCTCAGGACCCGTTCACTGCATAAAAAAAGGCCATTTGAACGACGCTACCAGTATGTTTTTACTCTTCGAACGAAGGAAGTGTCCTCTTGAAGGTCGCCATCATGGGTGCCGGATTGTCCGGGCTCGCCTGCGCCATTACGCTGGAGCAGCACGGCATTGAGCCTGCTATCTTCGAAAAACGAAGCCGGGTGGGGGACCGCTTTGTGAATGCGGAGGTCCTCCTCTCGCTCATGACCCGTCCGGTTCACGACTGTATTGCCTATTTGTCGGAGAAGCACCGCATATATCTGCAGCCTACGGCGAATTTGCAGAAAATGACTGTCTATTCAAGCGGAGAAAAAGCGATATTGGAAGGACAGCTCGGTTTCACCAATGTGCGGGGAAGGGAGAGCGACGCTTTCGAAGTGCAGCTCAGCCGCCAGGTGAAAAGTCCCATCCGGTTTCACTCCGAAGAAACGTATGAGGATTTGCTCGGCCACTACACGCATGTAGTCATGGCGACCGGCGACGGGGATTATGCCAAGCGGACCCGGAACTTCCGCGAAGACCTTACCGTCTCCCTGCGCGGAGCTACGGTCGAGGGTACCTTTGACCGGTATGCCGTGTCCGTCTGGCTCGACAATGAACTGGCCCCCAGCGGCTACGGCTTCTGTATCCCGTTCTCGGAGAAGGAAGCGACGATCGTGATCGCCTTCCCTGATGATCCTGCCAAGGAGGAGCAGCCGGACAGCGGGCTCCTATGGGACCGATTCTGCGAGAGAACCACCCGCGATCTTCAGCAGACGCTGCATGTGACCGACACGTTCCAGTTCACCCGGTACCCGATCGGCATCTGCCGCTCCGCCCGCATCGGCAATACGTTCTTTACCGGCAACTGTTTTGGCAGCCTGATGCCTTATCTCGGCTTCGGGCAGTTTGCCGCGATCCTTACCGGCATCTACGCCGCCTATGACTTGACCGGTCAAGGGAGCTACGAAGAACTGACCGCCCCGCTGCGGCAGAGCTACGAGAATTCCCTCGTGCTGCGCCGGACCGTGGAACACCTCCGTAATGCGGATCTGGACCGGATCGTACGGGTGCTAGGCGGCGGCCTCGGCGGCCGGTTGATGCAGAACAAACAGCTCAATCCGCTTCAGATCGCCAGTTACCTGCTGAGGCCCTATGTCAAATGGAAGCAAGGCGTCACTTCTTAAAAATGAATGTGGAGATGAACACCCATGTCAACGCGCTTCCCCCGGCTGAGCAGCTCCGAGATCGGATACCTGTGGACCGGCTATATGATTGACGACATGTCCCTAAATGTACTGGCGGCTTTCGAGAAGCAGGCGGAAGATGCCGACGTGTTGCGGGCATTGGTCTATGCGCTGGAGCTGGCCCGGGAGAACAACCGCGAGCGCCTCGGCTTCTTCTCAGGCGAAGGACTCCCCCTGCCCCGCGGGTTCGCGGAGGCGGAGCCTGCCTCCTCCCTGCCCGCATTGTTCGAGGAACGGTTCTTCCTCTTCTACCTGCTGCAGGGCGGGCGGCTAGGCCTTCATTTCCATGCGGAGTCACTCTCGGTGTCGACCCGCCCCGATTACCGCGCCTTCTGTGCGGAGCGCCTCCACAAAGCTGTCCGGTTGTATGAGGAGATCATGGAGATGATGCTCGCCAAAGGACTCTACGCCAGACCTCCCGTCATCCCTGTACCCGAAGCGCCGGAGCAGATCCAGAAGACCAGTTTTCTCCAAGGATGGTTCGGGGACACGCGCCCCCTGCACAGTGTAGAGATCGCCAATGTATACAAGGGCATGGAACTGCTCGGCTTGATCCAGGCCATCTGTATAGCCTTCGCCCAAACCCTCGTGCCGAAGGATCTGCGGACGCTCTGTATCCGCGGAGCGGAAACGGCGGAGGAACACCTGGAGCGCCTCGGGGGACTGCTCACCAAGGACGATCTCCCGCTGCCCCCTACCCACGTAAGCGAGATAACCGGTTCGCAGACCCCGCTCTTCTCCGAGCGTCTCATGCTGTGCCATGTCTCGGGGTTGTTCGGGTCCTTGATCACGCATTACGGCCAATCCCTCGGCTCCGCAATGAAGCATGATGTCGTCGCCGCCCTGCTCGCCTTGATCGCGGGAGCGGGTAATTATACGGAGGATGTGACCGAGGCGCTCATCCGGCATGAATGGCTCGAAAAAACGCCGGGCGCGCTGGACCGGGACGCTCTCATTGATCATCCGCAGTAAGACGACAAGCTTGTAAGACCCAACGCACACCCAAAGCCCCCGTACCGGATCCGGTACAGGGGCTTTGGGTGTTAGCGGCGATGTTCGTGCCGATGTCCAGGAGGACGAAGAAGTCTGCGGACGCCATAGCCGCAGTCCCCCTGTTCAGGCGGACAACATCACCTGTTCTATCTTCCAGGGAGACTTCATCCCCTCGCGCTTCAACCGAAAAATTAACCTGCGCCGTTCCGGCTTGTGATCCTTCCGGTACACCGTCGTATCTACCGCCACCTCTGCCGACAGTACGTCGTCCCCCGGCGGATTCGAAGCCCCCTCCCGCTGGCCCTCCACCGGCTTGATCCCTTGGAGACTCTCCATCTCAGAGAGGAAGTAGGAGAGCTGGGAATGACCGGGACTGGCGAACGTGCGCTTCAGCAGCTCCCCGTCCTTCTGGTTCAGGGCGACGATGAAACCCTCCGCTACGCCGGCCGGGTCCGCTTGGCCCAGTGCTTCGTCCAGGCGGCCGGAGGCCTTATACACCATCCACTGGTGATCCGGATCCACATGCTTCGATCCGTGCGTCGCGCTGCCCAGGAAGTGAATGCAGAAGTGGCCCGAGAATCCGTTGTCCGGGATCCCGTCGCCGCCATGGGGCATGCCGTGCATGGAAGCGGCCAAGGCTGGACCTCGTCCGTCCAGCTGCACGAGCACCGCTCTGCGGCGCCAGCTCCAGGCTCCCCCATAGATTTCTTTCATGATCTTCGTATCCGCCTTCGATACCGGCTGCATGTCCGCATGGCTGCGGCCCGCCCGCCGCTGGGCCTGGAAGCTGCGGCCTGTCTCCAGATCCGTAACGGTACAGATGCTCTTCATCGTCACGGTCTTCGACGCTTCATCCCAAGGGACGAGCCGGCCGTAGTGGGCCTGCCGCGCGGCTTCGATATACCGGCTGAGTTCGGACCTCGCCCCTTCGGGAAGCTCCCAACCCTCTCCGGTTGCGCCCTCATGCCATACGCCATTTCCGTCTATGGAGAACTCCCGCGGGACTCCGCCTTCCTTCCAAGTGACGTAGGTGTCGCTGGGCGGCACTGGCGTATCCTGATGCTTCCGAACCCCACGCAGTCCCTTAGTCAGGTTAGGCGAGCGGACCTCGAGCTCGGTGGCGAACTCTGCTTCCGGCGATGCCTTCACGGTGATGGTCAGGGGCTCGGCCTCCTTAGGGCCCGCTTCCGCCGTGTCGCCGCCCGCAGCTGCAGCGAGCAGAACCCCCGCGCTGATGGCCATCCCCTGCAGGATGATCCGGTATGTGGTTTTGTTCATAGCCCGACCTCCGATAGTAAGCATACCGTTATAGCCTGTCTTCCCATCTCCTCTACCATTCCCGGAAAAAACATGCAGCCCCCTTTTATGAGCAGGCCCACCGGGCCGCACTGGGGCGTATAGACCGTGCCGGGAAGAACGGCAACTGAGCCGCTTGCTGCCGTCTCCCTTGCGTCCCCTAAAAAAGAAGCGGTCCCGGGACACCCATCCCTAACCTCTCCGCCCCTGGCCACATACAATGGAAAAACGTGGTTGTGCACCTAGACAGGAGGAATGCAATACCTATGGATTATTTGGATATGCTTACCCGCCTCGGCGTCTCCAGCGCCCATCCTGGCGGCTTCTCGGCAACCTTATCCCAGCTGCAGCGCTTCCCCCTGCCAGCCGGCAGCCGGGTGCTCGAAGTGGGATGCGGTACGGGCCGGACCGCCTGCCATCTCGCCGCCCTCGGCATGAACGTGACCGGACTGGACATCCGCCCGGAGATGCTCGCGAAAGCGGGGCACCGGGCCGCCCACCAAGGCGTCGATGTACATTTCGTGGCAGGCAGCATTACCGAGCTGCCGTTCGAAGAAGGCTCGTTCGACGTCATCCTGGCCGAATCCGTGACGAACTTCGCCTCGATCCCCGAGGCGCTCCGGGAATACAACCGGGTCCTCTCCCCCGGCGGCCTCCTGTACGACCGTGAACTCATTCTCTCCGCAGCCCTCCCCCGGGAAGCGTACGAACAGCTCGCCGGCTTCTTCGGATTCGGAGGCCTCCTTGGCGAAGATGGCTGGCGGGAAGAACTGCGCCTCGCCGGCTTTGGCGCCGTTCAAGTATGGGACCGCCTGCCATTCGGGCGGCCGCCCGGGGAGGATCTGACGGAGCATCCCGATCCGCACCAGCTCATGGACCATGGGGCGATCCTGGATGCGGCCGTCTGGCAGACTTCGATTGCCCATGACGAATTGATCGAAACCCACCAAGCCTATCTCGCCCATGCCTTATTCGCTGCCCGCAAGTAAATAGCCCCCTCTCCCGCCGCGCTGAAGCGACAGCGGCGGGAGCCGCCTTAGAAGATCCCGCGCGGATACGGCGCCTTCGACCGAGGAAGACAATGATGGACGGCAGCCCGCGCGAACCCCCGATTCCCCTGCCGCATAAGCTGTCGGAACAAGAGTTGGAATGACAGGAGGAACGGCGGATGAGACAAGATGCAGAGGCAACGGCCCGGAGGTTCCTCCGGGAGGAATATCCGGACTGCGAGGCGGCCCTGCTGGCCGGCAGCGCGGCCCAAGGCGAAGCTACGCCGACATCCGATCTCGACCTCGTGATCTTCGACGAGAGCGGGGAGGGACCATTGCGCCGGACCTATCTGGCAGAAGGCTGGGTTATTGAAGCCTTCGTCCTGACGCGGGATACATACCGCTATTTCTTCGACCAGGCGGTCGAGTCCGCGGTTCCCTCCCTGCTGCGGATGTGTGCCGAAGGCCGGCTGCTGCTGGGCGGGGAAGCGGCCCACAGCATCATAGCGGAAGCCCGCCGCGATCTGCTGGCCGGTCCCCCGCCGTGGAGCCGGCAGGAACTGCGCCAAGCCCGCTACGAGCTCGGCGAGACCCTCGCCGACTTCGAAGGAAGCGGGAGCCGGGAGGAAGCGCTCTTCATCGCCGCGAAGCTGGCGTTGCAGCTCGCCTCCTTCGCCCTGCGCACGCGGGGGCAGTGGCTCGGGGACGGCAAGTGGCTGCAGCGGGGGCTGCAGCGCTGCGACCCGCCGGCCGCTGCCGAGCTGCATGATGCGCTGGAAGCTTATTATGCCGGCGCCAGCAAGGAGGCTCTGGCCTCCCTCACCCGCCGCTGGCTGGCCCCCTTCGGCGGGATCCTGACGGAAGGCTATACCGAGGGCGGGTCCGGCGAGGGGGAGGAGGATGAAGAGGAAGCGTGAATGGCTGTGGCTGCCTTCTTTTC
The DNA here is from genome assembly GCF_027533645.1 of Paenibacillus caseinilyticus. Classification (GTDB taxonomy): domain Bacteria; phylum Bacillota; class Bacilli; order Paenibacillales; family NBRC-103111; genus Paenibacillus_G; species Paenibacillus_G caseinilyticus. Next base: position 13,416 of record NZ_JAQAGY010000020.1, read on the forward strand.
AGCCTCGCCCCGCGTCCTCCCATCTCCCTTCCAGCCCTTCCCCTTCGTGCTCCAGCCATGCGGGCGGGGCACTCCCCATATGGCATGCCCTTGGGAAAGAATGCGCCAAACGCAACAAAAAGGCGGTATCCCGCCTCTGCCGCGCAGAGGGAGATACCGCCTTTTCTTCATAAACTGACCAAAACCTGAAGACTAACCGAAGTCTGGCCGAACCGGTTACCGCTTGCCCGGATCATATGCTTCCCCGAGAGCCGACGGCGCTTTCGCCCGGCCGACTGCACCGGCGAGCACCAGGATGGTGAGCACGTATGGCAGCATATACAGGAATTCCATCGGAATGCCCTTGGCGAAGTCGAACAGCTGCACGAAGTTGCGGATCGCCTGGGAGAAGCCGAAGAACATCGCGGCCCCCAGCGCACCGACCGGATGCCACTTGCCGAAGATCATGGCCGCCAGGGCAATGAAGCCTTGGCCGGAGATCGTGTTGTGCGAGAACGAGCTCGTGGTGGTCAGCGTAATCGTCGCGCCGCCGAGACCCGCCAGCGCACCGGAGATCAGCACGCCGAGGTACCGGTAACGGGATACCCGGATGCCCATCGTATCCGCCGCGCCCGGATGTTCGCCGACCGAGCGGAGCCGGAGGCCGAACGGTGTCTTGTAGATGACGTAATAGGTCAGGGCGACGACGATGAGCGCCAGATACGTGGTCGGGTAGGCTTCGAAGAACCCTTTGCCGATCAGCGGAATCTCCGACAGGAACGGTATCTTGACCTTGCTGAACACTTCGTTCAGCGTCTCGGTCTGTCCCGCTCCGTCGTACATGATTTTGACGAGATAGACTGTCAGGCCCGCAGCCAGGAAGTTAATGACGACCCCGCTGACGACCTGGTCCGCTTTGAACGTGACGGTGGCGACCGCGTGGATCAGGGAGAAGATCAGGCCGAACAGCATCGCAGCCAGAAGGCCGACCCAAGGGGACACCCCGCCCATCCCCGCCTGCTCCGCGGTATAAGTGGCTACGGCCGCCGCGAAAGCGCCCGAGACCATCAAGCCTTCGAGTCCGATATTGACGACGCCCGACTTCTCCGAGAAGATGCCGCCCATCGCCGTGAAGATGAGGGCGGTGGAGAACACCAATGTAATATTGATCAGCTCGCCGAGCTTCAGCAGCAGATCCATGTTAAGCCGCCCCCTCTTTCTTGGATTTGCCCTTGAGCGGGCGGATGAGGCCGCGGACGATGCCGTGGGCCGCGACGAAGAAGATGACCGAACCGATGACCACGCGGATAATCTCCGGCGGAACGTCGGCTGCGAAGCTCATACCCGCCGAGCCGTACGTCAGCGATCCGAAGAGAACCGCAGCCAGCACGACACCGATCGGGTTGTTGCCGCCGAGCAGCGCAACCGCTACGCCGTCGAACCCGTAGCCCGGGGAACCGGCCATCACAGTCTGGTAGTGGAATACCCCCAGCACATCGACCACACCGGCGAGGCCTGCGAACACCCCGCCGATGAACATGGCGCGGACGATATTGCTGTTGACGTTCATCCCGGCATACCTTGCGGCTTCCGGGTTGTGGCCTACGGCCCGGAGTTCGTACCCTTGTCTCGTGCGCCACAAGACGATGTAGAAGATCACCGCACCGGCGATCGCAATGAACGTGCCCCAGTGGACGCGGGCATTGCCCATCAGCTCCGAGAGCCATCCGATCGTCAGGGACGCCGATTCATGGATTTCGTACGAGCGCTGCTGCCCCGGCTGGAGCAAGAACGCATTGATGATGTAGTTTGCCAGGAACAAAGCGGTCCAGTTCAGCATGATGGAGGTGATAACCTCGTTCACGCCCCGTCTCGCTTTGAGGTAGCCGGCAATCCCGCCCCACAGGCCTCCAAGTACCGCACCCGCGATCACGGCGAGCGGCATATGGATGATCCACGGCAGGTCGAACTTCACGCCGACCAGGGTGGCGCCGGTCATCCCCATGATGAACTGGCCTTCGGCTCCGATATTGAAGAGGCCCGTCCGGTTGGCGAATGCCACGGCCAGCCCCGTCAGGATGAGGGGCGTGATCTCGCGGATCGCTTCGCCAAAGTCGTAGGCGCTTCCGAATACTTTATCGAGCAGGGCCCCGTAAGCCGTGATCGGGTTGTAACCGCCCACCAGCATAACCAGGGCACCGAATAGGAGACCGAGCAGGATCGCCCCCAAGGGCACTAAGGCCGAGTCTTTCGTCATGATGCGCATGATTCTATCCATGGGCGGCGCCTCCTTTCCCTTCGCTTCCGGCCATGAGCAGGCCGAGTTCTTCTTCATTGGTCTGCTCCGGATCCACTTCGCCCACGATCCGGCCTCCCGAGATGACGGCGATCCGGTCGGACACGTTGCGGATCTCGTCCAGTTCGAAGGAAATGAGCAGGACGGCCTTGCCCTCGTCACGCGCTTCGATCAGCTTGCGGTGGACGAATTCGATCGCACCGACATCGAGCCCCCGCGTCGGCTGGGCGGCAATGAGCAGCTCCGGCTGTTTGTCGAGCTCCCGGGCGATGATCGCCTTCTGCTGGTTGCCCCCGGAGAGCGATCTCGCTTTGTTCTGGATGCTCGGCGTCCTCACGTCGAAGTCGCGGATAAGCCGCTCCGCCTGCTTATCGATCGCGGAACGGTCGAGGAAGCCGCCGCGGTTGTACGGCGGCTTGTAGTACGTCTCGAGCACCATATTCTCGCTCATCGTAAAATCGAGCACGAGGCCGTGCTTGTGGCGGTCCTCCGGAATATGAGAGACACCGGCTTCCGTGATCGTGCGCGGAGGCAGATTCGTCAGCGGCCTGCCTTTCAGCCGGATCTCGCCTGACGCCGCGGGACGCAGTCCCGTCAGCGCTTCGATGAGCTCGCTCTGTCCGTTGCCGTCGACGCCGGCGAGGCCGAGAATCTCGCCTGCCCGCACATTCAGCGAGATACCGTTCAGCGCCGGCACGCCGCGGTTGTCGAGCGCCCCGAGATTCGTGACCTCGAGCACCTTCTCGCCGGGCTGCGCCTTGCGCTTGTCCACCCGGAAGGAGACGCTGCGGCCGACCATCTTCTCGGCCAGCTCCTGCGGAGAGCTGGCCGCCACGCTTACGGAGTCGATGACCTTGCCTCGGCGGATGATCGTGCAGGTGTCGGCGATCGCCATAATTTCCTTCAGTTTATGGGTAATGATAATGATCGACTTGCCTTCCCCCGCCAACCGGCGGAGAATCTCCATGAGCTCTCCGATCTCTTGAGGGGTGAGGACCGCCGTCGGCTCGTCGAAGATCAGGATGTCCGCTCCGCGATAGAGCGTTTTCAAGATCTCCACGCGCTGCTGCATCCCGACCGAAATATCCTGGATTTTGGCTTTGGGGTCGACCATCAGTCCGTACTGTGCCGAAATCGCGGCGACTTTCTCTTCCGCGGCCTTGTAGTGGATGGAAGTCCCTTTGCGAGGCTCGCTTCCGAGAATGATATTCTCGGTAACGGTGAACGGCTGGACCAGCTTAAAATGCTGATGCACCATGCCGATGCCAAGTTCAATTGCCTTCGTCGGAGAGTCAATGGCCACTTCCCGGCCCTTGACCCGGATCTGTCCTTCATCGGGCTGGTACAAGCCGAACAGGATATTCATCAGCGTCGATTTGCCCGCTCCGTTCTCGCCGAGCAGCGCATGGATCTCTCCCTTCCGCAGCTGGAAGGAGATGCCGTCATTGGCTGTGATGCCGGGAAACCGTTTGGTGATTCCCTGCAGTTCAACCGCCACTTCCGGTGTATTCATGGGCGTTCCTCCTCTGTTGTTAGCGCCAAATCAAACGACAAGACCGGTGAGTACACCGGCCTTGTCGGAGTGTGTGCATGAACTATGATGTTAGATGTCTTGGGCAGATCCCACGAATCCGCGCAGCTGCGTCCATCGATCGGCTCTTCGGCTTATTTCTCCGAAACTTTGATCTCGCCGCTGATGATTTTGGCTTTATACTCTTCCACTTTCTTCAGTACATCGGCAGATACATTCTTCTTCGATGTCTCAGGCAGGCCTACGCCGTCATCCTTGAGACCGAGCGTTACGATCTTGCCGCCTTGGAACTTGCCGTCGATGAGGTCTTTCGTCACGCGGATGACCGCCTGGTCTACGCGCTTGATCATCGAAGTCAGCGTAACGTCGTCGCCGAACTCCAGCGACTGGTCTTTGTCTACGCCGATAACCCATACCTTCTTGCCCTGCTTCACACGGTCCTTCGCTTCGTTGAAGACCCCGTTGCCCGTAGCGCCCGCCGCATGGAACACGATGTCCGCACCGTCATTGAAGATCGTTGCCGCAGCCGCTTTGCCGAGGTCCGGTTTGTCGAACGCGCCTGTGTAGTTGATCGTCAGCTTCGCGTTCGGATTCACGGCCTTCACGCCTTCGCGGAAGCCCGCTTCGAAGCGCTTGATGACCGGAATGTCGAGACCGCCGACAAAGCCGATGTTGTTCGTCTTCGTAGTCAGCCCTGCCACAACGCCGACGAGGTACGCGCCTTCATGCTCCGCAAACGTAACGGACTCGACGTTCGGCGCTTCGACCACGTTATCGATAATAGCCAGTTTCGCGTCGGGGTTCTGCGTCGCTACCGTCTTGACCGCATCGCCCATCAGGAAGCCAATGCCCCAAGTCAAGTTGTATTTATCTTTAACATATTGGTTCAGGTTCGGGATGAAATCGGCATCGCTCTTGCTCTGCAGGTATTTCACGGATGCGCCGGAATCCGCTTCGACCTTCTTCAGGCCTTCCCAGGCGCTCTGGTTGAAGGACTTGTCGTTCACGCCGCCGATGTCCGTAACCATACCAACCTTGAAGCCGGCCGCTTTCTTGTCTGCAGTCTTCTCCGCAGCCGGTTTGCCTTCGCCTCCCGCTGTGCCTTCCTGCGCAGGCTTGGACCCGCAGCCCGTAAGTACGAGCGTTGCGGCGAGCATCAGGCCTGCCGTTGTTTTCATCCATGATTTCATGATTGATGAACCCCCCCATGTTAATAAATCCCACATTATATGTAAGACCCAAGTAATTAAAGAAAACAGCTTTATTATATAGCTTTTTTTGACCATCGTCCAGAGTGCCTCGACATTTTTTTCACGGTCCCTGAACATTTTTTCTCATATTTTTCCGCCAGTGGACCCAAAGCGTCGCTGCAATCTTTATTTGACGATTAATACCGCCACCTTGGCATGCTGTACCACATAGTGGCTGACGCTGCCGAGCATGAATTCGCCCAAGGTGCTGAGCCCCCGCGAACCCAGCATGATCAGGTCGCATCCCGCTTCCTCCGCCCGGGCCAAGATCGCCTTCGCCGGCGCCCCCTGCAGCATCCGCGCCTCGGCTCCGCTGCGCCCGGCCAGAGCCGCACGGGCCTTCTCCACGATCGATTCGGCATGCTCATACTCGATACGTGATACGTCCGCCGGCGCAGTCACCAGAGCCTCCCCGAACATCAGAGACGGCACGTTGAAGACATGCAGCACCTCCAGCTTCGCTCCGGGCATCAAGTCACAGAGCTGCATCGCGTGCGACAGGGCAAGATCGGACTCGGTCGAACCATCATAAGCAACCAGGATATTAGAGTAGAGCATGGATATCACCTCGTTATAGGATGTGGGGCAGATCCGGGCTTGTCTTTCATTGAAAAAGCCCTGTCCGAAGCATGCAAAGCCAAAGGTTCCCTTAGACTGCATTCGTGAAGGCAATGTCAAAGGCTCCCTTTGGTTGCAATCGTCAGGGAGTGGTATAATGGATTCAGAAAGAGAGGAATCGCTTATGATTCAATTCGGAAGCCTTCACCTACAGGCGTTATCTGGCATCGGAATGCTCGTCATGGCACTCTTCGCCGTCTTCGTCCGAAGCCGGGCAGGCCGCAGGCCCGTAACCACCGCAGCCATCGTGATCCCCCCGCTCGGGATGAGCACGGGATTCCTGATGTTCTTCTCCCCTTACTTCCGCCTGCCGGCCAGTTGGACGCTGATCGCCCTGGGGGCCGGAGCTGTACTGTTTTCTTACCCCTTGATCTACAGCTCGAAACTGGAGCGCAGAGAGGGCGGAATCTATGTCCGACGCTCCAAAATGTTCATGTTCGTCCTGCTGGGTCTGCTCTGTCTCCGGGTGGCGCTGCACACGTACATCGAGCGGTACGTGTCCATCCCGCAGACCGGGGCGCTGTTCTTCCTGCTCGCCTTCGGCAGCATCGTCCCCTGGCGCTTGTCCATGCTGAAGCAGTACCGCAGGCTTCGTGGAGACGCTATAAAACTGTAGAGATGACAAGCATGAGCTTGCGAGCAGGTTACACTTCCTGCAATGTCAAAGAAGGCGCCCCCGGCAAGGAGCGCCTTCTTGTTGTGCCTTGTGCCGCTTGGCGGCGGATTACAGCGAAATCACCCTGCCGGTTTCCTGCGATTCGAAAGCCGCCAGAATAACCTTCAGCGAGCGCAGACCTTCTTCACCGGATACGCTAGGAGGCGTCTTCGTCACAATCGAGTTCACGAAAGCGTCGATGACTCCGCTGGCAACCTGCTTCTCGTTGGTCGCGATCGCGCCCACGCGGTACTTCTCTACCGTGCCGTCGCGCAGTTCCACGATGACCTGGTCTTCCGGATCCGTTCCGATCTTCAGCACGCCGTTCTCGCACCAGAGGATCGTCCCGTTGTCTTCTCCCTTATAATACGTCCAGGAGGCGACAAGCGAGCCGATAATGCCGCTCTTCATCCGGAGCACGCAGATCGCATTGTCGTCGACTTCCGTGCCTTCTTTATGCTGGGTGCCGATGAAGCCTGTCACATTCGCCACTTCTTCGCCAAGCAGCCAGCGGATGAAGTCCGACTTGTGCACGCCGAGGTCGCCCATAGCGCCCATGACGGCTTCCGGCTTGCGGAAGAACCAGCTCTCGCGCCCGTCGACGCTCCAGCCCTCGGGGCCCGGGTGACCGAACGATGTACGGAACGTGAGCACTTTGCCGAGGCGGCCGGAATCCAGCACTTCCTTGGCCTTCACGTGCGGAGGCATGAAGCGCTGATTGTGTCCGACCATCAGATAAACGCCGGCCGCCTTAGCAGCTTCGATCATCGCCAGGCTCTCTTCTTCGGAAGCCGCCATCGGCTTCTCGACGAGGACATGCGCTCCCGCTTTGGCAGCGGCAATGGAGATTGGCGCATGCGTCGCATTCGGCGTGCAGACGCTGACCGCGTCCGGCTTGATCTCGCTGAGCATGGTCTCATAGTCCGAGAACGCTTGGCCTCCGTGCAGGGAGGCGTAGTGCTCGGCGCGCTCGCCTACCGGGTCGACGAAAGCGACAAGCTCTACATTCGGATTCGCGGCATACTCGGGAATGTGGCGGTGCTTCGAAATGGATCCGCAGCCGATAACGGCAACTCTAACTTTACTCACGGGTCAACTACTCCTTTGGGATAGGGTTCTTTGTTCTAAAGCACATGCTCTCACTTCCGGGCTTGCAATGTACGATAACGGTTACAGGTTCAGCAGATAGTTCGCCTTCACCCATTCGAGGCTGTTCTCGACGCTCTGCAGCGGAGGATTCTGGCAGTTGTCCTGTTCAACGATCAGCCACTCAACGCCAGCTTCCGATGCGGCTGCGATGACGCCCTTGAGATCCACTGCGCCTTGGCCCAGCTCCAGGGTCTGCATGCCGCCCTGCTCGTCCTTGTTGAAATCCTTGAGATGCAGCAGCGGCAAGCGGCCGGCATAGCGCGGAATGTACGCCAGCGGATCCTGCCCGGCGAACTGCACCCAGCAGACGTCCATCTCGACCTGCACCGCTTCCGGGGAAGTGGACGAATACATCGCGTCGAAGACGAACTCCTCGCCCACGTTCAGCTCGAACTCGAACGCGTGGTTATGGTAAGCGAAGGTCAGGCCCTGCTTGCGCACTTCCGCTCCCACTTCCTCGAAGAAGGCGAAGAGCTTCTGCCAGTCTTCCGGCGTCGCACGGCGTTCATCGGCCACATAAGGACAAATGACGTATTGTCCGCCGATGGCTTTGATATAATCGATCTGGCCTTGGAGATCCTCTTCCAGGCTCTGCAGGGAGACGTGGGCTCCGATCGCCTTCAGGCCGACTTCGCCCAGCAGCGCGCTGAGCTCTTCTGCAGACAGTCCGCCGAAGCCTGCGAATTCCACACCTTCATATCCAAGCTGGGCGACCTTGCGCAGCGTACCGGCAAAATCGGCAGCGGTTTCATTGCGGAGCGTATACAGTTGAAGTCCAATTCCGAGTCTTCTCATTGAGATGGCACTCTCCCTATGCATTAGTGGCTTCCATGTCCTTCATGGTACCGGACATAGCCCAAAAAGAAAATCCACGATATAATCGAAACATCAACGATTTTGCTATTAATTTTATTGGGGGAACGCATTCGACCATGACGGCGCACGTACTGCTCTGCGGCTATTCATATCACCGGGAACGCTTCTACACGCATTACAAGCACGGCGTTCCCTCCTATCTCTTCCGGCTTCAGACCGAAGGCTCGTCCACCGTGGTCGCCGGGGGCCGGGTCCACGAGCTCCAGCAGGGGGACCTGCTCCTCCTGAAGCCCGGGGACACCTACGAACTGCGGATTGAAGAACGCGGGGCCGGAGCCCAAGGGCCCATCGTCGCCAGCGCCGATTATTATATCGGCTGCGACGGCTCCTGGGTCCGTGAATGGTGGGACCGCTCCCCGAAGGAGGCGGTCACGCGGATCGACCTGGACGAGAAGCTGCTCGGCCTCTGGCAGCAGATTATTGCCGAGAAGCGGCGGCTGGAGGACGGCGGCAGTCCGGAGCTGACCGGCTATCTGCTGCGCGCCCTCTGTCTCTACCTCGAGAGAGCCGCTACAGATACGGCGCCGGCCAGCGGTCGGCCGTTCAGCGTCACAAGGATGAGGCGTTTCATCGAGGAACACGCCACCCGCACCTTCAAGGTGGAGGAGGTGGCGCGCCATGCCGGGCTCAGCGTCTCCAGGGCGGTGCACCTGTTCAAGGAAAGCTTCGGCAAGACGATGATGGAATACGCCCAGGAGATCCGTCTGACGGCCGCTTTGGAGCGGATGAAGTACACCTCCATGACGCTCGACCAAATCGCCGAGACGTGCGGTTTTGGCGGTTATACGTACTTTCACCGGGTCTTCAAGGAAAAGTACGGCGTCTCCCCTGGCGCTTACCGCTCCGCAGCCGGGATCACCGCGGAACAAGCCTGACCGGCAGGGCCGGCTTTTCTCTATTTTGCTCAAGAGCGGTCTGCCCTTCTCTTACGGCTTGTCATGAAGCGGGCCATAGGCCCATATATCAAGATAGACAGCTTAGCCGTCCTTTAAGGATGATGCGCGATTATGAGATATATAAGAAGACTGAATCGAGCCCTGGCGAGATATCAATGCTCCTATATTAAAAAAGTCTCTCTTAATAGAGAGACAGGGCGAGCGTATCCTTTTCGTTCAATGAATGAAGAATCGCCTCACAGCCGACCACTTCGATGCTGATCAGGGTCTGCAGACATTTCTTTAATGTATGTCTTCCGGTTTCCACTTTCTTCTCCAGCGCCGTTTTCAGCAATTTTAACGTTTTCTTATTCAAGCTGTCGGCGAAAACGGGGATTTCTTTGTTTTGAATGGTCACGAACACTTTCATCCCTAACACCGTCCCTACTTATCATTATTTACTCTTTGCTATTAGGATAAATTACGATCATTAAATTAAGCTTAAAAAATTATTACAAATTGTCAACAATTTTTTTGTGAATAACCCGTTTCACGTCCCAGCTTCCACGTGAGCGTCCTGGGTACGCCGATGCCTTCCCCTTCCAGAAATATAAAAAGGGCTGCACCTCTTAGTACGGGGCAGCCCTCGTTTCGTTTCAAATATCGTAAAATCCGTCCCGGATGGTTTCCGCCGCAGCCCGTTTGGCCCGGTACATCTCTTGGTCCGCTTCCCGGATGAGCTGCTGGGCCCCCTGGCCGCCGTACTTGGCGATGCCGATGGAGATGCCAACCGACACGGCCCCGCCCTCTATCTCCATCGGAAGGCAGACGGAGCTGCGAATGGCCTCCGCCCGCGCCTGCGCCTCTTCGGCCGCCTCCCCCCGCAGCAGCATGATGAATTCGTCGCCGCTGAGGCGGGCCGCGAAGGCCCCCGGGCCGCATCCCTGCCGGAGAACCTCCGCCGTACGCTTCAGGACGCGGTCCCCCGCCTGATGTCCGTACGTATCGTTGACGTGTTTGAAGCCGTCCAGATCCATCAGCAGCAGGGCCATATCCCCCCAGGCCGACGCAGCCTCCGACACCGCTTCCTCCAGAATCTGATGGAACAACGCCCGGTTGGGCAGCCCCGTCAGACTGTCGTGATAGGCGAGGAAGCGGATCTTCTCCTCCTGCCGCTTGCTTTCGGTAATCTCCCGGAACATGATCATCAACACCGTTTCATTTCCTGATTCGAAGCGCTCGGAATCCGCCTGAACAATGGTCTCTTCCCCGCTGCGTTTGCGGAGCGTAAGCTCACAGCCTCTCAGCGGCTGCCCCCCCTTCGTACCGGACCCACCCACTTCACGACGCGCCTGATCCCACATCGGCTCCGAGATCCAGCGGAGCGCCTCGTCCTGTCGGATCTCCTCCGATGAGAGGCCCAGCAGGTCCAGCGCATGCTGGTTCGCCTCTGTCACCTGTAAGTTCTGATTCAGCAGTACGATGCCAAGAGGAGAGCGTTCGAAGAGCAGGCTGAATTTTTTCTCGTAGGAAGGCACATAGTCGTACTTCGCCGTATTGACCCAGATGATGAGGCCCATGATCAGCGCGCTGAAGATATAGAGGGGCGGCAGCCCGTAGCGTTCCGTCCAGCCCGTGCTCTCTGCGAGCCCCGATAAGGTGCACCACACGGCCACCAGTCCGATACCGATCCGGTTATTGCGTACGCGGGCGCGGTCGTTCGCCGACTGGGGGCGGTAGGCAATAAAGAGGCAGAACACGAACACGGTGATCAGAAGGCTCGAGGCCAGCAGTATATAGTGGCCCGGTCCGAAGGTCCACCGGTGATCCGCGGGCATTGAAGTGTATATCCACCCCGGCCTCTGAAAGAACGGAATCTGGATGCCTATGGGCCCATAGCTGACCATGCGCACCACCCAGGAAGACCACTGCCGGTCATACCCTGTGTAATACAGCGTCAGCCGGGTGGCGATCATACAGCAGAGCGACACGGAGGGAAGCTGCACGCAGAAGATAATCGGTGCCTGCAGCTCATAGGAAGCCGACTTCAGCAGGTACTCGGTCAGAAACCAGAGCATGATCGCTCCGAGAAACAGAGCCGTGAGCCGGTTTCCCGGATGATTCTTATTGCTGAGATAGGTCTGTACCGCCATGAAGCCCAGCAGAAGACAGGGGAGCAGATAGAAGATCAGCTGAAAATAAATACTCATTGGCCGCCCCCTTTCTCCCCTTGGGCCGAACCAGCATGCAGCCCGGTCATGAAGCGCTCAAAGTCCGCCGAGGGAACCGGAGGAGAGACATAGTAGCCCTGAATCTCGTCACAGCCGAGCTGCTGGAGCAGCTGCAGCTGCCCCTCCGTCTCGACCCCTTCGGCCACTACGCTGAGCTTCATATGGTGGGCCATCGAGATCATGGCATGCACGACGGAGGATGGCTGTGCCGGCAGTCCCGAGATGAAGGAGCGGTCGATCTTCAGCACGTGGACCGGCATCCGGTCCAGCATCGACAGCGAAGAATACCCCGTGCCGAAGTCGTCGATCGCGATCCGGATACCGAGTGCCGTCAGCTGCTGGAGCACCTCCAAGATGGCCTCGTCCCGAAAAGCCACGCTCTCCGTCACCTCGAGACAGAGGTACTGAGGCTGAAGCCCCGTCTTCTCCAGTATGTCTCTCACTTCCTCTACGAAAGGCCGGCGCTTGAGCTGAAGCACCGAGATATTCACCGACACGGTCACCCTCGGCAAGCCCTGCTCCTGCCACGCCTGATTCTGCTCACAGGCCGTACGAAGCACCCAGCTTCCGATCTGCGTAATAAGTCCGCTTTCTTCCGCAATAGGAATGAAGCGGTCCGGAGCCACACGTCCCCGGTCCGGGGATTCCCAGCGGATGAGGGCTTCCATCCCGACCAGCGCCCCGGATGACGCATCGGTCTGAGGCTGGTAGTGCAGGACGAATTCTCCCCGCTCCAATGCCCGGCGCAGGCCGTTCTCCAGCTCCAGCCGCTCGCTGGCCCGGTCGGTCATCCCCTCCACGTAGAGGGCTGCCCGGTCTCTCCCCTGCTCCTTGGCCGCATACATCGCCATATCCGCTCCGCGGATGAGCAGGTCGGCATCGCCCTCCTTCTCTTGGCAGTAAGCAATGCCGATACTTGCCGTGCTGAAGAGCTCCAGATCGCCGACCCGCAGCGGCTGCCGGAAGCGGGCCAGGATCGCCTCCGCGGCGGATATCGCCTCTTCGCGGCAGGTGACCGCTTCGAGCAGGACGGCGAATTCGTCGCCGCCCATCCGCGCCGCGAGATCCCCCGGCCGCAGGACGCCCCGGAGCTCGACGGCAGCAGACTGCAGCAGCACATCGCCCGTACGGTGCCCAAGCGATTCATTGATCAGCTTGAACTGGTCCAGGTCCAGCAGCAGCAGCGCCGTTCCCTGACCGCGCTGCTGCGCGTCCTGCAGCCTCTCGGTCAAGTGTTTGTGGAACAGCAGCCGGTTGGGCAGGCCGGTCAGCGCATCGTGATAAGCCAAGTAAGTGATCTCTTCCTGGGCGCTGCGGCGCTCCGTAATATCCTTGATGGACCCGATCAGCCGCAAGGGCTGTCCTTGGTCATCGCGCGCAGCTTCGGCCGCGCAGTAGACCCAGATGTATGTATCCTCTCCCCGCAGGAGACGGAACTCGCACTCGAAGGGAGTGCCGCGCAGCTTATGGGACTCGCAGATCTCACGGACTGCTTCGCGTTCCTCCGGATGAATAAGAGCCATGAACTCATTCAAGCTCATCTCCGGCACGCTGCCGCCCAATGCTTTCCCCCCGCCGGCGAGCCCCCACCGTATCCGGTTCGTGGCCACATGATATTCCCAAATTCCGTCATTGGTGGTCCGGGAGACAATCTCCAGCAGCTCCGCCAGGTTCCGGTAACGCTCCTTCGCCTCCAGATGCTCCTCCATCCTAAGCTTCTCTTCGGTGACGTTCCGGATGATAAGCAGCATGAGCCGCTCCCCATCGACTTCCAGGAACTCCGACTCCACCACCACCGTGGACAGCTCTCCCCTTACGTCGAGCATGCTGAACTCCAGGTCCTTCTCCCCTTCAGGCGCCGCAAACCGCTGACGATATCTGGCCAGAGCCGCCGACCGGTGACCCGCAGGCAGAACGTCGAGCACCGAGCTCTCCGTCCCGTCTCCTCCGTTAGCGATCATCATTCCCCGGGCGGACGGATTCATCTCTCGGATCGAAGCATGCTCATCCAGCAGCATGATCCCGAACGGCGAGAGATTGAACAGTTTCTCGAATTTGCGGGAATAGTGGGGAAGAAAATCGTACTTGAGCACAACATACCTTACCGTGACCGCCCAGACGATCGTACAGTGGAAAGCCAGCGACACGGTCCAAGACAGCTCGACCGATAAGCAGGAGACCAGTGCTATGCCGAACCCCCAGAGGATCGAGAAGATGCCGTTGGCGAGCAGAATCGCATACATGGCACGCGCCCGTTCGGACCCGGCTGTACGGCGGGCATACAGAAGAAGCAGCGTACCCGACACTGTGTACAGCAGCAGACTGGACACCATGACGGTGAACACCCGGCCGTATACAGCGAATCGCCAGCCCGAAGGCAGTTCTACGACATCGGCCAACAGCGAGCCCGACATCTGCAGAAGAACGAAGGCTGCCAGCGCAGGCGAAAAGTAAAGCAGTCCCCGGACCAGGCGCGGAATCCCGGTCTCCAGCCGGGTAATCCTCAAATAAAAGCGCATGCCAAGACCGGCGCTCAAAAATGCCAAAGGCTCAATGAGCACAAAATGCAGCTGCCGCGCATGCTCCATCGGCATCACCATCGTCAGATAGAGCGCCGTAAGGATCAAGGCAAAGCATAAAATAAACTGCGCGGCCGCTCGGTTCGAGGAATGCTTCGGATGACGCAGATAGATCTCGGCGGCAATGTACACCATGGCGAAAGCGGGAAGCAGAAAAATCAGTACGGGAGCAAAGCTGTGTGACAGGCTCAAGGTGAGGACCTCCCCAAAAATAAACGATCCGCTGCGCAGCACGTGGGCTGCGTGCCGCAGCAGAAGCATCGGTACATTGCGAACATAGAAAACGACATAAATCGACCATTATATAGGTCTTATATCCTATTTATTCGCCGTTTATGTCGATTTTCCTGCTTTCCGCCGCATTTCCTTATTTTTCACGGGGCTCCTCCAGCCCTTGTCGATTTCCCGGGAAATTTGAACGCGAAGCAGCCCGATGCAGCCCCCGATACGAGATAAACGGCTTCACCGCTCTTTAAGGACGGTGAGCGTGTATAAGAAATACAAGATTACAGGATCGAGCCCTGCGAGATATTCATTCTTATACATTCTTACATTCTTATAAATCAAAAAAAACTGCCGCCCTCGCTGAAGAGGGACGGCAGGGTTGAGCGGCTCATACGGCAGCGGGTGTGAGTGGCAGGTCTTCGCTCACCTACCGCTGCAGCCTATGGCGATTGGGTTCTAGACTTGCCTGTGGAAGCGCCCGGCAGTGTAGGCCCGGCCGGCGTATCCTTCGCCGAAGCGGGCAGGCTTGGACCCGCCGGCTGTTCGACCGGGATCGCCGGCAGCGGGGCCGGCGGCTCGAAGCGGACCGTCTGCTTGAACGGTTCGCTGAACTCGCCGTACTTGTTCTCCGCTTTGATCACAATCTCGTTGCCGCCCGTATTCAGCGGGATCTCCTTGATGACGCTGCTTTCTCCGGCGAGCACGTCGTTCACGTAGATCTTGGGCTTCGGGTCGTACTCGTCCGCCGCTTGCGCCTTCACCGTCACTACTCCGGTAGGCGAAGTCTCAGGCACCGCCTCGACCCGGAGCTCCGGTGCGGGCTGCAGGAGGGCTCCCATCATGGACTTGCCGTAAGCGCTGATGATGATCAGAAGCAGCAGGACCGGCACGCCGGTCATCAGCAGCGTCCGGCGTTTGGCCAGCAGCAGACGCTGCCATGCAGGCGCCTGCTGCCGGCGGACCTCACGGAACAAGCGCTGGAACGCTTCGTTCGGGACGCGGAGCAGCTCGTCCTTCACGTCCTTCTGACGGAAAGCGTCGCTGCCCTGCGCCTCGAAGTAACGGCTGAGTGCGGCTCTGTAATGCGGGTCGATCCCTATCTTCGGCGGAGCGAACCGCTCATCCCCGGCGCTCCACACGATAAAGTCGTAGGCCACTCCGCTGCCACGGCTGTGCGACGTGACATAATCGAGCATGAGGCCGTACTGGAAGCGCGCCCGGCCGGCCGAGCCTCCTCCGGCTTCGCTGTCCGGGTGATAGAAGGCATAAGGAATCCGCGGGAAATGCTCCGGGGTAATCCGGTCTTCCAGTGCTCGCCTCAGCACGCTCTGCACCCGCTCCAGCTCCCATGGACCGAGGCCCTCCATGGCCGCGGCAGCGGTTCCTTCCCCCCCGCGCTCCAGGGTAAGCACGCGGAATACCGCGCTAAGCCAGCCCAGCGTCAGCTTCGTTCCCGTATCGAGATGGGGCAGCAGCTCCGGACGAGGTGAAGCCAGCATGAAATCCAGGCGTACGATATCGTCATACCCCAGCGTATCCGGCTCGAGATCTTCGAGCAGCGAGAGCTGAATGTCGAGAAGGATCAGCTCGCACAAGCTCGCGTAGGAGCGGGCGCCTTCGCGGCGGGACAGTGCGTCGACCTCGGTGTACAAGGACTGCGCCGTCTCCATGCGCCGCCGGGTGTCTCGCCGGAGCAGCTGCCGCACTTTCTTCAGCGATTCCTCCGCGAAGAAGCGCATCGGCACCCCGCCCGCCGCGTTCAGCAGGTGGCCGAGCTCTTCGACAAACTGGCCTGCGCTGCCGGTTTGAGCGAGACGATCCGCCACCACCCGCTGTCCGAGTACGGGGCTGCGTTCATACAGTTCCTCGAAGACGCCAGCCAGCAGCGCGGAGCGGCCGTACAAGGGCTCGACCAACCGCCGCAGGACGCCTGCCGGATCATCTGCATCCTGCTTCGCGGCGCGTTCCAGCAGATGGGACAGGCTGCGGGCCAGCTGTGGCTGTACCGCGTCGCCCGCCAGCTCGCTGTACTTGACGACAACGGAGATATACTCTGCCGTTACCGCGCTGCCGCTGTCCCCGGTCTCCTTGCGCAGCAGCCGCTGGAACAGTTGATGCAGTCTCAGCTTCCCAGCCGCCTCCTCCGGCGGCTGCAGGTAGCTCAGGATGCGTTCCATCGTGCCCTGGCGGTCGGCCGCATACAGACTGTCGCGTCCCTGCTCGATCTCGAAGAGCGTGCAGAGTTCCCCGTACGAAGAAACCGTAAGAGCTGCCGCCGAGTCCATGCCGCGCAGCGCTTCGTCGCAGAACTCGAAGAGCGGCTCGAGCCGCTGCGGTTCGTGGCGCAGCGCCCAGACATGCTTGAAGTAAGGGTGGTCCTCCGGGGGCAGCTCTGCCCCCGTGATGGTGCCGCCGGGCATGTCGAACAACATGTCCTTTTCGAGCTGCCTGTCAGGCAGTTTGAGGCTGCCCCGCTCTACGAAGGTTACGTGGATATCCTGCTTGCCCTCGGGTTCCTGGCTGTACGTCAGGAAGCCCAGAACACGACGCAAGGCAAAGGGCAGGCACGCGTAGACAAACTCCATGAGGCGCTTCGCCTCTTCCGCCGCCTCTGCCGGTTCGGCATCCAGGGCTATGTAGACCTTGCGCCGTGTGAACGGGGAACTCATCACCGCATGGAGCAGCTGGCGGAAGCTCTCGCGACCAAAGCCGGTGCGTCCAAGTAGCGCATCCGCTTCTTCCGGTACCGCTTCGGCGTTATAGTCGATATCAGGCAGCTCAGGCAGTTCCTTGCCTCCCTGGAGGTCGTAAGAAGTCCGGAAGCCGCCGATATGAAAGAGACGCGCCGGTTCCCTTACCCAGTCCTCCGCCCGTGCCGGAGGCACGATGAACTGGTGCGTGAAGAATGCGCTGCGCTGGCCCGTGAAGTCGACGGGCATATAGAGCGTACGCCCGATGACCAGTTCCCCGCTCTCCGCCCGAAACGCGCCGAAGGCGGCCGGATACCGGTCCGCCTCGGCTTCCCCCCGGGTCAGCAGCTCCTGAGGCGCTTTGTACACGCAGTAGGGGTGGAGCGAGTTTTTGATGAAAGCAGGCTCCAGGCCCGGGGATTTGGCTACGGTATCGAAGCCCTCGTTCGTCCGGAAGACCCCTTCCCGGTCCCTCGTGAAGACCTGCTGCTGTATGCCTTGCTCCCGGTACACTACACATCTCTCCTATCGATATACTGAAGCTGCTGCAGGAGCCAGATGAACGGCTCGTCCACCCGCAGCGGCTCAATGACGCCGCCGACCTGCCCCTTGACCGGGTTGGTGCCGAGCGCCGAGACCGCAAAATAGGCGGTATTCTCGAAGTAGACATCGAGTGCATCCTTGAACGGACGGTCGACCTTCTCAATGAATCGGCGGATCTCGCCGTCGATATTCTCGAATTCCGTCTGGTTCAATGCGCCTTTGTGCACCACCGGACGGAACACGTTGCTGTTCCCTTGGATATAGTCGCCGCCGTCTTCCTTCAAATACTGCAGCATATCGCTCTTGGTGAGAACCACCGCCGTCGGAATCGGCGTCCGGCTCCCCTGCTGGTGGGCGATGAAGTTCTCGAACAGCGAGATGACCACCTCTCTCGGCTCGTCGTAACGACTCGCGAATTCGCCCTCCTCCCCGCCTACGTTCAGCCGGATTTTATCGCGGATCGTGCGGATCTGCAGCGGATCGACGAGAAACAGGATGCCGGACGAGTTCTGGATATGCGAAGCGTAAATATCGAGATAGCCGCGCTCCACCATGCCCTCGCCCGCCACATCGAAGAACACGAGCGTGAGCGGAGCCCGCCGGCTGTCCTTGAAGACGAATTGAAAAATAAACGGCTCCTGCTGCTCGTTCGGGTTCGTCGATTCCAGCATCGAGCCCCGCTCGAAGATCGGTTCATGGTAATGCTGCCGGAACTTGCGCGAGATGTCGGCTGTCAGCGGCATGCAAGCCGCATCGAAGTTCGCCGCCGTCACCGTCTGCAGTGTGTGGATCAGCGAAGTCATATAGACCGACTTGCCGACCTGCGACGCGCCGACGATCGAGATGATGTTGCTTGGCGTACGGCCGGCCGAGACCGGCAGCTCGTTATGGCAGCCCGGACACAGGCGCTTCCGGGTCAGGATGCCGTAACGGTCCGTGACGGCGGTCAGCACATTCTCGGTGTAGCTCCGGTTCTCCGGCGGAATCGTGGAAGGATCGATGACCGCCTCCATGTCCGGCTGCGAGAGCCGGAACTTGCGCCGCCAGGCATTCAGCCTCTCGTCCTCCTGCAGGGCGAATTCGTCGTCGTTCTCCTTCGTGTGTGCCGCGCGGAACACCACTTCCTCCGGCTCGAACCGGGTGAAGCAGTGCGGGCAGACAATGCTGTAGTAGGGCGGGCGCTGCGGCGGTTCCGGCTTTTTGTCGAACAGCCCTTTTAAGAAACCGAGCATGGTACTCCCTCCTCTCTTGGATACTTTGGATCAATCAGTCCGGTACGATCTCGAACAGCTCGCCATACTTCGGACCGTCGGTGAAGAAGATCCGGATCTTCTCGCTGCGTCCGACCCGGATCTCCGGCAGTTCGGTACGGCCCGCCGGCAGATCGCTCACCAGCGGGTAGACCGTCCCGTCCTCCTTGTTCAAAGGCACGCCGCCGTCCTTCTTCACATAGCAGAGCGCTTCCCGGGGCACGGGCACCTCGCAGAACAACCGGATCCGCACCGGACGGTGGCGGCTGAAGAGCGCCGTCCCGTAGTCGACCGAGCAGCGGATCTTCGCCCTCGCCCCGGTCAGACGGGTGAGGTTGTCCTTGTCGAGCTGTCTCAGCAGAACCAGCTCCCCGCCCGACATGACACAGGCAAAGATGCGGAAGCACCGGGCGCCGGTGAAATCGGCAGCTGCCCGGTACCCTCCATGCACCTTGTATTCTTCGCGGGTGTACAGCTTAAGCTGACCGCTCCCGAGACTCGCCGGCGGCTCTTCCTCCCCGGCGGCAAAGCTGTATACCGCTGCATACTGAATGTCCTTGGGCCACTGCCAGGTCACCACGCAGCCGCCTTCCCCCATCAGGGAAGAAGCCCTGGTGATCTGCTGGCCTTCAGCCGGTTCGTGCCACTGCATAAGCCTCTCTCTCTCCTTGCGCCGAAGTCCCGCGCTTCATTGATCACCGTTACCGGAACTGCTTCCCGCCTCCGGGCGGGCGGCTGCGTCCATAATCGTTCGCAGGCTCCGGCAGCTCCCGGGACCGGTTCCCCCGGAGCCCCACATTCGCACTGCCCTGCGCTACGCCGAAGAGAACCGTCGAGAGGGAGAGCAGCAGCGCCAGCAGCAGATCGGCCTCGCCGCGCACCAGCCACGGCTCGGAGGAAGGCAGCCCGTACTCCAGCAGCAGGCCGGCCAGCAGGCCGGACACCGCTCCGCCGGCTAGGAAGCTGCGCGCCAGGAACCGGTTGTCAAATATAATACCGAGCGAGAGGCCGAGCAGGGCACCGATCAGCAGGATCAGCACGATGCGGAGAATCGGCAGGAAGAGCGTCTCAGCCGTTCCCTCCGGGCGGTCTCCTACCAGGTGCCAGGTCGATTTGCGCTCGGTGTAGAGGCTGCCGATCGCTTCGTTCAGGAGCTCTGCGCTCTTCACCTGCTGGAAGGTGCCGCCCGATGCGGCGGCGATGCTCTGCAGTAGACGACCGCCTTCCTCATCCGCCCCCTCGAGGCCGACCGTATGAATCTTGAATCCGTTCTGTACAAAAGGCGCCGTGACGGAAGGTACGTCCATCGGGCTATACCCGTCCGAGAAGAGGATAACCGTCCCCCTTTGGGCCGGAGTACCCGCCTCCTGCATCCCCCGGGCCGCCTCGGTCAACGCCCGGCCGATGTCCGTCTCGCCGCTTGGCTTCGCCGCCTGGCCGAGCCTTGCGCTGAGGTCCTGCTTCGCCGCCTCTCCCCTCAGCTCGGTGATCGGCTGCACCCAAGAGAACTTCTCGTTGAAGGTCAGCACGCCGAAGCGCGTCCCTTCATCGATCCGCTGAATGAGGGACTGAGCCGCATGCAGACTCTCTTCCCCCGGATCGTTGCGCTTCATGCTTGCCGAGATATCGAGCACCAGGACGTAGTCCCGCAGCGCTTGCCGCTTCTCCGGTTGGAAGCCGTAGCCCCATTGGAACAAGGCCCCGGCGGCAAAAAGCAGAAGCAGCGTCGAAGGAACGAGCAGCTTCCAGCCGTCGGGCGCATAGCGCAGCCGCCAGTTGTGCCCGTTGAGCTTAGGAGACACCGTCTCGGCCAGAAGAGCGCCGAGCCCGATCCATAAGGCCAACTGGCCGAAGTAGATCCCCATCAGGAGAGTCTCATGAAGCACGCCGCCATACCGGGACAGCAGCCATTCGCCGACCCCAAAACCGATCACCCCGCCGATCAGGCTGAACACCGTCAGCAGAGGATTCCAGATGCGCCGTGAAGTCATAGTGCCCCCCCTCTCTTCTCATCCGGCAGCCGCCCCTCCCCCGGCACTTCCTGCCCTGCCGGCAGGACCGTGCCATGGAACGTATAGCCGCCGGTCGTATACGTATCATAGTAACGCAATCCGCTCCGGTAGTACATCAGGTCGCTGAGGCGGAAGCCGCCCATCAGGTTCAGCTTCGCCACCCCGCTTGCCCGCTTCTCATGCACGCAGCCGAGCTTGTAGGAGCGGTTCCCGCTCTCGGCTTCGAGCGCATACCGGATCAGTTCGCTGTCAAAGTCGCCAAAATAATATTTCTCTTCATACCGGTGGGTATGGGTGAAGCGGTACACATCCGCCCGGACCGCCGCTTCGTTCTCGAGCGTCCGGTACAGGTCGCGGTATAACTCCTCCTTCGACAGTACCTCGCGGTGGTCGTAAGGAACAGCCACATTCGCCCGCTCCAGCAGCTCCTGCTCGAACGGCTGCCGGAAGAGGGCATGGGAGAACCAGTCCCTGCGCACGAAAGCGATCAGGCGCTGCAGCAGCGCCTCGTCTCCCTCCTCCAGACCCTTGGCCAGACTGCCGATTCCCCGCTCCTCCATATAGAAGCCCGGGCCCCGCCGGCTTTCCAGGTCCTGTTCCACCGCCGCGGTCACCTGGTTGTAATATTCCGGAATATTGCGTCCAAGCTCCTCCCCCGCCTCGGAGATGGACCGGCGGCTGGCTTCGCGGAGTACATCCTCCAGGCCTTGAAGGCGCTCGACATAGCCCGCCATCCGCAGATGGATGGCCTCCAGCCGGTCTTCGTAGCTCCGCAGCAGCTCTACTGTCAGCTCTCGGCGCAGCAGCTCCAGCTTCAGGCCGTAGATCCGGCCGAGCAGCCCGGCGGAGACCGCCTTGATCGTGCCCCGGCCGCCTCCGAGCAGCCCGCCGAGCCACGAAACGCGCCCCCCTCCCCCAAGGGAGGAGACACGCTCTTCGTACGCGGCTTCGAGCTCTGCGTGCCCGGCCGCCAGCCCGCGCTCCGCCTCGACCCGCCAATCGCGGATCACCGCCGCGAGGCTCGGCCTGCCGTCCGGCTGCGTCCACGCATAGGTGCACAGCGGGCCGTACCGCGGGTCGTCCGTCACCTTCGCTGCGAGCAGGCGCTCCAGCCGGCGGTCGAGACGCACGGCCTGCAGCGCCGCCCGGGCCTTCGAGGCCGCATTCGCCTCGAAGAAGGCCTGGGCGTGCCCGCCGTAGAGGGCGCGCTCTGCGTCGCGCAGCGACATGCGCTGCAGCTCGGCAGCGGGCACCGGGGCGCTCATCAGCCCGTGCATGTCCTCCACGGGATGCGGCACACCCCCGAGCAGCGTGCCCGCGTCGGCCTCCGGCGCAGCCGGGTCCAGCTCCAGCAGCTCGAGCAGCTCCCGCTGGCTGGGCGCTGCCGCCTGGTCGCGCTGGCGCTGCAGCATCCGCGTATAGACCGCGTGCAGCACGGTCAGCGCGATGGCTCCGCTCGGGCGGGATACCCGGGCGAACCCGGCCGAAGCATAATGGCCGTCAGCCGCCCCCGCCGGAAGCAGGTTCTGCTTGAACTGCCCGTGATGGTAATCGTTGTGCCGCGGATCCGGATCGCCCGAGGTGCGCCGGTTCTTCAGCAGGATGACCTGCGAGAGCGTCTCTGCCAGCATCCGGCCGGCCGTGCCCGTCGGGGCGAACAGCCCGCGCTCGTCCTTGTCGCCCAGCATGTAGACCGTGTCGAACAGCGGCCCCTGATGGGCTACGGGCAGCTTGAGTCCGTCGCCGGTCACCTGCAGGTCCGCCTCGAACCGGTAGGTCCGCCGCTGGCAGGCGTCCAGCTCACGGAGGAACGCTACGCCAAGAGCAGCTTCGTAGGCGAAGTGCTCCCCGTCCTGCCGCTCCTGCAGCAGGACGTAGGCATCCGCCTGTACGGAACGGAACCGTTCGCCCAGCGTGACGGCGAGCAGCGACGTGAGCTCGGGCACGAGCACGCTGTACGGATCGTCCGCCCGCGTGACGACGGCGATATGCAATCGGTCGAGCGACGCATACAGCCTCCCCAGCTCCGCCAGCCGGTTGTGGAGCCCCCGGACCAGGATGTTCAGCTCCAGCAGCTTGGACTCTTCACTGTGGAACCTGCTCGAGATCTCCGAACGCAGGGTCCGTTTGTCCGCTCTACTCTCCTGCGGGGCCTGAGGCTTCCAAGAGACCAAGTTCTCGCGCGGGGAGGGGGCAGCTTGTCCTGCATACAAGTACAGCACACCTTCATGGTTGCTCCACTTCCGCCGGTTCCCTTCATATAAAGGCTCCAGCACTTCCGCAGACCGGTCCCCTACGATCAGGAACAGCAGAGGGTGGCGCAGACTGCGCTGCTCCTCCCCCCGCTCTCCCGAGCGCTCCGCTTCCGCCGCATAGGCTGCGGCGAAGTCGCGAAGTAGTTCTTTCATGGTCTTTCCCCATTTCAAGCTTCTTATTTCAAGCTTCTTATTTCAAGCTTCTTATTTCAAGCTTCTTACCATATCGTTCACCCGGCTGGCCACCTGCTTGTAGAATTGGTACAGGTCTTCCCCGTTTACATATTCCCCGCGGTCATAGTCCAGGATCGCCTTTGCATCGAGATAGACGGCGCTCATATTCTTCAGCTTCTCTACAAGCGGGGAGATATCCTCCGAGGCCGTCACTTCGCCGCTGCGGCGGGATGCTTTGCGCTGCAGCAGACTGAGGCGCTTCGGATCCAGGCTGCGGAGTTTGCTGTAAATGTCATAGTCCGGGAACTTGCTTCCCTGCATCAGGTTCACGAACGGCTCCCACGGATCTTCTTCCGCGTCATGATCATAGACGTAGAGCGCGCCCTTCTTGGCGATCGTTCCCGTGTAGAGGCTCTCGATGAACAGCTGGATGAATTTCTCCTCGTCCTGATGCGCGCTGAGCACGGCCTCCAGCTCGTCGATCTTCGCCTGCAGCGCGCGGTATTTGGCAATCTCCTCGCGCACCCGCTTCAAGAGCTCCGGCGAGCGGATCAGGTTCTCCTTCGCCATCTCCTCATTGACGGAGCCGTAGATGTCCTTGACCGTCTCCAGCTCAAGTCCGTTCTCCATCAATCCGCGCAGCTCCTGCACGGCCTTTTTCACCTCGCCGAGGTTCGGTCTTGCAGCACTAAGGCCCATCGGATAGGCGCCCAGCCGGCGTTCCAGCTCGAGCGGCTGCGTGTATGCCACTTCGTAGCGTCCGACCGAACCGTTGTCCGCCGTTTTCTCGCGTACGATGCCATACGACTGGGCGGTAGCGAACACCCCGCGCACTTCGCCGTTGTAGCTGCGTACCCGCGGGTTGATGTACGTGTCGCCCCACGATTTCTCGGGGATCGGCGACGGAAGGTATGTCCAGTTGACCTTGTCGGTCTGCACCAGGTGGCGACCGATGCCTTCCGGCTCGAGAATCGTGCGCTCGTAGCTCTCTTCGTACACCTTCAGCGGCGTGTAGAGGAACAGCGGCACCCCGTTCTGCGTGTTGAGCCAGAAGATGCGGTTCTTCACTTCGCTCTCCTTGATCGTGAAGCGGGAGTTCGCAATCGCATTATCCTGGAAGTTCCGGATACCCTTAAAGATATTCGGCGCCTTCACCGGCACGGACACGAAGCCCCATGACGGGAAGTTGAAGTTGCCCGAGGAGTTCGTGAGGTGGAACACCGGCTTCGCCTCTTCGTACAAGCGGGCGGCCAGCTTCTGCTCGACGATCTTCTCGATCGAATCCTCGTGGCCGAATTTGATCACAAGATACTCTTCCATCGACTTCGTAATAAGTTCGCCGAACTGCTCGGTGAGGAAGTCGGAGATCGAAGAGACCACATCCACTTCCTGCTCCTTCACCCACTGGTTCGACTTCTCGAGCAGCGTCTGCGTGAAGTCGCGGATGAGCTCGGACACATTCTTCTCATTCGTCATCTCTTCGATCAGCCTGGACATATCCGGAACGGACACCACGTTCCAGTAGTACGTTTTGTTGCCGCGGTGATCGACAGACTCCTCGCCGTTCATGAGAATGGAGCCGTTCTTCTCAAAAATCTTGTTCAGCTCGCTGAGAATTTCCGTGAACACCTGGTAGATCCGCGAGTTCTCGTCGTTGATCAGCGTGTAGAGATCCTCGTAGAACTCAATCATCTGCTCCATCCGCTCGCGGTCCGAATACAGGAGATACTCCTGAATCTTGGCTTCGATATAGGCGTCCTTCTTGCGGTCCTTGGAGATGAAGGCGCTCTTCGCCTCCGTCATCTTCTGCTGCGCGCTTTCCTTGGCGGCGTCAATATCCCGCGGAATGCGGTACAGGTTCTCCTTGAGCGCCTCGATGTACGAGGAGATCAGCTTCAGGAGACAGTAGCCCCCGTCCTGCAGGATGATCCGCGACACATAGAACGGCCCCTGCTCCGGATGGCGGAACATGCGCGTCGCCTGCTCGGTGAACGCTTCTTTGAGCTGGCCCGGCAGCTGCTTGCGCGCCTTGATGTATTCCTCGCGGGCCCGCGACAGGTAGCTCTGCTCGAGCTCGGTATCGACGTGCACGACCTGCTGCTTAATCACATTGTTGTAGGAGAGGCGCTCGGAATTCTGGTAGCCCGGCAGCGGTTCCGGTACGTTCTTGTCGAAGGTGCGGTGAATCGAGTCCGGGTCAATGGCCAGCTTATGCGCGAGCTTCTCCACATCCTCCTGCAACGGGCCGACCTTGAACATCGACTCCATGCGGGTGAACACGCGGTACGCGAGGTACGTCGTCATCTCTTCGATCGGCAGCACCGCCGAGGACGCGCCGAGAATGTTGTACTGGTAGTTCGCCGCATAGGCCTTCGGCATCTGGTTAATATTCGTGCGGATGTTGCTGATATAGTCATGGATCGCGAACTCTTCGCCGGAAGCCTTCTGCTCGCTGGCCATGAAGTTCGTAATGTTCTCCGCCGTCACGTTCATGCAGTAGTCATACGCATTCTCGAGCAGCTTGCCTTCGAGGTTCGTCGCCGAGATCAGGTGGGCCAGGTTGTACGGCGGCATCGGCGAGTTCACCGTCAGGATGTTCCCGTACTGCTGCCGGAACCGGTCGCCCCGCTCGTCCACGTTCATCCAGTAGTCGAGCTCCTTGAGGGCAGCATAGCCGTTCTTCTTGATATACTCGCGCGAGTGCTCGGTGAGGCTCTTGTTCGCCAAGTTCACGTCCGGGGTAAAAAGATACCCGAGCAGCGCGACCTTATCGACGCCCGCCGTGCCGTAATCCCGCTCCAGGATCCCGCGGACGATATACGAGATGTCGAGGAAGCAGCCGCTCCCCGTCCCGCCGGAGAGGCCGGTCAGGATGAACACCATCAGCTTCTTGTTCGTGCCGACGGACAGCGATTTGATCTTGCGCTCGATCGTCTGCACGACCTGGTTGATCTTCGTGAAGAGGAGCAGACGGCCCGCCTGGCGGATGCCCGATGCTCCGTTGATCCCGTCGGTGATCGTCAGCTCCGGCGACAGCCATTCCTTGATGTACGGCTCGAGGATGCTGCGGTTCTGCAGCACGCTGCCGATCTCCGGGTTCGAGAGCAGCACGAATTCCGTCATCGGGTCGAGCCCGACACCCTTGTACCGCTTGCCCCGGTCGTGCTCGTTCGTCTCGAACGCGAGGAACTCGATATTGGCCGGCTTCTCGGCCTTCTTCTTCGTGAAGGGGTCCTGCGGCAGCTTGAAGCGCCGGTTGACCTGGTATTTGAGCCGCAGCAGGGCGTCGATGCCCGTACCCCCGAGGCCGATGACGAGCATCGGGTTGTCGATCGTGTCGACGCGGATTTTCTCGGATACGATGCCTCCCCCGAGGGAGACGTCCAGCTGCTGGATGTGTTCGCGGACAATGGATTTCAAATGGATCACTCCTTGTGTAGGTGCCTGCGGCACGATTTCTAAGGGAGGGCCCCTTGGACCCCCCATGGGTAAGGGTGTGGTCCCCCTGGCCCCCCGTATTTTTAGTTCATCATTGGTATGGGTGCTTCCCCCATACCCGAACCCCAAGGGCGGTTTACCCTCGAACCCGAAGGGCGGTTTACCCCCTAAATCCCCCTATAGGGGGACCCCAAAGGGCACCGGCCCTCTGGACTCGCGGAAAGGTTAACGGGGGCGGGTTGGAGACGCATTGACGGTACGTGGTGCTGGGAGCGCTTTGTCCCTTGCAGGGACACGCTTTACTGCATGAAGGGCGTTCTACCCTCTGACCCCGCAGGGGGAAGACGATAACGAATTTCCGTTCCGCTAGAAAACACACCCTAGTAGATACACTGTCTTGATATTTACCCAATTAAGTTATCGCTGTTCCGTTAGGGGCCGCCGTGGCTGCACGAGTCAGGTCATGCAGGCTGCCAGGCCCCGGTGAACGTCTATTCGTACGGGTCCCTACGGGTGCGGGCGCAGGGCACTCGGCTCTTCGACTATGGGTGTGCAGTGGCCTAAGGTCAGCGCCATAGTTAACCCGTCTTACCTTTCACGGGGCGAATGGCTAATGCAGCCGACCTTGGAGGAGGCTGATGTTCGGCCCCGTCAACTACCGGGCCGGCGCTTCCTGCTCGGTCTGTGCGGCTATACGCCTCACCCGGATTTACTTGATGTACTCCAGGGTGACCGACTTGTTCACCTGGCTGAGCGTGACGCGGAGCCGGTCGCCGGCGCGCACTTCTTTGGGCTGGGCGGCGTCGAAGATGCGGCCGCCCTTCTCGATGACGGCCGGCGTGCGGTTCTGCAGCAGCAGCGTATCGGACGGGCCCGGGCGGAGCACTAGATCGCCGGTCTCGGCGAATTCGGGCGCCAGCTGCAGCAGCTGGTGCAGGGTGACCTTGCCCTTGAACGCATTCAGCTTGCGGTACTGCGGGCTTGTCCGCTCGCCGGTATCCTCATCCTTGATCTCGATGACGATCTGGCCGAAGAATCCACGGTTCGCCCTGCGCCACTGGGCCATAGCGAACAGTACGGCAGCAGCAACCGCAAGTACGGCAGCGATGATGCCCGCCCATACGCCGGCTCCAAGTCCCGGTTTCTCGGCGGCAGGGGTTCCCGGCGGCTGCACCGGTGCCGGTGCGCCGGATTTGGCCGTAATCTTGAGCGGTGCCGTCTCCCTCACAAGGTTGGCATCCTCCACCTTCACCTTGAGCTCGTAATCGTGGGCTTCCGGAAGCTTATAGCTGCCTTCGATGCCCTGCACGGCTGCGGCTAGCGGCTGCTCCACCGTTTTGCCCGTATCGAGATCCGTCACGAGCAGCGTCGACTTCAGATTCTTATAGAGGCTCGCATCGCTGACCTTCTGTCCGCCGGATTCCAGATAAGCCTTGACGCTGACCTCATCCCCCGGCTTGTACACCGTCGACTTCAGAGGCTCCAGAGTCAGCGCCAGATCGTAATTGTAGACGAGATTGATGTTGATGTTGTCCTGCGGTACGCCCTTCACTTGCAGCTTCCATGCGCCCTGGGAGGGATTCAGGATCTTGAGCAGGGAATAGGCGTTCGATGAAGTATAAATGACCGAATTCGACGGTACGGTCTGCGGCTGGCCGCTCGGGTCGAACAGCTTCACCTCCACCGGGTTCGGCGACATGATCGAGATGTTCGCCTCCTGCACGCTCGCATTCGGAATGTCGATCGTCACGTCCTGGAACTGGCCGTTCGCCGTTAACCCCTGCAGCGGGACCACCTTCAGCTTCAGGTGGCTCGCATAGATTTCGCTGAGGATGCGGGGCAGGTCGTCCGCCGTCGAAGTAACGAAAGATTTGGCATTCGTCTCGCCTGCAATGCGGTCGAGCACGGACTTGTTGAGCTGTCCGTCGGCATTGAGTCCGATCGTGTAGACCGGGATGCCCTTGTCCTTGGCCTGCTTCAGCGCGGCGTTCAGCATCTGGTCCGACTGCGCCTGTGTGCGTCCATCCGGCAGGTCGTTGTTCCCGTCGGTGAGCAGCACGATGATCGGGATATGCCCCGGTTCCGTGCCGTTCTCCAGCACCTTGACCGCTTCGTTCACGCCCATGGCCAGATCCGTCCGCGGCCCGCGCACCAGTCCGTCGATGAACGCTTTGACGTCCTGTTTGTCCTGGGCCGTGTTCAATTTCATCAGTGCTTTTTCCCGCAGCACCTGGTCGGTGTAGGCCACCACGCCCACTTTATCTCCTTGGGCGGACGCCATGTCGACGAACATTTTGACCGCCTCGTAGCTCACTTTCCTGCCATCGCTCTCGTCCATCGACAGGGATACGTCCACCGCCATGACCGCATCCATCGGAGAGCTGCCTGCCGCCGTACCTGCGGCACCGGCCGGGAGCCCCGGAAGGGCCAGTCCGATCGCGAATACCAGGGTGAGAAGCAGTTTTATCATATCTTTCACGGCGTTCGTGCCTCCATTGATCATCCACCCCTGCCTTGTCGAACCCGGACGAATAGGGGCGGGGGGTGAAGTAGTATTTTCGATGCATAGATAGTAAAATAGCAGTGGCTGCCATCTACTAAACTTTATAGTAACGGGTAGAAACTCAAAATTCCACTCGCCAATTCTTATAGAATTCTTAAGAAGCACGCGGGTTGTCCCGGAAATCTATCTTCTCCGGCAAGACTTTGGTATCGTAAAAATCATGCAGCCGCCCGCCGGGCCGGGTTATCCCCCATGCTACGCATACGGGGTGAAAATTCGGTGAAACGCCCGGCTGCGTTATATTCGACGAAGGAGGATCCCCTCGATGCGAACCGCAATTCTGCTTGCGCTGGCGACGGTCTTCGTGCTGTACCGGCTCGCAAACTTCCTGCTCCTGCGGCGCAAAGACGCCTCTTTGGAAGCGATCGACACGGATTTTGCCTCGCGGCTGGAACAGAAGGAGGAATCTCCATGAGCGACAAACCCTTGGTAAAAATTCCCGTACACTTCCGTAAGACGAATCCTACGGCTCATTTGTTTCAGCGGCTGCAGCTTTGCCGCAAATGCGGGCGCTATTCCTGCCTCTGGCACGAGCACTGCTTGTCCTGCGGGGCCCAGGGAACCCGGACTCCCGTGGAGCAGGCGGCCCGTACGGTAATGAAGCGCGGTCTGCAGACCGACCTGCTGATTCTTGCCGCCCTTGGCCTCGCCGCCTTCGCGGCTGCCGGGTCCTTCGAAGAAATGACCGCGGCGCTGGCCGGGGCCCTTCTATTAATAGGAGTGCGGTATGGACTGGGCAGGCGCTTCGAGCCTTATATCTATAGACGTACGCTTCACCGCCTGCTCCTGCAGGACGGCAAAGAAATTCGCGCCGGCCTGCTCAGCGACATCGACGATGCGGAAGAGGACTTGAAGCAGGACGACTACCTAGCCGCCTATGAAAAATTTCGCGAAATCGGTTATTTTCTGCGGAACGACCCGATTAAGGTGCTCCGCCTCCTGTGCTTGAGCCGGTTTATTCTTCGCAGCGACATGGATCTTGAGCTCTCCTCTCTGCTTCCGAGCCGCTTCGACAAGGACTTCATCCACTACCTCCACGAGGTCGGCAGGGTTCGTCCTCAGCTGATCGGCAAGGATGTGCTGGACTACTGCATGAAGTACCGCACGGTGGTCCGCGAGATGGCCGTCGGCCCCGGCGTGCTGGCTGCCGCAGCCGGCGCCGCACTGCGGGTCAGAGAGCACTTAGCGCTCTACTACGACCTGATCCTGGAGCAGGCGGAGCATCTGCCGAAGGACCGGCTGCTGCGTCTGCACCGGCTGCTGACGGAGTCGCCCGGGACGTACCCGGAGCTCCACGCCAAGGTGCTCGAGGCCGCGAAGCAGCGCTTCCCGTCGGATGCCGAATTCGCACCCATTTTGTAGAAAAGGCGGCGTTCCTTCATGATCCACTTTACGTATAGACGGGCGGGTCGTTTCAGAAATGTGGCGATTTTGTTACTAATTGTCGCCGTCCTCGCCGCCGCCGCCAAAATCTACTATGTGCGCGAGTATCTGGCGCTTCTATCCCAGGCCGGGAGCGCCCGGGCCGCGGGCGATCTGCTCGCGGCGGAAGAGCTGTACAGCCGGGCACTGGCCGTGCCTGGGGGCTTCGCGGAGCAGCGCGGCGAGATCGACGCCGCGCTGCTCGCCCTGCAGCCGGTCACGCAGGCGAAGCGCGTGACCGCAGAGCTCGCCGCCGAGGTGGAGGCGGCTTCCGCCGCGGGCGACGTGCCGGCGCTGCTGCAGGCGCACGACCGCTTCCGCGGGGCGCAGGCGGCCGCCGCCAAGGCCGGCGAAGACGCGAAGCGGCGCTTCGCGGAGGCGGCGCAGGCCGCAGGCGTCGAGGCGAAGCTCGCCGAGGCGTATGCGGCAGCGCGGAAGCGCGCTGCGCAGCAGCTCGAGGCGGCGGTCGCCGCCAAGGGCGAGCCCGGCGAGGACGGCGGCAAGGCGGCCGCGGTCGCCGCGGCTGACCTGCTGCGGCTGCCCGCGGCCGTCTACGGCGGCGAGGCGGCGAAGCGCAAGGAGGCGAACGCGCTGCTCCAGCGCTACGACAATGCGCGGCTCGACGCGGCGGCGAAGACGCAGAAGCTGGAGGCGGTGCTCCAGCTCGGCGAGTCGATCCGCAGCTGGTACGCGGCGGTGCCGTGGGAGGCTCCATGGCTAACGCCGAAGCTCGACAAGTATGCGCTGGCCGAGCTCACCGCGCTCGAGAAGAAAGACCTGCCCGCCTTCCTCGCAGCCGGCAAGGCCGTGCAGGCGCATGCGGCGCTGCTCGGCACCGGCGGAGGCAAGGCCGGCGCCTTCGCGGAAGCCGCGGTGAAGCGGCAGCTCGCCCGGGCCGATCAGCTTGCGGGCGCCCGCAAGTATGACGAGGCGCTGGAGCTGTACCGCACGCTCGGGAGCTACCGCGACACGGCGAAGGAGATCGCCGCGCTGGAGCTGCGCCGGCTCGAGGGCGACCCGGCGGCGCTGCTGGCGAAGGCCGGCGTGGCCGGCGAGCTCTCGCTGACCGCCTCCGGCAAGGCGGCAGACGGCGCCGCGCTGGCCGCCGGGCTGCTGGCCGGCGAGCGGCCCCGGCTCGTGCTCGCGCGCCTCGCAGGTGCCGCGGGTGGTGCCGAGCCGGGGCAGGCCGCGCCGGTCAGCGAGGGCGAGCTGCCGCCGGGGCTGAAGCTGCAGTCGCTGCGCTTTGCGGCCGAGTACAGCCCGCAGGGGCGGCCGCTGCTGCTGGCCGAGGCGGAGCCTGCGGAGCGCCGGGGGCACTACCTGCTGTACGAGCTGCAGCAGGAGGGTGCCGGGCTGAGGCTCATACTCGACGTGGAGGCCGACCGGCTGGCCATCACGGCCAAAGGCAAGCTGACCGCCGAGCGGCCGCTTCTTGCCGAAGATGCCGGGGATAGCGGCCGGAACAACAGCGGCCGCGGTACGCGCGGAGGGGACTCTGATCCTTCTGCGGGAGACGCGGTCAAGGGATACTTCGAGTATAAGAACGGACGCTATGAGCTCGTCCGGGTTGAAGCCGACAAACCAGCCGCAAGCACGAAGAACGACGTTACCGAGGGGACTCCCCCTGGTATGGACAGCCAGGGCAACCGGAATGGGACGGATGCGCAGCCGGGCGAGGAAGCTCTTCGCATACAGGCCGGCGATCTGACGAAGCACAAGAACGAGCTCGTCCGCTTCGAAGTGACGCTGCCGGCTGCCGGCAAGGATCGGGCCATCGTGAGGGCCGGCAACCGGACGCTGCTGCTCCAAGGCCTGGGCGCTTACGATGCTGGCAGCGCGCTTGTCACCGGAACCTATATCCGCGAGGAGGAAGTCGAGGTGAACGGCGGACGGGTCAAGGCCTACAAGGTGGAGGTAGCGGAGATCCGGCAGCCTGCCGAATCCTAAGGCAATTCCCTCACTGCCTTCCCCATGCCGTACTCCATTCCACTTGATCGCTTCCACTGCTTGCCCCCTTATAGGACATGCCGCCTCTCCACCCAGCCATTGCGCTGCGGTGAAGAGGCGGCATGTTTTTTGTATGGGTATGGACATGAACCCTGCGCGTGGACCTGGATCCCGCACAGAATCTCATCGCCTTCCGGAACGTCTGATTCGAACTCCCGGCCTGCCGTAATTCCCCTTCCGGGCCAGTATAATATTACCTGTTTAGGTTAGCCTGAAGGATGTACTCTTGCAGCCGCCAAAGGAGACAGGACCATGAGCCACTCGTCACGGAACGGGCAAGCGGAGCCGCCTCCCGTCCCTCCATCCGCCGAAGATACGCTCGGACCGGATTATAACCGGAACATCCTCCTGCTGCATGACATGTTCGATGGCTGCGACGATGTCTTATTCTGCGAAAGCGCCCTCGGCAGCGGCCAGCGTACGGTCATCGCCTATATTCCCGGCATGACCGACAGCGCCCTGCTCCAACAGCAGGTAGTCGGGATCATGCACGATATTCATATGGTTGAACAGGATCCCCCCCTGACCGCAGACTACTTTACACAGCATTTGCCCCTTGCGTCCGTGGACGAAGTCCACTCCTTGATTGACCTGGGGCAGCGGCTTCTGAACGGGAATCCGGCTCTATTGATCGAAGGGCACGCCGCGGCCTTCTCCCTTGCCATCCCCAAGTGGGACAAGCGCTCCATTGAGGAACCGCAGGCAGAATCCGTTGTCCGGGGACCGCGCGAAGGGTTCACGGAAGACCTGGGCTCCAATACGGTGCTGCTCCGTCGGAAGATCCGAAGCCCCAAGCTGAAAATGAATTTTTTCTCTGTGGGCGAATATACAAAAACGGCACTCGCTTTGGCTTATATCGAGGGGATCGCCAGTCCCGGCCTCATCCGCGAGGCCTCCGAACGAATCCAGCGCATACAGCTGGACGGCATTCTGGAGAGTTCCTATATCGAAGAGCTGATAGAAGACCATCCATATTCTCCTTTTCCTCAGCTCAGAGCAACCGAAAGACCGGATGTATGCGCCGCTGCGCTGCTGGAGGGCAGGATTGTCCTCCTGTTGGAAGGCACCCCTTTTGCCCTCATCGCGCCTGTCACCTTGTTCACCCTGCTGCAGTCGCCTGAGGACTATTACCAGCGCTCCGTCAGCGGCACGTTAATCCGTTGGATCAGGTATATGTTCTCCTTCGTGGCTCTCTTCGCCCCTTCGTTCTATGTAGCTATACTTACGTACCATCAGGAGATGGTTCCGACGACCCTCTTGCTTTCCATAGCCAAATCGCGGGAGGATATCCCGTTTCCGGCGGTGGTAGAAGCCTTCATGATGGAATTAATGTTCGAGGCGCTTCGGGAAGCAGGTATACGGCTGCCCAAGCAAGTGGGCGCCGCCGTCAGCATCGTAGGGGCGCTGGTTATCGGCCAGGCGGCTACGGCCGCAGGACTCGTATCCTCCCCCATGGTGATGGTGGTCGCCATTACCGGGATCGCTTCCTTCATGATCCCCCAGTACCAGACCAGCATCGTGTACCGGATTCTCCGCTTCCCTCTGATGCTCCTCTCGGGGATCCAGGGCTTGGTGGGGTTAACCCTGGGCGTCATTATCATTGTGGTCCACTTGTGCCGGCTGCGTTCATTCGGTGAGCCCTACCTCAGCCCGATCGCCCCCCAGAACAAGAAGTCCTGGAAGGATGCGCTGTTTCGGGCACCCGTGTGGAAGATGGATACCCGGCCAAAATTGAAGCACTCGGGGAACCCCGTTCGTCAGCGCAATCCACGAGGCCAAAGGAGTTGACTAGCCGGCATGTTAGAGAAAGGACGTATTTCGGCTCTGCAAATGGCACTGCTTCTCTATTCTACCGTACTGGCGACGGTGATCCTGCAGGCCCCCTCCATTATGGCAAAACACGCGGAGAGAGACATGTATCTTTCTCCGCTATGGGCTTCCTTCACCGGCCTGCTCGTAATCTGGATGACCATAGCCCTGCACCGGCGCTTCCCGAACCGGACGGTCATTGAATACAGTATGGATATTTGCGGCCGCTTGGGGGGCAAGGTGCTGGGCATGGTCTTCTTGTTCTTCTATCTCCAAATCAACAGCCTGAATCTACGGCAATATGGAGAGTTCATCGAAGGATCCGTTCTCCCGCGGACCCCCCTTTTGTTCATCATGGGCAGTATGATGCTGGTTTGCATGTTTGCCGTTTCCGGCGGAATCGAGACGGTGGGGCGAAGTGCCCAAATGTTCGTTCCGGTTGTCGTTTCGCTGTTGATGCTGGTGATGCTCCTGCTCCTGCCCGATTTGGATATTCTTCAAGTACAGCCTTTCATGGAGAAAGGACTGACTCCTTCCTTAATGGGTTCCATCTCCGCCCAGAGCTGGTACAGCGAGCTGTTCCTGATGGCGTTCCTTCTTCCTTACGTATCCGATTCGGAGAAGCTTACGTTCCGGCTGTCCCTCTATGCCTTCTTAGGCGTGCTGGTCACCTTGGTGCTGACCAGCCTGCTGTCGCTCATGCTGTTCGGCAGCACCGTATCCCGCCAGTTGTATCCTCTCATGAGCGCTGCCGAATACATTAGCTTAGCTGGTTTTCTGCAGCATGTGGAAGCGCTGATCGTTGCTATCTGGATCTCCGTCATGTTCATCAAGATCAGCATGATTCATTATGTGCTCTGCTTGGGTACGGCCCAATGGCTCCAGCTCCCGAATTACCGGCAGGTTGTTATTCCCCTGGGCTTATTGACCGCGGTATTCGCCATCTGGGCCGCTCCGAACCACCAGGAGCTGGCAGGATTTCTTGGCAGCGCGGTTCCCTTCTACGGTCTGATCGTTCGTGTGCTTCTTCCCCTCCTCTTACTGGCCTGGGCTATCGCTTCCAGGAAGGGGAAGCGCCCGGGCCGGCGGGAGATGCAGCCGTGATCCGGGGGTGGAGGCTGGCCTTCGCTGCAGCCAGTCTTGTCTTGGGGCTGACAGGCTGCTGGGACCGGACGGAAGTGAACGATCTGGCCTTCGTCATGGCCATGGCCATCGACAAAGCAGGTGCTCATGCCATCGAAGTCTCGGCCCAGATCTTCATTCCCCGTTCTTCCGGAGGCGGCGGAGGCGGAGGCGGCGGGGAGATGCAGGCGGGCCAAGGTGCGGGCGGCTCGACGCTGGTCCGGTCCGCGACCGGCAGCTCGATTGGCGACGCTCTCGGGAAGCTGCAGGAGCAAATTCCCCGTACGCTTTTTCTCGGACATGACGAAGTGTACATTCTGGGGGAACAGGTGGCCCGAGGGGGCATAACGGACCATGTCGATTTTCTCGCGCGCTCCTCGGAGCCCCGAAAGAGGGCTTACGTATTCATCAGCACAAGCAAAGGAAAGGAAATGCTCATGAATCAACCCCGCCTGGAACGCTCGTCGGCCGAAGTCGTGCGTGAAATGGCGGAACTCAAGACGGGCATGAGCGTGACGATCAAGGATCTGGAGCTGCAGCTCAGCGGCCAATCGGGAACTGCCGTTCTCCCTCTCCTGCAGAAGCTTCCTCCGGAAAGCGCTAAGAGTGATCAATCGACGATTCATTACATCCGCGGGGTGGCACTCATCAAAAAAGGAAAGCTGGTTGGTACGATGGACGACTCGCTTACCCGCGGCGTCTTATGGATACGCAACGAACTCGACACGGCGAACATTACCTTTCCAGCCGGGGGCAAGGACGGAGGAACGGCTTCGGTGCGTTCCATTAAAAATAATGTGAAGCTGATCCCAGAAATACAGAATGGGCAAATGATCATGAACGTTGTACTGAAGGCCGAAACTTATCTGATCCAGAACACCTCCAAGATGAATCCGATGAATCCGAAGTTCAACCAACAGCTGGAAAGCCAGTTAAACCTGACTCTGGAGAAGCGGATTCGGCAGACACTCCATGCGGCACAGCAGAAATGGAATACGGATATCTTCGGATTCGCCGATGCGATTCACCGGAAGTATCCCGGAGAGTGGCGGAAGATGAAAGAACAGTGGGACGAGATCTTCCCCAAGCTGCAAGTGGCCATCCACGCTCAAGCAGAAATTCAACGCAGCGGATCCATCGGCGGAAGCACGGCTGTTCCTTCATCCGAGGTGATCAACCCGTGACCGCCCTGAAAATCCTCTTGGTTACCCTGCTGTATGCAGGATTGGCACGCTGGGAATGGAGCAGCATTCGTCAGAACCCCGTACGGGAAAAAGTTCTATGGGGACTTCTTTATATCGTAGTCTATGCGTGCTCTCTCCTCGTATGGATCGCTCCGGAGACCCCAGGCCCCACCCAATGGGTGTCTTCCGTACTCCATCCGCTGGGCAAACTCCTGGAGAAGGGATAGCAGCATGCAGCAAAAGGATGCAGACCACATAGGGCCTGCATCCTCACTCTTGCCTGCTTGCTGCTACTCGCCCCGCTTCACCAGCTTGCGCGGGTCGGTCTGCCCGGCGGCAGCCGGAGCGTTCAACCCCTTCGCGACCGCCTCCCAAGGGACGATCTTGAAGTTCTGGTTGATCTTCACGCCGTCCTTCATGTTCGCGTCGTCCTGGGAGACGAAGATGCCCTGCGGGTACTTCGCCCCAAGCCCGAAGCTCATCACATCGATGCCGTCGGTCTCCGTCGTGCCGTCCACCTTGTCGCCGTCTGCGATCGTGAAGTTCGAGAGGTAGTCGTTCGCGCCCTCGCGCTGATAGACCGCATACGAGTTGCTGCCCTGGCTCGAAGCGATCAGGAAGCCTTGGCCGTCCGCACCGTAGTAGAGCGTGAGCCCTTCCACGTCGTCCTGCAGGCGGCGTCCGTCCGCGATGTCGACTTGAGCGAGCGGCTTCAGGCCGCCGTCCGGCTCCGCGCTGTACTTCCAGATACCGGCATCTTCCTCGGCGATGTACATCGTGCCGTACTCGTCGTCGGCCGCCAGACCCTCGGACTGAGAATCCAGCATGAACTCCCGCACGAGCTTGCCGGTCACCTTCCCGCTGCCGTTGTCCGCCAGCTCATACTGCTCGAACTCGCCTTTCTTGCCGAGGACAAGCGCATAGAACTTCCCTGTCCGCAAGCTGTGGTACAGGCTGAATCCGTAGACTTCGCCCATCTTGGAGCGGATCGGTTCGGCTGCGATATCCTTCAGTTCGCCGGTTTCGCCCGAGACCGCCCATACATCGATCGTATTGGTCGTCCGGTTCGTTGCCGCCACGATATCGACCTTGGAGCCGCCCAGCGGAAAATCGTACCGGAGGTCGATATTGTTCATCTTGCCCGTCGGGTATGAATGCAGCTGCTTGCCGCCCAGATCATACACGAGCACGCCGCCGGCCTTGTTCGTCGCGATCAGCTTGCTCTTCGACGGGTCGGCCCCGTCTACCCAGATCGCCGGATCATCCGCCGCATCCTCGCCGTTGCCCACCGCTTCGGTCTCGGCGTCCGCCCGGACTTCGAAGAACTTCGGCGCTTTCGCTCCGTCCGTATAACCGCTATTCTCCGCCTCGATCTTCGCCCACAGCTCGGCAGGGATGTGCGTGTGCTCGTCCACCAGCTTCACTTCGCCTGCAAGTTCCCCCTTCTTGCCGGCCAGCCGGTAGTCCTTCTCGCCGACCGCCACCGTGCCGACAATCCCGTTCTTCAGCTTGAACACGACGGTCCGGTCTTCATCGTCCCAGTCCAGCTTCGCCCCCAGGTTCTCCAGTCCCGCGCGCAGCGGCACGTATCCCGCCGTTCCGTCCGCGGCGTGGGCTGCTGCTGGCAGCAGCAGGGCCGCCGTGAGTACAGTCAAATTCAAGGTATGTAACAGCTTCATGTAGTCTAACTCCCCGTCTCTAAGTTAAGTGAACAGGACTCAGTATACGAGAGTTTTGTTAATGGAATATATGAATTTATTTAAGTTATTGTGAAGAACCACCTTCGAAGGACGGCCGTCCCAGCCTGCACCGAATCGACATAGAAGCCTCGAACGAGCGGCCTATGTTATCCGCGACCAGACGGGTCCGGTATACGGTAACGGGATGGCCGTGATGATCGGCCGTAGGGATCGCATCCGTCTCGGCCTGCCACAGACCGGCATCGAACGAGAGCTCTGCGGCCCCCTGCCCGCCCTGCCAGGTGACTTGCCCCTCCCCGATCCGCGGCTGATGCAAGGAGATGAACCGTTCTTCCACCCGGTTCCCTTCCTCCCCGAACCCGAAGCGGTCCGTCAGGAGCAGCTCTCCCGCCGAGCTTCGGTCTTCGCCGCCGCGCGACCAGGCGAAGGTCCGTACATAAGAAGAAAGGCGCGCTTCCGCCGGATACGCCTCTGTAAGCTCCAGCTCAAAGTGCCGTACGCCGTCCTGCTCCTCCTGCCGGATGACCACGGCCTCCGCTTCCGCTCCGGGCCGCTGCGGTGTGCCGTTAATCAGAGGCACCGAGTGCCCGTCCGAGGAATTGTGGAGATACCCGTACCGGCCTTCCCCGAAGTAATCCTTGGTATATACCCCGGCGCCGAGATCGGCCAGCAGCGTATCGCCCGCTAGATGTACGATAAAATGACCGAGATCGTTATGGTTATGCGGCTCGTCGTTGTGCCCGCCCTTCGCCGAGAACACGGCCCATGCGCCGTCGCAGACGCTTTTGTCGATGAACCAGGCCGCGTCGCGATAATAGACCGTCCCGGCTTCGGCCGGCCGCCCCCCCGCTCCGCCCCCGGTCCACTGCAGGTTGCGCGCCGTATGGGGCCAGCGGTAGCAATGGTCGCTGTGCAGAGACGGCCCGCCCGCCATCGGGGGCAGGGGATGGCCGAACCTGGCGGACAGCCTGCCGTTCAGCCCGGGCTGAAGCCGGTGCTCCGGCGAGGCATCGGAGTAATTGATGAACTGCGGCACGGTCAATGCTACGCTCTCCGGGAAAGCTGCGATCCGAGCGATCTTCTCCCCCTCCAGCAGACAGACCTGCCCCGCCGTCAACCTCTCCAGCATGTCGGCGAAGTATACGTAATAGCCGAAGCCGTAATTCCAATAGCCGATCCCTTCAAGGCAGCAGCCGTCCTCGGCATAACCGTCCAAGAAGCATTCCATGGCCCGGATACACCGATCGAGCATGCCGGCGAGCCGGTTCTCATCCTCCACCAGAAGCATCGCCGCCATGCCCGCAGCCCCCGCGCAGACCGACGACCAATTATGGTCGGCGGTCTCCCAGCCGAAGGAGCGGGCTGTCTCGAATAAAGGCCGGAACACCCGCCGCTCGATCTCCTCCCGGACCCGGTAGACGACCCAA
The DNA here is from genome assembly GCF_027533645.1 of Paenibacillus caseinilyticus. GTDB lineage: Bacteria > Bacillota > Bacilli > Paenibacillales > NBRC-103111 > Paenibacillus_G > Paenibacillus_G caseinilyticus. The sequence goes on from NZ_JAQAGY010000020.1 coordinate 53,276, forward strand.
GGGTCCAGACGCCCTTCGAGCAGATACAGCGCTTCGGCCAGCGCGTGGGCGGTCTCGGCCGCGAACAAATCCACCGTTTGTTCCGGCTGCACCAGTGCTCCCGGCACCGACTCGAAGGAGGACGGCAGGTGCGCGGGAAGCGCCCAGCTGTACTCGGAGCAGATCTCCCAGAGCAGGTCGTTCAGCGATGGGAGGAAGGCATCCGTCTCATCGACGACCGACGCCATACCGAGTGCGAGCAGGCGGCCGCGCCGTTCAAAATAGGGCGCTTCAAACTCCAGCCGGGAGCCTTGGGCCGCAAACTTCACGAACAGGTGAAACGGCAGCGGGGGCAGCGGCTCGGCCGCAGCCCGCTGCGCCTCCTGCCGGATCTCGCCCAGCAGGCCGGCGAGCAGCGGCTCCTGCCTCATCTGGCCCAGACGCTCCCGGTCCCACGAGCCTCCGGCAAGTCCGGGAGGCTTATATCCAGCCGCAGGTACGGCAGCTCGCAGCTTATTAAAATGAATCATAGGAATTCCCCCTTGCAGCGAATGGATAATCTTATATTATTTAAACGTTTAAATAATCTTTATTGTAAGAGAAGAATTTTTTTTGTGCAACCGGTATTTCCCGAAACTCCCCCCTGCCTTTGCCGATATATCCGAGTGATGCCCATGCCGAGGCGGCACAAGCCGTATACCGGCCGGGCCGAGCCTTCTCCCGGCCTTAAGAGCCCGGCTGATCGCCTACGAAGAGAAAATAACGCTAGACCAGGTCTCCTCCAGGTACGGCCTCCGGGCTGCTGCAATTTCATAGACTGCAAAAAGGAGCCCGGGCAAGGGCTCCTTCTGTTTTACAGTTTGGAGTTGAAGTATTCTTTATCGACTTTGAGTTGCTGCTTCAGTATCTTTGCGAACATCCCTTTGGAGATCTCACCTGTCCCCTTGGAGCATCTGCTGTAGCGCTTCTCTCCATTTGGGAAAGTTTTTACGTACCAGTCGTCAGTACCGCTACGGTCAGGTAAATGAGTCCAACCATCGTTATTAAAGAAGCGCCTAAGATCTTTCCAACTAGCCATGCAATAACTCAGCCACCTCGCTCACGTTATCGTACAGCAAGACGCGGAGAATATAAGGTGCATGGGTCTTACGGTTGGGTGCCGCCATATGCTCTTCAAAAGCATCATAGAAGATCTGGGAGTACTCGATAAGCTGCTGGGCCAGATCAAGCTTCATCTCTTCTAATGTATCGGCCTCACTAATCAAATCCTCGATCTGTTCAATGGAACCAAGATATTTACCATCCTCAATCTCATACTCAAAAGTAAGCTCATACGCAGAGAGTAACAATTTTAAATGATCAACGGACAAGCTAGTAATCACATCACGGTTACGCTTCACAAACTGGGGCTTCTCACGGACAACAGTGTCGATGAAGCCGCCAAAGTTGGCGCGAACCTCGGTGGCATTAAGTATGGAGTGCACTAACATCCCCTCCTCTTCACCTCCTATCTTATCAGATTCCGAACAATGTGTACAGAGTGCACACTCCGTACACTCTATACTTACTAGTATATGTTTACCCACCTAAGCCCGTTATTATTCCAACAAAAAAAGGCCCCCGCTTCAGGCTTCAGGGACCCTATGTTTACTGTAATATGAAGGACTGAAAGCTCGGTGAACGCATCTACCCATCCAGGATGCAGTTCGCCGCGCCTATCCGGAGATCGTTGCATCCGGATAGGCGCGGGTGCATTCGGTTTGGTACCGGGTAAACAGGCGGATCGTGTCCTGCTCCAAATGCAGCAGGCATCTATGTCCATCCCACTGATCCCCACAAAGCACAATCTAGTCATCACCCGCCTGGGTAAACCTTCCGGCCTACGCATCAACAAAAAGGCCAAGTCTTCATCCGCGGCCACGAGATCCAGACGGATTTCGACGGCAGCAAGCTGTACGAAATGCTTATGTCCCTTCTTGTTCTCCTTCGCCATTCTGCTGACGAACATGGGAAGCGGCCAGTGCCTGCTCACGGCAGGCTGGGTCCTCTTCACCGGCGGAGCGCTCAGCGATACCATCAACCAATTCGAAGAATTCGATCCCCCTGCGGAATATGACATATTCATGGAGTAGGGGCTACGCTGCTCGGCAACGGCCGTTCCACGCCAAAACGGTACAGCCCCCTCATGCGCAAGGGACTGTACCGTTCTCTTTTCACCCGTTCTCCGGGCTTCGACTTCAGCTTTGACTTCAGCTTCCTCTACTTGACCTCCGCAGCCTTCAGGTTGCGGATAATGCTCACTTCTACGCGGCGGTTCTTCGCCCGGCCCTCCGGCGTGTCGTTCGTGTCTACAGGGTGGTATTCCCCGTAGCCGATCGTACGGAATTTCTCCGGAGGCAGCGCGCTGTTGCTCAGCAGGATCTTCATGAAGTTCATAGCCCGCACGGCGCTGAGATCCCAGTTGCTCTCAAAGTCGCGACGGGAGATCGGCACGTTGTCGGTGTGGCCCGATACTTCGATGTTATAGCCCGGATACTGGGCCAGCATCGTCGACATCGAGACCGCCAGTGCCTGCGCTTCCGGCTTGACCGTGGCCGAGCCTGAAGCGAAGAGCGCGTTGTCGCGGATCGTGATCATCAGCATATCATTGGTCAGCTTCGTATCCAGCTGCGCCGACAGGTTATTTTCTTGAATATAATTATCAAGCTTCTGCTTCAGTTCCTCGAGCTGCCGCTTCTCCTCTTGGAATGCGACTTCGAGCGCCTTCTGCTTCTCTTCATCGCTCTTCTGCTCGGCAGGCGTCTGCGGCGTCTCGGGATTCTCCGGCTGGCCGTCCGCACCGTCATTCTTCTTGGCGCCCGGATTCGGGTCGCTCATCGGCACGACATTGCTCATCTCGAAGAATCCGGTCCCGCTCGTGAAGGCGGCGCTAAGCGACTGCATGATCGCATTATACTTCTTCTGGTCCGTCTGGCTCGAGGCGAACAAGATGATGAACAGGGCAAGCAGCAGGGTCAGCAGGTCGGCATAGGGGATGAGCCAAGACTCATCCACATGCTCCTCGTGGTGGTGCTTCTTATGGTGCTTACTCACCGCCGGCCCCTCCCTTTTCACCGTCCTCTGCATCACGCAGGGATGGCGGGATGAAGACAGCCAGCTTCTGCTTCACGGCAATCGCCGAGATCCCGGACTGGATAGAGAGAAGACCCTCCACCATCATCATTTTCACTTCCGCTTCTTTCTTCGCTTTCTGCTTGAGCTTGTTGGACATCGGATGGAAGATAACGTATCCGAAGAAAATCCCGAGCATCGTGGCAATGAAGGCCGCAGAAATCAGATGGCCCAGCTTCTCTACTTCGCTCAGGTTACCGAGCGCGGCAACCAGACCGATTACGGCCCCGAGAACGCCAAGGGTCGGTGCATAGGTACCGGCCTGTGTGAAGATCAGTGCCCCGGTACGGTGACGCTCTTCTGCTGCCGAGATCTCCTCGAGCAGTACGTCGCGGACAAAATCCTGATCGTTGCCGTCAATGATCATCCGCATGCCGTTCTTCAGGAACGGTTCTTCGATGGCATCTACTTTGCTCTCGAGGGCCAAGAGACCTTCGCGGCGGGTAATCGATACCCACTCGATGAACATATCCATCAGTTCTTTCTTGTCAGGAAGCACTTGCTCCTTGAAGAGGATCCCGAGCAGCTTCGGGAATTTCTTCAGATCACCCAGGGGAAATGCGATAATAACAGCCGCGGCGGTACCTACCAAGATGATCATGAAGGCTGCCGGGTTCAGAAGTGCGCCGATGGAAGCTCCTTTGAGCACCATACCAACCAATACTGCAATAAGTCCTAATGCAACGCCAAGATAAGACGACTTGTCCATAACTATATGCACCCTCCAGCTCGCTTGATATCCGATTTCATATTGTTTATTTCGGCAGATATCGACAAAAAGATTAGAGGGAGAGGGCGCGTTATCCCGAGTTAAAAATGGCAAAACCGACCGGGGCTGCTAATTGGCAAGATATAAATTGTCAATTCAAAAAGCACTACCCTCTTGGGCAGTGCTTCAGTCTGCGGATGACGATCGTTCGAACCTCCGTCTTCCCTCCGGCAGGCTACTGGATCTCGTCGTACGAGAAGGCGTTCTTGTTCTTATCCCACTTCTGCAGGATGATGTGGTATATGAACTCCATCAGGCCGAGCACACCGGCCGCAACGAGCAGATCGCTCATATCCAGATTCCAGCCGTAATAGGCGGAGGCGCCCCAAAGGAACAGCCCCCGATCCCTGTATCAGCGAGGGTGGCGAGCCCGTTATTGCTCTGGCGCAGGATCCATTGATCCCCAATCAGGAAGGCGATCACGCTGAGGGCGCCCGCGGCAGTGACGAGCTCCAGCGGCGTAGCCTTATCGTCGGACAGCAGGTATAGCAGCGGAATAAGCACCGCACTGTTCATGATGAGCTTCACGGCGAACCGTAACAACATGTTATAGCCAACTTGTTGTGAGAAAAAAAAGCTTATCTTCTATCCCATACGTTGCCCTTACAGCGCCTCCGTTATGCCACCGCACAACCGCTTCAGCCCAGCGGCGGCGCTTCGATCCAGTGTACGTCCATTCCGCTCCAGCTTGCACTGCCACTCCGCCGGGAGCGGCACATCACAGACTTACCGTTCCCGGCACCATGTCCCACTCGCGTACTTCTGCGGAACGGGCTCCATGGATCACATAAGGATCCTGTGCCGCCCAATCCTGCGCCTGCCCTGCACTCTCAGCCTTGTAGATCACCATGCCGCCCGAGCCGTCCGTGAACCGGCCGTTCGCGAAGATGCGGCCGAGCGCCCGCTGCTCCTCGAGATAAGCCAAATGCTCCGGCCGGTAGAGCGCACTCTTCTCCTCGTCGCGCATCGGCAGCAGTACCACGTAATATCCCATGTTTGCTTCCCCTCCCGGTTTCTTCTCAGGCATTTTGATTCCATACCTTGATTCCAATCTTACTTCGGTATTCCATTGCGTATATATTCGTATTCCTGACCCAGATTCCTTCCTGTTGTGTTTCTCTCCTCATAGAAATACAAGAAATGGGATAACTTACTACTGCTAGTCTTAATCATCCCTATGAAAAGGAGGAGGAGTCCATGGGTTTCCTGCGCCGGCTGCTCGATCTTGCGCTCCCCCCGTTACCAAGCAACTCTCCCGCCCCTGCGCCGCCGGCCGGGCCCATGCTCTCCTCCCGTCTGCAGGAGAACATGCTCCGGATCGGCAAGGAGTTCGGCTCTTCGCCGGATATTCTTATCCGCGACTTCGAGATCGGCGCGGCCGGCGGCGTTCCCGCGGGCTTGATCCACTCGGACGGCCTCGTGGACAAGACGATCGTCCAGCAGGTGATGATGCGCGCCCTCATGCTCGATATCCGCGAGTTCCGCAGCGGCCCGGGTCCTGCCGATGCTGCCGGACTGCCCGCCTTCCTCCGCCAGACGCTGCTGACCGTCTCGGAGCTGCGGGAGGCGCACACCCTCTATGAGGTGTGCGAGGCGGTCCTCTCCGGCGATACGGCGCTGCTCGTCGACGGCTATCCGCAGGCTTTCATCGTAGGCACCCGCGGCTGGAAGGACCGCGGCATCCCCGAGCCCTCGACCGAGACAGTCGTCCGCGGCCCCCGCGACGGCTTCACGGAGACCCTGCGTTCGAACACGATGCTCATTCGGCGCCGGATCAAGGACACGAAGCTGAGGCTCGAGATGATGAAGATCGGCCGGGTGAGCAAAACCGATGTCGGCATCATGTTCATCGAAGGCATGGTGGATGACAAGGTTGTGAGTGAAGTCAGGCGCCGGCTGAAGGCCATCGATATCGATGCCATTCTCGAAAGCGGGTACATCGAGGAGCTCATCCAGGATGAAGCGGTCACACCTTTTCCGACGATGTCCAATACGGAGAGGCCGGATGTGGCGGCGGCAGGCCTTCTGGAAGGACGAGTCGCCATCATCGTAGACGGCACCCCGTTCGTCCTGCTGGTCCCCTGTCTCTTCAACGAGTTCTACATGTCGGCGGAAGACTACTATGAACGGGCGGATATCTCCACGCTGGTGCGCTATCTGCGCCTGATCTGTTTCTTCATTGCGCTGCTCGGCCCCTCTGCCTACATCGCCATTACGACATTCCATCAGGAGATGCTGCCGACCGAGCTTCTGATCGGCCTCGCTTCTTCCAGGGAAGGGATCCCCTTCCCCGCTTTCATTGAGGCGCTGATCATGGAGATCATCTTCGAGATTCTGCGCGAAGCCGGCGTCCGTATGCCGCGCATGATCGGACAGGCGATGTCTATCGTCGGCGCCCTGGTACTGGGCCAGGCAGCGATCCAGGCGGGACTGGTGTCCCCCGCGATGATTATCGTCGTCTCGATTACGGCCATCACCAACTTTGTCATCCCGCACTACAGCATGGCGATCTCAGTAAGAATGCTGCGTTTTATCTTCATGGCACTCGCGGCGGGCTTCGGCTTGTTCGGCATTCTGTTCGGACTCATCTTCCTCATCCAGCATCTCTGTTCCCTCTACTCGTTCGGAGTGCCCTACATGTCTCCTTACGCCCCCATGGTGCTAGGGGATATGAAGGACACCTTCCTAGGCAGGCTGAGCTGGAAACGGATGAGCACCCGGCCCAAACTCATGAGCCGCAATCACTTCAGGCAAAAAAGCGGAGGGGGCGAGGACTCTTGACCCGGAGAAAGCATTCGAAAGGGCCAGGCCTGCAGGCCGGGCGCCGCTGGCCTCTGGCTGTTCTCGGCACGTTAGCCGTTGCGCTGCTGACGACCGGATGTTGGAACCGCAGAGAATTGAACGAGCTTGCGATCGCCTCCTCCATGGGCTTCGATGTCGTGAAGGGCGGGGTGACCATCACCGTCCAAGTGATTGATCCCGGTGAGATCTCGAACAAAGCAGGCGGGGGTTCCGCCGGCCGGGCGCCTGTCACGCTGTACGATGCCCATGAGGATACGGTGTTCCAAGCCATCCGCTCCATCACGACGAAGTCCCCTCGCAAAATTTATTTGTCCCATCTGCGGATTGTCGTCATCAGCGAAGAACTGGCCCGCAAGGGCATTCGCAATATCATCGATTTCCTGTCGCGTGACCATGAACTGCGCCGCGACTTCTATATTCTGATCGCGCGCGGCAAAGCGAGCGATGTGCTCAATACGCTGACGACCATCGAGAAGATACCGGCCAACAAAATGTTCAACTCCGTGAAAGTAGCAGAGGAGAGTTGGGGACCGGTTCTCGGAACGAACCTGGAGGACCTGATCGGCAAGCTGGTACGTCCCGGCATTGCGCCGCTGGTGCCCGGCATACGGATCATTGGCAACAAGGAACAAGGGTCCAAAAAATCGAATGTCGAGCGTATCGCATCCCCTGCCAGGCTGAATATTGGCGGACTGGCGATCTTCCATAAGGATAAGTTACTGGGCTGGCTGAACGAGAAGGAAGGCGTCGGGGCGAATTTTATTCTCAACAAAATGAAAAGCACCGTCGTGGCCGCAAGCTGTCCCGGCGGTACGGGCAAGCTGGGAGCCGAGGTGATCCGCTCGGAGTCCTCCATGAAGGCGAGCAATCAAGGGGACAACCCCCTAATCGTCATTGAGGTCCGTTCGGAGGCCAATGTTGCCGACGTCGAATGCTCACTCGATCTGACCAAGAAGGAGACGATCAAGGAACTCGAAACTTCCCTGAACGATGAAATCCGGGGAATGATTGATGGAGCGATCCGCGCGGCGCAAAAGAAATTCAAGAGCGATGCGTTCGGATTCGGCGACACGATCCGGCGCAAAAAGCCGGAGCTGTGGGCCCGGCTGGAAGACCAGTGGAACGAAATCTATCCGACCGTGCCCTACGAGATCCGCGTCGAGACCAAGCTGCGGCGGACGGGAACCATGTCCCAGTCGTTCATTGAAGAAATTAAGGAGTAGATGCCCATGTGGGTGAAGTCGGCCATTGTTATCTATGCCCTGCTAGCCTTCCTTGGCCACGGGATTTATTTGTGGAAGAGACGGATGCGCAGGGAGCTGTTCTTCTCCTTATTCCTTCTCGGAGGCGCGGCCGGACTGCACCTGTTGTGGGCGCTGCATATCGAGATACCGAGTCCGTTCGATTGGCTGAATGCCCTGTACCGTCCCGTGTACCGTATGATGTTCCCGGAAGCCTAGTGTTATGGAGAAGGAGGGCAAGCACGCCATGCAGCAGCCACTCGAGAAAGGACGAATCGCCGGCAGGCAGTTCGTGATCATCGCCATCCTGTACACCATTGGAGACCCCATCCTTGTCATCCCCTCCATCCTCGCTGAACACGCTCAGGGCGACGCCTGGCTCTCCGCGCTGCTGGCCTGGGCCGCAGGACTTCTCTTCCTGCTTCTGTTCCGGGCCCTTCAGAAGATTTATCCCGGCCAGGGTTTCACCGACATGTGCGAATCCGCCTTGGGACGAACCTGGGGCGGATTCGCCGCGGCTGTGGCCCTGCTGCCGTTCTGGACACTGCTCTCCTCCAGCCTGCTGAGGGAATTCAGCGACTTCATGACCACTCAGATCATGCCTGAGACGCCGATCCAGGCCATCTATGTCATCGTGGTGGCTGTCGCCCTCTACGGGTTATCCTTAGGGCTGGAACCTCTGGTCCGCAGCAGCGAAATCTTGTTCCCTTGGGTGATCGGTTTGTTAGCCTTGTTGATGATCTTTCTGCTGCCGGAGTTCAAAACCGTCAACCTCGAGCCGGTCCTCGCCCATGGCTGGGCCCCCGTAGTGAAAGGAAGCTACGCCATGCTGGCGATTCCCTTCATGGAAGTCGTTACGCTGCTCATGATCGTGCCGTTCGTCAAAGGCCAGAAGCAAGCGATGCGATCTTACGCCTATGGTGTGGCGGGCGGCGGTGCCGTCGTAGTCCTTATCATCATAGTGGCTCTCCTTGCCCTAGGCCCAGACATAACGGCACGGAGTACCTACCCGACATTCGTCATGGCCAAGAAGATCCGCATTGGCAACTTCCTGGAGAGAATGGAGATCATCATCACGATCATGTGGATGATCACGATCTATTTTAAGCTCGCCATCACCATGTACGCCTTGGTCATCGGCACGGCCAAACTGGCGAGGCTCAAGAGCTATCGGCCGCTCTTGGTTCCCTTCGGGACCCTGCTGGTCATCCTGGCACAGATCATCACACCGAACTCCGTTGAGTATTATGATTTTACCGCTACGATCTGGCCGCTATACGCTTTCTCGGTATGTATAGTGTTTCCAGGGGTGTTGCTGGTGGCGGGGAAGGTAAGGGGGAAGTGAGGGTTTCTATCCAACACCTATTATTCATTCTCGGAATCCCTCCAACTTAGTTTTTCACAGCAAAAAACCGAAGGAAAGACACATATCTTGTCTTTCCTTCGGTTTAATATTGGTTTGGAGGAGGCAATAGGCAAAAACTCGCCCAACCCCGCTTCCTTCACCTTAACGAATGGACCTTATCTAGTAACACCGGTGGAAGCCGAAATGCCGGCTGCAGTATTTGCTGATATTTCGAAGCTTTTAACGTTTGATCCAATAGTTACATTTCCAGTAGCAGGATCAATACTTACTGTATTATCCAGCGCTACAGTAAGAGCTGGATTGACTAGTTTTACGTTATTGATGCTGAAGGTTGTACCGAAGAGATAATTGTATTCACTAATCTCATTATCTTCATATTCGGTACCATAGTTGTCGGTCAGCGTCAGATCCATGAACTCATATGCCGATTTACCGGCGGTATCCGCAACTTTGACCGATTTTTCACCAGCCACAAGTTTGGTCGTGGTAATAGCATCATCTTTAACATTAACGGTGAAGGTACGTGTTAAAGTCTCGCCCTCATTTGTTTTAAAGGATACATTGACTTTAGCTGTACCCTTCTTATTACCGATAATGTAGGCTTTACCTACATCATCCGCATCAGCGCCATTGTATATTCCCGCTTGTGCAACAGCTGGATTATCCGTGGTTACGGCAGTAATGATCTTAGGTAGGGCTACTTTATCTCCACCCGCATCGGTCGCCGTTAATTCAATCTCTTTGGACAGCTTGCTGTGAATCTTATCGTGGCCTAAACCAGTATTCAGACCAAGATCATCTTTGCTGTCGATAGCGTTGAACAGATCGCCTACAGTCGAAATGTTGTAGGTAAGATCCGCATCATTTTTCACAACTTCGATATCTCGTTTAATCTCAGCAATATCAGTAACTTTATTCTGATTTGCCACATCAATTTTTTGAATTTTTGCTACAAACGATAATTTATCACCTGGTGCAGCATCCGGTGCGGCAATAAGTTTCTGTTCATCGTTAAATTCGGATAGCAGCGTGTTGCTGTTGTAATTTTGCGGGGTAGCATCAGCAAGAGTTCTCCCCCCGCCGTCTATCATTGAAATTTTACCTGTAATGGTTGGCGTAACCTCAATGTTATAGATATAGCCATTGGAAGCAGTAATATTGCCATTGGCATCCACGCGGACAGGAACAGGGTCCCCATTACTTACCAGGTCAACACCGTCATTGTCTTTTGCTTGTATCTTCTCAAACTCTTGTCCATATTGATCATAAACCTCAAATTCGAATTTGCTTTCTGCTCCAGCGATAATTTTCTTATCCGCATCATCTTTCACCTTGAATGTTTCAGGAACCCGAACATCTTGAACCGTGAACGATTTGGTCGCAACGCTGTTAGCGTTAGCTGTAGCAATCGTTGCAGTCAGAGTTACCATACCTCCGGAGGAATCCGGAATGCTTGCTTTCGGTATCCGAACACTGCCTTTATCTTCTCCGACAGTTACCAACTCGGCCCCAGCCATATTGAACTTAATACGGGATTTGTTCTCATCACTAACCAAGTCATCCAAGCTTAATTTATTTCCGGCGGCATCGTAGGCAACAATCGGAACGAAGGCTTCATCGTCACCGGCTGCAATGACATCGGTCATTTCACCAATTTCAACTTTATTCGCGATTTTGGCCGAGGCGATTTTAATAGTGCCCGAAGCAGTTCCCGCCTGGCTGTAGACATTAAACGTATAATCCCCTGTCTTATCTACATTGCCTGTAAGCGAGAACTTGATGTCGGCAATATCATCATTGTTCGTATCACCAGCCTCCGATTTGAGCTTTTCCTCATATGGAGTAATGTTGACTTGAACGTCTTTCATATTATCAGCTTTATAAGCTACAAGGTTGCCGTACTGGTCATATTGCAGCAGATCAACGGTTGCTGTCTCTCCTGTACCGGCAATGGAATCCTTACCGTTGTTATACTTCAGTGTGCCCAATTCCACCTTGGAAATAAAGGCAGTTGTACCAACTTTAAAGTTCTTAGTTGCGGTTACCCGAGTATCCGTGTGATAAATGTTCACTGGCACGATGGAGATACCGGATTGGAAGCTGGCGTCACTTGTGTTCAGAGTCAACTGCAGATCACCATTATCGAGCTTCTTCAACGTAGGATTTGCTTTGGTATCCGAGTATACCGAGTAAGCACCGGCGGAGTAGGAAGCATTCTCTCCGTATTGGTTTGTCGCTTTGATGTTGATGAGGACTTTGTCGCCCTTAGCGATCGTATCGTTCGCATTAACGAACTCGATCTTGGACACCGTCTCGTCCTGTGCCGTGAACTCAGCCGTCGTTTTATCCACCGCATCAGCAGCCAGTCCGCCAAGTGTTACTGTGTAAGTACCTGCAGTAAGCTTGGTATCCGTAATCGTAAGTACGGCAGACTTCTTATCGTCGGACCACTTGGCTGTTGTTGCGACTGGCACCGAACCCTTCGTCAGAGACAACGTTGCTTTCTCTGCATCCGTTACGTCGCGGTTGAAGTTCACCGTAACCGTCTTGACGCCTGTCGGCTTCACTTCGGATACGGACACTTTGCCTGTCACTACCGGAGGTGTAACTACGCCACCGCCTGTGAGATAGCGGTCCATAACCACTGCCACTTGCTCGCGGGTCGCGTTCTTGCCGCCGTCGAACGTCGTGTCGGTCGTACCTTGCATGAGGCCTTTGGATACCGCGTAGCCGACAGCATCTTTGGCGTAGGCAGGGATGGAATCCTTATCCGCGAACGTAAGCTTGTCGCCCATGCCTGCCAGATCGGCAGCTGGAACGCCCAGGGCGCGTACGAAGATCGTAGCCATTTGCTCCCGCGTTACGTTGTCCGTAGGAGAGAAGGTCGTGTCGGTCGTACCGTTCACGAGGCCTTTGGCCACAGCCGTTTCGACGTAGGAGTAAGCCCAGTGGTCTTTCGGGATATCCTTGAACGTCGGCGTCTCTGGCGTTACCATTTGGTCTGCCGGAACCATAGCACGAACGAGCATCGCCGTGAACGCATCGCGGGTCATGGTACCCTGCGGGTTGAAGTTGCCCGCTTCGTCGCCCTCGATGATCTTCTTGTCGACGAGGTTCCAGATCGCCGTCTGCGCCCAGGAAGAGCTCTTGTCGATATCTTTCGGGCCGCCTGTCGGCGTAGCGGCATGGGCTTGGCCGCCCAGCGGAATCGTCGATATCAGAAGTCCGCCGAGCAGGACTTTCGCCGTCGTTACCTTCAGGTTCGGGTACTTCTTCTTGACGTAGCTTTCAACGTCTTTCTGAAGTTCCCGCTGCTGCTCCGGATTGTCGCCAAGCTCTTTGGCGAATTCCGTCCGGTCCGCTGACAGGTGAATCGTGATGACGTACCCGTCGCGAGTTTTCTTAAGCTCGTCACGTAAAATGTTCACGTCGGTAACCTCCATTTTTCATCTGAATTGATGAATCTCTGCTGAGCAAACATGTGACAGGAGATTTCTTTATTACTCTTACCAGAATTTCATGCGATCATCCGAAAGATTTGCGAAATGCTCCTTGTATTTATTGACAAAAGGCGCAATCCCCCCTCCATCCGGCATCGGTCGGCTGGCGTCCTCCGTGCCTATAGCTTTAAACACCGCGGCCCAAATCATGCGTCTTCGCCTTCAAAAAATGAAAAAGAGCGGAGCGGCGGCTGGCGAACCACCCGGCCCGCGCCCCTTAACACTCTCTCCACAAACTCTCTATATTTTCTTCACTGAAGCTGATGAAGCAAACAAAGACAAAGAAGAGGGCGGACAATCCGCCCTCTCGTGACCTATCTGCTGATGCTTAGTTGGCCGCCGATTTCGCCTCGCGTGCTGCATGCTCCTGCTCCATCTGCGCTTTCAGCTCATCGACCGTGATGCCTTTCTCAGCAGCACGCTTCTCCAGCTTCGCTTGACGCTCCTGCTCCATCTGCGCTTTCAGCTCATCGACCGTGATGCCCTTCTCAGCCGCACGCTTCTCTAGCTTCGCTTCGCGCTCCTGTTCCATCTGCGCTTTCAGCTCATCCACCGTGATACCCTTCTCGGCGGCAAGCGCCTCGAGATCCTGCGGGCCGTGACTTCCGCCTCTATGGCCGCGTCCTGCTTCCATCTGCGCCTTCAGCTCGTCCACCGTGACGCCTTTCTCCGCAGCAAGTTCCGCCAGCTTCGCTTCGCGTTCCTGCTCCCTCTGCGCCTTCAGCTCATCAACGGTGATGCCCTTCTCAGCCGCTTCCGCTTCCAGCTTCGCCTGACGCTCCTGCTCCTGCTGCGCCTTCAGCTCGTCGACCGTGATGCCTTTCTCGGCTGCGAGTGCCTCGAGGTCCGGTCCGCCATGGCCGCCCTTCGGACCGTGCTCGGCACGTTCCTGCTCCCTCTGCGCCTTCAGCTCGTCGACGGTAATGCCTTTCTCCGCCGCTTCCGCTTCCAGCTTCGCCTGGTGCTCCTGCTCCTGCTGCGCCTTCAGCTCATCGACCGTGATGCCCTTCTCGGCTGCAAGCGCCTCGAGGTCCGGTCCGCCATGGCCGCCCTTCGGGCCGTGCTCGGCACGCTCCTGCTCCTTCCGGGCCTTCAGCACGTCCACGGTGATGCCCTTCTCGGCCGCTTCCGCTTCCAGCTTCGCCTGGCGCTCCTGCTCCTGCTGGGCCTTCAGCTCGGCAACCGTGATGCCTTTCTCGGCTGCGAGCGCCTCGAGGTTCTTGCCGCCGCGGTCCTTCTTGAAGGACATCGATTTGATCGCCGCCGTACCGGTGGTCCCTGTTGTCGTAGTCGCTTGTGCTGCAAATGCGGAGCCCATGGCGCCAAGTGCGAAGACCGTTCCGAGTGTTGTGGCGATGACTTTCTTGTTGAAGTTTTTCATGGGTAATTCCTCCTGTAAGTTGGTTTAGTTGTTATGTTCGTTGTTGTCCTTGCTGCTTACAAGATCATCTTACCGCCCCAAGCTGAAAGCATCCTGAATGCCAGCTTTGCGTTTCCTTAAAGCCGATGTCCTTACTGCCGCATGCCTGATAACAAAAAGCGAGCCCCCATTCCTGAGAGCCCGCCTCTTGTACCTTATATACCATGCCGCAGAATCGCCCCTGCCGGGCTGCACCGCCGATTTATGCCGAAGGCTTGCCCTCGGCGGCCCCGGCTGGCCGGGCGGCCGCCTTGCGCCCGAAGAAGACATAGGCGAACAGCGATGCCATCATCTGCTGGAACATCATTCCGATGATCGCCGGCAGCGCCACCGGCGGCGGGAAATACGAGATCGCGAGCACCGCGCCCGCACTGATATTGCGCATGCCGCAGTTGAACGTCATCGTCACGGCGACGCTTCGGTCCCAGCCGAAGACGGCCGCCGTCCCCCGGCCGATCCCATAGCCGAGCGCGACGACCCCCACGCAGACCGCGGCCAGATACAGCAGTTCGGGAGTGAACCCGTTCAGATAGCCGGCGATCACCGAGGAGTTGATCATAATGACCACGGCGAGGCCGATCTTGGAGAACGGAGCCAGCTTCGGACCCAGCTTGGTTTTGACCGCGCCGCGGGTCCACTGGTTCAGGGCCATCCCGAGCAGGGACGGCACGACAACCATCCAGGCAAGCCCTTCCATCATCCCCCACACGTCCATCTGCACCTTGGTGCCGACCATGGCGGAGAGGGTGAGCGGAACCAGGAACGGGGACAGCATCGTATCGACTAGAATCATCGACAGCGTCAAGGCGATATGGCCCTTATAGATCGATACCCACATGAAGCTGACGATCCCGGTCGGAATCGAGAACAACAGAATAAGTCCGGTCACCGTCAGGGGATCGTCCGGGAACGCCAAGTGGCCGACGCCCCAAGCCATTAGGGGCATGACGCCGTGGACCACAACCAGGAACACGAAGATCGGCATGGGATGCGAGAGCACCCGCCGCAGATCCCCGAAGTTCATGCTGAGACTCCCGGAGAACGTCATGAAAGCAAAGATCCAAGGCACCCAAGCCGTGAAGGGCGAGAACCATGCCGAAAGGAGCATCCCGATCAATACGCTGCTAGGCGTAATCAGCGGCATCCAGGTTTCCATCGTCTTGTTGATTCGCTGCAGCATTGTCTCTCTCCCTCCTAAGGCCCCAAGTCCGCATCTATGCAGGAAAGCAGGCTCCGGGCGCGAGAGCACCCTGAGCCTGCCTTAGGCCTTTTGTTGAAGCTTTTTGTCTAGCCTACTAAAACGTTTCAACTCTTCGTGATCCTTCGTAGTCATCCGCCACCGGCAAAGCATCTTATGTCCGGTGCCTGTGCCGGGCAACGGCGCTTGTCTACCGAAGCTGCCCAGCAGGCCAACTGTCTACCTGCCTGCGGCGAACAGCATCCAGGGCTCCGCCCCGCGCACAAGCTCAGCCAACGTCTGTACCCGGCTGCCTTCCCGCGCTTACTTCTTCTGCTTCGCGTAGGCAGCTTCGTATTCCTTCGCGACCAGGTCGCCGCCCGCCTTGCGCCACTTCTCGATCTCCGCCTGCAGGCCAGCGTCGTCGATCTTGCCCATGATGTACTTCGTCTGCGCGTCGTACATCATCTGCTCGAGCTCCTTGCCGCGCTCGGAATACGTGGCCGACGTCAGGTTGAGCGCCGGGTTGAGCACCGCCGTCTTCAGGTTCTCCGGCGGGATCTTCGTGCCCTTCTCGCCGAGCGGCGTGTCCTTCAGCGGCGCCACGTTATAGCCCTCGAGGTTGAAGAGCGAGTCGCGGTACGGCTTCACTTCACGCTGGAAGGCGCTGAAGTCCTTGAACTCCGTCTTGCCGCCGTCCACCTTGGCGTAATGCTTGCCTTCGATGCCCCGCAGCTGAAGCGTGGCCATCGGCTCGTCCAGCAGCTTGTCGGCGAAGGCGAGCAGCTTCTTCAGCTCCGCTTCGTTCTTCACCTTCGACTTCGGGAACACGAAGAAGCCGTTGTTCCCGCTCTCGCCCGCGGCGCGCACGCCGCTTGGGCCCGTCGGCGGCATGACGTCGTAGATGCCGTCCGGCACCGTCTTCGAGAGCCGGTCCTGCATGCTCTTCGCATTCTGGGCCACCGCGATCCGGATGCCTACGCGGCCGGAATCATACATCTTCTCCGCGTCCGCATCCTCGAACGCCGCGAAGTCCTGGTTGATGAGCTTCTCGGCGAACAGCTTCCGGAACAGCTTCAGGATCTCATGGAACTCCGGCGTCACGAATTCCGGAGTGAACTTGCCCGAGGCATCGACCGCCCACTTGTTCGGCGCGCCGATCGCCACCGCCATCCGGGTCGTCAGGGCAGAGACGCCTTCATTGTACTTTTTGCCGAGCACCATGCCGTACGTATCGTTCTTGCCGTTGCCGTCCGGATCGTTCAGGGTCATGGCTTTAAGGACATTATACCACTCATCCACCGTGACGGGGGGCTTCATGCCGAGCTTTTTCAGCCAATCTTCCCGGTAAATCACGGCAGAACGCGCGATATCGCGGAATTGCGGGATGCCGTAGATTTTGCCGTCGACGGAGATGTTCTCGTAATACTGCTTGTTCAGCGCGGCGAGATTCTTGTAATCCTTCAGCAGCGGCCCCACTTCCCAGAACAGGTCCGACTGGATGGAGGAGATCGTGGTGGGGACGTACTTCACTCGCAGCATCATCGGCATCTCGTCCGCCGCGACCATCACATTGATCTTCTCGTCGTAGGCCGCGCTCGGGATCCACTGGATATCGAGCTGGGTGTTCGTGTAGCTCTCGATCGCCTTCTCGACCTCGTTGTCCGCAGCCGGCACATCCCCGACCTGCGCGGTTGCCAGCGTGATGCGTTGCGGCGCGCTGCTCCCCGCGTCCCCTGCCGCCGCTTCCGGCTTCGCCTCTCCGGAGTCTCCCCCGCAGCCTGCGAGGACCCCCGTGGCCATGACCGCCGCGCACATCCCGGCGATCCAGCGTCTGCTCTTCTTTGCTCTTGTCATCGTAACCCCTCCTATAGATGATGAGATCCGCAGGAACGTCATCCTTTCACTGAACCGAGCAGCACACCCTTGGCAAAATGCTTCTGCAAAAACGGATACACGAGCAGAATCGGTACGGTCGCGAACACAATAACCGCCATCCGAATCGTCAGCGGCTGGATCAGCGTCTCCTCGAAAGACGTCTCCCCGATCCGGCTCTGCGCGAGGATGACAATCTCCCGCAGGAGCACCTGCACCGGCCATTTGTTATGGTCATTGATGTAGAGGATCGCATGGAAGAACGTGTTCCAATGGGCTACCGCATAGAACAGGCCGAAGGTCGCAAGCGCCGGCAGCGAGAGCGGCAGCACGATCCGAAACAGGATATCGAGGTCGCTGCAGCCGTCGATCTTCGCCGAATCCTCGAGCCCGTCCGGGATCTGCTGGAAGAAGTTGCGCAGCACGATGAGATTGAACGCCGAGATCGCCGACGGAATCATGAGCGACCACAGCGTGTTCGTCAGGCCGAGCTCCTTCACGACGAAGTAAGAAGGGATCATGCCGCCGGAGAACAGCATCGTGAACAGCACGCCGAGCAGGATGATCTGCCGCCCCCGGAAGTGGGGCTTCGCCAGCGGGTACGCGAGCAGAGAGGTCAGCAGCAGGTTGATGAACGTGCCGACGACGGTCACATAGACGGATACCCCGAGGCTTTTGACCAGCGTATCCGTGGAGAAAATGTACTCGTAAGCCGCCAGCGAGAACTTCGTCGGGAAGAGGATCATCCCGCCTTTGGCCACTTCATGGGGATCGGTGAACGACACGGCGAGCACGTAGACGAAAGGCAGCACCGTACAAAGGGCCACCAGGATGAGCACCGCCGAATTGACCGTATCGAACAGACGGTTGCCGAAAGTCCGGTCTTGCATCATGGCCTATCTCCTCCTTATCAGCCTGGACTTAGAATCAATACACGCCCTCTTCGCCGAAGCGCTTCGCCAGCCAGTTCGCGCCGAGGACGAGGATGAGCCCCACGGCCGACTTGAACAGCCCGACCGCCGCACTATAGCTGTACTGCGCCTGCGTCAAGCCTTTCATATACACGTAGGTGTCGAACACCTCGCCAACCTCCCGGTTCGTCGGGGCCAGCATGAGGAAGATATGCTCGAATCCGCTGTCGAGGAAGGAGCCGAGCCGCAGGATGAGCAGGATCACGATCGTACTGCGGATTGCCGGCAGCGTAATGTGCCAGAGCTGGCGCCAGCGGTTCGCCCCGTCCATGCGGGCCGCCTCATAGAGCTGCATATCCACACCGGCGAGTGCCGCGAGGAAGATGATCGTGCCCCAGCCTACCTCTTTCCAGATCGACTGCGTGACAATCATCGTCCGGAACCAGCCCGGTTCGAGCAGGAAGGCGATCTTCTCCCCCGTCAGTGCGAAGAGAAGCTCGTTGATCACGCCGCCCTCGGTGGTCAGCAGCATGTAGAAGACCCCGACCACGACGACCCAGGAGACAAAATGCGGGATATACACCAGCGTCTGGACCCAGCGCTTGAACCGCTCCTGCCTCACTTCATTGAGCATCAAGGCGAGCAGGATCGGCAGCGGGAAGAAGAAGATCAGGTTGTACACGGCGAGCAGCACCGTGTTGCTGAACAACGCCCCGAACGCCGGCTCCCCGAAGAACCGGCGGAAGTGCTTCAGCCCGGCCCAAGGCGAATCCAGAAAACCCAGATGCGGCTTGTAATCCTGGAAAGCCATCACGACGCCGTACATGGGCACATACTTGAAGACGATGAAATACAGAACCCCCGGCAGTGCCATCACATACAGCCATCTGTCCCGCAGCAGTTCTCTGGCCAACGCGCCCCGGCCCAGCCCGCGTCCATCCGGGACGCCGCTTGCTCCGGGGGCTCTTTTGTCTGCGTAATCCGTTTCCATTGTGCCTGAGACCTCCTGCCTTAGGAATACACCCATTATGAGCGTGGCCTCCAGGAACATCTATGCGCCGAATTCAACCTGTTTGGCAGGATAAGCAATTGTAAGGGTTTACATTTCGACGGATATGCCGGGTGCAACTCCCATATGCCGCAGCAAACCTGCTGACCGCCCTTGACCGGCCGGCGGGCACACACCGATGATGGACAGCCGATCACAGAGGGGGCGGCGCCTTATTCCAATCCGCCGCCCCCTCTGTGATCGGCTTAGCCTCGGCAGGCTTCGTACGCCCCAACGCCAAAAAGGACAAGTCTCCCTCTACCGGGAACCGCTGTCCTTCCGCTTGCTGATTCATCCAGTGTCCGTTTCCATCGTCATGAACCCTGCCGCCTGCGACCCCGCTTCAGCCTGGGGGGACTCTGTGCCCGGGACGCCCGCTCAGAACCGGCTGACCAGCCGCTTGGACTCCAGGTACAGTCCCTGCACGAACTTCTTCGTGTTCGTCCGCACGCTGCTCGCGGCGGAGGCCTCCCCACTCTCCAGTTCCTTCATCTTCTTCCTGATTTCACTAAGGTCGAAGAGACTGGCCACATACTGCTCGAACTTCGGATGTGAATAATCGATGAGGCCCAGCGAGGCGAGATGGGACTGGGCTTCGGCCACCGCCCGCCGCACCCGCTGCTCCGCCGCCTTCACTTCTTTGCGCAGGTCGGACGGAGCGACAGAGGCGCCCAGCCTCGCCAAGGCCACCTCATGGAACACGTCGCCAAGGGACGGGAAGCCGGGTTCCGGGCCGCCGGCTTTCTCCCACCGCTCGAGGTACTGCATCATATCGAGCAGATCCCGGCTCCCGCTCTCGCCGAGCATCCCGAGATCCGACAGCACATCGCCTGCGGCCGAGAGCAGGCTCCGGTCGCCGAAGCCCTGGCTCTTCTTCTCCTGCATCGTGTCCATGCCGATGACGCTGAGCGACCGCCGGATATCCCGGATCGACTGGTGGAGGAGCAGGTGCTGCTCCACCTTGCGGAGCACCCCGATCACCTCGAGACGGTTGACCGGCTTCGTGATGTAATACTCGATTCCGGCGGCGTACGCTTCGGCGATCAGGTCCTTCGACTCCACTTGGGAGATCATGACGAACAGACCGTCGAAGCCGGGCGTCAGAGCTTTCACGGTCTCGATACCGTCACGGCGCGGCATGAGCAGATCGATGAGCACCACGTCGGCCTTCTTCAGGGACAGCACACTGGAATCCACCAGCGCCCCGTCCTCAGCCTCGCCCGCCACCTCTCCGAGGTCCTCGTCTTCAATGATTTGAGCCAGCATGAAGCGGACCGCCGGATCGTCATCCACTATATAGAATCGCATACTCTGCTACCCTTCCTTTCCTATCTGCCCA
Organism: Paenibacillus caseinilyticus; assembly: GCF_027533645.1. Lineage (GTDB taxonomy): Bacteria > Bacillota > Bacilli > Paenibacillales > NBRC-103111 > Paenibacillus_G > Paenibacillus_G caseinilyticus. Next base: position 73,874 of record NZ_JAQAGY010000020.1, read on the forward strand.
AGCGGCAGTATCATGCATACCTCGTTCCCGCGCCCCCTGATGCCGGGGAGCAGCGCAACTGAGCCGGACAAGGCCTCTACCGTCATCTTGACATAACCGAGCCCGATGCCGGTGGAGGGCCTGCCCGCTTTATCGTATTTGGTCGTGAAGCCCGGCTGGAAGACCAGCTCGCGCATCTTCACAGGGATGCCGGGACCGTCGTCGGCCACGCGGAGCACGAGGTGCTCCCCGCTGCGCTCCGCCGAGATCCGCACGGTCCCCTCTTCGGTTATAGCCTCCACGCTGTTCACGACGGCATTGTTCAGCAGCGACAGCAGCGTGTACGCATGGCACAGCGGGAGGGGGCCTGCGGTCCGCTGCTCCAGCCGGACCCGTTTGCCCAGCAAGCGGGCCACCCGGCCATTGGACCGCAGCACGATGCCGGCGAGCTCTTCGACCGCCATATAATCCGGCAGTCCGTCCTCCGTGATCAGACGGGAGAGGCCCGCGTGAATGCGCTGGCTGTCCTTCTTGATCTCATGCACGCCCCCAGCCAGTGCGAGCGCCTGCTGTGCGAGCCCCTCCAGATCGCCGGGGGAAGGGGACTGCTTCAACGCCTGATACAGCCCATAGCTCGCCTGCGTCATCCGTTCGGCATCCTGCAGCGACTTCTGCAGGTGCAGCGACTCCTCGTAGAGCTCGGAGACCAGCAAGAGCATCTCTTCATTCTGCCTCCGCTGCTGCTCGCCGGCCGCCTGCGATTCCCGCAGCTTGAGCAGGTTGAAGAAGCCGAGCACGAAGAAGCTGCGGAACAGGGCGATGATCGCAATCTGGTTCAAGGCGGCAAGCGTAAGGGTCCGGGGTGTTCCGGCATAACGGAGCAGCAGCTCAGTCACCGTCCCGGTAAGCTCCAGAGGGAGCCCAAGCACACCCAGCAGCAGCGGCTGGTCCAGACGACGATCCAGACGCATCGCGAAGAAGGCGGCGCCATAGGCCAGATAATAGAATAGGGCAGGATAATGAAGCCAGAGCAGGCGGGCCCAATCGGGGTCCGGCACGGTCAGCGCCCCGAGTCCGATCCGGAAGAGCATGACGCATACGCCGGCGATCAGTCCGGACGCGATGGCGGGGACTCCCCGGATCCAGAGCAAAAAGAAGAAGAACACCGGCGTCCCCAGCGAGACCCGAAAATCGTCCCCGAACGGGTTAAAATGAAGCTCGCCCGCCAGAGGCACCATCACCGCCATCAAGAGCAGCAGCAGCCACTTTTCGTTCCTTCCCACAGATCCCCTCCTCCCCGTCCGCCCATTCTCTAACGTTTCGACAAGTATACCTTGACTCCCCCATGCTTTCCAAGTCTGCCTGCCCCCGGCAGATGACCCAGATCCCGGCCCGGGCCCTTCTTTTCATCCTTATCATGCGTGTTTATAAGAAATATAAGATTACAGGATCGAGCCCTGGTGAGATATACATTCTTATAAATTAAAAATTGGCCAGCACCTTGTAGATTTTTGTAGAGTCCCGTAGCCCCTCTTTTACAATACCTTCATAGATCATCCTAGCAGCTCCGGGGGGTGAAGAAAAGAAAGCGTTTTAATAACAACAAAATATATGACAAAGGCGGGATCCTCGTGAAAAAATTCGGTCTGGCGTTTCAAATTGTGGTGGGGCTGGTCCTCGGGATTATCGTCGGCGCCGTATTCTACGGCAACCCGGCGGTAGAGACTTTGCTGAAGCCGCTCGGCGACATCTTCCTGCGTCTCATCAAAATGATCGTCGTCCCTATCGTGATCTCCTCCCTCGTGGTCGGCGTGGCGGGCGTGGGCGATATCAAGAAGCTCGGCAAGCTCGGCGGCAAGACGATTCTGTACTTCGAGATCGTGACGACGATCGCCATCATCTTCGGCCTGCTCGTGGCCAATATCGTCAAGCCGGGCGCCGGCCTCCACATGGAACAGCTCACAAAGAGCGATATCTCGAAGTACGTGGATACGACCGAGAAAGCGACGAACCACAGCTTCGCGGATACGTTCGTCAATATCGTGCCGAAGAACATCTTCGAATCCTTCGTAGCGGGCGACATGCTGGCCATCATCTTCTTCTCCGTCATCTTCGGTCTCGGCGTAGCCGCCATCGGCGAGCGGGGCAAGCCCGTGCTCGCGTTCTTCCACGGAGTGGCGGACGCAATGTTCTGGGTCACGAACCTGATCATGAGATTCGCGCCGGTCGGCGTGTTCGGGCTCATTGGCATTACCGTATCGAAGTTCGGGGTGGCTTCCCTGCTCCCGCTCGGCAAGCTCGTCCTCTCGGTGTACGGCGCCATGTTCCTGTTCGTCTTCCTCATTCTCGGGGGGATCGCGAAGCTCTGCGGGACCAGCATCCTGACATTTATCCGGATTCTGAAAGACGAACTTATTCTGGCCTATTCTACGGCGAGCTCGGAGAGCGTCCTGCCGAAGGTCATCGAGAAGATGGAGAAATTCGGGGTGCCGAAGGCCATTACTTCGTTCGTCGTACCGACGGGCTACTCCTTCAACCTCGACGGCTCCACGCTCTATCAGGCGCTGGCCGCCTTGTTCATCGCCCAGATGTACGGTATCGATCTCCCGATCTCCCAGCAGATTACCCTGATGCTTGTTCTAATGGTCACCTCGAAGGGAATCGCTGGCGTGCCGGGCGTATCGTTCGTAGTCCTTCTGGCAACACTGGGCTCCGTAGGGATCCCGCTGGAAGGCCTTGCTTTCATCGCGGGGATCGACCGGATTCTCGATATGGCCCGTACGGTGGTCAATGTGCTCGGCAACTCGCTCGCTACCGTCGTGATGGCGAAGTGGGAAGGGCATTATGATCAGAAGAAGGGTAATCAATACTTGGATTCCATCAAACAGGCGGCGTAAGCAGCAGAGTCCGCCGATAAGGGGCGAATGGGATGAGTACAGGTCAAGTGAGGGTGGAAAAAGATTTTCTCGGTTCCCGCGAGGTGCCCGTGGAAGCATATTATGGCATTCAGACGCTGCGGGCGGTAGAGAACTTCCCGATTACGGGCTACCGGATTCATCACGAGCTGATCCGGGCCATGGCGTACGTCAAGAAAGCGGCGGCCCTCGCCAATATGGAGACAGGACAGCTGAACAAGCGGATCGGCGAGGCGGTGGCCCAAGCCGCCCAGGAGATCATCGAAGGCAAGTGGCATGACCAGTTCATCGTCGACCCGATCCAAGGCGGCGCCGGCACGTCGATCAACATGAACGCGAATGAAGTCATCGCCAACCGGGCGATCGAGCTGCTGGGGGGAACCAAGGGCGACTATTTCACCGTCAGTCCGAATACGCACGTCAACATGGCCCAGTCGACCAACGACGCGTTCCCTACCGCCATCCACTTGGCTGCGCTGGCCTTGATCGGCAAGCTGACCGTTACGATGGAAGAGATGATGACGACGTTCCAGCGCAAGGCGATCGAGTTCGACTCGATTATCAAAATGGGCCGTACGCATCTGCAGGACGGCGTACCGATCCGGCTGGGCCAAGAATTCGAGGCTTACACCCGCGTCATCGCCCGGGACATCAAGCGTATCCAGGCGACACGCGAGCACCTGTACGAGGTGAATATGGGCGCTACCGCCGTCGGTACCGGACTCAATGCCGATCCGCGCTACATCAAGCGGGTCGTCGAGCATCTGGCCGAGCTGAGCGGTCTGCCGATCAAGGGCGCCGAGCATCTCGTCGATGCCACGCAGAATACGGATGCCTATACGGAAGTGTCCGCCGCCCTGAAGGTCTGCATGATTAACATGTCGAAGATCGCCAACGACATCCGTCTGCTGGCATCGGGCCCCCGCGCGGGACTCGGCGAGCTGCTGCTGCCGCCGCGTCAGCCCGGCTCGTCCATCATGCCGGGTAAGGTGAACCCGGTCATGGCGGAGGTCGTGAACCAGGTAGCCTTCCAGGTCATCGGCAACGACCATACGATCTGTCTGGCTTCCGAGGCCGGCCAGCTCGAGCTGAATGTCATGGAGCCGGTCCTGGTGTTCAATCTCCTGCAGTCGCTCGGCATGATGAACCAGGTATTCGAGGTGTTCCGCAAGTTCCTGCTCGAAGAGCTGCAGGCCGATGCCGATCGGTGCCGGGAGTATGTGGAGAAGAGCGTCGGCGTGATCACGGCGTTGAATCCGCACCTCGGCTACGAAGTGGTCGCCCGGATCGCCCGGGAGGCCATCGTGACCGGACGGCCGGTCCGCGAGCTCTGCCTGCTCTATAACGTGCTCACCGAGGAAGAGCTGAACATCATTCTCGATCCGTATGAGATGACCAATCCCGGGATCGCCGGTCCCCAGCTGCTGCACCGCGGGGATGCGGAGGCCTAGAGTCGTTTGCACCTGAAGAACACATCCTATACACCTAAGAAACCATACACAACACAACGTCCCGCCCGCCGATGAATGTACATCGGCAGGCGGGACGTTGTTGTTATGGGAAGTCCTATTCGGAATGGAAGCCTCGCTCCATTCAGGACCCAGGCCGGCTTCCCTGCGCTAGGCCACGGGAAACCGGATAGACAGCAGATAGTCCGTCCCTTCGGGAGAGGATACTTCGAGTGTGCCGCCCACCTGCTGTACCCGCTCGCGCATGGTCGTCAGGCCGAATCCGTGCTGCTCGCCCCGGTACGGATGCCCGTCGTTCCACAGCGCGAACCGCACCTGCCCGTCTGCGTGCTCGAGTTCGTACCGGAACCGCCGGGCTTCGCCATGCCGGATCCCGTTGGTCAATCCCTCCTGCAGGGTGTGGAACAGCACCTTCTTCTGCAGGATGGTCAGGGGCGGGAGCTTGCCCATCCTCCCCTGCACTTCCACACCGGCTGCAGACTCGGTCCGGGCCAGCAGCCCCGGGATGATCCGCTCGAGGTCATAATCGCTGCTCGCCGCCTGCATCATATGCACCGACTCCCGGATATCCTGCAGGCTCTGGCGCACGAGTTCCCCGGACAGCTCCAGCTTCTCCATCCCCCGTTCGTCCTGCCGCTGCAGCAGCCGCCGGGCCGCTTCGATCTGCACCAGGGTCGTCGTCAGCGTGTGGCCCACTACGTCGTGAATATCGCCTGCGATCCGGGTCCGCTCCTCCATCACCGACAGCGCCGCGATCGCTTCGGACCGCTCCTGCACCGACAGCCGGAGCAGCCGGTTGGCCTCCTGCAGCTCCGCCGTCCGCTCCTTCACCATCCACTCCAGGGACTCCGTGAACGCCTGGTGTTCCCTGCGGATGCGGGCCATCCGGGTCATCAGCGCCATGCTGAACGAGGCCACCAACAGCAGCATGCCCAGCCCCGCCGCGTTCTGCGAGAAATATTCGTATGCGGGAGAGCCTCTTAAGGCATCGAAGCCCGGAACGGCCGGGAGCAGTCCGCCCCCCACATGGAGTATGACGCCGAACACCGCCGAGAAGATGCCGGTCAGGATCCACCCGTCCTCAGCTCCCGGCCGTGCCTTCATACGCCGGACAATGAAGATCAGGGACGTCACCGCGCCGAGCAGCAGCTGAGGCAGCAGCCCCAGGTTATAGACATTCCGGAAGGCCGCAGGCTCCAGGAGGAAGAGCAGCGGCACCGTGACGGTACTGAAGGCGAACAGAACGGCAGCCTGCAGACGGAAGTGCTTCGGAGCCCCCTCCCTCGAAAAATGATACAGAAACAAGAAGAAGGCACCGGTAGCCGCTACGCCGGGCAGGTCCGCCATATAGACCGGGATGGAGCTATGCGGCAGCAGCTGGAAGGTCTGTGATCGCAGCAGATACGCGAGGCCGCCCATGAATGCGAGAAGGGCAAGGCTCAAGTAAGCCGGGTCCCGGTGCGACCGCCACCAGAACAGAAGCGATCCGGCGCCGAGCAGCACGAAAAATAACGTACACAAAAGCCCTACGACGTCATACCGGATCATCTCCGTCAGCAGAGCCCTGCCTTCCGCCAGCGTATACTGCCCGATGAAGACGCCGGGGGTCCCGCGCGTTATCTTGACGAGCAGCGTGCGAGGCATCGGCGCAGACGGAAGCCGGTACATCTTCCAGCCGAACGAGCTGTGCATGAACCGGTCGGCTCCCAGCGGATCCCGTCCGCCAAGACGGATGCCGTCGGCATACACCTCATACTGGAATTGACGCTGTACCCGCAGATAAGGATCCCGCCAGCCGTCTGCTTTGGACGGCAGGGCGATGCGGATCCAGAACGGCCCCGTGTGCGCCATCCCTTCCGCCGACTGCTGGACTTCCCGCAGCGGCTTCCAGCCACCGGTACCGTCCTCCGGCACGCCGCCGCTTGCGGGCAAGTCGCCGAGCAGTACCTCCCAAGGCGCCTTGGCGTCCAGCTCTGCCAAGCTGCCGGCGGGAGACCTGCGGCCCGCTTCGCCCGCCAGCAGCAGGGAAGCTGCGGCCAGCAGCAGGACGGCACCAAGGACGAACAGGAGGTAAGGCCCCGGCCGGAACGCAGCACGCTTCCCTCCCGCGATTGCAGTATTCATCAATAGATCACTCCAAGAAAGAATCCGATTTCAGACTGGGCGGCTCTTGGAAGCCGTCCGTATGCTCCGAGTAGTCTACAGTATACCGTCCGCTCCACACGCCTGACAATGAGCAATTGCCGCCGGAACGGTATAGCCCCTCCGCCAAAAGACAACAGGAATCAATTTCCGTTCGCACACGTTAACAAAAGGGTTAGAAATACGCCCTTCCGTATGCTATGCTAGGGTAGAAAAGAAAAAGGAGGCGTTGGAAGGTGAGCAAGCCTTGGTCCCAAGCCATGTCGGAATCCTTCATGGAGCAGTACCCTCTGGTGTCCGATATGCCGTTTCAGAAGAGACGATGCTGGAATTATGAAAACGGATGCATTCTAACCGCGTTCGAGCGCATGTGGCGCCGTACGGGGGATGAACGCTACTGGAATTATATCCGTGAGAACATGGACCTGTTCGTCCGCGAAGACGGAACGATCGATACGTATTCGCTGAATGAATACAATGTGGACATGATCAACCAGGGCAAGACCCTCTTCTTCATGTACGAGAGAACCGGCGAAGCCAAGTACCGCAAGGCGCTGGATCTGCTCGTCACGCAGCTTAAGGGCCATCCACGCACAAGCGAGGGCGGGTTGTGGCACAAGAAGATTTATCCGTTCCAAATGTGGCTCGACGGTGTCTACATGACTTCCCCGCTGCTCGCCCAGTATGCCAGCCAATTCGACGAGCACGAGTGGTACGACGATATCGCGAACGAAATTCTGCTGATGGAACGCGTATCCCGCGATCCCAAGACCGGTCTGCTGTACCACGGCTGGGACGAGAGCCGCGAACAGCGCTGGGCCGATCCGCAGACGGGCTGCTCGCCGGAATTCTGGGGACGGGCCATTGGCTGGTACGTCATGGCGATCGTGGATGTCCTGGACCATCTCCCGCTCCACCATCCGAAGCGCGGACAGATCATCGGCATCTTCTACCGTCTGGCGGAAGCCATCGCCCAGGTGCAGGACGAAGAGAGCGGCCTGTGGTACCAAGTCATGGACAAGGGCGGAGAAGAAGGCAATTATCTGGAAGCTTCCGCGTCATCAATGTTCACGTGTGCACTTGCCAAAGGCGCGAACCGCGGCTATCTCGGCGGCTGGGCGCTCGACTCGGCCCGCCGCGGCTACCAAGGCCTGCTGGCCCGCTATGTCGAGCGCGACGAGGACGGGACGCTGCATCTGAACGGCATCTGCAGCGTCGCCGGGCTTGGCAACAAGCCTTACCGCGATGGCTCCTACGAATACTATCTCAGCGAGCCCATCCGCCGCGACGATCCGAAGGGCTTTGCGCCGTTCGTCATGGCATGCCTCGAGATCGAAGCGGCCGGCGTGGCGGAGTAGTAAGTTCCGCACGGCCGACGATGTTCCGCACATCCGCTGCATCCGAATCGATTGCACAAAAGCCTCCAATTCCTGCCGGAACGGAGGCTTTTGTGCGTTGTGAAGCGAGGAAGAGGAACCTTCTCCTCGGTCCGGTGCAGCCTCCGGACCCACTCCCTCCCTGAATGACCGAAGCGGATTCGTTGAATACGCCAAAAAGGCGAAAGGAATGATTTCCTCCCGCCCAAGCGTTAGACTTCCATTAGCCCTGCCGCACGGATCAAGGATATACGTTGATCCGCCGCATGATTTGAGCCACGTTATCGAACAGATAAATGCTGCCCGCCTCGTCCACCGTGAACAGATTCGCTTCATCGATCGTTAGTTTGCCGGGTTCGTTTCGGTACTGCTCTTCGTACAGCTTGGTCTGCGGATTATAGAACCCTTTGTTGTAGGTAAGCTTATCTAGGGCCAGATAGACCAAAGCTTCCCCCTTGAGATTGATCTGGTACACCTTCATCCCATCGGCCGCATAGAAGAATCCTCCGGAAGCCGTCATCGCCTTCATCTTCTCCAGCTCTACTTTGCCTTGGAGTTCGAAGCCCTTCGGACCCGCTTTGTAGACAGCCTTGGTATTCTTGTCCAGGACGTATACTTCGCCGTCCTTCACCAGGGAAACCATCTCGCTGGACGTATCGGTGGGCGTACTCCCAAGGAATGCGCTTGACCCATCCGCTCCCACCGAATAGAAGGACTGATGATACAGGTCCGTATAGTACATACTTCCATCCGCTAACACCGCAAAGAGGTTGCGTCCGGTATGGTAGTTCGTTCCTTTATCTGGAGAAACGGCGGCGAGCTTCACTTCGGGATACACCTCATACATCAGAATACGCGGGTACTCCGAGTCGATGCTCTCCCCCATCACATACAGCTTGCCTGTTCCCTCGCTGTAATGAAGCCGGGCGGGCACAAATTTATCATAATCGAACCGGCGGCTCGTCCCCTTGTCATCCTTGTAGGTGAAGCTGAACTTCTGGTCGAGGGACCGGACCAGACTCATCGCGAGGCCGGGAACATTCGTATCATACTTCAAAATACTGAACTCTCCGTATCCGATGATACCCCCGCTGTTCTTGTCACTCTGAAGAACATAGACATGGTCTTTCTTGTCCGACACCACGCTGTGAACCTCGACCTTCATTCCGGTTGTCACATACGTCATGACGGTCTTAACCTTTCCGGCGTTGGGATCGACCATCAGATTATCCACCGTCGGGCTCTCCAGCTTCTGCCGTGCAGGCTCGTCCGCCTGCGCATCTCTTGGCGGCGGATACGTCGGCTTCTTCTCGGGAGGCAGCGCCGGAGGCGTCCCCTGCTCCGCAGCCGGCGTCAGCGTGATCGACTTCGCCGCTCCGTCGTACGTCACGTGCTGCGCCAGCTGCTCGGCCACGAACCGTAGCGGCACCAGCGTCGTCCCGTCGCGGATCATGGCCGGCTGCTCCAGCGCCACCGGCTGCCCGTCCGCCTCCGCCTCGGCCTTGTCCACCTTGAGCCGGATGATTCGCTCCTGATGTGTCAGGGTAATCGAGCGTGCTGCTCCATCCCACGCGACGATGGCTCCCAAGGCTTCGCTGATGAACCGCAGCGGCACCATGGTCGTGTCTCCAGCCAGGATCGGAGGAGTCTCGAGCGTGACGGAGCGTCCATTGACCTCCGCCGCGGTTTCATTCAACTTCAGCCGGATGCCGGATGCCGGCTCGGCCGCCCCGGCTGTGCTGGCTGTGCCACCCAGCAGTCCTATAACGGTTAAGCCCAATAAGGCTGCGACGGGCCATCTATTCATTTTCATCGTGCTCTCTCTCCCAGATGTTGGTATAGTATGGATAAAGGATAACCAAATTATAAAGGGACAAGCCTGTCCTTGGGAAGCCCCAGAAGCTGCCGGGGTACCGAAAGGAGTTCGTATCATGACGCAAGAGCATATTGTCTATTTCAACGTTTACCACCAGAAGCAGGTGACCCGGCTAAGAGGGCTCATCTATCTGGAGCCCGGACAGACGCCTACCGCAGCCGATTACGAACAGTGCCTGCGCATGGCAGGACACGACGTCCGGCTGGAGGACCCCCAGCGGATGATCTTCAAAGCAGTGAAGGCCGGAGAGGAGTATACCATCGACGTGCTGGAAGATTATGAAGCGCCGACCCGGGATGCCCACGCCGAGAAGCTCGCCGGCACCTTCCGCAAACCGGACCCTTTTCTATGAAGTCCGCCAGCGCCGCATACCTTAGGAAAATAGCAAAAAAACGGCTGTCCGCCCGCTGGGGCAGGACAGCCGTTCTCCTGTTATATTACTTCGCCGCTGTTCCGGTTACGTCCGATGCAGCGTAACTGAACTCGTTCGAGACGGCGACCTGTTTATCTTTGGAATCCTTGACAACCACCTTCACCTTGCAAGGGTTCTTGCCCAGCGTCCCGGAAGGCACTTCAGCCTGCAGCGCCTTCTGCTCCGCGTTCCACTTGGTCGTGACCGCTTTGCCGTTGACCTCCAGTACGCTCTGCACAGGCAGGTCTTCCCCGGTCACGGTCAGGAGCGTGTTCTCCCCCTCCGGCTCGCTGCGCACTTCGTCAATCTTCATCGGCCCCGGACCGAGAATGTAGTTCGGGTCCTTGACGGTTGTCTTCGTTTCGCCGTAGCCGTACTGCTCCCCGAACAGGATATCGTACTGGAGCGTCTCATACGTCTTGAGGGCTTCGGGCCGAACACCCATCTGCTCGTAATAATTGCTCGGCGGAATCACCGGTGTGCTCTGGTACAGCTGGTATAAATAATCCGTATAGTATGTTCCGGGCTGCTCGGCGAGCTTCAGAATGTAGGGTCCGAGGAAGGAAGGGCTCAAATTCAGCTCCTCCTTATGCTCCGGAAGATAATTGTTCCAGACGAGCACAGGCACACGGAATAGCTTATTCAGCGAATCCGGATCGTTCTCCTGAAGATACCCCGAATCCTTATAGGCCGAGTAATTGTCCCCGAGGCTCGGCAGATGGTCGCCGAAGAAGACGACGATCGTCGGTTCGCCCGAGTTCTCATAATGCGTGACGAGGCGCTTCAGCATATCGTCGGCGCCGGTCAGCCCCTGCGCATACGTCTCCAGAAGCCCTTGGGCTTCCCCCGTTACGCCGCTGACCTTAATCGTGTTTTCCTTGAACTTGCCCGGGTAATAATGGTAATGATTCTCCATCGTATTGGCAAAAATAAAATCAGGACCTTCACTGCGTGCGGACGTATCGATAATCTGCTTCGCCACCTGACGGTCGGCCAGATAAGGGCCTTCGTAGTCAGGATCGAAAAATTCCTGTGAAATGTATTTGGAGAACCCGAAGTTCTTGTATACCTTCTTGCTGCTGTAGAACCAGCTGTGGAACGGGTTGATGGCCGTCGATGTATACGCCTGGCGCGCCAGGATGGAGGCCAGCGAGTCAATCCCCTTATCCACGTATTGATTGTACGGAACGGAACCGGGGGGAAGAAAACGCATCGAGTTGCCGGTCAGCACCTCGAACTCCACATTCGCCGTGCCACCGCCGTACTGAGGCGACAGCATAGTGCCGGAGGTATATTTCTTCGCCAGCTCATGATAGAAGGGAATCGGGTCCCGGCTGAACTGGGCTCCCTTGATCTGCGTAGCGTCCCAGAACGATTCGCTGAGCACTACGATCACATTGGGTTTGACCCCGCCGGCGGCTGCAGGGACATGGGAGGAAGCCAGCGCACGGACTTTGTCCGCATCATAGCCTTCCGGCTGGGCAAGGAAAAGAAACTTCAAGTTCATGATCGTGGACAGCAGGAACCCGTTCGTCTCCACGTTCACCGATTGGTCCCAGGCAATATTCTGAATATTAGCCCACTTCTTGAGCGAGGCCATCCCGTCCGTATAGATCGAAGTCAGCAGAAGCAGAGAAACGATGCCCATGACAAGCCGCTGCTTCCAATTGATCGACAATGCCATGCGGGGGAGTTTGGACAGGAGAAGGATGCTCAGACCGATAAATACCGCTAACCCGGAGATGATCGTAAAACTGAGCAGTCCCTTGATATACTGCAGCATATCCGAGGACTCGCTTGTCAGCAGCAGATCCCAGGGCAGAAGCGGCACACCTAGAATATCGAGCTTGATCCCGCTGATCAACCCCAGCGCCAGACAGAGGGTAGCGACCAGCCAAAAGGACAGACGTATGCTCGCTGTAAGCGCCGTAAGCAGCAGCAGAAACCCGAAGACCGCCAGCGTGTTCAGCGCGAGTGCCGGCAGGGACTGGAATGTCCAGCCGAACGCCTTCTCCCAGCGGCCCCGGCTCATCAGCTCCACCAAGAACACAATCCAGAACGCGCCAAAAAAAAGACGCAGCCTGTAGGACGCTTTCTGTCCTAATGCGGACGCCTTTCGTCCGAGGTTAAGGATCGCCAAATGCAGTTCCCCCATGTTTATATTCACCACATTCTTTAGTATTAATGATTTGTAAACATTCACTTTAGTATAGCAAGAAATCCGCGGAATGTCCGCAATTATTGTGACGAAAAATCTTCCCAATCCCGGCGCTTGGAGAGCAGCGCAAAAAAGCCGCCCCCGGGTATACGTACGGGTGCGGCATGGGAGGGCGAACCCCCACAAACCCTGAGCAAAACCTATAAAAAGTCGGCCTTTGCCGTGACCAGAGGTTCCAGACGGACGGCGCAAACTTTGAATCCCGGCATCCGGCAGACGGGATCGAGCGCCGGATGGGTGAGGCGGTTCACATTCTGCCCGCCTGCCCAGTGCATCGGGACGAACACCGTATCCTCGCGCATGCCGGCATTCAGCCTCGTGCGGACGGTCATCGTTCCCCGGCGGGACTCCAGCACGACCAACTTCCCGTCATCGATCCGTAATCGGCGCGCCGTCCTCGGATGAATCTCCACGAAGGACTCGATATCCCGTGCGGCCAGCGTCGGGCTGAGCCGCGTCTGAACGCCGGTAAGATAATGCGTGAGCACCCTCCCTGTAGTCAGATAGAGGGGGTATTCTTCGCATACCGTCTCCACCGGAAACCGGCTGTCCACCGGAATCAGCTCGGCCCGGCCGTCTTCGCGGGCGAAGGAGCTCTCGAACAACCGGCCGCTGCTCGTCTCATCGGGTGAAGGACAAGGCCAGTACACGCCTTCCTCCCTGCGCAGCCGTTCGTAGGTGATGCCGTAGTAATCCGCTTGTCCGCCTCGGGAAGCCTGCCTCAGTTCTTCGAAGATCTCCTCGGCTGAGCCGAAGCCGAAGTACCGCCCCCTGCCCAGCTCCGCGGCGATCCCGCACAGTATCTGCCAGTCATGCCTGGCTTCACCCGGAGCCTCGCGGGCCGTTTCCCTCAGGAGTACCCGCCCTTCCAGGTTGGTCAGTGTCCCTTCGTTCTCCAGATAAGCCGAGGCAGGCAGGATCAGATCGGCCATCTTCGCCGTCTCGGACATGAGCATATCCGCAACCACCAGAAAATCCAGCTTCTGGAGTCCTTCCTCCACGAAACCGGCATGGGGATTCGATACCACCGGATTGGAGCCCATGACCAGCAGCGCCCGGATCTCGCGTGCGTGCACCCGCTCCATCATCTCGTAGGCGGAGACGCCTTTGCCAGGAAGCTCGGCCGGATCGATGCCCCACACGCCGGCCACATAAGCGCGGTCCGCCTCATTCTCGATAAGCCGGTAGCCCGGCAGCTGGTCCGCCTTCTGTCCGTGCTCCCGTCCGCCCTGCCCGTTGCCCTGTCCCGTCACCGCTCCGTAGCCGCAGCCCGGACGGCCGATCTTGCCCGTCACGAGCACCAGGTTGAGGAAGTTGCGGACCGCCATGTGGCCGTCCGTCTGCTGCTCGACGCCCCTTGCCGTGAATACCATCCCCGTCGGGGCCCGCCCGAAGGCCGAAGCGGCGCGGCGGATCTTCTCCGCAGGAACGCCCGTCATCTCTGCGATCATGCCAAGGTCCACCGACTCTAAGTGCTCCCGAAGGGATGCGTACCCGCTGGTCCGCTCTTCCACGAAAGCCGGGTCTGTCAGCCCCTCTTCCAGAATCACCTTCAGCAGGCCATTGGCCAAGGCCGCGTCCATCCCCGGCTTCACCTGCAGGTGCAGGTCGGCCAGCTGCGTGGTCGCCGTCACCCGGGGATCGATGGCAATGATATAGGCACCCTGCTCCTTCGCCCTTGTAAAGTAGGGCATGAGGGTAGGCTGGCATTCCGCTATGTTCGTGCCCGCGAGCACGATACACTTCGCCAGCGGGATATCCGACAGCGGATTCGTCAGCCCCCGGTCCATGCCCAGCGCCTTGAGGCCTGCCGAAGCGGCCGCCGACATGCAGAACCGGCCGTTGTAATCGATATGCTTGGTCCGGAGCGCGACCCGCGCGAACTTGCCGAGCAGGTAAGCCGATTCGTTGGTCAAGGAGCCGCCGCCGTAGACGCCGACCGCATCGCTGCCGTAGACGCGCTGGATGTCATAGAAGCGCCGTGCGACCTCGCGGTATGCCTCCTTCCAGGAGATGCGTTCGAAGGAACCGTCCTTCGTCTTGCGCATGGGATGCAGGATGCGCTCGCTGCTCAAGGCATGCTGGTAAGCGTTCATCCCCTTGATGCAGAGCCGCCCCTCGGAGGCCGCATTCGGCACCCCTTCGACCGTATACATGCGGCGGCCCTGAGGATCGGAGTTCTCTGTGATCTGCATCCGGCACTGCACGCTGCAGAACGGACACTGCGTCCGCATCACCACCGGGACTCTCCGGTCGTTTGATGCCTCCGCTATATTTGAAGGATTCATTGGATTCACCTGCCCACTGCGGCTTCTTCCCGCTTATTCGTGTAGAGCGACCCGGCGGCGGCGCTCCGCAGCCGCTCATCGAGCAGCCGATGCGTCCACTCTCCCCGGCGCTCCGGATGAAGCAGCCCTTCCCGGAGGGAGAGAAGCCCCATCCGCTCCACCCACTGGCCGGTCGTCTCGCCATAATAGGCTTCTTCCCTGTACCGTTGCAGGAAGGCTGCGGCGGTCTCCACCGCCCGCTCATCGCTGCTCTCGATGCAGAGCAGCACCCCGCTGCGCACCTCGGCCTGTGCGCTGCCTCCGGCATAGATCTCCCAGCCGCCGGGCACGCCGGCGAGTCCCAGATCGCGGGTGAGCGTCTCTGCACGGTGCAGTGGACTGCCCGATACGGCGATGCGCACCCGGGTCGGCAGCTGCATGCCTTCGACCGCCTCTTCGAGCTTCGCGGCCAGCCCCGCCGAGTCCCGCAGCGCCGAGGGGTCATACCCCAGCCCTGCGCAGGAAGCTACGGTCCCCACCGCCAGCCCCGAGGCCGAAATGACCGTGGGCAGCTTCAGATCGGACGCCACTTCCCGCGCCTTCGCCGCCGGCACGCCGAGCAGCTGAAGCTGGCCGTCGCCGGAGACCTTGACGGCTCCGATGCCGTGGCGGTCCATGGCATCGGCGATGCGCCGCAGCTCCTTTGCTCCGGCCTTCCCGCCGTAGAGCCTCGGGACGACCGCACACGTGCCGTCCGCAAGCATCCCCGCGGCAGGCACCTCCGCGGCGGCAGGCTTCAGCAGTCCGGTATAGTACCGGAGGGCCGGTAGGCAGACCGCGCAGCCGTCCGCGGACCGCCAGCCGAGCTGCCTCATCGCTTCGGCCGCCGACAGCGGGCGCAGATCCAGTACGGCTTCGCGCAGCGCTTCCCGGCTCAGCGGCGTACAGCCGCAGACCGGCTGCGCGGCGGCTGCCGGTTCTTCCGCATGGGCCAGCGTGTAGGCCAGCAGCGCGGAGACCAGCGGCTTGCAGCCGCCGCAGGAACTCGATGCCTTCGTACAGCTGCGGACGTCCTCGAACGTCTGCAGCCCTTGCTCCCGGATCGCCCCGGCGATCTGGCCCTTCGTCACGCCGTTGCACGAGCAGACGGTCTCGCTGTCCGCCATGGCGCAGAGATAGGCCTCCTGCCCGGCGGCATCGTCTCCTGCGGTCGGCGCATCGAGTACCGAGGCGTCAGCCCCCTGCTTGATATAACCGAGCAGCTTGGAGCCCTCGCTGCTGTCCCCGTAGAGCACGGCGCCGGCGATCCGCCCGCCGCGCACCCAGATCTTCCGGTAGCGCCCCCGGATACCGTCATAAGATAGAATCGACTCCGTATCTTCCCCATCTGCGATGTCTCCCGCAGAGAACACGTCCACGCCGGATACTTTGAGCTGAGTCGCCAGGATGGAGCCTTGGTACCCTTCTTCCGCCGGCACCCCGCAGATACGCTGCGCAAGCACCTTGCCCTGCTCGTACAGCGGGGCCACGAGACCGTACACGACTCCCCGGTGCTCCGCGCATTCGCCGACCGCATACACCCCGGCGGTGCCGGTTTCCATATAATCATTGACGAGAATGCCGCGGCCCGTCTCGATGCCGCTGTCCTTGGCCAACCCTACGTTCGGCCGCACACCGGCCGCCATGACGATCAGATCCGCCTTCGTCTCCGAGCCGTCCGTGAACCGCAGCCCGGTCACCCGCTCGCCGCCGAGAATTTCCTGCGACTGCTTGCCAAGCAGGAACCGCATGCCCTGCCCTTCCAGCTCCTTGCGGAGCATCCGGGAAGCCGTAGGGTCGAGCTGCCGTTCCATCAGATGCGTATGGAGATGTACCACATCCACCTCCATCCCGAGGTTCAGCAGACCGCGCGCCGCCTCCAGCCCGAGCAGACCGCCGCCGATCACCACCGCCTTGCGGCATGTCTGCGCCGCCTCGATCATCCGCTGGCAGTCCTCGATATCCCGGAAGGCCGTCACGCCCCGCTTCGCCGCGCCGGGAATCGGGGGCAAGAAGGGAAGAGAACCCGTCGCAAGGATCAGGTAATCGTACCCAGCCGTCCTGCCTTTGTCCGTCAGGATGCGCCGGCGCGCCGTGTCCGCTTCGATCACAGTCTCTCCGGTGAACAGCCGGATGCCGTTCTCCTCGAACCAGCTACTGTCATTCAGCGTAATGTCCTCTACGGGTGTATCGCCCTGCAGCACTTTGGAGAGCAGAATCCGGTTATAGTTGGGATGATTCTCACGGCCGAATACCGTGATATCGAAGCGCCCCGGCGCCAGCTTCACAATCTCCTCGAGACACCGCACACCGGCCATTCCGCCGCCGACGAGCACAATTCTAGGTTTTGTCATCTCCGTTCTCCTCCCGTTCCCTATTCCTGTTCTCTCTAGTTCCTGTTCTCTATCTCTTGCTCCATGTTCACCCAGATCCGGGGAGCGCCCGTCAAGCCTGCCCTCAAGCTGCCGGGACGTTCGTATGCCCGGTCCGCCCCGCCGGCCGCGCCGCCTTGTTCATCCACAAGCACAGGAAGGCGAACAGTGCCAGCAGAAGGAAGCCCGGCATATAAGTCCCGCCCGCATCCCGCAGCACGCCGAGTACAAGGGGAGGAAAGAATCCACCCACGCCTCCGGCCGCGCCCACAACGCCGGTAACCGCTCCGGTGCGTCCGAGCGAGACCTCCGGGACCATTTTGAATACCGCGCCGTTCCCGAGCCCGAACCCAAGACCCGCCAGCAGGCAGCCCGCTGAGAACAAGACGAGATGACCGAGCGAGAACGCAAGCAGCACAGCGGCGCATGCGATGACCGCAAAGACGCCAAGCAGCACTTGACGGGAGCCGATCCGGTCGGCCATATACCCTCCGAGAGGCCGGATGAACGTCGCCGCCGCTACGAACCCCGCCGTAGCGAGTCCCGCATCCGCCGCCGCCAGCCCGAACAGCTCCCGCAGCAGGGTAGGAAGGTAGACGCTGAACGCCACAAAACCGCCGAACGTAAGAAAGTAGAATAACGATAAGATCCATGTGGACCGGAAGCGCAGCACCTGCAGTGATTCCCGGACCGTCTGGCGTTTCTCGGGCAGCGGCAGCTCGCCCGCTCCCCACCGGAAGAGGACTGCCGTCACCAGAATCACGCCGGCCAGACCGTAGAATACCCCGGACATTCCGAACTGCCGGTACACCAGAGGCACGAGGAAGCTTGAGGCGGCTACCCCCAGATTGCCGAGCCCCGCCAGCCCGAGGACGAACCCTTGTTTGTCCGGCGGATACCACCGCGACACGTAGGTCATCGATACCGAGAAGGCCGTCCCCGCCATCCCCAGCAGAAAGGCGGAGAGCAGCAGCATCCCGTACGAAGAAGCAAAGGGGGTAAGGAGCAGCGGTACGATCAAAAACAGCAGCAGGGCCGAGAACACGGGACGGCCGCCATAGCGGTCTGTGTAGATCCCCATGGGGAAGCGCATCACAGAGCCGAGCAGTACGGGTGCGGCGATGAGCACGCTCTGCTCGAAGGCGGTAAGACCGTAAGCCTCCCGCAGGGGACCTGCGATCGGCGAGAATACGTTCCACACCATAAAGGAAGAAGCCATGGCAAGCGTCGACAATCCAAGGGCAAGAGCTGGGCGTCTCTGGTTCATGAGTGAGTCTCCTCCTATATTCCTAACATCAGAAGTAATGAATATCCTGAATCTCTTCACAAATTCTTAATTTGTGTTATAAAACTTAACAAGCATTTATTACCATTACTCTAATGCAAATATTCACAATATTCAATACCGAACTTTTTATTATTCCTTATTTTTGCCGACCGGCCCATAAAACACGGATAATCAGAAAAAATATATGGTTAATGTTCGTTTTATTCACATGAAAGCGTAATACACTTGATCTTCTATAACCCGAACCTTTCATTAGAAGGCGCTTTTTTCACGAACTTATGTCACTTTAGTTCACTCGAACGAACGGACTGTTCCTACCCGCTCCGTTGATCCCACCTCCAAGATAACCGGCTTCGCCGTCCTTTCAGGACGATGCGCGTTTATGAGATATATAAGATGACAGGATCAAGCCCTGGAGAGATATACATTCTTAAATAGCAAAAAAAAGGGGATCCGTCCGAAGACAGATCCCCTTTCGTTCATACACACGGTTAAGGCGATACCCCGTGCCTGCCCAACTCTATTGAACGAGCCTGCACTGCATCCCCCGGCCCCCAAGACAAACCGCTTATACGCCGCGGGCATACAGATGGATGCCGCGGACATATTCGCCCACGAGCACGTCCAGGGCTTCGAACTCTTTCTTCCCCTCGCCGCCGCCATCCAGCCTGCGCATGATTTCCGCTATGAAAGCATCACAGACCCCTTTGTCCGACTCCTGTACCCGGCTGTAATCAGTGAGATACGCCGGCACGAAATAGCAATCCAGCGAGTTCATTCCGTAGGAGAACGCCTTCTCTCTGGATTCATCGCCCTCCTGCCACGCCTTCAGCCGGTCATACAAACTGCTGAGCGTAATCAATCCGAGCCTATAGCTCCGACGGTTGTACTCGTAAGCCCCCTCGTCGACCATCCCTTTCTCATACCGTTTGGCGTTCGTTTCGTCAAGCAGGTAGAGGGCTCCCCCCCACTCCGACGCGAAGCGGAGCCAGAACGGCCCGTCCGCCGGGTCGATCTCCATCGTCATCACTTCGCCGAACACCACATCCGGATCCGCCGCGAGGGTGCGCCGCGCCTGCTCTTCGAGTGTCCGTCTGTCCTGCCTTATACCGTCCATCTATGGATCATTCTCCTTCTCCACCAGCCGCACGGCCTGCCGCGGGCTTCCTGTTCCCCTATTGTAGCAAGTTTTGGCCCAAAAGGCACCGCGCCGACCTGCTCTTACGTTTCGTGCCCGAAGCAATAAACTCGTCTGTGACTCCCTTTATTGTTTAAAATCGCGCCCAACGCCAAATACTACTCCCGTTAGAGATCATTGGCGAGGTGCGCCGGGACAAAGCAGGCTCCGATCGGGAACCGCCGGCCCGGTCCATCCGCTGCGGGAGGACAGTCCAAATGACGACCAATAAGAATGAATTGATGACCATAGTGGGACAAATCGCCGAAACCCTGGCCCAGGCCACCGAGAGGCTCTCCTCGGTCTCCCAGGATTCGGATTCGCTGGCCCGTATCTCTCAGCAGCTCCTGGCTCAGTCTCAGACCTCCAACGAGGATGCGAAGAAGACGGACGAAGTGCTCGCCTTCATCCGCCACGTCGCAGGCCAGACCAACCTGCTCGGATTGAATGCCTCGATCGAGTCCGCCCGGGCCGGCGAGATGGGACGGGGCTTCGCGGTCGTGGCCAGCGAGATCCGCAAGCTGTCCCTCGATACGATCGACTCCGCCGAGAAGATCCAGGATATCCTGAGCAACATCCGCCAAACGACAGACAGCATCTCCACTACCGTCCGGGAAATACATACGATCGGGCAGCGGCAGGTCTCTTCGGCGGCCGGGATCGAATCTTCCATGAAAGAGATCGAATCGATGTCCCGGCAGCTCAGCTCCTATGTCTCCAGACTGTAGCTCCCTGCCGCTTCCATACAAGGGCACCGATTCACACAAAGAAAACAGCCGGACAGGGAACTTCCCCTCCGGCTGTTTGGCATACGGGGCCTGCCGGCAACCTTGAAGACGGCGCAAGCCAGAAGGATGCATGCCTAAGGTTAAGAGTCAAGGCGGCACTAAGGCCCCCTCCCCCATGGCAAGATCCCCATATAGTAGAGTGTATTCTATCTCATGCCTATGATAATGCGCACTTCTCAACCCGCACACGGCCCGAGAAGAAGGTCGCGCCGCCGCCCATATCGGCTACCCTATCCGGCGTCAGCGCGTTGACGAGCGCCTTGCCGCCGTCCCCGTCCGCCCACAACCCTTGGCTGACCGCCACGCCGGGCAGGACATCGCCGCCTACCGCCGCCGTGAGCTCGCACTCCCCTCTCGCGTTCCACACCCGGACGCGGTCTCCGCCCGCAATGCCGAGCGCCGCAGCATCCGCTTCGTTCAGGTGCAGCTTCGGTTGGCGTTCCATCCGCACGTGTTTGTCATTATGGGCGAAGGTCGAATTCAGGAAGTTGTGGTTCGGCGCCGGAATGAAGAGGAACGGGAGGTCCCCCTCCTCCTCGAGAGGCAGCGGAATGTAAGTCGGCAGCGCCGGATAGCCCTTGCGCTCCATTGTCTTGGAATAGAGCTCGATCTTCCCGCTCGGTGTCGACAGCCTGCCAGGGAAGAGCGGCTTCACTCTGCCTTTGAGGAACTGCTTCTCCGCCAGCCTCTCGTACGTCATCCCCTCCAGCACAGGATTCTTCGGATAGTCGAGCGCCTGGCGGATCATGTCCGCTTCCGTATCGCGCAGCGGTTCGTCCTCGAAGCCCATGGCCGCAGCGAGCAGCCGGAACACCTCGACGTTCGATTTGCTCTCCGCGTAAGGCGCAATGACCGGCTCCTGGATCTGCACGTAATGATGCCAATACGAGCGGTAGAAGTCGGTGTTCTCGAAGGCGGAGGTCGCCGGGAGCACGATATCGGCATAGGCCGCCGTCTCCGTCAGGAAGAGCTCGTGCACCACGGTGAACAGATCCTCGCGGGCCAGCCCCTCCCGCACCTTATTGGCATGCGGAGCGACCACGGCCGGGTTCGAGTTGTACACATACAGCGAGGCCACCGGCGGATCGAGCTCGAGCAGGGCGCTGCCGAGCAGGTTCATGTTGATCCTCCGCGTCTGCTTCTTCAGCAGATCCGGACGCTGGAGCGCATAGGCGTTATGCTCGAGATACGAGCCGTTGCCCTTGATCGCCCCGCCGCCGGGGTACAGCCAGGCGCCGGTCAGCGCGGGGAGACAGGCGATCGTGCGGATGCACATGCCGCCGTTGTCGTGATGCTGCGGCCCGTTGCCGATCCGCAGGAATGAGGCCTTCGTCCCGCCGTACATCCGCGCCAAGCGGTAGATGTCCTCCTCCGGCACGCCTGTAATCTCCGATACGGATGCCGGATCATAGGCGCGCACGTGCTCACGCAGCTCCTCGTGCCCTACCGTATAACGTTCGAGGAATGCCTCGTCCGTGAACCCCTCGGCGAACAGGATATGCATGAGCCCCAGCGCCAGCGCCGCATCCGTACCCGGCCGCACCGGTATGAACCAATCCGCCCACTTGCCGGTCTGGTTCTTATGTACGTCGATAACGACGATCTTCGCCCCATTCTTCCGCGCCTTCTCCGCGAGCACTACCTGATGCATGTTCGTGGACACCGCGTTGATGCCCCACATGACGATGAGCTCCGCATGGACCGTGTCTTCCGGATCGATGCCGAAGCCGCCGCCCATCGTATAGCCATAGCCTTCCGTGCCCGCCGCCTGGCAGATCGTATACTGCAGCCGGCTCGCGCCGAGACGGTGGAAGAACCGGCGGTCCATGCCTTCGGTGCCCAGGCGGCCCATGTTCCCGTAGAAGCTGTACGGCAGGATCGCTTCCGCCCCCTGCTCCGCGATGACCCGCTTCCAGTTCCCGGTAATCTCAGCGACCGCCTCGTCCCAGGTGATGCGTTCGAAGCGGCCTTCCCCCTTGCGGCCCACCCGCTTCAGGGGATACTGCAGCCGCTTCTCATCGTAGATCCGGTGGGCCATATGCCGCACCTTGTTGCAGATCGCCCCCTGCGTGACCGGATGGGACGGATCGCCTTCGATCTTGACGATGCGCCCTCCTTCCTTGTGGACCAGCAGCCCGCATTGGTCAGGGCAGTCGAGCGAACAGACCGAGGGGAAGATCCCGTCCGGCCGGCTTGTATATGAATTCATAATGATTCCCTCTTCCGAATCAGGTTATAGAAGCAGCTTATAGAGGCGACAGATAGAGGCGGCACATAGAAGCGGGGCAGGAAGCCGGTTCCCTTGCTGCCGTACCCTTATCCCTCTTTCTTCATCATAGGGGATTCCCCTCCCCCGAACAAGAGCTTCCGGTCCCCTTCACACGAGGAAGGCAAAAATCATAATCGCCGCGCTCCCCCACATGATCAGGGCGGAAGCCTTGTTCAGCCAGAGGCGCAGGGACGAAGAGAGCCGGCCCGCCAGCCGCCCGGCGCCCGCGAGCAGCAGGAACCATACCCATGATACGAGGATCGCTGCCGAGGCGAACAACACCTTGTCCGCCCCCGCATACTGCAGGGAGCTCGTGCCGATCACGCCGACCGTATCGAGAATCGCGTGCGGGTTGAACAGCGAGACCGAGGCGGCGAACAGAACCTGCCTCCGCACCGGCATCGCCGCCGCCCGCGGCTCCTCTTCTGCGGCTGTCCTCCCCTCCGGTTCTCCTGCGGCATCGGCAGCTATGGCAGGGGTCCGCCATGTCACCAAGCCCATATAGAGGAGGAAGAGGATGCCGGCCAGCACCAGAACCGTCTGCAGCCAAGTCACCGTGAAGATCAGCAGGGAGACGCCGAGCACCGCGAGCAGGATAAGCATCATATCGCAGAGCGCAGCCGTGAGGACGGCGGGGAGCGCCCGGGCGAACCGGGGCTGGGCGGCCCCTTGGTTGAAGATGAACACATTCTGGACGCCGAGCGGCAGAATCAATCCGAAGGCGAGCAGTACGCCATGCCAAAAAGCCAAAACTTATCCCTCCGTACGCAAGGTTATAGCAGCCTTTCCATCATAAAGAGAACTTGGTAGAATTGTCACCAACCAATGCCCGAGAATCATCCCAACCAAGTGGTACATATTACATGAAGAAACAGGTGTCCCTATGGAGATCCACCCTAGCTGGAAACCGGAGAAGTCCTCCGGGCTTCCCTTATACAAGCAGATCGCCGGCTATCTGAGAGAGCGGATCGGCAGCGGCGAGTGGACCGTCGGCTCTGCGATCCCGCCTCAGCGGGATCTCGCGGCACAGTTCGGCGTGAACCGCAGCACGATCGTCACCGCCCTCGAGGAGCTGCGGGCCGAAGGCCTCCTGGAGGGGCAGACCGGGTCCGGCACCCGTGTGCGCAGCACGCCGCAGCCGGGTCCGCCGGACTCCGCGCCCCTCGATTGGAACGCCTATGTGAACCGGGGTATCCACCAGCCGAACCTGCCTGCAGTGCGAGCCATCAACCGGGCGGAGGCCGATCCGTCCATCGTGCGGCTCGGCACGGGAGAGCTGGCGCCCGAGCTTATCCCCTCCGCGATGCTGCAGAGGATGCTCGGCAGCATCGCGCAGCGGCATCTGCCCGGCGGCTACGAGGAGCCCCTCGGCTCTCCCGAGCTGCGCGCCGAGATCAGCCGGCATCTGGCCGGATATGGGATCACGGCGGCTCCCGCCTCCATCCTCATCGTCTCCGGAGCCCTGCAGGCGCTGCACCTGATCTCCATGGGCATACTCCGGCAGGGGTCCACCGTCTTCTTGGAGAATCCCTCGTACCTCCACTCCATCCATGCCATGCCGGCGGTCCATACCCGCATGGTCGGACTTCCGATGGACGACGAAGGACTCCGCCTCGATGAGCTGTCCCGTTATGGGAATGCCATGGAAGGGGCCGTAGTCTACACCATCCCCTCCTTCCACAACCCTACCGGTATCGTCATGTCCGGGCAGCGGCGCGGGGAGGTGCTGCGCTTCTGCCAGGAGCGCCGCCTGCCCCTGCTGGAGGACGACGTCTACCGCGACCTGTGGCTCGATGCCCCGCCTCCGCCTCCGATCAAGGCGCTCGATACCCAGGGCGTCACGCTCTATATCGGCAGCCTGTCCAAAACGCTCTCCCCCGGACTGCGGGTCGGATGGATCGTCGGCCCCCAGCTCGTGATCGAGAGGCTCGCCGATATCAAGATGCAGACCGACTACGGCACGAGCTCCCTCTCCCAGGTCTTGGCCCGTGAATGCCTAGGAGCCGGACTCTATGAGGAGCACCTCCAGCGGGTCCGCACCCAGCTCACCGTACGCCGGGACGCCATGCTGGAAGCGCTGGAGAGGTACTGCCGGGGACTGCTCGAGTGGCGCGTGCCCCAAGGCGGCTTCTACGTCTGGGCCCGGATTCTGACCCGGACGGGAGCGAGGCCGCTGTTCGAGCGCATGCTCAGCCGCGGATTCCTGCTTAACCCCGGTTATGTGTACGGCCCCTCCTGCGAATCGCATCTGCGGCTCTCCTACGCGTATGCCTCGCTTCCCGATATGCAGCGGGGCATACGGGAGCTGGGCGGCCTGCTCCGCGGCGGGCAATAGTACCGCGTCCGCCCGCAGCAGCCTGCAGCATGCGGAGCAGCAGCCTGCAGCATGCGGAGCAGCAGCCTGCAGCATGCGGAGCAGCAGCCTGCAGCATGCGGAGCAGCAGCCTGCAACCAAGAGGGATGATTCCGGTTGGAATCATCCCTCTTGGTTGTTCTTTCAGCCCCGATCCCCGCCGCCCGTACGGTATCGCTTTTCCGTTCCGCCGCAAGAATGGCTTTTCTCTATAGGCACGGCCATTTCCTGAAGGCATGATCCCGGGGACTAAACCTTCTGCAGACTGCTCCGCCGATCCAGGAAGCCCACGAGCACCCATACTGCTGCGGTGACCGCCACGGTGAGGATGGCTGAGCCGCCCGCATGCAGGAGCAGCAGCGGAATCCATACCAGACTAAGCAGGAGATGCACTTTGCGCATCCACACATTGCGGATCCGCGGCATCAGCCATCCGTATCCCGCCAGTGCCGCCAGGATCAAGAAGGCAGCCAGGCCCGTGTAGATCTTGTGATCCTGAAGCTTCGTGACCAGATAATACACGCCATGCACCCCGACCAGCACAAGCGCCGTCCAGCCCATCCATGTATGCAGGCGGCGCAGCAGCCCTCCCGCCGTTCGGACAAACTCCGAGGGAGAGCGGAGCTTCTTCTTGAATCGCAGCCACAGGAAGCTGACCGCCCCGCATACGACAGCCGCCGTTCCCAGCCACTCGAAGAGCTCCCCCTCCTTCTTCCCGCCTTCCGGGGGAAGGCCCCCTCCTCCGCGGGAAGGCCCGGGATGTGTTCCGTTCATCTCCAAATATAGCGAATAGGCCACCAGCAGCAGGCCGGCGATCACAATCAGAATCGCGGGAATCCACACTTTTTTACTCGTTGACATGGCGTAATCGTCACACTCCTCTTTACTTTCCCCCATAGTATCCGCGCAAGATGAACCCTTCATGAAGGTCTGCTGAATGTTGACTGAAGGCGCGTACGGACGGCTCCCGGGACCCTGGCAGAGAGAGGAGCCCCAGGCGGGAATCTATAATTCTATAAATTTATTTAGGGAAGTCCGTTTGGAAGAGATTGCCTTGATATGTTGATTTTTGGCGCATATACTCAGGTAGGAGACGTGAATGTCGCCACACCATGATCTGAAGGGGAGAATATCGACACGATGAAAAAAATGATTGCTTCCGCTATCGGTTTATCCGTATTGTTCGGGGCGAGCGTCGGCGTGTATGCCGGGGCCAATCTTGAAGAGATCAAAGCCTACCTGAACAACGATATAAAAGTGAAAGTGAACGGGAAGACGGTCCAGCTGCTGGACGAGCAGGGCAATGTAGTAACCCCGATTACATACGACGGAAGCACGTATTTGCCTGCCAGAGCGATCGCAAGTTCGCTGGATGTTGCCGTGGATTATGATGCGGTCTCGAACAGTGTGCTCTTCGGAGAAAAAGTGGAGGGCGTACCTGTCAACTCCACGCAAACCTTCTATCAGGCGATAAAAGATCCGAATCAAACGAAATATAAAAACAAGGATTATCAGGAAGTCATCAAAGATACCAGGAACAGCGGATACAACTTTACCTTGAAGCCCGGCAAGAAATACCAAACGCTGTACCTTCAGGTAGCCGCCATCGGGTCCGATGTGGAAGTCAAGTTCGAAGATGATAACAGCCGTCTGCTCAAAACCGAGACCGTTACGGCCGAGGACGGTTTGAAAACCATTGAAGTGAACGTCAGCGGGCAGAATGAAGTTACTGTGTTCTATAAGTATGATAACAATACGGGCGACAACGGCATCTTCATCCCATTAACCACTTCCTACTATAAATAAAAATCATGCAGGAAACGCTGTAAAGACAGAGAGAATCTCCGTCCTTACAGCGTTTTTTTGGCTTGGGACAAGAGAGAACTCCACGTGAGCCGGGCCTATCGCAGGAGACGTCCCGGCCTCCTGCAGGTAGGCCCGGCGGTATACGCCGCATGGCCGGCCGAACGTACGGCATGGGCAGAGGCCGCATCACGACAGTACGGCTATCTCCCCATTGACATATACAGGAAAAAGGATTATTTTAATAATGAGTGATTTACTCATTCAAAAATACTTTTACCTTAAGTAAAGAGGAGATCCAGACATGAGTAAGAACCCCGTCCTGCCGGCGCTGATCTGGCGCAAACGCAATCAGCGCCGGAATGCCCGGATGCTTCGGCTCCACACGCCGAACCGCATCGAACAGAGCCGCTATGTTCCCATCGGCGGAATCGACCAATGGATCACCATCCGCGGCGAGGACCGCCGTAATCCCGTGCTGTTATGGATTCACGGCGGTCCGGCTTCTACGTACTCCATCTTCAGTCCGCTGCTGCGGTCTTGGGAGCGCTCCTTCACCATAGTCCAGTGGGATCAGCGGGGGGCCGGCAAGACGTTCCGCAGGAACGGCAAAAGAGGCTGCGCCCCCCTTACCTTCGACCGCCTGGCCCAGGATGGGCTGGAGGTCGCCGAATATCTGCGGAGCGAGCTCGGACAGCCCAAGCTGATCCTCATCGGCAGCTCCGCAGGGAGCCTGACCGGTGCCCTGATGGCCAAATCCAGACCCGACCTGTTTGCTGCCTATGTGGGAACCGACCAGAATGCCCCCGACCCTGAGCACCTTGCGTACCGGTTGACCTTAGACTCGCTTCGCGCCGCCGGCGACGCCAAGGGCGTTCAATGGATGGAGGCTCTGGGGCCGGACCCCACCAAGTGGAGCCGCGAACAATTCGACCGGCGCAACCGCTGCGCCGTCAAAGCCATCCAAGACGTGCCCAACATGATCACAGATCTTATCCTGCCGTCCATGCTCTCTTCGCCGGACCACAGCCTGCGTGACCTGATCGACATCTTCCAAGGCATGAGCTATTCCCTTGATCATCTCTTCCACGAATTGGCCGCCTTCGACTTCCGGGAGCTCGGCACCCGGTTCGAGCTGCCCTTCTTTATCTTCCAGGGAGATACCGACACCCTTACGCCAACAGCGGCAGCGAAGGCCTATTTCGATGAGATCGAAGCCCCGCACAAGGAATTTGCACTGATCAAGAACGCCGGTCATCTGGCCTGCTTCGCCCGTCCCGACCAGTTCCTCGATGAGCTGCTGACACGGGTGCGCCCGCTGGCCGTCTCTTCGGATAGTCACTTCTAAGGAATGTGGTCTCACCCAATTTATGGTATACTGGAAGAGCACCCCACAAGATCGGAGAAGAAGAACGTTGTCCCCCTTAACCAAGCAGCAGCTGCAAAAAATCCGCGACGACCGCCGGGAGCAGATTAAGCAGGCGGCGCTCAAAGTCTTTGCCCGCCGTGGCATTACAGGAACGAAAACAAGCATGATCGCTGCGGAAGCCGGCATCAGCGAAGGCCTCATGTACCGCTACTTCCATTCCAAAGACGACCTGTTCACCGAGCTCGTAGAGGATTTGTTGGAGGAGGCGGCAAGAGAGATGGGGCAGGCCGCCCACCTCCCCGGAACGCCCTACGAACAGATCCAAGCCTTAACGGAGCAGATGCTTGACGAGAAAAACAAGTACGCCTTCATGCTCATTCAACAAGCCCGAAGGGCAGAACGTCTGCCTTCGAAGGCGGCGGAGATTCTGCAGCAGCATTCCCCCCACTCTCTGATCGACCGGCTCCTCCCTCTCTTCGTTCAAGGACAGCAAGCCGGCCTGTTCTCGGCAGGAGATCCCCGCCAGCTGCTGTCGTGGTACTTTTTCATCATCAACAGCCTCATTATGCAGGAACAAGACCAAGAAGAATACGGTCTGCCGGATCCGGGCGTCTTGATGCGGATGCTGGCAAAGCAAACCAAATCATGAGAAGCGAGGGACCCCTGTGCAGCTCGATACCCCCAGATTGCTTATCCGTGAATTTACCAAAAACGACTGGAAAAGTGTGCATACCTACGCATCCGATCCGTATGTTACGAAACATATGATCTGGGGACCGAACACCGAAGAGGAGACCCGCTCCTACATTGAGCAGCAGATCGCAAAGCAGACGGAAGCCGGCCGGACCGATTACGAATGGGCCGTCCAACTCAAAGAGTCAAATGCGCTGATCGGCGGATGCAGCTTGTATATCAAGGATACGAACGCCGAAATCGGATACTGCTTCCATCCCCGCTATTGGGGAAAAGGGTATGCGTCGGAGGCTTCGGGGGCCCTGCTCCGGCTTGCATTCGGAGAGCTAGGGATTCACCGGGTGTATGCTACCTGCCGTCCCGCCAACACCGCCTCCTCCCGCGTTCTGCAACGCATCGGAATGAAACTGGAGGGGCATCTCAGGGAGCATTTACGCTGCAAGGGATCATATCACGATTCTTACCTCTTCTCGATCCTGGCAAGCGAGTATACCGTCTGACGAACATGCTTATCGGCCCCTCTCCCAACCGTCCCTCAACATAGACCCGCCCCTCCGCCCAATCCTTTACCGAAGCCAGCCCGGATTCACCGCGAATTCATCTCACCTACCCTGCCTATGTTTCAAATCTGGAAGTAAAGTGTAAATAAAGAAGGTGAAGACGATAACCAACGGCAAAGACAGCATGGAAGACATACTCCCCGAAAGTGAGGTCAAGACCATGATTCCATCCCCTGCGAACAACGACACCTTTTTTACAAGCATCGATGATATCATCAATTTCTACTCCAGCCAGCATCAGGAGGCGGACAGCCAAGAGACGGACCTGGATCCCCATACAAAGACAAGCGTCAAACGGCCCGACTAACCGCGTCGGAGGCGCCCCGGGCGCCTTATCCGCCTTACATACTTAATCGATCATATAGCCAAATCGTTGTGCCTACCCTGCAAAGGACGGCAACCCATAGACCCGTTCGAGGGCGCTGCCTTCGAGCGGGTCCATTGGTGTTGGTACGCCTGCGCACCTCTATCCTGCCTTTCCTCTACAGCCATTTCCCCGCGTCTGCCTTACAGCTTCCGCATCAAGGCCTCCAGCGGCCCTCTGCCGAACCGCTGCTGCCATGCCAAGGAGAAGAGCACCGCTCCCGCGAAGAAGCCTGCTCCGTATAAGAGCGCAAATGGCAGCGATCCGTTCTCGAGTACGCCGAGCAGCTCAAGAAAGCCGAGCCCTGCAAGGACATGCAGCACATAATGGGTCAACGCCATCTGCCCCGCCGGAACCAGCGCACGAACTGGCAGACGAGCGCGGAACTGGTCTGCGGCATCCAAGCAGAGTGCGATCACTGCGACAGCCGTACCGCCGGCGGAGATCATGTAGAAGAGGCCGGGGGGCATCGGCTTCGTGCCGAACAAATAGTCTGCCGCTTCCCCTCCGAGCTCCGCATTCAGCCCTGTCCTCAGAAGCCATGCCAGCCCTTCCGCCCCCAGGCCTGCCGCAAGACCCATGACCAGCGCTTTACGTCGGACGGCAGTTTCGTTCAAGGGCCACCTGCCGGCTGCCATCCCGGCCAGGAAGAACGCAAACCAGGGCAGTACAGGATGGTAGCCGTTGAACCACAAGTTCCGCAGGAACCCTTCCGCGCTCCAGAAATCCAGGTACGCATGAAACGAGGGATCCCACCCCGTCCGGTAATCCAGCAGAAGCAGCAGTCCTTGGGAGAGGGCCAGCAGCAGCGCCGCAAGCCCTGTCAACAGCCGGGTGGAAGCCTGGATGAGAAAAGAAGCCATGAACAAAAACAACGCGTAATAGTGCAGGATGTCCGCGCTCCAGCCCAGCAGCAGAAGCCCGAAGCCCAGCAGGAGCAGATAGAGCGATCTCTTCCAGACGAGTATCCGGCTCTTCTGCAGCTCGCCCGGCTCTCCCAGCCGTGCCCGGCGCGTCATCAAGGAGAAGCCGATGCCGGCAAGCATGACGAACAGGGCGGAAGCCCGGCCTTCCAGCACCCCCGCAAGCTCGACGAGCCAGGAGGGGCCTCCGTTCTCGGCCGCCATGGCCAGCTTATAGTTGACAAGAATCATGCCGAGAATCGCCAGCGCCCGGGCCAAGTCCAGCCCAGTCAAGCGTTCACCGCTCATCTTCGTTCCTCCTTAGCGGAGCACTTGCTCCACGTTATAATTCCATAAGGCCTCATAGTCGAACTCGATACCCAGC
The DNA here is from genome assembly GCF_027533645.1 of Paenibacillus caseinilyticus. GTDB lineage: Bacteria > Bacillota > Bacilli > Paenibacillales > NBRC-103111 > Paenibacillus_G > Paenibacillus_G caseinilyticus. The sequence goes on from NZ_JAQAGY010000020.1 coordinate 104,890, forward strand.
CCCATGTAATTGTCGATCTGATCCACGATCATCGTGAGCTGTTCGGCCTTCACCTGAAGCCGGCTGTGATCCACCAGTCCGAGCCGCACGCCATGCTCAAGCAGGCTCCGGAAGCCGCTGGCATACGTGTCGATCACGGATTTCATCGCGGCGAGGATGCTCTCGTCCCTTGTGCTTTGGATCATGAATTCCTTCATGAGCAGGGAATAGTCGGGGTCGCTGTGCTGGTCCCGGATCATGCGCAGGCCGCAGCGGACCAGCTGTTCCCTGAAGTTCTCCGCATCGAATTCCTCCAACACAAAATAACGCTCGAACCGGATCTCCCGGCACACCTCGTGCAGCAGTGCGGAGAAAAGTGCCTCCTTCGACGGAAAGTAGTAGTACACGGCAGGCTTCGTAATGCCTACTTCTTTGGCAATCATAGACAAGCTCGTCTTCTCGAATCCATGGCGCGCGAAGAGACGGTAGGCTGTCGTCAATATGAGTTCTTGCGTTGACATGAGGGCCCCTCCTATTTTACTTACCGGTAGGTAAATAATAAATCGAACAAAGAACAAATGCAAGGTTTTTCAAATCACTAAAGGCGGCAGCGCACAAAGCGGCCCTCCCGGGTGAATCCGGGAGGGCCGCTGCTTGTGGTGCTTATAAACTTAGAATCCTTCTACTCCGCCGCACGGTTCAAATCGGCAATGAGCTGCTCTAGTTCCTTAAAGCTGTTTACGATCTGGTCCATCATGGCGTTCTGCTCTTCGACGCTTGCCAGAATCTCTTCCGCCGCCGCGCTGGATTGCTCGGTAACCCCAGAGATGGATGTGACTTCCATGACAATCTCGCCGGACGATTTGCCGATATCGGTCGTCTTGCCTTCCACTTCCTCCGCCTGCTGCAGTACTTGGTGCGTGTTGTCCGCAATCTGGCGGAGCAAGTCTTCGGTCTGCCGTGCCGATCCGATGCTGTCTTCAAGCGCCTTCTTGCCGCCGGCCACCTGGCCGGTCAGACGCTCCGTGCGCTCCCGGATGCTGCTCAAGATCTGCGTGATGGCCACAGCGGACTGCGAGGAGTTCTCCGCCAGCTTCCGTACTTCGGAGGAAACAACCGCGAAGCCCCGTCCGTGCTCACCTGCTCTCGCAGCCTCAATCGCCGCATTCAAGGCAAGCAGGTTGGTCTGGTTCGCCATATCCTGGATCGTCGTGAGAATGGTACCGATCTGTTCGTTCTCCTTGTTGAGCTCCTGCATATCCCCGTAGATTGTATCGACAATGGAGTCGGCCTGGTTGATCTTGCGGGTGAGGTCCCCGATCTGTTCGTTGCCCTGTACCGTTACCCTGCCTGTCTCGGACGAGAGCTGACGCATCGTCTGCGAGTTGCGCGCCACATCCTGAATGTCCTCATTGGACTTTTTCATGAGCTCGTTGATATCGCCCACGCTGATTGCCTGGGCCTCGATCCCTTGAGACACTTCGCTGAAGCCGAGATTGACTTCGCGGGAGATCTTCTGGGTAACGGCCACTTTCTCCTGAAGCTGCCGGTTAAAGCCGTTCAGCGTAGTCAGCGCGTCCTGCACCTGCTGGAGCATCGCCTCGCTCTTCATCTTCGCTTCAGTTGCCTCGCGGTTGCGCGAAGCAATATCCCTCAGCATCTTCTCCGTCAACCGTACCACCGTGATGCACACGATCACGATGATCATGAAGCTGAACGTGCCGCTGACGAGGAATTGTACCGGATTCAGCACCGAGAACCCGCTGCTGATCAGCGTGGTCAAGAAAATGAAGACAGAGGTGACAGCCACAGGCCGATAGCTTGGATACAAGGCTGGCAGCACCGCAAGCACGATAGGCAGCGTCGGATCCACGGACTTCGCTACGATGGCGCCGATATAGAACAGAACGAATGCAGCCGATGCAATATAGGCCGTGAGGCGCGCCAAGTGCTTGAAGCGGGACAGCACCGTAATGACGACGCCGGCCACCAGCATGACGATATTGGCGGCAGCAAGCTGGAGTCCGCCGCTGAGGGCGCTGATCATGATAATGGGAACGAGAGCGAAAATCCAAAAGAGGATGAGGACCACTTTGTTGCGCTGAAAGTAAGCTTCCGTTAGCTGCTGCTGCTGTTCTTGATTCATCGCGGTTTCTCCTTTTTCTGCCAGTAACAGGCATTAGAATACTGATATGCTCTTACTATCGGCAGGAAGAATCCCGCGAGTTATAGGGAGCGCAAAAAAGTGAGACAGAACCGCAAGCAAACCTCCTTCCCCGAAGAACGCCAAAAAGGCTTCGCCGGCGCCCGAATCGCCCTGCAAAGCCTTTTGTACTGAGATTCCGCCTCTGCCCCAACCGCTGCTAGGTCAGTTTCAATGCCGTTTGAATATTCGCCAGGTCCAAGGAGATCTGCTCCGTCACATCATGGGGATGGTAGAAGCCGCGCTCCACCATATAGGTCGAGATCTGCTCGTGCAGCAGGATCGCTTCATTGAGATGCTGCGTCAAGACCGCTTTGATCTCCGGCGTGGCCGTCTCCGTCACCGCCATCGCGTAATTGCGGACACCGCTCTTCGCCGCGATGAGCAGATCCATGGCGATCACCTGGTCCGTCATCGTGCTCATGCCGGTTAGATGCTCGAGAATCGTGTTCATGGCTTCCCTCCTACGTCGTCGCTTTGGACAACAAGTTCTTCAGATCCTGAAGCTGCCGGACCGACAGCGCCACATCCTGCTGCATGATGCTCTTGAGCGCCTCGTCGGACACAAGCGCCTGCATCGTCTGGGATTTGGTCATACAGATGGTCTTGAATGCGGCAATCTCATGAAGCTCCAATACTTCGTGCAGTGCGTACGGCTGCTGCATTCCTTTCACCTCCTACGGCTTCAAGACGACTTTGATGCAGTCATCCGTCTTGGTATCGAAGATTTCATAGCCGCGCTTCGCCTCGGTGAGCGGGAGCACATGGGTGACGATGTCGCCCGGGTCAATCTTGCCTGTTGCCACAAGGTCGTACATATGCGGCATATAATGAACCACCGGCGCTTGACCGGTCCGCAGGTTAACATTGCGCTGGAAAATGTCGCCGAGCGGGAACCCGTTGTATCTCCCGCCGTAGACGCCCGTCACTTGAATCGTGCCGCCTTTGCGCACCGCTTGGGAGGCGATGACCAGCCCGCCCATCGCGCCTCCCTGCAGCTTCAGTCCCGAAGCGAGGAATTCAAGCGGCGACATCTTCCCGCTCATCCCTACGCAGTCGATGACGACATCGGCTCCGCCCTTGGTGATTTCCTTGAGATAGCCCCCGATGTTCTCCTGGGATTCAAAATTGACGATCTCCACTCGGTTGACCCGCTTCGCATGCTCGAGACGATAGCCGACATAATCGACCGCGATGACCCGCCCCGCCCCCTTCAGCCAGGCGAACTTCTGGGCGAACAAGCCTACGGGACCGCAGCCCAGCACAATGACGGTATCCCCCGGCTTGACGCCCGCATTGTCTACGGACCAGAAGCCGGTCGACATGGCATCGGCGATCACGACGAGCTTCTCATCCTCCACTTCGTTGCTCTCCGGTATCTTGAACGAGGAGAAGTTCGCATAGGGGACCCGCAGATACTCCGCTTGGCCGCCCGCATATCCGCCCGTCGTCTCCGAATACCCGAGGAATCCGCCCATGTCCCCGTGCGGATTCGAATTGTCGCACTGGCTCTCGAGCTCGTGCGTGCAGTAGTGACAGTGGCCGCAGGCGACGTTGAACGGAATGATCACCCGGTCGCCCTTCTTGACCTTGGTCACTTCCGGACCCACTTCCTCCACGATCCCGAGCGGCTCGTGGCCGATGATGAAATCCGTCGGCATATTCGGGATCATGCCGTGAATGAGATGCAGATCGGATCCGCAGATGGCCGTAGCCGTCAGCCGGATGATCATATCATCCGGCTTCTCGATCTTCGGGTCGGCGACCTCCTTGACCTCGATATTCTTAATGCCTTGATACGTAACGGCTTTCATGACGGCGTTCCTCCGATATTATTTATTGGGTGTGGCGAACATGCCTTGCCGCGATGTATCTTCGGGGAACAGCTGCAAACCGGCAATCTGAACCGTCGTTTGGGCCGATCTCATGTCCATCTCGTGCTGCTCCGGCAGGTTGTATACATGCAGCCAGCCCTTGTCCAGCATGAGCAGCGAAATCTCCTCATGCAGCGCCAGCGCCTGATTGAGCTGGCTCCGGACAACGGCACGGGCTTCCGGCGTGATGCACTCGGTCAGCGCGACGGCATAGCTGTGCACGCCGTTCTTCGCCGCCATCAAAAAATCGAGCGCGAACATGCTGTCCGCCATCTTCGGCATCCCCTCCGAGTTGCGGGGATCAAGATAATCTTCCATGTCCGGTCTCCTCCTTCTAAGTAGGGCCGTAATTTTATTGAGTAATCGAATGGACGGGAGCAAAGGGGGCATTCACATAAAGGCCCTGCAGCTCTTGAATGGCCTGCACGGACTGCTCGACATCCTTCTGCATCAGGGCCTTCAGGTCCTTATCGAACACGAGGCCCTGCATCATTTTAGATTTGGTCAGGCACAATGTCTTAAAGTTCAGCAGCTCATGAATCTCCAGCGATTCGTGCGGTGCCAAGCGGTTCGGCGTCACTAGTTTCTTCACCTCCAATACCCTTCGAACACAGGTATTGTTCCCTTGGATTCCCCCTTCATACGGGTGCGGACCCAATCAAGGAGCGGGCTCCGAAGCGGAGCGGAAGGGATACCACCGTGAACGGAACAGCGGCATGGGCAAGTTCTGCGGCCCCATGAACAAAAAGGCTGCCAGCGATTCCTCGGGGGAATCGGCTGACAGCCTTGGGGGTCCAGCACTTACACAGCAGCGCCGCACAGCGCATTACATCCATTTCTTCTGGAAGGCGGCAATATGGCCGTACTCTTCCTTGAGCAGCCGCGATAACCGCACATAGATGCGGCTCAGCTCCTGATAAGCCGGCACGTTCTCCGGGTTCGGCGTATGACGGTGGGAGCCTCCGACCATACCCGACACGGCCTCAAGCGAGTCGATCTCGCCGAGCCCGTACATGCCGAGGACGACGGCGCCGAGGCACGAGCTCTCGACGCTGACGGGCACGTGCACCTCTTGGTCGAAGATGTCGGCCATCATCTGGCGCCACAGCTCCGAGCGGGCGAAGCCGCCGGTCGCCTGAATGCGGTTCGGCTGGCCTATGAGCTCTTGCAGCGCCAAGAAGACGGAATAGAGGTTGTAGATGACCCCTTCGAGCACCGCCCGGATCATGTGCTGCTTCTTGTGGTGCAGGCCGAGCCCGAAGAAGGATCCCCGGGCATTGGCATCCCACAGCGGCGCCCGCTCGCCTGCCAGGTACGGGTGGAAGATCAGGCCGTCCGCGCCCGGCTTCACCCGGGAGGCGATCTCCGTGAGCACCTCGTAAGGGTCCTTGCCGAGCAGGGCGGCGGTCTCCATCTCGGAGACGCAGAGCTGGTCGCGGACCCAGCGGAAGATCATCCCTCCGTTGTTGACGGGGCCGCCGATCACCCAGTGCTTGTCCGTCAGGGCATAGCAGAAGATCCGCCCCTTCGGATCGGTCACCGGCCGGTCCGTGACGCTGCGGATGGCGCCGCTCGTGCCGATCGTCACCGCCACGGTCCCCGGAGCGATCGCACCGACACCGAGGTTCGACAGGACGCCGTCGCTCGCTCCGACGACGAACGGAAAATCGGCGGGAACCCCCATCTCGGAAGCCCATTCCGCCGGCAGGCCGGAGAGGGAATACGTTGTCGGCACCGGTTCCGAGAGACGCTCAGGCGTCACGCCGGCCACGTCCAGAGCCTCCTCATCCCAAGCCAGCGCAGCAAGATTGAACAAGCCCGTAGCCGAGGCGATGGAATAGTCGATCACGTACCGGCCGAACAGCCGGAAGAAGACATATTCCTTGATCGAGATGAACTTGTGCGTCCGGCCGAAGAGATCCGGCTCGGCATGCCGCAGCCACGTCAGCTTGGAGAGCGGCGACATTGGATGCAGCGGCGTACCGGTGCGCAGGTAGATCTGGTGGCCGTTCATCTCCCCGCGGATCCGCTCCGTCCAGGCCGCGCTCCGGTTATCCGCCCAGGTGATGCACTTCGTCAGCGGCTGGCCGGCGGCATCCACGGCAATCACACTGTGCATGGCCGAGCTGAACGACACGCAGAGCAGGTCGCTTGGCAGGATGCCGCTCTTCTGCACCGCATATTTGACCGTAGCCGTTACGGCGCGGAAGATCTCGTCCGGATCCTGCTCCGCAATCGCCGGCTTCGGCGAGTGGAGCGGATACTCAATGTTATGGCTTGCGATCAGAACCCCTTCCGTGTTGAAGAGGACGGACTTCGTGCTCGTCGTCCCGATATCGACGCCGATGACATATTTCTTGGTCACAAGGCTTTCCTCCTCCCGCTATCCTTCAAGGGCGTACAACGGCGTGGCCGCCGAATTCGTTGCGCAGGGCAGCCACCACCTTGCCCGAGAAGGTATCTTCCTCCTGCGAACGATAGCGCATCATCAGGGACAAGGCGATGACCGGCGCGGCCGCCCCGTAATCGAGCGCGGTCTCCACTGTCCATCGTCCTTCGCCCGAAGAGTGGGCTACCCCTCTCAGTCCGCTGAGGCCCGGGTCCTTCGAGAAGGCCCGCTCCGTGAGCTCCATGAGCCACGAGCGGATCACCGACCCATGGTTCCACACCCGGGCCACGCCTTCGAAGTCGAAGTCATAGGGACTCTTCTCGAGGAGTTCGAAGCCTTCCGCGATCGACTGCATCATCCCGTATTCGATGCCGTTGTGAATCATCTTCAGGAAATGCCCGCTGCCGCTCTCTCCCGCATACAGCCAGCCGTTCTCGACGCTGATGCCGCGGAACAGCGGTTCTACGGTACGGAACGCTTCCGGATCGCCGCCCACCATGGCGCAGATGCCGTGCCGGGCCCCTTCAGTCCCGCCGCTCGTCCCGACATCGAGGAAGAAGATTCCCTTCTCCCGGAGCTCGCCCGCCCGGCGTACCGAGTCCTTGTAGTGCGAGTTGCCGCCGTCGAGCACGATATCCCCGGGAGAGAGGTGAGGCGCCAGCTCACCGATCACCTTCTCCGTAAGCTCACCGGCCGGCACCATCAGCCAGATCACCCGCGGCGCACTCAGCCGCTCTGCCAGCTCCCGCAGGGAGGCGGCGCCTGCCGCCCCAGCCTGCAAAGCCTGTAGGGCCGCTGAGGCGTTCACATCATAGGCCGTCACTTCGTGGCCGTGCTCCAGCAGATTGTAAGAGAGCTGCAAGCCCATTTTACCGAGTCCCACTAATCCCAGTTTCATTTCTCTTCGTGCTCCTTCCGAACATTCCCGTTCTCTATATATACCCAACTTTGAATTAAACGAATAGATTCAACGCCATGATCAAGGCAAGGGCAGCTACCGAGATGATCGTCTCGAGCGCCGTCCAGGTCAGCAGCGTTTCTTTGACGGTCATGCCAAAATATTCTTTGATGAGCCAGAAGCCCGAATCGTTGACGTGCGAGAGGATCAGCGACCCCGCCCCCGTCGCAAGCACGAGCAGCTCGGGACTGACGCCCGGCATCGATGCCGCAATCGGAGCGACGATACCCGCTGCCGTCATCATGGAGACCGTAGCGGAACCGGTAGCGACCCGGATCATAGCCGCGATGCCCCAGCCGAGGAGAATCGGCGAGATCTCAGAGGCCTTCGCGAGCTCCGCGATATAGTTCCCGATGCCTGAATCGAGCAGCACCCGGTTGAACGCGCCGCCTGCGCCGATCACGAGCAGAATGGTCGCCGTCGGCGCCAGACAGTCGTTCGAGAATTTCAGCACCTTCTCGCGGGAGACTCCTCTCGCATAGCCGAGGCTGAAGAACGAGTAGACCGTAGCGATCAGAAGCGCAACGACCGGATCCCCGAGGAACTTGAACGCTTGGAAGAGCGTCGTGCCCTTCGGGAGGAACAGGTCGGCGATCGTAGCGATAAGCATCAGGAAGACGGGTACCAGGATCGTGAAGACGGTGTTCCAGAAGCCGGGCAGTTCCTTGGCAGTGGCGTTCTCCGTCAGCTGCTCGCCCATCTCCTTCGGAATTTCCTTATGTATCTTGCTGCCGATCCAGTTGCCGTAGAGGGGACCGGCCAGGATCGCAGTCGGAAGTCCGACGATCAGAGAGTACAAGATCGTGCGGCCCACGTCCGCTTTGAAGATATCGACTGCAGCCATCGCCGCCGGATGCGGCGGCACAAGGCCGTGAACCACGGACAACCCCGCGACCAGCGGCACGCCGATCTTTACCAGCGATACGCCCGTTTGTCTGGCGATCGTGAAGACAAGCGGAATCAGCAGGACGAACCCGACCTGGAAGAACACGGGGATACCGACGATGAATGCGACGAACATCATCGCCCAGTGGACGTTGCGTACGCCGAACAAGCCGATGAGGGTCTTCGCGATCCGTTCGGCACCGCCGGACTCCGCCATCATTTTGCCGAGCATCGTACCGAGCGCCAGCACAATCGCCAGGAAGCCGAGCGTGTTGCCCATCCCGGTCTTGATGGAATCGATAATGCCCGGCGTTTTGTCTACCGCGAACAGCGGCATGCCGGCAGCCAGACCTACACCGATCGCGGTAACGATCAAGGAGACGAACGGATTGAGTTTCACGACGGTAATCAGCAGCAGCAGCGCCGCGATCCCCGCCAGCACGATAAATAACAGCATGAGGGTCAACCTCCTATGTGTGATTGGGATTCCCCGGAATGACGCGGAGGGCGGCTTCATCCTCCACCCGCTTCGCTTACGTATGCCGCTCCCTGTATTCCTGGGGCGTCATCCCGAATGTTTTTTTGAATGCGTGATTGAACGAATGCGGCCGCAGGTACCCCAGCCTCTCCGCAATCTCATAGATTTTGTCCGGAGAGGTCTTCAGCAGGTATTCCGCCTTCTCCATCCGGACCCGGTTCACATAATCGCTGAGATTCTCCCCGGTCTCCAGCTTGTAGATCTTGGAGACGTAGACCGGGTGGCGCCGCACATGGTCAGCTACGGTCTGCAGGGACACGTCGCGGTCCAGCCGCTCCTGCGTGAAGGCCTGAATCCGCCGGATCAGGGAGGTCCGCGAATCCCGCGTCTCCTGCTCCATGTCCCCGCGGATCCGCCCGAGCGCACGGAGCGTCCACTCCTTCAAGGCGCCGGCGGAGCGGAAGGGCTCGCCCTCCGCCATCCGGTCGAAGTCTTCGCCGATCAGCGCGGACAGCGGCCGTCCGTTCTTATGCGCGATGTAGGCGTAGGCCGAAGCGATCGTGAAGTAGACCTCGAGCACATGCTCCTGCGTATCGGACCCTTCCGCTTCCATGACGCCGAAGATCGCCCGCAGCTTCTCTTCGATCTCGTCCCACCGTGCCGCTTCAAGCAGATGGATGAGCGCGGGAGGCTCATAGAGGCTCTGCAGCGAGCGGATCTCCTGGGGCTGGGGGTCGTCCTCCAGCCGGGTGAAGAGCTCCCGTTCGCTGCCGATTCGTCTGCGAAAGGCCGCTACCGACCGGTTGTACAGCGTCGGAACCTCTTCCGGGAAGCGGCCGCGGGAGCCTACCAGGATGGAGATGCGGCCTCCGAGGTACGTGCTTACCGCCGTCTGCAGGGAGGCGGCCGTCCGTTCGAACCACAGAGGATCGGGATTCTCCCCCTCCCCGCCGTCCTCCCTCCCCGCTTCTCCCGGCCGCGGCGCCATGACGAACACGAGATAATCATGGGCGTCCTTCGTATGCCAGATTGTATACCGGCCCCCGAACAGCTCCTCCGCCATATTGCCCACGGCATATTCCACCCAGTAGAGATCCTGGGAATCCCTCTGACCGAAGGGCTCTTCAAGCCGGATCATCATGAGGTCGAAGGTGCAGCCTGTGAACTCCGGGAGTCCGAGCGCCGCCATTTTGCCGAGCAGCACGGAGGCAGTCCAGCGCCTCCCTTGGAGCAGATCGTGCAGCAGGTTGGCGCGCAGCAGGGGAAGGTTCTCCTTCAGCGTATAGGTCATGCGCTGGAGGGAGATGACCTGCTCCCACTCGCTGCGGAGCTTGGCCAGCACCCGCCGGACTGCCGTGAGCAGATCCTCCTCCTTCACGGGCTTCAGCAGATAATCCTCCGTCTGGTATAGGATGGCCTCCTTAGCATAATTAAAGTCGGAGTAGCCCGAGAGCAGCACGCACTTGGTCTTCGGCCACCGCCTGCGGATCTGTGCGATGAGCTCCAGCCCGCTCATGCCGGGCATCTTGATATCCGTAATGACGATATCGATGGAGAACTGCTCGAGCAGTTCTACCGCTTCCGGGCCGGAGTAAGCTTTGTAGACGTGCTCTACGCCGTTCCCCTTCCAGTCGATCGTCGCCGCGAACCGGTCCACCACATGCGCTTCGTCATCCACGATGAGCAGCTGTGCCATCCGCATCCCCTCCTTCCTCCTGCGCCTTCATATGGAGCCTGGGCGTACGGTTCCACACCAGAATGGCCCGGAGCCCCCCGCCGGCAGCGGGCTCGAAGGTCAGGCCGGCGCCCTCCCCGAACCCCATCTGGAGCCGGCGGTGCACATTCCACGTCCCGCATCCCATGTCTCCCGCCTCCTCCTCCTGTAGTCCCGCTTTCATCTCCCGGAGCTTCGCTTCCGTCAGAGCCGCGCCGTTGTCTTCGACGATCATGCGGTTGTACTCCCCATCCTGCTCCCCGGTGATCCAGATCGCGCCTCCTCCGGCCCGGGCTTCGATCCCGTGGACGACCGCATTCTCCACGATCGGCTGCAGCAGCAGCCGGGGTACGGGCTCGCCCATCATCTCCTCAGGCACCTGGACCGTATACTCGAGCCGGTGCATGCGCAGATGGTGAATGCTGAGGTAATGCCCTACGAGCTCCAGCTCGTCTCTCAGGGTGACCTGCTGGTTCTCCACCCTTGTCGTATACCGGTAATACTCCGCCAGATGGTGGGCCATCGCCGTGACGCTGTCCCGGTCATCGAGCATGGCGGAATTGATGATGAAGAACAGCGAGTTATACAAAAAGTGCGGATTGATCTGCGACTGCAGCTGCTTCAGCGTCGCTTCCCGGGAACGGAGCTTCTCCGTGTAGACGTCTTCGATCAGGCGCTGTATCTGCTCGGCCATCTCGTTATAGTGTCCAATCAGATCGTCGAACTCGTTGTCCGCGCGGTACGCGATCCGCGAGGAGAGATCCCCCTCCTTCATCCGGCGGACGCCGCGGATCAGATTCCGGATCGGCAGCTGGACATTGCGGTACAGCAGATAGGAAGCGGCTGCACCGGCGGCCAGCAGGACGGCCGCCGCACCGTAGAACCAGCTGCGTGCGCTCGCGATCGGCGCCAGAACCTTCTCTAGCGGCACATAATCCACCAGATACCAGCCGAGCTGCCGTGACTTCACATAGCTGACCAGGTACGCTTCCCCCTGGATCTCCACCGTGCGCTGTCCGGCATCCGGCAGCGGCCCGGAAAGCACATCGCGGATGATCGAATCCATAACCTCCCGTGACGGCGTACTGTTCCAGATCGGGGGATGGTCCTTGTGATACAGAAACGGGTCGTTGCTCTTATCTTTCTTGTAGATATCGAGCAGGTCGCTGATATTCTGGGCGGGGAAGCCTACCTGGAAGAGCGAGTCGGCTGCCGAGGCCGTCCGGGCTCCCGCCGGTTCCACGATCTCCCGGTAGAAGGTAGGGACCCGCCGGCCCCGCGATTCGTCTTCGCCGTACGTCCACTTCTTGCGAATCTCTGCTTCCCAAGGCCAGTCTCCGCTCCCATTGATGAAAATGTTCGAGGAGAACACGGTTTTCCGTGACGGAATCACGAACGTAACGTCATTGGACCAGGAGCTCGATACGCTCTGCAGACCCAGCTTCTCCGTCACTCGGGATTCCGCCTTCAGCCGGCTGCCTTCCGTGCCGTTCTCCCCGCCTTCGATGAACTCACGCACATAAGGATCATGTCCCAGCACCACGGGCAGCATCGACAGATTCTCGATATGGCCGTCGAGCTGATAGAGAAAGAATGACAATTGATTGAGATTCGATGACCTCAGCTGCTCTTCCACTACCCCGGTGGCGATCCGGTTCGAGTGTCCGTACAAGAGCAGCACCGGGACCAGGAGCAGCACCAGGGTAAGGAGCATCCGGCCGAATAGCGTCATCCGGTTTCGGTTCCGGAGGGGAGTCTTCCGGCCCTTCATGGCTTCATCCCCGCCTTCATCCCCGCTTCTTTGTCGATGATCGCCTGCAGGGCGGCATTGGCCCGGTCCGCCGTCTGACCGATATCCGTCTCGCCGCTCATGATCCGCTGGACGATCTCCCCGACCGCCTCCCTTGCTCCTGCCACATCGCTCGTCGCAGGCCGGTCATGATCCACTCCGTCCCGGATGCTGCCTTGGATCGCTTGAACCAGCTCCGCCGGGAACCCCTTCGTCCCTTCAGGATGCGCCCATACGGAACGGCGGGCCCCCGGGTTGCCCTTCTGCTGAGTGTGGAGCACCGTCTCGCGGCTGGTCGCCCAGGCGATGAAGGCCCAGGCGGCCTCGGGGTCCGGGGTCTTCGGGTTCATCGCGAGTCCCCACGAGGTGATGCTGTATGTCTTCGGCCCCGCGTCTCCGGCCGGGAACGGGGCGTAGCCCACGCTGTCCTCCACCTGGGATTGCGCCGGGTCGAGCACGCTGCGGTAGATCGAATTCGCATCGATGTAGAAAGCGGCCTGCCCGGAGGCGAACAGGCGGCTCGCCTGCGGCCAGGACATATGGATGACCCCAGGCGGCCCATACTCCCGCAGAAGCGTGCCGTAGGAAGTGAACGCCTTGAGCGCTTGGGGGCTGTTAATCGCCGCCCGGCCGTCCACGATAAAGTCGCCCCCTTCCGAATACAGGAAAGAAGAGACCTGGGTCACCAGCGGCGAACGCTGGCCCCTCGCGACGAAGCCATACATGCCGTGCTCCGGATCGTGCAATCTGCGGGCGGCCTCGGTCAGCTCCCCTATGGTCTGCGGTACACGAAGCCCCGCCTTCTCCAGCAGGTCCTTGCGGTAATACAGAATCCCCTGCTCCGTAATAACCGGGATGCCGGCCAGCTTGCCATCCACCGTCGCCGAGCGGATGGCTTGAGCGGAGAAGTCATCGAGGCCATACCCGGCATCCCGGTTCGCATAGTCGTCCAGCGGCTGCAGCCAGCCGCTGCGGTAAAAATATTTGCCCTCCTGCAGGGGACGGTACATGAAAACGTCCGGCTTCTCGGCCCCCGACGTGAATTGCACCGTAAGCTTCTGGGTCAGCTGGTCTTCGAAGTGGGACTGGATGAGCACGCTCATCCCCGTGGCCTCCTCGAATGCCGGCAGAAGCGGCTTGATCTCATCGGCCCACGGGTGGTTGGCGGTGATCAAGGTAAGGCTCTTGCCCTCGAAGGGCCTGGCGGCTCCTCCCGCCGCCTTCTCCTGTGTATCTCCTTCGCAGCCTGCTAAGCCTAGTAATACAAGCACAAGCAAAGCTCCTGCGGCGGCTCCCCGGCGTACCCGGCTTCTGGTGCAACTGGTCATATCCATTCCTCCACTGCCTCTTGCGGCTTCCTCTATTAGATTACTGTACCCTCGGCCCTGCCGAAATAACGAAGACTAAACATCCCTAACAGAGTGTTAATCCCAGCGAAACCAGCAAGCAAGGCCGGGACCTCCGCGGGCCCCTCAGCCAAGGTACTGCCGCCAAAGCCAAAATCCCCATAGGCCTAGGCCTATGGGGATCGCTTATTGGGACTGCCTATGAGACTGCTCTGGGATCTACCCTATGCCCGGATCCGCTTCGCTTAATCGACTACCGGGAACCAGCCCGGCGCATTTACAGCCGCCTGCCAGAGACCATCCGGGATCACAAGCACCGCCTGGTCCCGCTTGCTCAGCGTCGAGCGGATCTCCGCTTCCCGGCCGCCCTCGGTCTTCTCGACCCAGTCGGGCTCCATGATAAGCTCCCGGCCGATCGCTACCAGCGGTACACCTTTCTCCAGCACCTCGGCGGCTTCCTCCGGCCGATGGATGGAGCCTACGCCGATCAGAGGCACCTTGCCGCCGATCCGCTCCTGTACCCACTCGAGACGGGTCTTCGACGCATCGGCGCCGCGGCGCGGCTCCGAGCGGAAGTCCATCAGCGAGATATGCAGGTAGTCCAGTCCTTCTTCCGTCAGGGCGTCCACGAGGACGAACGTATCCTCCATCGTAATGCCCGGCGTCTCGGCCTCTTCCGGCGAGAACCGGTAGCCTACGATGAACGGCTGCTTGGCATGCTCCGCCACGACGCGCTTGACCTCCTGCAGGACCGCCAGCGGGAAGGCCAGACGGGCAGCGGCATCGCCGCCCCAGCGGTCTTCCCTGCGGTTCGAATGCGGAGAGAAGAACTGCTGGATAAGATACCCGTTGGCGCCGTGAATCTCGACGCCGTCATAGCCTGCTTCGATCGCCCGGCGGGTCGTCTCGCCGAAGCCGCGGATGATCGACAGGATCTCTTCCTCGGTCAGAGCCCGCGGCGTCACGCCCGGATTCTGCTCGGCTTCCACCGCGCTTGCGCTGACCACATCCTCATCCGGGACGAGGTTCGGAGGAGCCAGGCGCCCGGCGTGGAAGATCTGCAGGACCGCTCTCGCTCCCTTTCCTTTGATGGTGTCAGCGAGTGACCGCAGGCTCGGAATCATGGCGTCGGAATCGCCGGCGAACTCGCCCGGGAAGCCTTTGCCGTTCGGCGTTACATAGGTGCAGGCTGTAATAACCAGACCTGGGCCGCCCGAGCGGCGGGCGTAATACTCCAGCTCCGACTCGGATACCGTGCCGTCTTCGTTCGAGGCGAAGTTGGTCATCGGCGCCATGACGATGCGGTTCTTGAGCTGCAGGCTTCCGCCCAGTGTATAGGATTCAAACAATCGTTTCAGGTTCGGTTTCACGTTCGGGCTCATTAATTTCATCACTCCGTATCTTGATTGTTGAGGATCACTCGGGGGCATGAACTCGCAGGAGATGCCGTCTCAGCGGGTGAGCGTAGTGGACTCCGGCGAGGAGGAGGCGGCAGGCGGCGCCTTCCGGTCCGGTTCCCGGCCGCCGCTGCCCTCCAGCAGGGAGGACAGCTCCATGAACCAATCGCGGTCCCGGGTCGACAAGGCCAGATCGATGACGCTCCGCACTTCCCCTTCCGCTCCCAGCTTGCTTGCAGGCAGTGGCTTCAACCAGGACTCGCGTACGGCCACACGCTTACCTATCATATCCACTTGATCCGAATTCACCACGTGGATCTTCACGATACGCTCCCACCGGTCGACCGAGTCCACGTAGCCATGAATCAATCCACCCTCAGCCGTTCTTCCTTGCACCCACTGGCCTTCTTCGAATTTCAACATATCCTGCACCGCCCTTCACCGAATAGGGAACGATCCCTTAACTGTAATAATAATAATTACATTTGTGTCAAACCAAAGGGCCGCTTTCCCCGTCGCCCGGGCCTCGGGACCTGCAGGAGAATCATGCCGCGCTTATGACTGTAATATTAATGGATACAGTTATGGATTGTCAAGACGTCCAGCGCCCAGTCGCTGCATTATCTTAAAATTTAGATAATCTTTAGCCATTGTGATGTACGGCGGTGCTATACTGATTTCAACTAGAGTATATCATCCTCCCTGCGAAAGGAAGACACCGTTCCCTTGATCCTCAACAGCTCTTTTTGCATCCGCTACTTTTCCATTATGCTGACCCTGTCCCCGATTCCCGAATCGGATCACTCAGCATGGAGAGCGGGAATTCGATGAGCGTATGGCCGATTGCGATCATGATCGGGCTAGGCATCGCATCCGCCGTCTACTTTGTCCGGCGTGTTCCGCCGGAGCGGGAGGACGTACAGGAGGATCTCGACGACCTTTATTAGAATGCACAGGCGAATAACCCCGCTTATGAACCCTAATCCCCCGCCCAGGTCCCGGACCTGCGGCGGGGTTTCTTTTGGGGCGGTGGAAGGCCTTGCCTCCCTCCGTTCAGTTCACCCGCTGAAGCAGCTTATGAAAGATCAGCGCGCGGGCATCCTTCAGCGTCTTCGCCACGCTCCGCTTCGGCACCCCCATCACTGCGGCCATATAATCGACATACGCCGCTCCCCCGTCCGTCTGCCAGAATGCGGACTCCTCCCGGATCACCTCGGCATATAATCTCGCAATGCCCAGCTTCTTCTCGGAAGGCAGATGCCAGAGGGTCAGCTGCCTGTCCTGCTCTTCGACATTATTGAAGCCCGTCAGCTGCGTCCAGATCCGCTTGATGAAGACGTTGGCCGTCCGGCTCTCATATCCCAGCTTGTCGTACACGTAGCTGAGCATCTGCGCCTCTTCATTGAACTTCGCCTTGCCCCCGGCAAATCGCTGCATGGATTGCTCCCATACCCCGCCGAGCTCTGCCATCACCCTGCGGAACTCTCCGGCATTCGCCGCGAACCACTCCCCTCCGTAGTAGTAAGGAATCCCCGGCAGAGGATGGCCCAGCAGCTCTTCATAGAGCCCCTTCATCTGGCGGCGGCTCAGCCCGTTCATCACGAATTCCGTATCATGGTCGACATCCGCCGTCATCGTCAGCAGCCCGTGGCGCCCGATCGCCTTCTCGATCTCCCCGGCGCTGCGAAGCCAGACACAATCCGAATCGAGCACAAGATAAGGCTCGGTGTCGTCTTCCTCCGCTGCCGCAATGCTCTTCAGGATATCGAAGAGGTAGAACTGGTTCTTCCAGGAGCCGTAATATCCCGGCGGCGTACGGTAGGTCAGCTCCATCCGCACCACTTCCACTCCGAGCCGCTCTCTCAGAAATCCGTTCAAGTCGAACCCGTCGACGCTTGGAATCTCGGAGGCATTGGTGTAGAGCAGATGGCGGGCCGTAGGATTCATACGACGGCTTGTCGCAAAGAATACGGCTACGCATCTCCAGTAGACTTCCTGAAATTTCCGGCTGAATGATCGATGCCCGACTTGGGGATAGTCGCTTTCTTCATGGACTCCATCGCAATAGATCCAGGTGCAAATGTTCATGGCCGCCACCATCCTTTCAGAATGTGAATCAAATTCCTACAAAAGGTGTTTATTTCCTGCCCTTTATCATTTACTCTCTTGGATATTTACCCAATTGGCCTGTCTCAAAAACCCCGAAGCCCGCCTGCCCCCTAGCCTCCCTGTTCCTGGTTCAAAAAAAACTTCCGGCAACCCGTCGCATTCTTTGCATTCGAGGGTAATAAAGTGGTATAACGAACAGCCCCCGAATCGAATCCATCACAAGGAGGATGACGCAGGATGCCCTTGAACTCCGTGTATTGGAATGTGAATTTCCTTATCGCTTTGACGGTCGTGTTCTTTCTGTATGTGCTGATCGAGGGGATCACGTCCCCCGAACCTGAGCCCAGTGAAGATGAGGAGCTGTACTGACCTGTTTGCAGCACATCATCATTTTAAGTAAACCGTCCGGATGCCCGGACGGTCCTTTCGCGTGCCTGTCCCAAACGTTTGTGCGTGGGGAGGGATGGGTATGGGGTTGGCACTTGACTTTAAAAGCGGACGCTACGCTCTTCCACCCATACCCATCCCTTTTACTCTTCTACGCTTACTCCCACTTCTTTCAAGCGATCCGTGATTCGGTATTCACAGCCATGAATACCTTTGTAAACCTCCGGATACCTCTTTCCTCCGCAAGTCTCACAGGCAAACTACGGCGGTACTTCGGAGTCCCCGTCGTCCATGTACGCCGGCTCGTTGCGCCTAGCTTGGCTAGGCGCGCTCATTTAATAAAAAGGGGGCAACCGGCAGCGGTCGCCCTTCTTCGTGTGTCATCTCATCCCACGGCCGGGATCTCACCGAGGCTGCGGTAGACGCTCTTCCCCGCCGCCTCGGCAGCCCTTACCATCTCATCTGCGCCCTCGGACGGCCCGCCGATCCGGAGCACGGCGTCGCAGCAGGACAAGAGCCGCAGGGCCGACGGGTGGAACATCCGGTCCCAGATCGCATCCCCGCGGGTCTGCGAGCCAGCCGTCTCCATCAGCGGCAGTGCCGCCCATTCGCCGAGCAGCGGCAGATGCCCGAGCTCGTAGACGCGCAGAGCCGTCTCGTTCATGGCCCGCAGGTTCGCATCGATCCGCTCCGGATCATCGCCGGTGTTCGAGCGGTACGGCCCGGCGACAAGAATCTGCTGCACCTTGGCAGCCGGCCCGTCCAGCAGCCCTTGAAGCTGCGCATATTGCAGGAGCATGATCGTCTTGGCGTCGCGGATCTCGCCGGATTCGATCATCGCCAGCGCAGCTGCGAACGGAAGCTCCAGCACCTCGATATTCTCCTGCTCCTCGGCCAGCCCCCCGCCGCTGCCGGTCTGCATATGAGGAGCATACTGCGCCGCGTACAGGTGCAGGATCTCCGTCACGGAGCCCGGCGACATATAGGCTTCGCCCAGCTTCCGCACGTTCCTCACCCGGTAGCCCGTCTCTTCCTCCGCTTCCCGGCGGATGCAGTCGTCCGGAGCTTGTCCGTCCAGCAGGCCCGCGCAGGCTTCGATGAGCATGCCGCTCTCGTTGCCGTTGAGATACGTCGGCATCCGGAACTGCCGTGTGAGCACCACCGTGCCCCGGTCCGGATCGTAGAGCAGGATGGCTGCGCCGTTCCCCCTGTCATAAGCTTCCCTCACCTGCGTTTCCCAGGTCCCGTCGCTGCGCTGATACCGGTAGGTCAGCTTTTTTAGCACGTACCAGTTGTCTGAGAGCACTTCTTCCTTCTCGATTGCAATGCGTGGATTCATTCTCTTCCTCTCCTCTGCCCTTCCCAATGGGATTTTCAGGATTTTAGGACTTCACGGCCCAAAAATACCCCGTATCCTTCGTAATATAAATGCTTCCTTCGCGTGCTAAGCGGTGCTGCAGTTCCTCCCGAAACCCCTCCAGGGCGGGGCCGACCAGAAGCTCCTTCGCGTTCATGGGGGTCGAGGTGATATAAGCGATCAGCGGCTCCGCATCGTCCACCAGCAGGTGATCTTCATAGCGGCGGCACCCGACTTCCGCAAAATGCTCCGCAAGAGCACTCTCCCCGTTCTCCAGGTGGAACCGGCCCAGCACCGGGTCCAGCACTTCGATCCGGGGGTCGAACGCCTGCGCCAGCAGCTCCACTTCCCTCAGATGCCGCAGGCTCATGGTGGACGCATACAGGGCGCCTCCCGGCTTCAGCACCCGGTGCATCTGGGCGGCGGCCTGCGCAATGTCCAGCACATGGTACAGCATGTGGTTCGCAATGACGATATCGAATTCTTCTTCGTGAAAAGGAATATCCGCCGCGTCCGCCGCCAGAAACCGAAAGCGCCCCGGTACGTCTTCCAGCCGGGTCCGCGCCTCCTCCAGCATGCCGGGGGAAAGATCCGTCAGCGTCATGCGCCAGGAATCCGGAATGCGCTCCTTATTCCGCAGCCACAGCGTACCATCCCCGCACCCGAGCTCAAGCACCTTGAGGCCCGGAACATCCGGCAGCTGGCCGAAGAACCACCGGTGCCAGCCGGTGCGGTTGGCGCTGAAGGTGTCGTACAGAGAGATCCTCGCCTGCAGCCGCGCGGCGCTCCGGTACTGCTCGCCCCAGTCTTTTTCCGTCTGGACCGTATGGATCAACGCCGTCAGGCCGTCCCAGCCCTCCTCCGCCTCCCCGCGCTCCAGCAGGCCGAGCGCTTCATCGACCGCTTTCGCCACGTACCGTACATGAGCCATCTTCTGGCCTATCAGCTCCTTCTGCATCCGCAGCGAGGCGAGCACATCCTCCCCGGGCAGAATCTCCGCTGACAGAATCTGTGCGATGCCCGTCAGGGGCAGCCCGATATACTTCAGCGTCTGGATGCGCTGCAGCCGGATCAGATCGTCCTTGCCGTACAGCCTGGCCGCCGTCCCGGGATGATGCGCGGGCTTCAGCAGGCCGATCTCGTCGTAATACCGCAGTGTACGCAGCGTCATCCCTGTGCGCCTCGCCATTTGCCCGGTGGTCATATAGGCTTGCTGTGGTTCTTTCATGCTGTGCACCCAGCCTCGCTTTCCCTTCTCCGCTTCCTGACTCCGATTATAGCGGGTGACGTTACGTCACCTGCAAGCTTTATTTTTCGTCTCTTTCCCGCTTTCTTGCTATAATGGGGTCTACTTCGGACGCAAAGGAGAAAGGCATGCTCTCTCGCAAACTGTGGAATCTTGGCATTATCGTTCTGCTTCTCCTGCTGGTCGGCCTGCTCCTGCAGTTCCTGCTGGCTACGCTGCGGATCCGGGAGCTGGCGCTTCCTGCAGACAAGGGGGCGCCAGGCCAAGCCCTCCCGCATGTCGTCCTGATCGCACAGGTACAGGACAATCCCTTCTGGCGGACGATCGAGCGCGGGGCCCGGGAAGCCGCGGAGACCTTCGGCATGGAGCTCGAGTACCGGGGCCCGCTGCGCATTCAACCGCAGGAGCAGATCCGCCTGCTGGAGAAGGCGCTGGCATCCAGGGCTGATGCCGTGCTGATCCAAGGCATCAACGACCCGGCACACCGTGCATTGATCGATAAGGCAATGCTTGAGGGCATCCCCGTCATCACTATCGATGCCGACGAACCGGACAGCCGGCGGCTGGCCTATATCGGCACGGATAACCGGAAGGCGGGCGAGACGATGGGCGAGCTTCTCGCGCGCAAAGCCCGGGGCGAAGGCACCGTCGGCGTGCTGATCGGCAGCCCGCAGGCCTACAGCCAGCAGCTTCGCCTCGCCGGCTTCCGCTCTGTGATATCCCGCTATCCGGAGCTGCGCATCGCCGAAGTGCGCTCCACCGACGTATCCCGCCTGCAGGCGGCGCAGCAGACGGAAGAGCTGCTGGCGCTGTATCCGCAGATGGGCTATCTGGCCGGATTCAGCGCCCTCGACGGTATGGGCGCCCTGGAAGCCGCCAGCCGCCTCCGGCCGCAGGGGCTCGGCATCTTCGCGTTCGACGATCTCCCCGAGACGAAGGAGGCCGTTGCCGCCTGCCGGATCGAATCTACAGTTGTCCAGCAGCCGTATCAGATGGGCTACGGAGCGGTCGCCCTGCTCCATGATTATTTTCAGGGAAGGCCTGTAGCCTCGGAGCACTTCACGGAAGCGGGGGTCTACTCGCGTGAGGCGATTGACTCCGCGGACGCCTCCGCCGGAGGAGCCTGCCCATGACGATCCGCAGAAAGCTGCTGCTGTTCATCCCGCTGCTGGTGCTCCTCATGAATACCGTAACGTACCTTCTCTTCGAGAGCGGCAAGGTCGTACAGATGAGCTACGACGGGCAGATGAACCGCATTCTGCTCTACCAGCAGTCCGTTCAGACCGCCGAAGCGCAAGTAAGCCGGCTCTACACGTACCTGCTCGACCGGGGCGAGCCTGCCGCCGCGGAGCTGGCATCGGCCCGCGAGGATCTCCTTGGAGTCCGCGTCATGCTGGCCGGAGCCTCCTCAGACTCCCCCTTGGCTTCGGGCGTGACCGAATACACGCATCTGCTGGATACGCTGCTGAAGCAGGAGCAAGCGGCCCTCGCCGCCGCCCAGTCGCCTGCCCCCGGCGCAGCCCTGACTCATTATGAAGAGGCGGAGCGGACCGCCGGGTTCATCCGGGAGGAGGGTCTGCGGCTTGTGGATCTCGAGCTCAGCGTCTACCGGCCCGTATTCCGGCAGATCCGGGAAGAGAACGGACGCATCAACCGGCTGGGCGCCGGCATCTTTGCCGTCAACACGCTGCTCAGCATCATGATCGCGGTATGGATCTCCCGCAGCATTACCGGTCCGGTCAGCCGCCTCGTTACCATGGCCGGCGAGATCTCAAGAGGCAATCTGCAGCCCGAACCGCCTCCCCCCACGGGGGACGAGCTCGGGATCTTGTCCGATGCCTTCCAGCGGATGCTGGCCGATCTGGCCGGATTGATCGAGCGCGACAAAGAAAGCCTGGAGAAAGACCGTCTCCTGAAGGAGCTGGAGCTCCAGGCACTGCAGAGCCAGATTCATCCGCACTTCCTGTTCAACACGCTCAATGTACTCTCGAAGCTCGCCCTGCTGGAAGGGGCGGAGCGGACGAGCGATCTCATCGTCTCGATGTCGAATCTGCTCCGGTACAACCTGGGCCGGCTGGACCGCCCGGTGACCCTCCAAGACGAGCTGCAGCATCTGAAGGAATACGTGACGATCCAGCAGGCCCGCTTCCGCGAGAGGGTCCGCTTCGAGCTCGCCGCCGATGAAGCGGCGCTTCAGACCGGGATCCCGGCGCTGACGCTGCAGCCTCTGGTCGAGAATGCCTTCCTGCACGGCATCGCCCATCTGGAGCAGGGGGCCGTGATCCGGCTCGACATCGTACGCACCCCCGCCGGAGTATCGGTCACCGTAGCGGACAACGGGGCAGGCATGGACGAAGCGGTCCGGCAAAGCCTGCTCCGGCTCGAGGGTTCAGAGGGTAAGAAGCATTCCACGGGCCTTGGCACCCGTAATGTATTCAAGCGGCTCGCGCTGTACTACGGCAGGGACGATATGATCGAGATCGATAGCGGGCCCGGACAGGGAACGCGGATCACCCTGCGGATACCCGCAGGAGAAGAGGATGACAAGGAGGAGCCTGCCCATGTACCGACTGATGATTGCCGATGACGAAGCGCTGGAGCGGGAAGGCCTGCAGTGGATTGTGGAGCATAAGATGCCGGGCGTCTTCGAGGTGATTCATGCGGAGAACGGGCGGATAGCGATCGAACGGGCCGAGGAGCACCGCCCGCATATCATCCTGATGGACGTGAATATGCCGGGGATTCAGGGCCTCGAAGCGCTCCGGGAGATCAAACAGCGCCTGCCCGGAGCCAAATTCGTGCTCGTGACGGCGTATGATTATTTCTCTTATGCCCAAGAAGCGCTGTCGCTCGGCGCCAAGGAATACATCGTGAAACCGGCCAAGTGGACGCAGGTTGTGGAGACGCTGCAGTCGCTCGTCCGGGAGCTCGAAGGAGAGAAGCGCCAACGGGCGGAGGAGCTCCGGCTCCGGCACCAGGTATCCCGGCTGCTTCCCCTCGCCGAGAATGAACTGGCCTTGATGATTATGGTCGACCAGGTGGCGGACGCCGACAGCGGGCAGCTGGCGCAGTGGCTCGGGTTCCCGCTGGACGGAGGCTGCGCTCTTGTGGCGGCCTTCCCGGAGAACGTCCACACCAGGGACAAGAAAAAAATCCATGATACCGTCCGTACCTTTGCCAAAAGCAGCGCCCATCCCTGCATCGTCAGTTCCCTCATCGACCGGCATATGGCCCTCTTTCTGCACCAGTCCCCGGATCTTCCGGGGGACCGGCAGAAAGCGGAGACGCAGCGGATCGGCGAGCAGCTCTGCGCCCTGGTGGGGCGCCAGCTGGACCTGCCCGTCTCCGTCGGCATCGGCACGGCCGGGAGGGGGGCCGAGGGGCTGCGCCGCTCCTACTTTCAAGCGGTGCTGGCTTCCGCCTATGAGGGCCCCGATACCCGCATCTGCCGCTTCGACGAACTGCAGCGGGGCGAGCGCGGCCTCCCGGCCTCCACGCAGGAAGAGGCACCGCAGGACTACCCGCTGCACCGTTCCTATGTCGTCTCCGCGCTGCACCGCATCCGGGAAGAACGCGAAGAGCAAACTTTAAGCGTGCTGGACCGGGCGAAGAGCTATATCGAGGAGCACTTCACCGAGGAGCTGTCGCTGGAGGACGTAGCGGACTACGTTCATCTCAACCCCCACTACCTCAGCAAAATCTTCAAGCAGGGCATCGGCGAAACGTTCATCGACTTTCTTACCCGTCTGCGGATCGACAAAGCCAAAGCCCTCATCGCTTCGGATACGCTCAGCTTGAAGGAAGTGTGCTTCGAAGCCGGCTACAAGGACCCGAATTATTTCAGCCGCGTGTTCAAGAAAGTCACGGGCTTCACCCCCACGGAGTACCGGGGTCAGGGACGGTAACCCCCCTGTATGGGGAAGTCCATGCCAAGAAGGCATGGACTTTTTTGTGCTGCCGGAGTGAAATTTGTGCTAGTCCCCGCTCCCGTGACGGATCGTAAATCCCCTAAGTAATTAAGTGCAGGAAGAAGACGGATTAGTGCAGGCGGTTGCCGCCCCGGGGCATTCGGACGGGTGTTATAATCCTCTGGAAGCTTCTCCAAATCGTTGGAGATTCATGGAAAGGGGAGAATAACCGTGTCACTCGTTATCCATCAAGAACCGGAAAGTCAGATAGAAGTCCCTATCGAAGAGCAGCCGCCGGTGGAACAACAAACCGGGCAGCCGAACATGCTGTTCGTCACGCTGGTATCGATCGTCGCCGCCCTCGGAGGCGTATTATTCGGCTTCGATACGGCGGTGGTATCCGGCGCGCTCGGGTTCCTCGAGCAGCGCTTCGACCTCAGCCAAGCCCAGCTCGGTTGGGCCGTCTCCAGCATTATCATCGGCTGCATCGCGGGCTCGGCCTTCTCCGGCACGCTCGGCGACAGGTTCGGACGCAAGAAGGTGCTCATCACCGCTGCCCTCCTCTTCATCGGAGGCACCGTCGGGTCCGCTCTTCCGGATACGTTCGACGGGTACATTATCGCCCGGATCATCGGCGGAATCGGGATCGGCATTACGTCGGCCCTCTGCCCGCTGTATAACGCGGAGATCGCCCCGGCCAAGTACCGCGGGCGGCTGGTCGCTTTGAACCAGCTCGCCATCGTGACGGGTATCTTCCTCGTCTACTTCGTCAACTCCTGGATCGCCGGCTATGGCGACGACGCTTGGGACGTCTCGACCGCCTGGCGCTGGATGTTCGGCGCCGGCGCCGTTCCGGGCCTGCTGTTCCTCGTTCTTCTGTTCTTCGTTCCGGAGAGCCCCCGCTGGCTGATCAAGCAAGGACGGCCTCAGGAGGCGCTGACCACCCTGCTGAAAATCCACGGCGAAGAGCTGGCCCGGCAGGAGGTGCTCGCGATCAAGGCTTCGTCCAAGGAGGAAACCGGCAGCCTCCGGCAGCTCTTCCTGCCCGGTGCGAGAGCAGCCTTGTTCATCGGGGTCGTCCTCGCGGTTCTGCAGCAGATTACGGGCATCAACGCCATCATGTATTACGCGCCGATTATCTTCAAGGAAGCCGGCACCGGCACGGATGCCTCGCTGGTTCAGACCATCCTGATCGGCTTCGTCAATCTGCTCTTCACCATGCTGTCGCTGTGGCTCGTCGACAAAGTGGGCCGCAAAGTGCTGCTTCTGGTCGGCTCCGCTTCGATGACGGTCTGCCTGACGGTCATCGGTTTCGCGTTCCAGACCGGCCATACGTCCGGGCCGCTTGTACTGATCTTCATTCTGCTCTATGTCGCCTCCTTCGCGGTCTCGCTAGGCGCGGTGCTCTGGGTCGTGCTCTCCGAGATCTTCCCAAGCCGCATCCGGGGCAGGGCCATGGCGATCGGCACGATGGCGCTGTGGGTGGCGGATTATGCCGTCTCTCACTCCTTCCCCCCGCTGCTCGCTGCCGCAGGTGCGGCACCGACCTTCTGGCTGTTCGCCGTCATGTCTCTCGTTACCTTCCTCTTCACCTGGCGCTCCATTCCCGAGACGAAGGGCAAGTCGCTCGAAGAGATCGAATCGATGTGGGCCGTGAAGTAATTCCGCCGCTGCAGGCCCAAGGGCCAGCAGACCACCCGCTCATCGCAAAGAACGCCTCCGGATCCGGAGGCGTTCTTTGGGTTATCCTTTTGCCTTCTGCACACGCTTAGGAGCGCTTGCCGTATACATAATCGAGCAGCAGGTTGCCCCAGATGGCGTATCCCTTATCGTTCGGATGCGCATCGTCCGCGAGCAGATCATTCAGCTCCAGACCGGACTTCTTCATCTCCTCGATGTAAGGGTGATAAATATCAAAGTAAGTCCAGCCGTTATCCTGGATGAACGCCCCTACCTGGTTGACGTAATCTTCATAGGTCAAACCCTGGCTGTTGGGATACGTCTTCTTGATCGGATTGGCCGAGGTCAAGACGACCCGGGTGTTCGGCATCTTCGTCTGGATCTGTTTCATGAGTTCCTTGATGTTGCTCTTGGTTTGTTCGATGGGAAGGTTGGCCCCGTAGTCGTTGATGAGGCAGGTTTCGAAGAAGAGCAGATCCAGCTTCTGCTTCGCAATGACGTCGGTTTTCTTCTCCTTGAGCAGGAGGGCCGTGGAATATCCGCCGAAGCCGGTATTCTCATAACGGACCGTACCGGAACCGATGTCCTTATTGAAGCGGTCGAACACCATGTACGACCACGTTTTGTCGGGTCCCGAAGAACCTGCTCCTACTGTAACGCTGCTGCCCAGGGTGCCGAAGACGACCTTACTCTTGTCCGCTTTATGGGTTGCGGCGAGATCCTTCGTATACTGATAGAGCGTACCCAGTTCTTTTCCGAGCGCGGGCGCAAGGTCCGGAGTACGGACCAGCATATCTACCGAGTACGTGCCGGGCTTCCACTGAATCTTCGATTGCTCTGCCCCCAGCGCTTGCGAGATCGCCCGCAGCGGAAGCATTGTGGTGCCGTCGATAATCTGCGCAGGAACTTCGCTGACGACTTCTTTTCCATTGACCGTGACCTTCACGATCGGGTTCCCTTTATAATCACCGTTCATACCCGCTCCGCTGGCCACTCCGGCCGCGAAGACCAATATTCCGACTGCCATCAGGCTGACTTTTTTCATATCCATTAGTCCCCTTGCTGTCTTTATGTATGCCATAGTTCATCTTAACTTTGGAAGGAATTCCTGTCCATCCCCATATATTCCTATTTTTTACGACAAAAAACGCCCCCAGTCGGGGCGCTCATCCGCAGCGCTTCTCATAGCGTTCGCCGGTGTTCATGGTTTATACGCGCCCATAACGAAACGCCTCGTTTGCGCATGAGCGCAAAGAGACGCTTGCCTGGTTCCTATCCCTTTTCGCTTCCGAAAAGGTCCGGTGTCCGTGAATTAATTTTTTTCCTGCACCGCTTTGAACACGTTATCCAGCTTGCCGTCGCCGATCCGTTTCTTGAGCGGCACCTTGATATCGGTCCCGAGCTCCCGGAAGAACGCCTCCACATTACAGTCGATGTTCGACAGCTCGATCTTCAGTACCCCATCGTCCACAATGCTTTGATTGGCTTCCGAAGAAACAAATACATCCACGGCATACTTCTTCGTGAGCGTGTTCATGTATCTTCTGAAGATTTCCAGAAGCTCGTCGTTGTTGAAGTTGGCGATGGCCGCCTGTCCCTTGTTCGTAAAGTTAAGATTTATCTTCATTCTTGTTTTCTCCCTCTTTCCCGGCATCCCCGAAGGAGTGGAAGCCGTTTCCTAAACTGTAGTCTGTATGAATCTATCTCTCTGCGGGTCCCCTGTTGTATAAATAAATCCGATTAACTTCCCTTCCACTAAGTAGTATGCCCTGGACCGTTACTCCTATCTTACCTTAAATTTGGCATCTTACCTAATACTAATTCCTGCTTTCCCTAAAAATCTCCGTTTGCCGCTGTGCCGTCCCGCATTTTCCGCATCCCTAAGAGGGCGCAGGCCGGCGCCGCAGGCTGCCTATATCCATCAAAAAAGGCAGGCCGACTAGGCAGCATGCCTCTTCTCTCAGTCCCAATCGTAACGCCCTTCCATTGGTCTACCTAACAGATATTTTATGATAAAACTTCAGCCGTCATTCCAAAATTACCATGTCATTCTTTACCTGATCCCATACAGGTCAAGTTACCAAAAACACCGCTTCCTCAGGGGCCGCAGTGGCGTGTGGAAGGCGGTGCTTTGGGATTGACCGAACGGTTCAGCGCTCAAGCCCTGCCGGAATTCCCAGCCCTAGCTTACTGCTTCCGTCATTCCTTTTGGTTTAACGAATTTTGCGAATACATACCGGACAAGCGGTCCGACAATGATCAGCTGTAGCGGAAGAGCAAAAATGAAATTTTTGAATACTAAGGAAAAGTAACTTCCAAGCAAGGACTGTCCCGTCAGCTTGTCTGAGAAGTAAGCCGTCCCCAATCCGTAAAGCGACATACAGAGCACCATGCCGCAGACCATACAAAAGGCCAGGGATAAAATGACAAGCACCTTCTTGGACTTGTCATACGGTAATGAAAAAGCAATCTTCTTCGCCACGGGACCGACAATACATAGCTCCAATAAGGATGCAAGTATAAAGACCAGAATCAGTTGAAGAAGTATTTCTTTCACGGACAGGGTGCCGATCAATCCATTCGTAAATAAGTTGTAAGACATCATCCCCAATACCATCCCACCGCACATCATCAATCCAAAATAAAATTCTTCTCTCTTCGTTGCCGGCAAGCTCCATCATCCTTTCTGTTTACCTTTGTTATTATAGAGATAGCGCCACCCTCCTCATAAGTGAACAGTCTGTGAACAATTAGAACAGGTATGTTGTTCCATAACATAAAAAGCCGCCGATCGTGCCGGCAGCCTCCGCTTATATTTTCAAAACCAATTTCCCGACCGTGTTCCTCTCTTCCAATAAAGAAAGAGCTTCTGCAGCATGCTCCAGAGGATATACGCCTTGAATCTCCGCATGGATCTCTTTTCTTGCCAGCATACCTAGTGCTTCCCGCGCCGCTTTCCCGGTCTCCACCGGGTTGCTGTCGCTGTATCCGCCTAAGGTAAAGCCCGCAAACTGATGGTTGGAAAACCAGATTTGATTAAAAGAATGGTTAACATCCTCATCCCCGCTGGCATTACCCACTACAACCAGCTGTCCGAGCGGGCGAAGAACCTCTAAGCTTTGCTTGCGCAGATTGCCTCCCACCGGATCAAAGACGGCATGAACGCCTTTTTGTCCGGTTGCCCGCAGGGTCTGCTCCACAAAATCGGATCGGACAAATAATTCGTCATATCCGAGGGATTCGGCCAGCTTTGTTTTGCCGGCGCTTCCGACGGTTCCGAGCACCTTGCCTGCTCCCAGACGCTTCGCCACCTGCCCCAAGAAGCTGCCCAGCCCGCCAACCGCCGCATGAACGAGGACGTTGTCACCCGTTCTCATTCTATACACGTCTTTAAGCGCCAGATAAGCGGTGGTCAGATTGACTATGGAGGCGGCCGCCGTCGCTAAGTCGAGCTCGGCTCCTAACTGATCTAACGGAACCGTCAGATCCGGCCGCACATTCGCCATGGATGCAAACCCGTTGAGATCATGCAGCGTCATCGAAGCAACGGGTTGACCCACATGGAAACCCTCTACGCCTTCCCCGATAGCACGCACGTATCCCGATACTTCCAAGCCGGGAGTCAGCGGCATCGGAAAAGCGGACTGGAATTCGCCGCGGCTCAGCAATACTTCAAAATAGCCTACTCCGGCGTAAGCAACGTCAATGGTCAGCATACCGGGGGCCGGCTCCAAATCCGGCTTCTCCCTCAGCTGCAGATTTGCAGGTCCTCCTGGTCGATCGATAATCATAGCTCTCAATGTCGATACCCTCCTTGAACTCTTGAATAAGTTCATTATATTCGGCATTCAAGGAGGCAGCCTGTTGGCAGTGATACAGGTATTCGGACTAACAGGCTTATGCCCGAATCCCTGCTAATTTCAGTTCGGTATCGGTGCCCGCGATGGGCGTAAATACACAACAGTGGAAACCCGGATTCC
Source organism: Paenibacillus caseinilyticus (assembly GCF_027533645.1). Classification (GTDB taxonomy): domain Bacteria; phylum Bacillota; class Bacilli; order Paenibacillales; family NBRC-103111; genus Paenibacillus_G; species Paenibacillus_G caseinilyticus. Next base: position 134,569 of record NZ_JAQAGY010000020.1, read on the forward strand.
CATTAAGATGAGAAAAGGAGATTAACTCGAAGAATAATCGGCCTGCGCCGGGATGGTCAAAGGTGTATAGTATGGCTTTCTTGTGCTGAACCTCGTGCCTGCGCCATAGGGCCTGGAACTCTTCACTTTCCTCGCTCAGCTCCCTTACGAATTGCTCGAACCAAGGATCGCCCGCTTGCTGATCATAATTAGAGCGAAATACCCCAAGTGTATAATCGGCGAATTCCTTCCAATTCACCAACTGCTTGCGCAGGCTGGGGTCCATCCATACTAACCGTGTCATCACGCGCTTCGCGGCAGGAACTTCATCAAAATCTACAATAATCTCGGAAGCCATCCGATTGAACGCCAACACTTCAGTCCGAGTGTTCGCGATAATTGCAGGATAGTGCAATTGATCGATAATGTTCTGAAGCGCTGGATTCATGTCCTCAACTTGTGGACGAGCGTCCCCTTCTCCGCCGTAGTTGGCCAAATGAAGCAGATGAAGATGTTCTTCAGGAGACAGCTGCAAGGCTCTGCCGATACTCTCAATGACTTCCCTGGAGGTGGTGGTGACTCTGCCTTGTTCCAGCCAGGTATACCAAGTGATGCTTACTCCCGCGAGATGAGCTACCTCCTCCCTGCGCAATCCCGGCGTTCTTCTTCTCCCGAAGCGGCCGACAATGTCGGCAGGATCCGGTTTCATCCGTTCGCGGCGGGATTTCAAATAGCTTCCGAGTATTTTGGGTTTTTCGTTTCCCAAAGCCATCCGACAACCTCCTTTCGGCTGCTTTCCAATTTCCGTCCATCATTGCGTGAACCCCTATAGTTGTAGTTTATCATGGTTATATTCGATTGAATATCCGTTCGCAGGAAAGCCTTCGCTTAGCTCTTATCCTACCAAGACCTGCAAGCCAATCCCCTTTCTTCGTTTACATCGCCCTCCCCTAAGAGCTATACTTCGCTTGGAGAAGATAGAAAAGTCGGACTCGTATTAGGGGGATACTCTGTGTTGTTCGCTGTATTTATTTTTGTGCTTGCCGGTCTTGCGGAAATAGGCGGGGGGTATATGGTCTGGCTGTGGCTCCGTGAATCCAAACCACTTTGGTATGGCATTGTCGGAAGTCTCATTCTTATTTTGTATGGCATCATCCCAACATTACAAAGCTTTCCGTCCTTCGGGCGCGTCTACGCTGCTTACGGAGGCGTATTTGTTATTCTTGCTGTGCTATGGGGCTTGCTTGTCGATAAGAAGACACCCGATATGTACGATTGGATCGGGGCCGCGATCTGTATTATAGGTGTATCTGTTATCCTGTGGGCACCAAGAAGTTAATCGCCTGAGAATTAGGCAGACCCGGTGCCTGGGACCGAAGCCGGATCTTACTCCTTGGCTAAGCTCGTCACATACAAGTGTCCTACATTCATGTACCCCTGGCCACGCGGAGTAGGTACCGTTTTGAGGATTTGAATGGAGTACAAACCGTTCCCTTGATCCAAAGAAAGAGGCAGCTCAAACGCTCCTCCTGCATCGATTTCGATATCCTGCATTTCTTTTTTAACGTCCTGAAATCCTTTGCCTTCCGACCATTTCCTTACCTGTACGTAGAACCCGTGTGCGGCTTTCCCCGTCAGGATCAAGTTTGGATCTTGGGTTCGAATATAGCCGTGTTGATTTCCGTCCAAACTAAAATTAGCGATGTCGATCTCAAGAGGAAGGGAATCAAAATTGGCATTTACGTCGTATGCAGCTCTATAGAGGACACGCTCGCCCATGTTGACTATTTCTGTGATGTGATTAGTCCCTACAGTCAATGCAATGGGTAATTCAAAGGGTGCCACGACTTTACCTTGATATTTCTCAAGATGATAACCTAAGCTCAGCGCTCCCCCATTTCCAATGACTCCTGAATTATCCAAAGATAAACCAAGCGTACTGGAGAACGTGTAAGGAAATGGCCCGGGATCGAGCACGGTCAGATGCACGGGCAGCTGGTCTCCATGCACCTCCTGAGGAAGTCCGTAATCTTTCACCAGATAATGGTCATAGCGGAGATCCAGGCGGCGGTTCGTCTGGTCCCATAAGCCGACGTATCCGAACAGTCGCTCCATGTCTGTTGAAAACAAATGAAGTTTTCCATTTTTCATTAGGGGCGCCCGGTATAACTGGATCGTTTTCACCCTCTGTCCGCCCCAATAGGTACCGACCTGATTACTGCCTGGACTGATGTGAAAGGAGTACAGTCCCTCATCCACGGAGATGTTTACGCCATCCCTGGTTATTTGGTATCCGAATGCATCTGCAAAGTACGGCAGCTCGAAAAACGGCAGCCCCTCTTCCACAAATCCGATCTGTTTGTCTCCAAGATATTGCCCGTCGTCTTTAAACTGAATGGTCATGGCGATATTCTGATCTCGTTCAAGCTTTATATTCGATTCAGGCAGTCCAACCGCGCTTGGTTCAGCATCATTTGAGTCAAGTGAGGGGGTATACCGGATTTGCCGCTTGGCCTCATCCCACTTCAATTCTCCGAAGGGTTCCAAATCGTTCAGCAGGAGGGCTGTCGTTCCTTCAATATTGTATGAGCGAAGGGGGCGATTCTCGTAAAAGACTTCAATATCCGTTGACAGCACGTTCTTCCAATGTGCCCCTGAAGAAGGTTGGAGGGATTGTTCGTCATTCAGCACAGCGACTCCCTGTATCTCTTGATTGGCGGCTGGCACAATATTCAGCACTCGTTCTATAGGTGACCAAGCTACCTCAAAGCCATAGTAACGCAAGTTCTCTGCCGTCACGGCCGTATAGCCATCTATGTTCATTGAGGGAATCTGCTTGCCATTGACATAAGCTTCAATATCCGTCATCTTTACTTCTCCGATGATCTCCCCCACTGGCCTTTCCTTGGCCAACAACACGGAGTTCCAGCTCAACAGGAGTATAACGACCATCCCTAAAGACACCCAACGTATCAAGCTTATCACGTCTCCGTTCATTATGGTAAATTAACCCATTCTTTTAACGTTGGTAACTCGAGGTTTGTTGCGCTAAGCTGCCCTTAACGTAATGAAGCCGCCGATCGTGTGCCGGCAGCTTCGTCCTGACTGTGAATAGATATTGTTCTCCGTTCGTGGAGTGTCAGTACAGTGCAATGTTAGAGGAGTGTTCTGGTCATTATAAAATCGATTTGTTCTTCATCACCCATATAGAAAGAGTGGGCTCCTGTTTGGACAAACCCCATTTTTTTATAAAAGGCAATAGCATTTTCATTTTTTTCCCATACGCCTAGCCAGATTTTCTTTTTTTCATGGTCTATTGCAACTTCTATAGCTTTATTTAGCAGATATTTTCCAAGCCCATGTTTTTGAAATTTGTTTTTAATATATATCCTTTCGATTTCAAGTGATTCAACGCCCATTTCTTCAGACTGAGCATCATCGGTATTGACCTTTAAATATCCAGCCACTTCATCATTAAAATAAACAAAAAAGAATTGCGAAAAAGGATCGGACAATTCTTTTTCTACTTGTTTTAAATGAAAAGCCTTTTCCAAATAAGCATTCATATTTTCGGGTGAATTCTGATGGTGAAATGTCTCATTAAATGTTTCATAACTAACTTCTTGAAGCTGGCGTGAATCTTCAAGGGTACACTTTTTTATTGTTGCAGTCATTTAAAATTGTCGCTCCTTTTATTTTACATACTCAATAATTTCTCTCGTTTCCCTTTTTCACAAATTCCCAGTCTTTTTCTATATTTTTTCTTATTCTTTGAAGAAGATGGAAGGTGGTTTCTACTTCGCTTTCGGAAAATCCTTCTAATGCAACGGTATTGGAATACTCATTTTCTCTTTTAATAAAAGGATAAACCTTCTCCCCCTTCTCCGTTGGAAAAAGTTTTTTGATTTTTTTGTTATAGGTATCTTGTTTCTTTTCAATAAAACCATTTATTTCAAGTTTTTGTATAGCACGCGCTGCTGTTGTTCTGTCTACTTTTATCATCTCAGCTAACTTTTCTTGAATGATTCCCGGGTTTTCACATATTCGCACAAGGTACAAATACTGTCCCTTTGTAAGCTCATATTCTTTAAATTCTATATTGCTTATAGAATCCAATGCCCTGGCTATCATTCCAATTTCACGAAGAATTTCCTTCATAATTGCCTCCTTAGCACGGATTTTTATTGCACTTGCAACAAAAAAATATCCGTGAATTAAATTTAACTCATCTTTATTGCATTTGCAACAAAAAAAACATCGAATACGAGGTCCCATAAAAGGACCAAGCGTACCATCGAAGCCGGATTTCAAGCGATTATTTGTTTTTCGTAAAAACAAGAAAATTAATTAACGATAATATACCTACCACAATTAACATAATAGACGATAGAGAATCGCCACCGATTGATAATTCATCGGAAAGGACCCCTTCCAACCCCTCCTGTTATTCGACCTTGCCGACAGGCCTGATTCTAAGACGCATGGTTATCGACCATTATCTGTCTGGGGTATTTCACCATAAATCTAGTGGCCGAGTTCGCTTATAACCAAAATATCCTGCCGTTATCGCAATAAAGGCAGCCGATCATTTGCTTTTGGGCCGGCTGCCGCGGTGTCTTTATTTAGCTATCGTATCTCTTTTTTTTGTTTTTCGGCTCTCAACCATATAATAAGCGAGACCATACTGGACATTATCGCAATGGACAAGGCAGGAATGAACAGCGTACTGTGGAACGTATTTTTAAAAGGATTGAGTATAGCAAACATGAACCCTGTAAAGCTTATTAGATTCAGAATAGCTTGGATGAGTCCATCACTTTTCCACGTCATAGTAAAACTAAATAATAAACTTAATACTCCCGCTGTCACTACCAGCCATTGCACCCGAATCACCTCCCCCATTAATATTACCACATATTGGAACTTCCCTGCTATTACTATAACCCAGCCATAGTTGTTGCAGGGGAAATCCCCTAATCGCTACCCCTTACTTCAATGGCACTGTTGGTAGCCCGGCAAGCCGTAAATCACCAAGTAACTCTTCAAGTGACAGATTCAGTATAGTGCGGGTTTGAAAAGGGTACCACCCTCCATATCGAATATTATCGCCGGCTGCATCGTGCTCTCCTCCCTACCATTACCTGTTCACTCTGAGAATCTGGAAGCATTGATCATTTTATCAAGCCCCCAATGCAGCAACCGGTCCGAAAGAGTTCCAGGCTTTCTTTTAGCATCATTTACAATCACTTCGGTGAATGCCTTTTTAAAACCTAACCGAGGATATGCTTCCAAAATTTCTTGAACTCTTTCAGACGACAGGTCCTGTATATCAAAATGTCCGACATCAAACCCTGCCCCAAAATGGACTAATGCGATTTCTGGACTTTTTGATTCTGCTTCTACAGTGGTATGCAAAAGTATAGCTTCACGAACGATATCCATCTTTTCCTTTGGATAATGGTGGGTAAGAAGAAATTCCTCAGCAGCAGCGGCTCCATCCAGCTCGAATGAACATCCATGGTCACATGAATGAGTGAGTCCCAAATCATGCATGATTGCTCCAATATAAAATAATTCCAAATCCACCTTCATACGCTCACGCTGGCCTAACAGCCCACCAAAATGATATGTACGACCACAATGGTTGAAGAGAAAATCAGGTGACAGCTCTTTAACAAGATGGGTCGCTTTTTGACATATTGCCGAATCAGGAATTACAAGTTGATAACTCATTTTCATCCTCCCTTAGTAAACATAAAAAAGATACCTTTCGGTATCTTTAGGCTAACATGTTTCACTTGCAAAGAAAATGCTACTTTATATCTAACTCTTAACATCACTAGCGTTGCATAAATAAATTCAGAATATTGAGATTTAAGAGACAACAAAAAAAATCCTTTATAATGGAATGGTCAGGTAGTTACTGTCCAAAATCCACTAAAAAGGATCCTCTCATGGAC
>NZ_JAQAGY010000021.1 GCF_027533645.1 Paenibacillus caseinilyticus
ATGCAAGGTGCAATGGCCATATTCGCTGTAAATCTTAAACGGATATTGAAACTGGTAGAATGAAAAAACGAGTCGGGCAAACCCATTTTGAGCCATTAAAAAAGACATCTGCTCCCTAAAAAAATGGAGGCAGATGTCTTTTTTGTAACTTCTATGAGACTCCCGATGAAAAAGCGTTAGTTCTTCAGTGGCCTCGAAGCAGCTCCCCGGCCTTTTTTTTGCGCTGCTCTCCTTCCACGACCCGCAAGCCCCCTCCATCGGCAGTGATCCGATTGACCTGGTTGCAAGATGAACCTTGGCAGACCTATTGGACCCTACTGCCCGGACTCCCGCCGGCAGCGGATCACGGATTCCACAGCCCGCACGATGGGACCGTAGCCCGTACAGCGGCACAGGTTGCCGGACAGGGCCTCCTCCATCTCCTCCCGCGAAGGCTCCGGATTCGAATCCAGAAGCCCTTTGACCGTCATGATCATCCCGGACGTGCAGTACCCGCACTGGAAAGCCCCCTCCTGCAGGAAGGCCGACTGGATCTCTTCGTCCGCGGGGCCGCTCAGCCCTTCGATGGTCGTGAGCTCCTTGCCGGCGCACTGGTAGGCCATGAGCAGACAGGCATTCACCGCCGCTCCGCCCAAGAGCACCATGCAGGCGCCGCAGCGCCCCATGTCGCAGGAGCGTTTGGTCCCCGTCAGACCCAAGTCCTCGCGGACAATATCGAGCACCCGCCGGGCCGGGGCGATGCCTTCGAGTTCCACAGAGGTGCCGTTAATGCGGCACTGCCAGCTTTGTACATTTACCGCCATGCGGCTTCGCCTCCTTCTGCGCTGTGCCCCTGCCCTTGACCCGGCAGGCTGCCGTCTTCCGGGCCGGCTGCGGGATCCCATGCGCGGATCAGCCGTTCCTTGGACACCGGCAGCCGTTCCACCCAGACGCCTGCTGCCTGGCGGATCGCCGACACGATCGCCGGCGCGAGCGCTACCGTGCCCACCTCGCCGATGCCCCTCGGACCGTACGGATCGTCTTCCGGCAGGTCTTCGATCGCGTCGAGCGAGAACCCGCGGGGCATATCCATCACCGTCGGCACGAGATAGCTGTCGAGGTTGCCCGTAACGTAGCGGCCTCCCTCCATGACGGCGTCCTCGGACAACGTGAAGCCAACTGCCATGGAGCTGCCGCCCTCAATCTGGCCGAAGAACCCCATCGGATTAACCACGGGACCGGCAGCCACCGCATGATGCTGGTTCAGCAGGCGCACGGTGCCCGTCAGCGTATTCACTTCGACTTCGACAGCCACCCCTGTATACGTATAGAGGAAGTGCCCCCCCATCACCGCATCCGGCGTCACCGGAAAATGAAACTGGCTCTCGGTCCGGATCGGCCGCGCGGCATGCCCGGCCAAGTCCTTATAGCTCAGCACGGTCCATGCGCGGAGAGGGGATCCTCTCCTTCCAAGGCGGCGGCCGCCTCTGCCGCCGTCCTGCTCTGGCCGCTGTCCGGCACGCTGTCCTGCCGGGCGGCGCTCAGCCAGATGCCGCCGGGACCGGTCGTCAGCAGGCTGGCTGCGACCCCCGTCACTTCCGAGGCCGCAGCCAGCAGCTTCGCCTGGAATGCGGGCTTCATCCGCCGCAGCGCCTGCCACATCATCGTCGTGGCCCGCGAGGCGGTGGACGAACCGCTGTGCGGCACGCGCGCCGTATCGCCGATCACCAGCGACAGATCGGCCGGCGAACAGCCGAAGTGACCCAGCAGCATCGTCTCCAGCGTGGCGTGCAGGCCTTGGCCGAACTCCTCATAGCCGAACGCAGCCTCGATCCGGCCCTCCTCCGTCAAGGTCAGCCGGCCGCCGCCGAAGTCCGGCAGCCCGAAGCCAAGTCCTGAGCCGTGCATCGCGATCGAAGCGCCGATGCCCCGGCGGATCCATGGCGGGTTGGCTTCAGCGCTCCCGCCCGCTCCCTCTCGGCGCTGCATAAGCGCACAGCCTGCGATGGCCGACCATACCTGCTCTGCCCCGCAGGTCGCCGCAATGCGCTGGCCGAGCGGGCCGAGATCGTCCGCTTCCCGGAGATTGAGCCGGCGCAGCACCCACGGGTTCATCCCGAGCTTCTCCGCCAGCCGGTCGATCTGGCCTTCGAGAGCGAAGGTCACCTGGTTGCCGCCGAAGCCGCGGAACTCCCCTGAGATGCCGTTGTTCGTGTACACGGAATAGCCCTCTACCTTCACATTCGGGATCCGGTACGGGCCCATCGTATGCTCGGTGGCAAAGTTCAACACCGCGGGGCCAAGCGTGGCATAAGCCCCCGTATCGGCCACAATCCGCACTTGGTGCGCGAGCAGCCGGCCCTCCCCGTCCGTGCCGGTGCGCATCGTAATCTTCATCGGATGCCGCTTCAGTCCGGCCCTTACGGAGTCCCAGCGGCTCTGGTGCAGCCGGACCGGCCGGCCGCTCTTCAGCGCAAGCAGCGCCCCGAACGGCTGGATGCTCAGCTCATCCTTGCCGCCGAACGAACCGCCGATCGGCGACGACACGACGCGGATCTCGTGCTCGGGGATCTCCAGGATGCGGGAGAGCTGCATCCGGTCCTTGAACCCGTGCTGGGTCGGGGCAAAGACCGTCAAGCCGCCGCCCGGCTCCGGCACGAACAGCCCGCCTTCAGTCTCCATATACGCATGCATCTGGCGCGGCGTATAGTAGGTCTCTTCCACCACATGGGCACAGGAAGAGAACAACGCTTCGGAAGCGTCCCCGCGGCTGTAGGCTGTGCTGTGAAGCAGATTGCCCGCCGGATGCAGCTGCGGCGAACCGGGCAGCAGCGCCGCTTCCGGGTCATCCACGACCGGCAGCGGCTCATATTCCACTTCGATCCGCTCCAGTGCCTCTCTCGCCAGCTCCGGCGTTGCCGCTGCCACCGCGGCGAGCGCGTCGCCGATGTATCGCACCCGGTCCTCGGCCAGCACCGGCTGATCCGGCATCGCAATCCCGAAGCGGTTCATCCCCGGTACGTCGCGGTGGGTAATCACGGCGCCGACGCCCGGGATAGCCTCCGCACGCTCCGTGCGGATCGAAACAATCCTCGCATGGGGATAGCTGCTGCGCAGGATCGCCCCGTGCAGCTCCCCCGGCAGGCGCAGATCGGTTAAGTAAGCCAGCTTGCCCGTTACCTTGTCAGGCCCGTCGGGACGGACCCGCCAGCGGTCGCCGGCCGATGGTTTATCCAGCCTCATGTTCCGTCCTCCTCTCTGGTCCTGGGTCCGTGCAACCTTCCCGCTCCGCCGCACCAAGTTCCCTCTGCAGGTCCCACAACCCGGCAGAGAGCAGATTGGCTGCCGCAAGCTTGCGGTAAGCTGCCGAAGCGAACGCATCGGTGAACGCAGGCCACTCTGCCTGCACCGCGGCATGAAACTTCCGCAGCGTCTCCCCATCCGCACGCCCGCCTTCGAGCAGCGCTTCGGCTCCTCGGAGCCGCATAGCGATCGAGGAGCCCCCGCCGGCCGCGACTCTCACGCGGCTCAGCGTACCATCCGCAGCCAGCAAGGCGGAGAAGGCGGCCGTCGCCAGCGACGGCACGAAGGCTTCCCGGCGGCCCACTTTGCGGTAGAACTCCACGGTACGCCCGCCGGTACCGGATTCGTCCGCCCTGCCGTTGCCCGGCATCAGCCCGACGGCGGTCAGAAGCCGGGGCTCCGTTCTGCCCAGAGCACGGGCCTCCAGCCAGGCCGCCAGCTCCCCGCATTCGCTGCCCCCGGCTCCGTAGGAATAGAGGAGCGCATCCTTCACGAGCAGCGCCGGCAGCGCATCGCCAATCCCTGAAGCGATATTCCCGCCGAGGGTCGCCAATTGCCGGATCGACGGCGCCGCGATCGTCCGGCACGCCTCGGCGAGCAGATTGCACGCCCCTTGGCGGCGGCAGTCCGAGAGCTTCGCCTGCGATCCGATCCGCAAGCTGCCCTCCCGCCTGGTCAGGCCCTGCATGGAGGAGATCCCCTCCAGCGAGATCAGGTGTGCCGGCATGGGGACCGTGCCCGATTCCCACTGGGTCCGGAGCAGCGTCGCACCGGCGGCGAACACAGCCCCGCTCCCCAGGTTCGTGAACATATCCCATGCTTCGGCTTCCGTCTCCGGCTGCCATAGATAGGGCGGTACCCCGCCGGCCGCATTCGTCACGTTCATCAGCGATTCCTCCTGTTCTTTGCGCCCGCAGCGGGTCAAGCCTCCGGGTAGCACGAATCCCTTCGCGGAGGAAGGGATTCGGCGTTCCGGTGTTCGGCTGATGCGTGCGTGCGGCTCCGGCCCTTATACCCTGAAGCTGGAGCGTCCGTTCGCCGGCTGCGCCGGTGTCCTGGAAGCCTCATCAGGGAGAAGCGGACCCGCTGTTTCTCCCGCCCTGCCTACCAGCCTCGGTTTCGCCTGCCAGGCTGCAGCGGGGTCCATGGATAACGCCCCTTAGAGTACAATGAACGGGTACATAGAACTATAGGGGATGCCTACGCATCGAGTCCATTCTTATGACTTGGGTTTAGGCATGGTTTACAAAGGACCCCTGTTTTTTGTGCACAGCGCACAACAGGTACAGGTACAGGTATAGATACACCACCCTCTCGCCGATCTCCCGGGAATGCTCCGCAAGCGCCTCATATTCCGTGGACATTACCTATAAAAAAACGGATGCGCTCCACATCTTCCGGCGTATCCGCATCGAAGAAACGGCGGCTCTCCGGCTCCTCTAGAATCATCCCGAACACATGGGGCTCCGAGAGCAGCGCCCTCGCCCCTTGGTCCCCGGCTAGCTTCTCGACCGAGCCGAACATGCTGCGCGAGAGGAGCACCGGCGGCTTCGGCACGCCTTCGTGGCCGGCCGCACAATAGTCCAGCTTCGGCTGCTCCCGGAACGAGGCGAGTAGCCGGTCGATCATCGCGGCGGTCACCAGCGGCTGATCGGCCAGCAGCACGACCACCGCGTCCGGCAGCGTCCCGGTACAGGCGGCCGCCAGGCCCGCGCGCAGCGAATGCGACATGCCGAGGTGCGCCTCCCTGCTCGTCACCTGCACGGCACGGCCTTCGCGTTCGGCCTTATAATAGGAAGCCGGCAGCCAATCGACCGGAGGGCCGGGCCGGGTTACGACACAGATCCTCTCCAGCGACGAGCGCAGCGCCGCTTCAAGGGCGCTGCCGCCGAGCCTTCCAGAACCTCCCAGAAGGATGGACAGCTTGGAACCGCCCATTCGGGTGCCGGCGCCGGCGCCCAGATAGATGCCCGTAACTTTCACTTCGGTTCCACTCCTCTCTTGCAGGTTCCGCCGCCGCTCTCCTGCGCACATCGATCAGCTGTGCGGCAATGCTGACGGCAATCTCCTCGGGACCGGCCGCCCCGATATCCATGCCTACCGGGTAGTGCAGCCAATCCGGGGCCGGACAGCCTGCAAGAAGCCGTTCGGTCCGGGTCACGGAGCCCATCACGCCCACATACCGGTACCGGCCCTGCAGCAGCAGCGCCAGCAGCTTCGCGTCATGCGGATAATGATGGCTCATGATCAGCACATAATCGCGCTCCGTCAGCTGCATCCGCTGGGCAATCCGCTCGGGCTGGCCGATCATGCGCGAAGCCCGCGGGAACCGCAGCGGGGTGCACAGCCCTTCGCGCCAATCGCCTACCGTCACGCGGAACCCGTTCTTCTGCGCGAGCTCGGCCACCGGCACAGCATCGTCGGATGCGCCGAAGATCAGCAGGCGGGGCCGCGGCACGTAGGCGCTCTCCAGCCGCAGGACGCCCGCGTCTGCGGACAGGACGGCCGTATCCCGGACGGCGGCTGGGTCGCCTTCATTCAGCTTGTATTCGGCCTCAGTGTAGGAATTTACGAACGAGCGCGTCAGGCCCGCTTCCCTGCCCCGGTCGAGCCTTCGCTTCACTTCCAGCAGCACGTGAAGCAGCAGCCCGTGCACCGGCTCCAGCAGCACGCGGATCATCCCTCCGCAGCCGATCGCCTCGCCCCAAGAGAAGTCGTCTTCAGGCCGCATGTCGTACTCGACCATCTCCGCAGAGCCGCTCTTCAGCAGCCCTTCCACGCGTTCCGAGAGGTCGGACTCCAGACAGCCGGGAGAGATGCTGCCGTACCTCGACCCATTCTCCAGCAGCAGCATGGAAGCTCCCGCTTTACGGTATGCGTGCCCTTCCACTTCCATGACCGTCGCCAGCACCGCGCGGTGCGGTGTCCGGAACAACACCTCGACCAATCCGTGCATTTCCATTGCCTACGCCTCCCATGGGTTCATCGATTAGGGCATCCGCAGCGTCTGCGGGCTCTCGGACTGCGTCCCGGTCTTCAGCATCTGCCTGAAGAGGAAGACGAGCTTGAGCCGGAGGAGATCGCTGATGTTCTTCAAATCCACACCGAGCAATTCGCCGATCTTCTCAAGCCGGTAAGCAGCTGTATTGCGGTGGATATACAGCAACTTGGCGGTTTCGCTGAGCTGCCCGTCGTTCTCGACGAACGTCTCGAGGGTCCGCAGCATCTCCTGCGAATACTCGGGATCCTTGGCGAGCAGCGGCCCCAAGACTTCCTGGCAGTAGTGCCCCATCTTCGCGCCCGGCACATGCAGGAACAGATATGCCAGCTCCACCGTCTCGTACTGCACGATGTCATCGACTACACCGAGCCGGCGGGCCAGCCTCAGCGTATCCTGGCATTGCCGGTAGGCGTCCGCCAGCGCTTCGGGCTTCCGTTTCTTGTTGCTCACCGCAATCTGGGGCCGGCACTCTACGGGCATGGAGCTCAAGACGCCGCGCAGCCCGCCGGCCAGCACGGCCTGCAGACGGCCGTTGCCGGGGAACGTATCGGCCGGGAAGAGCGAGAGAATACCCTCTCGGATATAGAAGTGCACCACGTTCCATTCCTTCATCTCGGGATGGTACTGCATCTCTTCCCGCACATCGCGCAGCGCTTTCTCGCGCAGGTTCGCCGGCGCTTCCTCGGGCACGGTCGTCAGCACGCACTGGTAGCTCTCCGGGAACAGCCGGATCCCGAGACGCTCCGCCCCGTCCGTCAGCGCGCCGATCGACCCGGCACCCTTCAAGTACCGGACGAGGAGCGACCCCAGATCCGTTTGGACCGAATGATCCATATACTCTTTATAGATGAAGCCCATATGGTGGGAGATGATCTCGGCCGCCTGCAGGAACAGCCCCTCTTCCACCTTCATCAATGGGGTATCGGGAGGACAGAAGATCGCGTAGCCGGCGCAGTCGTCCTTCTCGGTCAAGGGAATCCGGTAATACCTCCCCTCCTCCGTGTGCACCCACTGGCAGTGATCCTTCCACGGCCAGCCGCGCAGCAGCTGCATCTCCGAGAACGGCGTGGCGTTGAAGACCAGGTGCCCTCTCGACCCGACGACGGCCAGCGGATAGCCGACGATGCCGAGAATGGTATGAAACAAATTGCTGATATGATCCGGCCGCAAAGCAAACTGCATGAGTCTTTTCTGTTTGTCGAGCACATGATGGAGCACCTTCGTGCTCTTCTGCATCTCGGCATGGAACAAGCCGTTCATTTGGTCGGAGAAGGTAAACTGGAAGGGAAGCTCAATGAGTGGAAAAGCGAGGCGTTCGGCCTCCTCGAGGATCGGCTGGGGCACATCGGACCAGAACCTGCCGAGCTTGATGCCAAGCCCCGCAGCCCCCCGCTGGTCCAGTTTGCGGAGCAGCCCGATCGCGTCATCCGGGCTGTCTTTCATCAGATAAGCGGTTGTGAACAGCATCTCGCCGGCCTTGATCCAGTCGGTAATATCCGGCGCATCCATCACATTCACCGATTTCACGATGCGCGACATCCCGTTTCTTCCGGCTATAAGTTTCCCTTTGGACAGCGGGTAGACGGACAGCGCTTGTTCGACAGTAAGATGCACAGCATTCCCTCCTCAAGATAAACGGCTGCGCCGTCCTTCAAGGACGGGCCGCGTTTATTATAAAATATTAGATGACAGTAACAAGTTCCGGCGTGTTATACATTCTAATATTTCAAAGAAGATGTTGGCAGCTCTGCTCCCTAGTCATATTCACATTATGTAAGTATATATAACATTATATGAGCCGGATTCCGATTTTGCAATGACATTGTGTCACTATATATAACATGTGATTTATTTTCTTTTCTGCAATCCTCCTGATGGATTACAGGATCGAGCCCTCGCGAGAAATAAATTCTTATGGAATAAACAAAAAGAAGCATCCCTGACGGAATGCTTCTGCTCCTGAACTCACCGGGAAGGGTCGAAGCCCTCCCGCGGATTCATCGTCTTATCTTCTAGATCTGGCTCTCTGCGGGCGCTGCTGGGCGGACCGCTGCGGAGCGGAGGACTGTGCCTTGACAGGCGGCGGCGCCGTAACGCCCATCATCGGATAAGGATGTTCGGCCACAACCGGCACCTTCTTCTGGATGAGCTTCTCAATATCCTTCAGGTACGGAATCTCTTCGCTCTCGCAGAACGAGATCGCCGTCCCGCTGTGCCCCGCCCGGCCGGTACGGCCGATCCGGTGAACATACGTCTCAGGGATATTCGGAAGATTGAAGTTGATCACATGGGACAGCTCGTCAATATCGATGCCTCTGGCGGCGATATCCGTAGCCACGAGTACACGGGTCGCGCCGCTGCGGAAATTCCCGAGCGCGCTGACTCGCGCGTTCTGCGACTTGTTCCCGTGAATGGCCTGCGCCGATATGCCGAGCTTGGTCAGTCCGCGCACGACGCGGTCGGCCCCGTGCTTCGTGCGGGTGAACACCAGCGCCGACGCGATGGAACGGTCCTGCAGCAGATCCTTCAGGAGGCTGAGCTTGTTATCCTTGTCTACGAAATAGACCGACTGCTCGATCCGGTCCACAGTGGAAGACACCGGAGTGATCTCCACCTTCACCGGATTCACCAGGAGCGTCTTGATCAGTTTGGAGATTTCCGGCGGCATCGTCGCCGAGAAGAACAGCGTTTGTTTTTTGGGCGGCATGAGCGAGATAATCTTCTTCACGTCATGGATGAAGCCCATATCGAGCATCCGGTCCGCTTCATCGAGCACCAGGATCTGGACATGCTGCAGACTGATGACCTTCTGATTGACAAGATCGAGCAGACGGCCCGGCGTCGCGATCAGAATATCCGTCCCCTGCTCCAGCGCCCGCTCCTGCATGACCTGCGAGCTGCCGCCCACGATCGACACGCACCGCAAGTCGGTGAACTGCGCATAAATCTTGATGTTGTCCGCAATCTGGAGCGCCAGTTCCCGGGTCGGGGTGACGATCAATGAACGGATGCGGCGCTTCGTATTCGGATTTCTTTGCTGGCCGCTGAGCAGCTGGATGATCGGAAGAGAGAAGGCGGCTGTTTTGCCGGTACCGGTCTGGGCGCACCCGAGCAGATCCCTGCCTTCGAGCACAGGGGGAATCGCCTGCTCCTGAATCGGTGTAGGCGTCGTGTAATTCGCTTTGCTTAAAGCTTTCAGAATCGCGGGTGTCAGGTTTAATTCGGTGAATGTCATTAGGGTCTCCTAGCTTCTTGCATAGATTTTCTTAAAAAAAGCAATAAGACAGACCCGCCGGGGACTGCGCTTATTGCTGGAGGCTCATGGGGATTCCTGCTTACTTGTACAGCACCTTGTCCACATTATATTTAGCCTTGAACGCATTGACGATGTAGGTTTCGTAAATTTCTCTCTCCACCGGATCTTCAACGACGCAGACTTCGATTTTCGTCACTTCGCCGCGGTGGTCCTTAACAGGCGACACAGTATCCTCGAAGTGCTTTTTGATCCGGGGGCGCAGTTTCCTGGCTTTGCCGACAAAGAGCAGCTCGTCCTTATCGTTATAGAACATAAAGATGCCGCCCTTCTCCCGCGTAATCAGGTGAAAATCCGTGAACCCGTAAATGTTGCTGAGCTCAGGGGCATCTTGTTTGGTAATAGTCACATCCGGCGCAGGGATAGTTATGTTGATCAAAGTCGTTCACGTCCTCTTAGCGTATAGGACTATATCGTACCACAAATTGCACCGTAAAACCATATTTCGTCACGTTCCGCCAAAAAGAACGGTCTCCATCCGCGTGAATCTTACGTGAGCGTCCTTGCGTTACGCTCTCATCTGCCGTCCAAGGCGCGGCGGATGAACTACAACTGACCTTAGGCTGATTCAGAAAAAAGGCCTTCATGGAATGCATTCCCCCATGAAGGCCTACACTTCTGCGCCAGTGCCAGAGTGCCTTGGTGCCTGAGCGGCTGCCCGCTGCCCGGACCACGGCCGCAGCTCCTTAGAACGGGTTCAGCACGTGGAAGAACACGTTCGGCGACGCCATACGGTAGTAATAGCTGCACCATCCGGCGCCCTTTCCGTTGAACCGGTTGACCGCGCTGTAGACGAGGCGCTCCTGCTCCAGCTCCTCGATCCGGTCCACGCGGCCTTCGATGAATTCCTTGATCCGGAAGGCCGCCGTATCGAGCCGGCTCACCACGCCGCCGTAGCGGATGTCGATGACTTCCCAGCCGAACGGCTTGTACATTCGCAGCCACTGGGCCCGGTGAGCCGCCCGCAGCTCCTGCACCGCCTGCGAGATCTCCGGCAGCACCTCGCCTGCAATCCGCTGCAGCACCGCCGTATCCAACGCGTCATAGGCGCGCTTCAGCTGGATGCCGATCTCGCTCTTGCGCCGCAGCACCGCGCAGAGCTTCTCCGGCACATCGAAAATATAATCGAGCGCAGCATCGGTCTTGCGGCGCCGCCGGATGTCCTCTTCGAGCTTCCGGTAATGCTCCGCCATCTCGAGCCCTTCGATCTGCTTGTCGAACAGGCCGAGCAGCACATCCTGATAGAGCAGGAATTTCGACGGATTGCTCTGCTTCGCGTTGTCCGGTTCCGCGCCCGGCGTCTCGTCCAAATATTTGAGCTGCTCGAATGCCGCCGCGTCGATCCCCGTACAGAACTTCACGCGGGCGGCCAACCGCTGCGGATCGGTCGGCCCGTCCGAATAAGCATGCTCCGCATAGAACTGCAGCCCAAGCAGTGCGATGTAGGGGTTGCTCTCCATGCCGTCGTCGCCCCACATCGTCGCATATACTTCCCGGATGCCTTCCCGCTTGCATACCTGCAGGGCGCTGTCCGTAGCGTTCAGCGACAAGCCGTAGTTGACGCCGAACGTATTGAACACCCATACGGCGCCGGCGAAGGCGAGGCGGCAGCCGAGCGGGCGGTGCTTGGCGATCAGCTGCTCGTAATCCTCCTGGTGCTGGTGCGCGTAATCCCAGTACACCATATCGACATCCTTCGGAATGCGGCGCGCCATCTCTTCGGGAATCTGCGTCTGTTTGTCATAGTGCTCCGCGCCGTCGGCGGAAGCGAACTTCAGGAACATATCGCTCCACATCATCGGCTTCAGACCGCGGCGGCGCGTCATCCCGAGCACCTTGTCCAGGTGCCCGGTCATGATGTCGAAACGGCTGCGGTAGCCGTTATGATCGAGATATTTGCCCCGGCCGAGCTCTTCCGCCTCATCCATCCCGATATGGATCTTGCGGCTGCGAAATGGCGCGCTGACGCTGTCGATCATCCGCTCGATGAGCTTCTCGGTTGGGTCCGATCCCACCAGCAGCGCACCCTTCGTGTCCCGGTGTTCCTTGGCGGCGTCCCACTTAAGGTATTCCTCCAGATGGGCGAGCGTCTGGATGCTCGGGAACGCCTCGATGCCGAATGTATCCGCGTAATCGTCGATTTCCTTGAGCTCCGACGGCGAATAACGCCCGCGCATGTAGCCAAAATAGGCTTCGCCCGGAATCTCATAGGTATCTTCCATATAGAGCATCACCGTGTTCAGCCCCATCAGGGCCATCTTGCGGAGCAGGAACTTGAAGCTGTCCAAGCTCAGCACCCCGTTGCGGGACAGATCGAACATCGGGCCGACGAGATCGAACTGCTGCTTCTCCCGCACTTCGAACGGCCCGCCGCTGCTCCCCAGCTCCACCAGAAGTCCGAGCCCCCGGTAGAATTGGTGTTTGTGACCGTACCGGATATACGCTTCTCCCTGCTGGAGGCCTACTTCCAATTCACCGGGTGTTGCCTCGACCCGCACCGGGATGCCGCCTTCACCCTCCGAGAAGGGTATCTCCTTCGCGAGCTCCCGAATGCCGGGCATCAGTTCTGCCGTTTCCCCAATCCACTGCAGCTTCACATTTGCTTCCTCCCCGTCATAGACCACAGACCTCCGCAGCCCTCAGGCGCCGGCAGGTCATTGCCTTTTCTAGGGAAGCGTATCATAGATACAGGGCCATTTATAGATCACTTTGGCATGATTTTTGATAGATTCATACGCAAAACGGCTGCGGGCAGCGTGCCGTGATCCGCCGCGGCATGGAGGATCGGGTATGGGAAGGATAGCGGCGCACCGCTTTATCTCTCACTATTGCACAAGATAAAAAAAGACGGCTTCCCGAAAAAAACGGAAAGCCCTCTTCTGCCGAATGGTTCAGGCGGACACCACTTTACCCGCTACGAGCTGGACGTCCTTCGCATCGACCCGGCCGTCATTCGTAAGATCATACTTGGGTTCATAACCCGGTTGACCTTCGGACAGGCCGCTATGCCTTGAGATCAGGACCAGATCACTGAGCCCGGTCACACCATCCTGATCGAAGTCGGTGTCATCGAGCCGCACCGTCAGGCTTACCGGCGCCTGCAGCTTGGAGATCCGGCCCTCGCTGTCGGCCTGGGACGTTTCGGTCCCCAGGGTGAATACGGTGCTGCCCTTCTGCAGCACAGTGAATTTCAAGATGAGCAGCCCCGGATCCCCTGTACGGCCGGATTGCTCTCCGAGCAGCGAGCCGGCGGCAGTCACGGTGCCCGGCGTCTTCACGTTCTTGGAGAGCACGGCATCCGTGCCTTCCGTTCCGAACGAGGGGCTAAGGAGAACCTGCTGCAGCTTCACCTTCGCCGGATCGTAGGAGAGCTTCGCCAGGAAAGCATAGAGATCCGCCGCCTGTTCGGCACGAACCTGCAGCTCCAACACAGAGCCTGCGGACAGCGGTCCCGGTTTGGCCTGCAGGGACAGGAGCGCCGCACTCGGCTCGGGAATGTAAGGCTGGGTCGTCACCGTTACTATGTTGCTCTTCCCACTCCGTTTGCCGGTCCCGTCCACGGCTACCACATAGAACGAGTTCAACGACTCCGGATACAAATCGATCGCGGTGTACGTCCGCTCGGAAGCATCCAGGGTCTTGGCCAGCGTGCCGTTCACATACACTAAGTAGTGGGCCACTCCCGTATCATCGTCGGCAGGCTGCCAAGTGAGTTGCGCACTATTATACGTCACGGCCGTCACGCTGAGCGCGTCGCTTGCCGGCCACTGGGGAGCCGACGTATCGGAAGGAGCCCCGGCGGTAATGTTGAAGATCGTATCGCCCAGCAGATAGCGGAGCTCCCCATCCAGCGGCT
Organism: Paenibacillus caseinilyticus; assembly: GCF_027533645.1. Classification (GTDB taxonomy): domain Bacteria; phylum Bacillota; class Bacilli; order Paenibacillales; family NBRC-103111; genus Paenibacillus_G; species Paenibacillus_G caseinilyticus. The sequence goes on from NZ_JAQAGY010000021.1 coordinate 13,453, forward strand.
TCGTTCTGCCGACAACTCCGCCGATGACGATGAGCTCCTTCTGCCCCGGCTGGTATTGATACAGGCTGGACTTATATTGGACAATCAGCGTGCCGTTCCCGCCCAGGTAATGGATATCGGCATCCTCATTGAAATAAGTCGCACGGGTTACGCTCCCTTCGGGGGATTTCAGGTAGATCGGCCGGACACCGTTCTCCTCCGCCCCTTCGTAAGCGATCCATCCTTGATTGAACTCATAGCCGCTGTGAGGCTGCAGACGCTGCTCCCCGTGGAGTCCGTAGACCTCGGTCGTTACGCTGCCCTCCTCGTAACGATGGAGAGCGCCGTCCGCTGTCGAGTAAAGTACAGTGCTTCCGTCCGAAACGGGACCCCGCGGCTGATCGGGATCTTCGATGAAGGCTTCAAGCTGACCGGTCGCGGCACGATAGCGCTGAATCGCTCCACCGGCTTCGCCGGCGTCGATGAGAACATCACCCGTGTTCTCCAGCTCATAATGGGCTCCGCCGATCACCGGAAGCCGGAGCGCTTCCAGCGTGGCGGTATTCACCAAGTGCACATCCGGTCCGTTCACGAAGAGCAGGTACGAGCCGCGGATCTGCCAATAGTAGGGCTCTCCGTAGTGGATATCAAAAGGAAGAATACTCTCACCGTTCCAGATGTTCAGACGGTAACCGTAGTCGGTATAGCGCGTCATGAACACGGCACCGCTTGGCGTAAGCTGAATTCCGCTCGGGTAGTCCAATGCATAGATCAGGGCCTCAGACCCGTCGGCCCGGTTCTTGATATACACCTTCTCCTGCTTATGAATAAGCAGCCGCTCTGCATCTGCGTCGATAATCTCCACGCCCGGAATGCGCTCCGCTTCCGCGATAGCCTGGCTGTTCTCGATATGGACGGTTCGGTTGATGTAAAGGCTGTTCGTCGGCTCCCCGTACTGGTCCGCCCCATCGTTGATCTGATGTGTGATCCTCAAGGTTTCGCTGTTGTTGGCGGAGACGTCGTATGTTTTGTCCAATAGAGGCGCACCCTGCGCACTATCATAGATAAAAGGCTCCCTGTCGCCTATCCGGCTGAGTCCTACAAAGTATTCCGGTATGGCGGTGAGATCGTCCTTCACTTCCGCTAAAACATGAAGGCTGCTGTCGCGGATGACGGCATGGTCTGAGGGTTCAAGGCGCGTAATGACGGGAGGGGAGTCATGCTTGAATTCGACGGAAGCGGAGCCGGTGTTATGGCGAATATCTTCAGCAGTGACGGTAAGCGTGCCGGCGCCTTTGGGGAGCGAAGAGATCTCGAGCTCTCCGGTCCAGCTGCAGGTCGGGCAGGACTGGGTGAGAGCGACTTCCACACCACCAGCCGATGCCTTAGCTTCTTGGAGCCGGTACACGGAGGATATTCTGGCTTCGATGATCAGCTTGGAGTCCGCCTTCGCTTTCACCCGGGGCTTCGTGATGTCAACACTGATATTCTCCGATGCATGGGTATAACCGGGTACGGCCAGCAGCAGAATCCCGAACAGCAGGGCCGCCAGCCATGAGTTCCGTTCGCTTACCATTTTTGTCCAACTATTCATTTCTTCTTCAACCACCCATCGTATATTTTGATACGGGGTGTCATATGGGCAGAGTGGTCTATCCGTATCCCTGATTCCATTCGATGATATCATTCGATTTCCTTCTACTTTAGGAATAATTTAGTATGGATCAACATTGCCAGCCGTGAATCGCGGCGCGGCAGGCCGAAGATTCGGCGGAACAGCCATCGGACCGCCCCGGGGTACTGGCGGCCCAGTTCCATGGGGGGGTCCTTCCAGCGCATTCCCGCCGATCGACCTCAGGATTCGGCCAGCAGCTGCAGAAGCGAGAGCGTCCCTTCGTGCTCCGGATCGGCGGCCGCCGCCCGGCGGGCCCACTCCTTCGCCTTCTCATCCTGTCCGGTCTCATAGTAAGAGACCGCCATATCATAGAGAATGCCGATGTCTGGAGCCTCCGATGCCCCTTCGGCCCCCAGCAGCGCTTCTTCGTAATAATCCAGCGCCTCTTCGAACCGGTCCATCCGGAACAGCAGCATGGCGCAGTCTGCCGCGAGCCGGGACCTTCCCCGCAGCAGGTAGCTCCCCTCCCACATCCGGGCGATGCCCAGCCGCAGATCCTCTGCGGCATCGTCGCCGCACCCCGTCAGCAGCCCGGCGAGATGCCCCGCACTGCCGACGAACCACTCCGTATCGTAGCCGCCGAGCTTCCAGAAGGAGAGAAACTCATCCAGCCCCATCGCCTCCCGGCGCGCATCCATCCCTTCCTTCAGCGTGAAATAATCATCGGGACCGTAGCGGTCCACGAACCGCCGGTAAGCCAGCCGGGTCTGCACGTGTGCGGCGGGGTCCGGGAGATGAAGGATGCAGCCTATATTGAGGTTGTTGTAGTGGCTGTCCGTGAACAGGACCTGTGCGCCTCTTCCCTCATACACCTGCCCGATGGCATGATAGTTCGCCGTAAGGGAGAAGCTGCCATGCACCACGGGCTGGGGAGCTTCGGCGAATTCCCAATTCGCAAGCCGGTGGTCGCCTTTGTCCGCGGTAAGCAGTACGAACCCTTCCTGCGACAACCGTCCGAGGCGCTCCAGACACCTCAGTCCCAAGGCCGGGAACAAGATATGGGTGTCTGCGAGACTCTCCTTATAGTGCTCGATCACATGACGGTATGGATAGGACTCCCGCTCATACTCTTCCGTCCCGTGATAGCTGTATTCAGGAGCGAGCTGCCGCAGCTGCTCCGAAGCGCTCCCGCCGGCCGCTTCCTCCGGGAGGCCCAAGCTGACCCGGCACTCATAGACCTTCCCGTCATCCACATAGAGCAGGTCCTGCGGGATGCTGTCAAAGAAATAATTGGCAATGAGCAGCAGCGGCTGCTTCAGGTTCCCAGGCCGGACCCGGTCCCCCGAGACGGCCAGATGCAGTACCTCATCGTGCACCGCGTCGAATACGGCGAAGTCAAGCAATCCCTGTTCCGTATACGTCCGCAGGGCTGGATGCTCCTTCCAATAGGCGAGATTCTTGGCCGCCAGGTCGCTGAGGACATAGCGGAACGGCGGCAGCGGCATGCCCGCATAGTCGATCAGGGCGCACAGTTCCCTCAGGATATGACACGCCAGCCGCCCCGGGCCGGCACCCAGTTCCAGGAAGGTGACAGGCTCGGCCGACCTGCCAGCCGCCGCGCGGTCCTGCAGGAACCCGAACAGCACTTCCGCATACGCGGTGGCGATCATGGGATTATTCGTAATGTAATAGGGCACTTCTTCCTTCTGCCATGCCTCTATGCCCTGCTCCTCGTAATAGGCCCGCTGCAGCTCCCACAGGGGAGACTCGCTGAACCGGTAAGCTTTTTTTTCGTTGTGTATCACTTCGCACAGCCCTACTTTTCGTCATATTGGGTACCGCTCTCAGGGTATTGTACCCCGGTCAAGGCAGAGCTGTCCAAAACCGGCGTGGAGCTCTCCGCGATCCGGAACGGACATTCCCTTTTTTCTGACAGTCCGGTATACTTTTGCTGTGAATTGGGTATCTGTTCAATTTCGAATATGGTATAGTAACAAAGGAGTTAGGCCATGAAGTACTTTTTTTCACAACGGATTCCATATTCTTACCTTCCACCGCTATAGAAGGGAGTTTCTCATATGAAGCAAAGCATATCGGCCCGCAATCACGTGAATGTGTCAGGCAAAGGCACACAGCCTATCCTCTTCGCCCATGGCTTTGGCTGCGACCAGAACATGTGGCGGCTTGTCGCGCCGGCCTTCGAAGAAGAGTACCGCGTCATCCTGTTCGACTATGTCGGATCGGGGCTGTCGGATTATACGGCCTACTGCTCGAACCGCTACAATACACTGGACGGTTATGCCCAGGATGTGCTGGAGATTTGCGAGGAGCTGGATTTGAAAGACGCCGTCTTCGTCGGGCATTCCGTAAGCAGCATGATCGGCATGCTGGCTTCGATCCGGCAGCCCGACTACTTCAGCCGCCTGGTCCTGATCGGCCCTTCCCCCTGCTACATCAACGATCCCCCCGATTATACGGGAGGCTTCGAACGGCAGGATCTCGAAGGATTGATGGACCTCATGGAGAACAACCACAGGGCGTGGGCGGGCTACCTTGCTCCGGCCATCATGCAGAATCCTGACCGTCCGGAGCTGGCCCGGGAACTCGAAACGAGCTTCTGCGCCACCGATCCGGCCGTCGCCCGGCAGTTCGCGAGAGCGACGTTCTTCTCCGACAACCGGGAGGATCTGGCGAAGGTGAGCGTCCCCTCGTTGATCCTGCAGTGCGCCGGCGACATTATCGCACCGCCGCAAGTCGGCGAGTACGTACACCGCTGCCTTCCGGCCAGTATGCTGCAGTACATGTCGGCAACCGGCCACTGCCCGCACATGAGCCATCCCGAAGAGACCGTGGAGCGGATCCGCGGGTATCTGGCTGCCGCTCCTGAACGATACAAGCCGCAGGAAGCGGTGTATGAACGTCATGGATGAGAGATTGAACCAGGCGCCATGCGGCTTTTTGTCGTTAACGGACGACAACATGATACTGGATATTAACGATACGCTCAGCCGGTGGCTTGGTTACGATCCCCGCAGCCTGCGGGGACGCCCCTTTCATTCGATTCTGGCCGTCTCCAGCCGGATCTTCTATCACATCTACTTCTTCCCGCTGATCCGGTTGAACGGGAATGTCGAGGAGATGTATCTTTCCCTGCTCACCAAATCCGATGTGGAGTTCCCCGTGCTGCTCAACGCGGTACGCCGGGAGCAGCACGGGATGTTCGTTAATGAGTGCGTCTTCGTCCCGATGCGCCGCCGGATGGAGTATGAACAAAAGATTTTCTCGGCCGAAGGCGCCGCCTTCAAAGCCCAGGCCGAGCTGAACCGGCTGCAGAAAGCGCTGGAAGCGAAGCAGCGGGAACTCCAGGAGCTGGACGCAAAGATCGCCAGGCTTACGGCAGGAGACGAGCTGGCCTAACCGCTGCCGGGCTTCGCAGCCCTGCACTCTGCACGTGAACGACCCCGCCCATACAAAAGAGCATGCTCTTTTGTATGGGCGGGGTCGTTTGTTTTTCATTCGGTATTATTGTATGGCGTGCAGCATCCGCGCCCTCTCAAGCCGGATTCCATGCGGCTTCCCACACGTGGCCATCCGGGCCCAGGAAGTGCCCGAGCAGCCGCCCCAGACTCAGTCTATTTTCTCCAGCTCCGCGTCTAATGTCTGAATCCAACGCTCCCCTTGCGGCAGCTGCACCCGGTACCACCGATCGATGTGGTTCGGGAAATTCGCTTCTTGCCATATCCCTTTCACTTGAGCCTCTCCGGCTCCAACAGGTTCCCCCTCTCCTTCGCCATTGTAAGGTACAAGATAGGCCCGCTCGCTTCCCATGAGCTTCACCTTGTAGTCTGCCGGCTCTTCGCGGACATCCTCCATCAGAGCGGGATTGAGTATCCATTTGGGTCCGAGCCAGGTGGTGTCGACCCGGTACCAGACTCCGCTCTTGCCGGCGGCGCTCATCGCGTTCACGACATACTTGGGTCCGTAGGTCGCAGATGCCGACGAATTCAGCTTCTGCGGAGAGAGGGCCTGCCCCGTATCCGTCCGCACGTCCGGCAGATCGTACAGCTTGGCTGTACCGAGCAGCGTCAGCGGCCGGCTTTCCTCCGTGTAGGTGCCGTACAGCACATCATCCCCGTCGCGGATCCAGCGGTCCCCCTCCCATGTTCGGATCTTCAGCCATTCGTTCTCCGTCCGTTCATCGTAATAATCGATCGCCTCTCCTTCAGCGAGCCTCACGCTCTGCACCGGGGCCAGAGCCGACCTGCCGGGAGCCGCACCTTTGCTTAGATACAGCGGTGTTGTTCCAATGATGACCACGGTCTGTTCCGGACCGGCTGCAGCGCCACCGCTCAGCCCCATCACCATAGAAGCTGTGATGCCAAGGACTAAGATCCATCTTCTCATCACCCATTCCTCCTATTGTATTGTCTAGTCCTTTCAACGAGGGAGGCGGGAAGAATGTTGCTGCTGGAGATTCATTTCCCGGACCGCTTCCGGTATACTCTTGCTAACAAGCCATGCCCATAGACAGCCCTTGGGATGGGGAATCGGAAAGGGAAACCGAACGGAGGAGAATCAAGATGAAGCACGGAAGTCTGTATGCATCGGCATTGACCGAAGGCGAATATCGTCCGCAAGCCGTCGCCTATTACTATAAGCAGTGGAACGGATTCCGGATGCCGTATCACCGGCACGATGCCACCGAGATCATGTTCATCATCTCCGGCAGCTGCACGGTCGAAGCAGAACGGTCTCCCGGGCAGTACACGTGCGAGACGTTGAAGAAAGGCGACTTCATCCTGCTCGACGCGAACGTGGCGCACCGGCTGTTCGTCGAGGAAGAAGCGCCGTGCCGGATGCTGAATGTGGAGTTTTATTTTCATCCGGAACCGGGGGTTGCCCCGTCGGTCGGACAGCTGGCCGCCAAGGAGGCCAGCATGAAGGCGCTGCTCCTCTCCCCTGCTCCCTATCTCGTGCTGAACGACCCGGATGAGGTGTACCACACGCTGAAGAGCCTGGTGCTCGAGCTCGATGCCGGCGTACCGGACGATGAAGGGGTGATGGCCCAGCTGCTGTTCTCCCAGCTCCTCCTCCGCATAGCACGCCTCCGGCAGTCGGCGGAGCAAAGCGCGGGGCAGCCGGCGGAGTTCTATGTGCTGCGCTGCATCGGTTATATGCGGCAGCATTATGACCAAGACCTGCGCGTGAAGCAGATCGCCGCGATCGTGAATCTCCATCCGGGCTACTTGCAGCGGATATTCAAGGGGCAGACCGGGCGGACTCTCACCGAATTCTTGACGGAGATCCGGATGGAGAAGGCCAAAATGCTGCTCCTGCAGACGGATATTCCGGTCATCGACATCTCCGGTTATGTCGGCGTCGGCAGCAGGCAGTATTTTCATCTTCTGTTCAAGAAGTACACGGGATTAACGCCGGTGGCGTTCCGCCAATCGGGAGTCAGGCAAAAGGGGTCCACAGTACCAAGTGAGGATTTTTGACAGTGCTCCCTTCAGAAGGTCACAATATTGATAACGCTTCCGCTCTCCCGCTGATACAATAGGCTGCAGGACACACCACCCTATACCACCTTACGGAGGCTGAAGATTATGTCATTTAAGGTAGCTTTTATCGGCGCAGGAAGTATCGGCTTCACCCGCGGACTGCTCCGCGATCTGCTGTCCGTACCGGAGTTCCGGGAGATTGAAGTGGCTTTTACGGATATCAGCCACCCTAACCTCGACATGGTGACGGAGCTGTGCCAGAGGGATATCCGGGAGAACGGGCTGGCGATCGCCATTCAGTCAACGACCGACCGCCGGGAAGCGCTGCAGGGGGCCAAGTACGTCTTCTGCACGATCCGTGTGGGTGGACTGGCAGCCTTCGCGACGGATGTGGACATCCCGCTCCGGTACGGAGTCGACCAATGCGTCGGCGACACCCTGTGTGCCGGCGGCATCATGTACGGCCAACGCGGCATCGCCGAAATGATGAAGATCTGCCAGGATATCCGCGAAGTCGCCGCAAGCGATGTGCTGCTCCTGAATTATGCAAATCCGATGGCAATGCTGACCTGGGCCTGCAATCAGTATGGCGGCGTGAGGACGATCGGCCTGTGCCACGGCGTACAGGGCGGGCACTGGCAGATCGCGGAAGCGTTCGGCCTGCCGAAGAAGGAAGTCGATATCATCTGTGCGGGAATCAACCACCAGACCTGGTATATCCAGATCCGTCACCAAGGCGAGGACTTGACAGGCAGGCTGCTGGAAGCGTTCGAGAAGCATCCGGATTTCAGCCGGACGGAGAAGGTACGGATCGACATGCTGCGCCGCTTCGGTTATTACAGCACCGAATCGAACGGCCATCTCAGCGAGTATGTGCCCTGGTACCGCAAGCGCCCCGAAGAGATCATGGAGTGGATTGACCTCGGATCGTGGATTAACGGGGAAACGGGCGGGTATCTGCGCGTGTGCACCGAGGGCCGCACCTGGTTCGAGACGGACTTCCCGAACTGGATGAAAGAGGCTCCGTACGAGTACAAGCAGGAGCTGCGCGGTGAGGAGCATGGCTCCTATATCATCGAAGGCCTGGAGACCGGCCGGGTATACCGGGGCCACTTCAATGTCGTCAACAACGGGGTCATCGCGAACCTGCCCCCCGATGCCGTGATCGAAGCCCCCGGCTATGCGGACCGCAACGGCATCTCGATGCCGCGGATCGGCGAGCTGCCCCTCGGGCCGGCCGCCGTATGCAATGCCAGCATCTCCGTCCAGCGGCTGGCTGTAGAAGCGGCCATCCGGGGCGATGATCTCCTGCTGCGCCAAGCCTTCCTGATGGACCCGCTCGTCGGAGCCGTCTGCAATCCGAAGGAAGTATGGCAGATGGTCGACGAAATGCTCGCTGCCCAGGAAGCGTGGCTGCCGCAGTACGGGGATGCTATCGCGCAGGCCAAAGCGCGGCTCGCAGCGGGCGGCCTGATCCCCACACGCGACAATTATGAGGGAGCCGCTCGACTCAAGGTCAAGACCGTCGAGGAAATGCAGGCCAACCGCGAGGAAGCCAGCAAGAATGCAGCGGAAGCCGATAAAGGCAAGGACCGTGCAGCTGCGGGGCAGTAAGGCGGGATGGCCTCGCCCATACAACCCATAGGAATAGCTTGGCCGCATGCGGCCCCCCTCCAACCGTACCGTTCGGAGGGGGGCCGCTTCTTTTTTTGGGGAAGTCTCCAGCTGCCGGACCTGCCCTCACTTGGAACGTATCATCCGAACGAATCTATTCCTAGTCAAGCGGGGTGCGGTACAGTGCCCGTATAGAAGCTTAAAATCGAAGCTTAGAATCGAAGCGGAAAATGAAGACGGAAAATCGAAACTTCCAAAGGAAACATCGAGTATCATACAAGCGGCGACGGCAGCCCCCGATCTCCCTCATCAACGGGGGATCCGGAACCATCGAAGGATGGATGAAACTGCTGCCCGGCTTGGCAGGATTTCCACGGTATCTGCCTACAATCGTCTTGGCGTAACGGGCAGCGATAAGCCGAAGGAGCTCCAGGACGGGCTCGCCATCGTCGAAACTTTGCGGGAAGTATTGCATCCATATTGCTTACGATCATTATACTTCTTGTCGGCGCTTGGTTTTTGTTCTGGGAAGGTGTCTATCAGCTTGAAAAGTAATTCAGGTAAACAAATAGAAAGAGGACTACCCCCGTAGTCCCCTTTCTATTAAAGCCCGTTATGGATGCTTATCCTCTGGCATTTCTCGATGTTCTTTACCTCATCGCCCGAGGCAGCCTTTACTTCAAGAGTCCCGCTCCCATAACAAATTGGTACCACCTGCTTCATTGGCCTGCTGCCAAGGCAAAAATAACCCCAATTATAATGATATACAATCCAATAAACACGGCAGCAATCAGAAGGCTTGCTTTCGCGAAATTGGCCTTATTCTCATTGGCGCCGCCACCGAATGCCCAAACAAAAAGCATGATGATGTTCACTAGCGGGATGGCCAGAATGAGGGAGGTAATGACCCAGTCCTTAACGGACATCACCTTCTTCTTCGGATCTCCCGGGTTCGCATAAAACGTGGGTTGGGACGGCTGTGGCTGTTGCTGCATTTCCATGATCTCAAGTCTCCTCTGATGTATTGGGCACAAAAATGCACCTATCCCCCGGTCCGGGAGAACAGGTGCTTCCTGTTCTTACTGATAACTTATCGTATACGTGCCCTTACACATTGTAAACTAAGTATTACACAATGACAATACATCTATGCCGCTTCGAGCAGCCAAAATCGGCCATCGGGTTAGCGTTTCACTCGGCTGCGCCCCGGCGCAGCCCATCGGCGGGGAGGAGCAGTACTGAGCTATAAGTCTACCCAACACACATTTAACATGATAAACTATCGTTATAACTTGACCTTTTACCATGTACTGGGCCTCGTTATATTTTCACATTGTAACCGGAGGGACTACATGCAAACATTCATACTCAAGTGGAACCAAATGAGCCTGGTCAAACGAATACTGGCGGGGATTATTGTAGGGACGGTCCTGGCTTTGGCTCTTCCAGGTGCCAAAGGAATCGCCATCTTCGGTTCCTTATTCGTCAATGCTTTGAAGGCGGTTGCACCTTTATTGGTCCTGCTTCTGGTCATGGCCGCCATCTCCAAACATCAAAAGGGCCGGCAGACGAATATGAAGTCGATCCTTGCCCTCTATGGGCTAAGCACATTTCTGGCGGGGCTGATCGCCGTTATAGCCAGCTTTATATTTCCGGTCAGCCTGTCCCTTGTCAAGGGTACTGGTGACCTGTCCCCGCCTCAAGGCATCGTCGAAGTGCTGAAGACCTTACTGTTCCAAGTAGTCGACAACCCTGTGAATGCGCTGATGCATGCCAATTATATCGGTATCCTGACTTGGGCGATCCTGCTTGGCTTCGTCTTGCGAAATGCCAATGACAGCACCAAAGACTTGCTTACCGATGCTGCGGATGGCGTATCCCAAATCGTCAAATGGGTCATCAATCTCGCGCCGCTTGGCATCATGGGACTGGTGTTCAACTCCATTACCGAGAGCGGTCTCTCTTCCTTGCTCGATTACGGAAAATTACTTCTCGTTCTTATCGGATGCATGCTGTTTATGGCGCTTGTTGTTAATCCATTGATCGTCTACGTGAACATTCGCCGAAATCCTTATCCCCTGGTGCTCACCTGCCTGAGGGAGAGCGGGATTACCGCTTTCTTCACCCGCAGTTCCGCTGCGAACATTCCAGTGAACATGAGATTGTGCGAAAAATTAGGGCTGGATTCAAATACATACTCGGTATCCATTCCCTTAGGGGCTACGATTAATATGGCAGGCGCCGCCGTGACGATTTCCGTCTTGACGCTTGCTACGGTACATACGCTTGGTATTGAAGTGGATTTTGCCACGGCCTTTCTGCTCAGCGTCCTATCCGCTGTGGCTGCCGCAGGCGCTTCCGGTGTGGCCGGCGGGTCGCTCCTGCTCATCCCCCTGGCGTGCAGCATCTTCGGCATTCCGAATGATATTGCGGTCCAGGTCGTGGGTGTAGGCTTCATCATCGGGGTTCTGCAGGATTCCTTTGAAACCTCGCTGAATTCCTCCTCTGACGTTCTGTTTACAGCTACAGCCGAGTATGCGAAGAAGCGTAAAGCAGCATAGATCAAGATGTAGCGCTCTGAAGTACCATGATCGGTATTGTCCACCGACGGATTATACCGCAGGGGACAGCACACCAAAAGACGAGGCCGCACCGGCCTCGTCTTTTGGTGTGCGCCAAGCGCCGCTGCCTCACTCCCGGTGCAGATCCACCTTCAGCATCCGCTCTACGGCGCGCCGTGTGATCGTCTTGTCCAGCTGCTCGGGGTCGATGCTCGGGTTGCCCGCGTTGATCCGGGGGATCTGCATCGGGTCATCGCTGCGATCCGACATGCGGCTGCTCACCGTGAATCCATAGCGGATGCCCGCAGAGCCGATGAGCTCCGACGCCTCGGCCGTGTACATGCCGAATGGATAGGCATAGGCATCCACGGGCTGCGGGACCAGCTGCTGCAGCTCCTGAATGCAGGATTCCGTATCGCTCCGGATACGAGAGCGGTAAGCTTCCTGCGACTCCTCCGCTCCTTCCTCCTGCTGTCGGGTCGTCAGCAACGGCTTGCCATCCTTCTTCTTATGGAGCCGGTGGGAGTGGCATTGAAATTCAATCAGGTCCGTCTCCGATGCGATCTGCCGGATCTGCTGTGCCGATATAGCGGGGATCATGGGCGGGGGGCCTTCTCCCAAATCCTCCGTGACGACGAAATTCACCGCCGGAATCCCAAGTTCGCGCAGTACGGGATAGGCGTACTCATAGAAGCTCTCGTAGCCATCGTCGAAGGTGACAAGCACGGCCCGCTTCGGCACAGAGCCGCCCGTCCGGTATTCGCGGAACTGCTGCATGGTAATGAAGGCATACCCTTGGCCGAGCAGGTAGGTGAGCTGGCGGCGAAACAGCTCCGGTGTAATCGTCACGCTGCTCTTCTGGGTCTCGCTGATATGGTGGTACGTCAGGATGGCGACCTGATCGCGGTGGGTCAGCGCACCCACGGGGTACGCCGATACGGCCAGCAGCAGGACTGCCGCGACGAGCAGCAGCCCCTTGACCCACAGCGGTTTGCGCTTCCTGGGCATTTCTTAAGCTCATCTCCTCATGCTGTACTGCCAGGCTTCCCTGCAGTTCGAATTAACTGTACGAGTATAACGTATGGCTCCCGAGCTGTTAAGCGGTTTTGGGGATTCTAAATAAAAATTTATGATCGATCAAAATAGTAAAGCTTATGTAAAGTTGGTTGACATCTGGCAGGAAATTCACAATAATGAGAATGATTTTCATTTATTCATTGGATAGGGAGTGGCTTTGATGTTGATCCGGTTCTTGCAGAACAACTTGCTTGTCAGCTTTGTTTTGACTGCAGTGCGTATTTACTTAGGTTGGTCGTGGCTGAAAGCAGGCTGGGGAAAAATCGCCGGCGGTTCGTTCAGCGCTGAAGGCTTTCTGCTCGGAGCCGTCAAGAAAGCGGGCGGAGAGAATCCGTCCGTGCAGCCCTGGTGGGCCGACTTTTTGCAAAGTGTTGCCATCCCTAATGTTGGGATCTTTAACATCCTGGTCCCCTGGGGAGAATTGCTTGTTGGCCTCGGCCTCATTCTGGGTTCGTTCACCGCCTTCGCGGCATTGATGGGCATGCTCATGAATTTTGCTTACATGTTCTCGGGAACAACCAGCACGAATCCCCAGATGGTTGTGATGGAGCTGCTGATCGTGGCTGCGGCTGCAAATGCCTCCAAAATCGGCGTAGACCGGTGGTTCCTGCCTTACCTTCAGCATGTATTGAATCCACGGAAGAGTAAGGATCCCTCTTTGAAGAGTGCCTAATCATTCGCCAGCGCGAAGACAAACTCCCTTTACCGTTAGAGCGAAGGAGTTGAGTCGATGAATGAAAATCCTTCACCCCATTCCAATGCCCCTTAGCAAGGGGCATTTTTTTTGAAATATTATTGCAGCCTGCATCTGTAAAGTAAAATGGGCATAAAAAAACCACAACACGAGGCTTGCTCGCATTGTGGTTTCAGTGAACCCCTAATTCCAGACAGACGGTCACGCCACCTAGCTGTTGCTGATCTCTCTCTCCAGCCAGCTGGCAGGGAAGAAGGAACCGATTCTTGTCCCTGCCTGGTGCTCCAGCGCACGCTGATACACATATTCGCCTAAAGCGATATCCAGTATGCCGAGACCGAAGGCGCTGTACACAACTGGCTTCCCCCGCTCTTTCGCCCGGGCCTTACCGAGTAGAATATCTCCTATCGTGGCGCGTATAAAGGTTCTGTCGCCCGACTGCTGCTCTGCCAAATGGACGGAGGTTTGAGCCCTGCAGCAATGGTCTATGTCATCCACGACATTATCGGCTGCAAGAATCGCATCGGCGCTTATGTCGCGTAGCGAGGTATGCAGGATGACTGTGTCCGGCGAACACATGGACAGGTCTTGAATGTGCGGCTTCACAGCCGTTGTGGCCAGCGCCACCACATCGGCCTGCGCCAGTATGGATTCCATTTCAGGCATCAGGAGTATCTTGACATGAGGCGCCAACTCCTGGCATTTGCGTTTATACTGCTCCGCCCTTCCCTGATCCACATCATAGACAAGCAAGGTCTGAAGCTCCGGTCTGAGGCTCATCAGAAACTGGAAGGTCTCAAAGTTGATCAGCCCGCAGCCGATGATCCCGGCCTTAAGAAGCGGCTTATCCTCCAGCAGCTTGTCCGCCGCCAGCGCAGCACCTGCAGCGGTCCGCTTCGCACTGATCACAGAGCTCTCCAGGATCGCTTTTGGACGGCCGTTTCTCATGTCATTGAGAATCAGGGTGGCGGAAGCCCGCTCGATCCCTTGGTGTATGTTATCAGGGAATGAGGCGATCCACTTTAAGCCTGCCACCTGGAAATCTCCTCCCAGATAGGCGGTCAGCGCAATAATACGTTCCCTCTCCCGGTTAGGGAACCGGAGAAAGGTGGAGTGAGGAAGCTCGCTGTCCCCCAGACTGTGTATCTGATACGCGGCCTGCACGATTTGTACGGTCTCTACCTCCCGCCCTGACAAGATGTCTACGATTTCATCCCCGGTGAGCAGTACCATCTGATCTTGCTGTGTGGCTAGATTAGTCATGAAGATGCACCCCTTGCAAATGAGATTGGACCCATTCCTCCGAATAGACGGTATCCATGTAACGCTCGCCGCTGTCTGCAAAAATCGCCACGCAGGTGGCATTGTCGGGAATCTCCGGCTCCAGCTTCCTGATAGCCGTAACAATCGCACCGGAAGAACCGCCGGCGAGAATCGATTCCTTCTCCAGAAGCAGCCGGCAGCCGTCCACGCAATCCATATCTGTCACATGCACCTGCATATACTCCATACCGGGCTGGAACAGTTCCGGTACCCTGGCCGCTCCGTGACCGGGTATTAACCGCTTGGCACGCCCTTTATCGCCGAAGATTACACTCCCCTGCGCATCGACTGCCACAATCCGAGTGCTAAGCCCGTGATGATGAATATATTCGAAGCATCCCCGGAAGGTGCCGCAGGTGCTGACGGACAGGAACAGATAGTCAGGCTCACTTTGCAAGGCCCCAATGACCTCGCTCATGAGATTACGGTGTGCAAGAGGGTTATCGGGATTGGCATACTGGTTGCACCAAAAGCTGTTGGGCGTGTTCTCCTTCAACCATTGGACGCGGTTGATTCTCGCCTGCAGGTATTCCCCTGTCAGCGGATCCGGGTCACTCACCATGTCGATGACAGCCCCGTAAGCGCGTAGAATTTTGATCGTCTGCCGATTCGTCTTCGGATCCAGGACGCAAATAAAGCGGAGACCCAAATAATTCGCCAGCTGGGCCAGACCTACCGCCAAATTGCCGGAGCTCGATTCAATAATGGTGGTGCCCTCGTTGATATCCCCCCGCTTCCACGCTTCCCTGATCATGCTCAGCGCGGTCCGGTCTTTGATGCTGGAGCCCGGATTGCACATCTCAAGCTTTCCGTACAGGTGGAAGCGGTTTTGCGGAAGGAGGCGTTCCAGCTTCAAAAGAGGGGTATTGCCGATTAAAGAGAGAATTCCTGCGTCCGGGAATGCGCGCGTTTGCGTTGTGTTGGTCATTTTCTTTATCACTCTCCACCTGATTTGGGTTCTTGTACTATGGATTCGTAACCAAGTCTACTTCCGGGTTTGGCGTCTGCACCCAGTAACGTTCTCTTTGAAACGGATACGTCGGCAACGGTATCCGGTAAGGCAGGTCCGTATCGTACAGCTGATTCCAATCTACCCTTTCACCGGCAGTCCACCCCCGTAAGAGCTCATCAGCAGAGGCTGACCGCAGGTTCTCCGGACCGGATTTCTCTGCGATGCCGCCGAGGGGGCCGCCAGTCTCTTCCACCATCTCAGCGGAACCTCTATAGTACTGATCGGGCTCCAGCGTCCCCTGGACAAAACGTGATAGTTTCTCATACAGTTCGTTCAGCCCGTCCGCAGTGAAGCCCAGACGCTCTGCGAATTCCTCCCGGCCGGTTTGTAAGGTGTAGGCAAGATCCTGCAGCGCAGGGAGATGCGGCGGCCGCTGACCTCCGTTCGGACTGGAAGGCACCAGATGTCCGACAAATTCAGCCAGCTTGACAGCATATTCATGAAGCGAGCGTTCGCACCTGGCCGACAAGGGGATGGCATACCTTGTTTTTGTCGCCAGTCCTTCCGTCACAGGCGGCCTTGCTGCAAGGCGCGGGTTGATATATTCCTCCACTACGGCGTGAGCGATGACACCCCCGCCGCCAAAAGAACTAATGCCGGCTCTTCTCGGCCTGCGTACGCCGGACGGATCGATGTCGGGTTTCCAGGACGTATTCGATTTCACGATATATAGCGGACTGTCTTCCAGCTCCAAGTAAGGATTCAATTCGCTGATATTGACATTGCCGGGTATTACTCCATGCTGCATGGATAATATCACCTTCAGCAGGCCGGCAAGCCCCCCTGCCGCTTCCATATGACCCAGGTTGGATTTCACCGAGCCGATGCCACAGGAATACGCTTGCCGCTCTAGTGGCATACGGGCCAAGGTCTCTTTCATCGTACTGTTCAGCGCATTCACTTCCACGGCGTCCACCAGGCTGATTCCCGGACCGTGTACCTCCACGTAATCCAGCGAACACAACTCAACGCCGCTAAGTCGGCAGGTTTCCTTCAACAGTTCCGACTGGGCGCTTGCCTTGGGAGCGGTAAAGGAGCTGGAACGGCCGACATGTCGGGTAACGCAGCCCCTGATGACGGCATGGATATGATCGTGATCGGCAATTGCCGCCTTGAGCGGTTTCAATACGACCGAGATGACACCCTCCGCCCTCACATACCCGTCCGCCGTCTTGTCGAAGGTCTTGCACCGCCCGTCACTGCTCAGCTTGCCCAGTTCGTCGAATACCATGAACAGCCTCGGACTCAGAATCAGATTGCTTGCGCCCACGATCGCCGTATCGCATGCCCCGCTGCGAAGCGCCTCCACTCCCCGGCTTAGTGCCGTAAGCGAGCTGGAGCAGGCCGTATCGACCGCCTCACTCGGGCCTGTGAGATCAAAATAGTGGGAGATCATATTCGGGATCAGGGTACGCTCCATGCCCGCCGCCGCATGCAGATCAAAGTTAAACCCGCTCTGGCGAAGCACATCCATATAGTCCGTATAAGCTACGGCTGTAAAGACGCCTGCGCGACCGGCCGCCAGTTGCGACATTTTATACCCCGCATCCTCCACCGCTCCCCAGGCCGTCTCCAGCATGAGGCGCTGCTGGGGATCCATCTGGATAGCCCGCTTAGCAGGGATGCCAAAGAAGCCGGCGTCAAAGCGGTCTACATCGGCAATAAACCCGCCCCACCGGGCCTTCGTATGTTCCCCGGAGACTTTGCGCCAGTTCCATCGGTCTTCGGGAATCTCGGTGATGACGTCGATGCCGTGAATGAGGTTGTTCCACAGCTCCGATACGCTGCCTGCGCCTGGAGTGCGCGCATCCATTCCGATCACCGCAACAGCTGAGTCCATCCAGTCCTCATATTCCCTCTCGGCCGTGGCCGTTGCGGCTGGGCCTACGTTCTCCCCCGATGCAGCGTGCTTCCCGTAGCTCTTGTTCTGCTGATCGGCGACGTCTGGAGCAGCGGCTGCTGCCCTCTGACGCAGTGCATCCGCATAGGAAGTTGTCAGCTCCTCCAGGTGACTGCCCATCAAATAACGGATAATGCCGTTCGCTGTGGCAAAATCGAAAAATTGGGGCGGTGCAATGCGCACATTGTACATTTCTTCGAGCTTGGCGCTGAGCGATATGAATTTGATCGAATTAAAGCCGTTCTCAATCAAATTCGCCCGGTTGTTCAACTCAGCGGGACTCTTGTTCATTAGCCCGGCAATAACGGCTCCGATATCCCGATCCAACCAGCCTTGCAGCAGCAGAAGGAGTTCCCTCTCATCCAGCCGTTGCGGCACAGGCTCAGCCGCAGGGAAGCTAGGCACTGTCCCGGCCTCATGGCCGTCCGGCCCCAACTTCCTGGATGGGCCAGCCCCCGGATCCGCCATCCCGGTCCTATCTTGCTCCTCTAGCTTTATCCCCTGTGCGAGATGCGCTGACTGTTCTGATACACCATAACTCTTGGTGATTTCACTTAACGGTTGGGCGGTCAGCCAGTTCCGGTCGATCTTGCCGTTCGGAGATAAGGGGAATTGGCGCAGCTGCACCCATACCGTAGGCACCATGTACTCCGGCAGGGACTGGACCAGCATGCTAATATACTCTCTCTGCCGGCCGGTTGCCGTGGAGTCAGGCCGGTCTTCAACGGCAAGCCAAAAGGCGACAAGCATCTTGTCATCCAGATTCTCTCCCCTGGCGACGGCGACGGCATCTTTTAGTCCCGGAAGCTTCTGCATCGCAGCTTCAATCTCGCCAAGCTCAATCCGGAAACCGCGTACCTTCACCTGATGATCGATCCGGCCATGGTATTCGATGTCCCCGCCGGGCAGATACCTTGCCCTGTCTCCCGTCCGGTAGAGCCTGCCGCCTGGCACGGTTGACAAATGATCTCTGAGAAACGCACTCTGCGTTCGTTCGGGATCATTCAGATACCCGCGGCCGACTCCTTCGCCGGCAACATAAAGCTCGCCAATCACACCAGCTGGAACGGGCTCAAGATAACGGTCCAGAATAAACAGGCGCGTGTTCTGAATCGCACGGCCGATCGGCATAATGGCCGTGTGCGGCGGCGGCGGCGCGTGAAGCACATAATGGGTCACATCATCAGAGCATTCCGTCGGGCCGTAAGCGTTAATCAAAGGAATGGAGGGATATCGGTTGAACCATCTCGCGCATAGATTGGGCGGAAGTGCTTCACCGGTCACCATCATCCATCTCAGACTATGAAGTTTCTCCGCCAAGTCGGCTCTTGCGCCGATAACATCCAGCACCGCATGAAGCAGGGAAGGAACCATCTCGAGGACCGTTGCCCCAGAAGAGGCAACCGCTTCTAGGAAGGGAACCGGATCCATGACCAGCCCATCCTCCATGATCCGCGTCGTCCCCCCCATTACGATGGCCGACAGGAATTGCCACACGGAAATATCAAAGCACTGGGAAGCATTTTGAACGACAACATCCCCCGGGCCGAGCGACATCTCGTTGATTTTGGCATAGAGATGATTCAGCATTCCCCGGTGTTCCACCATCGCGCCCTTCGGTTTCCCTGTGGAACCCGAAGTGTAGATGACATAAGCCAAATGGTCGCCAGTGACGCGAATCCCCGGATTGCCGCAATCTTCCTGGCGCCCATACAGCATATGAATCGGCAACACCGGGCAATCCCCCGGATGTTCGCCGGTGTTGGAGAGTGAGCGACCCGGACCGGTCAGCAGCACTTTGGCTTTGCTATCCCGTATAATGCCAAGGTGCCGGCTCGCCGGATGCTTCGGATCGAGGGGGATGTAGGCCGCACCCGATTTGAACACGCCCAGTATGGCAATCAGGAAATCGCAGCTGCGGTCCGCCAGAATGCAGATTCGCTCATCCGGCGACGCTCCCCGGTCCAGCAGCGCTTGCGCCACTTCGTTCGCATAGGAATTCAGCTGGGCATAGGTAAGAGATCTTGTGCTGTCTTGTGCGGCCAAAGCATGCGGCGTTCGGGCTGCCTGCAGTTCAAACAGCTCGTGCAGCCGGTATTCACGCGGATAGGGTACCGTCGTATCGTTCCACTGCTCGAGCAGAAGGAGCCTTTGCGGCGGACTAAGCAGGGCAAGCCTGCTGATCGGCAGCTGCGGTTGTTCCGCGATGCTCTGCAGCAGGGTAACAAAGCAGCCTGCCATTCGAAGGATGGTGTCTTTTTCAAACAGATCGGCATCATAGCGGAATGCACCCGCGAACCGCTCACCCAGCTTGGTCATCACGAGCATGAGATCGTTCTGCCCTTCTTCACTAGGCAGGTCGAACGGCATCCAAAGCTCTGTTGCCGTACTGCCAGCCTGCTGCGCTTTCCGGATATCATCGATGAAGACGAACATCACCTGGAGCAGCTGCTGCCGGCTTGCATCCGGCTTCAAACCCAGCTTGTCCAGCAGCAAGGCGAACGGATATTCCTGATGCTCCAGTGCTTCCAGTACGGTCTGCTTCACCTGCCGGGCAAAGTCGGAAAAGCTAGGTTCGCCTCCGCAATCCGCCCGGATCACAACGGCATTGATGAAATAGCCGACCACGCCGGTCCAAGACGGATTCGTTCTTCCTGTCGCAGGGGTTCCGACCAGCAGCTCGTCTTGGCCCGTGAATCGGTGCAGCAGCACCAAGTACGCAGCGAGGAGCGTGACATAAAGACTGCAGCCGGTGCCGGCCATGCTCTGTGATAATCTCGTCAATAGTCCGGAATCCACTTCAAAAGAAACGGAATCCCCGTTGCCCTTCTGTACGGTCTTCCGCGGGTAATCGGCAGGCAGCCGGACTTCCGGCAGCTCTCCGGATAAACGCCTGCACCAATAGGCGGCGAGCGACTCGCCTTGGGGGGACATCAGCATCCGCTGCTGATCTTTGACGTAATCTTCATAAGGGTACGAAAGAGGTGCAAGGACCGCCTCCCTGCCTTGGATCCATGAGCGGTAGCAGGTTTCCAGCTCGCCTACGATCAAATGGTAGGACCAAGCGTCCATGATAATATGATGAGCCGTCAGCACCAGGCAGCTGCTGTCTGCAAGCCGGAACAGCTCGGCCCGGAACAAGGGCCCTTGATCGAGCCGGAAAGGCATCTTGCCGCATCGGGTCATCTCGGCTCGGGCTCTTTCTTCCGAATACGTGCGGCAGTCGTATACCTGCCAATGCACGCGCTTCCTGTCATAGATGACCTGAAGCACATCGGGCCCGGCGCTGCGGAAGACGGACCGCAGGGAGCTGTGCCTGTCGGTTACCTGCTGGCAGGCCTGCTCAAGCGCATATTCGTCCACCTGGGCGGACAAACGGAGGCCCAGTACGGTGTTATAGGCCGTACCGGCGGGATCGAATTGATGGATCATCCACATGGCCTTCTGGGCGGGAGATACCGGAGCCAGCCTGAAGCTGTCTCCGAGGCTTGTAATCTTGCCGAACTCGGAGCGATGGGACAGCAGCTCCATTCGCAGCTCCTCTGTCATCGCCCCGTGGTCATCGCTGTAACGCAGTTTGCCTTCCTCTACTTTGAAAGCGATATCCTTTAGCATCAGTTGGTTAAGCAGGGAAAATAAACCCATAGGAGCCTCCTTCTTGTCGTCCGTTCCATTCTTGCGCCGTGGTTTACAATTCTAACCACTGCCGCTCCTTATTGCCCGCAGCAACCGATGGGACGGCCGCTAGAGGTTCCGGTGCGCTGCCCCCCCGCTGCAGCAATCGGATCAGCTCCTGTGTATGTAAACCGTCCATCAATTGTCCCATCGTGATCTCGATACCGTAATCTTTTATAATCGTATTGCGAACATGGATGGCAACCAGCGAGTCGATTCCCATCTGGCTGAACGGCATCTCCTCATCGAATGAGCCTTCGGATTCATCCGGCCCTGGCCCCAGGTTATGAAGAGCTAACAGACCATATACATACGATCTCGGATCAGCTGAGCGGCCCGAATGCGAAGCCGCCTGTGGAGCAGGCGACGGGACGATGGCTGGCTTACGAACCCAATAGCGCTCTTTGTTGAGCGGAAAGGCTGGAAGCCTTACACGTTCGGGACGGTTGCTGTATCCCTCCTGCCAATGAACCGTATCGCCGCCGGCCCACCGGCAAGCAAGACGCCGCAGCTCTCCGGCAGCCGCTTCCGGTAAACCGCCTAGCCGCAGAGGCCCGCTCTGCCAGCCGCTGGGCTCGGTTGTCTCCGCGCCTGTCACCAAGCAGGGGGACAACTGCCCCTCGAGATAATGTCTGAGCCCTTGAAGCAGCCCGGCTGCATCGGCCGCAAGAACGGCGACCCGTTCCCTCATCGGCTCCCGGGAGTTCTGAAGCGAATAAGCGAGCGACTGCAGCTTTCCGGTGTCATGGAACACTTCGCTGCCTTCTAGCCAATCTCGAAGCTTCCTTGCGTACCGCTTGAGACCGTCCGCATCAGGGGCGGACAGCGGGAAGATGAACCCATATGCCTCCGCTGTTATGCCCGCCCCTTCCGGGAACGACAAGTTCCCCGAAGGAACGTACTGCTCCAGGACAAGGTGGGCGTTCGTTCCGCTGAAGCCAAAGGAGCTTACTGCAGCACGTCTTCGTCCATCCGATGGCGCTGCCCAAGTCCGCAGCGTGCTGTTAATGTAGAACGGGCTGTTCTCCAGCGAGATATGGTCGTTTAACTTCTGGAAATGAATCGTAGGCGGCAGCATGTTGTGCTGCATGGACAAAAGCACTTTAATCACGCCTGCCGCCCCGGCGGCCGTGAGCAGGTGGCCTATGTTGCTTTTGACCGAGCCCAGAGCGCAGTAACCCGCCTTCTCCGTGTAATGCCGGAAAGAATCCGTAAGGGCTTCGACCTCAATCGGATCGCCGAGCCGCGTCCCCGTCCCATGGGCTTCCACCATCGTAATCGTCTCCGGGTGGATGCCGAAGCGTTCATATATATCGCGTTCCAGTTCAAGTTGGGATTGGCCGCTGGGAGCCGTAATGCCATTGGTCCGGCCGTCCTGGTTCATTCCCCAGCCGCAGATCACACCGTGGATCAGGTCCCCGTCACGCTCCGCATCCGATAACCGCTTCAGCAGGACGACGCCTACCCCTTCGCCGGGCACGAAGCCGTTCGCCCTATTGTCGAATGTAAAACAGCGCCCGTCAGGAGATAGCATCCCGGCCTTGCTGGTCATAATATGCATGTCCGGATTGGTCAGCACACATACCCCGCCTGCCAGCGCGAGGTCGCTGTCCCCGAGCGCCAAACTGTTGCAGGCTTCAGCCATGGCGACGAGTGAGGCGGAGCAGGAGGTGTCGATGGCCATGGATGGCCCCTTCAGGTTCAGAAGATATGAAATTCGTGCGGGGAGAATGGCTATAGACCTTCCCACCAACCCATAGGCACTGAGGCCTTCTTCTCCCATAAGCTGCTCATAACCGTTCGCAGAGCAGCCGGCGAATACCCCGCAGCGGCTGCCCGCAACATCCGAAGTACGAATGCCCGCGTCCTCCAAAGCACGCCAGCAGTGCTCCAGGAAGAGCCGTTGCTGGGGATCCATCAGCTCCGCCTCGGCAGGAGAGATCTGGAAGAAATGCGGGTCGAACCGGTCGGCTTCCTCCAGGACGCCCATCCACTTCGAATAGCTTTTTAGGGGAGTATTCGGGTCCGCGTCATAGAATGACATATCCCACCGGCTTGGGGGCACCTCGCTTATGCAATCTCGGCCTTCCTTCAGATTGATCCAAAACTGCTCCAGCGTATCGGCCTTAGGGAACTGGCCGGACATGCCAATGATAGCGATCGCCTCAGCTGCCGCCGTCTTCCGATCCCTCGGCCCTCTTCCATTCTTATTTCCTGGTGCGGGTTCCATTCCCGGCGCTGCCGCCGTACGTTCCAGCCTGCCGGTTTCCTCCATCGGCAAGTAGGGGGACGATGCCCAACTTGAAGGCTCCGATACCCCTGATTTCTTCGGCTCCTGAGTGGAATCTGCCCTTTGCTTCAGCTGCGAAACCTCACTTAGTCTGCGCCTAGCTTCCTCCATGCTGATGGTTCCCTCTTGTAGAGACCGTAAGATCGCTTGTGCGTTCATGTATCTCCCTCTTAACCTGTCTATAATGAAAATCAATTTCCAAACAGCGCCGTGATCCGTTCTTTCACTTCATCCTGATGAATGGTTTCCCGGTGCATTTCCATCTCTTCTTCAATGATCCCCGGCAGCTGCTGGCGGAGGTGCTTGGTCAAATGGCGCTTCAGCGTGATCAGGGAGTGACGGGGCTTCTGTGCCAAGTCTCTGGCTGTCTCCAGAGCGGCCGTCATCACCTCGCTCCGGGATACGACGGGAAAAGGAACTCCGCGCCGTTCCAAATCAATGCCCCGGTAATTATTTCCGCTCATCAGCATTTCGCTGCTCAGCGGGAACCCGAATTTAAGCGGCATAATCAGGGTCGCTCCCATACCCGGTGTAAAGCCGTACTTCATATAATTGGCGGTATAGATGCTTTCGCGGCTCAATACGATAAAGTCAGCGAACAGGCCCATAGAAAAACCGCCGCCTATCGCATGTCCCTGCATCGCAGCGATAACGGGAACAGGACATTCCAGCGACAATTGAAAAACGGAAGCGTCGGTAAATACCGCCTTTCCCGCGTGAATAGAAAGTAGGCCTTCCTTGGTCCCCCCGGAGGAGAAGTAGCTGTCATACCCTGTCCAGATCACAGCCCGGCATTGCGGCATCTCCCCAATCCGCCGGAACGCATTCTGAAGCGATGAAGTCATCTCCGGTGTAAGCATATTTTTATTCACGCGGTCCTGCATTTGGAGCAGCAGAATTCCGGGCTCCAGCTCACTGATTGTTACAATCTGTTCCATCATAGCCGCTTCGCTCCCCTATGCTTCCCATGGAAATTGTCCTGTTTCAACAAACCTGCTGATCCGTGCGAGATTCCCCGGGTCAGCGAACATCCGGCGGTTCGCTTGAACCGCCTCCTGCCTGGCGGCAGGGATGTCATTGCGAAGCTTGGACATATAGGACTTGTAGTGAATTACTGCTTCTTTGGATATCCTCGTCAAACGCGGAATATGCCTGCGGAGCAGTAACCCGCTGTCCGCTCCGCATACGTCGACAAGTCCCCATTCGCTTGCTTGCCGGCCTGTTATCCCTTGTGTGGACAGCGTCAAATAATGGGCACGTTGATAGCCGATGCGCCGGACCAGAAATGGCAGGACGCAGGCCGGGAACAGGCCGAACAGCATTTCCGATAAGCTGAACACCGCCGTTTCCTCGGCAATGACGATATCACATGCTGCAGCGAAGCCGACACCACCCGCATTGGCTTTGCCCCTGACATGCGCGATAGAGACGAAGGGGCCTTGGGCCAGCTGCTCCCACAAGGTGTACAAGGGCTCCGCTACGTCCAGGGTATCGGTATCCGCCGAGGTATGCCGCACACTCTGAAAGTCGGCTCCCGAGCAGAATACATCCGCAAGCCCCTCCAAGATCACGACTGCCGCATGCTGCGCATGACTGACGAGCGCCTGCGAGCACTCGTCAATCATGCGCACGTTGATCGAATTCCCAGCCTCCGGGCGGTGCAGCGTAATGAACAGCACGGGCCCCTGCTGACGCACGAGAATCGTCTTGTAGGAAGGGCTCATAAGCTGCCCTTCCATTGATAACGGCGGTGATAACCGCTGATCTCTTCCAGTACAAGCCGGGGCTGGTCCAGCCTGCGGGCTGCCCCCGGGATAAACCCGTGGTCCAGCTTGGCGTTGCGTGTGCCGAACTTGATCAGATCCCCTGCTTCCAAGACCGCTTCATATTCATCCATAGACAGGGAATAACGGTTCGCCAGCTGACTGCCAATGGACCACCTGCGCTGGCGCTCCTGCCCTTCCGGCGAAACGACGCCGCTGAAAAATTCGGAGCAGCAGCCCGATCCGTAAGAGAAGCAGCCGATCCGCTTGGGCACAGGGAAGCTGCCGAGATCGATGGTGCTCGTCAGCGCAAGGAACAGCGTGGCCCCCATGATATTTCCCACCCGCTGGCAATAGTACATGCCCGGGAGCACACGCGACTCGAAGTCCGCTTCGATGTCCGCCGGTTTGGCCTTGACCATCTTGCGCATCATCGTTCGGTGGGCTCCCTTGACCATGCCACCGAACGGCGTATGATACGCCATATAGCCGAAGGTATCGCGGTAATGAACCCCGCTCACCCGCCGTTCGTACTCGAGATAGGTCTGTTCGCAGCAGTCAAGATACGAGAGCAGCGAGAGATCGGCATCGCCAGCCTCGCTGTCGGGTACCGGCCGGCAGGTGTCCATCACTTCATACCCGTAATATCCGTTGGCCCCCGGATCCACCTCGAAGACGATTGGATTCTCCGAGACCAGCATCGCTACGGCACCCGCCCCGCCGCTCGGTTCGACGAAGGACCAGTCCGGAGCAAGCGTATCTCCCTCCTCGGCTTTCAAGAAACGGGAAATGTCCGTTGCGACAACGAGCACCTTGGCCCCCGGCGAAACCTGGGAGATGATGAAGTTTACGGCCATTTGAAAACCGGCGGTCCCTGCGTAGCATGCCTGCTTGATCTCGAATAACCGGCAGTTGCGGTGCAGGCCCAAATAATGATGCACATAGGTGCTGATGGATTTACCGAAGTCGATGCCGGATTCCGTGCATGTGATCAGCATCTCAATGCGGTTCTTTTCTTCCTCGGACATCGCATCGACGATCGGTTTGGCTGCGTTAACGGCAAAAGTGACCGGATCCTCATACGGAAGGGCAACCGTTTTCTCCACCATTAACAAGTTCTCGAATCGGGCCGTGTCGAGCCTCCGGTATTTGGCAAGCTCGTTCACATTCAAGCTGGCCGTACCGCCAAAAGCGTTCATTGCTTCTATTCCGGCTGAAATCATCTGTACTCCCTGCTTTCAGTTCATAATCGCTGTAATATGACGGCGGTGTTCATTCCGCCAAATCCCATGCTAAGCTTCAGCGCGCTGCGGATCTCTCGCCCTACCGCTTCCGGCCCTACCCATCGCAGGGTTTCATCAATAGGCTGCTCCAGGTTGCGGGTCGGATGAAGTCTGGACTTCTTCATCTGAAGCAGGGTGGCTACAAGCTCCACCGTACCGGCTGCGCTTAGCGCATGCCCCGTAATCGCCTTCGTCGCATTAAGGTAGGCGTGCTGGAGCCCGCAGCTTCGGATCACTTCAAGCTCGGTCTCATCTCCGACGGTTGACCCGGTACCATGCGTGTTCACATAATCGATCTCGCCAGGCTCGATTGCAGCGGAAGCCAGTGCATTGCGGACGGCCCGGCGTTCCCCATCCACAGAAGGATTCGGATTCCGGTTCGCATCACACGCAAGGCCCCAACCCGCAGCTTTCACGAAGGCATGCTGCCCGCGCTTCGCCGCATGCTCGGCGCGCTCAAGGACCACCGCTCCGCACGCTTCGCCATAAATAAAACCGTCCCTCGCACGGTCAAAGGGCCTGCAGGCACCCGCCGGGTCATCAGCGAAGCGGTCCGAGCCCATGGCACCAAGCGAGCGGAAGGCTTGACACTCTAAATAGGACAAGTCCATCAGCGCGCCTAAGGCAATCACGACGTCTGCTTGCCCGGAGCGGACAGCTTCAGCCGCTGCGATAACCGCCGCCTGGCCGCTCGCCGATGCCCCTCCCAATGTGTACGCAAATCCCTGAATGTGAAACTGTTCGGTGCAGACCCCGCACAGATCGCTGTCCATGAATGTCATGCCGTAGGTGGGCCGCGTATACAGCGGACGGTCCCCATACTGTTCGTAGGTCAGCAGCTGCTCCCGCTGCTGTACGTTCGATCCGCCGATGATGAGACCGATCCGGGCCGGATCGACCTGGTCCAGCGCGGCCTCTTCCCAGGCCTCCTGCAGCGTCAGCAGTGCGGCTTGCCCCGAAAGCGACAGGCCTCGCCATAATCTTTTGCTGATGCTCTCGGTAGGAAGGAGCGGAGGAAGCTCCGCCCCAATAAACCGGGTATTCTTCTGACGCCCGGGACGCTGCATGAAATCAAAGGCATGGCCGCCTCGGAGCAGTGCCTCCGCAAAGGCCTCCTGTCCCTGGCCTGCGGCGGACAAAATACCGGCTCCGGTTATCAGGACATCAGACGAGCTGAAGTTTCGCATGAATGATGTCCACCAGTTCACCGATATTGGAAGCTCCGAACAACTCGACCCGGGGGATCGACAGCGACAAGGTCTCCATCGTCATCATCACGATCTCCGCACGGTCTACCGAATTCGCCCCCAGATCCGACAACCGGTCTGAGTATTGAAAAACATGGTCTTCCAGCTCGGGCAGCAGTTCTCGGGTATGCTCTATTACAATACGGAAGATTTGTTCTTTATCCATTTAAATTCCTCCCAGGGCTATAAGCAGCTTCTCTGCTTGCTGAATGTCAAGCTCTCCGTTACTCACTTGATGAAGCACATCGTCCACCGAGGTGTGTGTCTTCTGCCCCTCGGCAGTGTATACCGCCTGCACCGAATTCAATTGTGACGCAATATACTTGGCAAATTCACTGAGCGTGGGGAAGTCATACAGCTTGGTTGCTGTAATGGCTGTGCCATAACGCCGGTTAATGGTCCTCATCCATTCGACACCCACGATCGAATCCAATCCCAGGTCTACGAACTTCGTGTCCGTATCGATGTCATTGATATTCAGAATAAGGGCATCTGCCAGACTCGCGGCAAGTTCATCCCTTATTGCTGCTGTACTAGGCACGTTCAGGGAAGCCTCCGGCTGCTGCCAAGAGACCGGACGCCCAGTGGCTGTAGAGATTACAGCGGGAGCCGCCATCGCGGTTTGATCCATGCACCGGCCGCTCTGTTCCGCCAAGTAAGCAGCCAGCTCCCCGATGCTTGGATAATCGTATACCTTTGTAGCCGGTATAGCCGTTCCGTATTTCCGGTTGATGGTCCGCATCCACTCTACCCCGACAATGGAATCCAGCCCCATGTCGACGAACTTTTTGTCCATATCCATGTCCGTAATGCTCAATAAGAGGGCGTCCGCCAGGCTTTCTGCGAGCTCCTGTGCCAGCTGCTGTACCGATGCGGCATCTTCCTTCACGATCTGTTCCTGTTCCATCCGTGATGCCACTGTCAGGTGTCTTTGCGGCAGCGGCTCGTTGACAGGAACGGCCTGCGGGGCCGGCGGCCTGTCATCCAGCGGACGCAGCGCCACCGCCGTCCTAAGAGTAGAATCAGACCGTAGGCCTGGATCCGGTGCCGCGCCTGTAGGGCGCAGCACGATGCCCCTCGGCTTATCGGCCGCCGGCTGCGCTGTCCGGTCCGGTATGGCCGGCGAGGACGCTATTGCCCCTGATCCGCTTACAACGCCTGGAAACGACGCCTGAGTCATTGCCGTGCCGCCCATGCTGCCGCCGGCCCGCTGTTTGACTTCCCCGGCCTCCTGCCGCACTGGATGCATTGCCAGGGGCGCGCTATCCGGCTGGTGCAGCGGCCGCTGAGCTGTACGCATACCGAACCAATAACGTTCACGGGCGAAGGTATAGGTCGGCAGGCTCATTCTCCGCGGGCTTTGGTTCTGATACAGCGGAGACCAGTCGATGTTCAGCCCCCGCGCCCAGATTTCCGTAATTTTATTCAACTTTCCTTTTGCGAACCATACCTCAATAGCGGCTGCAAGGTCCTCATCGGCAAATAGCGAGACAATGTCTTTGCCGCGCTTGGAGTGCCCCCGGTACAGACCGGCAACCGATTCCGCCCCCCCGAGATACTGCTCCAGCTTATTCTTCAGCTCCTGCACGCTTTCTACGACAAGACCAAGGCGTTCTTCCCATGCCTGGCGGCCTGTCTGCAGCGTATACGTCGCGTCGGGAATGCCGGCGTCTTCCAATCGGCCTTCCGACAAATAAGCCAGCCAAGCACCGGCCAGATCACGCAAACGCTCCTCGTTCCTGGCTGACAGCACGAACACAGCAGGTTTGGTTTGCTCCCCGCGAGCAGGAAGGCGTTCTTGCGCAGCCTGTGGTATATACTCTTCGATCACAGCGTGCGCATTGACCCCGCCGAATCCGAAGGAGCTGACCCCCGCCCGCCGTAGCACGGTGAAGCCTTGTTCATCGTGCAGAGGTGTCCACTCGCGATTCTCGCGGACGATGTAGAACGGGCTGCCCTGAAGCTGGATGTACGGGTTCACCCGGTCGCAGTGCAAGGTACGGACCAGTGTTTTGTGCTTCATTTGCAGCAGCACTTTCATGATTCCCGCTACGCCCGCCGCCAGCTCCAAGTGTCCGATATTCGTCTTGATGGAGCCTAGCCCGCAGTAGGGCTCGGAAGCAGGCCGGAGCCCATTGTGCTCATATAAGGCCTCGAACGCCGATTTCAGTCCGTTGACTTCAATCGGGTCGCCCAGCTCCGTTCCCGTTCCGTGTGCCTCGATGTAGGATACGGTACGCGGGTCGATGCCGGCTTTAAGGTATGCGGCCTGCAGCAACGCGGCCTGAGCCTTCGGATTCGGAGCGGTTAACGATTGGGCCCTGCCTCCATGATTCACAGCCGTGGCCCGGACGACACCCAGGATAGAATCCCCGTCCGCCTCCGCGTCCTCCAGCCGTTTCAGCACCAGCATGCCCACGCCTTCTCCGCGGACATAGCCGTTCGCAGCGTCAGAGAATGTTTTACAGCGGCCGTCTTCGCTGAGCATGCCCGCTTTGTTGAAGCTGATGTGCGGCACTGGCGAGATGATCGTATTGACGCCTCCTGCAACAGCCATCCGGCAGACACCGTTCTGAATGGCGGATACGGCGCGGTCCAGCGCAACCAGAGAACTGGAGCATGCCGTCTCCACCGGTTCGCTAGGCCCATGCAGATCGAGCAGATAGCTCATCCGGTTCGGTCCGACCGATGAGACACTGCCGGTTGACGAATAACCTTCGACCGGCAGGCCGGCCCTCAGCGCCAGTTCACTGTATCCGCTGCTCGCCGTGCCTACGAAAATCCCGGTATCCGAGCCCTCCAAGGCGCCCGCTGCGTACCCGGCATCCTCGATCGCCTTCCATACATAAGTCATCAGAAGCCGCTGCTGGGGGTCCATCAACTCGGCTTCCCGCGGAGATATGCCGAAGAATTGCGGATCGAATTCTTCAATCCCGCTGAGGAAGCCTCCCCATTTCACGTTGCTCTTGTTCGCCTCTTGAGGATCTCCATAGTACGCCCGCCAGTCCCAGCGGCCCTCTGGAATTTCGGTAATGCAGTCCCGGCCTTCCAGCAAATTGGCCCACAATTCCTCTACACCTTCCGCCATCGGGAATTTACCGCTCATGCCGATAATTGCCACGAGATCACGCCCGGATTCGGCTTTTGCGGAGGTTCCGGCGGACCACCTGTCGTCCGCAGCAGCATGTACGGAGACGGATGGGCTGTACGGTGCGGCGGAACGGACAAGCCGCAAAGGAGCCGCAGCGGGATTGAGATCTGCTGCCGTGCCCGGAAGTTCGCGTCCGCGGGCCGACGCAGGCAGCAGCTGTTCCGCCAGCTGTCCGCCGTAAGCTTCAGCCATATATTGGGCGAAGCTGTGCAGGGCAGCGTACTCAAAGAAAATGGCGGGTGTCAGGTCCGTGTGATACCGTTCGTTCAGACGGTTCGTCAGTTCGGTAAGTGTCACCGAATCGAAGCCGTAATCGCTGAATTTCAACTGGGGATCGATATCCGTCGGCTTTACTTTCAGCAGCTGCGACACCAGGGAGCCAAGCTCGCCTTGCATAGCTTGGGCAAGGGCCGCCGTATGCGCTTGGTTCTCGCTGCCGGCTGTCTTAATTCCGGCCCCAGCGCCACCCCCGTTTTCAGCTGCGGCGGCTCCTGCCGTACCTTTCTCATTCGCCGCAAGGATGGCCCGCATGCGCCCAAGCTCCCCTTCCATCACCAATAATCGCGATGTCCCGATCGCAAGCCCCGCATAAAGCGATTGTAATCCCGCAGCCGAGCGCAAAGGAATCATGCCCAGCTGTTTGCGAAGCCGTTTGCTGTTTTCCTCATCGACAGCCATGCCTCCCTCTTCCCAGAGCGGCCAGTCTACGGTTAAGGTTCTTCCCGAACACAGCCCCGCCGTGACTGCTTCCTGCCTCAGCTCAGCATATTCGCCGGCGAAGGCATTGGCTGCGGCGTAATCGGCTTGTCCCGCATTGCCGACCGAGCCTGCAATCGAGCCGAAGATCACGAACAGATCAAGCGGGTACCGGCGGCTCGCCTGATCCAGATTGGCAAGACCCAAGGTCTTGACGGCCAGAACCTCTGTCAGCTCCTTATCTGTCTTCTTCAACAAATAGCTGTCACGGTTCACGCCTGCGCTGTGGATGATCCCGTGTATCATCCCATAACGGTCATGTATCCCGTCAAGAAGACTTGTGACCTGGTGTAAGTCTGCTACGTCCGTCTGCACGTATTCGATCGTAGCCAGTGGCGCGGACGCTCTCACTTCATCCAGCTTCTTCTCGAGCGCCGGGTTCAGCGCCGACCGCCCGGCCAGCACCACGATCGCCCGGCCGGCATGGGCCAGGATGTCTTGGGCAACAATCAGGCCGAGCCCTCCCGCGCCTCCGCTGATGAGGTATACCCCGCCGGTCTGCCAAGGTGCATCCAAGACATGGCGGGGCATCTCGTGCTCCTGCCAGGTGCGGATGTACCTTGTGTGATCCCGGTAGCGAATATGTTGATCAACCGAATGTTGCGCATTGGTTAGAAGCAGCTCCGCGAGCTCCTTCTCTTGCAAGGCACCTTCAGCTTCGATAAGCTGCCATTGCAGGCGGGGATGCTCCAGATGTGCGGTACGAAGCATACCGCTCAGTCCGGAGAGAAGCCTGCCGTTCCGATCTTCCGTGACAACAGCCTGCAGGAGCACTTGACCTGTGCCGCCGGCTGTAACCAGCTCTTGAATCAGTTGGAGCAGCTGAACAGCGCAATCTTGGAATTGCAGCGCTGGATGATCCTCACTCGAGCTTAGAATCAGGCAATCTGCCCCGTTCAGATGCGCTTGCAGCTGGCGGACATCCACCTCATCCAGTCCAATAAGAAGAACCTTATGACGGACAGGCGTAGCGGCCAGCGCTTCAGGCAGAATGCGCTCGGTCCATACCGGCTCGCAGAGCAGCAGGCCGTGCTTTCCTTCTTCCGCCTCCTGCTTCAGGCTCCTTGCGGACAAGCCTTGCATCCGCCATTGTACGGCCCCCGATTCGCTGCACACATCAATATCGAAGATGGCTGCGTCTCCGCCCGGCGTATTCTCACTGCGGCGTGCGACCGCCCACATCACCGGAGCCGTTTCTCCGTATACGGACAGCTCCTTAAGGGCAAATGGCACGATCAGGGGAACATGGGGCATCCCTTCGCCCCCGGCAGCCTCCTGAAGGAGAACCAGCGTCGTCTGCAGACTGGCATCCAGCATGCCCGGATGGAGGTAATAGGAGGCGGCCGAAGCCGGAACTTCTCCGCTTCCGGGAAGACGAAGCTTCGCGAGAATCGTATCCGCCCCGATATATACTTCCTCGATGCATTGATGTTCCGGTCCATAATCCAGTCCGGCATCCAGGAACGCCTTATAATATTGCACGGCGGTCCAAGGACTCGGCTTGCACCGGGCAAGCAGATTTTGCAACGGCACGCTTGGCGGCTGCGACACGCTTCCAGGTAAGACTTTTCCCTGGGAGAAGATCAGTTCTTTGTCACGACCGTAGATTTCGAAGGTAATTCCCCCACCGTCTTCCGGCTGCAGCCGGATATTCAGCACGGTCTCCGAGCTCTCCGCTGTGATGGGCCTTGTCCAAACCACATTCCGGAAGGTCATCTGCCGCTGCCCGGCCATCCATGGCGCTGCAGCCTCGTAAACGGCTGCACGAGCCATTTCAAGACATGCGGAAGCCGGCATGACGCTGCGGCCATTGAGCACATGACCGGCCAAAAACCCTTCTGCCCCGGTAAAGCGGGAGGTATACCGCTGCTCCGTCAGATCGGACGTATTGCTGTGCAGCAGCGGATGCAGCACGGAAGTCACTGGGCCTGGCTGCAGAGCGCCACGTGTGTCCGCCTCCTGTCCAATAACAGGCACCCAATAGCGGTCGGCCGCAAACGGATACGTTGGCAGGTGAATCCGCGCAGGCGGCGAGCTGTACAACGCTTTCCAGTTCACGCGGGCTCCCTTCGTCCACTGCTCGGCCACTGTACCAAGCTCATCTGACGTCATTCGGGTATGCAGCTCCAAGGCTCCTGCAGCCGGTTTGACTGCACCAGCGCTTCGGTAGCAGTCCATGGGCGTCTTCCCGTTCAGCAACTCGACGAGCTTGCTCACGGCGTCCCCAGCCGAAGAGGCAACAAACGCCAGCCGGAAGGCCATAGCCTCTCTTCCTGTTTGAAGCGTATAGGCCAGATCCTCTAAGTTAACGGTTACGTGCTCTGCAGTCTCCAAAGCGGCTTCTTCAGGACAGTATATGGCAAGAACCGCCGGCCGGCAGCGATCCATGATCCGGCTGGCCAGCTCCCGAACCGAGCTCACTCCCGGCGCCAGCTCCTCCCACTCCGTCATCCCCCACTGCTCTGCAATCCGCTCGCACAGCCGGAAACGGGTCAGCGTATCCACATTCTGATCTACGAAAGGATAGGCAGCATCAAGCTCATCTGCAGGAACCTGCAGCAGCTGGCCCAGCAGCCCCAGTATGTCCTGTTCCACCAGGCTGGCCAATTGTGCTGAGGCCGCCGGTCTCGAAGAGGAGACGATGCCTCTCAAATAATCATGCAGCTGCCTTACGCGGGCCAGAAGCCTGTCTTCTGAACGGGCGGACAAGGGAATGACAACGGCAGATTCGGCCGGAGCTATACCTTGGGACGCCGCAGAGCGGACGCGTGGAATATATTCCTCCACAATCAGGTGGGCATTGCTGCCGAAAGCGCCGAATGAACTAAGTCCTGCCCTCCGGGAGTAAACCTTTCGGCGGCCCTCCGCTTCAAGTTCCGGCCTGAGCCAAGCGCCTCCCTCACGTTCCAGATAGAAGGGAGTTTCAGCGAAGGGAATATAGGGGTTGCCCTTCTCCGCATGCAGCGAAGGGAACAGCTCGCCATGCTTGAACTGCAGCAGCAGCTTGGTTAAACCCGCAATCCCGGCCGCCGCTTCCAGGTGTCCGATGTTCGACTTCGAGGAGCCGATCGCACAGTACTGCTTGTCCTGCGTCCAATCGGAGAAGGCGCGGTGCAGACCCTGGATCTCGATCGGATCCCCGAGCGAGGTCCCGGTGCCGTGGGCTTCGATGTAGCTGATGGTGCGCGGGTGGATCCCGGCGTGTCCCAGCGCCTCCCGGATTACCTCGGATTGGGCAACGGGATCGGGCACGGTAGCTCCGGATGTCTTGCCGACATGATTAAGCGCCGACCCCTTGATCACCCCGTAGATCGGATAACCTTCCTGTTCTGCGCGGGCAACGGTCGTGAGCATGACAACCCCAACGCCTTCTCCCGGCACATATCCGTCGCCCCCTTCTCCGAAGCTGCGGCAGCGCCCGTCTGTTGCCAGAAACTGCGCCTGCTTCAAGAACATATACTTATGGGGATGCGTAACCAGATTCACCCCACCCGCAAGGGCAAAGTGGCACTCGCCTGTGCGGATGCTTTGGCTCGCCAAATGAATGGCCGTCAGGGAGGAAGAACACATGGTATCCACCGCCATCGACGGGCCATGCAGATTCAGGCTGTAGGAGACCAGGTTGGCAATCGCTGCAGGACTGCTGCCGAAGGACATCGGTACGCCCTTGTGGGCTAAATCTGCGCCAAGCAGCTCATAATGGCTCCAGAATACACCCGCAAACACGCCGACCGTCTGCTCCGAACCGGAGACATAATGGTGTTCCGCCCGGTCTTGGGCATAACCGGCATCCTCGCATGCTTCCCAGGCCGCCTGCAGGAACAGCCTCGCTTGCGGATCCGTGGTCTCCGCCTGCTTCGGCGACATCTGGAAGAACAGCGGATCAAACTTGTCAATATCGTCCACAAAGCCGCCGAACTTATAGAATTGATCGACTTCATAACCGAAATCGTGTCCATGCCACCGCTCCCGCGGGAACCCCGTTACACAATCCCGCTGACTGCGGAGATTCGCTTCGAATTCCCGTATGCTGCCGGCCAGCGGATAGCGTCCCGACAAACCGATGACAGCAATATCATCCGGCCCGTAGCTGATTTCGATGTGATCCTGCTCATCGCTTCCTGCCGACAGCTCTTCAGCGCCGGTGACCGTGCTCCGGATCAGATGCTCGTCCCCGTACAGAACAGCCGTCTGCGCCGCTCCCTCGGCCACCGCCCAATCCAGCGCCATCAGCCCTTCTTTGTCAGGCAGCGGCCTCATTCCGGATGAGGCGAACAGCATTCGCTCCATCTCCGGATCGATCTGCATGCCCCCTCCGGACCACAACGGCCAATTGACGGAGAGAGTCACTCCGCTTCGTTCCCCCTGCCCGGCCAGCCTCCGGCGTTTGGCTGCGAATACATCCATGACCGCGTTGGCGCTTGCGTAATCGGCCTGTCCTATGTTGCCCAGGACGGCCGAGATGGAGGAGAACAGCACGAAGAAATCTAGCGCGTCCTGGCGGCTCACCTGATCCAGCAGATACAGCCCCTTCACTTTCGGGTTGAACACTTCAATCAGCTCGTCCGTATTTTTGCGCACGATATACTCGTCTTTAATGACCCCGGCGCTGTGGATGATGCCGCTGACGGCTCCAAACTGCTGCTTGATCTGTTCATAAACACGAGTCACGTCCTCTTCGCTGCCCATATCCGCCTGCAGCACCAGCACTTCCGAACCGAGCCCCCGCAGCCGCTCTACCCGCTCCTCCTGAGCGGCGCGCAGCGGCGAGCGACCGATCAGCGCGAGTTTCACCGAGCACTGCGCAGCAATATGCTCCGCAACCAGCAGGCCGAGTCCGCCTAGGCCGCCTGTGATGACGTAGACGCCACCGGGTTTATATACCGTCTCAAGCCCCTCAGTGCTTCTGCGAAGCGGACTCCATCGGCGGGCATAGCGCTCCACCTGCTCTCCGCTGTACAACAGAGTCTCCTCCCAAGCCCGATCAGCGGCTGCTTCCTGCGAAACAATCCCCACCAGATCAGACAAAGAGCGGTGTGCCAGGCCTTCGATAATGAGCACCTTGCCTCCCAGCCGAGGCTGCTCGAGCTTGGCCGTCTTCAGCATCGCCTCCAAGGCAGCCGCATAATCACCGAGCTCGTCATCCCCATCCGCCACAATAAGGCAGCGGATCTCCTGGGCCGAACGCTGCTGGAGCTCATATTGAAGATGCTCAAGAAAGCGTTTGAACATCTCGCCGAGCCGTTCCGCCGGTTCCGCTTGGGAGGAATCTACGGCAAGAACTCCCGCCGCCGGGAATCGTACAGCCAGGGCAGGCTTTAGGCTCTCTTCCAGCCGGGATGCCGATCCGAACAGCCAGATTACATGCTTCGCCGCAGCATCCTGCCGGATATCGCCTTCTGCAGTTGGGGCCGGCACTTTCGTTTCCAGGGGTGCACGCCGCCAGTGGCGCTCATACAGCAAGAGCCGGCTTTCCGTTATCGCATCGTCCCGGCTGGTGGCGTCGGCTGCGGTACCGGAATGATCCAGCGGGCTTGGCGCGTCCTGAGCAGGCTCCATAGCACGGGAGGCCAGCCCGTCTACCGGTGAACCGGCAGCAGCCACCCGGAACCGTTCGAATGCGGTACCATATTGCCCCGCCAGGTAATCCGCGAGCCGTTCAATGGTGGCGTATTCGAATAACAGCGTCGGATAGAGCTGCGCATCCAGCCGCCGTTCCAGCTGCTTCACCAGACCGAGCAGCTGCGTGGAATCCAAGCCCAGATCGTAGAATCCTGTCTGGGGATCAAGCGTTGCCGGCTCTACTTGGAGAACTTGACCGATCTGTTCCTTTAAGTATGCTTCTGCAAGACGGGCAGGCTCCAGGAGCTCGTAAGACAGGGATTGCTCCCCGTCTTGCTTCTGCTTGGAGACGGCCTCCTGGGCCGCTTCCTGAACGGCTTCTGCGATCGTCTCCTCCCCATCGAGCCGCACCAGCCGATGAATCGACTGCAGATCACGGATCCGCTTGAGGGTCAAGCGCTCGAATTCAACCAGCAGCTCGCCGGCTGCGTCACGGATCTCTAGGTCGGTAGAGAACACATCGAGGCCCTCCCGCAGGCCCGCTTCTTCCATCGGACTTCTACGCGTATAGGTGTAGATTGTGTCAGGCAGCTGCTTATATATGCGGAACCGGCCGATCATGAACGGAATATAAGCCTTGGTGGAATCAAATGTCAGGTCTCGTTCGCCGGTTAGCCTGAAGGAATAGCCCGCAAAGGTAGAGCCGTCCAGGAAAGCCGGATGAGCGTGAAATTTGGAGCGGTATTGCTCCGCAAGCTCTCCAAGCTTCAGCTCCATGACTTCCTCCTGTTCCCGCCGGTAAACAGTGCCAAGCGTCTTCATGAAAGTGTAGTGCTGGATATCGGCTTTCCTGGCCACAGCGTATATTTCATCCATGTCCCATTTCCGGTCGGCACCTGCAATGAGACCCCGGATGTCCCTGACGCTCCGCGTCCTCTCTTGCTCCATCCCAGGATATAACAAGCACTCCATGTTAGCCCGCCATTCAGGATCCGCGACCTCGGAGCCCCGTACCTTCCTGCTCGTAACCCTTACTTGGAAATGATCCGTCTGCGGAATGAACGTAACGTTGACCTCCTGGTCAAAAGCCTCCGAAGTGACGACCGGCTGGATGAACAGAATGTTTTTTAGCTCGACCGCCTGCGTTCCCAGATAAGGCAGGACCAGACGGTACACCATATCCAGCAGCGTAACACCAGGCAGTGTGCGTATCTGGTGGACGAGATGGTCTCTGACGATATAGTTGGCATGCGAAATCCGCTGAACGTAGCTTTCCTGCGTTTGCATTTGACTGATCATTTGTCTATGCTCCTTACTTGGGTTTGCTCTTTATCTTGTCAGCCGGACAGGCTCAAAAAATCCCGCAAAGGCATCTTCGGTCTCGGCCTCTAGGGATGTCTGCAAGGGTTGCTCGGAAACCGGCGGCTTGGGCCAGTACCGCTGACGGTTGAATACTACCTTACCGCCTTTTGGCGTCATGTTCGCCCGGAGCTCATGCGGTATCCCTTCATTGCTTACGATCAGGTGGGCATTATTCCCGCCAAGACCAAACGAGGAAATACCCGCCCTCAGCACATTCCTCTCACCCTGCCACGGCAGGGTCTCTCTTACAATAAAGAAAGGAGATTCCCCGAAGTGGAACCTCGGATTCGGCTCGCTGCAGTTCAGCGTCGGCGGCAGTTCACCGTTCGTCATAGACAGCAGCACCTTGATGATGCTTGCCGCCCCGGCTGCACTTAACAGATGCCCCAGATTCGTTTTCACACTGCCAACCCCGCAGAATTGCTTCTTGCTTGTGAATCGGCCGAAAACCTGGGTGAGCGCCTTGAGTTCAATCGGGTCCCCGATGAGTGTTCCTGTTCCATGAGCCTCCACATAGGTGATGGTTTCGGGATGAACCCCGCCGTCCTCGATAGCCGCTTCGATCAGTTCCCGCTGTGCTTCGGGATTCGGCGTAGTGACACCCATGGTGTTTCCGTCATTGTTGACGGCGGTTCCATCGATGACCCCGTAGATCTTGTCACCGTCTGCGATAGCCGCATCCAGGGATTTCAGCACGAGCACACCGCAGCCCTCCCCCAGCCCGATGCCGTTGGCCGAGGAATCGAAGGTGCGGCAGCGTCCTTCAGGCGACAAGATTTTGGCTGCGCTGAGATCAAGATACATGGTCTCATCGAGCAGGATTTCCACGCCGCCGGCAAGCGCAACTTCCGCCTCCCCGCTCTGTATGGCGCGTACCCCCAGATGAATGGCGGTAAGCGAGCTTGCGCAGGCTGCATCAACGACCATGTTAGGTCCTTTAAAGTTGTAAATATGAGACAGGTGGGCGGTGATAAAGTTTTGACCGGTCGCTACGAGCACATCCTTGGTAGTTCCGCAGTACTTGCTGCCGAAGTTGCTGGTGCGAGTACCCGCAAAAACACCGACGCGTTTTCCCCACAAGTCTTGTTTCCCAAACCCGGCATCGGCGAGCGCCTCGGCGCTTACTTCCAGCCACTGCCGCTGCAGCGGATCGATCTGCTCTGCCAGCGTAGGCGCAATATGGAAATAAGCCGGATCGAAATATTCAATCTGCTCCAGGAATGCCCCCCACTTGCTGATGCTTCTGCCTTCCTTATGCTGTCCCGGTTCGTAATACCGCCGCCAATCCCAACGTGACAGCGGCACTTCTCCCATGCAGTCCGTCCCGGAGCGGAGATTGTTCCAGTAAGACTCGAGCGTCTGCGCCCCCGGAAAATGGCAGGCCATGCCGATTACAGCAACTTTCTTGCGGCTTTCGGCGCCCTTGTTTGCAGGCTGCCTCCTTATGGAATTCACCGGCCTGCCGGCGGGGGATGTGGTGCCGTCCGATCCGCTGCCATGAGGGGCAGCGTCCTCTGCGGATGTCAGATCCCGCTTTTCCACCGATTGGAGAGAAGGGTCCCCTTCCTCTTCAGCGGCCTGTTGCGGATAGAGAAGCCGGGACAGAGCCTCCGGATGACTTTCTGCCAAATACCCGGCCAGTCCCGCGATAGTCCCATGCTCGATAAATGCGGCGGGATCAACCGACACGGTCTTGAGCGTCCGGTCCATCTTCCTTACGACCTGCGCCAGCATAATCGAGTCCATGCCGAAGTCTCCGAACCGCATATCCCTTCCCAGCTTGGCAGGCTCGGTCTTTAGCTCCTCAGCCAACAGCCCCGTAAGCCATACTTCCGTCCGCTCCGTTATTTCATCGTTGATATTCGGGCTTGGCAGCGCCTTGTCCGGAGCAGATGGGATCGAAACCTCATCTTTCCGGGGGGCAGCTGCACTACGTTCCAGCAGCCTTGCGGGCTCCCAGTTCTCTGGACGCACGACAGCCGGCATCACGACAGGTCCAATGCCGCTGGTAATGATCCTGTCCAGCCATTGCAGTCCCTCCTGATTGGTTATGCTTAGCAGCCCTGTATCGTCGTAAGCCTTATTTTTGACCTCGCCGAGCCCGGTCTCTTTCCAGCTGGGCCACTGCACGCTGACGACCGGCAAGCTCCCCTGGTTTGCCGCTGCCGCATAGTCCATATAGGCGTTCGCCATAGCATAATCGCTTCGTCCGGCTGAAAGTGTCGGAATGATGGCCGAAACCGATGAGAACAGCACGAAGAACCGCAGCTGCTCTTCCTTGAAGCAGTCCAGCAGCACATCCACTCCAGCCGTTTTGGGTTCCAGCACCTGCTTGATCGTATCAAGCGGCTTGCTGATAAACGCCGGATTATCCAAATCCCAGCTGCCCGCACAATGAATTACGCCGGCTGCCGGGCCCCACTCACTCCGGATACGGCGTACCTGCTCCGTCATCGCCTCGCGGTCGGACAGCGGTGTGGACAGCACCTTAACCTCAGCGCCCAGCTCCTCCAGCTGCACTATGCGGTCAATCTTATCCCTGCTGGACGAGCCGGCCGCTTCATCCCACAGCTCACGCGGAGGCAGTTCTTCTCTTCCGCACAGCACGAGCCGCTTGACGCCGTGGCGCTCTACATAATGCTTCGCGCAGAGGAAACCAATCCCCCGCGTCCCACCTGTAATCCACAACGCGTCCTGGTCAGTGAAGTCGAGAGAAGACGCACGGCTGCCGGCCGGCTGAGGCAGACCGATCTCCTGCAGCTCCGCCTCGTACCGGCACCCTTTCCGGTAACAAACCTCGTATTCCTGGGCATCCGACTCCAGTTCATCTGCAATGATCGCGGCAATCTCCCCGGCAGAGGCGGAAGCCTCCACATCGATGTGCCTGGAGACCAGCTGCCTGTATTCGCTCTGCAGCATCCGGTACAGCCCCGCCCGATCCGCTCCTGTCCGGAGAACCGATTCGTTCTCCAGCAGCTCGAGTCCTTTCGTCACGCCAAGCACAACAAGCCCTTTGTCACGGCCATGGGCCACAGCCTCCTGGAGGGCCTTAATCCACTCCCAGGAGTGTTCCGTCTCCGACCCGCATCCCGTGATATCGATCCAGGCACCATATTGGGCTCCCCTGAGTAATGATGGTTCTGTCAGCACCTCCACTCGATGGGCCTCAAGCGTTCGCTTCAGCTCGGAGCCGATGTCTTCCGTGCCGGGACCGGCCAGCACGGCGATGGTTCCACTGAAGGGCTTCTTGCTGGTCAGAGGATGCGGCTTCCAACCTTTTTGGAGGCAGCGCAGCGCTCGGCTCTCCTCAAGACCATCAGCTTCCTGCTTACTTACGGCAGGAAGAAGACGCAGCTCGAGACCCTTGATCGCTGCGCGGACATTCCCATTCATATCACAGAACAGCAGATCCGAACTTAGTGTGCCTTCCCCGCTCTTGCGCCTCTGCGCTTGAACAAGCAGCCACACCTCCCCGCCGCTCGGGGTGAACAGCTTCAGCTCCGTCAGCGACACAGGGTGCGCATGCCGAGCCGTCCGTCTGCCTGCAGCGTCATCGCACCAGAGCGCGGATTCAACCGCTGCCTCCAACATTGCCGGATCAAGCGTCCAAGATGCAGGCTCCTCTGTAGAAGACGCCGCCAGCTGAAGACGAAGCGCATATCGTGTTCCGTCGGTGTGTACCTCCTTAACATACGGCAGATGCTCCGGCAGAGCAGCCGCTGTCCACCCGCTGTCCGGCAGCTGGACAGCGGCTGCGCCAGCCTCCGCCGCTTCCCAATGTCCCTTGCCCTGGCAGTAGATGATGCCGGAAGGAGCAGGTCCCGCTTCCCGGTAGATCTCAAAGCCGACTGTGCCGCCGGGCAGCGGCACCAGCGCCGTATGCACCTCTTGCCCGCCTTCGCATTCAGTGATCGGTTCCGGCCAGATGATATCCTGCAGCTTTAAGCAGGCGGGACGATTCGTGTCCGTATCGGATAACGCCAGCGCTGTCCGAGCCATCTCGAGCAGCTGCATCGGCCACGCCTTGACACCGGGATAAGATGATCCCTCCACAAGAAATCCCTTCTCCTGTCCGCACCAGACCGATGTATACCGATGCTCCTGCAGCGTGGAGGTATTGCGGTGCAGGAGGGGGTGAAGAACATCCGCCTGACCGGGGGCACCGTCAATCCCTTTCCGGTCCGCAGGCATGGGCTGCTCCGGCTGCGTCAGCCAATATCTTTCTCTAGCGAAAGGATAACCCGGCAAAGCAAGACGCTGGTAAGCCGTCCCCTTGAAGATCTCGGGCATATCCCAACATTCTCCGCCGGCATACCGTTCGGCCAGACCTGCCAATCTGCTCTTGTGAGCCCGGTTGCTCCCGGCCCTCCTGAAGAGAACGGCTCGGACTTTATCGGCCGGGCTGACGGATACAGTCTGATCAGTATTCGTAACTCCAAAATAGCTGTCCTCCGGCTCCTTGCCTTCCAATACACCCGACAGCTTATTGCTCAAATCCTGCAGAGAGGAGACGACAAACGCCGATCTTACGTTGAACTGTTCTCTGGCTGCCAGCAGGGTTGCGCAAAGATCGTGCAGGTTATGCTGCTCGCCGTAGATGCCGATCCACGCCCTCAGGGCTTTCATTCTCTCTCTCAGCGCCTCCTCGGTCTTAGCCGACAGGCAGATGAGATGGTAAGGGCTCTTCCGCTCCGCCAATTCTAGCGCTGCCGGCGCTTCCTCCAGCAGCAGGTGCGCATTCGTGCCCCCGAATCCGAACGAGCTGACTCCGGCTCTTCTAGGCAGCGGGCGCCCCTGCGCATCGTGCGATTTCTCCCATGCTACCGTATCGTTGAGTATGTAAAAAGGCGTATCCTCCAGCTTGATCCGGTGATTGAGCCGCTGAAAATGGTGGATCTTCGGCAGCTGCCTGTGCTTGAAAGCAAGCAGCGTTTTCACCACACCCGCAATACCGGCTGCCGCTTCCAAATGACCGATATTGGACTTCACGGAGCCTAATGCGCAGTAACCGCTCCCAAGTTCAGCGCCTTCCTCCGCCGCAAGCTGCCCGAAAGCAAGGCACAGCCCCTGGAATTCCAACGGGTCTCCCTTGGGCGTCCCGGTGCCGTGGGCTTCGATGTAGCTGACGGAAGCGGGGGAGACCCCGGCCCGGCGGTATGCTTCGCAGATGACCTCGGCCTGGGCCTCTGGATTGGGATAAGTCAACGTGTGCGTCTTGCCGCTGTGATTGATGGCACTTCCTTTGACAATGCCATAAATCCGGTCCCCATCTTCCAGTGCCAGGGACAACGGCTTGAGCACCAGGATGCCGGCTCCTTCGCTGCGGACATAGCCGTCGGCGCTGTCATCGAACGTCTTGCAGGAACCTGTCGGTGACAGCATTCCTGTCTTCGCGAATGAAATATGCCGCGTCGGGGTCAAGAGGAGATTCACCCCGCCAGCAAGGGCTACCCGGCATTCGCCCGTCTGAAGCGACTGCACCGCCGCATGAATCGCGTTCATAGAGCCCGAACAAGCGGTATCGATCGTGACGCTTGGACCCTTGAAGTTCAGGAAATGAGAAATGCGGTTCGCGATGACCGTGGAAGCGGTACCCGTGGAATGATACGTTTGAATAATCCGGGAAGGCTGCTCCTGCAGCTCCTTATAATCATAATTAAACGCGCTGGTGAATACGCCGACGCTAGTGCCGGACAGCCGGGAAGGAACGATCCCCGCGTCTTCAAGCGCATTCCACGCAAGTTCCAGCATGATGCGCTGCTGGGGATCCATTGTTTCCGCTTCACGGGCCGACAAACCGAAGAAACCGGGGTCGAAGGCATCGACGTCCTTCAGAAACCCGCC
This sequence comes from Paenibacillus caseinilyticus, assembly GCF_027533645.1. Taxonomy (GTDB): domain Bacteria; phylum Bacillota; class Bacilli; order Paenibacillales; family NBRC-103111; genus Paenibacillus_G; species Paenibacillus_G caseinilyticus. The sequence continues at coordinate 57,662 of NZ_JAQAGY010000021.1, forward strand.
CCATTTGCTATAGCTGGTATTGCCCTCCCCATGCTTATCCCCCCAGTAGGCCGACCAGTCCCATCGCTCCGGGGGGATCTCGTCCACACTGGAGCGGCCGGAAACCAGAAGCTTCCAATACTCTTCATAATCTTCCGCCCCAGGGAATCGGCACGCCATGCCCACAATGGCCACTTCCTGCCTGGCCGCTGCCCCCTGTGTCTCGTTCTCGCTGCCTTTCAGCTCCATCACGTTATTTCGCCTCCTGAGATAGAAAAGAGACTGAACCTTGACGGTTCAGTCTGTCTGTCTGAATCTGTTGATCTGGCCCTGCCCGGTCATGCTTGACCCGGCGATGCGCTTACGACCGGGCTGCATCGGCGTAATGCCGTATAAGCTGCAGCAGGACATCCATCTCCTCTTCCGTGCCGATCGTAATCCGCAGCTTATCGGACAGTCTGGGACTGTCAAAATAACGGACATACACCTGCCCGGCTTTCAAAAATTCATAGAGATCTTTCGCTGTATAGGGAACGGGTTTGCACAGCAAGAAATTAGCCTGGGAGGGCGTCACCTCGAAACCGAGATTCACCAGCTCCTGAGAGACCCGATCCCGGGTAGCGATAACCCTGCGGGTTGTCGACTGCAAATAGGGCTGGTCTTCGAAGGCCGCCGCCGCAAGCAGCTGGCTGAGATGACTCACATTGTAGGAGTCTCTGCACTTGTCCAACGCTCCGACAAGTTTAGGATCAGCCAGACAGAACCCGACGCGGATCCCGCATAAGGAATAGGACTTGGAGAAGGTGCGCAGCACCACCAGATTCGGGTACCGGCCGATCAGGCTGGCGGCGGATGAGCCGGCAGGAGCGAAGTCGATATATGCTTCGTCGATGACGACCAGCCCGTCGTAGCTTTGCAGCAGCTCTTCAATCTCAGCCAGGGGCAGCATCAGCCCGGTCTGCGCATTCGGATTTGCAATAAAAATCCCCTTGGCTCCCGTTCTTGCCAGCGCCTTTACATCGATGGTGAAATCGTCAGCCGTTTCAACAAACGCGGTCCGTACGCGGTGAATATCGGCGATGGTTTTGTACAACGTATAGGTAGGATAAGGAGTAGCGATCCTATCATGCTCCTCGAAGCAGACGCGGAACAAATAGGAAATAACCTCATCGGAACCGTTACCGGCGAACACGTGCCCGTAGGGCAAGTCGAAATGCGCTGCGATTAGCTCCCTTAAAGGCTGGCTTGCTGCGTCGGGATAATACCGGAGCTCTGAAGCATCAAAGCTGCTTAGCAGCTCTTTTACACAGGGCGACGGCGGATACGGGTTTTCGTTCGCGTTGATTTTGATGACCCTTCCGTTCATGGGAGGCTGAATCCCCGGCACGTAAGGCTCAAGCTGTTCTATAGACGGTTTGATATACATAGTTGACCTCCTGCCATCGCGAAAGGTTGATCGTTAAGAAAAGCAAGGGCACTGCAGCTGGCGCTGCAGGCGGTATTTATCTTGCTTCTATGTGGCGAGCTGCAGGAAACGGCGCTGCAGCAGACCGGCGGTCTCGTCGCACAGCTGCCGGGCGATATCGTCCACATGACGCTGCCGCCAGTCTTCCATAGCCGACCCTTTGACCCACTGATTGAATGCGCCGAGGGCTGGTCCGCAATGGATCTGATAATTGACGCGCTGCTTCGGATCCCCTTTTATCGCTGCGAGATTGGTCATCGCAAGGTACCATTTGAAGATCAGCGCCATTTTAAACTTCGGATCCCGTTCGGCCCTCTCCAGCTCTCCGGGCGGCTTGTATGCTTGAACCTCGCCGTATACCTCTTCGAAGGATTTCCCGAAAAACTTCTCCTCGATCATCCGGCGGGTTCCGATATCGATCTGTTCGACCGAATCATAGTTACGATAAATTTCGTACAGGCGGTTCGCACGGGCCGAGAAGAAGCCGCCTTTCTTCAGCACCTGTACCTTGGAGCCCAGCTCAAACATATCCCCTGCCGGAGCATAATCCATATCCTGGATATCCGCCTGCTGCAGCAGGTCCTTGACCGCATCACTGGTACCGGCCTCCACGGTGCATTGATTGATGGAGCCCGTGACGATGTAATCGGCGCCCATGGCATAAGCGGCGAGCGCCGCCTCCGGGGTTCCGATTCCCCCTGCAGCGCCCACGCGGATCCTCTTGTCATAGCGGAAGCGGTTCATGATCGTGTCCCGCAGGCGGATGATAGTAGGCAAGAGCGTGTAAGGGGAACGGTGATCCGTATGTCCTCCCGAATCCGCCTCGACGGAGATGTCATCCGCGACCGGAACCCTTTGCAGCCACTCGGCCACTTCCGGAGAAATGATGCCTTCCTGGAGCAGCTTCATGACGATACGATGGGGGGCGGGATTCAGGAACGCTTCCGCCACCTCGGGCCGCGAGATCTTGGCAATCACGCGGTTGTCTGCGGTCACGCTTCCGTCCGGCAGGCGACGCAGACCGTCCGCACGGTATCGGACCAGTGCAGCATTGACGCCCATGTAAGCGGAGGCTTCCACGACCCGCACCCCGTACTTCAGATATAAATCAACCAGCTGCTCCTCCCTGTCCGGGCGGTCGGGATCATGCAGCAGATTGAAACCGTAGGGCTCTCCGTTCGGCAGCTGCTCCTTTATGCTGCAGAGCGCCTCTTCGATCCGATCGGGGCTCAGCCCGCCTGCCCCGTACACCCCTAGAATACCGGCCTTCCCGGCACGTACGACCATGGCTTCAGACGCGATTCCTTTATACATCGCTCCCGCAATGTAGGCGTACTTGAGGCCGTAGTCCCTTTTAAACTCGGCATCACCCAGCGTCATTCCGATGCTGTCCTCCGCTGCAGCCTCCTCTGGAAGGCCAGGCGGTTCTTCTGCATGATCAACAGCCTCCTGCTGAATCTGCAGAGGCAGCGCCTCTTTTCGGATCGAGGCAATCAGCTTGGTGAGCACATTCCCGGGGCCGATTTCTTTATAGTCTTCGACACCGAGTCCCATCATATAACGGATTGTATCTGTCCACTGCACCGAATGCGTGATCTGGCTGGCGAGCAGCGGCTTCAGCTGCTGCGGCCTGTAGGGCCTGGCCGTCACATTGGCAATGACGGGATAGCTCGTCGGCCCGAAGTGAAAGCCATCCAGGAAGACCGCGAAGCGCTCCGCCGCATCATTCATCATCCGGGAATGGAAGGCACCGCTCACCTTCAGTGGAATTACCATGCGGGCCCCCGCTTGCTCCAAGGCCTCTTGCGCCAGGGGAATATCCGATTGGGGTCCGGAAATCACGATCTGCGACAACGAATTATAGTTGGCGATGTCAATCAGATCCAACCCCCGGTCCGACAGCACCTCCGTAAGCCGCTTCTCAGCCAGTCCGATCACGGCGGCCATACCGCCTCCGCTCGCACCGCTCATCAGTTCCCCCCGCTGCTTCACGAGCTTTAGACCTGTTTCAAAATCAAATGCGCCGGAAGCAAATAACGCACTGTATTCCCCGAGGCTGTGGCCTGCGGCTACATCAGGGGGACCCGACTTTTCGACCTCCTCCAGATAATGCAGCGCATTGACAACATAGAGCGCAGGCTGAGTGTACTGGGTTTGCCCCAGCAGACTTTCCGGATCCTCGAGACATAATTCCTTGATGGAGTATCCCAGGATCCGGTCGGCCTGAGCCGTCAAATCCGGATATTTGTCGAACAGCCCCTCTCCCATTCCCCGGTGCTGCGATCCCTGGCCGGGAAACACAAATGCCTTCATGGGCCCTACCTCCTTTTTAATAGCCATAGACTTTGTTGCTTGTATGCTGATGCTGAGATCTTGGATCCGGCGGTCCCAGCCAGCGGTTTCCTGTCCGAAGCGCGTAAGAATGGACATGGCCTCCAAAACCGAGTTGGAGTGAGGACGGCGCTTCACCATACCTGCCATCCCCCCGGACGGTCCAAGATCGATCAAGAAGGCGGGGCCGAGAGACTCCACCGTTGCCAGACTGTCCCGAAGGGCAATTGGCTGACGGATCACGTTCCAGAAGTACGCTCCGGGGAGCTCTTGGAGAAGCGAACCGTCCAGCCCCGACACAATCGGTACTCTGCCTGTTTGGAAGCTTTTGCCTGACAAGTATCGCTGATAAGCCTGTGCGGCATCATCGATATACCGCGAATGAAACGCATGGGAGACCGGCAGCCTGTCGTGCACCACATGACTGCGGCGCAGATAGCCCGCCATAGAGCGGACATCCTCCTCTAAGCCCGAGAGCACATAATGCCCTTCGGATAACCGGGCGGCAAGCTCGAGCTGCCCGAGCGAGGAGGGAATCTCGGCAGAGGACCCGGTCTCATGCAGTACTGCGAGCATCCCCCCTCCAGCACAGCCGGACTCCAGCAGCTTAGCCTGTTCAATGACCATCTCCATGCCATCCTCCCAGCCTATGAATCCGGCAGCAGCGGCGGCGGCAAACTCGCCAAGGCTCTCGCCCAGCACATAATCCGGAACTATGCCCCTGGATTCAACGAGCTTCGTCAAAGCAATCTCAATCATATAAATCGCCGGATGCGTATATAGCGTTCGGGTGAAGGAGCCAGAGTGGTTCCGGTCATACACCACATCAAGTACGGAAGAACCCAGCATGGCGGAAGCGGCCTGATCCAGCCGGTGCAGCCACTCCCCGAACACCGGCTCCTTCTCAAAGAGCGGCCTTCCCATGCCGTAATACTGGGAGCCTTGGCCAGAATACATGAATACAACGGGTTTGCTCATAGCGGATCTCCCGGAATTGAGAATGTGTTCGAGATGCCTGAAATAAAGGAGGCTGTGCCACCTTCGGAAGCTTCCAGCACTGCATCGCGGGGATAAGCGATAGCAACGGCAGAGGGGCCTGCTACGAACGCAGTGAACCGGTACTGCGGAAAACAGACATATTGTCCTTGCATCATCATCTCCTCTGCCTGAAGGTGCAGGGTCTCATAACAAGAAACGGGCATCGTCAACCCGGTCCTTAGCACCTTGGAGAGAGCCTCCTTCGCCGTCCACAGCAGCGCCAGTGCTGTACTCCGGGCATAGGGGAGCTGTCGGAGGGCGTCTCGCTCTGCTGCGGTCAGCAGGCTGTCCATCGCATCGGTTCGATCCTCCCGGATGAGTTCCAGATCGATTCCCAGCGGAATGTCCTCATGGAATGCAAGCGCACAGGCCGCTCGATCCACATGTGTGATACTGGTTTGGACGTTCGAATGCCCGGGGACGGTGACGACCGGGTGCTCCAGCAGTCCGTGCAGAACAGCAATGTCCCTCAGGGGGATGCCTCCCTTGAGCCAGGCGGCTGCCGCATGTTTTGCAGCATAACGCCCGGCCAAATAACTGCGCCTGCGCCTCTCAAAAGTCTGCTTGTCCAAGTACGCCAGTTCGCCTGCATGAAGCCACCCCGCCTGTTCATCCGGCACATCAGCGGTTGCGCAGGCTGCCAGTACCGCCTTATACCGTCTCTGCGGCGTAAACAGCAAGAAATGACAAATGCTGCATCCCTGATGAAGAAGCGCGTCTAATTGCCTGTTCTGCTCCTGTGCCAGACCGGCAGCACCTCCCTCTTGTGCGCTGGACATCACAAAAAACATGCCCTGCGGATGCACCTTCCCCCGCTCATCTGCAAGCATGCACACTACCCATATATTTATGTGAACCAATGACACCCTAACGCGCCGCAACGTCGATTAAAGATAACCTGGTCTATGTCTGAATGCTTACGAATCTGCTATAAAGCAGGAATTCTGGCTATGTAAATTTGAATGTTCTTGGATATCTTATCCGACAGGACGAAAAGTGTCAATTTATATTATTGATTCCATTTTGCGACAAATTTCTCATTAAATCCTTGGTATAATATGTGAACCCTTATCCAAATTTTTATAGAATTGAGGAATGATGTTAGTGCATTGGTACGCGTTATTTGTAGAATCGGGACAGGAAGATACCGTCCAGCATTGCTTGAGAAAGGAGTTCGCGGAATCTGTTCTAACATCCTTGGTTCCCAAACGCAGAGTTCCTGAAAGAAAGCTGGGACTAATCCGGCATACCGTACGCAACATGTTTCCCGGATACGTGCTGATCAGAACAAGCTTACATCCAGAGCTGTATTACACACTGCGCAGAATTCCCCATGTGCTGCAGTTGTTAACGCACAAAAAAAACAGCAGTAATGAACCACTGGAATATTTCACGCTCTCCTCCATACCGGAGTGGGAAATCGCCCCTCTGCTAGAGCTCCTCGACGAAGCAGATGTCATGGATTACTCCACCATCCGACTGCACGTTCATTCACAAATTCAGGTTGTCTCCGGCCCTCTTCGCGGAAGGGAAAGATTCATCAAAAAAGTGGACCGGCACAAACAACGCGCTACGCTCCAGCTTCCTTTCCTTGGTGAATGCCGGTCCATTGAGGTGGGCATTCAGATCGTATACCCTTCCATAGAGCAAAGTGCGCCCTTATAGCCCCCGTAACTCTGCCTGCCGGCACGTCTTCTTAGTACGAATTGTCACTTAAAACACATCACCGGACACAACAAAGAAGGCGGCCGCTTTATTAGCTCAGCAGACCGCCTGTTTCTCATAAAATCCAGAATTACCCAGTTTTTTTCGTTCCCTAACGAAGATCGCAGCGTTAGACGGCCGAGATTCCCGCCTGCTGGTATACCCGCCCGATAACCTTGGCTAGGATGGCTACCCCGCGCTCCAGCTCTTCTTCGCTTGCCGTCAGGCTGATCCGGATGCATTCATTCGCGTGACTCCAGTTTTCTGGCAATCCTTGGAAGAAGGTGGAGCCAGGCACGACGATCAGCCCCTCCTGCTTCAACTCCACATACAACTGCGCGTCAGCGATAGGCAGATCCTTGAACCACATCCAGGCAAAGATGGACCCCTCGCCAACATGCAGATGCCATGGCACATCGTCCGGCATGAGCTTGTCCAATGCGGATTCCCACACCCGGAAGCGCTTGTGATAAAATTCCTTAATGACCCTGGAAGAAATATCGGCCAGTTCTCCCGACATGATCGCCCGGGCCGCAAGCGCCTGACCGAACCGGGAAGAATGAATATTCATGTTTGCCTGGAAAGCCTCCAGCAGCTGGATATATTTCTCATGGGCAATAGCGACGCCGACCCGCTCTCCTGGCAGTCCAACTTTCGACAAACTGACACAATGAATGACATTCTCATGCCATACGGGCTTCATATCCGTGAATACCATATCCGGGAAAGGCGGCGCGTAGGCCGAATCAATCAGAACCGGCACATCCTGCTCCGCACACAGCTGTACGATGCGGTTAACTTCCTGTTCGGTCATCAGGTTGCCGCTTGGATTGCAGGGCCGGGAGAACAAGACGGCACCCACCGACTCGTCGATGGACAGGTTATCGATATCCGGACGGTACTTGAAGCGGTGCCTTGCTTGGATATCCAGCGTAGGCTTAAGCGATTTCAACACATGCTTGGACAGCACAACACCGCCGTAGCCTGTGTAGTCAGGACACAGCGGCAGGATCAGCGACCGGTCATTGCCCTTTCCGTCCGGACCGGAGAAAGCATTGGCCGCCATAAAATACAGCGTCTGGCTGCCCGGCGTCACAAGCACATTCTTCTTCGTCAATCCCCACCCATATTCCTTATTGAACCAGTGGACAATTGCATCGATAAACGGCTCATAGCCTTGGCTGGAGCCATAGCGTCCAATAATTCCGCCGAATTCCTGCCCTTCTAGGAGTTCGCCTGCATACTTGCGCCACAGCGCCTCTACTTCAGGCAGAATCAGAGGGTTGCCTGCACTGACATCGATATACTCTCTCGGTGTTTGTGACTCGCTAATTTCTTTGATGTCCTTCATGATCGAGCGGACACCTGTCAATTCGGACATCTTGACTCCAGTCTTGCTAAGATGGACTTCCGGCATCATAAGCCTCCTTATAACCCGTGAATTGATCAATGAAAACGCTCGATCCCTCCGCCGGCAACACTCCAGGATCGGGTCTGCGTAACCTAGAAAGATCAAGTCCACGGATATCAAATTATACATTATCAAAAATTCGTATCCGTAGAAAAAGTACCACATATTATCATTTAAGTAAATATTGACAATCCTTTTGTGCCCATGATATAGTTCCCTCAATCCGATAAACACGAAGACGGGAAAAGTAGGAAAGGTCTATGATTACAAAGCGACCGGGGATGGTGAGAGCCCGGAATCAGCCTTACCCGAAAGCCATCCCTGAGTTGCGCTCCGAATCATAGTAGGAGATTGCCGGTTATCCTCCGTTACGGGATCGAGTGGGCTGAATCGTTCAGTCAACTAGGGTGGTACCGCGTGAGCATGCTCTCGTCCCTTTTAGGGATGAGGGCTTTTTTGCGTTCTGTTATCCTGTCTTAGTCCAAGTGCCTATCGTATATCTAAGAAAGCTGGTGGTCCGCTTGTCCATGAACTGGAACAAACTCCTCTCCCCCGTTATCCTACATTTACCGCCTTCGGGCATACGCCGGTTCTTCGACTTGGCCGCCGAGATGAAAGATATCATCTCGCTTGGCGTTGGAGAGCCTGACTTTGTAACCCCCCGCCTCATCCGGGATGCCGCCTGCCAATCCTTGGCTAAGGGAGAAACGATGTATACCTCCAATGCAGGGCTCTTGGAGCTCCGTGAGGAGATCGCCGCCCACCTGCATCAGTCCTACGGGGTGATGTATGAGCCGAGGGATGAACTGTTGATTACGGTCGGCACAAGTGAAGCGCTGGATCTTGCTCTCCGTGCCATTGTATGCCCCGGCGACGAAATTCTGATTCCGGAACCATGCTATGTGTCCTACGCCTCCTGTACCCTTATGGCCGGAGGTGTCCCTGTACCGATCCGCTTGACTGCAGAGCAAGAGTTCAAACTGTCCGCCGAACAGGTTGAAGCAGCGATAACCCCCCGGACGAAGGCGATCATCATCAACTATCCGAGCAATCCCACCGGAGCGATCATGACCCGTGAGGAGCTTGAGCGGATTGCGTCCGTTGTCCGCCGTCATGGTCTCATTGTACTGTCCGATGAGGTGTACGATAAACTGGTCTACGAAGGCACGCACACCTGCTTCTCCTCCCTTCCCGGTATGAAGGAGCATACCATTCTGCTGAACGGATTCTCCAAGGGCTATGCCATGACCGGATGGCGGCTTGGCTATGTATGCGGGAATCGGGAAGCCGTCGCCGCCATGACCAAGATTCACCAGTACACCATGCTTTGCGCACCGATTACGGCCCAGAAGGCTGCCATCGACGCGCTGCGGCGGGGACAGGAAGACATCGCGGTGATGGTCGAATCCTACAACCAGCGCAGAAGGTTAGTACTTAAGGAACTGGCTGATATCGGGCTGCCCTGCTTTGAACCCAAGGGTGCATTCTATCTCTTTCCTTCCATCAAGCATACGGGATTCACCTCGGAGGAATTCGCTGAACGGCTGCTGAAGGAAGCCCATGTTGCTGTGGTTCCAGGCAATGCCCTGGGCGCAAGCGGTGAGGGACATATCCGTATTTCCTACGCTTCCTCTGTGGAGAATCTTCTGACGGCGCTTGAGCGGATTGGGAAATTTATGACGGCTTCCTCCAAGTCCTTCTAGCGCGTTGCGCTCCGGAGAGCCCCCAGCCTTCACCCCATTGCAGGAACACGCAAACAAGAAGCCCGCTGCACTTGGCAGCGGGCCCCCGCGTTACCTGTCGAGCGTCACTTCCGGATGCCGTATCTGGCGGCAAGATCGGTCAGATAGTTGGACTCGTTCGAGGCACGCTCGGTGAAAGCAGCGGAATCCTGGTAGGCCGCTTCCATCTGCATGCCCTTCAGCTTCTGCTGAAAGACGGGATCCCCGGCCATCTCTCCGATCAAGGCCTCCCACTTGGCACGGATCTCATCCGGCGTGCCGGCAGGCAGCGACAGTCCGGTCCACCACCGGACCGACAGTCCCCTCACTCCTTGTTCCTCCGCCGTAGGCACTTCCGGCACGAAGGGGCTGCGCCGGTCGGACACGACGGCGAGCAGCTTGATTTTGCCCGCCTTGGCCAGCGGGTACAACTCCGCTACCGTATGCACGGCCAGTACAGCATGGCCTCCCGCAATCATCGGAGCGGACTCCGATGCCCCCTTGGTCGCCACCATCTTGGACTTCGCAAAATCCGCTCCGATCACCTTCATCCACTCCGCCACAGCGAAGGAGGAGAAGCCGGACGGCCCCACACTGGTCCATGTCAGCTGGTCCGGATGGGCTGTTACCCAGTCGGAGAACGACCGGAAGTCGTTCCACGGGGCATCCGCGCTGACAGCAAAGACGGCGGCATCTTCCACGATGCGGGCCACGAACAGGTGGTCCGCCATTCCGACTGGCGGGGAACTGAGCCCGGCCGTCAGCATCGACGTACTCGAGTTGTTGTCCGCAAGCACGGTATACCCGTCCTTCGGCGCCTGCTTCAGGGCCGCCTGGGCGCCGATCGCCCCGCCGCCGCCGGGTTTGTTCACGACGACGACCGGCTGCCCCCACGCCTTGCCCGCATATTCCGCTACCGCTCTCGCTACGAGGTCCACTCCGCCTCCCGGCGAGAACGGTACGATATATTCAATCTGCTTGGCCGGATACGTCTTGGCTGCCCGGCTGCCGCCAGTAGTACAAGCGGACAGCAGTACCCCCAATACGGCCGCCCCCACTGCCGCTGTCTTCCATCCCATTCTCACTTTGATCACCCACTCCTTACTTAAGCGATGTCTTGGTACTCTCCAGCCTCCTGATCGATCCGCTCCTGGGCTTTTCGCTTCAGCCGGACCGACACGGCAAGCAGAAGTATAGCCGCCGCCAGAAGCCCCGCCGTCAGCGGCCGCTCCAGGAAAATATCAGGCTTCCGCCCGACAGCGATACCGACTGCAGGAAGGACTGCTCGAACAAGGGACCGAGAATGAAGCCAAGGATAAAGGGAAGCACCGGCCAATGGAACTTGTGGAACGCATAGCCGAGTCCGCCGAAGAGCAGCGCTATGGCCACATCAAATAGCGAGCTGCGAAGCGTATAAGCCCCGATTGTGCTCAGCAGCAGAATGAACGGTCCCATCATCCCGTAGGGGATACGGGTCAGTCTCGCCCACAGCCCGACCAGCGGCAGGTTAAGTACGAGCAGCATCACGTTGCCGATGAACATGCTGGCGATGACCGTCCAGACGACCGCTGCGTTCTGCTCGAACAGCATCGGCCCCGGCGTCAGGCCATAGATCATCAGTCCGGCCAATAATACGGCAAGCGGCGGCGAGGAGGGAATGCCCAGCGAGAAGAGCGGGATGAACCCCGCGGAGCTCGTGGCATTGTTCGCGGCCTCCGGCGCCGCTACCCCTTCCATCGCCCCTTTGCCGAACGCTTCCGGCGAAGCGGATACTTTCTTCTCTACATCATAGGCGAGGAACGCGGAGACGGCCGCCGAGCAGCCGGGAAGCAGCCCCAGCACGAAGCCGATCACGCCCCCGCGCACAAAAGCAGGCGTGCAGCGCACCAGCTCCGACCGGGTTGGGTACAGCCGGCCGAGCCGGGTGCTTGTAATCTGCGCCCGCTGCTCTTCCATTCCCTTGAACACCTCGGTCACGGCGAACAGCCCGATGATGACGCTGACCATCTCGATTCCGCCGGTGAGCGCCGTGAGGCCGTAGTCGAACCGGGGCATGCCGGTCATCGGACCGAGGCCTACGGCCGCCAGCAGGAAGCCCGCAGCCCCCATCGTCAGCGCCTTGGCCAGCGACCGGCCGGAGAGCTGGATGATGAGCGTGAGCGCAAGGAACATCAGCGCGGTATACTCGGGCGGCCCGAACGCCAGAGCCCGGTCCGCCAGCCAAGGCGCGAAGCCGACCAGACCGATCAGCGCCGCCGTCCCCGCTGCGAAGGAAGCGATGGCTGCGATGCCCAAGGCAGGCCCGCCCCGGCCTTTGCGGGCCAGCGGATAACCGTCCAGGCAGGTCGGAATCGAAGACACTTCCCCCGGGATATTCATCAGGATCGCGGTAGTCGATCCTCCGTACATCGCGCCGTAATAGATGCCTGCCAGCATAATCATCCCCTGGGTGGGACCGAGCACCGTCGTCAGCGGCAGCAGAATGGCAATGGCCGAGGTCGGACCGAGGCCGGGCAGCACGCCGACGAAGGTGCCTACCAGCGCCCCGATGGCCGCCATGAGCAGATTCTCCAGCGTGAGAGCCTGGGCTAAGCCCCCGAACAGCATACTCCAGGATTCCATGCGGCTTCCTCCTTTCTCACCAAGAGAGCAGACCGGCCGGGAAGCTCATCTGCAGCCAGCCTACGAAGACGATCCACAGCGAAGCGGTCACGGCGGCCGACACGGCTGTGCAGAACCCCCACCGGTATAGCCCCATCCACCGCATGAGCAGCAGGCCTGCCAGCCAGGTGCCGATCAGGTACCCCGCATAGGGGAGCAGCAGTGTATAGAGCACCATCGTCACATACACGTAGACCATTCTTCTGCGCAGCGTGCCGGTGGGAAAATGCACCGGCGCCTGCACCTTGACCGACCCTGCCAGCAAGATGAAGCCGAGCACGACCAGGAACAGGCCGAGCAGGCCCGGCAGCAGGTGGTCCCCCGCCCAAGGCTGCGTCCGGTAGGCCCACAGCCGTACAGCTTCCACGGCGGCTGCCAGGCCCAGGGCGATAGCGATCCATCCTCCCGTACGCTGATTCCCCCAGCGCAAGAGCCGCTTCATAAGCATCCCTCCACATCCGCCCCTTGCCGGAAGCAGGGGGATTGTGGAATCAGTATATGGGCGTATGCCCCGAGGGGTTCCAGAGAACGCGAGGAACACGTTAGGGGAAAGCCAAGGGCAAAGAAAAAAAGACACTGTGCCCGAAAGCACCGTGCCTCTATGGGTAACCACAATAACCCCTTCATTTGTCCCATATATTGGGAAGCTGCCCCCGTGTATAATGGGGGAAAAGACATGCCGAATGGAGGAAAAACATGCCGCAGCGCTCTCAGCAAGTTGTGATAGGAATGGATGGAGGAGGCACCCGCACCCGGGTCATCGTCGCGGATTTGGACGGTCACGTCCTCTCTTATGTGGAGAAAGGCGCCGCTTCGATCTACAAAGATATGCGGGCCGCCCAGCATGTGCAGGAAGCAGTGCGCGAAGCGTTGGCAGCGGCCGATGCCGATCCGGCGCAGGTGCTCTCACTCGCAGCCGGAATCGCCGGCTACGATGCGGAAGAAGATCTGGAGTGGGTCTGCCGGCTTACCGATGCAGACGGGCTTCACTGTCCCAAGAAGCATGTCAATGACGCCATCGTCGCCCATATCGGCGCCTTCGGTTCCAAGCCCGGCATCATGGTGATTGCCGGTACGGGATCCATCCTCTTGGCCGTTACGGAGCAAGGCGAGACGATCCGCAATTACGATCTCCATCATTATGCCCGGAGCGCGGCACGCCTCTTGTCCTACGATGCCGTCTATGACGTGCTGGCCGGCTTCCTGGACGAGAGCCACCCGGAGGATCGGGCGCTGGCCTCTCTGATGCTCTCCCATTGGGACGTGTCGTCCCTGAGGGAGCTGCAGGAGAAGGCCCGGCACGGCTTTCATCCGGATGCCCGGACACGCAACCGGCATTTCGGCGATTTTGCTCCCGCCGTCACCGGTGCGGCCCTGGCCGGAAGCCCCTTGGCCCGGCAGGTCTGCTCCAGGGCGATCCGGGAGATCCGCACCGGCATCCACCTGCTCTCTGCTTACTTCGAGCAGTCGGAGGTAAGCGTCGCCTGCATAGGCAGCGTGGCTCGCAGCGCGTACTTCAGCGATCAGCTGAGCCAAGGGCTGTCCTCCGGAACGTACCGCCGATTGACGCTGGTCGAGCCCGAGTGCAGCCCCGCCGCCGGAGCCGTACTGCTGGCGCTTCAAGAAGCCGGCATCCCCGTGACGCCGGCCGTGAAGGCCAATCTCGCCGCATCCTGCTTTACTCCTACAGCAGCCCTATAGAGCTTGGCCCGCAGACCATCGCGTAGAGGCGGCGCCCGGCTGGCATTCGGGGGAGCCCCATGGATCGGGAAGCCCAGCGGGATGATCGCTAACCCCGCTTCCCGGCTCCGCTCCCTCCCCTACAGCCCTCGGCGGCTTAGCCTCTGTAGGAGACGAAGCCGGCCAGCCGGCTTGCCTTCAGCTCGTATGGGACGAAGGGGCCTATCCTCCGTTATTCCGCGTCATACGTACAGGCAAACCGCTCCACGCCGGGGTATGTTTCGCCAAGCGAGACGACGGAGAATCCGTTGTTCCGGTAAAAATCCACCGTTTCCTCGTCCGTTTCGGCGCGGAGGCCGGAGGGCTTGCGCTCTTGAAGCAGTTCGAGAATAATTCCCCGCCCGTAGCCGATCCGGCGGAATTCCGGGTGAACGCTCAGATGCCGGATGTGAACCATCCGGTTCTCTTCCTCCGTGAAGCCGATGACGGCCACCACCGTCCCTTCCTCCTCAAGTCCGTACAGCTCCCATGCCGGGTCCTCGCGGTACTTCTCGAGCTGGGCATCGATCGCCTCCGGATCCGGGAACATCGAGTAGGATAACAATTCCTGCAGGTCTTCTTCGTGTAAGCGCGCTTTGAGATCAATGAACATGGTTCGTTCTCCTTTGCTGATGTTATCAAATAGGGGATGCATACGGAGCAGATAAAGAAGTGCCGCGTCTCATAAGACCGAGATCGCTTCGGCGAGTCTCTCCCGGATCTTAGGGGCAGAGAGCTCCGTTCCCCGGGGCCGCGAAGGCTCCCTCCAACCGAACTCATCGCCTTCGTAGCGGGGGAACACATGCAGATGAACGTGCCCCAAGTCGTTGAAGATGCCTCCGTTACTCATCGTGGTTATGCCGTCCGGCGCGTATGCCGCCTTGAGCGCCTTGGCGATCCGGACGGACGCTCCGGCGACCGCCAGCAGGGCGGCTTGCTCCAATTCATCGAGATCCAGCGCGTGCGCCTTGGGCAGAATCAGCACATGTCCGCCATGCAGCGGGGCAATGTCGAGCAGGCAGGTGACCTGCTCGTCCTCATAGACGACTTCGGCCGGCTCCCCTCCATTGGCTAGCCGGCAGCCCAGGCATGCGGGCAGGTATGCTTCCACTCCTCCATCCCCCTTCAATACAAGAATACCGTCCATTGTAACATATTACATCCAAGTCCGGAGGGGGAAGGCTTTATTGATCAAGTCGACCTCAGCAGCTGCTCCGTTAGGATTCAACTCTCCACCAACATTCCAAGCGTTCATTCAACGCATTAACCGAACGTTCGTTTATGAATGACCAATAAGAAATGGGATACGCTAGGCTCTAATAGCATCCCAAATCGTTTGGATCAAATCACGGATATTTTTTCGTTCAGTTCAAACTCGCCATTAAAATGCAGCTTAGCAAGCCCTGTAATGGGTGCACTAATTAGGACTAAAAGCAGCATCGGATCGCAATGTTTTATCAGTTGTTGTTCTTTGCCCCTATTGAGCAGCTCAAACAAAGGTTGGAACCTCCAGCTATGATCCTCAAGACACAAATTTTGAATAAGCGGTGAATTACTAAATTGTTCAAGAAACAGAAATTCATCTTTATGGTTAAAAATGAAATCAATTTGGTTTCGAATCACCAGCTCGAATGCGGTCTTCACCGGCATGGAATCCTCCATTCCAGCCAGCACCCGAGTACTTAGTTATTGTTTACCATTCGAATACAGTTTGCTTAACATATCTTCCTTATTTTCAAAATATACGTAAATCGTTGATGGCGATACATGAGCTCGTTTAGCGATTTTTGACATTGAAATATCAGAAAAGCCAATCTCATTCAAGAGTTGAATCGTCGCTTTAAAAATGGCTTCATTTTTATTTTCGTCTTTATGTCTCATAATCCTATAATAAACAATCATTCGATTAACGCCAAAGTCTAGTTCATCCTCCTCATCAACGGCCACCCTTTCCACGGCAAAAACCCGCGCTGCCGCGGGTTCGCACTGACTCTATACGGGGATGGAACAATAGGGTGCCTAAGAAGGCGGTGACGCAGCATGCCATGGACCAATCGCATGCCCCTCACTGCTGCCGGGTATGAAATCCCGGTGCCGGCCGGCTAGCCGCTCCACCGACCGCTGTGCCGGAGGAGACCGATCCAGCCCCGATAGAAGCCATACAGCCCTAGATACGCTCCGGCCGCGAGGAACAGCGGGTTGTAGAAGATCCGGTGCACCTCCGTCATCATCACCGTTCCCCTGAGCAGGATCCCCGCAACAGCATCGGCTGCCACCAGCCCGAACACATACATGCTGACCAAGGCTGCCGCACCGTACCAGAATCGGGTCTTCGGAACAAAACAATGAAGGGCCAGCATCAACGCCGGGACGGCCAGCGAAATGACAAGCAGGATCACGTACAGAAGAATCACCTCATTTTGTTAGATTCTCCCTACTTTACCCGTTTCCGCAGTCCATGAGTCACCCGGATGCCCGGCAGAAGCATTATAGGTTCTCCGTCCGGCCCTTCGGCAAGATACCCGTCTCTTCCATCCGCTGTCTTTTGAACCACAGCACTGTGAGCCCTGCCGCTGCCGCTCCCAGGATACCCGCCAGATAGAAGCCGCTCTTCAGCCCGCTCCATTCGTTCAGCGCACCGGCGACGAAGGGCCCGGCGAACATCCCTACCGCATAGACAGCTTGATAGAAGCCCATGGCGGTCGCCCGTTTGCGCTCATCGATATGCTCGATGGACAACCCGAGCAGCAGCGGGAAGTGCAGTCCCTGGAAGAAGCCGTTGAGCGCCTGGCTCAGCAGGAGCAGCCCCAAGGTGGGCACGACCGACGTGGCCGCCGAGCACAGCGCGGAGATGAGGAAGCCGGCGAGCACGACGTTCCATGAGCCCAGCTTCGGCGCGAATACCCGCCCCGTCATATAGGAACTGACGGCATGCGGCACCATGAAGGCGGCCACAAGCAGCGTGAGCCCCGTCTCATCGGCTCCGAGCTGCAGCGCATACGACGGCGTGAACCCGAACATCGTAATGAACAGGACGCCGTGAGCCAGGATTGACAGAGTCGCCACACGCCACAGCAGCCCGTCTTTCATCACGGGCAGCAGATCGCCGTACCGCATCGGCTTCCGGTCGGTACCGCCCTGCGGCTCCTTCAGCAGCAGCGCTAGCAGGAACCCCGCGAGGCCGATGACTGCCCCGGTCCAGAAGGCAGCCTGCCAGCCGCCCGCCTGAAGCAGATACCCGCTCAGGATCATGCCGGAGAGCTGCCCGCCGGCGGTGAGCAGCGAGATCGTGCCCATCGCCCGCGTCGCCTCACCGGAGCGGTAGAGCCCCGCGTACATGACGGTGAACGCCACCCAGGTCGAGGCCGCTATCCCGGAGAGAACGCGGCCGGCGAGCGCCCAGGCAAGCTGTTCCCCGAGGGCGAAGCACAGACAGCTGAGCGCCGTTGCGAGCATCCCGAGCAGGATGTAGGGCTTGCGCAGCTTCATCCGGTCCGACGCGATTCCAAGGGGCAGCCGCAGCACGATCTGCGTCAGCCCGTAGCTGCCGAGCACGATGCCCGCCATCGTGTAAGAAGCGCCGAGATGCTCCAGGTAAGGGGACAGGATCGGGACGTACACATAGAGCGAACACCAGTAGAGCAGCGTCACGCCTACAAAAATCAGATGATTGAGTCTCTCCGGCGCGCCCCTCTTCATAACTGCGCCTCCCTCCTTTGTTCCTCATGCTGCACTGCTGTAGTCCAACGTTCGGCCATCCCGTGATAAACAGCTTCGCCTTCCTTTAAGGACGATCCGCGTTGATAAGAAATACAAGAAGACAGGATCGAGCTCACATGGAGATATACATTCTATATGTTCAAACAAAACGAAATAGCGATGGAGGCCATCGCTATTTCGTCCGTACCGGAGGCCTGCCTATCGTACCGGCTGCCTGCGGCTATTCCCCTTACAAGCTCAGGCGCAGAATCGCCTTCACGTCTTCCTGGCCGAGCGGCTTGAAACCGCCGACCGGGCCGAAGCGGACCGTCTCCTCCGCCATGCGGTCGACGTCCTTCTCGCCGATCCCGAGATCGGCGAGACGTGCCGGCGCCCCGATGCGGCTGAAGTATTCCCGCGTCGCCTCGATGCCGGCGAGGGCCACTTCCTCGTCCGACTTGCCGGCCGGGTCCACGTTCCATACCCGGACCGCATACTGGACGAAGCGGTCGATGCGCTCGCTGTACACGTACTTCATCCAGTTCGGGAACAGGATGGCGAGGCCGGCCGCATGCGCAATATCGTAGATCGCGCTGACTTCATGCTCGATCATGTGCGTGGCCCAGTCGTTCTGCATCCCGACGGAGATCAGTCCGCCGTTCAGCGCGAACGTGCTGCTCAGCATGAGGTTGGCGCGGGCGGTGTAGTCTTCCGGGTTCGCCAGCGCCTTCTCGCCGTTCTCGATGACCGTCTGCAGCACGCCTTCGCAGAAGCGCTCCTGCAGCGGCGTGTCCTGCGTCGGAGAGAAGTACTGCTCGAACACGTGGGACATCGTGTCGACGATGCCGTTCACCGTCTGGTCGCGCGGCACCGAGTAAGTCAGGGTCGGGTCGAGAATTGAGAACTTCGGATACGCATGGATGCTGCCGAACGATTTCTTGAGATTCTCTTCCCAGTTCGTGATCACCGAGTTGCCGTTCATCTCGGAGCCGGTGGCCGAGAGCGTCAGCACGGTACCGAGCGGCAGGGCGCTCTTGATCTCCGCCTTGCGCATCATGAAGTCCCACACGTCCCCTTCGTACGGCACGCCTACGGCAACCGCCTTCGCGGCGTCGAGCACGCTGCCGCCGCCGACAGCGAGGATCAGGTCCACGCCTTCGGCCCGGGCGAGCTCGATCCCCTTGCGCACGGTAGTTACGCGGGGATTCGGCTCCACGCCGGGCAGCTCGACGGCACGGGCGCCGGCCTGCCCCAGCTGGGTGAGGACACGGTCGTAGAGACCGCTCCTTTTGATGCTGCCGCCGCCATATACAAGGAGCACGGTACGTGCGCCCAGCGCCGCCACCTGCTCGCCGAGTTTATCGAAGCTGCCTTCGCCG
The DNA here is from genome assembly GCF_027533645.1 of Paenibacillus caseinilyticus. GTDB lineage: Bacteria > Bacillota > Bacilli > Paenibacillales > NBRC-103111 > Paenibacillus_G > Paenibacillus_G caseinilyticus. Next base: position 76,769 of record NZ_JAQAGY010000021.1, read on the forward strand.
AAGAGAATCCGGGTCGGGTTCACGAATGTAAAAGAGTTCATTGCGGAGTTCCTCCTTGGGTTAGGTCAAATGGATACAGGACCCATTATACCTTGCCCGGGGAAGATTGAGAATGACTGAAAATAGGGTGAGCAGCTTTCGTCAAGGTAAGTAAGTATACCCGGGACTCGTATGGCTGCAGCGGCAGCGCCGCCGGAAGCACCCCGTTGTCCGCGAGCTCGGCCGCCGGATTGCCGCTGCCCATGAGCAGCTCCGCCTTGCAGCCCACAAGCTCTTCGGGCATGGGGCTTGCGGTAATCAGCCCGGAGAAGCTGCAGACCACGAGCAGCGCCTCATCGCCCTGGCGCCGCAGGTATGCATAGATCCGCTCGTCTTCCGGCAGGAGCAGCTCGTAGGTGCCATGCACGGCCACCGGGTACGATTTGCGCAGCGAGATCAGGCGCCGGTAGTGATTCAGGATCGAATCCGGATCGCCGATCTGCTTCTCGACGTTGATCTCCGTATAATTCGGATTGACGCCCATCCACGGCTCGCCGCTTGTGAACCCGGCATTGCTGGATGCATCCCACTGCATCGGCGTCCGGGCGTTGTCCCGTCCCTGCGCTTCGACCGCAGCCAGGATCCGCTCTTCGCTCCAGCCTTCGGCGGAAGCGTCCCGGTGCAGGTTCATGATCTCCACGTCGCGGTAGTCACTAATCGACGCGAAGCTGACGTTCGTCATGCCGATCTCCTGGCCCTGGTAGATGTATGGCGTACCCTGCATCAGCATGTAGCATGTCGCCAGCATCTTCGCCGAAGCTGCATGGTGCTCCTTGTCATCCGCAAAACGCGACACGGACCGCGGCACGTCATGATTCTCAAGGAACAGCGCATTCCAGCCGCGGCCCTCGAGTCCCTTCTGCCATTTGCTCAGGATCGCTTTCAGGTCGCTAAGCTTCCAGTCCGGGTTGTAATCCCACTTGCCGCCTGCCCCGTGGTCCACCGACATGTGCTCAAACTGGAAGATCATGTTGAACACGCCGTTCTTCTCGCCCACGAAGTCCTCCGCCTGCTCGAGTTCTACTCCGTTCGCTTCGCCAACGGTCATGATATCATACTTCGCGAAGGTCTCGTCCCGCAGCTCGCGGAGATAATCGAGAATCCCTTCACGGTTGCGGTGGCCGTCCCACGAAGCGACGTACTTCTTGCCTAGCGGATTCGGCAGATCAGGCAGCGCCTGGATCTTCTTGATGTGCGTGATCGCGTCGACCCGGAAGCCGTCGATCCCTTTGTCGAGCCACCAGTTGATCATGTCGTAGAGACCGCGGCGCACATCCCCATTCTCCCAGTTCAGGTCCGGCTGCCGGGTCGAGAACAGGTGCATGTAGTACTCGCCCGTCGATTCGTCGAGCTGCCAGGCAGAGCCGCCGAAGATCGATTCCCAGTTGTTCGGCTCTTCGCCGGTCTTGCCCGGCGGTCTCCAGATGTAATAATCGCGCTTTGGATTCTCCTTGGAGCTGCGGGATTCGACGAACCAAGGATGCTCGTCAGACGTATGGTTGATGACCAAATCCATGATGATCTTGATGCCGCGCTTGTGCGCCGCGGCAAGCAGTTCGTCGAACTCGGCCATCGTGCCGAACTCTTCCATAATATCGCAGTAGTCGCTGATATCGTAGCCGTTGTCGTCGTTCGGCGATTTGTAGATCGGGCAGATCCACAGCACGTCCGCACCGAGACCCTTCAGATAATCGAGCTTCGAGAGGATGCCGCGGAGATCGCCGATCCCGTCTCCGTTCCCGTCCATGAAGCTGCGCGGGTAAATTTGATATACGATGCTTTCTTTCCACCAGGGGGTTGTCATCTATAAGGACTCCTTCGGATTCATATGGAATGTTGATGTATGTATCATGGTAATCCCCCGGCGCCTGGCCGAACACCGACAAGATTGACCAAAAGGGTGTCGGAAATTGTTATCTATTCCCTGGTCGCCGTGCCGCAAGGACTCCAGCCTGACGTTATGGAAGTTTGATTGTTCTTAATAATGAACAATCTCTCTATAAAAACACCCCGCGGCGTACGGCTGCACGCTGCAGGGTCGCTCCCTTGCTCCGGGACCGGCGGATCACTCGAAGGCCTCCATCCCGCCGTACCTGGAGATCGCGCGGAGCAAGTCTACGTGGATCGGCAGGATAAACTGTGTCGCTCCGAGCGTAAAGATCCCGCTGCGGTTGTGCACGGCGGCTTCTTTGACGTAGAGGCGGTAGTGCGGCAGTCCGTCCTGCATATGGATCGTCTCGCTTGCCGTCGAGGAGCTTGCGCTCAGACGCATCGGCCTGGAGCCGACCGGCAGCTCGAACGGGGTGATCGAGATAATATCCTGAAGCTTGATATAAAAATTGGCATGGGGCTTCTGGTAAACAAGCTCCTGGGTCGAAACCGTCAATCCAAAGTTTCTTTTCTTATGGGAAAGTTTCAGCTCACCCTGCAGCGATTTGATCCCGATAAAATCGTCATTCATTGTGTGATCCCTCCCCCTTGGCAAGTCCCGGGCGAAAGGCTGGTTCGCGAGTCACGCATGGACAGCCCGGCCGGACCTTGAAAAGAGCATACCACGGATTGCCGGAACTTCGCCACTGCCGCTGAGCTGCCTGCAAAGCTTCCTGCAAAGCTGCCACAAGCAGGAGCTGTTTTGCAGGCTGCAGGCGTCCGGCAGCCTGGCTTAGCAACTCCCGCGAAGCTCTACCGGTCCGACTCCCCCATAACAAGCTGACTTTCGGAGCCGGTCAGAGCAGCGATTCCGCCCCGTCGATGAACAGCTCGGTGCCCGTGATATGCGACGATGCCCCCGATGCGAGGAAGGCGACCAGCTCGCCGACCTGCTCCGGCTTGCCCGGACCGTGTTCGAGCGGCATGCTTCCTTCGGGATACTGCACCGGAATCTTGATCTTGCTCAACTCGGGCGTCGAATGCGTATTCTCCCCGATATGGGTCGTGATGGCCCCGGGACAGATCACATTGACGCGGATCTTGTAGCGGGCCAGCTCCAGCGCCGCCATCTTGGCGAAGGCCACCTGTCCGGCCTTCGAAGTGCTGTAAGCGGACATGCCGAAGTTCGAGAACACCCGGGAGCCGTTGATGGACGAAGTGATGATGATGCTCCCCCCCTTCTCCTTCATGTGGGGAATCGCATATTTGACGCTGTGGAACGTGCCCTTCAGATTGACGAATAGCGTGTGGTCCCAGTCCTCCGGGCGCATGTCTTCGATTGGCGCCAGCACGCCATTGATGCCCGCGTTGGCGAACACGATGTCGAGCCGGCCCCAGGCCTTCGCCGCTTCATCCATCGCCCACTGCATCCGGATTGGATCCGAGGTATCGGCATCGAGCGTCACCGCCTCCGCTTTCATCGCGAGAAGCTCCGCCTTGACCTGCTCCCTGCGGCTGTCCTGAAGGTCCACCAGCACGATCTTGGCGCCCTGGCGCCCCAGCTCCAGTGCAGCCGCCCGGCCGATCCCGGAGCCCGCGCCGGTGACAACCGCCACTTTATCTTTCAAGTCCGGCAGCAATAGCCCCGGCACTTCGATGGTCTGCGTACTCATGCGATATCGCTCCCTTTTTTCATTGAATGTTCTATGAATGCTCCCTTGTACCGGATTATTTTGCCGAAAGCTTCGAAGAATATGTGACAATAGGATCCTGCGCAAGCAAGAGAGCAAGGAAGCGTTCGGCGGGACTTCAGTTCGTCTTGGGATTATGCTACAATACGAAGGTCAAAATTTGCATATCATCACCGGGAGGCTTCATCATAACCATGCTGATCATTGGAATCGCCGGGGGTACGGGTTCCGGCAAAACAACGGTAGCCCGCTCGGTCATCGACCGCTTGGGCTCCAAGAAGGTAACCTTTATTTCCCAGGACAATTACTATAAAGATCATTCCCATCTGCCTCTCGAAGAGCGGGAGACGATCAACTACGACCATCCTCTGGCGTTCGACAACGCCCTCATGCTCGCGAACCTCAAGTCCCTGAAGCAGGGGGACACCGTCTATGCGCCGGTCTACGACTTCGCGAATCATGCCCGGTTCACCGACAAGACGGTAGAGCTGAAGCCCAACAAGATCGTCATTATCGAGGGCCTGCATGTGCTGTCGGACGAGCATCTGCGCGAGATTCTTGACATCAAGGTGTTCGTCGATACCGATCCCGATGTCCGCATCCTCCGCCGGGTGCTCCGGGACATCAACGAGCGCGGGCGCTCCATCCAGTCGGTCTACGACCAATACCTCGGTACCGTCAAGCCGATGCACGAAGCGTTCATCGAGCCTTCGAAGAAATACGCCGACCTCATCATCCCCGAGGGCGGCCACAACGAAGTCGGCATCCAGCTGCTCTCCATCCTTACGGAGAAATACTTGATGGCCTGACGCGATCTTACTTCGCTGCGGTGCTTCTACACGAATACCCCGTACGGCCCTAGAGCCGTGCGGGGTATTCGTGTTATGGCGCGGCCAGAGGCTATGCCGGAGGGAGAGGTGCGCAGGTGAGAACCCTGCCCCTCCTGCTATAACGGGTCAATCTGCCGGATACCCTGCCTGCGGGGCAGCGGGCTCCATCATCCGGGCCTTGCGCCAATAGCCCCAGACATAATACGCGGACGAGAGGACGACCCCGATGCCGAAGCCCACGGGGAAGCTCCACCACAGCGCGTCCAGTCCATAGGTATACCCGAGATAATAAGCCAAGGGGACCCGGAAGCACCACAAGGCGAGGAATGTAGTCAGAAGCGGCACCAGGACCGCTCCCGTGGCCCGCACCACCCCCGAGAGGACGAAGGTGATCCCAAAGAGCACGAACGCCCAGAGGGTGATATGGTTGATCGTCATGCCGATCGAGATCGCCGCCTCGTCCTGGAGGAAGAGCTCCAGCGCCTGCCGGTTGAAGAGGTAGATCAGTCCAACCAGGGTACCGGTCATCACGAAGTTGAACAAGATGCCGAGCAGCGTCGTCTTCTGGACCCGGTCCCACTTGCCCGCGCCCACATTCTGGGCGGCCAGGGACGAGACCGCCCCGCCGATCGCCATGGCCGGCATCTGGACGTAGCTCGAGATCTGCATCGCCGCCCCGAAGGCGGCCGTCGCGACCGAGCCGAACGAGTTGACGAGTTGCACGACCGCGATGGCGCTCGTCGAGATGATGAGCATCTGCAGCCCCATCGGGATCCCTTTGCGCACCAGCGCGGCGAGGATCTGGGGATCGAAGCGGATCAGATGCCGGTCCGCCGCCGTGAGGCGCAGGAAGTGCTTGCGCCGGTAGAGATGCCACAGCAGGCCTGCGAGTGCGGCGAGCTGGGCGGTCACGGTCGCGAGTGCGGCGCCCGCCGTCTCCAGACGGGGCAGCGGTCCGAGCCCGAAGATGAAGACGGGATTGAGCACGATATCGAGCACTGACGAGAGCACCAGGAAGTAGAACGGCGTCTTGGCGTCGCCCGCTCCGCGGAGTATCATCATGAGGAAGTTAAAGAAGAACATAAACGGCACGCCGATGAAGATGACTCTGAGATAGGAAGCGGCGTAAGGCATGGCATCCGCCGGCGTGCTCATCGCCCGGAGAATGCCCTCGGAGAAGACCATGCCGATCACGGTAATGAGGACCGACAGCGTCGTGAAGAACAACGCGCTCGTCCCGACGACCCTCTTGGCCCGTGCCTCGTCCTGCGCCCCGATGCTTTGTCCGATGAGGATGGTCGACGCCATCCCGACCCCGAAGACGAGGCTGAGCAGGAAGAACATAATATTGTTCGCATTGGACGTTGCGGCGAACGCGCTTTCACCCAAATAATTGCCAACCCAAATCGAGTTGATCGTCCCGTTCAGCGACTGCAGCACATTGCCCATAAGCAGCGGCATCGCGAACAGCAGCAGACTTTTGCCTATCGGCCCTTCGGTTAGATTGGCCTTGGCGGGTATTCCTTTTGACATGAGGGTCCCTCCCGTAACAGCGCACATTGCAGGTTGTTGGCACACACTAGCCTCCCTCCCGGTCAGAAGGCAGGTTCTACGGGCCGGGCGGAGTTTTCTCCTGCCTTATGCCTATAGTAAACCTCCGCAAGGGCTGCCGAATCTCCGCTGCTTCCAACTGTTTTAGTGCTAAACAAAGTATAAGCCGGAGAAGCGGCCGAAGACAAATCATGCCAAAAGAAGCCCCCTCCCATAAGGAGAAAGCTTCCGGTCTCTTGCCTTGCCGTACTTACTCCGCTGCCGGACCGCCGTTAGGCCTCTGCCCTCCCGGGGCAGCGCTGCCGGACGCACTGCCTCCGGAGGTGCCTTCGGCCGCTGCTCCCTGCAGCGATGTCCCCGCGCCGCCGACCCGCCGGGTCAGCCCCTTCACGAGCTGCTCGACGTCGATCCCGCTGACGCTCTTCAGCATCTCGGGGGCCGTCGCCATCAGCTGGGTCACGTAATTGCTGACCCGCGCCGCCCCTTCGCCGTTCCCGGTATCGACCACCGTCAGCTTGTCGATCGAAGCGATCGGCGAGGCGATGCGTCCGGCCAGTTCCGGCAGCATCTTCACGATGATATCGAGCACCGCCGCTTCGCCGAACTTCTCGAACGCCTCGGCGAGCTTCTGCTTCGCCTCCGCCTCGGCGAGACCTCGCAGCCGGATGACTTCGGCTTCGGCGGTACCCTTGGCCCGCTCCGCATCCGCCACCGCCAGGCCCTCGAGCCGCTTCTGCTCGGCATTCGCCTTCGCTTCGGCCTCGATGCGGTACTGCCTCGCATCCGCTTCGGCCATCTGCTTCGCCTTGTCGGCTTCCGCCGCCTGCACGACCGAGTAGCGGTCGGCATCCGCCTTCTTCTTCACCTCGGCATCATACTGCTTCTCGCGCCGCAGGATTTCCTTCGTCTCGAGGTCGATCTCCCGCTCCTTGCGCACGAGCTCGACGCGCATCTGCTCCTCGACCACGCTCTGCTTTGCCCGCGCTTCCTGGATATGGTAGGCCTGGTCCGCTTCCGCGCGGGCCATATCCTGGTCCTTTTTGAACGAAGCGACCTTGAGCTCCTTCTCCTTGGAGGCTTCCGCGATGTTCGTATCGCGCAGCAGCTCGGCCTTCTGCCCGTCTTCCTCGGCCTGCGCCTTCTGTATACGGGCATCCCGCACCGCCTGCGCCTCGGCAATCTCCGCATCCCGCTTCACCGCGGCGATCCGCGGCTTCCCCAGCGCTTCGAGATAGCCCTGCTTGTCGCGCACATCCTTGATCGTGAAGGAGACGATCTGCAGCCCCATCTTCTTGAGGTCCTTGGCCGCGACGCCCTGCACCTCCTGCGCGAAGCGGTCCCGGTTGCGGTATACCTCCTCGACCGTCATCGTACCTAGAATCGCCCGCAGGTGCCCTTCAAGCACTTCCTGGGCCTCGGCCCGCAGCGCCTCGGTCGGCTTGCCCATGAACTGCTCGGCCGCCGTAGCCACATCTTCCACGGACCCGCCGATCTTGATGATCGCCACGCCGTCCGCGAGCACCGGCACGCCCTGCTCCGTGTATACCTCGGGCGTCGAGATATCGAGCTTATGCGACAGCAGGGACAAGAACTCCGCCTGCTGGAACACCGGCAGGATGAACGAGCCTCCCCCCCGCACGATCTTGATCTTGCGGCCCGTATCATCGGTCAGCACATGCTTCGTGCCGAGGAACGAACCCGTGACGATCATCGCCTCATCCGGCGACACTGTCTTGTATCTCGCCCAGAACGCGAGCCCCAGCACTACAATCACGCCGACGACGATCGCCGGCACCACTACCGCATCCACAGCCATTGCACCACTCCTCTTCTTTTAATGGTCGAGTCCCGTATCTTTGGAATCCAGTTCGGTGACCATCAGCACGCCGCTGATCACCTCCACCGTCACCACCCGCCGGCCCCAGGGGATCTCGCTGCCGTCGAAGCTCTCCGCAATCTGGTTCGTCACTCCGCCGCCGATCCGTACGACGACTTCCCCGCTGCCCGCAGAGGGAATCGGCACCGTGACCTCGCCGATGCGCCCCACGAGATCCTGCATCGAAAAACCGAGCGAGCTCTCGAGGTTCCTCATGGGTTTGATATAGAACAGATAGATCAGTACGCAGGATCCGGCGGCCGCGATCAGCCCCAGCGCGAATACCGCCGCTGCCGCAAGCCCCGTGTACTTCGTGAGCAGAATTCCCGCTCCGCCGAGCACCGTAATGCCGCTGAACAGCACCATCGGCTGCAGAACATGGAGCAGATCCCCCGACATCCAGTCGAACATTCCGCCCAGCGCATGGCCGAGCAGATCCCCGAACAGCACGGTAACCAAAGCAAACAATACGCCGGTGATCAGCAGGCCCCAGTACAGTTCAAGCATAGCCACTCACCTCCTTCAGCCCTCAGGTTGCAGCGTTTTCCCGGGACGTCTTTGGGTAAGGCGTCCCAGGGCTGCTTTCTCTTGTTCGGACGGCCCACCGCCGCCCGATTAACCTTACATAGGTTAATACGTAAGAAAAAGGGAGAAAGTTGCAATTTTAGCTTCATAATCCATAACTTTGTCGGTTGTGTGTACGTGATACAAGATAAGATAAATAAGATTACCAAGCCCAGGCGAGAGAATAATTCTTATCTATCCAAAAAGGACGGCACCCCGTCATCCGGTGCCGTCCTTGCACTTGTCCGCCATGCCTATCATTTGTGCCGGAGCGCCATCATTTGGTAGACCTCGCGCGAGTCACCCTTGAGCGCCACCTGCCTGTTGCGCATCTGCGACGAACCGTCCCCGTCCAGGAAAATACCGTCTACGACCAGGCCTGGAGCGATCACCTCCAGCACCGCCGAGCGGAACTCCGCCACCGTGCAGGGCTTGTCCGATACAATGAGCCACAGGTTATTCTCCTTATCGTAGACCGCTCCAGAGCGCAGCCTCGCTTCCTTCATGGCCGGCATGTCTTCCTTCCGGGCCTGGGCCTGCCAGAGGGCCCCGGCGCCCAGCGACATGCTCACGCCTCCCTGCGCCCAATACCGGCTGCGGTCCGTAACTTGCAGCTGGTTCGCCCCCTCCACAACCTGCACGGAGAACGAGCGGGCCGCCTCATCCCACACGAGGGTCCCTTTGGGGTAATCGATATTCGTCCAGCCGGATCCATACTCGTGGGGGATGCCCCGGATCGGCTTGTCGTTGATGACGGCGATGCTGAGCAGATCCCCGTTCCAGAAGAAGCCTCCGTTGATCCCGAACTCCTCCGTCGACGTCACATTCGAGCGGATATGCTTCAGTTCGATATTATCCGGATCCGTCCGCATCGCATGCAGCTTGACCCCGCTTGCCGCCCGGTAGGTCGAATAAGTGTAATGCCTAGAAGGGTCATGGAACAGCGGGTTGTTCCACAGCGCCGCAATGCCCAGCGAGAGGAGCAGACCGAGCAGGAATCCGAGCAGCAGCCGCTGCGCCTGGCGTCTCTCCATTGCAGCCAGCCTGTTTTTGAATACGACGAACATGCCTGAGCATCCTCCTTCAACCCCAACAGGAGCGTGTTTCATTAGCCGCCTTCTGCACCGGCAAGCATACTCTATGTCTATGAACCTATCGGACGAATTATGTTAGAGATTGGGGGAGCGCCAGCCCTTGGCGAGAGAAGCTGGCATCCCCGCACCTCATAGAGTACTATAGGAATTGAAAGAATACCCGGCCGGGGACCCGCCCGGCCGCGTCAGATCCGCAAAAGGTGCGAGGTGCTATATATGGAAGATGTCGTTGTGATCGGCGCGGGGCCTTGCGGCTTGTCCGCCGCCATCGAACTTCAGCGGCGGGGGCTGAAGCCCCTCCTGATCGAAAAAGAGTGCGTGGTGCGCTCCATTTATTTATATCCCACTTACATGACGTTCTTCAGTACGCCCGAGCTGCTGGAGATCGGAGGATATCCCTTCTCGTCGCCGAATGAGAAGCCGAGCCGTCTCGAGGCTCTGACTTATTACCGCACGGTAGCCGAGCGGAGCGGAATCGAGATCCGGCCTTATCAGACGGTGACGCAGATCGCTCCGCTGCCGGGCGGCGGGTTCGAGCTCTCGGTACAGCCGCGTGCGGGAAGCGCGCACACGGTGCGCAGCCGCTATGTCGTGGCCGCCACCGGCTATTTCGACCACCCGAACCTGCTCGGCATCCCCGGGGAAGAACTCCCCAAGGTCACTCATTATTACCGGGAGGCCCATCCGTACAGCGGTACCCGCGTCATCGTGATCGGGGGCAGCAATTCGGCGGTCGACGCCGCCATGGACCTGATGAGGGCCGGTGCGGAGGTCACGGTAGTCTACCGGGGCGAAACCTACTCCCCCTACCTCAAGCCGTGGGTGCTGCCCATTTTTGAGAGCATGGTGAAGAAGGGCCGGATCCGCATGATCTTCGGCTCCCGCGTCACGGCCATTACCGAAGCGGCCGTGACGGTAACCGGCAGGGAAGGAACCTACGAGCTCCCGAACGACTTCGTGCTCGCCTTGACGGGCTTCCGGCCGGACCGGGCCCTGCTGACAGGAGCCGGCGCGGCGCTCCGGGACAGCGACGGATGTCCCGAGCACGATCCGCAGACGATGGAGACGACCGTTCCCGGCCTGTTCATGGCAGGGGTGGCGGCTTCGGGCGCCCATGCGAACGAAGTGTTCATCGAGACCGGCCGCCTGCACGGCAGGCTCATCGCGGACTATTTGGCTCCCGGCACTCCCGGATACGCCTAAGACAGGCAGCGGGGCTTGCTGGTTCAATCCATCCATCCAGGTGCGGCTTGGATCTGTACCCGATGCACAATAGCATGCAGAAAGGCCGGTTGAGGTACATCCTCGCCGGCCTTCTTCGTCTGCAGCATAGTATTTAGAATATGAGTTCTTTCTCCCTTTGCGTAAGCCGCCGTCCCGCGATATCGACCACCAGCCTGCCGCCTGCGAGTCCCCAGATGCGCGAGCCGTACTTCTCGGCCAGCTCGATCTGGTGGAGCGAGCAGAACACGAGCAGCTTATGCTTGCGGCAGATGCTCTGCAAGTCTTCCATGACGCGGCTGGCGGCTTCGGGGTCGAGGCCCGATACCGGCTCGTCCGCGAAGATGACGCGGGCGCCCTTGATCATGGCTCTGCAGACTGCCACCCTCTGCTTCTCGCCGCCGCTGAGCTTCTCGACCGGCTCGTGCGCCTTGTCGAGCAGGCCGACGCGGTCGAGATAATCCATTGCTTCCATATGGTCGTCTTCCGAGACCGTGTTGGTAAGAAAGCGCACCCATGACTTGCGGAAGAGCAGCGCGCTCAGCACATTCTTGAGGGCGGACTTCTTCGGATTCAGCTTCGGTTTCTCCTCGAGATAAGCCCACTGCTTACGCAGCTTGAACTTGTCCGTGATCCCGATCTTCGTTATGTCGTTGCCTTCGAAGATATACTGCCCCTCGTCCCATTTCTCCTGCAGCATCAGGCAGCGGAACAACGTCGTCTTCCCGCTGCCGCTCGCGCCGAGCAGCGTGACCAGTTCCCCTTCGTCCGCCTGGAAGCTGAGCCGCTGCAGCACCCTGGAGTCCGGTGGAAAGCTTTTGCTTAAGTTGCGTACGATGATCATGCGCTAGGCTCCTTCTATGTAAGCGGGCAGCCGCCGGTGTCCGCGGAGTTTTCACTTCCTTGGCGGAGCGCGGCCGGCTTGCGCCGCATTTCTTTTACTATACCAAACCCCCCACATAAAAACCACAGTTCCGCGCATCCTATGGGAGTCTTGGACATTCCCTTGGAAAGGTGGCATCGGCATGAAACATCAACTGGTCAAACTGGTCTGCGAGCAGGCAGGCATCACGGAAGGACAAGCGGACGAAGCGGTGGAAGCCGTCGTCGGCTATTTCCGCACCCGTCTCCCGGCTGAGCTTGCGGAAGAGCTCAATAACCTCGCACTCGGCCATAACAATGAGGGGAACGCCCGCTAAGCGCGGGAATGGATTTCGCTGTTGGCGGCAATTCCTGGGCCTTTTGCCCGGAGTTGCCGCTTCTTTCGGGTTAAGGCGCAGCGCCTTGCCGGGGCAGAAGCCATAAAGTGTCTCCCCATGCCATTAACCGCCGGGCAGAAGCCGGGCGGTCAGGATAACCGGCTGCTTGGAAATCGGAGATCCTAGGGATCGCCGAAGAGAGCCGTTTACTGGGGGTTCGTTTCTTTCGGAATTTCATTCAGGTTCGGAGGACGCTTGGCTGCTTTGTCCGCATCCATGATCGCTTCCTCTTCCGTGAATTTGTTTTCCTTGAAGTTCGGGTTGTTCCTTGTATTGGCCTTGGCGCTGTCCATCTTGCGTTCACCTCCCACCCCGCTAATATACCGCTGCACATTTCTTTCTATACCCCACGCCAGGCCTGTCCAAAAAATTTGGGCGCCGTCGACAAGGATTTACAAATTTTATCGAACATCTGGGCTATAATAGGATCGTTATACCTTCTACTACAGATTGAATCGGGGTAAAGACGAAATGGAAGAACAGGAACTGAAGCGCCACTTGGAGCAAATGCAGCATCAGCTCTACAGGCTGGTGGAGAAAACCGGCAGTTTTGTCGATCCCCAGGTCGTGGAGTTGAGTCAAGAAATCGATGACGTGGTCTTAGGCATTCAGCGGCTGCGGATGAAGGAACGAGTCGAATAAAACGGGGCCATTTTTATTTCAAAAAATGCGCCTCTTTTTTTATTTCCGGCTTGCTAAATGTTACATGATATGTTAAATTGAAATCAAGGAAAATCAAGGGTTTTCCTCCAAAAAAGCTGACATACCTACTCTCTTTTTTTCGATACAAAGCTACTTTTGCCACATCCACTTTAAAGGAGCGATGAGACATGAATAACGAAGTTCGCGAGTCCCAACCGAAGAAGATTTCCGTTGAGCTTACGTTGAACGAGGCTCTGGCATTAACCGGAACCCGCTTCCCCCAGAATCACCAGCTCGAGGTCGATGCCATGAGCAAGATCAAGAAGCAGCTCGAAGAGCAGATCATCGATGCCCGCCGCAACCTGCAGTAATTTCTTTCTTCAGAGGATTCACCGGACAGCTGAAGTTCATAAGTACCCCGGCCTGAGGGATTTATTCCTGAAGGCCTTTTTTGTGTCCGCTTACATAAAGTGCGGCAGCCCGCTTTGCAACACTTCCGGCCTTTGGCCTATAATGAATTCATGGGTAGAGACGATGCCACTTTGAAGGAATGGGGTTACGCTGATGAAAGAACGAATTCGCGCCGCGATTGACGCACATCGCGAGGAACTCACCGGGCTGTCCCGGTATATCGGGGAGAACCCGGAGCTGGGCAACGAGGAATGGAAGGCTTCGGCCCGTCTGATCGAAGCGCTGAAGAGCAGCCGCTTCCAGGTGGAATCCCCCGTGCTGGGGCTGCCGACCGCTTTTCTCGGGACGTACCGGAGCGCGAAGCCGGGTCCTACCATCGCTTTCTTGTGCGAATATGATGCGCTTCCGGAGATTGGCCATGCCTGCGGCCACCATCTGATCTGCGTCATGGGCCTCGGCGCGGCGATCGGGCTTCAGAGCGTCATCGACGAGATCGGCGGAACGATCCGCGTCTACGGGACGCCGGCCGAAGAAACCAAGGGGGCCAAGGTGACCATGGCGGCGGCCGGCCTGTTCGATGATGTGGATGTGGCGCTGATGGCCCATCCCTACTATGCGTACGAGAAGTCCGGGGAATCCCTCGCGATGGATGCCATCCGCTTCGAATACAGCGGCAAGGCTGCCCATGCCGCGGCGAGCCCTTACGAAGGCGTGAATGCCCTCGATGCCGTACTCCTGCTGTTCCAATCCATCGGATTGCTCCGGCAGCAGCTTCGAAGCCACGCCCGCATTCACGGGATCATCACGCACGGCGGCAAAGCGCCCAACATTATTCCCGATTACGCGGCGGCCGAATTCTACATCCGGGCAGCCAACCGGCCGTACACCGATGAGGTGGTACAGAAGGTGCTCCGCTGTGCCGAGGGGGCAGCGCTGCAGACTGGAGCCGAGCTCAAGTGGTCCAACTACGAATACTCCTACGACGAGCTTAATACCAACACGGCCCTCTCCAACGCATTCACGGCCAATCTCGTGTCGATGGGGGTGCCGGAGGAGGAGATCGGGACCGGCCAGGATCACGGCTCCCTCGACCTCGGGAATGTCTCGCGTCACTGCCCCGCGATTCACCCGTACATCAAGGTCGTCGACGAGCGTCACCTGCTGCATACGACCGAATTCCGGGATCTGGCGATGCAGCCGCGCGCCTTCGACGGCATGCTGCTCGGAGCCAAGGTGCTCGCGCAGACGGCTTATGACGTCCTCGTGGATCCATCCCTGCTCCAGACAATACGCGAAGAATTCGCACGGAAAGTGCAGAAGGCAGGGAACGCCTGAGCTTAGAACGCTTTTGGCCGGATGTGGGCAGGAGATGACCGCCTGACCGCCGTATCCGATGAGTCGGGACTCCGTTGCAAGCTAGCGGGCCCCTTCCTCCGCGACCACACAAAAAGCCGCACGGCGCTGGGTTACAATACCAGCAGCCGTGCGGCTTTTGTATGACTAGAGCACCTTGCGTAAAAATTCCTGGGTCCGCGGGTGCTGCGGATTCGCGAAGACGTCCGCCGGCTTGCCCTGCTCGACGATCTTGCCCCCGTCCATGAAGATCAGACGGGTGCCGACCTCGCGGGCAAAGCCCATCTCGTGCGTCACAACGACCATCGTCATGCCCTCGGCCGCCAGCTCCTTCATGACGTCGAGCACCTCGCCGACCATCTCGGGATCCAGCGCCGACGTCGGCTCGTCGAAGAGCATCACGTCCGGCGACATGGCCAAGGCCCGTGCGATGGCAATCCGCTGCTTCTGGCCGCCGGAGAGCTGGCCGGGGAAGCTGCCTGCCTTATCGGCGAGACCGATGCGGCGCAGCAGGTCCTGGGCAACCTTGTCCGCCTGCTGTGCGTTCAGCTTCTTGAGCTTCAGCGGCGCCAGCGTAATATTCTTCAGTACCGTCATGTGCGGGAACAGATTGAACTGCTGGAATACCATCCCCATCCGCTGGCGGAGCCGGTTGATATCCTGCTTGCCTCGGAGCAGCGAGACGCCGTCGAATTCGATGTCTCCGCCGGTCGGCTCCTCGAGCAGATTCAGGCAGCGGAGGAACGTACTCTTCCCGGAGCCGCTGGGCCCGATGACGACGACGACTTCGCCTTTGTTGATCTCGATGTCGATGCCGTCGAGCACTTGATTCGATCCGTATGCTTTCTCTAGCGCCTTTACGTTAATCAATGGGTCTTCATCCTCCTCTCCGCCACGCCGAGCAGCTTCGACAGCGTGAAGGTGATGATAAAGTAGATGACCGCTACGACAATCAGCGGCGGGAACGCTTGATAGGTGTTGCCTTTGATCGTATCGGCTTTGTACATGAGTTCGCCGATCCCGATGACAGACACAATGGACGATTCTTTGATGACCACGATGAATTCATTGCCGAGCGCAGGCAGGATATTGCGCAGGGCCTGCGGCAGAATAATGTTCCACATGACCATGGCATGCGGAAGGCCCAGCGAGCGGCCGGCCTCCATCTGCCCTTTGTCGATGGCTTGAATGCCCGCCCGGAACGTTTCGGCCACATAAGCGGAGGAATTGATGGACAGGGCCAAAATAGCCGCCATCATGTCCGGGAAGTTCGAACCGAGGAAGGGCACTTCCGGGAATTCGATTCCTACCGCCGGCAGACCGTAATAGAACAGGTACACCTGGACGAGGACCGGGGTTCCCCGGATAAACTCTACGTAAGAGGCAGCGAAGAACTTCAGCGGCCAAAGGTTCGAGAGCCTCATCAGGGCAATCAGCACGCCGAGAATGACGCCGAAGATCACCGTAAAAAAGGAAAGGATGAGCGTGACCTTCGCCCCTTCAATGAAAAAACCGTAATACTGGGGCAAAAATGAAAAATCTGAAAAACTCATGAATTCCCCTCCTTTCGGGATTAGGTTGTATGAAGCCCTATTGACAGACAAAGACCCGGATGGAGGCGATCCGCACAGTGGACTTGCCAGGTTGTGCAGCGTATCCCGCCGGGTCCTGCTAAGATAAGGATGGGTGTGTCTTATTTCTCGTGAAGCTCGTTGGCTTCCGTCACCAGACGCTCAATAGATTTGTCGCTGATGAGGCGGTCGAGTGTCTTATTCATCGCTTCCGCGAGCTCCGTATTCCCCTTCTTGAGGGCAATCGCAGAACCGCTGTCCTCTGTAGACAGCTTGATGTCCGCATAGACGAGTTCCGGGTTCTTGCTCAGGAAGGCATCGGCCACCGGCTGTTCGACGACGAGAGCTTCTATTTTCTTGGTCTTCATTTCCATAATCAGATCCGTGATTTTGCCGATGGCTTTGACTTCGGAGCCCGGCATTTGTTCCTTCACGATCGTCTCCTGGGTTGCCCCTTTTTGGGCGCCGACCTTCAGACCCTTAAGCGAATCGATTGTTGTATACTTCGCTTTGTCTTCCGCACGGACCACGACACGCTGAACGGCCGTATAATATATCTTGGTGAAATCTACGGCTTTCATCCGCTCGGGCGTAGGCGTCATCCCGGAGATGATGAAGTCGATGTTGCCCGCTTCCAATGCAGGAAGCAGACCTTCGAACTTCATGTCTTTAAGTTCAAGGGTAACACCGAGGTCCTTCGCGACCGCTTTGGCGATCTCAATATCGAAACCGACGATTTCGTCTTTCTTATTGACTTCTTTATGGAACTCGTACGGAGGATAATCCGCGCTGGTCCCCACAATAATTTTCCCAGCTTTTTTGATTGCATCCAGCTTCGACTCTTTTGACGCCGTCGTCGCAGCCGCTTCGCCAGAGCCAGCGTTCGTGGATGCCTGTTCGGCCGGCTTGGTGCCGCAAGCGCTGACGAGGAGCGCCAGACTCATAATGACAGATAATACCATCTTGTTTTTATACACAGGTTAATTCCCCTTTCTCTCAATGAACTTCCACATTATATAATAGAGCGCAATAGTTTGACAATAACCCCTTCCTTTCGACAAGGCCAAATCACGCATAATTCGGTCCTGCCTGTCACAAAATAACACTCGTGCGTTGACCGGGCATACCGGAGACCTCCCGTTTTGCAGCACTGCGGATCTCCATACTAAGGGGGTAACCCGACTGGAAGCCAAAAAAACATGGGACCTCGTCGCGGTCTCGTCCATACCGCTCATCATGACGCTTGGTAATTCCATGCTGATTCCAACGCTTCCGTCCATGAAGCGGGAACTTGCGGTAACCTCCTTTCAGATTTCCTTGATCATCACCTTGTATTCCGTTGTGGCCATCGTACTAATCCCTCTGGCGGGTTATATGTCCGATAGGTTCGGCCGCAAGAAAATCATTCTGCCGAGCCTGTTCATAGCGGGAGTGGGCGGACTTTTGTGCGGCACGGCTCACTGGTTCGCCGGGAGTTATACGTTCGCGGTCATCCTCATCGGCCGCTGCATCCAGGGAATCGGAGCGGCCGGAGGACTGCCCATCGTTCTCCCGCTGGTCGGTGACATGTTCAAGAAAGAAAAAGATGTGAGCAGCGCCCTGGGGCTGGTGGAGACCTCCAATACGTTCGGTAAGGTACTCAGCCCGGTAGCAGGCTCCCTGCTGGCCCTTCTTTCCTGGTACGCGGTATTTCTGTCCATCCCCGTGCTCTGCTTGATCTCCATCCTCCTCGTCGCTTTTCTGGTAAAAGTACCGTCTGCCGCCGAGGAGAAAGAAAAACCAAAATTCAAAGCGTTCCTGCATTCATTGGTAGATATTGCCAAAAAGGAAGGGCGCTGGCTATCGGCTATCTTCATTATCGGCATTATCGGTATGCTTGTGCTCTTCGCCGTGCTGTTCTATCTCTCCTCGCTGCTCGAGGATCTGTTCGGGATCGACGGCGTGCCCAAAGGCGGTTTGCTTGCCCTGCCCCTCTCCGCCTTGTGTCTGGCTTCTTACCTGACAGGCAAATGGATCGGCGAAGACAAGCCGCGGATGAAATGGGTCACGGTCATCGGTCTGGTAGTATTGACCGGCTCCATGCTGGCGATGGCCTGGCTGGGCATTACCACCTTGTGGATGCTGCTTGTTATCGTAGGCATGGGAGGAATCGGCATCGGCATCGCCCTCCCCTGTCTCGATGCCCTGATCACCGAGGGTATTAAGAAGGAACAGCGCGGTACGGTCTCCTCCGTCTACAGCTCCATGCGCTTCATCGGGGTGGCCGCAGGGCCGCCGCTGATGTCCATTGGCATGAAATGGCCGACTTCGGCCCTATTCTATTCGCTCGGCGGGGTCGCCATTCTGGGGGTGCTGACCGCGCTGCTCGCGATCAAGCCGACGCAGGATGCACCGAAGAACTCCGGCAGCGGGGGCTCAGGCCCCGATGCGCAGCCCCAAGACATTACCGTGTTCAAGCCCGCGGCTGTCCGGCGCAGCCCGGGCAAAATCAAAGAGACTGCACCCGAGTCGTAACCCTTGGGGCAGTCTCTATTTGTTTGCCGAAGCTTTGATCTACGTGCCTCACCTGCGTCTGTAGCTTCCGTGCTTCCAGCCGGAGATCCGCTTAGTCCCGGCCTCCGTTTCATTTGGCCACAAATTCGTGGAGCAGCTTCGTAAGCCCGCCTTTCCCGAATTTGAGATATGTGCCGGGTGAACGCCCCTGTCTCTGCTGTTCGGTCAAGAAGGCTATGATCGTCTGCCTGCGCTGGGTAATCTCGCGTACGCCAAAGCGGTACAGCCACTCATCAATCGTGTTATAGATACCGCGGTTCAGCCCGAACGTCTCAAAGCAGTACGTCACAAACTGAAAATCGGGAAGCTGCAGTACGTCCGCCCCGCTCGGCACAGGATGTTGCTGCTGCAAGTCACGGGATGCGGCAGGGACGGTGTATAATGAAGAGTCTTCACGATGAAGTGCAGTGATGGTCGTCATGAATACTGTCTCCTTCCGTTAAGCTATTATTATATCGAATAAGCAATTTTTATATCGAATAAGCAATTTTTATATCGAATAAGCAATTTTTATATCGAATAAGCAATTTCACGCTGGCGCGCGGGCTCTCTCTCCCCGGTTTCCCGCTGCATGACGCGGTCCAGGATCCGTTTCTCGTAATAGACGAACCCGCTGTCCCGCTCCCGCGGACGGTCGAGCTCGATCGCGAGGTCCATGGCGATCCGCCCTTCCTCGATCAGCACGACCCGGTCCGCGAGCGCCACCGCTTCGCTGACATCGTGAGTGACGAGAATCGCCGAGAAGCCCTGCTCCAGCCAGAGGCGCTCGATCAGCCCCTGCATCTCGATGCGGGTCAATGCATCCAGTGCACCGAGCGGCTCATCGAGGAGAAGCAGTCTCGGCCTGCCGGCCAGTGCACGGGCCAGGGATACGCGCTGCTTCTGTCCGCCGGAGAGGACGCCCGGCCACGCGCCGGCTCTGTCCTCCAGTCCGACCAGCCGCAGCGCTTCTGCGGCGGATGCTTTGTCGCCGGGCGGGGTACCGATCTCCACGTTGGCGAGCACCCGCTGCCAAGGCAGCAGCCTCGCGTCCTGGAACATGACACGGGTATTGGTATGAATGCCTTTGGCCGCGGCTCCGTTGATGTGGAGGCTCCCCTCGCTGGCCGTCTCCAGGCCGGCAACCAGCCGCAGCAGCGTGCTCTTGCCGCACCCGCTTCGCCCTACGATGGCGACGAATTCGCCCGGCTTCAGTTCCAGATCAATTCCGGTTAATACGCTTTTCTCCCCGAAAGTTTTGGATACTCCGGCTAGCCGGAGCTCCGTTCCCTGCTTGCGGCTCATACTGAGCTCTCCTTCCGTCGCCCGGTCAGGCTTTCTTGAAGTTCGGATGCCACTGAAGCCACTGCTTCTCGAGCAGCTTCGCCGCCACGTCGGACAGCTTGCCGAGCAGGGCATAGATCAGGATACTGAGTACGACGACATCCATCTGCATGAATTCCCTGGCATTCATCGCCATATAGCCGATGCCCGAGTCTGCGGAGATCGTCTCGGCCACGATGAGGGTGATCCACATAATACCGAGCGCATAGCGTACGCCGACCAGGATGCTCGGCAGCGCGCCGGGCAGGATGACCTTCCAGAAGAGTGCCCCGCCCTTCAGACCGTACACCCGCCCCATCTCGATCAATCCGGGATCCACGGAACGGATGCCGTGGAACGTATTGAGATAGACCGGGAAGGAGACGCCCAGCGCCACCAGGAACAGCTTCGCCTCCTCGCCGATGCCGAACCACAGGATGACCAGAGGAATCAGCGCCAGATGCGGGATGTTGCGGATCATCTGCATGGAAGAGTCCGTCAGCTTCTCGAGCAGCGGAGACACGCCATTGATCAGACCGAGCAGGAAGCCGATCCCACCGCCGATCGCGAAGCCGAGGAAGGCCCGTTTCGTGCTTACGGCAACATACGTGAAGATCGTCCCCTTCTGGACCAAGAGCACGAGTGCTTCCATCACCTGAAGCGGAGTAGGCAGCGTGCGCGTCTGGATGATGCCCGTCTGGCCGAGAATCTGCCAGACGACGATCAGCAGCAAAGGCACGAGCCAAGGCAAGAGATCGGCCCTTCGGTTCGTTCGCAAGGCCGCCTTCACGTCGCGTGCACCTCTTCCTTCGTGCCGGAGGACGACTCCTGCTTCGGCAGCTCGTTATTCGCCACGATTTCGCCGAATGGCGATATGTTCTTGGCGCCCTCAGACCGCCGCACCCCCTCCTGCTGCTTCAGCGGCAGCAGCGGGAATACGAGCTCCGCGAACCGGTATGCTTCCTCGAGGTGCGGATAGCCAGACAGAATGAACGTCTCGATGCCGAGATCCGCATATTCCTTCATGCGGGCCGCCACCGTCTCCGGGTCCCCGACTAGCGCCGTACCTGCGCCGCCCCGCACGAGACCGATGCCGGACCACAGGTTCGGCGAAATCTCCAGCCGGCTGCGGTCGCCGCCGTGCAGCTCGCTCATCCGGCGCTGGCCTTCGGAGTCGAAGCGGGCGAATACCTTCTGGGCACTGGCGATCGTCTCTTCGTCGAGGTGGGAGATGAGCTCGTCCGCCGCGTTCCACGCCTCCTGCCCGGTCTCGCGGACGATGACGTGCAGCCGGATGCCGAAGCGAAGCGTACGGCCCTTCTCGGCCGCAAGAGCACGCATCGTACGGATCTTCTCTTCCACCTGCGCCGGCGGTTCGCCCCACGTCAGGTAGACATCGATGTGGTTTGCGGCCACCTGCTGCGCGGCGGCAGACGAGCCGCCGAAGTACAGCGGCGGATACGGCCCCTGCAGCGGCGGATAGAGCACCTTGCCGCCCTCGACACGCAGATGCTCGCCCTCGAAGGTAACTTCCTCGCCGTCCAGCTCTCTTCTCCAGATCTCAAGGAACTCGTCCGTCAGATCGTACCGCTGTGTATGATCGAGGAATAGTCCGTCACCGGCCAGCTCCACCGGGTCGCCGCCCGTCACCACGTTGATGAGCAGCCGTCCCCCGGATATACGGTCCAGGGTCGCCGCCATTCTGGCTGACAGCGTAGGGGACATGAGGCCCGGTCTCACGGCCACAAGAAACTTGAGCCGCTCGGTTGCCGGTACGAGCGAGGAAGCCACCACCCACGCATCTTCGCACGATTTGCCTGTCGGCAGCAGCACCCCGCCGTAGCCGAGCGTGTCCGCCGCCTGTGCAATCTGGCGCATGTAATGATAATCCACCGCTCTGGCACCCTTGTTTGTCCCCAAATAACGTCCGTCCCCGTGTGTCGGGATAAACCAGAAAATTTCCATCTCTTTCTCTTCCTCTCTGCATCTCATGTTTGAGTCTGTTTTGGTGTTGAGGCGGCTGTGCCGCTTCTTTATTGTGGAAGTACGAATTCTTTATTTGGAAAGCACGGCTTCCTTGATCTGGATGGGCTTCGGAATGAGCCCTACGTCCAGGAACGTGTCGGCAATCTTCTGCTGCTCCGCAATCACCTTGTCGTCGATCGGCAGCACGCCGTATTCCCGGCGCTTCGAAGCCTGCTCCAGCGACGGAATATCGATGCCGAGCTGAGGCGAGAGCAGCTTCGCGAGCTCCCCTTGATTCGTCTTCGCCCACTCGTCCACCTTGTTCAGCTCCTCCAGCAGAATCGACGTGACTTCGCTCTGGTTCTCCGCGAAGCTGCGAGAGGCGATATAGAACTCGTGGTTCGAGACGGTATCCGTCCCGTCGGCCAGCACCTTGGCTTTGGTCGCCGTCTGCGCCGCTGCGAGGAACGGATCCCAGATGACCCAGGCGTCTACGCTGCCCCGCTCGAAGGCGACCCGGGCATCGGCCGGCGGCAGGAACACGGGTTGGATGTCCCCGTACTTCAGACCTGCTTTCTCAAGCTGCTTCACGAGCAGGTAATGCACATTGGAGCCTTTGTTCAGCGCGACCTTCTTGCCCTTCAGCTCCGCTACGCTCTTCAGCGGGGAATTCTGCGGCACGAGGATGGCCTCGCTCTTCGGACTCGCCGGTTCATGGGCCAGATAGACGAGCGGTGCACCCGCTGCTTGGGCGAAGATCGGCGGCGATTCGCCGGTATGCCCAAGGTCCAGCGAACCGACATTGAGCGCCTCGAGCAGCTGCGGGCCGCCGGGGAACTCCGTCCAGGTCACGGTATAGCCTGCGTCCTTCAGCTTCTTGTCCAGCTTGCCCTCCGCCTTAAGGAAGTTCATCGTGCCGTACTTCTGGAATCCGATGCGGACATCCTTCGCTTTCGCGGAAGTTTCTTTCCCTTTGGCATCCTGCGCAGCAGGGGCTGCCCCCTGCGCCTTCTCCCCTCCTTGGGGTGAGGCGGTGCCGCATGCACCGAGCGCTGTAACGAGTGTCAGCAATACGCTAGCTTGAAGCGTTCTTCTCAGCATAGAAGCAATCATGCAGTGGCAGCTCCTTCTTGGTTCGATTGGGATGCTCCGCCCAGGAGCCGGACTTCGCTCGCCAAGTCGGCGGCGGCCTGCTGCAGCCGGCCGGCCAGCTCTTCGGATACCTCGAAGCCGCCTTCGTCCAGACGCTTCACCTGGGTATCCAGCGCATAGACGCCCTGCAGCTGGTTGCGTGCGCCAAGCGCCGATAAGACGGGCTTGAGGGCATAGTCAATCGCAAGCAGATGTGCCAGCGTGCCGCCGATGGCCAGCGGAAGGATGACTTTCCCTTCCAAGCCTCTTTGGGGAATGAGATCAAGGAATGCTTTCAGGACGCCGGTGTAGGAGGCCTTATAGATCGGCGTGGCTACGACGACGGCTGCCGCACGTTCGACGATGCGGTTCGCTTCAATAATCGCAGGAGAGTCAAACTTCGTATAGACCAAGTCCTCGGGTGGAAGCTGGTGTACATGCACCCACTCCAGCTCGATTCCCGCTTCCTTCAGCTTCACTTCGACACTTTGCAGCACTCCGTTCAGACGGGAGCTTGGGGAGGGACTTCCGGAAATAATCGCAATGGTTGGCATAAGGTTACGCTCCTTCTGTTCTTTGGGGATGGATGGTAAAAGAAAGAGACCTCCAGAAATTCACCGTTACCCTAAGGGGCACTGCGCTTTTTCGGGAGGTCTCCGGCGGTCCGGTAGACCCTGCTGATTCAGCTGGTTGTTCGTTCTTCTTTATTTCTCTATCATCCGGCCACAGCCTGATCTTCAGACTGCTTTTCGCTTTCGGCGGAGGCTTGAGTTCGGAAGGGCTAGGGCGTTCGCTTATGCTGCTTCGGTTCGGCCACGCGCTGAGCGGGGGCGTCCGATTCAAAGCGCTTGCGCTCCGTCCGCTCAATTTGAACGATGCGTCCGTCATGCACTACAATCTGCACCGTCCCGTATTCCAATCCGTTCACACTGCCGATAATCCGTTTCGTCCACAATTCATCTACATCCAGCGGCTTCGCCATTTTGCATCCCTCCGGTTTTTATTATATTCCTATGTGTTTAGTTGGTTTTATATGTGAAGGATAAACGCCTACTTCACTGCATTCGCTCCGTAAGCGTTCTTCTTGGTGTATCTCTCAAATGGTCCAGTCGTTCCACTCCTGCTTGCGCTTGTCAATATAGAGGAGCCAATCCCGGGTCTTACTCAGCAGCTGCTTCTTCGCGGATGCTCCTGTGAAGGTATGATCCGCCTGGAATATCACTTCCTTGTCGCATTGGCCCTGGCTCCGCAGCCAGAACAGCTTCTGGAACAGGAAGCAGTAATCCACCGGGATCACCTCATCGGCCGTTCCGTGAACGAGCAGAACGTCGCCCAAGAACTTGCGCAGCTGCTCGAACGGCTGGTGCTTCTGCAGCGATTCGAAGAATACCGGGAGCAGCGAATAGCCGAGATAATCGACCGAGCCCCGCTGCACTGCTTCTTCGTAAGCGGCTTTGCCGGTAATGCCCACGATATCATTGAACGGGTAGCCTACGGCGGACCAAAGAACCAAGGTCTTGACCCGCTTATCCCGGGCGGCGGTGAGGATCGATACGGCTCCGCCGAGGCTGTGCCCCAGCAGAATCACCCTCTGCGGATCGACGCAGTCGATATCGAGCACATAATCGATAACGCTGCGCGTCTGGTCGATCATCGAATCGAGGCCGCCGGCACCGTACTCTCCGGTGCTCTCCCCGCAGCCGCCGTAATCAAAGCGGAGAACCATATACCCGGTGCGTGCGAATTCCCGTGCCGCCAGGACGAACAGCCGGTCTACGCCGATGCGGCTGCCGACGAAACCGTGGGCAATGACAATGACCGGGTACTTGCCGCACGTCCTCCCGGCGGCTCCTTCCCCCTCGGGGTAGTGCAGCGTTGCAGCGAGCTCGAGCCCTTCCGTGCTGCGTATCGTGATATGGTGTTCCATTTGCCGTTGCCCCTTTCGATGAGCGGATGAGCCTGGAGAGAGCACGTGCTGTCCCGGCCGTTAAGCGTATTCCTGGATGTAGGATTCCACAAAAATGGCTTGATATTGCAGATTGGATGTGCAGCTTGGACGGGAGCCGAGGCTTGCCGGGCCGAACGACCGTATCCCAAGCAGAGGCTCCGTCCGCCCGATCCTTCAGTTCGTGCCCGCGCCGCCCCAGCCGGCTAGATGTGTACGGGCATCGGATCGCCCTTCAGTCCGTTCTCCTGGGTCAGCTGCTCCTGCTCGTTGAACAGATAGACACGATGGATCAGCACCTGCACCCTCTCGCCCGGCGACAGCTCCGGAAGCTCCGGCGAGCGGTAAGCGAACAGCCTGTCGCCTTCCACCTCCACTTCCACCTGCCAGTTGATCCCCCGGAAGTACACCTGCTTCACCGTGCCGTGTTCGGCAGCCGACGGGTAAGATACCTCACCTTGACGGCCGATCTCGATAAATTCCGGACGGATGATGGCCCGGGCATTCGGCAGGAGATCCGGCTCGAACCCCTTCAGATTCGAAATGTCGGCGAGCTGGTTCGATTCGCCGATAAATCCGGCGACGAACGGGGTTCGCGGCTTCTTGTAAATCTCGATCGGCGTTCCCTGCTGCTCGAGCCTTCCCTGGTTGATGATCATGATCTGGTCTGCCACCTCGACCGCTTCCTCCTGGTCGTGGGTGACGAAGATCGTCGTGATCCCGACCCGGTCGATCATCTCCTTGAGCCACGTCCGCAGCTCCTTGCGGACCTTGGCGTCGATGGCGGCGAAGGGCTCGTCGAGCAGCAGCAGCTGCGGCTCCGGGGCTATGGCCCGGGCGAATGCCACCCGCTGGCGCTGTCCGCCGGAGAGCTGGTGCGGCAGCCGGGAGCCGAGGCCCTTCAGGCCGGTGAGCTCGATGAGCTCCTCGACACGGGCCTTGATCTGCGCCTTGCTCTTCTTCTGCACCGTCAGGCCGAAGGCGATGTTGTCGAACACAGTCATATGGCGGAACAGCGCATAGTTCTGGAAGACGAACCCGATGCCCCGGGCCTGCGGCGCCAGGTCGTTGACCCGCTGCCCGTGGAAGTGAATATCGCCGCTGTCCGGCTCTTCCAGCCCGGCAAGCATCCGCAGGATCGTGGTTTTGCCGCCGCCGCTTGGACCGAGCAGGCCGATAAGCTTTCCTTTCTCGATCTCGAAGCTGACTTGGTCCGTCGCCCGGAAACTGCCAAAGCTCTTCGTTAAGTGTTTGGCCGCAATATGCATCTTCTTACTCCCCTTCCGGGCGCTGCTGCCCATGTTTCCATTCGATGATGCTCTTGACTACCAGCGTGACGACAGCAAGCAGGACGAGCAGTGAAGCCATCGCGAACGAGCCCGCAAAGTTATATTCGTTGTACAGGATCTGGATGTGCAGCGGCATCGTGTTCGTGGAACCCCGGATGTGGCCGGAGACGACCGAGACGGCACCGAATTCGCCCATGGCCCTGGCGTTGCAGAGGATGACCCCGTAGAGCAGCCCCCACTTGATATTGGGCAGCGTCACCTTCCAGAAGATGCGCCATCCCTTGGCCCCGAGCGTGACCGCAGCTTCCTCTTCGAGCGTTCCCTGTGCCTGCATCACCGGCAGCAGCTCCCGGGCGACGAAGGGGAAGGTGACGAAGACGGTAGCCAGGACGATCCCCGGCAGCGCAAAAATGATCTTGATATCGTTCTCCTGCAGCCAAGGGCCGAACCATCCTTTCGCTCCGAACAAGAGGACGAAGATGAGACCCGAGATGACCGGCGATACCGCGAACGGCAGATCGATCAGCGTAACTAGCAGATTCTTGCCCTTAAAACGGAATTTCGTAATCGCCCAGGCCGCCGCCACCCCGAAGACCAGGTTGACGGGAACCGCGATCGCCGCTACCGTGAGCGTCAGGCGGATCGCTGCGGCCGCATCCGCTTCGACGAGCGCCGCTTGGTATACCTCCCATCCCTTGCGGAACGCTTCGACGAAGATGCTCGCGAGCGGCAGGATGAGCAGGAAGCCCAGGAACAGCAGAGCAATCGCAATCAGGATCCACCGGACCGCAGCGGACTCCGTGATATGACGGGGACGCTGCGCGGCGGCCGTCCCCGAACGGACGGCGGTGGCTACATAACCAGCCATGTTCTCTCCTCCTCCATGCTATGCCGAAGTGACATGGCGGTTCGCCCGCCACTGCAGCAGATTGATGACCAGCAGGGTAACGAAGGAGATCACCAGCATGACCAGCGCGATGGCCGTAGCCCCCGCATAATCGTACTGCTCCAGCTTCGTCATGATAAGCAGCGGCGCGATCTCCGTCTTCATCGGCATGTTGCCGGAGATGAAGACGACCGAACCGTACTCGCCGACCGCCCGGGCGAACGCCAGCGTGAATCCGGTCAGGAGTGAGGGGAACAACGACGGGAATATAATCTTCGTAAAGGTTCTGAAGCGTCCCGCTCCCAGGGAAACCGCGGCTTCCTCGGTTTCCTTGTCGAGCTCTTCCATGACCGGCTGCAGCGTCCTCACCACGAACGGTATGCCGATGAACGTCAGCGCCAGCATAATACCGAGCGGCGTGAAGGCGATCCTGATCCCATGCGGCTCCAGCAGGGAGCCGATCCATCCGTTTTGCGAATAGATGGTCGTGAGGGCAATCCCAGCTACCGCAGTCGGCAGGGCAAAAGGCAAATCCACGAGCGCATCGACCAGCTTTTTGCCCGGGAAGGAGTAGCGTACGAGCACCCAAGCGACGATAAAGCCGAATACCGAGTTGATGAGCGCCGCGCCGAACGCGGTGCCGAAGCTGATTTTGTACGCCGCGATGACCCGCGGATCCATAATCGTGGCCCAGAACTTATCCCATCCCATGCCCGATGTCTTGATGAAGATCGCCGACAGCGGGAAGAGGACGATCAGGCTGAGGTACATCACAGTAAAACCCATCGAAAGCCCGAACCCGGGTAGAATACTGCGCTCTTTCCAAGCTTTTGCCATGGATATCGTTCTCCCGTTCCTTCATATATTCAGTAGACCTTGGTGGCTCCGCCCATTTACGGTTTATAAATTTGGTCGAATACGCCGCCGTCATTGAAGTGCGTGGTCTGCGTCTTCGTCCAGCCGCCGAACGGCTCGTCGTTAATCGTGAAGAGATTCACCTTGCTGAACTGGTTCTCGTATTTCTTCGCCACCGACTCCAGCCGCGGACGGTAGTAGTTCTTCGCCGCGATCTCCTGACCCTCTTCGGTGTAGAGGTACTCGAGGTACGCTTTGGCCACTTCGCGGGTGCCCTTCTTGTCGACGACTTTATCGACGATCGCCACCGGCGGCTCCGCGAGCACCGAGACGGACGGGGTTACGATCTCGTATTTGTCCTTGCCGAATTCGTTGATCGAGAGGTAGGCTTCATTCTCCCAGGCGATGAGCACATCGCCGATGCCGCGCTGGACGAATGTCGTGGTCGAATCGCGGGCACCGGAATCGAGCACCGGCACGTTCTTATAGAGCGCCTGGACGAATTCCTTGGCTTTGGCCTCATCCTTGTTGTTCTTCTGGTACGCATAACCCCAGGCCGCCACGTAGTTCCACCGAGCACCGCCCGACGTCTTCGGGTTCGGGGTGATCACCTGCACGCCCGGCTTCGTGAGATCGTCCCAGTCCTTGATGCCCTTCGGATTGCCCTTCTTCACCAGGAACACGATGGTCGACGTGTAAGGCGACGCGTTATCCTTCAGTTCCTTCTCCCAGCCGGCTTCGATCAGCCCGGCCTTCTGGACCGCGTCGATGTCATAAGCGAGCGCGAGGGTGACGACGTCCGCTTCCAGACCATCGATGACCGAACGCCCCTGCTTGCCGGAGCCGCCGTGGGACTGCTTGAACGTGACGTCCTGCCCCGTTTTGGTTTTCCAATACGTTTGGAACGCTTTGTTGAAGGAGACATAGAGCTCGCGGGTCGGATCGTAGGAGACGTTGAGCAGTTCGACGGGCTTCGCAGCCGCTGCCGGTTTGGCCGTCTCCCCGGCTGCCGGCGCCGTGCCGGTTTCTTTGCTGCCGCAGGCGGTGATCGCCGTGAGGGATAAAGCTAAGACGGTCAGCACCGATAATTTTCCGAATCGTGCCAGCAGGTTTGTTTGTGTACGTTTCATTAGAGTGACGCTCCCCATTTATCATAATTTCTTATATATTGTTTATCAGATGGGAATAGGCGGTTATATGCCTATGCCAAAAGATATGCGCTCCGGTTGACCGGTTACTCATATTCATAATTCCGATAAAGTTACTTTGTTATTGCGTATCTTAGCATCGGGGCTCCTATCCTGTCAATCGGTTTTTTAGAAAAATATACCTTCCCTTGGGTAAGCGCAAAAAAAGCCTTCGTCCCAGCGCTTTCCCTGTGGAAAGGCTGGAATGAAGGCTCCGGAAGCTGCTTATTTATCTTCAGCGGGCCAAGAAGCGCCCCTGCCGCGTCCTGGGACCGCGTTGTCAAACCACACCTACTCGGCGGCTTCTTCCCTCTGCGTCGTCTCGCCGGACTGCGTACACTCCCCGCAGTAGCCGAGCACCTCGAAGCGGTGGTTGACGACCTGAAAATCGTCCGGAAGACCAGGCACCTGCTTCATCGGACAGAACTCGAATGGGATCGTCTTCTCGCACCGCAGACAGATGAGGTGGTGGTGGTGATGGGTCTGGCACCGGGCACGGAACTTCAGCCCGTCGTTCAAGTAGATCTGCTCGAGCACCCCCATCTCGCTCAGGAGCCGCAGATTCCGGTAGACGGTATCGAAGCTGACGCCGGGGTACTTCTGCCTCATATGTTCATAAACGTCCTTGGGAGACTGGTAGCCTTCGGATCCCGCGAACAAGGCCGCCAGGCTCTTGCGCTGGTCGGTTATCCGCCATCCTTTGCTCGACATCGCCCCGACGATTTCGTCGATCGTGCTTTGAACCTCGTGCGCATGCTCGTGTTTGGACATAATGACCTCTTCCCTATGAAGACTTTTCCTCTTCTAATAATGCCCCAGGAGCCGTGCGCCCGTCAAGATTGCCCCGCTTCCAGAGCGTTCAGCTCAGCCTCCAGCACCCGCTTGTCGAAGTGCTCCCCGATGAAGACCGCCACGCTCGGCAGCTCTTCCTTCGGCGCGATCTTCATGAGATCCATCTCCCGGTAGGCGTACTGGAAGAGGAACGGGGAGACCGTGTCCGAGAACCGGAGAATCCCCTTCGCCCGAAAAATCTCCTGTGGCAGCCTCCCGATCAACGCCTCGAACGCCTCGCTGTCCACCGGTGAACGGAAGTAGTGGGTATGCACCATCACATGATCGTGGCTGTGGTGCGCATGCCCCC
Organism: Paenibacillus caseinilyticus; assembly: GCF_027533645.1. Lineage (GTDB taxonomy): Bacteria > Bacillota > Bacilli > Paenibacillales > NBRC-103111 > Paenibacillus_G > Paenibacillus_G caseinilyticus. The sequence goes on from NZ_JAQAGY010000021.1 coordinate 106,994, forward strand.
CTCCCCCGTCCGGTCCGTGAGCGTGCCCGCAGTGCTCATCGTGCCGGTGGCTAGGATCGTGCGAATGGCTGCAGCCCTGCTCCGCGCCTGAGTCGCCGCCTCTATCCGCCGATGCCGCCCCGTGACGCTCCTTCACACTGCCCTGATCGGCTCTGAAGAGGGACAGGTCGGTCTCGCACTTCACGGCCGCCGTGATCGGAGCCACGCCGCTCAGCTCACGCAGAAGACTCTCGGCGTCGAGCAGCTCTTGAGGCGTTACGAGATCGGCTTTGTTGAGGATGATCCGGGTCGCGCAGCGGATCTGATCCTGCATGAGCTTGTACGTCCTCGACTTGGGCGTGCGGGAGCGCTCCAGCAGCTGTCCCGCATCCACGACTGTCACGAGTGACTTCAGCTCCACGCGGGTGAGCATGGAGGCATCCGTGATTCCGTCGAGCATCTCGACCGGATTCGCCGCCCCCGTGCATTCGACGAAGACAACGTCAGGCTCATGCTCATCGATGAGCTGCTTCAGCTCCATGCCGAGATCGCCCCGAATCGTACAGCAGATGCAGCCGCCGAGCATCTCGGTCATCGGCACCTCCTCATCCACGAGGAGGCCGTCGAGATTCACATCGCCCAGCTCATTCATCAGGACGGCCGGTTTGAGGCCGGACAGCTGATAATACTCGATAGCCCGGGTCAGCAGGGTCGTCTTCCCGCTCCCGAGGAAGCCGCTTAATATATGTACAGGTACCGCTCTGCTTGTCATCTTCTCCGCTCCGTTCTCTACCATGCTTACCCGCAGGAAGCTTGCTCCCGCAGAACATGTTCTACACTCTTATTTGTTCTGCATTCCTCTTTGTTCTAAAACCCTATTTTACCTTCCGTTCGCAGGAGGAGTCAATTCGGAGCGTCCATTCGGAGCGTCCATTCGGAGCGTCAATCAGGAGAGTCCGTCCGGCGGAGCGGACAGGCGTACGTGCGCTCCGCCGGTTCTATGCTTCCTCCGGCTCCGGTACAATAGAGCAAGAGACGGAAGCGGGCAGTGCCCCCTCTTCCGGCCATGCATCCCGGAAAGGAGCCCCTTCGCATGCAGTTCTATTCTATTGAACGCTCGATTCAGATCGACCCTGCTTTCGCTTACTATACGGACCGTTCGCCCGAGAGCGTCGCCTCCGAGCTTCTCCTCGCCGGTTACCGGAATATCCGTTACTTTGTGACCGACGAGACCCGGGTCAACGGCGAACTCGTCCGCGCACTCCGCCGGCAGGGCCTGTCGGTATGGGCTATGGTGCTGGGCAACGGAGCTTATAACACGGGGCACCTTCCTCCCGAATGGCCCCGGTGGCAGATGACGCTGCTGAAGAGGACCGATGACGGCTATACCCGCCTCTCCCCCCACAGTATGTCTTATACGCTCTGGAAAAAACACAGCATTGCCCGTCTCCTCCGGGAGCATCCCTTCTCGGGGCTCGAAGTGGCCGAGCCCTACTTGCCCGAGTGGAACGGCCTCACCTCCGGCGTCTACGGCGATGTCGGCCCCCTGGCCGCCGCAGCCTTCAAGCAGTTCTGCGGGAGCGAGATGCCCGATTTTGTCCATCGCACATCCCCCCGCTATTATCAGAAAGACAGAGCCCGCCACCTCATGTGGATCGAATTCCGGGTTCAGGCGGTGAACCGCTTCCTGAACGAGATCATCAACGGAGCCGGCGGAGCCCGCAGCGTCCGTCCGGACATCCGGATCGCTACCTGGTCGCTGGCTGTGGATGCCGGCCGCGACCCGGTCGGTACACTGCGTGAAGTGCAGGGCACCGATGCAGCCGAGATGATCCGTCTGATCCAGCCCGATCTGCACATCCTGCAGACCCACTGGCCGGACTGGATGCGGGGGCGGCTGCCGGCGGATTATGTGCGCCGCTACCGGCCCTTCGTCCGGCAGATCCGCGCCTCCCATCCGGGTGTGCCGCTTGGCGTGCAGACGGATATCGGCTCGCTACGGCCGATGCGGCGGAGCCGGGCCTGGCTCGAATCCTTCGCCTCTGCAGCCGCCCAGGAAGGGTACCGGATGTGGACGGCCTACGAATATTCGATAGGCCTGCCGATGTACACCGAACGTCCCGCGCCCCTGCGGGCCCGGCGGGCGGACCGCCGCACGGTCGTCGTGGACTTCAACAAGCGGATCGATGAAGCGAGCGCGGCATCCCCCTCTTGCTACGACTGTCTTGTGCAGGGGCAGCCTGTGGAGACGGCTGCCGTCACGGCCGAACCGGACGGCAGCCGGGTCCTGCTCCGGTCGGACGGCTGGCCCGCCGGCCCCTTCGAACTCGAAGTGAGCGGCATCCGAGATGCACCCGAGCGGTGGCTCCTCCCCGGCCATCCACCGCTTGAGGTGCAGGCCGGCAGCCGGGTCGGCGTCCCCGCCTTGCTCTGACCTGCGTTCACAGCTTGAACATTGGTCATTTTGCTGGATCCGGGTTACAATAGAAAGCGAACAATAGAAGCAGAACAATAGAAGCAGCGGAACCATCCGGCTGATGTCCCGTCCCGGAGCAGTCCCCTGCGGCGGGACTTTTCTCATCCTACTTTACCGATAGGAGTTGAATCTCATGGAGCAATCTCTTCTGCGTCAGGAGCGCGCGAACGCCATCTCGCACGGCATCGGCGTCCTGCTCAGTATCGCTGCGCTGGTCCTGCTGGTCCTGCAGTCCGTGCGCACCGGAAGTCTATGGCATATCGTCAGTTTCACGGTCTTCGGCTTGTCGCTGATTGTGCTCTACACGGCATCCACACTGCTGCATAGCGCAAGAAGGGAGCCGTGGGTCAGCATCTTCGAGATCTTCGACCATGCCGCCATCTATGTGCTCATCGCCGGCACTTACACGCCCTACCTGCTCGTCACCATCCGCGGCCCGCTCGGCTGGAGCCTGCTTGGCACTGTGTGGGGACTTGCCTTGCTTGGCATTATTTTCAAACTCTTCTTCGTCAAAAAGTTCAATCTGCTCTCCACCCTCTTCTATATCGGAATGGGCTGGCTGATCATTTTTGCCTTCGAACCGCTTCAGCAGCAGTTATCCGCCCCCGGCGTCATGTGGCTTGTCATCGGCGGCGTCCTGTATACCCTCGGCACGGTGTTCTATCTGTGGCGCCGGCTGCCCTACCATCATATGATCTGGCACCTCTTCGTGCTCGCCGGCTCCGCCTGCCACTTCATCTCGGTCTACCTCTACGTCTAGCCTGGGGCCTTCGTCCATTTTGGAATCCGGGCCGACCTCATCCTGCACCTCTTCGAATCTTGTTCATAGTATATCTATGGACAGTCATTCGAAGGGGTGTTTGTGATTGTATGCTGAACAGCACACAGCGGGTTAGAGTCATTGAGAAGCATTACCGGCGCAAAACGGCGGGCCCTGCGCAGGTGTACCGGGCCGTGAGGCGTTCCATCACAAGCGGCAAAGCGATCTCGGTCATCCGTCTTGGCGACGTCATGGCCAAGCTGCTCTCGGGACGCAACGTAAAGTCGCTGAATTACGTGTCCGATTTCCTCGGCATCCCTCTGCCTCCCTCCAAGAAGGTGCGGCAGGAGCTGATGAACGCCGTCCGGTCCTCGGACATCGTCGGGCTCTCCCATTACGAGAGCTCTATGCAGTATATCTCCCTGTTCATGAAACGCTCGGGATGGCGTCCGCGGGTCATGGCGGATTCCTTCATCAACGACCAGATGTACGAGCGGGGACTCCTTCACCGCCTGCTCCGCAGCTATAAGGTTGCCCTGGTCGGACGCGCCGCCCCGGCAGCAGCCAAAGAACTTCGGCGCCAGGGCATCAACGTGGCGCTGACCGTGCCGCTCGACAGCTACGCCGGACTCGGCGCCGCCTACCGTACGCTGGCCCGCCACCGAGGCAGCTACCAGCTTGTGCTGGTCGGCGCCAGCGTGCCCGGCCGCATCCTCTGCCCCCGCATCGCCCGCCGTCTCGGCCGCACCGCGATCGAAATCGGGCATATGATGGACGCCTTCTCGCAGCCCCGCAGCTGGGGCAAGCACAAGGACAGCCGGCGTGTCTTCAAGTTCCGCTGGATGCGCAAGATCCGTGCGCGCCGCAAGATCCACGCCCGCCGCAAGCGGGGCTGAACGGCAGCCGGACCCGGCAGCGGAGCTTAGGCATCGCAGACTGCAGCTCCGCGGTTCGCTGACGGCGGAGCGGCCAGCGGAGTTGGCAGCTGGATTTGTCTGCGCTGCCAGAGTGCAAGTGAAGGCCCAAAAGCCCCTTCCTCCCCACAGACGATCGTGGGCAGGAAGGGGCTCTTGGCATTCAGCGCCGAAGCCGCTTGAACTGGTAATAGAGAAAACATCCGACGCAAAAGCCGCAAATGGCCGCCAGCGCAGCCAACGCGACCATGCCGGCGAACAGATAACCAACCCAGCCTCCCGGGCTGAGCCAAAACGCAAGCAGGGAGAGGGTGAGCATACCTACCGCGATGGAGTTGTTAAACCGCTGCAGCTCGGCCGCTTCCGTCGGTGCGCCTGCCACCCGGCCGCGGAGCAGGGGAGCAGCCAGCTGCACGATGACATTCGCCCGGATGCCCTGCCAGAGCCCCAGCACTTGGATGGCCCAGAGGGCGGCGATCAGTACCGGGAGCTTCAGAACCAGGGCCGCGAGGACCAACAGCACGATGCCCGCTTGATTCGCACGTACATAAGGTATAGGAATTTCTTTCATAAGTGCTTCAACCGCCTCTATATGGATAATCGGTTCCACCGTCCGGAGCATCTAGGAAGTAGGCTCGATGCCCAGCCTTCCCGTCGAACGGTCCAGCAGTACCAGCCTGGCTTCCACAGGCTGCCCCTGCTCATTCACCACCCGCATCGCGGCCGTCCGTCCATGCTTCAAGAGGTACATGGCGGCCGTATCCGTCAGCGACGCCCCGTAACTGTCCTTCCAGATGACGAAGCCGCAGCCCGTCTTGTAATGGCTGCAGCCGTACCCCCGCTTACCGCGGATGATCCGGCCCCCGCAGCCCTCGCGCGGGCAGGCTCCCAGCGATGCTACCGGCGGAGCCGCAGCAGCTGACGCGGCTACCCGCGCCTGCGTCATGGTCTCCGCTGCTGCCGCCGCAGGCTCGCCCGCGCTGCCCGCTGCGCCCCGCGCTCCCGCGCTGCGCTTCGCGCCCGCTGCTGCTGCCGGCTCGCCCGCGCTGGCTGCTGCGCCCCGCGTTCCCGCGCTGCGCTTCGTGCCCGCTGCTGCCGCCGGCTCGCCCGCGCTGCCCGCTGCGCCCCGCGCTCCCGCGCTGCGCTTCGCGCCCGCTGCTGCTGCCGGCTCGCCCGCGCTGCCTGCTGCGCCACGCGCTCCCGCGCTGCGCTTCGTGCCCGCTGCCGTCGCCGGCTCGCCCGCGCTGGCTGCTGCGCCCCGCGTTCCCGCGCCGCGCTTCGCGCCTGCTACCGCTGCCTGCTCGCCCGCTGCGCCCCGCGTTCCCGCGCTGCGCTTCGCGCCCGCTGCTGCTGCCGGCTCGCCCGCGCTGCCCGCTGCGCCCCGCGCTCCCGCGCTGCGCTTCGTGCCCGCTGCCGTCGCCGGCTCGCCCGCGCTGGCTGCTGCGCCCCGCGTTCCCGCGCCGCGCTTCGCGCCCGCTGCTGCTGCCGGCTCGCCCGCGCTGGCTGCTGCGCCCCGCGCTCCCGCGCTGCGCTTCGTGCCCGCGGTGCGTCCGCGGCCGGTTCCGCCCGATCCGGCGGCTTCGCCTTCGAACGCCGTCCTCTCGGCCGGGCGCTGCACCCGCACCTTATCGACGATCATCGAAGCGAACTTCTTGACGTTCGCCATGAAGAGCTCGTCCGACGCGGAGCCGCGGGCAATTTCATTCAAGCGCCGCTCCCAGTGGCCGGTCATCTCCGGCGAAGTCAGGAGCTCCACGCCCGCTCCGCGGATGAGCTCCACGGCCATGCGTCCCTTGGGCGTGATCGCGATCCGTTTGCCCTGCATGACGACATAGCCGACGTTCTTCAGCCTCTCGATAACCGAAGCGCGCGTCGCCGGCGTACCGAGACCCGAGTCTTTCATCGCATCGCGCAGCTCTTCGTCCTCGATCTGCTTGCCCGCGCTCTCCATCGCTTTGAGGAGCGTGCCTTCCGTATAAGGCTTCGGCGGCTGGGTCTCCTTCTCTTTCGCCGCGCTTTTCTTGCAGTGCACGTCCTTGGTGGCATCGAGCGTGAACGGGGTCTGGATTTCCTCCTCAGCCGAAGCTTCCTCGTCTTCGTCCTTCCCGTCCGTCTTCCCGCGGGTTTTGCCTGCAGGCTTGTCCTTCTTCTGGTCGGCGTAGATCACCTTCCAGCCGAGGTCCAGCAGCTGCTTGATCGTGCTCTTGAAGCGCTCCTGCTCCGCCACCGTCAGAACGGTATGCACCTTGTAAGCAGCAGCAGGATAGAACTGGGACAGGAACCGCCGGACGATCAGGTCGTACAGCTTGGCCTCATCGGGCGGCAGCGCGCCCGGCGTCTTGTGGGTCGGCAGAATCGCATGGTGATCTTCGACCTTGGACGGGTTGCAGACGGCCCTGTTATTCTTATGCACGAACTTCTTGTCCGCACCTTCGACCAGTCCCCGGTAATCGGTCTTCGAGAGTTGATCAAGCGCCCGGTGCATCTCCGGGATGTTCTGCTCTGTGACATAGTTGGAGTTCGTCCTCGGATACGAGATCGCCTTATGCTTCTCATACAGCGTCTGGGCGAGGTCGAGCGTCTTCTTTGCGGAGAAGCCGAACTTGGCGTTCGCCTCCCGTTGCAAGAGCGTCAGATCGTAGAGCTTGAACGGATACTCCTTCGTATCCTTGACCTCGTAGCTCTCGATCCGGCCCCGCTTGCCCTTCACCTTCTCGGCGAGCGCCTTGGCTTTGTCGCCGTCCGTCAGCCGCTCTCCCTGCCACAATCCGCGGTACAGCGTCTCCCCCTGCTCGAACCAGGCTTCCACCTCGTAGAACTTGTTCGACTGGAACGCCTCGATTTCCTTTTGCCGGTCATACAGCAGCGCCAGCACGGGGGTCTGCACCCGTCCGACCGACAGCAGCTCCTTATGCTTGGTCGTGAACGCTCTCGAGCCGTTCATGCCGATGAGCCAATCCGCTTCGCTGCGCGCTTTGGCGGCCCTTGTCAGCGGCTCGAAGTCCGAGCCTTCCTTCAGCTCGGCGAAGCCCCGGCGGATCGTCTCGGCGGTCAGGTCCGAGATCCACAGCCGTTTCACCGGCTGCTTCAGCTTCAGATGGCGCTGGATCAGCGAGAAAATATGCTGCCCCTCCCGCCCCGCATCGCACGCATTGACAAGGTGGGAACACCGCTTGGCGAGCTCCGCAATGACCTTGAGCTGGTCCTTCGTTTTTGCATTCGGCACGAGCTTGAACTGCTCCGGAATGATCGGCAGATCGCCGAGATTCCACTTCTTGTATTTGTCATCGTACGCATCCGGCTCCGCCAGTCCGATCAAATGGCCGATCGCCCAAGTAATGATATAGTGCTCGCCTTCAATATAAGTCCGTTGGTTTTTGGCTTTGGGATCGATTGCGGCCGCGATATTCCTGCCCATGTCGGGCTTTTCCGCAATGATGAGTGTCTTCAACAAAGTATCGCTCCTTCGTCCATCGTAAGCATGCGGCACGCTGTTGCGTTAGACCGCCTGTCTATTTTACAGACTTCCGGCGCAAAAAGAAATGGATGGAACAGAAAAGAGCCCCGCCCCGCACATACGGAACGCAGCCGCAGCCCCGTCCTTCCCTGGAGCCTCGCCCCGCCTCTGTATCCGCATAGAAGAATAAACGGCTTCGCCGTCCTTTAAAAGACGATGCGCGTTTATAAGAAATACAAGATTACGGGATCGGGCTCTGGCGAGATATAAACCTGAATGAGCAGCGCGTCGTGTTGCAAGCGCCGACAATGAAAGATCCGTTCGCAACCGAGCGTCCAGCCAACAATGAAATAGAGCAGGATCCGATGAACGGGAAAAAGGGAGTTGCGTGCTTTGCCGCCAGGAGGCCGGGCAAGGCGTCGGCAAACTGGATTTTTTCGAGAAAAGCGAGGAAGATTTTAGCGCCTCCATAGCTGGTAGCGTTTTAATTTTACGGATGACTGTGGTAGACTTCACCTAAAAGGTGCTCCGTTCTTTGGGTGATGTTGTCGTCGTAAATACCATTCTACCAAAGATTTGAGCCCTTTTTATATTTTCAGACACAGGTACGATATGTTCCGCTCTCCCCGTTCAACAGTACCTATATAGGACGCATTAATTCCTGCCATTTCCGCGAGTTCTTCTTGAAACAAATCGAAATCGAGAGACTAGGAGTTTGGGACATTGTACTTTTCGAGAGTATGGACCAACCTCCTTCTGACAGCTTCTCTTAGTTCTTCCGGTTGAAGCACGACCGCCTCAGCACCGAATGAATAAAAATATTCGGAGAAAAATGGTAACTCCGAAATGGAAATACCCGCTTCTAATATACCCGTTCCATCATCGGCAACACGAACCTCTCCCCAGGGAAAAATCCAACTCTTATCCCGAAATAATTTAATCCCTCTTTCCGTTAGTTTCACTTTGACATCAACACATTCTTGTTTGCCGTAGAAATGAAGTCCCCAGTTCGTTAAATTCACCTCTGAAACATCTACTGAAGGCGATATGGCTTCGGCATCCGCCCAAGCGGCTGACCATATCCGATCTACCCGAAACAATCGGAAGCCTTTTCGTAAATCGCAGTAAGCTGGGCAAAACCAATACCCCTCATGGGCATATATCCCAATGGGTTGAATCGTTCTTTGTTTGGTCTCATCCGTCCCAATTCCATATTGGATTGTCACAGGCAACCTTCTAATGGACGCTTGGAGCAATATCTCAAGGTGGGCCGCTCGTTCTTGGCGTGTATGCGTAAAAAAGTCTACTCGGTGTCGCATCTCATCGATCTGGCTTTTCACATCGTCCGAGGAGAATGCCTCATTCTCCGTAAATGAAATAGGTGGAAGGGTCCGCTCCTTAAGAACATGGTATCCACCTCCTGCACCAACTTGAGAGTATAAAGGTACCCCCAGACCACTCAGCTCTTGCAAATAGCGCAGCATGGTTCGGGTAGACACACCAAATTCTTCAGCAAGCTCTTTGACCGTGAACTTCCGTTTCCGATTTACTGCCATCATCAATTCAATCAAGCGCCTCGACTTTCCCATTAAATTCATTCACCGCCAGAAATAAATAGTGACAAGTCTTGTCGCAATTAGATTATACACTATGAATAAGCCAGATCGCAGGGAGGGGAACAATTTGAAAGGGAGTCGATTATATGAGTAAAGAACAGCGTAGGATGGTGGATGCAATGATCCGGCGTCCACAACCCACCAAGCCTCAAAGCGTCGAACAAATGCGCACGAACTTCGCTGCTATGATGGCGACTATGAAAGTACCTACAGACGTGCAGATTACACAGACGACCCTGGGGAATCGCCCCTGTGTGGTCGTCGCCCCCGCACAGGATGCCCATCCTGGAATAATTCTCTATTTTCATGGAGGATCGTATATTTTGGGTTCCCCCTACACTGCCATGTCACTAACAGCAAACCTAGTCAGCAGAACCAACATTCAGTCTGTCTCACTCGATTATCGTCTAGCTCCGGAACATCCATTCCCTGCGGCCCTTGACGATGCTCTCGCGACCTATCGTAGGCTACTGGACGACGGGGTTGAGGCAGCGTCTATCGTATTTGCCGGCGATTCTGCCGGTGGCGGTATCGCTGTGTCGACTTGTCTAATGGTACGGGCCGCAGGTCTGCCAATGCCGGCAGCGGTAGTAGCATTCTCACCGGGTTTGGATAAGACACACTCCGGTGCAAGTATGGATAGCAAAATGGGGCTCGATCCGTTCTTCACCCGTGAGAGCTTTACATACACGGATGCGATGTACCTCGCCGGACAAGACCCGAATCATGAGCTCGTGAGCCCCGCCAGGTTTGCTGATCTTACCGGATTCCCACCACTGCTGCTACAAGTCGGAACCAACGAGGTACTCCTCGACGACTCTACCCAGTTAGCTGACCGCGCACGGGCAGCGGGCGTGGATGTAATCCTTGACGTTACCGCCGACGTCCCGCACGTTTTCCAGGCGTTCGCTGGTATTCTCGATGAAGCCGATCAGGCCCTAGACCGTGCTGCACTCTTTATCACACAGCATCTCAGATGAACATTTGCTCGATAGAACAGTTCTTCTACCCCGAAAATTACTCTTAGCACAGACCCGAAAATGGCAGCACGAAACTAAGCCCAGCTTTTATGTTTTTTAAAAACTGTGCTTCTTTGGATTTATGTAAAAGCGTTAAGAGGCCTCTGAA
>NZ_JAQAGY010000022.1 GCF_027533645.1 Paenibacillus caseinilyticus
CAGGTTGCCTACGTGTTACTCACCCGTCCGCCGCTAACCATTCCCCGAAGGAAATGATCCGCTCGACTTGCATGTATTAGGCACGCCGCCAGCGTTCGTCCTGAGCCAGGATCAAACTCTCCAATATACCCCAAAAAGTGAAGAACAGCTCTGAAGCTTATTCCGATTACTTTCCGGGGGCCCCAACGAATGGGAGGAAAAGCTGACTTGCTCATTACGGTTGACAATTGCGCTGCCGTAACCGGCATCTCAATTGCAACTACATGGCAGAAACTCATTGCTGAGCTTCTATATTTAACACTCACTCGATGTTCAGTTTTCAAAGGGCAATTCGATTCGTTAACCGCTTGTCTCAGCAGCGAGAATCAATGTAGCATATTTCATCTCATCGTGCAACCTACTAATGTTATCCAATCTAAGGATGACCCGAAAGACCAGCACCAGAAGAATTTCACATGCAGCCTCTTAGCCGCGAGATGTAATCTATCATACTCTTCTCAATTATTCAAGATTTAATTTTCAGTGAAAATCGTTGTCTTGTTCATTGCTATTGGCAGACCCGGCAGCACCGGGATTAGTAATGTACCATGGCTTATCCAAATACGCAAGTAGTTAAATTTTCCTGCCAAGCGCTACTTCGAATTCAGTTCTTCTATTAGATACGCCCCATCATTCTTAACGGAACCGACCTTGGACGATACTTGGTAAGCGAACATCTCCTGTGACGGATAAGGCCGCAGCAGCTGCAGCAGCTCCTCTTCCCCGGTATCCGGATCCAGCCACGCTTGTTCCTGTGCCTGCGGAAGCAGTACAGGCATCCGGTCATGTACTTCCCCGACCACCTCATTAGGAGTCGTTGTAATGATCGTGCAGCTCTCCAGCACGGAACCGTCCGGAGCTTTCCACGAATCCCACAGTCCCGCGAAGCTGTAGATCTCCTTCGACTTTAACATCATGCGCATAGGCTGCTTCTTCTTGTCTTCAAGTGCTTTCCATTCGAAGAAAGAGTCGGCCGCGATCAAGACTCTGGATCGCCTAAACGCCGTGCGGAAAGCCGCCTTGGCTGCTACCGTCTCTGCACGCGCATTGAATGTCCGGTAGCCGATCTTCGGTGTTTTGGCCCAAAAGGGCACGAGCCCCCATTTGAACCTCCGCATCTGTTGCCCCTCTCCACTGCGCACTACGCCCCAAACCCACTGTCCTGGAGCGACATTATACCGGGGCCGATAATCCTCCAAAGGCTCTGTAAGCTGATAGTGCTCCAGTATTTCTTCCTCATGTACCGTTAATGTAAAACGACCGCACATGCAAGCTCCCCCTCCCTCTATAAGATTCTATTACCCGTGGATACTCCCGAGTTCACACACAGGCTGCATTCTCCAACTGACACGAGATAAACGGCTTCGCCGTCCTTTAAGGACAAATGCGCGTTTATTAAGAAAGAGAATATGACAGAATCGAGCCTTGGTGAGATATAAATTATTCGATTGTAAGAAAAGGCTCCCTCTGATGAGGAAGCCATAAATCCACATACTGCACAAGCCCTCTACCTAGCGTGCCTTCGGCACAGCCTTCTGCTGCTCCTTGTACTGAAGCTCATAAAGCCTGTAGTAATACCCCCGCTGCGCGAGCAGCTGATAGTGGCTGCCCGTCTCACGGACCTTCCCCTTGTGCAGCACAATGATCTGGTCGGCATGCTGGATGGTAGAGAGCCGGTGGGCCACAATCAGGGTGGTCCGCCCTTCGGATATGTTGTGCAGCGCGTCTTGCACGATCAGTTCCGTCTCCGTATCGATGTTCGACGTTGCTTCATCGAGTATGAGAATCTGCGGACGGAACGCGATCGCGCGGGCAAAGGAGAGCAGCTGCCGCTGGCCGAGGGATAAGTTGATCCCCCGTTCCCCCAGCAGAGTACGGTACCCCTCCGGCAGGCCGCGGACAAAATCGTCCATATGCACCATCCGCGAAGCTTCCTGCACTTCCCTGTCCGATATCTCCTCATTGTTCAATCGAATATTCGAAGCGATATCGCCGGTAAACAGGAACACATCCTGCTGCACGATGGAAATGTACCTCCGGAGATCATCCAGCGGAATCTCGCGGACGTCCACCCCGTCAAGCTTAATGCTGCCTTTCTGGATATCGTAGAACCGGCCGACGAGCTGGATAATGGAGCTCTTGCCAGCCCCCGTCGCTCCGACGAAGGCGATGGTCTGCCCCGGGAGGATCGTGAACGAGACATCCTTCAGCACCCAGTCCTCCCCGCTGTAAGCGAACCAGACGTTCTCGAACCGGATCTCGCCGCGGATCTCGGCCGGCAGCTTCCGGGGCTGTGCCGCATCCACGATCGAAGGCTTCTCCCCGAGGGTCTCGAAGATCCGCTCCGCCCCGACCATGGCCGTCTGGATCTGATTGTACTTCTCCGCCAGGGACAGCAGCGGCTGAAAGAACTGCCGGACGTAATGCGTGAAGGCATACACGATCCCGAAGGTGATGCCCCCTTCGATCACGCTGGCCCCGCCGTACCACAGCAGCAGCGCGATAGCCAGGTTCCCGAGGAAGCCGATGGCCGGCTGGAAGATCGAGTTGATGACCGTCCCCCGCATGCCGGCCCGGTAGTAGTCGGTGTTCAACCGGTCGAACTGCTCCCATTGGCGCTCCTCCCGGATGAAGAGCTGCGTGATGCGAATCCCCGACAGGTTCTCCGCCAGGAAGGAGTTCAAGCGTGATAAGATGACACGGGAGTGACGCTGCGCCTGCCGGATCACCGACCGGTACCAGAAGGTCAGCGCGGCGAGAAAGGGCAGCACGGCAAAAGACAGCAGCGCGAGTTTCACGCTGAGCTGCAGCATAACGACGATGATTCCGACCAGTACGATGATGTCCTTGATCAGATTCACGACAACCTGCGAATACAGCTGGTTGAGCGACTCCGTATCCTGTGTGACACGGACGACGAGCCGTCCGACCGGATTGCGGTCGAAGTAGGACATCGACATCCGGCTCAGATGATGGAAGAGCTGCTGCCGGATGTTGAAGATGATGGTCTGCCCGGTGTACTGCAGCAGATTGCTCTGCAGGTAACCCAGCAGCGCGCTGCCGACGACCGCTACCAGGAATACGGCGCCGAGCTCCATGAATCCGCGGTAATCCTGCCCGCGGAAGGCCCTTAACGCCTCCCCGTCCAGCAGCCGGGCGGGGAATTGCTGTCCGCCGGCGCGCAGCACCGCAGCAGCTCCCTCTCCCTGGACCGTGATGCCCTCGCCGGCCTTCTCATCGCCGGGGAGCCACCCGTCGATCATCCAGTGGCCGCTGCCGGTAGAGACGATCTGCGAAGCTGCCGCCCCCGGTACCCCCAGGGGAGCCGATTCGCTGCTCGCTTGCGCCGGGTCTAAGCGCACATATGTACGGCCATTCCACTCCGTGACACGGCCGTACTTCTCCAGCTCGGCGCCCCGCGCTCCCTCAACAGACACCATGGGATGCTGAAGCCCATTGATATGGCCGTCAATCGCCACCTTTAGAATGTACGGCCGGACCAGATCGGCAAGCACGATCAGGAAAGCCAAGGAGATACATAGGAGAATCATCCGCCAATAGGGCTTGGCATAGGAAAGCAGCTTCAAGAGCAGCTGTGAATCCTTCATCTTGTTGCTTGCCGGTGTTTCCGTGTGGATATTCATGCCCCCGCTCCTCCCTGCATACGCCGCAGGGCATGCGGCGGAGCTTCCGCAGGAGTCTGCGCTTCGCTCTCCTGCCGTTCCGCCTCTTGATCCAGCAGCTGTTTGTGATACATATCGGCATACATGCCGCCTTGGGCGACGAGCGAGCGATGGGTTCCCCGTTCGACGATGCGCCCTTGATCCATCACGATAATCTGATCGGCATTCTGCACGGACGAGATCCGGTGTCCGATGATGATCGTGGTCCGCTGGGTCATCACCGTCTGCAGGCCTTCGAGGATCAAATCTTCCGTGATGGTATCCACCGCAGACAAGCTGTCATCGAAGATCAGGATGGAAGGCTTCTTGATGACGGCCCGGGCAATGGATACCCGCTGCCGCTGCCCCCCCGAGAGCGAGATGCCGCGCTCGCCGAGCGCCGTATCGAATTGATTCGGGAATTCCGCAATGTTGTCGTACACTTGAGCGATCTTCGCTGCCTGCACCACTTGTTCGTCGCTGTACGGCTTCGGATCGAAACCTATATTGTCGCGAATGGTGGACGAGAAGAGGAATTGATCCTGCGGCACAATCCCAATCTGGCCGCGGAGCGTACGCAGAGGAATCTCGTGAATGTCGTGCCCGTCGATGAAGATCGTTCCCGGAGGCGGATTGTACAGGCGCACAAGCAGATGAACGAGCGTGCTTTTGCCGCTCCCTACTCGGCCCACGATAGCGAGGCTGGAGCCCCGCGGCACGTTCAGCGAAATATCGCGGAGGGTAGGGCGGCTCGCTTCCGGATAAGAGAACGTGAGATTGCGTATCCGGATCTCCCCTTCGATCGCTTCGATCTCCTGCCTGGCGACCACATCATCCACAATATCCGGCTGGGTATTGAAGATGTCGAGCAGCCGCAGCTCCGAAGCCCGTCCGCGCTGCAGCAGGTTCACCACCTTGCCGAGGTTCTCGATCGGCCCCATCAGCAAGGAAAGGTAGGTGTTGAAAGCGACGAACTCCCCGAGCGTAATCGTGCCTCGCAGCACCATGATCCCGCCCAGCACGACGGATACCAAGAAAGAGAAGCCGACAATCCCGGTACTCAGCGCACCGAACAGCGAGTTCGAGCGGACGAACCGGCGGTTCATATCCACGGCCTTCTGATTGTCTTCCGTAAAATGGGCCCGTTCGGCCTTCTCTTGAACGAACGCTTTGACCACACGGATGCCTGCCGTAAACTCCTGCACCCGGCTCGTGAGGTCCGAGATCGCAGCCTGCATGTCTGCCGATTGCTGCATAATCTGCCTGTTGAATCGGTAGGCCAGCAGGGAGAGCAGCGGAAGAGGCAGCATCGTAAGCAGGGTCAGCCATGGATTGACGGTGGTCACCATGGCAGCCACGGATACGATGATGAGGAAGACGGCTTCGAGCACATTGAAGTAGCCCTGCATCGTTACTTCACGGACTACGCCCACGTCACTGATGGCATGCGACATGAGATCGCCGATTCTGCGGTTGTTGAAGTACTGTGCAGACAGCTTCTCCCAGTGCACGAAGAGCTCGCCCCTCACCCGCATCTCAAGCTGCCTGGAGAGACGAAAGAGGTAGATTCGCGATACCGAGCGGAAGAAAGCGATGCCAATTCCTGCCGAGGCCATCCAGACGGCAAGCTGGACCGCCCCCTGGTACGTCAATCCCCCGGACTGGAGACTGTCGGTGAACCGGCCGAGCAGCCATGGAATCACCAGCTGCAATACGGAAGAGATGGACAATAATGCAAAGCCCATCACATAGGCCCAGCGGTTGCGTTTGATATGAGACCAAAAAATATCCCTGCGTTCCATGGCATTCCTCCTGCGAGGTAATCGTAACTATATGTAAGATTACCCTGTAAGCAAGAAAGAAACCATGGACTTCCATACCGCAAAATATGGACTATTTTACTTTTTGAAAAAGCCAAATATGGATCTTGGAAGCTCCGCCGGCCACCCATTCCGTCAACCGGTTCCATTCGGCCGGATGCTCCGGAATATTGTCCCCGTCCGTACGCGCCGCTTTCATCGCCGCAAATTCCTCGGCGCCGAGTCCTCTCCACAATTCGACGAACAGGTTAGGCTGGCCGTCTCCTTCATAGATCTCCACCCGCGGATTCGCCTCCTGCAGCCTCCCGGCCCATGCCAGATAAGAAGTCCGGTGCACTTCTTCCACCTTATATTCAACGAATACCATGTTCATTTTTTTCGTCCCCTTTGCTTTATTTTGATGAAGAAAATGATACACTAATAGTATTGGGCTGCAATACAATGGGAAGAAAATACAGTATTGGAGGAAGGTCCATGGATACTGGAACCCATCTGGTGATCGGGTTCGGACTTGCCGGTCTCGCCTACATCGACCCTGTCGTCGCCGCGGACCCGGTCGTGTCCACCGCCGTCCTGATCGGCACGGTGGCCGGATCCCAAGCGCCCGATGCGGACACGCTGTTAAGGCTGCGGAGCAATGCCATATACGTTAAGAACCATCGCGGGTTATCGCATTCCCTCCCTGCACTGGTACTATGGACAGCGTTGATATCGGTCCTTCTCCGGCTCGCGTTCGGCGAGCTGCCCATGCTGCATGTCACAGCCTGGGTCTTCGGGGCTGTCGTCTTCCATGTATTCACCGATCTCTTCAATACGTACGGCACGCAGGCGCTGCGTCCGGTCTCCGAGCGGTGGGTGTCCTGGAATATCATCCATATCTTCGATCCGTTCATCTTTCTGTCCCACACGCTCGCCATCTTCATGTGGTCGTTCGGCCTCGCACGTCCTGAAGTGCTCTTCCCCATCTTGTATGCGGTCATCGCGGTCTATTATATCTGGAGATCCTGGCTGCATTACCACCTGGAGAAGAACCTTTACCAGAAGGACATCCGATACCAACCCGGCGACAAATACATGCTGATCCCCACGATTCACCAATATCACTGGCAGATCGTGAAGGAGAAACCGGACGGATGGTTCGAGCTTGGAGAGTACAGGAACGCATCGATCAAATGGGTCGACCGGACCACCTGCGACTCCCATCCGGCTATCGACGCTTCAAAGAACCACCCGGACATCCAAGCATTTCTTTACTTCTCTTCCTTTGCCTGCGCGGAAGTCAAAGAAAAGCCATGGGGCTATGAAGTCCGCTGGGCCGACGTCCGTTACCGCCACAGGAAGAATTATCCTTTCTTGGCCATCCTGCTGATGGATCACGAGTACCGGACGCTCGACTCCTATGTCGGCTGGGTCAGCGAGACGAATCTCGGCAAGAAGCTGCGCGCCGGTGTATATTAGAAGAACCCTGTAAGCGCAGCGGCATCACCTGCAGCCAAGCAGCAGATGCCCCCTCCGGGAGGGGCTTTCCTGCTGCTTTGGCTTGTGAGGCGCTTCTTCAGAGGACTGCCAAGGGTAGCAGGCAAATCAAAAAAGCTCAAGGATTGCTCCTTGAGCTTCTATTGATGAATCTTATGCTGATGAATCTTTTGCTGTCCTCGGTTTCCCGGGATTAGCGTTGGCCGCCGGCAAGAGCTTGCTCAGCGATTTGGACCAGACGGCGTGTAATGTGACCACCGATTGCTCCTGTGTCGCGAGTAGCCATGTAGCCGTAGTAACCGTCTTGCGGGATTTGAATCCCAAGTTCTTGAGCGACCTCATACTTCAATTGATCCAATGCTTGAGAAGCTTGTGGTACTACCAAAACGTTGCTACTGCGGGATTGACCTGCACCCATGTTCCAGCACTCCTTTCAATTGAATGATGTCTTTGATGTATTTGTTTTGCAAGCTTGCAAGCTTATTATGTGCCCCATGCCCGGAACTATACGCACCTTTTGAAAAAAACTTCGTGAGTTTCAAATGTTATCGGAAAGGCGGTGTATGACCGCATGAACAAAGGACTTGGCCTGCTCTGGGCGTTAATCGGCACAGCGCTTCTCGCAACCATCTCGTATGCAATGGCCACAGGGAAACCGGGAATGGCCGTTCTCTTCTCCCTCATCTCCCTATTCTTCATCGGCGCCGGCTTCGTTATCAAAGCCAAGCAGCGCAAACGCAGCGGACAATAGCAGGAGCGGGGGAGCAGCCAGATCGAAAACAAGCTCTAACCCCAAGTACGGTGCCGGAAGCCTCCCATCGTAACAGCCAGAAAGCCCGTCTCACCAGGTTGGTGGACGGGCTTTCTTCGCATGGGGCGGCTATTGCTGCGTTACAACGTAATGTAACCCATTTTGTGTTTCACTTCTCGGATCAGGCTCTCGGCTGCCGCATCCGCACGGTCCCGGCCGCTGCGGAGAATGTCATGCAGTTCGCCGGATTCGCGGATCTCCCGGTAGCGCTGCTGGATCGGCTCGAGCAGCCCAACGACGGCTTCGGCGAGATCTTTCTTGAACGGACCGTAGCCCAGCCCTTCGTACTTCGCTTCCACCTCGGCAATGGTCAGGTCCGCACACTGCGTGTAGATCGAGATGAGATTGCTGACTTCCGGTTTGTTCTGCGGATCGTATTTCACTTCGCGCCCCGAATCCGTCACGGCACGGGAGATCTTCTTGCGGATGACATCCGGCGCATCCAGCATGGCGATATAGCTGCCTGCATTCGGAGAGCTCTTGCTCATCTTCTTCGAAGCAGCGTCAAGCGACATGACGCGGGCTCCCACTTCGGGAATGAAGCCCTGCGGGATCTTGAACGTGTCGCCGTATCGCGAATTGAACCGGTGCGCGAGGTCGCGCGTCAGTTCCAAATGCTGCCTCTGGTCTTCGCCTACAGGCACCAGATCGGCATTATAGAGCAGAATATCCGCCGCCATGAGCGACGGGTAGGTGAACAATCCGGCACCGACAGAGTCTTTGCCGTCCGACTTATCTTTGAACTGCGTCATCCGCTCCAGCTCACCCATGTACGTGAGCGTGGTGAGCAGCCATCCGAGTTCGGCATGAGCCTTCACGCTGGATTGGAGGAACACGGTAGCCGCGTTCGGGTCAATCCCGGATGCCAGGTACAACGCGGCCACGGCTTCGGTCTGCTCCCTCAAGGCTGCGGGATCCTGAGGCACGGTGACCGCGTGCAGATCCACCACCATAAAGTAGCAATCATGCGTGTGCTGGAGTTTCACGTAGCTCTTCAGTGCCCCGATATAGTTACCGAGCGTAAGCTGGCCGCTCGGCTGCATCCCCGACAATACTCTCAATTTGGACATGGGTAACGAAACCTCCTTCGGTTCTTTGGCGATCATTCCGACATTCCACTTTTTTCTGACAATACAAAAAGGCCTCCCGCCGCAAGGGACGAGAGACCGTGGTGCCACCCTAATTTATCCGCAAAGGCATCCCGCTGCTGCCATGGCAGCAGACAACTCAAACCATACGGACCTTCAGGCTCCTGTAACGGGGAGCGAACCGGAAGCGGCCTACCTTGCTCACAGCGGCACTTGCTCATGGCCTGGGCCCCGGCCCCGCTGCGCACCTTCAACCGTCAGCTCAAGGATCCATTCAGACGGATGCCGCCCGCCGGTTCGCACCACCCACCGGCTCTCTGGAGAACGCCATTCCGCTTACTTGTTCCTGTCATCGCTTATTAAGCGTCATTGTACCGAAGCAGCCCCCCGCGTGTCAACTCCCGAGCTGCCTTTTCCCTTGTCCTATATCCGTTTTGGGGCGCATAGACTATAATAATAATTACGATAAAGAAGGAGAATGACCGTTGCCTATCCTTATTCAACGATGGATTACCCATATTCTGGCGCTCCTCTGCATCATGATGCTGGTTCTCATCTACAAGCGGGAAGCGCCCGACCTCCCCTTCCTGACCGCGGACGCGCTGGGCAACTTCAAAACCCTGTTCATTTCGATTATCCTGGAAGCCCTGCCGTTCGTACTACTCGGCGTGTTCGCGGCCGCCCTGCTGCAGCAGTTCGTCTCCGAGGCGGCCATACGGCGGTTCACGCCGAAGAAACCGGTGCTCGGTATCCTGTTCGCCTGTCTGCTCGGGCTGATCTTCCCGCTCTGCGAATGCGGCATGATTCCGGTCATCCGCCGACTGATGCAGAAGGGCATGCCCGCCTATGTCGCCGTCGTCTTCATTCTCGCAGGTCCGATCATCAATCCCGTCGTCTACGCCTCGACGTATATGGCATTCCGCAGCAGACCCGAGATCGCTTACTCCCGTCTGGCGATGGCGTTCATTACGGCGGCCACCGTCGGGCTGCTCGTCTTCCGCTTCGTGAAGCGGAATCCGCTGCGCGAACCGGCAGGACCGCCTGCGGGTCTATCCCATCCGCAGCATTCCTATGGTGCGGATGGACACGGCGGAGCGGGCTGCTGCGCACATCCGAACCATGCCCATCACGATCACGACGTACATCACGATCACGACGCACATCACGAGCCCCATGGGCATGCGGGATCATCCCAGGGCTCACGCACCGATCCTCACCAGGGTCCCTCCCACCGCCATCCTGCCGGAAGCGGCAGGGTGATGCGCGCCTTGTCCGTTCTCGGCCACGCATCCGATGAATTTTTCGATATGGGCAAATATCTGATCTTCGGCGCCTTCCTGACAGCCGTCATGCAAACGGCGCTCGACCGGGACAGCCTCGTGTCGATCGGACAAGGGGAAATCAGCTCCCACTTCTTCATGATGGGCCTGGCCTACCTGCTGTCCCTGTGCTCGACCTCAGACGCCTTCGTCGCCTCCTCGTTCGCCACCACGTTCTCCGCAGGCTCCCTGCTCACGTTCCTGGTGTTCGGGCCGATGATCGACATGAAGAGCACGCTGATGCTGCTCTCCGCTTTCCGGACCCGGTTCGTCCTGATCTTGTCCGTGCTGACGGCACTGACCGTGCTGGCGGTCTCCCTGATCTTCCAGGCCGCCGTCCTATAATAATCGGCATGGCCCGTCGAACACCCTAACCCAGTCCTAAGGAAAGGAGCATGGATTCATGAATCCCCGAATATTGAGCCTGCACCATGTTCTCAAAGCACTGATCCTGCTGGGATTTGCCGTATATATCGCCTACCTGGCAAAAACAGACCTTATCCTGCTCTACATCGCTCCCCGGATGGTCGATTACGTGAAGTGGTCTGCGCTGGTGCTGTACGCGGTGGCGGCTCATCAACTGCTGCTGGCCGTCCGCACGTTCCGGAGCGGCACTGCGGCGGACTGCGGCTGCGGCCATGATCATGCCCCCTCCCGCTCGCTGTTCAAGAATGCGGTAGTGTACGGACTGTTCTGCCTGCCGCTAGGGCTCGGCTTCCTGCTCCCGGACGCTTCCATGGGCAGCTCGCTGGCCGCGAAGAAAGGCATGAACCTAAGCAGCGCCAGCGTCGTCAAGGAAAGCCGCAGCGGGAGCGAAGGGATGGGGCCGCTCGCTTCGGCGCAGGGAACACAGCCGCCTGCCCCGGACGGTTCGCGGAATGCTTCGGCACCAGGAGATTCCCCAAGCGGATCTGCTGCCGCTGCCGAGACCCTCTTTCCCGCCGATAAGTTCACCGAGCATTACGCCAAACAGGCCAAGGAGCTCTACAGGCAGGAAGTGATTACAGTTCGGGAAGATCTCTTTATGGAAACGCTGACCACCCTGGACCTCTATCTCGACCAGTTCGTCGGCAAGAAGCTCCAGCTTACCGGATTCGTCTACCGGCAGGACGAAATGTCGCCGAAGCAGTTCGTCGTCGGACGCTTCTCCATCCAGTGCTGCTCGGCCGACGCCGCCCCTTTCGGCGTACTCGCCGAATATGACCGTGCCGCGGCCCTGGAGACGGACAGCTGGGTAACCGTCACGGGAACGATCGGCAAGACGGAGTTCGGCGGCATGGAGATCATGCGGCTCCAGATAGACCAGGTCGCCAAAGCACAGCCGGCCAAGACCCCTTATGTGTACCCGAATGCCGAATTCGGAAGCTGACCCCGGGCTCTGGGTGTCCTCTCGGCCCATCTGCTGCAATATGAACCGAACACGGCTTAATCGGGCCGATTCTCTCTATGAAGGAGCTTCATCATGATCAACCGGATCGACTGGGAAGGCACACCCGCCTATGAGATGGAGAACAGCCAGCTCATCGTACGGATCTGCCCTGCCCTGGGAAGCAACGTATACAGCATATGGGACAAAACGCTCGGGCGCGAAATCCTCCGGGCTCCTTCGTCCCCGCAGGAGCTGGCTGATGCCCCCGTGCAGTATGGGACACCGATCCTCATGCCGCCGAACCGGATTCGCGGCGCCCGCTTCTCCTTCGAAGGCCGCGAGTACCGGTTCGATGTTACGAACAGCCATGGCCATCACGTTCACGGCATGCTCCGCGGCCAAGCCTGGACCGTAACGGCAACCGGCGAACGCGAAGGAGCCTCCTATATTACCAGCGTCCTGCGCCTTGCCGCAGATGCGGAGGTCCAGCGCCAATATCCGCATGATCTGGAGCTGGAGCTGACCTGCGAATTGAAGGGCGGGGTGCTCCGCCATATCCTGCGCGCAACCAATCACGGCGAGCTCACAGCGCCGTTCGGCTATGGGCTGCACACCTGGTTCCGGCTGGACGGAGAACCCGGGCAATGGACGCTGCAGCTGCCGGCCAGCAGCTTCTGGGAGCTCGATGAGACGAAGGTGCCGACGGGCACGCTTCTCCCGCTGGGCGACGCCTACTCGCCTCTGCTTCGCGGAGACACGCTGGAAGGATACGACATGGACACGGTGTTCCAGATCGGAGACTATCCCCGGATCGCCGTCCTCTGCAGGAAGGGCATCGAGCTGCGTTACAGCGCTTCCGATGCCTTCAAGCAGTGGGTCGTCTTTACGAAGGGAGCGGCCCGCGACTTTATTTGTCTCGAGCCCTACACCTGGGTAACCGATGCCCCGAATCTTGCCGGGCAGCCGCCGGAAGTGACCGGTCTGCGCGGGATTGCGCCGGGAGAGCAGCTTACCCTGGGAGTCAAGCTGGAAGTTCTCCATTAATACGCGGCCAAGCCGGGCCGGCAGCCGCCCGAAACGTAAACCAAGCTCCTGAATTCCCTCCCCTTCCGGGAGAAGTTCAGGAGCTTGTCTCGTTGATGCGGTTCTTGTTCATCCGGCTCACGTTGATCCAGCTCATCTTGGCGGAAACCGGAGATCCCCGTTATATTTTGCCTGACTCCGGTACATAGTAGGTATTGGTTTGGATGACCGGAAGAAAGGCGGACGTTACTCATGAACCAAGCCCCATGGTGCCGGACGGCCAGGCTGTGCGGCCTGCTGACCCTCCTGCTGCTCCCCGCAGCCGGCTGCGGAGGCGGCGAAGGGGACAAGCCGGCAGGTCTTCAGGCGGAGCCTGGATGGTTCGGTGCAGAAAACCAGGCAGCCGGCGAGACGCCGGCAGGACCGCCCATTCCTTCGGACCGGATCGTCTCGCTAGCTGCGGTAGGCGATGTTCTCATTCACCGGCCACTCTACGAAGATGCACGCACGCGAACCGGCTTCGACTTCTCCCCTATGCTGGCAGCGGTAAGGCAGGAGCTCCAGCATGCGGATGTCGCCGTAGCCAACCAGGAGAGCGTGACCGGGGGAGCACAGCTCGGTCTCTCCGACTATCCTTCCTTCAACTCGCCGCAGGAGACGGCCGATGCGCTGAAGGAAGCCGGCATCGATGTCGTAACGATGGCTAACAACCATGCGCTGGACCGGGGGGAGAAGGCCCTCCGCTCAGCCATTCGCCACTGGCGCGAACTCGGTGTAGAATACGCGGGCGCCAGCGAATCCATGGCGGACCGCAGCCGCCTGCGGGTCGTGGAGAAGAACGGGGTGAAGCTGGCGTTCCTCGCCTTCACCCAGGGAACGAACGGAATCTCCCCGCCTCCAGGCAAAGCCTACCTGGTTCACCGGACCGAGGAGCGCCGCATGCGAAGCGACATCGCGGAAGCCCGGAAGGCTGCGGATGCCGTGGTGGTCTCCCTGCATTGGGGCCGAGAATATGAACGTCTCCCCTCCGCAGAGCAGCGGAAGCTGGCGAAGCTGGCCGCCGATGCGGGGGCCGACATCATCATCGGCCACCATCCCCATGTGCTGCAGCCGCTGGAGTGGATCGGCAACAACCGCGGAGGACGCTCGCTTGTCGTCTACTCGCTGGGTAATTTCCTCGCGGCCCAGCAGCAGCCCGACCTCTTCACCCGGATCGGGGCCATCCTGCATGCGGACCTGCGGCTTCCTTCCGCTTCAGCGGACGGAACGCTGCCCCGCGTCCTGGTCGAGGGAGTCCGTCTGCAGACGACCTTCATCCGCTCCCGCGACTGGCACGGGTTCCGGGTCGTGCCGCTGGCCGAAGCGGGGGAAGCCGACCTCCCACGGGCTGTCGAAATCCGCAGCGGACTGCAGACGCACCTGCAGCGCTGGATGCCCGAACTGACGGTACGGTAGCACCAAGAGACGCCGGGATACGGCGGCCGCCGCCTTGCCACCAACCCCAACAAGGCTGCAGCCCGGGCGTCCAGGCTGCAGCTCTTCGCATGATCGCTATTCCGGCTTCGTTACGGCGTGCCGTCGTGATATTCGCACATACCCCCGCGGGAGCCCGTACATACGATATGGGGAAACACAGGCCATCCTCAAAGAGAGGAGGTACGTTCCATGAAGACCCCCCGCATTTCCCGCTTGGAAGAAGTGCTATCGCTGCTTGGCGACAACAAAGACATGAAGCAGATGTTCAAAGACATGGCGAAGCTGCAGAAGGACGTAGAGGCGCTGAAAAAACAGGCCGGGCTGTTCAAGATCAAATATTAACGCTGAAGCAGCCCTTTCACCGTCTTGACCGTGTCCGCGTAATACGGACGGTAATCCAGTGATTCCGTGAACCGGAGAAACTGCTCTGCAATCTCACGCACCCGGGCAGCATAAGCCTGCTTCGGGATCAGGTAGGTTCCCTGCTCCCGGGGCGGGCGCCCCTGCCGTTCCTCCAGCTCCGTCAGTTCGATAAGGTCCCCTTCCACATGCCGCGCCCGAAACGAGAAGCCCCTGCACTCCGGATCTCCGCAGCCGCAGATGACAAAAGGAACCCGGTGCCACTCGGACGCTTCGGCCCACCGGTCCGGCTCCACATCTTCCGATATACTGAGCACGAGCGCCGGCATACCCACATCCACACAGAGGGGTTCGTCGATCAGAACTTCCCCGTCGATCACCAGCTTTACATCCGCATGGATCACCTGCAGATCGGAATCCAGCGCCCATCCGCTGTACGTTAAATCAAATGGCGACATGGCGCTCCCCCCTTTGGTCGAAATTACCAATTTTCCCCGTGCGTATAATTGCGGTTTTGTCACATACTACCTTACAAGAACGGAGGTGATTACGATGGGCGCAGGACAATCCCGCAGCAGCAATGTACTGGTCGTACCTCAAGCTTCTCAAGCTCTGGACCAACTGAAATATGAAGTGGCTCAAGAGCTGGGCATCCAAATTCCTCAGGACGGTTACTATGGCTTCATGGCAACCCGCGATACTGGGGCAATCGGTGGCCATATCACACGTCGTCTGGTTCAAATCGCCGAGCAGCAGCTCGCTGGCAAGTTCTCCAGATAACGCACTCCCCCGAATACTTAGCTCTATGCAGGCGGTCCTTACGGGCCGCCTCTCTTTTCCGTTTTCTTGACTCCCCCATTATAACCGAATCCAATCCGATCCGAAAAGCCGGAATCACGCTAGTCATCGAACGTACTCTGGTGATTTACACTAACCCTCCTCACAAAAAGAAACGCAGCCGGTCTCTTGGACCCGCTGCGTTTCGGTAGGGCCTCTCGTAAGAGGCTTTATATATAATTAACGGCTGCCGCCTTTACGGCCGGCTTCTTCGCGGCTCATTTTGCCATCTTCTTCGCTGTCGTTGCCGCCGCCGTTGTTGCTGCGCGCTTCGCCGCCCTTACGGCCGATCTCCTCGAAATGCTCGCGGTCATGGGCTTCGGCATTGGCTTCGCCGCCCTTACGGCCGATTTCCTGGTAGAATTCCTTGTCGTGGGATTCGGCTGTGGCTTCGCCGCCCTTACGGCCGATCTCCTGGTAGAATTCTTTGTCGTGGGACTCGGCTGTGGCTTCGCCGCCCTTACGGCCGATTTCTTGGAAGTGCTCGCGGTCATGGGCTTCAGCGTTGGCTTCGCCGCCTTTACGGCCAATCTCTTGGAAGAATTCTTTGTCCTGTTTGTTTGCGTTGGCCTCGCCACCCTTACGACCTGCTTCTTCACGGCTCATTTTTTCATCGTTGTTGCGTGCCATTGTAACTCATCTCCTCTGTGTGTTTTTTGTATATTTGGTTGTACTTTACTTGTACGCTTTCTATTTACACACTTGTCCGGGCCATGAAACATTTGGAAAAATACGATGGGGTTACGAGCTCCCGCCGTGCCCAGTTCCGCTGATACCAACAAAGCCGGCCCCCATGTAGGGGCCGGCTTGATCATGCCGCATGCCGATGCGGCGCTATTGGGTTAACCGGAGAAACTCCTCCACATCCGCCGTGGTCATCGCCATGGCCCCCTGCCAGAACTGTGGCTGCCGCAGATCGATGCCAAGGTGCTTCTGGGCCAGCTCTTCGACGGTCATCCTGCCGGTGTCCCGGAGCAGGGCTACGTATTGGTCCTCGAAGGCTTCCCCCCGCTTCAGGGCTTCGGCATACAAGCCGGCGCTGAACATATAGCCGAAGGTATACGGGAAGTTGTAGAACGGCACCTCCGTAATATAAAAATGCAGCTTCGACGCCCAGAAGTGGGGATGATACTCTTCCAGCGTATCTCTGTACGCTTCGCGCTGCGCCTCGGTCATCAACTCGTTCAGCCGGTCCACGCCGACCAGGCCCCGGCTGCGCTCCTCGTAGAACCGGGTCTCGAAGAGGAACCGCGCGTGGATGTTCATATAGAACGCGACGGATCTCTGGATCTTGTCTTCGATGAGCGTTAGGCGCTCTTCTTCCGTAGAAGCCCCTTTGACTGCGGCATCGGAGACGACCATCTCCGCGAAAGTGGACGCGGTCTCGGCTACGCCCATCGCATACTCCTGGGCGAAGGCGGGCAGATCGTTCATCACATGCTGGTGATAGCCGTGCCCGAGTTCGTGCGCCAGCGTCGACACGTTGGAGGCGGAGCCAGCATAGGTCATGAAGATCCGGGTCTCTTCCGCTACGGGGAACGACGTGCAGAAGCCCCCGGGCCGCTTGCCGGGACGGTCCTCGGCTTCGATCCATCCGTTCTCGAAGGCCATGACGGCAAAGTCGGCCATCTTCGGCGAGAAGCGCCGGAACTGATCTACGATCAGCTGCGCGCCCGCGTCGTAGGAGATCGTGCCGGTACCGGCGCCGACCGGCGCATCGACGTCAAACCAGCTCAACCGGGGAACACCGAGCAGCTTGGCCTTGCGCTCCAGATAGCGGACGAAAACGTCCTTGCCCTCTTCAATGACCTTCCACATCGTATCCAGGGTCTCATGAGACATGCGGTTGATACTCAGAGGCTCCTTCAGGATGCCTTCCCACCCCCGTCGCTCATAGAGCTTGAGACGGAATCCGCCGAGATGGTTGAGCGCATCCGCACAGTAATCCGCATGCTTCCCCCACTGCTCTTCCCAGCGGCGGAATACCTTCTCCCGTACGGAACGGTCGGGACTATCCATTTTGTTGGCGGCTTGACCGGCGGACAATTCGGTGACGATGCCGTTCTCTTCGAACGGTACACGGAATTTGCTCACCGTCGTATTGTAGAGCTCTCCCCAGCCGTGATAGCCGTCGACGGCCAGGTCGTTCACTAAGGCCTCCTGCTCGGGGGGTAGCTTCTCGGCGGCCAGGGCCCGGCGCTCTTCGAGCAGATACTCGATCTCCTGCAGCTCCGGCAGCTTCAGCAGCGCTTGCCAGGCCGCATCCGGAATGCGGGTCAGCATATCGTCGAACCGGGTCAGGGCCGAGTCATACGAGGCCCCGAGCGTACGAACCTGCCCGCCGAGAATCACGGCGCGCTTATCATTCTGATTTTCGGCTGCGAGGCAGACCGTGAAGGAATCGGCTTCCCGGATATGCAGCGCAATGGTCTGAAGCAGCGAGATGACAGGCAGCAGATCGGAAGCCTCTTCTGCCGTCTCAGGCACCTTGAGCGAATTCAGCAGTTCTTCGGCTTCAAGGGTATCTTTGCGAAGCTGCTCCAGGAATTGGCCAAACTCTGCGGAAGCGCTGCCTCCTGTGAAGAAACGTTCCAGGTTCCAGGTTTGCGGAAGCGGGGTTTTCATGGGCTGCACCGTACCTTTCCTTGGGTTATGTAATCAGAGCACGTCCTAGTGTATGATAGGTCCTTGCCCCTCCATTAAACCACATTTTCCCACCTAGGCCCAGCAGCCGGCGCCGGATTCTTTTTTTAGAGATTGAACTCTCCTCCGGGATTGTGATTAAATGATGGGAAGATGCAAATACACCCCTTAGGAGGACCTGTGGATGAGACCACTGCAAATATCGCCGGATACGGCACTGAAGCTGTCGAAGGAGCTTGGCGTACCGTTGGAACACCTGATGCACATGCCGCAGCACATCCTGCTGCAGAAGCTCGCGGAACTCGCCCGCAAGGAAGCGCCTGAAGCCGGCACGCCGGCCAAGGATGCCTCTGCCGGCGAGACGCCGGAGGAATAAGGAGAGCCTTATGATCCCATTCCAGAATACGTGGCCCTATGAACGGATCGGTCCTGACGTCTATGTGCAGAACTGCCCGTTCTGCGGGGCGGATAATGTACTGCTCGCGATGAAGCCGAGAGAACTCGAGGAACTTAAGGACGGGGTGAAGAAGCTGCTGATCTTCCCCTGCTGCCGCAACAAGCTTACGCTGGTGGGAGCCGATTCCGATTATCTGCTCGCTTCACAGCCGCTCAGCCGGTCCGGCCGCCGGTAAGAAACAGGCGCCAAGATCGCACACCACAAATACGCACAGGATTCCGGGGCGACCGTACCCCCGAATCCTGTGCGTATTTGTGTACTGCCGGCCAAGCTGGCGCCTGCAGCCTTCCAATGGGATTACTTCCTCAGGAAAGGTCGCTCTCCTCGATCGGCTCCAGCTTGTCCGCGAGCATATCCTCGCGCACCGCGGCCCACTGCTCCCGGCAGGCCCGGATCATGCCAGCGTCCGTAATCGACTTGTCGTTGATCACGCGGGTGAACCATTTGACGGCCGGCCGGTAATGCTTCAACCGCCTGCTCAGCTCGCCGAGCAGATACATCAGCCGGGCGTTATTCATCTCGCCGCCTTCCGTTTCGAAGACGCGTGTGTACTCGTCGAGCGCGAACTGCAGGAACCGCTTCTCCTGCGCGTCGTCTCCCTTCTCCCGGTAGAGCCATGCGATATGGTGCAGCAGCCCCGCCGTCACCCGGCCTTTCTCCTGCACGCTCTGCGCACAGAGCAGCGCCAGCTTGTAACTGTACAAGGCATCCTCCCAGGAGCGCTCTCCGCCGAAGTCTTTGGGACTCCACTGAGAACCGATCTTGCTTTGGAAAGCGGATTTGTCCGCTGCAGTCAGCGCTGCCTTGGAGTTCTCCGTGCCTGCGAATCCGCAGTAGGGACATATACGGACAACATAATATTCCGGATTGATCTCCTTGTAATGAAGGCCAAAGTCCGTATCGGTCTTCACGGTTTTTTTGAAGCTGGGTCTCACGCGCGAAGATTGAAACTCCTGTTCGCACTGGGGACAAGTCACTTTCACCTGAAATAAAGGTTCCACCATGTAAGCCACATCCTTCAATCTCGGTCTGAATCCTTCTCAGCTGTTCACAAAATGATAGGCGGGACCTTCCAGCCGCTGCAGTACAGCTTGACGAAGCTCCCGCGGCAGGCCCGTCTCCTCCAGCGCCTGTTCCATACAGCCGAGCCAGGCAGCCGCGCGCTCCGGAGTAATCTCGAAAGGCAGGTGTCTGGCCCGCATCATCGGGTGTCCGTAGTGCTGCGAGTAGAGCGGCGGCCCTCCGAAGAATTGGGTTAAGAACAATTGCTGCTTCTCCATGACCGGTATGATATTCTCCGGAAAGAGGGGGCCCAGCAGCGGATGCGCCTGGACTCTCGGATAAAAAGCCTCCACGATCAGGCGGATCCCCTCTTCGCCCCCCATGGATTCAAAAAAAGACAGTTCCTTCTCTTCTGACAAAATGAAATTCGCTCCTCTCCCGCCTGCTCCGCGGTGAACGGACTTAAGCTTCCCTGGCAGACCCGTGACCGGTCCTGCCGGAGGTTCCCTTATCGTCCTTATCAAAAAAGATGCTAGTGCTGACCGCCTTAGCATCGTAATGTTGGCAAGCTCTTATTCTACCCCAAAAGCCCGTTCGATGCAGCTTACGCTACATATCCTCTTCACCGGAAGTCATTAGCGTCTCCCTTATGACATATACAAAAGCACATACGAGAATTCCAGCAATGACACCCATCATAAGGATCAACTCCCATTCTCATATTAGTCCAATTGTACCACGAATAGTGTGAAAATTCAGCACTTTTCCGGCGCCCTCTGCATTTTCATCTCCTTTTCATAAAGCCGTTCCGGCATGTCTCCACCTTCCCCCACATATACCAGAATGACAGGCTTTCCCGGAAAGGATGTGGATGCTGTGCGCCGCCGAATGTTCCCCTTCTATGCCGCCACGCTGTTCGTCATTTCACTTGCGGGCCTGATGCTGATCTTTCCGTCGGAAGCGCTGCGTGCCTCGCTCAAGGGGGTGTCGATCTGGTGGGATGTGCTGTTCCCGGCTCTCTTCCCCTTCTTCGTCATCTCCGAGATGATGCTCGGCGTGGGCATCGTACACTTCTTCGGCACGCTGCTCGACCCGCTGATGCGCCCCCTGTTCCGCATTCCCGGGATCGGGGGATTCGTGATGGCCATGGGCTTTGCTTCCGGCTATCCGATCGGTGCCCGGTTAACCGCCCAGCTCTGGGAGCAGAAGCTTGTGAACCGGGAGGAAGGCGAGCGTCTGGTCGCCTTCACTACCTCGGCAGATCCCATCTTCCTGATCGGGGCCGTATCGGTAGGCTTCTTCCATGATGCCGCCCTGGCCGGGGTGCTGGCGGCGGCCCATTATGGCGCAGCCGTCATCGTGGGCCTCATGATGCGGTTTCATGGCAAGCTGCGGACGGGTAATAACGATCAACCTGCGTCTTCTCCCGTCAAGGGCCCGGGCGCAGACGCCCAAAGCATAGGCAGACGTGCGTTCAACGCCATGCACGAGGCCCGGTTGAAAGACGGCAGGCCGCTCGGTGTCATGCTGCAAAGTGCGCTGGGCTCCGGTCTTCAGCTCATGTTCGTGGTGGGCGGACTCGTGGTGTTCTTCTCCGTTGTCATGGAAGTCATGACCTCCGCCCATATCATGAAGCTGCTGTACACCGGCGCCGAAGCCGTGCTTCGCCTGTTCGCTCTGCCCGCCCCGCTCGCGGAAGCGGTGGTAGGCGGCTTCTTCGAAGTTACGATCGGCGCCAAGGCGGCCGGCGGCGCAGCAGGCGTCCCCCTAGTGTACAAAGCAGCCATCGCTGCCTGGGTGCTCTCTTGGGGCGGGCTGTCCGTGCATGCGCAAATCGTCTCCCTGCTGCACCGTACCGACCTCCGCTACGCCCCATTTGCCGTCGCCCGGCTCGTTCACGGCCTGCTGGCCGCCCTTCTCGTGCTGCTGCTCTGGGAACCGCTCGTCCCAGCTCAGGTCTTCTGGTCCGCGCTGCCCGAGCCCGAAGTATCGCGGCCGGCTATGATGCTGTTCCATCATATCCTCCCTGCGGCCGGGATCGTATTCGCCGGTTCGATCGGCGTCCTGCTGCTCTTGACTCTCCTGTATTCGCTTGGCAAACGAGGTATGAACCCCCGTTGAAGATAAAATACTACAGGAAGCCAAGACAAAGAGCAGACCCTGAGCCGGTATGAGGCAGCATGTTCACCAATGGCTCAACACAACAGACACGTGATCGATGACCGCCGGGATCGTCCGCATCGCCGCGCTGCCGCAGCGCCGGCCCTTGCATTCAAGACGTATCGGGAAGACACCCGTGTCCGCACCCTCCGGGCAGGACACACACTATTGGGGTAGAGGTGAAATCATGCTGACCAAGTTCCAAGCCCGCAACATCAAACTGCCTGCACCGCTCCGCCGACTCTCAGAACTCGCCTATAACATGTGGTTCAGCTGGAACGACAGGGCGCTTTCCTTATTCTCGCGGATCGAGCCGGTCCTCTGGGATCAATACCAGCATAATCCCGTCCGCCTGCTGACCGAGGTTGATTCCGTTGTTCTGGAGAAGTGGGCCAAGGATGACGAATATCTGCTGGAGATGGAGAACGTGTTGAAAGAGTACGATGAATACATGGCATCGCCAACCTGGTTCAGCAAACAGTATCCGCAGCATACCGGGCAGGCGATCGCCTATTTCTCCGCGGAATTCGGCTTCCATGAGTCACTGCCGATCTATTCGGGCGGACTGGGCGTGCTCGCAGGCGATCACTGCAAATCGGCCAGCGATCTGGGCGTCCCACTGGCCGGGGTAGGCCTCCTCTACAAGAAGGGATACTTCAATCAGAAGCTTGACGCGAGCGGCGCCCAATTCACCGAAAGTGTGGCCTATGATTTCGACAAGCTGCCGATCATTCCGGCTTTGGTGCCCGGGGAACCTAGCGCAGAAGGCCCTTCCACTGAAGAGCTCTATCTTACCGTACCGATAGCCGACCGGGATGTCCGCCTGAAAGTATGGCAGGTACAGGTCGGCCGCAATCCCGTCTATCTGCTGGATGCGGACCTTCCGGAGAACAGCCCCTGGGATCGGGAGCTGACAGCTCAGCTATACGGGGGCAACCAGGATACCCGGATCGCCCAGGAGATCCTGCTCGGCGTGGGCGGCGTCAAAGCGCTGAGGGCTCTTGGCCTGCCTACCGGTGCTTACCATATCAATGAAGGGCATGCCGCCTTCCTTGCGCTCGAGAGGATCCGGGAACAGCTGGACAAAGGCCTTTCGTTTCATGTGGCGCTGGAGATTATCCGCGCCTCCACCGTCTTCACGACGCACACGCCGGTTCCCGCCGGTCATGACGCTTTTCCGATCGGCATGTTCGAGCATTACTTCAGCCGCCTGTTCCATGACTATCCGCAGCAGCGCGAGGAGTTCAAAGAACTCGGTTATGACCAGACCAACCAGCTCTTCAACATGACTTATCTCGCCATGAATGCATCCGCCCTGCGTAACGGGGTCAGCAAACTGCACGGCCACGTCTCCCGCGAGATGTTCCGCGGCTTCCACGGCGACATCGATGTGCAGGAAGTTCCCATCGGCCATGTGACCAACGGCATTCACCTGCCGACATGGCTGGCTCCCGAACTCAAGGCATTGTACAGCCGGTTCCTGCCCGGCACCTGGACGGCGAATCAAGCCAATAGCGATGTGTGGAAATCCGTGGAACTGATCCCGGACGAATCGCTGTGGACCGTTCACCGAGGGCTGAAGGAGAAGCTGATTATGCACGCGCGTTCCAACCAGCGCGAACACCGCCGCCGCAACAGCATGACGGCCGAACGAATCGAAGAGGTACGCGAGTTCCTGAATCCGGACGCTCTCACGATCGGGTTCGCGAGACGGTTCGCGACCTACAAGCGGGCCAATCTGATCTTCAGCGATCTGAAGCGGCTGGACCGGCTGGTCAATGACCCGAAGCGCCCAGTTCAGTTCCTCTTCGCCGGCAAAGCCCATCCGGCCGACCACCCCGGCCAAGAGCTGATCCGCGAGATCTACCGGGTCTCGCAGATGGACCGGTTCCGGGGCAAAGTCGTGCTCCTCGAGAATTATGATATGAACCTCGCCCGCTATCTGGTGCAGGGGGTCGACGTCTGGCTGAACAATCCGCGCCGCCCGTATGAAGCCAGCGGCACCAGCGGGGAGAAAGCCGCCATGAATGGCGTCATCAACTTCAGCGTACTCGACGGCTGGTGGGAAGAAGGCTATGACGGCACCAATGGCTGGAGTATCGATGCGAATAACGAATCCGATTTCGAAACCCAGGAGCGGGAGAACACGGAATCCCTCTACCGGGTGCTCGAAGAACAAATTATTCCCCTCTATTACAGCGGTGAGGGAGTCCCTTCCCCTTGGGTGAAGCGGATGAAGCGGTCCATCGTCACCTTGGCGCCGGTGTACAATACCGACCGGATGGTGATGGACTATACGAACGGCTCCTACATTCCTTCGCTGCAGCGGACCCAGCATTTTGTGGCCAATTCGAATGAAGAAGCGACGAAGGTGGCCGATTACAAGCGGTTCATCCGCCAGAACTGGCATCATGTCCGCATTGTCGAGGTCAATGACGGTTCCGGCGATGGAGCCTTGGCGGGGCTCCCCCTCAAAGAAGTAACAGCCACCGTAAAATTCGGGCCCGTCTGGTTCCGGGACACCGCCGTCGAGCTGATCTACTACGAGGAGCAGCCGGAGGGTTGGGAGCAGGTTGTTAAGGTGATGGAGCCGCTCCGCGAGCTGGAAGACCGTACCGTCATTTACCGGGCCGCGATCCCGGGCCACCTGAAGCACGGAGCACACTTCTCCGTTCGCGTGCATCCCGTTTCGCCGAATTTCATCCGTCCCTTCGAGCTTCCGCTGGTTACCTCGCTATAGCAGCGGCGCCCTTTGACCCAAGCAGATCACACTGCTTGGGTTTTTGATCTAGTCTGGTGCCTGCCTCCCGGAGCATACAAGGGGCATTTGTTTTCTCCACCATAATAAATTATGATGGAACTACAATAGAGACAGAGGGGTTCCCACTAATGAACATGCAGGTGATCGCTCATGAATTGGAACCAAATATTGGCGGCAGGCATGCTGCCTTCTTCCGGGAACTGTTCCCTGGTCATTATTGGTGAGACGAAGGAAGGACAGCCCTTCTGCTACCAGGACGAGTTCCGGCTGGTCCGGGCGGACGAGCACCACATCACGGTAACGCTCGAAACCCCGGCGATCCATCCGCTGGAGAAGCTGCACCATGTCAGCTTCGTCGAATTCTCTTATCTGGAGGATGGCATCCTGCACTTCGCCTTGGTCGGCATGGAACAGCTCGAGATGCGCCGAAGCCTCTGTACGCTCACGCTCTCTGCGCCTGAGGCGATGCAGAAGACGGCTCAGCGGAAGCATGAGCGGGCCCCGCTCGTTGTCCGTACGCCGGTCACCTGCCGCATTGTCGGCATCCGCGGACAGGCCGGGCAGCAGAGCGTGACCTTCACTGGTCAGATTCTGGATTTGTCCGGGGGTGGGATCGCCTTCGTCACCCCTGCAAGGCTGCTGCGGAATCTCGACTTGGAATTCACCTTTGTGCTGCCCACCCTGGAACAGAAGCTGACCGCCTTCGGCGAAGTCGTCCGCATCTCTCACTTCGGCAGCGACGCTTACCGGGTAGCGGCCCGCTTCCGGCATGTTCCCGATAGTCTGGCCGTTCTGATCGACGAGTACTGCATCGCCTCTACGGCCCACAGCTAAAGAGACGTATTACTTAGGAGGACAACCGTTTGAAATACAATGTAGTTCACCGCGGCGATGAGATTTCGATCCAGTTGATGCATAAGTTCCACAAGCTGATTCAAGCGCACGGCCTGGTCCATGAGGAAGAGCAGCCGGACCTTGTTCTGTCCATCGGCGGAGACGGGACACTACTGCATGCCTTCCACCGGTACAAAGAGCAGCTCGAACATATCGCTTTCGTCGGCATCCATACCGGCCGTCTCGGCTTCTTCGCGGACTGGAAGCCGGATGAAGTCGAACTCCTCGCCCAGCTCATGGGCGAGAGCGCCAAGCAGAACGACCTCCGGGTCGTGAAGTATCCTCTGGTGGAGATTCAGATCACGACCGGCACCGGCAGCATCGAAACGGAGCTCGCACTCAACGAGTTCACGCTGAAAGGGGTGGATGCCACCCTGGTAGCCCAGCTGCACATCAATGACGAACTGCTCGAAACGTTCCGAGGAGATGGCATCTGCATCTCGACCCCGTCTGGAAGTACTGCGTATAACAAAAGCCTCGGCGGCGCCATCGTGCATCCCTCCCTCGATGCGATCCAAATCGCCGAGATCGCTTCGATCAACAACCGGGTGTATCGAACGCTGGGGTCGCCTATCCTGCTGCCGAAGCATCACCACTGCGACATCACCCCCCGGGCGAACCAGAACATCGTTCTGTCTCTGGACCACGTGTATATGCAGCGCAGCGATATCGTCTCGATCCGGAGCATGGTCGCCGCCGGCAAAAAGGTCAAGTTCGCACGCTTCCGCCCCTTCCCCTTCTGGAGCCGGGTCCGCGAGGCGTTCATCGGGTACGATATGATCTGAACCCGGCTAAGCCGGCTAAGCCCGTCCGGCACGTCGGGACGGGACCCCAAAAACCGCTGTCTCCAACGAGGCAGCGGCTTCTCTATCTTCTACTCTTTCCTTGTCGGACACCCGGGTTCTCCATCAGACCTAATGTAACCGTTCTCATCGTTCTTGTCAAAACGCTCTCCTCTACGTCCGAGAACCAGTCCGGCACTAAGGCCTCCTACCATGATGACTGCTACGACTCCTGCAACCAAGCCAAGCCCTTCGGACTGCACGGTGGGGATCTGCAAGATGTACTTTTGCGTCCAGCCCATCCATTCACTCAAAATCCTACACTGCTCCTTCTGCTAATCCGTATCTGATGAACTGATTATACCACCAGCCTATAGCGGCAGACCCTAAAATTTACTTTAGCTTCACCCTTCCGCCGATAATGAAACAATCTAAAAGCTAGTGAACTAATCCAAAAAGCTACTAAAATAATCCAAAAAGCTACTAAAATAATCGAAAAAGCTCCGTCCGGCCTCCGCATGTCTGGCATGCGGAAGCGGACGAAGCTCGAGGAAGGATACGAATCCGGGTTCTGCTTCGGGTGTTACACGTTAGCGCGGGAGGATTCCGACTTGGGCTTGGAAGGTCCGCCGCCTTGGGAGGAAGGTCCCCGGCCCTGCTTGCCGCCTCCCTGGTGACCGCGTGAATCCGACCCGTTCGCTCCTCTGGAGCCCGAGCCCTGCGGTCGGCCTTGACGGCCTTCGCCTCCGCGGGAACCTCCTTGACGGCCGCGGCCGCCCTGGTGGTCTCCGCCGGACGATCCTCCGCCCTGACGGCCGCCGTGTCCCCGCTCGCGGTTCTGCGGACCATGCCGGTTCGGCTGGTACGCCGGACGGGAAGGTGCCTGTGCCGCCGGGGCATCGGCCCCGCGGCCGGTCTCCGTACCCGCTGCGGCCGGGCGTTCCGCCCCTTCGCCTTCGGGGACCGGCACCGGTATCGGCGCGCTGTCGTCGTAGATGCCTTCCGGGTAGCTTTCGCCCGGTCCCAGCACCTTGCTGGCCACCTTCTCGATAATAAAGTAGGCGCAGCCGAAGTTGCAGTACTCGTTCAAGTAATCCTGCAGGGTCGCTATAGTCGTATCGCGGGTCACCTTCGGATGGTTGTCCTTGAAGAATCCGCGCAGCCGAAGCTGGCTGTAGCCCCAATCCCCCACAATATAATCATAGCGCTCCAGCACCTCGCTGTACCGCTCGCGGAATGCTTCGAAACGCCAGCCGTTCTTGTGATCTACGATTACTTCGTAGCTCTTGCCCGCAATATGGATCACGATGCTTGCCTCCCCAGGGTTTACGAATGCTGCGCTGATTTGACTTGTTCGTGGGCGTGATAGGAGCTGCGCACCAGCGGGCCGGACTCCACGTGGGAGAAGCCGCGCTTCAGTCCTTCCTGCTTCAGTTCCGCGAATTGCTCCGGCGTATAATACTGCGATACCGGCAGATGCTGCAGACTTGGCTGCAGGTACTGGCCGATCGTCATGATATTGCAATCGACGGAGCGAAGATCGTCCATCGTCTTCAGGATCTCGCTCCACTCCTCGCCGACACCCAGCATGATGCTCGATTTGGTCGGGATGGAAGGTGCCATCGCCTTAGAACGCTGAAGCAGCTCCAAGGAGCGCGCGTATTTGGCTTTGGCCCGGACTTTATCCGAGAGGCGCTCGACCGTCTCCATGTTATGGTTCAGAATATCGGGCCTAGCCTCCAATACGATCCGCAGCGACTCCTCGTCGCCCTGGAAATCCGGGATGAGCACCTCTACGCCCGCCAGAGGCAGCCGGGTGCGGAGGGCTCGAATCGTCGCCGCAAAGATCGAGGCGCCGCCGTCCTTGAGATCGTCCCGTGCCACGGAAGTGACGACGACGTGCCGAAGTCTCATGCCCTCGGCCGCTTCCGCCACGCGCTCCGGTTCCTCGAGATCGAGCTCAGTCGGCAGGCCGGTCTTCACCGCACAGAAGCGGCAGGCCCGCGTACAGATGTCGCCGAGAATCATGAACGTGGCCGTCCCGCTTGCCCAGCACTCGTGAATATTCGGGCACTTCGCTTCCTCGCACACCGTATGGAGCGTTTTGCTCCGCATCATATTTTTGAGTTCCTTATAATTGTCGCCTGTGGCCAGCTTGACTTTAAGCCAGTCCGGTTTGCGTTCTATAGATGAAGTCGCCATGGCTGCTCCCCTGCTTTCTGAGAATGCGGTCTATCCGAAAGTTGCTTTTTCTCTGTTCCCCTTATTATATCACGAATGGCGCAACAATCCACTTTTGAAATTACGCGGAAACCGGGGAAATATGGTACACTAAGGAAAGTGTTTAGAGGAGGATGCCGTGACCTATGATGAATACAGTACATATTTTAAAGCTCGTTCGCTCGGGCGACCTTGACATAGACGAAGCCCAGCGGCTGCTCGAAGAGGGCTACTCCGGCTCCGCCGCATACAACGCCGCGGAGCCGGACAAAGCATGCGGGGAACCGCAAGAGAGCAAGCCCGCCGGCGGTGAGCCCGCCGTCTCCCCGGCCAGCCTGGAGGCGCAGGCCGTCGACGATTCGCTTGGATACGCTGCCATCGACCTCAGCCGTCCGTCCCGCACCGGCTTCCCCGAGGTGATCTACGGCGAAGGCAAGACGGCCGTACAGATCGCGGAGATCTTCGGACGCATGATACCCCATACGGACCGCGTGCTCGCCACCCGGATCGATGCGGAGAAGGCCGCCTACGTGCAGGAGCAGGTGCCGGGCAGCGAATACCACATGGATGCCCGCGCGCTCACATGGACCAGGCCGGGCACGCTGCCGGAGAGCAGCGGTTATATTGCTGTCCTCTGCGCAGGGACATCCGACCTGCCGGTCGCGGAAGAAGCGGCTGTGACCGCCGAGAGCATGGGCTCCAGGGTCGAGCGCATCTATGATGTAGGCGTGGCCGGTATCCACCGGCTGTTCCGCCGACTGCCGGAGATCCGCGGCGCGAGCGCCATCGTCGTGGCTGCGGGCATGGAAGGCGCGCTCGCGAGCGTCGTCGGCGGACTCGTAGCCGTGCCTGTGATCGCCGTACCTACGAGCATCGGGTACGGGGCGAGCTTCCAGGGGATGGCCGCGCTGCTGTCCATGCTGAACGCCTGTGCCCCCGGCATCTCTGTCGTCAATATCGACAACGGCTTCGGGGCAGGTTACAATGCGGCGCTGATTCATCACAACCAACTGAAGAGGGATGAGCCATGAAACTATTGTATCTCGATTGCTTCTCCGGTATCAGCGGAGACATGACGCTCGGCGCGCTGGTCGATGCCGGTGCGGACAGGAACTACATAGAAGAAGAGCTGCGCCGGATTCAGATCGAACCGTTCACCCTGGAATGGAAGCGGGTCAACAAGCGCGGCATCTCGGCTCTGAAGATGGACGTGCTGCTCGATCCCCATACGCCTCCGAAGTACCACCGTCACTATTCCGATATCGTACGGATGATCGAGAGCGCCGGGTTCAACGAGCGGGTGGTGAAGCTCAGCCTGGCGATCTTCGGGAAGATCGGCGTAGCCGAGGCCAAGATTCACAATATTCCGATCGAGAAGGTCCACTTCCATGAAGTGGGCGCCATAGATTCCATTGTCGATGTCATCGGTACGGCCCTGGCCATAGACTCCCTCGGCATCGAGAAGATTCTCTCTTCCGCGGTCCCGCTCGGCTCCGGTACGGTGAACTGCGACCACGGGATCTACCCCGTCCCTGCACCGGCTACCCTGGAGATGATGAAGGGGCTTCCGATCCTGCCAACCTCCTATGCCTTGGAGATGACCACGCCTACAGGGGCGGGCATTGTCGCCGGGCTGGTGGACGAGTTCGCCAAGAGCCTGCCGCCGATGATCGTCGAGACGATCGGTTACGGAGCGGGCACCCGCGATCTGCCGAACCAACCGAACGTGCTGCGGGTCGTCGTCGGCCAATCGGATCCTTATCTGAATAAATACCATGTTCATCATGAAGAAATCCGCCACGAGCACGACCATCATCACCATCATCATGATCCGGACCACCATCATCACGGGCATACGCACATCGGGGATCACATGCACGAGCCTACCCACGGCCACTCACACGACGGTCATGACCATACGCACCACACGCACAATCCGTCGCATTCGCATGGGCATTCGCACCCGCATAGCCCTGCGCCTGCAGAACATCCTCATCAGTGCCACAGCCATGATCCGAAGCCGGAAGCCCACCGTCACTAGATGGCGGTACGCCAGAAGCGATAAGACGTCTCGCTGCGCTGGCAATGCTTCCCGCCTCCATCAGAATTCAAAGGATGCCTGGGCAGCAGGTGCGGGGGATTCGCGTCCTTACCTATACCCTAGGCAAACACAAAGAAGCGGCTTCCCCAGCGGGAGCCGCTTCTTTGTCATTCCCCTGCCGGCCTGCCTATGTTTCTCCGCCGCCGTCCCCGTCTCCTTCCAACGAGGCCTCCCGGAGAAACCGCAGACGCACTTCATCATAGACCCTCTTGAGCGGCACACCGCCCGCCTTCGCCGCCTTCTCGCAGTCCTTGAACTCCGGCGCGAATTGAACGAGTTCTCCTTTGTGGAATCCGGCCTTGACGGCTACGTCCCCCCATGGGGTCGCCACTTGATGGAACTCGCGGCCGAGCCGGTGGCAGGCCATGCGGCCATACCGCAGTCCGAGGGTTGTCGTCTCCCGGAATATGACGGTCTCCATCCGGCCGGCCGCCGCCTCGTCGGTAAGCACGTTCAGCATAACGCCGGGACGGCCTTTCTTCATAATGATCGGAATCCAGAATACATCGTGCGCCCCCTGCTCGAACAACAGATCGGTCACATACGAAGTGAGTTCCGGATTCATATCGTCCAGGTTC
The DNA here is from genome assembly GCF_027533645.1 of Paenibacillus caseinilyticus. Classification (GTDB taxonomy): domain Bacteria; phylum Bacillota; class Bacilli; order Paenibacillales; family NBRC-103111; genus Paenibacillus_G; species Paenibacillus_G caseinilyticus. The sequence goes on from NZ_JAQAGY010000022.1 coordinate 30,879, forward strand.
GCCTGGATCATCAGCATGCCTTCATCGACATGCTCCTCGCGGTGCTCGAAGCCCATTCCCCGCATCCCCTCCCAGCCCACATCATAGCAGACTCCCCGCTGGATAAAAAGCAGGCTTGGCGCACATCCTACCGTCATATGAATGAACCCAAAGTCCATGCTCGCGGCGGAGACTTCTCCGGCAACCCAGGCCGGCTCTCCCCCGTGCACAGACCGGCCGGCGCGGCGTGACCAGCAGAAGGAGGAAGCTTACATATGACGGTAATCCATACCCGGGCAGCGGCGGCGGTTCTATCCGGCACCCTTCTCCTCGGTGTCATGCTGGGGGCGGACAGCGCCTCGGCTTTCGCTCCGGCTGAGGCACTCCCCTCGGCCAACGCCCAAGGCAGCGGGATGAAAGCCGTTTTCGCCCAGCGGAAGGACCTTTTCGATAAAGTCGGCGCTTTGACCGGGATCCCCTGGTATTATTTGGCCGCGGTGGATCAATACGAACGCACGCTGAACCTGGCCAAGAAACGGCAGACGCCGGATCGGCTTATCGCCATTTCGTACACGGATCTCCAGTGGGGAGGCATGCTGAATCCCGACCCGGAGGACAAGAACCCGGAGAGCATCCGGATCTTCGGCGGGCGGGGGCTCGACGGGAACGGAGACGGGTTCGCCGATCGCGCGAGCGACATGGACCGCCTGTACTCCATGGCCTCCTATCTGCTCCACCAGGGCACCGCGGAGGAGGACCTTCGCATCGGTCTGTGGGAGTATTACCAGAACAGCCGCAGCGTCGACCGGATCTCGCAGTTCGCCCGGATTTATGCGGCTTTCGATACGCTCGATCTTCATGAACATTGCTTTGTCATGCCTCTTGGGGCCGATTATTCCTACCGAAGCACCTGGGGTGACCGAAGGGGCTGGGGCGGTGCCCGGATGCATGAAGGCACGGACCTCTTCGCCGAGCACGGGGTGCCCGTGCGCAGCGCGACTTACGGCCTTGTGGAGATTATGGGCTGGAACCCTTACGGCGGCTGGCGGATCGGCATCCGGGACCTGAATAATGTGTATCATTACTATGCGCACCTGTCCGGCTTCAATAAGAAAGAAGTGAAGCAGGGCGATATCGTCAAACCCGGTCAGGTGATCGGTTGGGTGGGCAGCTCGGGATACGGCAAGCCCGGCACCTCGGGCAAATTCCCTCCGCATCTGCATTACGGTCTCTACCGGGACAACGGCCTGACCGACTGGTCGTTCGACCCCTATCCCCACCTGACTAAATGGGAGCGGGAAGAACGGCTGCGCCGCCGCAAGTGACGGACTGTCCCTGTGCGGTTGCCGAAGAGACATCATGCGATGGGCACGAGTGCCCCATGACAAAGAGCCATGAACAAGCTCCCCGGGCCGGGGCCAGCCAGTTCGCGGCTCTTTGGCCTGTCGTTCTTTGGCCTAACGCCGGAGCTATCCAATGCCTGTTATTCTTCTGAGGCTTCCGCTGCCGCAGAAGGGCCCTTGGGCAGCAGATTCAGATCGGGTACCGTCATGCCAGGCGCCGCCGCCCCCGCTCCGCCGGCCGGATTGCCCTTGGCATCGAAATAATACGTCGGCACATCCCCCACTACCAGCGAATACGAGATCGGAATCTCGGTCTCGACCACTTCGGGAACCGTATCGAAAGGAATAATGATGTTGACCTCCACCCGGATTCGGACGAACACCTCGACGAGCACATTGTTGATCCCCGCATTCTGATGGCGCGTACTGAGGTCGACCTTGGCCGAACCTGCCGGGACCAGCCGGATTGGGATATCGGGGCCGAAGGATGCGAGCAGCGGCGAATCCATGGCCTGCCCGAGCGGAACCTCCTCCGGCATGGAGGCGATCCGGTCCAGCTGCTGCTGCACGATGCGGACCGTATCCGCCGTCACCCGCAGATGCTCCGCATTATTGAGCATGAAGGCGGTCACCTTCCCGCTCCGGTCGGTCTTCCAGTCGATCAGCTTATCGAAGCTAGTGTTCTTCGCCATCTGTTCGGTAATCGCGCCGTTGATGGTTTCCGTTGCGATCTGCTTCACCCGCACCTTGGCCAGCGCGGCAAGCGGCGGCTTCAAATTCCTCTCGATATAGAGAAACAACTGGAGCAGGAGCAGCACGACCACCACGAGGGAGATCAGGAGATTGCGCTTCGTCCGGGCCCGGCCCGTGGGGCTGCTTCTCCAGCGGCGTCGCAGCACTTGGGAGTCCCCCTTCCCGGCCGCAGAGGCGGCCTGCCTACCTTCTTTACAAGGTATGCGGACCAGCTCCGATTCATCCCCCGTCCCAGGGGACAATCGGCAATCGGTACGGCTTTCGGCAGCCAAGCGCCCGCGTTTATAAAAACGATAAAATGACAGGATCGAGCCCTGGTGAGATATAAATTCTAATAGTGCAAAAAAGACAGCGTCCTCTATGGACCCTGCCTTCTATCCCCGTGACGACGGCCTCCGCCGCCCGCCGCTGACCATTCGCCGAACGCGGCGTCAGCCGTGCTTCACGTGCTTCAGCATCTGCACGAAAATCTGCTCGATATGCTCATCATCCAGCGAGTAGAATACCGTCTTGCCTTCCTTGCGCCGCTTCACGATCCGCAGATTACGAAGATACCGCAGCTGGTGCGACACGGCCGACTGGCCCATCTCCAGCACCTGGGTGATATCGTGAACGCAGAGCTCCCTCTGCAGGAGCGCATAGATGATTTTGACCCGGGTCGGGTCTCCCAGCGCCTTGAATACATCCGCCAGGGAGGCCGCCGTCCCTTCCTGGATCATCCCCTCTTTGAGTTCATCTAATGGGGAGGTGCCTTGGCACGTCTCGTCGCACGCTTCTCCCGCCACTTTCTCCATGACTCCACCGCCCGCCCTTATGCCTGTCTTCTGTCAGAACATTATACCAGAAAACAGACGGCGCTGCCGTGCCCCGGGAACCCGGTATGCCGTCAGGCTAGCGCCGCGCTTGGCGCGGGACCGGGCAAAAGACGGGGAGCGGCAAGGCGGATACGGCAAGGCTGGCGATTCACCCCCGGGACATGGCCGTCTCGCCGGTGCGCGTCACTTCCAGGATGCCGTAAGCCGCGGCGAGCCGCAGGAAGGCATCGTTCTTCTCCTTGTCCCCCACCGCCTGCAGGATCAGGGAACCGGGGCCCGCATCCACGACCGCGCAGCGGAAGCCCTCCGCCATGGCGAGGACCGCCGGGCGCTGCGCGGGGCCGGCCTGCAGCTTCACCAGCATGAGCTCCCTGCCGATCACCCCGGAGCAAGGGCCCAGCTCCTGCACCTCGAGCACATCGATCAGCTTCATGAGCTGCCGGCCGATCTGCTCCGCCTGCCTCGCGTCTCCCCGCAGAAGAATCGTAACTCTTGCCGTTCCCTCTTCCTCTGAAGCGCCCACCGTGATGCTGTCCATATTGTATCCCCGGCGGCCGAACAAGCCGGCAATGCGCTGCAGCACCCCGGGGTTGTCATTGACTAGAAGCGACAGCGTACATTTCCTGGTCATTCGCTCTCCCTCCCCAGAATCATGTCTCCGAGCCCCTTGCCCTGCGGAACCATCGGATAGACCAGCTCCTCTTTGGCTACGACAAAATCAATCAGGACGGGCCCCGGATGCGCGAGCGCCTCCCTCCAGGCTTCTTCCGCTTCCCCCGGCGTCGCAGCCCGAAGGCCCCGGACTCCATAGGCCTCCGCGAGCAGAACAAAATCCGGTGATCCGCCAAGATCAATATGCGAATACCGCCCTTCGTAGATTAACTCCTGCCATTGGCGGATCATGCCGAGCGTCCGGTTGTTGATCACCGCGATCTTGACGGGCAGTCCGTGCAGCGCACAGATCGCCAGCTCTTGGGCACACATCTGCATGCCGCCGTCGCCGTTGATCGAGATGACGAGCTTCTCCGGATGGCCGATCTGTGCCCCGATCGCGGAAGGAAAGCCGAAGCCCATGGTGCCGAGCCCCCCGGAGGTGAGGAAGGAGCGGGGCTGCGCGAAGCGAAAATACTGTGCCGTCCACATCTGGTGCTGCCCGACATCCGTCGTGACGATCGCATTCCCTCCGCTAGTACGGGAGAGCATGGAGATTACATATTGCGGCTTGAGCTCTGTACTGGACGGCGCATACCGCAGGGGCTGCTCCTCCTGCCAGGCCCGGATCTGTCCGAGCCAGCCTTCCCTCGCCGGCGCTTCAACCGGCATCCGCCGAAGAGCCGCCTCCAGCACGGTCCGCACATCCCCGATCAGGGGAATCGTAACCGGTACGAGCTTCCCGACTTCGGCAGGATCCAGGTCGATATGTGCGACGGCCGCCTTCGGCGCAAAACGGTCGAGCTTCATCGTTACGCGGTCGTCGAACCGGGCGCCCGCCGAGATGAGCAGGTCGCACTCCTGCAGTGCCATGTTGGCCGCATACGTCCCGTGCATCCCAGGCATCCCGGTCCACAGCCCATGCCCGCCAGGGAAGGCGGCCAGCCCCAGCAGCGTCGTGGCGACGGGAATCCCGGCCCGCTCGGCCAAAGCCAGCAGCGCCGCTCCCGCATCCGACTGTACGGCGCCGCCGCCGGCCAGCAGCAGAGGACGCTCCGCCTTCTCCAGCGCCTCCAGCAGTTCGCCGATCCGTACAGGGTCGGGCACAGGATACGGATCATAGCCCCTCACCCGCACCTCCTCCTCTGCCGGATAGCGGAACACCGCGAGCGCCGAGGATACGTCCTTCGGAATGTCGACCAGCACCGGCCCTTTGCGCCCCGTACCCGCAAGATGGAAGGCCCGGCGCAGGGTCAGGGCGAGGTCCTCCGCCCGCGTGACGAAGTAGCTGTGCTTCGTCACCGGCTGGGTCATGCCGATGATATCCGCCTCCTGGAACGCATCGGTGCCGATCAAGGAGGTCGCGACATTGCCTGTAATCACGACCAGCGGGACCGAATCCGCATACGCCGTAGCGATCCCCGTGATGAGATTGGTGGCTCCCGGACCGGAAGTCGCCAGGCACACGCCGGTCCGCCCCGTAGCACGGGCATACCCGTCCGCGGCATGGACGGCGCCCTGCTCATGCCGGGTGAGGATGTGGCGGAACCGGCGGCTGCCGTGCATGGCATCATAGATATACAGCAGCGCGCCCCCCGGATAGCCGAAGACGCACTCCACCCCTTCGAGCAGCAGCGTCCGCAGCAGAATCTCCGCTCCTGGAATGGTATCCTCCCGAAGCAGGGCTTCCCTGCTCTCCCTCCCTTCTTGTTCCGTTTTTTCTTGTTCCGGTTTTCCTTGTTTCGTTCCATCTTTTATCGAAACCATTTTACTCCACCTGCCTCTGCTGGGTTGTTGTTCACTCCCTTTTACCGTAGCATGGAGGCCTCCGAGCGGGGTACTACCCATTGGATTACTTTGGTAGTATACTTTGGGATACAAAAAAGGTTGAAGGGACGGATGGCGTTGGAACAGCGGCCCCATGGGAACGGGTGGAGGGGAGCGAATTTTGCGGAACGGCTTGGGGAGGAGAATGATGCCTCCTTTGTAGGCCGCTCCTTCGAGCTGCGGATCTTCGAGCAATACCTGGATGCTCTGCCGCAGAGGGCCGAGCGTATTCTGCACGTGTACGGAACAGGAGGCATGGGCAAAAGCTACCTGCTCTCCCGCTTCCGGCGGGTTGCGGAACAGAGGGGTGTGCCCTTCCTGCTGGCCGACCTTCGAGGCGGCCCGCTTACCCCTGAACGCCTCTGCGCCCGTATGCTCCAGGAGCTCGGGGATCTCCTGGAGAAGCAGCCCACGGAGGAGACGGGGTTGTCCGTGCAGGAGCAGTGCAGGGAGCGCCTCAACCGGGCAGCCGCAGCCGCGCCGCTGGTCCTCGCCTTCGACCACTATGAAGAGGCGGGGAGCCTCGACAGCTGGATCCGCGAGAGGTTCCTGCCCGGTCTGCATACAAGCCTGCTCGTGGTAACTTCCGGACGGTTCCCGCTGGAAGGGCCTTGGCGCAGAGAACCGGGATGGCGCAGGCTCGTTCTCCCGCTCCCCCTCAAGGAACTGAGCTACGAAGAGAGCAGAACGTACGCCCGCCTTCAAGGCATCACGGACGAAAGCGGGATGGACGCGCTCTGGCTTCGGACCCTTGGACATCCGCTGTCACTCTCGCTCTTTGTTCCGGACAGGGAGACCTCCCGGAGCGGGCCGGCAGCAGAGCCACAGACCCAGGAGGATTTCGAGGCTCTTCTGTTGGACTGGCTGAGGGAAGCGCCCGGGGAGGACCTGCGGGAGCTCGTTCTGGCCGCTTCCGTGCCGCGATGCTTCCATCAGGAGCTGCTCTCCGGCCTGCTGGACCGGGAGATCCCGACCCTCTTGTTCGAGAGGCTGATCTCCCTCTCGTTCGTCCGGCGGGCAGCTGGGGGATGGGAGCTCCACAGCATGGTCAGAGAAACGGCTTCCCGGGTGCTGCGTACCCGGATGCCCGCAGCCTACGAACGGTACCGGAGCCGGACAGCCGATGCCTGCTACGCGGCGGCCCGTATGGCACTGGAACAGGGGCAGGAGGCATCGCGGGAGCTGTCCGAGCTGCTGCGTATCGCCGGACATCCCGTGCTGCAGGCCCACTTCCGGCATTCGCGCGACACTTTCAATTACTACGAGAACGTGGGGAGACACAATCTCCACGAGGCTCGCGAGTATATCCGCCGCCGGCAGGAGCTGGCCCGCAGCTGGCGGGTCCGCTGTGCCACCCCGGAGCTGCAGGCCGTCTTCTGCTTCACCTTCACCCCCGAGGAGTCGCTGTACCGTCTCGCCGGGCTCGAGCTCGAAGCCCTTGTGGAGCTGGACCGCGAAGCCGTCAAGCTGCTGCGCCGCCCCGGCGGGGAGGCCGCGGGATTATCCGCCCTCCTGCCTGTCCATTCCGGTACGCTCCCCTTCCTGCTGGAATCCCCGCTCTCGCGGGCCTACTTCCGCTCGCTCAAGCCTCAGGAGCTGCAGGCCTTTGATGTGCCGCCCTGCCGGGCATCCGCCGCCTTCCTATTCACCACCGATGTGGAGAATCTGGAATCGGAGGAGCTGCGTTCGGATTCCATCGGGCTGCAGTTCGAGTGGATTCTGGGCGGCCGTCTGCTGATCACATCGCCTCCGCCGCACCCTTACTTCCTCCAGTCAGTGGAAGCGCTCGGTTACCGCCGGGCGGGGACCGCTGTCCACACGGTCTATGACGGCGTTACGCCTGCTTATACCTATCTCCTGGATACGCGGCGGGAGCATCAGCTTTCTATGCTCGACCGGATGATGCAGAGGCTTCCTCCCGCTGCCGTTCGGCAGCCTGCGGACCTCACCGCACCGGGACTTGCGGCTCACCCTCTGCTGACCCCGCGTGAGCAGGAGGTAGCGCAGCTGCTCGTTCTCGGCCGTACGAACCCCGAGATTGCGGGGAAGCTCTTCGTCAGCGAAGCGGCCGTCAAGAAGCATGTCCATGCGATGCTGCAGAAGCTCGGCACCAAGAACCGCACCCAGCTTGCCAAGGCTCTGCTGGAAGCTCCGCGTCCGCCTTCAGGTCAGCAGTCGCAGGATAGCCCGTAACTCTTCTGTATTATTTATAATAATTATAAAATAGTATTGATTATTAAATGCAGCATGATATAATCAGGCATGTTGAACAACCTCTGCTATTGGCAAAAGGAGCGATATTCCATGACTACACCGGTTATTGTTTATTCCAATGTAAACTGCCCGTTCTGCGAACAGGTCAAAGGCTTCCTGAAAGAACAAGGCGTCTCTTTCGAAGAGCGGAACATTGCCCATAACGATCAATATTTCGACGAGCTGACCGGCATGGGCTTCCAGTCCGTTCCTGTGACCGTCATCGGCGAGCACAAAATTCTCGGCATGAACACGACCCGTCTGAAGAAAGCGCTGAGCGCCGAGTAGGACAAGATAAGCCTGCGGGACCGGAAGGCTAACATTGCGTCCGTGCCTGCCCTAACCCAAAAGCCCCATCTTCGCGGTCTCCCGTGAAGATGGGGCTTTTGGGTTGGGATTCGTCTAGAGTCTCCAGTTCAGACGGCGCCGGAGCGGGGCCTTGCCCTTGTTCTTGCTATGCTGGAACTGCGCTGCCCTCCGGGAGAATAAGAGCCTGAACCTAAGGCGGAGGCCCGCCCGCCGTACGAAGGGCATAGGCCCGCGTCTGCACCTCACTTAGAGAAGCCGGCATCCCCGTGGTACAATACGGACAGAGCATCCTGTAACCGCTATCATCTTACATACGAAAGGAGTCTGAGATATGGAACGCATACGCGCCTGGATCGTGGACAAATCGGAGGACGGGACCGTAACTGCCGGACTCCGCGAATTAATCCGGGAGCAGCTGCCGGAAGGCGATGTCACGGTGAAGGTGGCCTACTCCGGAATCAATTACAAGGACGCACTCGCCTCCAGCCCGTCAGGTCGGGTGGTCCGCGCTTATCCGATGGTTCCGGGTATTGACCTGGCCGGCACCGTCACCGCCTCCGCCCACCCCCGCTTCCGCGAAGGCGACGCCGTACTTGCCACCGGCTACGAGCTCGGCACCGCCCATTATGGGGGCTTCAGCGAGGAAGTCCGGCTGCCTGGCGACTGGCTGGTTCCGCTGCCGGATGGACTCACGCTGCGCGAAGCGATGATCCTCGGCACGGCCGGCTTCACCGCGGCCTTGTCCGTGCACCGCCTTGAGGCGGCGGGGCTGCGGCCGGACACCGGCGAAGTGCTCGTCACCGGCGCGACCGGCGGTGTCGGGGGCCATGCGGTCGCCATGCTTGCCGGTCTCGGCTACGTAGTCACCGCCTCGACCGGCAAAGCTTCGGCGCAGCCGTATCTGGCGTCGCTGGGCGCCGCTGCCGTTATCGGCCGCGCAGAGCTGGAAGCCGCGGGCAAGCGGCCGCTGCGTACCGAGCGCTGGGCGGGCGCGGTCGATCCCGTCGGCGGTGCGCAGCTGCCTGCCGTGCTCTCGCAGATCCGCTACGGCGGCTCCGTGGCCGTCAGCGGAATGACCGGCGGAGGAGACTTCTCCGCCTCGGTCTTTCCCTTCATCCTGCGGGGCGTCAACCTGCTCGGGATCGATTCGGTCTACTGTCCTCGCGGGTTGAGGGAGGCCTTATGGCTCCGGTTGGGCGGCGACTTGAAGCCCGCCCGCCTCGGCGCCATGGTGCATGCCGAAATCCCCCTGGACGGCCTCGCCGAGGCCCTGCAGTCGATTCTCGGCGGCAGGATGCAGGGCCGCTATCTCGTGAACGTGTCGGGCGCGGAAGCCTGACAACGGCAGAGCTCCCTCTTGGAGTCACCAAGTGGGACGAAGCATGTCCCTCCTCGCACAGGATCCCGGGAGCGTCACATCCATATAGCGCAGACGAAGAAAAGGCCGGGTTTCCTCCAAGGGAAGCCAGGCCTTTCCTCGTTCATATGGACTTGAAGACGTGCGACAGAGCCGCGGTCGCAGGCCGGGTCCGGCACGCGGGGCAAAACACGCGGACCCGGCCCTGCGGCGCCACCGGTGGCGGCCGCTCCGCCTGCTAAGGTGCCGTCCCAACGCAGCCCCAGCGCCCTAAGGCAGGCGCTGTCCCCGCGAGCTGACATAGAGCGAGTACCATTCCTCGCGCGACAGCTGCACCTTCAGCGACTCGGCGCAGGCGGCAATGCGCTGCGGCTGCACGGTGCCGAGCACCGGCTGGATGCCCGCCGGGTGGCGCATCAGCCACGCCAGCACGATCGCTTCCGCCGGTACGGCCTTGGCCTCCGCCAGCTCGGCCACCAAGGCCGCCGTAGCTTGGACAGACTCCGGCTCCCCGGATACGTCGCGGCCGCTGAACAAGCCGCGGGCGAGCGGGCCCCAAGCCTGGACCTGCACCTTCTCGCTGCGGCAGTATTCCAGCGTGCCGTCCGGGAAGGATACTCCGGTACCGGCCGCCTGGTTCACGTGTACGCCCGCATCCACCCAATCGAGCTTCGCCAGATTGAGCTCCAGCTGGTTCACGAGCAGGGGCTCGTCCAGCGCCGACTGCAGGAATCGCATCTGGCCGCCGCTCATGTTCGAGACCCCGAAGCCCCTGACCTTGCCGGAGCTCTTCAGCCGGGCGAAGGCTTCTGCCACTTCTTCGGGCTCCATCAGCGGGTCGGGGCGGTGCAGCAGCAGAATATCGATATATTCGGTACCGAGCCGCTGCAGAATACCGTCCACGGATTGCAGGATATGCTCCTGCGAGAAGTCGTAGCGCCCGGGACGCCCCGGCCCTTCTTCGAAGCGGATCCCGCATTTGGACTGGAGCAGAATGCGCTCACGCAGCTCCGGCCGCTCCTTCAGAACCGCTCCGAAGACCTCTTCCGCCTTGCCCATCGTATAAATATCCGCATGGTCGAACATCGTGATGCCTGCCGCAAGGGCCGCTTCCACCGCCTCCTGCGCCTGCTTAACATGCTCCTGCGTGAAGGGCTCCCGGTCCCAGCTTCCGCCCAGACCCATGCAGCCGAGCACCAGCCGGCTTGCTTCCACCCCATGATGATGCAGCGCTAAAGTTCCGTTCATACGTCCCATCCTCCATCTATTCCTGTTCTCGCTCCGCCATTGTTCCATTGAATGGGTAGTGAATCTCTTCCTGTTTCCCTCCCCTAGTATAGTCCAAGCCCCCCCTTCTGAATAGAACTGAAACGGTTGTAAGCTACTTACCTGGCTGTAACTGCCGGCCCCCATGCCGATTGTTCCCGGAAGACTTCAGCTTCTCCTTGTAATATCTCGGCCCCCCGAAGCCCATACTGTTACGGTGTGCTTATGAAGCCCGCAAAACCTAACAGCAAAGGAAGGATTCCATGGCAACGCTCCTGTATATTACGGCTCATCCCCACGATCATCAGACGTCCTTCTCCATGGCGGCCGGTCAAGCCTTCATCGACAGCTACCGGGAATCGCACAGCGGCGATCAAATCGTAACGCTGGATCTCTACAAAGAGAATATTCCGCATATCGATGCGGATGTGTTCAGCGGCTGGGGCAAGCTCCGGTCCGGGCAAGAATTCAGCGCGCTGTCCGCAGAAGAGAAGGCCAAAGTCTCCCGGCTTGGCGAGCTCACCGACCAGTTCGTGGCGGCCGACAAATACGTCTTCGTCACCCCGCTCTGGAACTTCTCGTTCCCGCCGGTCATGAAGGCTTATATTGACTCGATCTGTACGGCAGGCAAGACGTTCCGCTACACCGAGAAGGGGCCGGTGGGCCTGCTGACGGACAAGAAGGCGCTGCACATCCAAGCGCGCGGCGGGATCTATTCCGAAGGGCCTGCAGCCCAGATGGAAATGGGGCACCGGTACCTCTCCGTCATCATGCAGTTCTTCGGCATTCCGTCGTTCGACGGCCTGTTCGTGGAAGGCCACAACCAATTCCAAGACCGCGCACAGCAGATCAAGGAAGATGCGATCGCCCGTGCCCGTGAGCTTGCCCGCTCGTTCTGATCTTCTTGCCCAAAAGCAAACCGACCCCCGTGCGGCAGAACCTTCTGCCATGCGGGGGTCTTTGCTTTTTTACTATGACTTGACTCTCAGGGGCCGCTGCCATGCGCCGTCGGCGGTTAGCGTCTCCTGCGTCTGCGAACCCGGCTGCGGTACCGCCAGATCCCACTTCCGCAGCTTCGCGACGAAGGACTCCCCTTCGGAGAAAAGCTTGATCCCCTTGGACTCTTCGCCGGGATAGATGCGGGCCGTCATCACCTTGCGCCCTCCCTGGATGAACACTTCCACGGAGGAACGGTCCACGAAGATCCGCAGCGCCAGCCTGTTCCTCTCCAGCACGGCTTCGGTACGGCGCTCGCCTCCCGGCCCGGTGCCGGAACGGTTGCGGTTCAGCACCAGCTTTTCTTCCGCAGCAAGGTACGCTACTACGGTCTCTTCATCGCTGCTAGTCCTCAGTTTCACGCCGAAGACGGATGCCTGGCGCGCCTCGAACTCCACCTGAAGCTCATAGCTGTCGCCGCCCGTCTCGAGCTCCAGCTCCCCCTGCAGGGCGGTGCCCTGAAGCTCATACGGATCGGTGCGGTACGCCTCAATCTCCTGGACCGGGCGGAACCTGAGGTCTCCGTCCAACAGCACTACCTCCCGCGGCAGCGTCATGGCTCCGGCCCAGTGATGCCCGTCCTGCGTCGGCATGCCGCTCTCCCACATATCCATCCATCCGATGAGAATGCGGCGTCCCCGTTCATCCGATGCCGTCTGCGGTGCATAGAAGTCAAAGCCGTAATCGACGGGGCGGCAGAGGCTGTAGTCAAACTGTCCCTTGGCCAGGTCCAGGTCCCCGATCATATAAGTGGTCGAGTGCAGGTTCTGGTAATCATCCCCTTGGGCGGGTACCCGCTGCGGCGACATTACAAGAATATCCCGCCCCTCCAGGCGGAAGAAGTCGGGGCATTCCCAATTGTCGCCAAGCGACCCGTCGCTTTTCGCAGGAATACCCGCGAATTCCCATGTCAGCAGATCCTGCGACCGGTAGAGCAGTACAAGCCCATTCCCCCGGCCGTCATTGGATCCCAGCACAGCATAATAGAAGCCGTCCCGTTCGAATACCTTCGGATCGCGAAAATCTTTGCGGGAGACCCCCTCTGGAATCTGCTGCAGCCCGATGACCGGATTCGCGTCCGCTTTAACGAAATTCACCCCGTCCCCCGAGACAGCAAGGCTCTGGGTCTGATAATAATCCTTGTCTTTGTCCGGCCCGGTAACCACATGTCCCGTGTACATCAATACCAGCGTGCCGTCCTTCTCCACCGCACTGCCTGAGAAGCATCCCCCGCTGTCATACGGCATGTCCGGCGCGAGGCCGACAGGAAGGTACTCCCATGAGATAAGGTCGCGGCTGACCGCATGCCCCCAGTGCATCGGTCCCCAGACCGACGCGTAAGGGTAATGCTGGTAGAACAGATGGTAGGCTCCGCCGTAGTGGATGAATCCGTTCGGATCGTTCATCCAGCCGAGCTCGGGCATGAGATGATAGTTTAGGCGGTACGCCTCCCGGACTTCATGTTTGTGATCGGATATGTAACGGTCGGCTTGCTCTTTCGTGTACTGGATAAGGAGCCCTCCCTCGTGTTTTATTTGATGGAGCCCTGCATGACCCCTTGAATAATGTACCGCTGCGCGAACAAGTAGACCACGATGACCGGCAGTATCGTCAGCATCAGCCCCGCCATCAGCGGGCCGTAGTCCACGGTGTAGGTGCCGAAGAAGTAGAAGGTCGATAAGGGCAGCGTCCGCTCCTCCGGTTCGACGAGCACCAGGGACGGCAGCAGAAAGTCGTTCCAGATCCAGATCACATTCAGGATGGCGATCGTCGTGGTGGTCGGCGTGAGCACCGGGAAGACGATGCGGAAGAACGTCTGCGTACGCGTGCACCCGTCGATCATCGCCGCTTCCTCCAGCTCGGCGGGAATGCTTTTGACGAAGCCGTGATAGATGAACACCGCCATTGAGCTTCCGAACCCGACGTACATATAGATCAGCGACCACTTGCTGTCGAGCATGCCGATCGAGCCGTAGATCTTCACGAGCGGAATCATCAGCGCCTGGAACGGAATGATCATCGAGGAGAGCATGAGGAAGAACGTGTATTGATTGAAGCGGGTCTGGTGGCGGACCAAGTAGTGCGCCGTCATGGAAGAGAACAAGGACAGGAGCAGCACGCTGACGGCCGTGATGATCACCGAGTTCACGAAGGCGTCCATATAATTCATTTTGGAGAAAGCGCTGGTATAGTTGGACAGATTCCAGTCGGTCGGCAGCGCCAGCGGGCTGGACGTGATCTGCTTGTTCGCCTTGAACGAATTGACGAAGAGCAGGATGAACGGAACGATAAACAGGAAGAGGCCGGCGGTCAGCAGCGCAACCTGGGCCCATGAAGCGGAAGCTTTGTTCCCTGCAGCTTTCATTACGCTTCCACCTCCATCTTCTTGCTGAAGTATACCTGCACCAGTGTCACAGCCGTGACGAGAAGGAACAAGATGAACGCTTCCGCCTGGCCTACCCCGTAATCATGAGAGCGGAACGCCTTCTCGTACACATGCATGGCAACCATCTCCGTGCTCTTGAACGGCCCGCCCTTCGTCAGGGCGAAGTTCACGTCATAGACCAGGAATCCCCGCTGCAGCGACAAGAAGACGCAGACGATGAATGACGGGACGATCATCGGCAGCACCATGCGCCGCAGCCGGGTCCAGCCGCTGGCGCCATCGATGGAGGCCGCCTCGAGAATATCCTTCGGCACGTTCATCAGCCCCGCGACATAGATCACCATCATGTATCCGGCATACTGCCAAACCGTTACAATAATGAGAGCCCAGAGCGCCTTGTCCGGCGTGGCGAGCCACGATGCCCGGAACAGTCCTATGCCGTAGGATTTCCCGAGATAGACCAGCACATTGGAGAAAATAAACTGCCAGATAAAGCCAAGAACAATCCCCCCGATCAGATTCGGAACGAAGAAGCCCGCCCGGAAGACGCTCTGCCCCTTGAGTCCGCTGGTCAGCAGATAGGCCAGACCGAACGCTACCACGTTGATGCCCACCACGGTAGCTCCAACGAATTTCAGCGTGAGGTAGAACGATTTCCAGAAGTCCGTATCCTGAAACACCGAGACGTAATTCTCGAAGGCGACGAAGGTCAGCTCCGTCGAAATGCCGTCCCAATTCGTAAATGTGAGATAGATGCCGAAGACAAACGGCAGAATCATAACGGTCGTAAACGCAAACAACGTGGGGCCGGTGAACAGGAGCCGCGTACGGATCCGGTTGAGGCGCCCTTTCTCAGCGATCATGAGTTCCCTTCCTTTCCGGATGAAGCGGATATCCGCGGATAAAAGCAATGGACAAGACGGTGTCCGTCTTATCCATTGCCGTAAGGCTGATGAATTGGCTTCGCGTAGCGACAGGCGTGCGTATGCCGGAATGCTACTTGACGGACTTCCAGTAGCTCTCGATATCCTGGATCAGCTCCGCGCGGTCCCCTGTCTTGGACAGGTACTTCTGCATGGCTGCCCCATTCTTCGCCCAGTGGTCAGCAGGCAGGGTGCCCATCGCTTCCTGCGTCTTGCCGCGTGCGATGTAATCCTTAAGGGACTTCGCCAGCGGGTCCTGCGGTTCCAGCTTGATATTCTTGAACGCCGGAATCACGCTTGCCTTGTTCACAAGGAAATCCTGCCCCTTCTCTTCATAGACCATCCAGTTCAGGAACGTCTTGGCGGCAGCGAGCTGCTCGGGCGTGCTTCTCTCCTTGTCGAGCACGAGCCGCTTGGAGACCGCGGCAGCGATCTGCGAGTTGCCGAAGTCTTCCGGGTTGTCGCTCAGAGGAACCGGGAGGAAGCCGTACTGTCCGCCGGCCGTATCGAAGCTCTGAATCTGCGGCCAGGCCCAGTTGCCCATGAACCATAGGCCTACTTCGCCCTTGCCGAGCACTTCGGGCCCCCGCTCGTACGTCCCCGACAATGCGGATGCCTCGTCGATGTTGTTCTTCATCAGGAGATCGAACGTATCCATAAGGCCGCCGAACACCTTATTGTTCGCCAGATCGCCTTTCCCGGCCTTGAGCTCCCCGATCCACGCCGCCACCTTCGCCGTATCCGGCGATTGGGCCGAGTAAGCAAGCGAGAGATAGTGGGCGCCGAGGGACCAATCCATGGGCGAGATGATCAGCGGAGCTGTGCCGGAGGCCTTGATCTGGCCCATCAGCTTCTCCAGATCCTGCCTCGTCTTGACCGAGGACGGATCGAAGCTGCCGCCCGCCGCCTTGTCCAGCACCGCCTTGTTATAGATCAACCCGAACCCTTCGATGGCCAGCGGGAACGCGATCATCTTTCCGTCCACCGTGGAGCCGTCCAGGCTTTTGTCTACAGCGTCCGCCTTCCACTTCTCCCCCGAGAGATCGGCTACGCGGTCCTTGAATTTGATCACGTCGGACGGGTCCAGCATCGTGATGGTAGCGGGGTTGCCCGAGGCGTACAGGGCGGATGCCTTCTCGAACGGCGACTGTCCGGCAGGAACCGGAATGATCTCCATCGCAATATCAGGATGATCCGTCTTGAAGACTTTGGCGGCTTCCTCGAGCTGCTGCTGGATCTCCCCTTTGGAGTTCAGGAAGGTGATCTTCACTTCCTTCGATGCGCCGCCGGCACCTGCCGAATCCCCCTGCGGAGCCGATGAACTGCAGGCTGTAACCGTTGTCACCAGTGCCAAAGATAAGATCCATGCGCTCAGTCTCTTTCTACTTTTCATGCTGCTTCCCCCGTTCGACGAATGGTTTGTTCTGTAGCAGGTGATGATGAGTACCGCTTTCAAACGTATTATAGTGCGGGTTCCGGCAATATGTCAATCGTTTGACATATCAATCCTTTGACATACCATATAAAAAAACAGCGAACCCTTATGCAGCAAGGGTTCGTGGGAATAAAAAAGTTAAGTCGTTTCCCGTTCAACCAGTTCAACAGGAAGAATATGCTCGCGGACGGCAAGCTCCTCGTCCATCTGCTTCATGATGAGCTCCACGGCCAGCCGCCCGATCTCACCGATCGGCTGCCTTACGGTCGTCAGCGCCGGATGCAGCCAGGAGGCCGCATTCACGTCGTCATAGCCGACGATCCGCACATCCTGCGGTATCTCTTTGCCGAGCCTGCGGCAGATCTTGGCCGCGAAGGCCGCGATGATGTCGGAGGTGGCGAAGACCCCGTCAATGTCGGGATGCTCCCTGAATAATTCTTCGATCTTCACCTCGTATTGATTCTGGTCGAATACGTTCATATCCGTCTGCACGACGACATGCTGAATCCCATGCTGCCGCACGGTATCCAGGAAGGCGTCCGTTCTCCGGTTAGCCAGCAGCTGCAGCTCCAGATTCCCGCAGATATGCGCGATTTTGCGGCATCCTTTGACCACCAGATGCTGCGCCGCGAGCTCACCGCCCCGGTAATTGTCCGCCGAGATATACGGGATGCTCTCATCGATGAGCCGGTCGACCGTCACGATCGGATGCCGGAGGTTGCGGTATTCTTCCACCTCCAGCGTATGGGAGCCCATGATAATGCCGTCTACCCGGTTGCGCTTCATCATCTCGATATAATCCCGCTCCTTCGCCGGATCGAGGTGGGAGTTGCACAGCAGCACCTTGAATCCGCTGCGGTGGGCGTGGAATTCCACATGGCTTGCCAGCTCGCCGAAGAAGGGATGAGATACGTTCGGAACGATGAGTCCGATGAGATTGGACTGCTTTTTGAGCAGTGAACGGGCAATTTCGTTAGGCTGGTAATGGAGCGCTTCCATCGTCTCGTACACCTTACGGCGCGTCGCCTCGCTGATATATCCTCTGTTATTGAGCACGCGGGACACCGTCGTCACCGAGACGCCCGCTTTTGCCGCTACATCGTTTATCGTTGCCATACCTGCCCCTTCTAAAGTAAGAGAATGTAAGGAAGCCGAAATCCCGGCAGGCGGCCGTTGCCGTCCCGGGTTTGGCAGAATCTTGCCCCCATTGTATCACAGGGGTGGGGGAATTTTTACAAATTTCCGTACGGACGGGGACATATATTGGACGGAAAAGCTGAATACAATGTTACGGGCAGGTGAAATGAACATGGATTATGAGAGCATTGAGCTGCGGGCGGGAGATATTCTGACCGCTTGCGACAACGAATTGATGATCCCGACAGGGTATCTCGGCCACAGTGCGATCGCCATCGGACCGCAGCACCTGGTGGAAGCCGTGATGAACTACCCTTATATCCGCGTCGTTCCCAAGAAAGATTTCTTCGAACCCCATCCGACGGCCGCCGTCTATCGTCCGAAGGATCCGTCTGTCGGCACGAAAGCCGCCGAACTCGCCTACTCCTATTACCAACAGAGCGAACGCAACCGCAAGAGCGGGGTCGTCCGTCCGCCGTTCTCCTTCTCGCTTCAAGTGCCGCTGCACGACCCGTGGACCTCCGTCTACTGTTCCAAGCTCATCTGGCTGAGCTACTACTACGGCGCCGGCATCGCTCTGCACAACGATCACGGCCTCTACACCCCCGAGGACATTGATACGTTCCTCAGCCGGGATCCGAACTTCCTGTGTGTCTACAGGCACCCCGAATTTCATTTCCTCTTCGACTCCTGAGGAATGGTTAAACGAAGAGGGCGTCTACCCAAGTTCGCCCGCTTGGGGACACATGCCCAGCGCATCTCCACTCCTGCCACATAGAATATACAGAAATAACAAATAAGGAGTGGTTAAACGATGGCAGGATTTGGTGTAGACGCAGGGTTTGGTTTGGACGCAGGGCTTCACACACATGCACATCTCAACGCGCATACAGGGATGGGCGCAGGTTACGGTCACGGCCACGGCGTCGGCTACGGCGGCTTCACAACGGTTGGCGTCATCCTCGTACTCTTCATCCTTCTGGTTATCGTGACTCGCACTTTCATCTAAGAAAGCGGCCGCTTCCGCTCTGATCTAGAGCGGACCACGGCACACAGACCGGCTGGGCCTCCAGCGCCGGCCGGTCTGTCGGTCACGGAACCGGTACGCCGCTCGTACATACCGCCCCCTCAGGGGGCTTTTTTGCCGTGGCGATAATGTTCTTGCGCAGCAGACGGTTGACGACCTGCTCCACGGTATATCCGGCCGCTTCGATTGCTGCAGTCCCGGCGGACAAGCTCTCTTCCAGCGGTGTACGCAGCGTGATATGCGTCATGGAACGCAGCCCCTCCTTGACCTGGCGGTTCATCTGTATACGCCGCTTGACGGCTTCTTTGCCGATCGACTCCATGAAGTGGATCGCATCCTTCGGCGCCCAAAAAAGCCGGCAGGGCATCCCGCCCCGCCGGCTCTTCTCTTGCTCCGCTGCCCAGACCGTAGACTTCCGTTACTTGGCAGTAATCTGATACGTCGCCCGTTCGGTCACGAGGCGGAGCGCCTCCCCCTGCTCGCTTCCGTGCCACTCGCCCGCGAGCGGAATCTCATACTGATCCTGCGGGAGCGGAGGATTCTCCTCCCCGTTCAGGATCGTACCGCTTCCATGCAGTACAAGTTCCCGGCGCGGGATATAGTCGTCCCCCCGGTTTGGAATCCCGTCCCGGCAGCTTACATTCTCCAGCCTGATGCTCGTGAGGTCAAGGTCCTCCTGCTCCCTCTTCTCAATCTGAAGCGTTTGTCCCTTATGCGAATCCAGCCATGCCGTGATCTGATCCAGCTGTGTCATGCTTCTCATCCTCCCTGGTTCGGTTTTTCATTCCTGCCGTCTCATCTTGGTAGTATAGGCAGAATGCCGCCCTTTCTACACGCAGCATGACTCTTTTTACCCGGGGGCCGCGGAGGACAAACGAAGCCACTTAGAAGACGGCGTGCTGGCGCAGGAAGCCTGACTGTCGGAGTTCGCGGCTAGGGGGCAGAAGGAGCTGGAGGTCCAAGCGAAGCTGCCCGCCATCCGCTCCAAAACGGAGAATGTCGCCTGTCTCGAGGAGCGCATTCCCGAGCTGGAGGAAGCCGTGTTTGTTTTAGTATAGCGTTGGAATCGGGGAACAATGGAAGGAAACCACATTTCTCAATGCAATGGAATATGGATTCCATCTTCCGCCGAAAAACCTGTATCCATACACTCTTGATTCCCCGACAGTCGTCACAAAAAACCAGAAATTGTCTCCGTTTCTAAGCCACATATACGTGAATCGATACAAACAATGTTGAAGACCCCAGGGATTCTGAGCGTATGGAGACACTTGTTGCGTATATCAGGGATATCAGCCTCAATTCCCCAAAAACGCGCCGCCGTTAACATGAATCGTTTGACCGATCACATAGGAAGAATCGCCGGAGGCTAAGTATAAATAGGCCGGTGCGATTTCTACTGGCTGAGCTGTTCGTTTGACCAAAGTAATGCTTCCATAGGTTTGATAGACCTCGGGCGGATACGATGATGCAGCAAGAGGGGTCCAAACGGTTCCCGGCGCAACGGCGTTGACTCGAATCCCCCTAGGGATAAGAGATACCGCTAGAGCGCGGGTAAACGAGGAAACAGCCCCCTTGGATGCGGAATAATCGACAAATCCGGGGAAGCCTTCGACGGCCGCAATCGAGCTCGTATTGATAATGGTACCCCCTGCTTTCAGATGCGGGGCGACCGCTTTTGCAAAATAAAAGTAAGAAAAAACATTGGTTCTAAAGTAAGCGTCAAATAGCCCACATCTGGTCACAGGCCGTGGGCTTAACTATGAGACCTCAAGCCCTTCAGGAACTAAAGGCTTCTTCTGTCAATTCCAGATTAATGCTGGCGGCAGCAATACTGCCAGCCGCAGCAGCCACGATGAGTTG
The DNA here is from genome assembly GCF_027533645.1 of Paenibacillus caseinilyticus. Taxonomy (GTDB): domain Bacteria; phylum Bacillota; class Bacilli; order Paenibacillales; family NBRC-103111; genus Paenibacillus_G; species Paenibacillus_G caseinilyticus. The sequence goes on from NZ_JAQAGY010000022.1 coordinate 51,199, forward strand.
TGAGGGGAATCCAGTGGTCACTTCCCCAGCTGCAAATAAACCAGGTACCGTACTTTTTCCCATTCCATCGGTTAGGATTCCACCTAGATCGTTTACCGCATAACCAAGTTCTTGTTGAAAACCAGCCCGTGGGACCCACTTAGGTGCAATGAATCCGCCTGTTCTCTCTATTCTAGATCCGTCCGTGAACTCCACTAGCCGCAACTTGCCATCACTACCATGAAAAGCTGATACAGATTGTTCAGAGACAACGATGTCACGGGAAGCTAATATTTGCTTTTGTTCATTAGTCAGAATGCCAGGGCCATTGGTACAGACGATAAGATCGCGACTCCAATTATAGAGCAACTTTGCATGTTGGAACACGCGGGGATGATCCCACAACACAAATAACGATTTGTCCCTGAGTTCCCAGCCGTCACAATATGGACAGTAAAAGAGGCTTTTTCCATATAAATTCCTGACACCTGGGATATCTGGCAATGTTTCTTGCAAGCCTGAAGCGAACAATAGCTTGCGAGCTTGAATTTGTTCCCCCTCGTGTGTAGATATTAAAAATCCTGCATTAAGCTTGCGAATATCCGTAACTTCAACGGGATGATGCTCTACTGACGGATACTTCAGCACCTCCTCGTATGCGACACGCCGAAATTCTGCTGGTGTAACACCATCGCGTGTAAGAAAACCATGTGAAGCATGCGTAACGGCATTTCGTGGCTTGTTATGATCGAACAAAGCTACGTTTCTCCTTGCCCTGCCTAGAACTAATGCTGCATTGAGTCCAGCCGGGCCCCCGCCAATGATTGCACAATCGTAAATCATGTTAATCCTCCTTCTCAGGCATCTTCCAATGAATGAATGGATGAACTCCCCTCCGGCCGTTTACGCCTGCCGGGAGTTCATTTTTCAAGCCGCTTTTAAGCTGCAATTTCTTTGAAAAACAGATCGAACGTGATCGCAATCTGCTCGTTAAGCCCCTCGTCTTCATTACTCATCGACCAAACGATCAACGCTCCGTAATATGTCTGTATCGTAAGCCGGGCGATCATCGTAGCCGGCATGTCTTTACGCAGCTCCCCATTGTCTTGTCCATGCGATATAAGCGGAACGATGGCTTCCATCAGCTGCTCAATAAGTTCAAGCGCCGGACCGCTCCCTAAGAAGCCTTGAAATAGCGCTCGCGTCACCGATTTATTATGCGGCAGCTGCTGCACAAGCTCGAATATGAACATTCGCATGCGCGGGATTAACGGTCCCGGCTTGTCCTTCAGCTTCGCCACCTCGTTCATGACTAAGATACTCCGCAGCTCACAAATAAGCTCGTCTCTCGAAGCGAAATAGTTAAAAAAAGTTCCTTTGGCGACACCTGCGAGCTTAGCCACCTGTTCAATTGTTGTCGTTTCATATCCCTGCTCGGCAAACAGCGAAAGCGCGGCATCTTTAATCCGCTGCCTTGTCTGTTCCTTCTTCAGCTCGCGATTCATTCGTTTCTATCTCCCCTCTGTCGCTTGCTATAATCCGGTTATTGTCCTTTTTATTTTATCACAACCGCTTTCCTCACGTAAACAATTATGACCATAGGTTCAATATTTATTCGGGTTTGTATACAGACCGGGGTTATTTATAACTTAATATATTGATATTACACGGAAAATTCACAAAATATAATAATGACCATAAGTACAAAAAATATTTATTGCCGCTGATATGGTATATTCAAGCAGTTCGGAAATTTCGATATGCTGAATGTATTCAAGCACGCCGCGCGTTTCCTCCACCGCACGACCGCTTACTTGGCGTGCAACCGCATCGGTGAACACGATCGGCTTCCATGCCTCGCTGTCTCTGATACTGCAGGGCAGGTCGCGAATGCCGCCATCAGGCAAAAACCTATTCCCTGTAATTTCCTATGACGAAATGATTACAAAGATGTGTCTAAATGACGGTAACGGCATTAACCTTGGGATGGGCTTGCTGCTGGCTAAGTGAAAGACCATCCAGCAGCCAGCGAAGCTCCCTGCTGGAAATGGCTACTACGTCTTCCTTGCCTATAGGCCATTGAAATCTTCCACGTTCTAGGCGGCGATAGTAAAGCCAGAACCCATTGTGATCCCAATATAGAATTTTGAGCTTGTTGCATGCCCGGTTACAGAATACGAATAAGCCGGAGGAGAACGGATTCAGACCAAAGCTTTCCTGAACGATGGCAGCAAGTCCGTCGATCGACTTGCGCAGATCGGTGGAACCACAAGCAAGAAACACACGCTGATGGCTTGGAAAGGTCAGCATGGTGAAGTAAGCGCGTGAATCACTTCGCGCAAAAGCATTGGGTCAAAGCCGGAATGAAGCTCGATACTGGTTTCACCGATATGAAGGATTAGAGAAGAAGCAGGAGAAACGCTTCCAGGTGGATCTACAGTGGCAAGAGGTACAAACTGTACGGGAGAAGTCTTTGGATCTGGAGTAGCCGAGGATGATACGCGCTTTATTTTGTACAGCCAATATTTCAATTGTTCGACAGAACAATGATTTGCGTAGCACCAAGCTTTCATCGTGAGGCCACTTGCCCGATAGGCTGCGATACGTGTGTGCCAATCTTGTCTGCGTTGTTCTTTGGCATTCATGAGTTACCCTCCGTATTCAGGTTAATCTCATGATCTCATAGCTAGGTTAGTAGTTGAAGGTGTGGAGAGTTTGACGCTTACGTTCTAAACGTACGTTCAAGCTGTTCTGCAGACAATTGCTCAAAGTTCAACATAACGTGAAGCTCACCGGCGTTATTAATCAAGGTGTCGATTCTGCCGAATTCGGCTGCCGTCTGCTGGACGACCTGTCGGCAAAACGATTCGTGGCCTACATCACCGGCGAAGGTCAAGCATCTGCGGCCCAGCTGCCGAATGCGCTCCTTTGTTTCCATGGCATCACTATGCTCATTCAGGTAAACGACGGCGATATCTGCGCCTTCTTTGGCAAACAAATAAGCGACAGCGCGTCCGATTCCGCTGTCTCCTCCGGTAATGATAGCCACTTTGCCGCGTAATTTCCCTGTCCCGTAGTGAAGGGGATTTTCTGACACCGGTCTTGGAATCATCATCGATTCAATCCCAGGCTGACCGGGTTGATCTTGAAGCGGAAACTCCAAGGGTAAAGATTCACATTTCGTGATATCACCGTAGTACGAGCGCATAACACATTCCTCCAGCGAACGGTTTACTTCAGGCTATTCCCCGAGATGAAACCGGGTGATTGCCCCTTCGAATAAAATGGAAAATAAATACATATATGGCTTGGGTGGAATTCCCCAATGTTTAAGGTCTAAGAAAAACCCCCATAATGGGATGTAAGTATTATGTTTTGGAGGGTGTTTTTTTGAATAATGACAAAACACCAAGAAGGCCTCGTCTGCTCCATAGTGCTGATGGGATCACTTATCTTTGGAGGCGGAGCCCCTACTTAGCTTTGTGGTGGGCTGCCTCATTTTCCGGTTTCGGAAAGGTTTTACATGGTCAATACGCACGAGGCATCCTGCTCACGTTAGCAGAGGTTTTTGTTAATTTGCTCAGTCGCTTTAACGAAGCAATGGTGTATTCGTTTTGCGGACGTTTTGATTTGGCCAAAGCAACCCTGCAGCCCCGTTGGATGTATGGATACTTAGTGATATATATTTTCACTTTGTGGAACAGTTACCGCTCCACGCTTACATACAACCGGGTTAGTCATCTGGCTGAGCTTGAAAATGCCCGAATAAAGCCGATGGTTATTCATCCGGTGGAAATCCAGTTCCTAGAAAGAAAAAACCCGATCATGGGTGCATTTTGGTCATTTGCTTTTCCGGGACTGGGGCTATTGTATAACCAAAAAGTCGCACTTGGCATTTATAACGTACTTTGGTGGTGGATTTTTGCCTCCATGGCCAATTTCTACGATTCGATATATTTGCTGTTTTATGGACGTTTTGAAGAATCGATTGCGGTACTAAACGTACAGTGGCTGCTATATATGCCATCGGTTCTCGGGGGTTCTGTGTATTACGGATACATTTTAGCAGTTGATCAAAATCATCTGTTTATGGTTGAACAACAGCAATATTTTGAAGAACGCTATAAGGGAGAGAATATCCGCATTTTCCCTTTAACAGGAGGGGAAGATGTTACTAGTCAGCACATTTGAGCAAACCCTCGAGCTTGAAGAAGCATTAGCTGTTGTGGAAAAAATGGGTGTTGAAAAAAGCGATATTCTTTCTATACCGATGAAACTATACGCACCCGATCCCAGACAGCTCACATTCAGATCGGAAGAACGGAATGCCCGCGCCTTTGAAGTCGGAATGGCTCTGGCCACAGCTTTCGGGGTGGTTGGGGCAAGCATTGGATTCGTATTCACATTAGGCCCCATACTTTGGGGATTGTTTTACGCCATTTTAGGGTTTGGTATCGGTTTTGGGGGAGTTGCAATCGTTAGTCATAAAAAGCAAAAAACAGCCCGCTCTCCCGGCAGACCCAAACCAGAAGTGGTTGTCATCATACAGTGCAGGCAAACGCAGTCTGAAGAAATCGAAAAGGTTCTGTGGGAGTACAGGGCTATTTCAGTTGGAGAAACAAAGACAAAGGAAAAATAAGTCCCGACCAGAGTCTGTCGGGATTTATTTGGTATGCCCGGCATGGGCGTCATCTTTGAAATGGATGTTCGGTTCTGTGGCTGAGAGTATCCTGTTGTTGGCTTGAATTTTTAATAAGGAGATAATCCAGGTATCTCAAATGAACGAGTATCATAGATGCTTGAAAAAGAATAGCTTTTTGAATGGTTTCCGAAGTCGTGGTGTAATATAGGTGCAACAAACGATCGAATTGTTCAGCTTTCTGCATAATCGCAAGTTGAATTCCTTCCAAATAGCTTGTAAATGTAGGCTCGGTGATAGAAGGAAGCACTAGCGGATCGCATGTCATTTGCTTGTATACATCTTTTAATACGTCAAAGTTTGTTCTGTTATCCTGAATGAGCACCCTTATGATCTCAGCCTGCCTGGGATCTTTTGTTAGAGCAAGCAGCCTTTCATTATGCTTCTGGGATTCCATAACCGATTTCAAGTTTTCGATGATTTGTTCAGGAGTAATTCCCAACATTTTTCCGCACTGGGTCATATTGATTTTCACCCCGGTTTGGGAATAAATTTTTGGTAATCAAGTATTGCAGCAGCGATCCGTGCAGAAAGGGGGTAGACGCGAGAACAGCAATGATGCCTCTGATACTTGTAAATTCAGCCGTATAGTAGATGTTTGGAGCTCCTAAATACATGGTTACAAATTTAGGGAGTATTTCCTCTTCGAGCGATCTTACTTTACTCAATCCTTCTAAGTAATTCTTAACATGGGGTGATTTTACATGTGGAATTTTCAGTTCGGTACAGGAGATGGCTTGATATAATTCGCCGATTCTTTTCATGTTCAGGGCATTTTCGGTTCTGAGCTTCTTCAGAAGATCCGCCTGTTCTTGATCGGGGGCCATGCCAACCAGTTGATCGTAATATCCGTTGATTTCAAGCAGCAGCCTTGCCTGCTCTTGCAACTGCTCTAAAGAAACGCCATAGATTGTTCCGCATTGATTCACTTGAAAACCACCTGTTCATCCATGGAGTAATTCCTGTTTGCCGCTTAAGCGGGTTGCATAAATAAAACTTAAATTCGCGGCTTGGGTGTTTTTTTCTGCGGAAATTCTCAAAACCAAACTTAATAACTCGGGTACGACCGTAGATGTCAATTGCACATATTGCCTAGAAAGATAGATGTTATAAAGTATGGCCGTTTCAATCCCGTCCATATATTTTGCAAAACTAGGTAGGGTGACTGGTAAAATGGTCGGCGGTTTTCCGGTTAATTTCATGTACAGGGAGGCCGTGTCCGAAAGGGCCTTCATGCTATCGGTATGCATTTGCCTCAGCCTTTTCTTTTCTGCTTCGGTAGGAGCCTCCATGAGTAACGTTTCATAGAGTTTTACCAACACGACGCTCTTTTGGATGATATCCTGCAGTTTCTCGCTTTGAATGCCAACTAATGGACCGCTGTCATGCACGTTAAAAGACCTCCCGCCCAAGTTGGTGTATTATATGAAGTCAGCTAACCATTGGATACTAACTGGCATTTTATTTATTCATCCGTACACACGAATGGCGCATCCCTAAAGCGGCCTCTACACTGCATCGCCTCCGCTGCCGATGGTTAAATTAAACCAATCGAGCTAAAGGAAGGAAACCGAGTCATGAAGATCTTCGAGATTTATGCCAAAGACTGGCGCAATATCGTCAAGGTGCCCACCGGCATCTTCCTGATGATCGCCCTGATGCTGCTGCCCTCCGTCTACGACTGGGTGAATCTCGTGGCGGTATGGGATCCCTACGCCAACACCGCCGGCATCAAAGTCGCCGTGACGAGCCTGGACGAAGGAACCGCAGTGCAGGGCAAGACGCTGAATGTGGGCTCAGAGGTGATCAAGAGCCTCAAGGAAAACAAGAAGCTCGGCTGGACCTTCGTGGACGAGGAGGAAGCGGAGCGGGGCGTGGATGAAGGAGATTATTACGCTTCCCTGCTCATTCCTCCGGACTTCTCCGCCAAGATGACCAGTATCCTCAGCGGACAGCCGCAGAAACCTGCCATTGTCTATACGGTTAATGAAAAAATCAATGCCGTCGCCCCCAAAATCACCGGCAGCGGAGCCTCTTCCGTAACGGCACAGATCCGGGAGAACTTCATCTCTACCGCCAGCGAAGCCGTCCTGACCCAGCTTCGGGAGGCCGGTATCCAGCTGGAGGAGCAGCTGCCCAGCATCCGCCGGGTAGAGAACGGCGTACTGGCGCTCGAGGCGCAGCTGCCGGAGATCGCCGCTATGGGACAGAAAGTGCTGGCGCTCGAAGCCAGGCTGCCGGAGATCCATGCCAAGGCAGAACGGGTCGCCGGGCTCGAAGAGCGGATTCCGCAGCTCGAGGAGGCGGGCGCCGCCGTCTTGAAGGTGGAAGAGCACTGGCCTCAGATCTTGGCAGCGGGGGACGCCATCGTCCGGCTGCAGGGGAAGCTGCCCGAGCTGCAGAGGGCGGCCGGCCTGGTAACGGAGCTTGACCGGAACTTCTATAAAGTGGAGGATGCCTTGAAGATAGCCTCGGAGGATGCCGGCAAAGCCGGAGCCGTAGTGGATGCGGCACTGGCTGCACTGCCGAAGCTGGGGGCTCTTGCCGCTGACGGAAGCGCCTTCGCTGCAGGGCTCTCCGGCTTCTTGGAGAAGCACCATGCGGCCCTCGCCGCGATCCCGCCCGTGGTGAAGCAGAATCTGCTGCTCCTGCAGCAAACGGCGGATGCCGTGACCCAGCTGACGGCGGCGCTCCAAGCGGCGGACCTCGATCCGCAGGCGGCCCTGGCCCTGCTCTCCTTCGTGGAGGACCGCCTTACCGCGGGCACCCAGGCCCTCGGCACGACCATCGACCTGCTGACGCGGCTGAATGGCAGCCTGCAGAGCCCCGTGCTGACGGACACCGTCACGCGGCTGAAGGATACCCAGGCTAAGATGAACCGCCAGCTGGGGCTCACCCACGGTATCGCTTCGGCGCTACGGCAGGGGGAGCAGCCGGCCAAGGAGCTCGTGAAGTCCCTGAATGCCCTGTCCAAGGACATCAGCGCGGACCTCGGCCGGATCCTGGCCCGCTACGACAGCGAGATCGTCCCCGCGGCCGCCGAAGCGCTGACACGTCTCGAGCAGGCGGCGAAGAATGCCGCCGACGTGCTGCAGACGGCAGCCGGCCAGATGCCGAATATCGAGGCACTGCTCAAGGACGCCCAGGCCGGGATCGCCTTCGGCCAGGAGCAGCTCGCGGCGCTGTCCGGGGACCTTCCCCAGATCCGGGCTGGCGTCAGCGAAGCCGCAGCCGCCATCGGGGACAACATGACGCGGTTCACGGATGCCTTGAACCGGTCGGTGCCTTTCATCCAGAATGATCTGCCCAAGGTCGGACAGCGGGTACACGAAGCGGCGGATTATGTGCGGGACGACCTGCCGAAGACCGAGGAGGAGATTCGGCGGATGTCCGCTCTCATCCGCGAGAAGCTCCCGCTGGTGGAGTCCGGTGTGCATCAGGCGGCAGATCTCGTCCGCACGGAGCTTCCCGCGCTCGACAGCGCCGTACGCAAGGCGGCGGATAAGATCCGGGAGGTGAAGGGACGCAGCGGCGATATCGACGAGCTCGCCCGTCTGCTGCGGGGCGATATCCGGCAGGAGAGCGATTTTCTTGCGAGCCCCGTGCTCATTGAGGAGAACCGCAAATACCCCATCCCGAATTACGGGTCCGCGATGTCCCCCTTCTATGCCGTACTGTCGCTCTGGGTCGGCGCCACGCTGCTCATCTCGCTGCTGCGGATCGATGTCGATGCTTCCTACGGCCTCTACAAGGGCTACGAGCTGTACCTTGGGCGGCTGCTGACCTTCCTGACGATCGGAGCCATGCAAGCGGTCTGTCTGACAGTCGGCGATCTGCTGCTGCTCGAAGCCTACGTGGTGGATAAGACTTGGTTCGTCCTCTTCGCCGTCCTGATCAGCGCCGTCTTCGTCACGATCACGTACACGCTGGTGTCGGTCTTCGGCAACACCGGCAAGGGCATCGCGATCATCTTCATGGTGCTCCAGTTCACGAGCTCCGGCGGCACGTTCCCGATCAGCACCGCGTCGCCGTTCTTCCAGAGCGTGAATCCCTACGTCCCCTTCACGTACGCCATCTCCCTGCTGAGGGAAACGGTCGGCGGCATGCTGCCGAAGACGGTCGTCCGGGATACGCTCGGCCTGCTCGCTTTCATCCCGGTCAGCTATGCGCTGGCGCTCGGGCTGAAGAAGCCGCTCGGTCCCTATACCCGGCGGGCGGCGGAGAAAGCGAAGGAAACCAAAGTCATTTCCTGACGCGGACCAGGACAAACAAACAGACCGAATGCCCCGGGGACACATACACTGGTATGGAGTTCCCAAAGAGAAACGGGGTGAAACCAAATGTCTTGTCCGAAGTGTCCTACCCGCCGGGTCGTCGATCCTCCGCGCACGGTATACCGCGACTTCTACCATCCCCAAATTGTGGAAGTGATCCACAACGTGGAGATCGTCAACCGGCATCACTGCGTTCCGGTTCCATGTCACATCGTAACGTATACGGTCCGCGACGAATTCTGCCCTTCCCCGGTTATCCCGGGTGTCGAGGCAACGGTCAGCCAGGTTCCGAAGAAAAAGGCGAAGCGCAAATAAGCGCCCCGCCCGGGTATGCCGAAGAGGCCAGCGGATGATCCGCTGGCCTGTCCGCGCGTCATAAGAGCGGAGTGGGGGACGAGGGCCATCTCCCCATACTCCCTTCTCGGGTAATGCAGCGAAAAAACGGCCCTTCTTTTCGTGACACAAATTAACTAAAAAGTAGCACATATGTTGGACAAAGTCATTACTTTATGTTACGTTGAGGAGGAAAAGATTAGGTGCCCTGGCATAGTGCCGGGGGTAACAGGGAATCGGGTGAAAGTCCCGAGCGGTCCCGCCACTGTATTCGGGGAGTCCCCGCCCACCCATGTCACTTGATGGCACAGAACATCAGGGAAGACGGGCGCAAGACGAAGAACCGAGAGCCAGGAGACCTACCTAATCCATGCACCCAGACGCCTTCGCGGAAAGGTGAGGTGTACGAGCCATGATGCGGCAATAGAGCACGTTGCCGTCTATTGCGACGTACCCGTGACCAATCCCCTGGGATTGGTTTTTTGTGTTTATGCCATCATCATCACGGGAGGAATGCAAGTGATCAGCCAAAGTTCCAAAGGGGTCCACACCCTGCTTCTTATCCTCGGACTCACCGTCTATCTGCTGCTCGGATCGCCGGAATCCGTCTATGCTATGCACATTATGGAGGGCTTCCTGCCGCTCGGCTGGGCCTTGTTCTGGTGGGCGGCGTTCCTGCCGTTCTTCGTGCTGGGCCTGCGGGCGATCACCCGGATCACGCGGGAAGCGCCCGAGCTCAAGCTCCTGCTCGGCCTCGCCGGCGCCTTCACCTTCGTGCTGTCGGCCCTCAAGATCCCGTCGGTGACGGGCAGCTCTTCCCACCCTACCGGCACCGGGCTCGGGGCCGTCATGTTCGGGCCGCTCCCCATGAGCGTACTTGGTTCCATCGTGCTGTTCTTCCAGGCGCTGCTGCTGGCCCATGGCGGTCTGACCACGCTCGGCGCGAATGCCTTCTCCATGGCGGTAGCCGGCCCGATGGTCGGGTATGCGGTGTACCGCTCCCTGTCGAACCTCTCCGGCAGACCGAAGCTGTCCATTTTTGCCGCAGCAGCAGCCGCTGACCTGACCACCTACATCGTCACGTCCGTACAGCTGGCCCTGGCGTTCCCTGCCGAAAGCGGCGGCTTCCTCGGCTCGCTGGTCAAATTCGGAAGCATCTTCGCGGTCACGCAGGTGCCGCTCGCCATTACCGAAGGGCTGCTGACGGTCCTGATCTGGAACTGGCTGCAGGCTTACAGTCCAGGCGAGCTGTCCGTGCTGCAGCGCCGAATGAAAGGAGTCCGCACTCATGACTAATACCGCCAAAAGCCTGCTGCTGCTCACCGCCGTCGTCCTGCTGGCAGCAGCGCCCCTGCTCTTCGTCCAGGGAGAGTTCGGAGGCGCCGACGGGGCGGCCGAGGAAATGATCGGCACGCTCGCCCCTTCCTATAAGCCTTGGTTCACGCCGCTGATGGAGCCTCCGGCCGAAACCGAGAGTATGCTCTTTGCCCTTCAGGCCGCCGCCGGCGCCGGTTTCATCGGCTATGTCATCGGCTATTTCAAAGGCAGATCAGCCAAATCGAAGGGAACGAACGACGCGTCATGATCCGGCAGATCGATACGATATCGTACACCAACCGGATGCAGGACGTCTCTCCGCTGTGGAAATGCGGGTTGGCTGCCGGCCTGCTGCTCTTCTCCTACGAGGCCCATGCGCCCGTCCAGCTGCTCATCATCCTCTGGATGGTACACTGGACGGTACGCCATGCCCGGGTTCCGCTCTTCTTCTACCTTACGCTGCTCGGCAGCGCCTGTCTGTTCTATGCCGCAAGCCTGCCTGCGCTGGTCATCGAGTTCGCTCCCGCCGGATCCCCGGGTACCGGGGCCCGCTGGACGCTCGCCGCGCTGCCTTCGTGGACCGTTTATTTCACCGAATCGGGCCTGCAGACAGCGGGCTCTTTGTTCCTGCGGATGCTCTCCGGCCTCTGCTGTATGTTCTTCCTGATGCTGACGACGCCGTTCCCGAAGCTGCTGCTCGTGCTGAGAACGCTCCGGGTGCCGTCTTTGGTACTGGAGCTTATGCAGATCATGTACCGCTTCCTCTTCCTCCTCACGGATACCGCGCAGCAGCTGTACACTGCCCAGCAGGCCAGGGGCGGACAATACGGCTTCCGGCGACGGCTGCAGGACACGGCTGTGCTCGTGTTCCGCCTGTTCGGCCGGACGATGGAACGCTATAGAGGACTATCGCACGGCCTGGCCTCGCGGGGATACACGGGCGAGATTCTGCCGGCCCCTGTCCGGGGCACCCCGCTGCCGGCCCGCTACCGGCGTGAAGCCGTTCTCGGCGCGGTGCTGCTCTGCACGGCGGAAGCCCTGCTCCGCTGGGGGGGACTCCTATGAGGACCAGCACAGACCACCCGGCTCAGACGCAGGCTCCCCTGCTGGAAGCGGACGGCGTCAGCTTCCGCTACCCGGGTACAAGAACAGAGGCCCTTTGCGGCCTCTCGCTTGCGATTCATACCGGGCTGAGAACGGCGATCTGCGGCCACAACGGATGCGGCAAGTCCACCTTCTTCCTCCAAGCCATCGGGATCCATCGGCCGGAGGCCGGCAGGCTGCTCCGGAGAGGCCAGCCGGTCTCTTATCACGCCAAAGACCTGCGTGCCTGGCGGCAGCAGGTCGGGCTGGTCTTCCAGGATCCGGAGCACCAGCTCATCTTGAATACGCCTTACGAGGATATCACCTACGGGCTGCGGAATATCGGAGTCGCCGAGGAGGAGATCCGGCGCCGCACCGGCCGCATGCTGGAGTCGATGGGGCTTGCCCCGCTGGCCGATACGCCGATCCACCAGCTCAGCCTCGGCCAGAAGAAGCGGACCGCCCTGGCTGGCGTGCTCGCACTGGAGCCCGAGCTGCTGCTGCTTGACGAGCCTACGGCCTACCTGGATCCGGCTTCGGAGCGCGGGCTCCTGGATGAGCTGGACCGGGTGCACCGGGACGGCGTGACGGTCGTCATGGCTACGCACGATACGAATCTGGCGTATGCCTGGGCCGACCGGGTCCTCGTCATGGACGGGGGACGCTCCTTGATCGAAGGCACGCCGCACGAGGTGTTCGCCCGCAAGGATGAGCTGCGTGCGATCGGTATCGAGCCGCCCCTGCTCCTAGGGCTGTGGGAGGCGCTCCCGGCGTCCGTCCGGGACAGCCGGACGCCTCCCCGCACGGCAGCCGAGCTGCAGCGGATCCTGTCCGCCCTGTCGTAAGCTGGCCCCCTCTTCACTTCAGACACTTGCCCCTTCTGTCGTACCCCAAAAAGCCGACGCCTGCTTCTTCTGGCGTCGGCTTTTTGGGGTATTCGCGGTGCATCACATCAATCAGCGGCGCATCACATCATCCAATCGTAATTTTGCCTTCCGGATACCGGTACAATTCCTTGCCCGGCCGGCTCTGAATCGCGAAGGCCAATGTGACGAGGCCCACCCTTCCGGTGAACATCAGCAGCATAATGATCACCTGGCCCGCCGGTGTCAGGTTCGGGGTCAGCCCCATGCTCAGCCCCACCGTTCCGAAAGCCGATGTCGTCTCGAAGAGCACGGTCATGAAGTCTTCATCCTGTACGGTTAACAGGAGCATCGTCGCCAGCACAATGGTTCCCACGGCGATGACCGTCAAGGTCACGGCCTTCTGAATGTCCTGCTTCGGGATGCGGTTGCGGAACAGCACCACATCCTCCTTGCCCGCCATGGCAGCCCTTACGGCACCGGCCAGCACGGCGAATGTCGTAATCTTCAAGCCGCCTCCCGTCGAACCCGGCGCCGCCCCGATGAACATCATAATGACCATCATGAACTGGGTTGCCGGGCCCAATCCGGCAATATCTACGGTATTGATACCTCCCGAACGGAGGCTGATCGCGTGAAACACGGATACAAGCAGCTTCGCATCCCAATCCATACCGCCCAGTGTCCGGGCGTTCCCGTATTCGAAGACGAGGAAAATGACCGTGCTGATCACCGTCAGAATCCCCGACATCGCCAGGACCACCTTGCTGTGCAGGGACAGCTTCCGGGTACGCGGATAATCGACGACATCGGACATGACGATGAACCCCAGGCCGCCGGCCACAATCAGGAACATCGAGACGAGGTTGATGCCCACATGCTGCACATAGGGAGCGAAGCCCCCGATAATCTCGAAGCCGGCATTATTAAACAACGAGACCGAATGAAACAGACCGTAGTAAAGAGCCTGCTTCCAAGGCATCTCCGCTGACCACTGCAGCGCGAAGACGACAGACGCAGCGCTCTCCACCGTAACTGCATAGATGAATACCTTGATAATCAACCTGACGATCCCTTCCACCGTGTTCTGGTTCAGGGATTCCTTAAGAACCAGCCGGTCCCGCAGCGAGATCCTTCGTCTTAGCGCGAGAGCGATCCATGTCGCAGTCGTCATGAAGCCGATCCCGCCGAGCTGAACCATGACCAGGATCACAATCTGCCCGAACAACGAGAAGCTGGTTCCCGTGTCCATGACGACCAGACCGGTTACACACGTGGCCGAGACGGCAGTGAACAAAGCATCCATCACAGCGATCGGCCGCCCGCTGGCCGAAGCCGCAGGCAGGGCAAGCAGCAGCGTGCCGATCCCTATGATGAAGGCAAAGCCTGCAGCCAGTATGCGTGGCGGCGTAATCCATCGATGATTTCCAACCACCCTTTTCTCTCTCCTTCCATTCCTTGCGATTGCTTCGGCCTCCCCCTTATAAGATGGGAGACAACAGCCTCGAGACCGATTCCTTCGCGCGGATCCACGCGGACCGCCGCTCATACTCCTGCAGCGTGAGGAGGCGGGACACCCGGATGTCATCCTGGAAGGCAGCGGTCAATGTACGCGATATTCCTTCATCATAGAGGAAGGCGTTCACTTCGAAGTTCAGTCGGAAGCTTCGGACGTCAATGTTCGCCGTCCCGACCGAAGCGATCTGCTCATCGACCACCAGCGTCTTCGCATGGATGAACCCGTTGCCGTACTGATACACCCGGGCTCCCGTCTTCAATAGCTCCCCGATATGGGAGAGCGATGCCCAATACACGAAGAGGTGATCCGGTTTATCGGGAATCATGATGTTCACCTCCACGCCGGACAGGGAAGCGATCCGCAGCGCATCCAGAATACTGGCATCGGGAACAAAATAGGGGGTCTGGATATAAATGGATGACTTCGCGGAAGAAATCATCTTCAGGTATCCGTTCTTGATATGCTCGAACTCCGTATCAGGACCGCTCGTGACAATCTGGACCCCTACCTCCCCGCCGCTCTCCAGAGCCGGGAAGAGACCCGGCCCATAGGTGATATCGTAATCCTGCGAGGCTTGATTCCAATCCAGGATGAACCGGATCTGCATGGCATAGACAGCCGGCCCTTGAATGCGCACATGCGTGTCACGCCAGTATCCGAACTTCGGATGCAGCCCGAGGTACTCGTCCCCCACGTTGAAACCGCCCACGTACCCTGTGGTGCCGTCGATGATGACGAGCTTCCGGTGGTTGCGGTAATTCAGACGGTAATTGAGCAGACGGAATCTCGACGGAAAGAAGGCCTCCGCCTCTCCGCCGGCCGCGCGGAAGTCACGGAAGAAGCGCTTGTTCAGTCCCCGGGACCCCAGTTCATCGTACAGGACGCGGACTTTCAGCCCCTCTCTCGCCTTCTTCGTTAACGCCTCGATCAGCCTGCTGCCCAGCTTGTCATTCTGGATGATGTAATACTGCAGATGGATATACTCCCGCGCTTCTTCGATATCCCGGAACAGCCGGTCGAACTTCGCCCTGCCGTCGGTGAAGAGCTCGACCCGGTTCTCCTCGGTAAGCAGCGCCTGATTGTTGATCAGGTGCATATAGATCAGCTCCCGGTTGCGGCTTGCCGCCTGGTTGCGGAACCCGAACTCCCTCGAGTCCATCTGTGCCAGCTGGGTGCCGACAATCTCATGGATACCAATCTTGTGCAGATCTTCCCATTGAAACAGCCGGTACCGCTTCAAATTCTGGGCCAGAAGCAGATACAAAACGAAGCCGAGCAGGGGAATGAAGAACAGCACGAGAAGCCAGGCCCAGGTAGATCCGATATCCCGCCTCTCCTTGAAAATGACGATCAGAGCCAAGATGATATTCAGAATAAAGACCAGTCCGAGCAGCAACGAAGGGATGTGCATCGCCTAAGCCTCCTAAAATCTGACACGCTCCTATGTAGTATAACAAACATTACCCATAGAAATCCGGAATCGCACGAATGCCGGGACGCCGGGCCCCTTTTTTCTGCGGCTTCCCCAGGGGCAAGCGGCCTCTTCCAGGCAGGCGGCAGACCTTATCCACGCCCCCCTGTGCACCGCCAAATATTTCCTGTATAATGAAACCCAATTATTCGCGGCTTGACCTAAGGTTAAAAAGGAGGCCTTCCTTCCGTTATGTTTCTCACGCTGCTTCAATCCGGAAAATACCGGTTCACCGGATTCATCCGGGCTTACCACCCGATCGTGCATGTGCTGCTCCTTGGCACGGTCATGGCCCGCGCGGCTTCCTCCATGAGCATGCCTTTCCTTGCCATCTATCTAGCCCGGGAATCGGAGCTCGGCCCGCTGCTCATCGGCGCCATTATCGGCCTCGGCTCCCTCGCAGGCACCGCAGGAGGCTTCCTTGGCGGTGCGCTCTCCGACCGCTTCGGGCGCAAACGCCTCCTGATGGCGGCCCTGCTCGCTTGGGTCGTCGTCTTCACGGGCTTCGCCGCGGCGACAGCGCCGCTCACGTTCATGCTGCTCAACATGCTGAACGGGCTGGCCCGATCGCTGTACGAGCCGGTATCCCAGGCGCTGATGGCAGACGTCACCGACCGGGAGAAACGGCTGAACGTCTTCTCCCTCCGCTACCTCGCCGTCAACATCGGCGTAGCCATCGGGCCGCTCGCCGGCGCTTATGCCGGGGCGGCGCAGGCCTGGCTTCCTTTTCTGCTGACCGGCATCCTTTATCTTGTCTATGCCTGCGCCCTCTACATTCTGCTTCGGGTGTTCGGTATCGACCGGATCGAGGGGGAGCAGCGCAGCGGGGTCACGATCCCGGCAGCTTGGCGCGTCATTCGCGAGGATAAGGTCCTGCGTTATTATACCGGCGCTTCGATAATCGGCGCCATCAGTTATTCGCAGATGATGGTCACGCTGGCGCAGTATGTGGGTGACCGCCTGGCCGACGGAGCCGGCCTGTTCGCCCTGCTCATGACCTTGAACGCGGTGACCGTCGTCGCGCTGCAGGTACCGCTCTCGCGCCTGTTCCAGCACCGGACGGCTCTGACGGCCATCACCGCGGGAACCGTATTCTTCGCGCTGGGGAATCTCGGGTATGCCCTCTCAGGAGCCTGGTGGGCGTTCATGCTCTCGATGTTCCTCTTCACGGTTGGGGAAATTCTGACGTTCCCCGCGGGGAATGTGCTGATCGACAAGCTGGCGCCGGAGGGCATGAGGGGCACTTATTTCGGAGCGCAGTCGTTCTCGAATATCGGACAATTCATCGGTCCGATCATCGGCGGCTATCTGCTGACCGCGTACGGGGGAGAAACGCTGTTCTCGGTGATGTCCGCCGTGGTACTGAGCTCTGTCGTGTTCTATGGGAGGGGCTATCGGCACTTCGACGCGGCACAGGCGGACCGGCGGGAAGTCGCCTCCTAGTACATATAACAGCAAAACACCAGCCGGATCGCTAGCAGCGGCTGGTGTTTTTTGCGCGGGCACGGGTACGTACGGCTGGGGAGCTCAACCCACCTTTACAGTGAAAGGAACAATAAAGGTCCGGCCGCTTTGTTGAAACTGTCCCCAAATTTTATAAGTCCCGCTCTTCGGGAACGTGGTCATGAACTGGGCTTCCGGTCCTGTGGCTTTCTCATCCACCGGGTGTACATGAAGATACTGCTCGGCCGCCGCATCCAATATCACGACATGCCCTACAGCTCCCAGGTAAGGTTCCAGGTTCCGGATCGGCTGCTTCGTCTCCGCGTCGGACAGATGGAAGGTGAGCATCACCTCTTGGCCTGCCGCCAGAGTACCTGTGGTCAGTGTGACTTCCTTCCCTTCCACCGTACGGGTCAGCTGGCTGTCCGGCTCCAGCGGCCTAGCGGCAGGCGCAGTCCCCTCTGCCTTCACCCACTCGCTGCCCGTTGTGGCAGAACCTCCGGCAGGAACATAGTCCGCGAAGAGCTTATATTCTCCCCCCGCGGGCAGCTTGGTGGTAATGTCGAAGCGGCCCTTGCCTTCATAAGCAGGATGGAGGTGGTCAAAATAACTCAGATCCTTGCTGACCACAATGAGATGCATGAGTTTCTCGTGGTTGGTATCGAACTTCTCGACCGGCTCCCCCTTTGCGTCCCGCACTTCCATGGATACCTGTGTGTCCTGGCCCGCCTGAGGCTGCTCCGGATTCAGCTTCCACACCACTTGCGTGTCTGCAGCCGGCTGGCTCGCCCCCGTATGCTCCCCATGCCCCTCGGCGCCCGCACTGTGCCCTTCCGTCTTCGCTTGCCCTTGGGCCTGTCCATGCCCTGCATGCTCGCTGGCACCGCTCTTGGCTGAGCCGCACGCAGCGAGGAGCAGAGCCAGCAGCAGGATTCCCATCTTCATCGTACTCATCTGAATTTCTTCCTTCCCTGTTCAGGATAAAATAAATCGACTTAAAGAACATCTTTCGAACATCTTTCTTTCCTGTTACAGCTTCACCCTCTGCAGCCGGAGCGCATTGAGTACGACCGACACGGAACTGAGAGCCATGGCTGCCCCTGCAAGCCAAGGAGCCAAGAAGCCTGCGGCTGCGATAGGAATGCCGATGACGTTGTAAGCCAGTGCCCAGAAGAGATTGGTCTTGATATTCGCCATGGTCTTCTTGCTCAAG
Source organism: Paenibacillus caseinilyticus (assembly GCF_027533645.1). Taxonomy (GTDB): domain Bacteria; phylum Bacillota; class Bacilli; order Paenibacillales; family NBRC-103111; genus Paenibacillus_G; species Paenibacillus_G caseinilyticus. The sequence continues at coordinate 69,393 of NZ_JAQAGY010000022.1, forward strand.
AAGATCGCGTCCGGAATACTATTGAGATCGCCTCTCATCAAGGTGACGTCCGCCGCTTCCATCGCCACATCCGTACCGGTGCCGATCGCCATCCCGATGTCTGCCGTGGCAAGCGCCGGAGCGTCATTGATCCCGTCGCCGACCATGGCCACTCTGCGGCCCTGCGCCTGAAGCTTTTTGACTTCATTTGCTTTCCCCTCGGGAAGCACTTCAGCCAGCACTTGGTCAATGCCTGCTTCTCTCCCGATGGCTTCGGCTGTGCGCTTGTTATCGCCGGTGATCATAATGACCTCTATGCCAAGCTCTTTGAGCCGTCCGACTGCTTCCTTCGAGGTCTCTTTGATGGTATCGGCGACGGCCACCAGTCCCGCATAAGAACCGTCAACGGCAACCAGCATAGCCGTCTTGCCGCCGGATTCCAGGCTCTCCATCAGCGGCAGGATGGGCTCAAAGTCAATGGCATGCTGCGCCAGCAGCTTACGGGTGCCGATCAGCAGATCCTTCCCTTCCACCACCGCATGGATGCCGAACCCCGGTACCGCTTCGAACGAGTCTGCCGCCCCGAGCCGGATCCCCCGGTCCTGAATCCCTTTCACGATCGCCTCCGCCAGCGGATGCTCGGAATTCTTCTCTGCCGTGCCAACCAGGCGCAGGAACTCCTCTTCGTTCCCGGCTGCCGCCGTAACCGCATCGGTCAATTCCGGCTTGCCTTTGGTGACCGTTCCGGTCTTGTCGAGGATGATCGTGTCGATCCGGTGGGTCGTCTCTAAGTGCTCCCCGCCTTTGAAGAGAATGCCCGCTTCGGCAGAACGCCCTGAGCCGGCCATGATGGAGGTCGGCGTAGCGAGCCCGAGTGCGCACGGGCATGCTATGACAAGCACCGCAATCGCCTTCTCGAGCGCTTCGGCGAAGTCGCCGGGAGATACGAAGAAGTACCACACCCCAAAGGCGATTAGAGCGATCCCGACAACGATGGGAACGAAGATGCCGGAGATTTGATCCGCGACCCGTTGAATGGGCGCCTTCGAGCCCTGAGCCTCTTCCACAACCTTGATAATCTGGGCCAGAGCCGTTTCTTTGCCGACCTTCGTGGCCTTCACTTGCAGGGATCCATTCTTGTTGAGCGTGGCGCCGATGACCGCATCCCCCTCTTGTTTGCCTACCGGGATGCTCTCGCCCGTCAGCATCGATTCATCCACGGAGGAGTTCCCTTGCAGGACGATTCCGTCGACGGGAATCTTCTCTCCGGGCTTCACGAGCACGATATCGCCTGTGACTACCTCTTCGACAGGGATGCTGATCTCCGCCCCGTCCCGAAGCACCAGGGCCGTCTTCGCCTGAAGCCCCATCAGCGTCTTGATGGCTTCCGACGTACGCCCCTTGGCGAGGGACTCGAAGAGCTTCCCCATGAGGATCAGCGTAATCAGAACGGCGCTGGTCTCGTAATACATCTCGGGCACATGGTGGCCGCCGGACTCCGACCATTGGATCGTCAGATAGATGCTGTAAAAGTACGCGGCCGACGTGCCGAGAGCCACCAGGACATCCATATTCGCGCTCCGGTTGCGGAGTGCCTTGTACGCACCGGTATAGAATGGCCCTCCGATCCAGAACTGCACCGGCGTCGCCAAGGCCAATTGGAACCAGGGGTTCATGAATATCTCAGGCGCCCAGATGAAGGAAGTCCAGCTGAAGTGGCCCACCATAGCCCACAGCAGCGGCAGGGATAAGACCGCGGAGACCGCCAGTTTGCGTTTATGCCTGCGGATCTCCTCCTCCCGGTGTTCCGCGGCGCCTGCGTTCTCTTCCTTCGGGGCCGCCTTGTATCCGAGCTGCTCCACCTTATGAAGCATGTCGCTTACGGACACCTCCGCACCGGAATACTCGACATGGGCGGTTTCCATCGCAAAATTCACCGCAGCCTTCGAGACCCCCGGAAGCTTGCCCAGCCCCTTCTCGATCCGGTTGGCGCAGGCCGCGCAGGTCATACCGGTAATCGCCAGCTCTGCCGTCTCCTTCAAGGTCCCGTAGCCGAGATCGCCGATCTTCCGCTCGACTTGGCTCAGGTCTACGGCGGCCGGGTCGAACGTAATCGTAGCTTTCTCCAGCGCAAAGTTGACGTTCGCCGACTCTACTCCGCTCAGCTTGCGGAGCCCCTTCTCGATCCGGTTGGCGCAGGCCGCGCAGGTCATGCCCGTTATTTGAAGTGTCGCCTGTGATGTGGTCATAAATCCAACTCCTTTCTATACTTAAGCCCAGCTTCAATGCTTTTATTGAGGAAGTCTCCGATAATCAGGCCCTAACTATAGACTTACTACCGATCTTACGGACCTTTCCCTTCACTCGCATGTCCATTCGTAATTGGATTGGTCTGGGTTCGTTATTCCTTATATCTCATTTATACTATACCCCCCCATAGTATGTCAATGCGTAATGATCCACATATAAAAAAAAGAAACTCTCCTTCATTCGAGAGTTTCTTCCCCATATTATTGCTTCTCCCCGATAAACCAAGCCTACTTGCTGCCCCTCTGCCTCATCGCCTCGAACAAGACGACGGTGGCCGCCATCGCTGCGTTCAGCGACTCGGCGCGGCCGGCCATCGGGATCAGCACGCGGTGCTCCGCCAGCTCCTGCACCTCGGGGGATACCCCCTGCCCCTCGTTGCCGATGACGAACCAGGTCGGGACGCGGAAGTCGTGCTCGTAGCACGAGACCGCCCCCTGCAGCGAAGTGCTGACCACCTGCACGCCGCGCTCCGCGGCAGCCGGCAGCCATTCGGCGAGGTCGCCCTGCACGACCGGCAGATGGAACATCGACCCCATCGTCGCGCGGACGGTCTTCGGGTTGTACAAGTCTACCGTGCCTTTGCCAAGCAGCACGCCCGAGGCCCCCACCGCATCCGCGCTGCGGATGATCGTGCCAAGGTTCCCCGGATCCTGCATGCCGTCGACGACGACGACCAGGCCGTCACGCTCGCTGGCCTGCAGCAGATCCTGCGGCCGCCACGGCAGCTGCGGCACGACCGCGAAGACGGGCTGCGGCGTCCCCGTATCGGTACACTTGGCGAGCACTTCCTCGCCTACCGCCACGCACTCGATGCCCTGCCTCGCCGCTTCTACGAGCAGCTCGCGGCAGCTTCCCCGGCGGTCGGCGGAGTAGACCAGCGTGTCAGGCATCGCATCCGACTGAAGCGCCTCCTGCACCAAGTGGTGTCCTTCGACGAGGAATCGTCCTGTTTTCTCCCGCCCTTTGCGGCTCTGCAGCTCCGTCCACTGCTTGACCCGCGGATTTTGAAGAGAACGGATGACTTCCTCCGCTCCCGCTCTCCCTGTTCCTCTTCTCTCCATGCTACACGACTCCTACTCTCCGAACGTCATTTCAAAATGCTGCAGATCCGTATTCTTGCCGACGACCACGAGGATGTCATTCACCTTGATGATATCATCCGCATAGGGGGCAATATTCATCCGGTCGCCGGTCTTAATGCCCATGACATTGCATCCGTACTTGGCCCGGATATCGAGCTGCCGCAGGGTTTTGCCGACGAGCTGCCCCGAAGCCAGAATCTCGACGATGCTGTAATCCTCCGACAGTTCGATATAATCGATAATGTTCGATGAGATCAGGTGATGCGCTACCCGCTGACCCATATCCCGCTCCGGGAAGACGACCTTGTCGGCTCCCACCTTGCGGAGCACCTTGCCGTGCAGTTCGGTCTGGGCCTTCACGATCACCTTAGGCACGCCCATCTCCTTCAAGATGATGGTCGTCAGGATGCTGGCCTGAATATCCTCACCGATGGCGACCACCACTACGTCGAAATTCCGCAGTCCCAGTGCCCGAAGCGCCTCTTCGTCTGTAGAGTCCGCTTGGACGACATGCGTCACCATATTGGATATTTCCTGCGTCCGCACCTCGTCGCTGTCAATTGCGAGTACCTCAAAGCCCAGGTTGGAGAGCGTCTTGGCTACGGAAGTGCCAAAGCGGCCCATGCCGATGACCACAAACTGCTTTTTCATGAGTCCTTCCCCTTTCCGATTCTCCCTGACAGAGCTTCCTATGTACGATTATCCTCATTATAACAAAAGTAAACCGCCGCACCAAAAAAGAGCACCCCGGCATGAAAAAGGCCCGGAGTGCGCATAGTAACAGAAGTGGAAATGACGACAAGAGAAAAGTGAGGAATCGATCATGAACTTAAATCTGCGTCAGGCGATCGTCCAACGGGTGCACGACAAGAGCGACGAAGAAATCTTCGAAATCATAGCGGATTCCGTGGACGGGGAAGAACGCGTGCTCCCGGGACTCGGCGTCCTGTTCGAGATCATTTGGAAGAACAGCGAGAGCGACCTGCAGAACCAGCTCGTAACGACCTTAAAAGAACATCTGGCCTAAATCGGACGGCTGTCGTCCCTTGATGCCCGGCCATCCGGATAAACCACCTGTTCGGGCAATACGAATATGAATAAAGAGCGCAGGGAGACCTTCTCCTGCGCTCTTTATTCGTCAGCTCCCGCTGCTCCGCCCTAATCCATTACCCCGTGGACCAGACCAAGCGGCATTGCGGCGGGCCGCTCGCAAGAGCTCTGCATCTCATAATGCCGGCCTTGCTCGGATGCATCATGGAAGCCGTGCATGGCTTCGAGCACATGGTAGGCGAGCTCGCCGCCCGCCCTGGCCGGCCGTCCGTTCTTCACGGCATAGGCCATGTCCAGTACCCCCAGGCCGCGGCAGTTCTCCGCATAGCCGTGCGTCAGCGGCAGCTCATGCCACTCCTTGCTGTCGTAGCGCCGCACCTTTACCGGTCCGCCGAAGGTGTTCGGGTCCGGAACGCTCAAGGTCCCCTGGCTGCCGTAGATCTCGATGCGGGGGACATCCGCCCCGCCGAACGCGTCGAACGAGGTGATGATCGTGCCGATCGCCCCGCCGTGGAAGTCGAGCACGCCAGCGACATGGGTCGGCGTCTCCACCGGAATCACCTTGCCGAACTTCGGCTGGCTGAGGATCGTACGCTCGGGGTACGAGATCTTCGCCGAGCCTGTGACACGGCGGATCGGCCCGAGCATGGCGATGAGCGCCGTGAGGTAGTACGGCCCCATGTCGAACATCGGCCCCCCGCCCTTGGCGTAGTAGAACTCAGGATCGGGGTGCCAGTGCTCATGGCCGCGGCCGATCATGAAGGCGGAGGCGGCGACCGGCGTGCCGATCCAGCCGTCTTCGATCAGCTTGATGCACGTTTGAATCCCGCCCCCGAGGAATGTATCCGGCGCACTCCCGACAAGCTTTCCTTTCTCACTCGCCTTGGCTAGGATCGCCTGCCCTTCCTCCCGGGTCACCGCCAGCGGCTTCTCCACATAGACATGCTTGCCCGCTTCCAGTGCCGCGATACAGATCTCAGCATGGGCAGCGGGGATCGTCAGGTTGATGATGATGTCGATCTCGGGATCCGCCAGCAGTTCCGACACGCTGCACGCTTTGGGAATGCCATACTGCGCTGCGCTGGCCTCGGCCCGGCTGACGTTAAGGTCGGCGCAGGCGGCCACCTCCAATACCGGATAGGTCCGGCAGTTCTCCATATAGATGCTGCTGATCTTACCGCAGCCAATAATACCTACTTTCAGCTTCCTCTCCATACTTCCCATCTCCCTCCCTAGCAGTTACAACTGACTGTCAGCCATTCCGGTGTAGGCCGCCGTGCCCTCCTGCCCGGCAGCGGCTCCCTTGCCTCCGGCCGCCCAGAGGAAGCCGCGGCGCATCATCTCGCTGACCTGCGGCAGCTCTACGATATCCGCCTGATGGCCGAGCGCATTGTAGAATACGCGCCCGCTCCCCCAGCGCTTCGTCCATACGACCGGCATATCGACCGCCCCGTTCGGCGAGTGCGGACCCGCCGTCACCGGGAAGCGCGTAGTCGCGAGCACTTCGACCGCCGGATCGACATGGAGGTAATACTGCTCGGTCTTCACCCCGAAATCCTTGATCCCTTCGAGCAGCGAAGAGGAGCTGTGCTTCACGTTCACGGTATATTCCACGCCGTCATTACCCGGGTGCGCGACCCACTGGCCGCCGGTCATGAACTGCCAGTCTACATTCGTGCGGAAAGAGTCGCACATGCCGCCATGGCAGCCTGCAAGCCCTACACCGCTCTGGACGGCAGCGGAGACGTGATTCACGAGCTCCTGGGAGATCTCCCCCATGGTCCAGCACGGAACGATAAGATCCAGACTCTGGAGCTTCTCCGCGTCGGCGAACGCCTGCAGCGTATCCGAGACTTCCACCTCGAAGCCCTCGTTCTCGAGCAAGCGGCGGAACACGCCCGCCACTTCCTCAGGCTGATGGCCGAGCCATCCGCCCCATACGATTAATGCTTTCTTCACTGGGATCTCTCCTCTTCCTCGGATTGTACATTCCATTAAAGCGGTTACAGTTCCTCGATACGCACCCACCGGCGTTGTTCGATCGAGAGATCCACAGCTTCGAGCACCTGCTGGCACTTCACCCCGTCATGGAAGTTCGGTACGGGCTGGCGGTCTTCCGCCAAGGCCTGCAGCAGCTCCACCGTCTCATGGATGAACGTGTGCTCGTAGCCGATCGTATGGCCGGGCGGCCACCATGCTTCGGCGTATGCATGGGCCGGATCGGTGGCGAGTACGCGCCGGAAGCCCTGCACGTCCTCCGCATCGTCCGTGAAGTAGACCTGCAGCTCGTTCATCCGCTCGAAATCGAACTTCACCGATCCCTTGCTGCCGTTGATCTCAAAGGAGTTCGTGCAGCGGTGGCCCGGCGCGAAGCGGGTCGCTTCGAAGCTGCCGAGCGCCCCATTCGCGAAGCGGGTCAGGAACAAGGTCGCATCATCGACTGTGACCGGCCCCTTCGGCGCATCCTTGCTTCCTTTGGCGCTGAGGCCTGTCATGGAGCTCGGTACCGGACGCTCCTTGACGAACGTCTCGCTCATCCCGATCACCTCCTGCATATCCCCCACCAGGAAGTGCGCCAGGTCGATCAAGTGCGCGCCGAGGTCGCCGTGCGAACCGGAACCCGCAATCTCCTTCTGCAGGCGCCACACGAGCGGGAATTCCGGATCCACGATCCAATCCTGCAGAAACCAGGCGCGGAAGTGATAGATCTGTCCGATGCGTCCGTCCTGCACCAGCTTCTTCGCGAGCTGGACCGCCGGGGCGAACCGGTAGTTGAAGCCGACCATGTGCTTCACGCCGGCGGCCTCGACCGCCTGCAGCATCTCCCGGGAGTCGGCAAGCGTCAGCGCGAGAGGCTTCTCGCAGAAGACGTGCTTGCCTGCCGCAGCCGCAGCCAGGGCGATCTCCTTGTGCGCATCGCTCGGCGCATTGATATCGACGAGATCGATGTCATCGCGCTCCAGCAGCTTTCTCCAGTCGGTTTCATAGCTGTCCCAGCCGAACTGCCTGGCCGCCTGGGCGACGCCTTCCGCATCCCGTCCGCAGATCGCTCTCATCGCGGGACGGGCCACCTGCGGGAAGAACATAGGCAGGTCCCGGTAAGCATGGCTGTGGGCTTTGCCCATGAATTTGTATCCGATCATTCCGATTCCGAACTCTTTCATAGCGGTTAGCAGCTCCTTTGACTAGATCTTCCTTACTAAGAATGCTGTACCCGGCTGGAGAGCCGGACGACCAGCTTCGTATCCAGCTTGTGGCGGCTCGGGGAGGAGGGGACTTCTTCACTGCTGCCCGTCACTCGCCGGAGCAGGGTCTGGGCGGCAAGTTTGCCCATCTCGAAGAACGGGACGGCGACAGAAGTGAGGGGCGGATCCGTGACCCTGGCTTCGACCGAGTCATCGTATCCGATGATCGGCAGTTCCTCTCCAGAGGAGACGCCCAGCTCCCGCAGACCCTGAATCAGGCCGATCGCCATCCGGTCATTGGAAGCGAACACCGCATCGAGCTCCCCTAAGTGGGGGTACAGTTCGAAGGCAGCCTTATAACCGGAGGTTCTGCTGTAATTCCCTTCGTAATACCAATGGGGCGGCAGATCCTCCCGGCGGTGCGCGCCTTCGCCCAGAATCCCCGCTTCCCTCAGGGCCGCCGTGTAGCCCCTCAGACGGTCGGCGGAGTTCGAATATTCGGGTGAACCGCTCAGGAAGGCGATCCGCCGGCAGCCGTTATCGATCAGGTGGCGCACCGCCTGATAGCTGCCTCCCTCGTGATCGGCATCCACCTCGTTGAAGCTCTCTCCCGCGAAGTGCTGATTCACCAGGCAGAAGGGAAAGCCGCTTCGCTGCAGCTTCAGCAGCTCTTCTCTCTCGCCCGGGCTGTCGGTTGCGCCCAGAATAATGCAGGCGTCAACCTTCTGTGAGCGGAACATCCCGCTGTAATCGCTGTCTTCGCCAGGCGTACGGAACATGAGCAGCATGTCATAGCCCGAAGCTTTCACCTGCTCGCCGATCCCGCTGAGCACTTCGGAGAAATAATAGGTCGAGAATATATGTACCTTCGGCACGTAAGGAAGCACTACGCCCAAGTTGCCGCTTCGACGGCGGGCAAAGCTCTGAGCAATCGCGTTCGGATGATAGTTTAATTTCGCAGCTGCCTGAAGCACCTTCTGCTTCGTCTCCTCTTTCATCGGGCCTACCCCGTTGAACACTCGGGAGACCGTCGCTTCGGATACCCCCGCTAACTCAGCGACTTCCTTTCGGGTAACGATAGACGGCACCTTCCTTTCACAACAACAATGTACGCGCGTTCTGTACGCGTGTACATTGTCTCATGATGTTCTCGGAAGTGTCAATACCTATTTGCCTGATACAGGCGCGCCCGCTTGTCTTCTCACAGCTTGTCCTGTCCGGTGCCGCGCTCTGCCCCTTAACCGCAAGCTCCCCGCAGCGGCACAGCCTGCCTGCTTAGATTCCGGCCGGATCGTCAGTGCTATCAGCGGCGCGCCGGAACCGCCCCTTAGGAGCGGCAGCAAGCGGCGGCCCAAGGTTGCGAGCTGCCGCCTGCCCGGACATCCCCCGGCCTACCGTACCACTTACAGTCTGCCGTAAGCCTTGGCATATCGGTAGATGCGGTAGAAGATCCGCCGGTCCTTCAGCTTGCGGAAGATGAACGGATCCGGACGCGTGTTAACCTCTAGAATCCAGGGATGCAGCCTTCCGTCAATCGCCACATCCAGCCCGATTTCCTTGATGCCGGGATATCGGACATGCAGCCTCTTGGCGGCAGACAGCCCCAGCCGCCTCAGCCGCTTCAGCAGGGCATTGCGCCCCCTTGCCGATGTGTGGCCGGAGAGCAGCTTCTCGGCAGATACCAGGGTGCCTCCATTATGAACATTCGTGACCGCCTTGCCCGCGGCCGCCACCCTGCCGATGACCCCGGTGCATTCCCAGCACCCCGACGTATTCTTCTGCACCATCACCCGCAGGTCGAACCTTCGCTCCCCGTACTTCAACAGATGAATCCCCTTCTGTGCCAAATAAAAGCGGGACTTCACCAGCTTCGCAATGGCATCGTACATCTCGTCATATCCGCCGAACGTACGCACTTTTGTTCCGACGTGGAACGCATACCCGGATGAACCGTGCTCATCTCCACGCTCGACTTTCATCACCCCTATGCCGTAGGTCCCGCTGTTCGGCTTGACATACACCATCCCATACGCCTGAAGCATCTCCTGCAGGGTTTGCCTTGACATGGTTCTGGTTTCCGGGATATAGGACCTGAGCATTCTGCTCTTCAACAGCACTTGGGTTTTGGCCCATTTGCTCGTGACATGTCTTGGAAACTTGCGCTTCTCCATGGCTACCTACCTTTCCTGATTGCTCCTTGCGGCTTCGAGCACCCCGGAGAGCCGGGCGGCGGTCCGCTTCCAGGTGTAACGCCGCAGCACCGCCCGTCTGCCCGCCGCAGCCAGCCTCCCCGCCTGCCGTGGAGACGTCATCACCCTCCGGATCGCTGAGGCATACCCCTCCGGCCTGCGGAAGTTCTTCACGAGAAGGCCGGTGCGGCCGTGCCTTACCAGTTCGCGGATCCCTCCGTTCGATGCGGCGATGACCGGAATGCCGCAGGCCATGGCTTCGGCGTTCACAAGGCCGAACGCTTCGTGCCCTTGGGACGGACAGACGAAGCAGTCGGCCCCCTGGTAGACCTGCGGCATCCTGCCGTGAGGCACCGTCCCGAGGAACCGGGTCGCGACTCCCAGCCGGCGGGAGAGCCTTCGCAGCTCCGCCTCGTAGGCCGGCGATCCGGAGCCGCCAGCCACCACCAGCCGCACAGATTGCGGGACGCCCCCCGACGCCAGCTTCACCGCCCGCATCAGCACCGGGATGCCCTTCTGGCGGATCAACCGGCCGCAGTACAGCACCGTGAAGGGACGGCGCTTGTGCTCCTTTAGCTCCGTCGTCCTCCGACGGGACGGCGTGAAGCGCTGCGGATCCACGCCTAGGGGAATCCGGTGAATCTTCGATGCCGCGTCAGGGAACCTCCGCGAGATTTCCTTCCGAAGTGAGGAGCTGTTCACCAAGATGAGATCGGCGCGCCCCAAGCAGGCGGCTGCCGCACGCCGTGCAATCCGCCGCCTCGAAACAAAATTCAAGGAATGAAGAAACAGGGCGACAGGCGTTCGAGGGAACAGGGACTTGAACGGAAGAATGAACCTTGGCCGGTTATCCACCTGGATGATGTCATACGACCGGCCGCGGACAACCTGCAGCACCGTATGAAGGTATCGCTTCGGAGATCCTGTCTTCACCCGTTCTATGGTCAGACCTCCCTCTACCGAGCGCCTGGGAAGTCCCGGAGCTTCTCTGGACAGAAGGGTGACCTGATGCCGCTTGGCCAGCTGCCTGGCGATCGACAGCATACAAATTTCCACGGACGTGCTGGCCGACGGGACGGGATACTGCTCCGGCGCTACGAGTAAGATCCGCATAGTGCGCCCTGCCTTTCTTGAACTGACTTCCTGGAACCCACCATATTGTATGCCCCGCCGGAGCGCTTGGTTAGGGATAGCGGCCTACCCGGTTTGGCCTAAACTCCTTTTCTTCCGCAGCCGGCAAGACGCAGTTCGTCCGCTGCGGGCAGCGCGATCCTTCATTTCCCGGGTCATAGGAGCAGGCTGCCCAAAGCAATGGCGCGGCAAAAAGCCCCGTACGGTCCACAGACCGGTACGGGGCTCTCCATACGAAGCGCAGACTTACGGCGCCATTTCCAGAAACTTCAGATTCGGATTCTTCTCCATCGATGTGCGAAGCGCATACTCGTTCTCGAACAGCGCCACATGGTTGCCTTTCTTGTCTTTCACGAGCTGGGAATTGATGCGGAACTTCGACGGATCGATATCGTCGCCGACCAGCCAGCGGGCGAACTGATAGCTCATCCGCGAGAGCTGCACATCCACGCCGTACTCGCCCTTCATCCGATACTCGAACACCTCGAACTGCAGCTGCCCGACCACACCGAGGATCATATCCTCGAAGCCGATCGTCTTGAAGACCTGGATCGTGCCTTCCTCCGTGAGCTGGTCGACGCCCTTCTGGAACTGCTTGTGCTTCAAGGCATTCTTGACCGTCACCTTGGAGAAAATCTCCGGCGAGAACGTAGGCAGCTCGTCGAACTCAATGCCGCCCCCCTGCGCGAGCGAATCCCCGATCCGGAAGATCCCGGGATCGAACAGGCCGATGATGTCGCCGGGATAAGCATCCTCGACAATATCGCGGTCTTGGGCCAGGAACTGCTGCGGCTGGGCCAGCTTGATGTCCTTGCCCGCACGCACGTGCTTCACGGACATGCCCCGCTCGAATTTGCCGGAGCAGATCCGCAGGAACGCGATCCGGTCGCGGTGGGCCGGGTTCATGTTCGCTTGGATCTTGAAGATGTAGCCCGTGAACTTTTCGCTCAGCGGGTCGATCTCGCCGACATTGCTCTTGCGCGTGGTCGGAATCGGCGCCAGCTGCAGGAAGTTCTCCAGGAAGGTCTGTACGCCGAAGTTATTGATCGCACTGCCGAAGAAGACCGGCGTCAGCTCGCCGCTGCGCACCTTCTCGTAGTCGAATTCGTCGCCGGCTACATCCAGCAGCTCGAGATCCTGCACGAGCTGGTCGTAGAAGAACTCCCCAGCGATTTCCTTGACGATCGGATCCTCATACCCGCTGACCTTGCGTACCCGGATCTCCCGGTGATCGTCCCCCTGGAAGAGCTCCACCTGGGTCAGCTTGCGGTCGTATACGCCGCAGAACTGTTTGCCCATGCCGATCGGCCAGTTCATCGGATACGAGCGGATCCCGAGCACCTGTTCCAATTCCTCGAGCAGGTCGAACGGGTTCTGTCCTTCGCGGTCGAGCTTGTTGATGAAGGTGAAGATCGGAATGCCCCGTTTGCGGCAGACCTGGAACAGCTTCTTCGTCTGCGCCTCTACCCCTTTGGCGGAGTCGATCAGCATCACGGCGCTGTCGGCTGCGGTCAGCGTACGGTACGTGTCCTCGCTGAAATCCTGGTGGCCCGGGGTATCGAGAATGTTCACCCGGTGGCCGTTATAATCGAACTGCATGACCGACGAAGTAACGGAGATGCCCCGCTGCTTCTCGATTTCCATCCAGTCGCTTGTCGCATGGCGGCTTGCTTTGCGGCCCTTGACCGTACCGGCGAGACGGATGGCGCCCCCGAAGAGGAGCAGTTTTTCCGTCAGGGTCGTTTTCCCCGCATCGGGGTGGGAGATGATGGCGAAGGTGCGGCGCTTTTGTACTTCTTCTTTCAATTTCTCGGATATTCCGTTGCTCATATCTTCAAGAGTTCCTCTCTGAACTTGTATTGGAACTGCGGATGGGTCCCGGGGATTAAGCGAGCTTGACCGTCCAGTCGGCTTCCTTCAGCCAGGCGCCCCCTGCCAGATCCCTGCCCCGCAGCGTAACCCGGTCCCGGTATACTTGAACGTACAGCGCCTGCGCCTTCTCTTTGGCGGCATTCTGGTAGCTGCGGTTCAGCACGCGGCCGACCGAGGAATTGTGAAAATAATGGTACCCTTCCCGGACGTAATGCTCCGTCGTCCCATGGAAGTCCTGATGCCGGTGGCCGGCAAAGACGAAGACATTCTTGTAAGGCTTCAGCAGCTCGCGGAATTTCTTCGCCCGGATGAGCTGGTGGGAGCCGCCGTCCTGACCGGCGGGGGGCAGCGGCTGGTGGGTCATCACGAACACCGGTCTGCCGTCCTTGTGTGCCGCGAGCTTCTCCTTCAGCCAGTTCAGCTGCTCATCCGAGTACCAGGCCCCTTCGCCGACCTCCGGCTTCTCCTGCACGTAGGTTTCCTGGGACAGCAGGATGACGTGATGATTGTTGATCCACGCATCATGATACGGCTTCTCCAGGCCAAAGAAAGTCTGGAACCGCTCGCGCGACCCTTGGTCCGTCTTGCCGTTCGGCGCCGACGCTTTGTTGAAGGCCCCGAACTTATCGATCCAGATATCATAATAATCGTGGTTCCCCATATTCGCCAGCACGGGAGGAAGCGTGTAGGCCGACAGAATCTTCTTCAGTTCCCTGTAATCCTTCTCCCGCCCGTACTCGGTCAGATCCCCGGTAATGACAAGCGCATCGACGGGAGAGCCCAGACGCTGCAGATCGTCCATGCCCTGCTTCAGATGCTTGATCGTATTGGGATCGTCCTCGGATATATGGAGGTCGCTGAATATCATCATCGAGAACAGCGGTTCTTTCGTATCGGTTCCCTGGTCTGCCGGGGGTACGGCGGCCGGCTGCGGATCAGGCTGCTCCAGCACCAGAACCTCTTCCTGTGCTTTGAGCAGTTTGTACAGACCGGTGCCCGCTGCTCCCAGTATCACCAGAATGCCGAGCAATAAGCGGATAAATGTACGCCGTGTCACAATGGTCTCAGCCTCCCGGTCGTTCCTATGCTGCTTTACATTCGTTCATCCCTATATTATACCGCGTTTTGCCTTGTATTGCATACAGCCAGCCAAAAAATAGCATGAGCCGCACGGGATTCTCCCAACCTGAACGGCAGGCCGAGATGGAATCCGCCTCCGCAGGCCCTGGACACTGCCAATAACCCGGCGCAGCCCGCGCCGGGTTATTCGTGTGCTCGCTATTTCTGGCTCATCGGCCTACCGCCGCTCTAAGAACCCATAAGGAAGGCCCGTGCCGGAGCGGCTTCGATGCCTTCGAGCTTCAGCGGCGCCAAGACGAAGAAGTAACTTCCGGCCGGCACGTCCTTCAGCCGCAGGCCCTCAAGGATCAGCACACCGCGCCGCATCAGGGAGCGGTGCGTGGGGTACCCTTCCTGCGACCGCTCGATACCCAGGCCGTCTACTCCGACGCCCTTGATGCCCAGCTGCGCAAGATACTCCGCGCCGTCCTGCTTCACATAAACGAACCCGTCGTCCCAAGCCTCGGAGTAGGAGTTCTTCGTCTTGAGCAGGATCCACTCCCCCGGCTGAATCGCCAGCGGCTCCAGATCCGCACGGGTGATGCCGTCCTCCACACGGGTGAGATCAAGCACCCGCGCCGGACCGATCAGGTCCTGCAGCGGAATCGATTCGATCTGTGCCCCATCCGGAAGCATGTGCAGCGGGGCATCCAGATGCGTGCCCGTATGGGCATCGAGGGAGATCCGCGTTTCGTGGGTCTCCCCCGTATCGTGGCTGCGCACCGTCTGGAAGACGGGACGGTTGTGTTCCAGGTCCTTCCAGACCTGCATCTGCGGACGGATCACCGACGAGATGTCGTACAGCTTCAGCAATCCGAACGCCTCCCTCTCGTTATCTTCCGGCAGCACGTCATCCTTCCAGCGACGGATTAGACGAGGGTACGGCCGTTCTCCCAAGCCACTTCGCCTTCGTCTTGTCCGTTCACCGGCCACCAGCGGAAGCCGTCCTCGGCTACGAGCTGCTGCGCTTTCTCCGGTCCCCATGTGCCTGCGCTGTACAGCTGCAGGTCTTCGGTACGGTCGCCCCATTCGGCGGCAATTTTGTCGACGTACTTCCAAGCCAGCGCCACTTCATCCCAGCGGGTAAAGTAAGTGGAATCGCCGCGGGCAGCGTCATAGATCAGACGCTCGTACGCTTCAGGCGTGTTGAGCCCAACCTGGCAGCTCTGGCAGAAGTCCATCGCCACCGGCACGATCGTGCCTTCGGAGCCCGGCTGTTTCGCATTCATTTTGAAATAAATGCCCTCCATCGGGTTGACCCGGAACACGAGCAGATTCGGCTCCAGCTTATGCTTGCGGGAGAGATAGACGTTGTTCGGCACATTCTTGAATTCCACCACAACCTCGGTGGTCTTCACCGGCAGGCGCTTGCCTGTGCGGATATAGAACGGCACGCCCGCCCAGCGGAAGTTATCCACGAACACCCGGGCGGCGAAGTACGTCTCCGTCGTCGACTCGGGATTCACCGAATCCTCGTCGCGGTAAGCGCGCACCTGCTGGCCCTTCATCGTCCCGTCGGCATATTGGCCGCGCACCGTGTTGGCACGCACCTCGGCCGCCGTCTGGAACCCGCGGAGGCTGCGGAACACCTTTACCTTCTCGTCCCGGATATCCTCCGGATGCATACGGCTCGGCGGTTCCATCGCCATGATCGCCAGCATCTGCAGCATATGGTTCTGGCCCATATCGCGCAGGGCGCCGGAGTGGTCGTAGTATCCGCCCCGCTCTTCGACACCTACGGTCTCGCTGAGCGTAATCTGGATGTTGGCGATATACTTGTTGTTCCACAGCGGCTCGAAGAAGGCATTGGCGAACCGCACGACGTTGATGTTCTGCACCATCTCCTTGCCGAGATAGTGGTCGATCCGGTAAATATCCTTCTCCTCGAACACCTGGCGGATCTCCGCATTGAGCTTCTCAGCCGACTGCAGATCGTAACCGAACGGCTTCTCGATCACGAGGCGGTTCCAGCCTGCCGACTCCAGCAGCCCGCCCTCCTTGAGGTTATGGGATACGCTCCCGAAGAGTTCAGGCGACAACGCGAGGTAGTGCAGGCGGTTGCCGCCTATCTCGAACTTGGCATCGAGCTCATCGGTCAGCTCCCGCAGCTGCTTGAACCCGTCCACATTGTTGATATCGAGCGACATGTATTGGAAATGCTCGGCAAACGACTCCCACTGCTCGTCCTTCGTCACCTTGTAACGGGCGAACTCCTCGATCGACTGATGCAGGTCATCGCGAAACTGCTCGTTCGTACGGGGCCGGCGCGCCAGGCCGATAACGGCGAAGCGGTCGCCCAGCTTACGCTCCCGGTACAGGCTGTAGAACGCCGGAAAAAGCTTGCGCCGGGCCAAATCCCCGGTCGCTCCGAAAATCAAGTACACGGCACTGGTCATGTTTACCTCATTCTTTCTTTAGTTGGAATGGGAGGCAACAGGCAAATGCTGCCTGTCCTTCTTCATCCCTTAGCATATCGAAAACCGGAAGCAGATTCAATACTGCGAGAAGGATTCTCAATAATAATCGGGCGGAAAACTCGGCAAATGACGGCCGCCACTGGCAAATGCCCTCCTATTTCTGGAAGACATTGGACAACTGCCGAATGGGCGACCGCCCGGAACTCCGGGACAGATGCCGCATAAACTGGAATGTAGAATGCACCCTTACGGAGGCGAACCCCCATGAAACGGATTCATAACATCTGCGAAGAAGAATGCAAACCCCATTACGGCAAGCCTGTCGTCCTGCTGCTTCGGGACGGCAGCGAGATATACGGCACCTTGAGCCGGATCAGCGACGGCAAGCTCGTCCTGAACGAAGTCGAAGAAGCCGGCGGCGCTTCCAATCTGGCCGTAGCCGGCAAGAAATCCCTCGCCCGTAAAAAAGGCAGAACCGCCAAAAAAGCAGGCCGGCCCGACGCATCGACCCAATCCCTAGGCAATGGACCTTATCCCGGCCCCTACCCGTATACCCCCTTCTATCCGTCCCCGATCCTGCTGGACCTTGCGCTGATTGCGCTGCTCTTCGTGCTGATCTGATTCGCCCGCGCCGAGGCGAGGATAAGACAGCTGCGGGTTCACATGCGACGCGGTTCACAAAAAGGGCTGTTTCCCCCATGGGAAGCAGCCCTTTTTGGCTTGTTACGCTATCATCCGCGCCCCCTCTGTGGGGTACGGGCCATCAAAAATCCAAGCGCTGCAGGAGACGCTTCAGCATCGCAGTCGCCTGGGCGCGCGTCGTGTTCGCCTGCGGCTGGAACATCCGGTCGGTCACGCCCTGCATGAAGCCCTGTTCCAGCGCGAAGGCCACGGCCTCCTGCGCCCATGGGGCTACCTTCGCCCCGTCGCGGAACCGGCTCAGCGGCCCGCCGGCGGCACTGCCCGGCGGCACGGCTGGGCTGCCCGGACCGATGATGCCTCCGGCGGCACCGTCCGCCGCTCCGTCATCGAAGCTCTCGTCCGCTCCGGCCAGGGTTCCGGCCGGAGGCGAAGCTTCGCCTGCCGGATCCGCCTGCACGGCCGGCTGCTGGCCGGAGGCAAAGCGGATCGCCCGCTGGAACAAGGTGGCAGTCTGCTCCCGGGTCACGACCTGCATCGGACGGAATGTGCCGTCCTCGTAGCCGTCGATCAGACCTGCTTTGACCGCTTCGGCCACAGCTCCCGCGTACCAGGCGTCCGGCCCGACGTCCCGGAAGCCGGACTCGCCGTTCCCTCCCGGCGCATTCTCCAGTCCGATCGCCCGTACTAGCAGTACGGACAGTTCGGCCCGGGTGATTGCCTGGTCCGGAGCGAAGCGCTGTTCATCCAGCCCGGTGACGACGCCCTTGGATGCAAGCTCTTCAATGTCCGCCTTCGCCCAGTGGGCCGCCGTGTCCGCGAAGGACTTCGCCGCGGCTTTGACGGTGAAGATGCCGCCCTGCGGGGCTTTGACCGTCAGCGTCTGCCGTCCGTCCGGAGCCGTCCCGGACTTCGCCGGCAGGTAGCCCCAGCTGCCCGTCTGCGGATCGAGCCACATGGCGGACGGCTGGCCGGCCCCGGCAGCGGCGCCCTCCAGGGTCACCGTACGCTCGACGTACTGGCCTTCGTAATCCGTCACCTCCTGGCTTCCGCTGAGAAGCTGCAGCTCCACCGGATGCGGAAGCAGCAGACTGGCGCCCTCTTTGGCTGCCAATTCCTGGGCGAGTGTGCTCGCCTGGTCCGTGCGGACCTTCGTCACGATCGAGAGAATCCCCGAGCCGTCACCGGCTGCCGCAGCCTTCTGCAGCAGAGCCGCAGGCAGGCTTCCTTTGAACGAAGGCAGCTGGACTGCCACCCGGATTCCCGCCGCCGTCGTCCCGTTCAGGAATGGAGCCGCGGGCAGATTCACGATTGCCGAATCGCCTGCGCCGGCCGCCTGGATAATCACCGTGCCCGTGCCAACGCCGCTCAGCGCCTCGGACAGCGACGCCTCATCTACCGTCCCTTGGCTCTGGACTTCGCCCTCCGGGGTCATCCCGGACTGCATCGTCGCCGTGATCGTCCGCTCCTGTCCGGCGGGGGCAGGAGTATAGCTGGTGCTGCCATCATAACCGGTGCCGTTGTTGTAGCCGTGGCTGCCGTTCCCTGCCCCGCCATTGGACTGCAGCTGGGTTCCGTCCGTCCCCGCGCTTCCCGCCGTAGCCGAAACATTGAGCTTCGTGGAGCGGTTCCCGGCCGCATCCTCCGCCTCCACGGAGAACTGGTAATTTTGACCCGCGGTCAGTCCTGTAACCGTATAGCTGCGGGAAGATTCCGAGAGGGACGTGAGCTCCGTGGAGCCCTGGAACACGTTATAGGCCGTGACATCCACGTTGTCGGTGGCGCCGCCCCAAGTAAGGGTCACCTGGGAGTCCCCGGCGTCCGCAGCCGTCAGCTCCGCCCCGCTGTCCCATGTGGGGGTCTGTGTATCGCTGCTGCCCGATACGCTGACATAAGCGGTAGCGGTCGTTCCGCCGTACGAAGCCGTGATCGTAGCGCTGCCCGCCGCGTGCCCGCGCACATAGCCGCTCGTGTCGGCCGTCGCTACGGAAGGATTCGAGCTGGTGTAGCTGGCCGAGGAGGTTACAACCGAATCGTAATCATTGTCATAATCATAGTCGTTATTGTAGGAATTATTGTAATAGGCCGTCAGCGAGAAATAACTGCTTCCTCCCGCATTCAGCGAGAAGGAGCTCGGAGAGAAGGTCAGGGACGAAATCCCGTTGTAACTCGACCCGCTCACCGATACGGATGCGTCGTAAGTCAGTCCCCCGTAGCTCACCTTGATGTTCGTCGTGCCGGATGTGCTGCCGGCCTTCAGCACACCGGCTGAAGATACGGAAGCGATCCACGTCGAGCTGCTCGAGAAGGTGGCTTCGTCCGTCACATCCTGCGAGGTGCCGTCGGCATAATAGGCCGTAACCGTCAGCGAGTACGATTGCCCCCGGTAGAGATTCGCCGGCACATCGACCGATAACGAATCGAGCGTCGTATGAGAATCCCCTACGGTAATATGCGCCGTAATGCTCTTCCCGCCATAGGTGACGGTCAGGTCGGTCTGTCCCAGCGCCACCGCCCGCAGGGTGCCACGCGAGGTGACCGAAGCAACAGCCGGATTCGAGGAAGCGAACGTGACGCCGCTGTTCAGCTCCTCGGTCGATCCGTCCGAGTACAGGGCACTGGCCGTGAGTTCCTTAACGTCTCCGATAGCCAGCTGCGCCGGTGCGTCCACTCCGATCGACTGCAGCTCCCGCAGCGGACCGACCGTCAGCTCCACTTGGGTCGAGATCCCGCCGTACGAGACAGTGATGACCGCTTCCCCTTCCGCCCGGGCGGTCAAGACTCCCTTGGAGGACACGGATACAACGGAAGGACGGGAGCTCGCATACTTGATCCCCTGCGTCACGGCTTCTTCCGAACCATCGTCGTACAGAGCCGTGACTTCCAGCTGATGGGTCTTCCCTTTGCCGAGACGGGCCGGAGCGTTCGTTTCGAGCGCCTCCAGGCTTGTGGCCGTCCCTACAGTAACTTCAGCCGCAGCTTTCTTCCCGCCGTACGTTACGGTAATCTTGGCCTCTCCCTCCGTCTTGGCCTTAAGCACGCCTGCCGCCGTTACCGAGACGATCTTCGGCTTGCTGGAGACATAGGCGGCGGAGGCCGTCACATCTTCCGTGCGGCCGTCCGAGTATACGGCCAGGACCTGAAGCGGATGGGCATCCCCCTGCTCGAGCTGGAGATCGGTCTCTTCGAGCCGGATCTCCGAGAGCGCGCTCTCCGGAGGAACCTCCGCCGCCGAGCCATAGACCTGGAATTCCGCAATGGCCCTCTTGCCGCCTGTACTTCCGGAGGTCGTAATCCGGACATACCGGGCCGCCACATTCCCCGAATCCACGTAGCCCGTACCTGCCGGCACAGTGGTATTCTTCATCCGGCTCGCATAAGGGTACCAGGTTTCATTGTCGCTGGAGAACTCGATCACATATTTATAAATGCTGCTGCGGTCCGTATACACAGTCCGGATCTGGCGTACATCGTAACGCTGGCCAAGATCCACCATCAGCCATGGAGGCGTCTGGCTGCTCCCGGGCGACCAGGAGGTCCCCATGTTCCCATCGAGCGCCCGGGCGGGTCCGTAGGTTGCCCCCGTGACACTGCTTGCCGCAGCTTTCTTTCCTTGTGAGACCGGCACTTCCGCATGAGCGGAGGAACTAACGCCTATTGAACCTGCCATTCCCAGTCCCAGCGTTAGGAACAGCAGTGTCATCCATTGTTTCATCAATCATCCCTCCATTCTGTAGGTCTAGGTTATAACAGCTGCCGGGAACGGACGAAGCAGTATAAGGCTGCGGGCAATATACTTCTTAACCGTTGAACCAAAGGTGCGCAGAGGCTGCATGATAACGCTTTCTCCATTTTACCAGAATGTGGGTTGCGTCAATAGGTACTGTGAACTTAATTTACAAAAAAATAACCTTTGCTCGAACCTTGTCGATCAAGGATTTTTAATAAGAAAAGCCCCCGTTTCGACTCGGAAGCTCCCTTCGGCAAAGCATATGCTACATCAGCGGCTTGATCATCAGGTAGCAGCGGAGACGGCTATCGTAATGAACCGCCTGATAACCGAGCCGGACATAGAAGCGCTGGGCGGAGGCATTCGCCTCATCCACCCACAATTCGACCTCCCTGCAGCCGTACATGCCCGCTGTCCGTTCGGCCTTCTCCATCAGCCTCCGGCCGATGCCAAGGCCTTGGTAGGCACGGCCCACCGCAAGCAGATCGACGCGAAGCCTCTCCCGTTCCTTCGGCTTCAGCAGAATAAAACCCGCCGGCTTGCGTCCGGCCGCCGTATCGACATAAGTCAGGCCTTCTGCAAGCCGCTTGCGGATCGCGGACGGCCTGAGCTGCAGCCCCGGCTTCGTCTGCCTTGCATAAGGCAGGAGCAGGTCTTCGATCAATTTGAATATAATGGTGTCGTCCTGGCGGGGGATTCGTTTGCGGATCATGGGCAGTACCGCCTTCCTGTACATAGCTTCTCTCTGCTAGCTTATGAGGAGCGGAGGAGGAAGGTTAATGTATTGCTTCCCATGATGCAGAAGGGGCAGTGGATTCGATGCTTCTTTCGGGGGGAGGGGGGGGTACGCGGTTCTTGGGGCATCTATTTCCTACTTCATGTATTTCTTGGCAACAAAAGCCAAAAAGGCGATGGATAACACCAATACGCCGGCAATGACAATCCAGTGAACCCAGTTCATCAGGGGCACGAGCTCCTTCGGTTAAGGCTAATTGATAGATTATCATACGATATCCGCCAAGAATGTGTCAAGGACTGTAATTTACGGCAGCGGCAGGCTGGGGTATAATGGAGACAGATCATCGGAACAATCGAACGGAGGGCGGTCATATGATTACAGCAGTAGCGAAGGTCACGGGAATTTACCGTTCCGAGGCGCAGTGGCAGGAAGCGGAAGAACGCCGTCTCCTCCACTTGGCGGATGCCGCGGCCGCCCGGCGGAAACCGGCAGGACGCTCCCCTCAGACGTCGGCCGCCTATGACCGCGAGACCGGGCAGGCGGCCAAGGGACCTGCGGATGTATCCCAGGCCGCGGCGGCCGCAAGCCTCCGCAGACTCATACCGCCGGCCCAGGGCGGAGGCCCGGGTAACCTGCCTATGGCCGGTTCGCAGGTGCTGCGCCAGAGGCCGAATCCGTACGGGCAGGGGAAGCCTGCTTCCTTCACCGGCCTGCTTCTGGATACCTATGCCTAGTCCGGTTTACCCTGCACAGCATGGAGCAGTCCCCCAACGGACCGCCCCATGCTTTTTTTTCGTGGATGCCCGCAGCGGCAGATTCCCCGGAGCTCCCTGCCGATCCCCTATCAAGCCTCTTCATGCGCCCCGCGGCTCCTTACCTTCAAAGCATGACGCACGGCTGTCGCCTTCACCCGCTTCTCCCGCTCCTGCGGCGCAGCCTCATAGAAGGGTTCGGACCCGTACAGTTCCAGCAGCGCCTCCTTCGCCGCAGCCAAGGCTCCTTCCTCGCTTTGCAGCAGATAGTAAGCAACCTGATAAGCATAACCTTCGTATATTTTCAGCACCTCGGTTTTGGCCTTGATGGTCCATCGCATTCCCGCAGGCTCACTAACTTCCAAAGCCGCTCCCGTCATCATCTCTTCCCCTCTCCCTGAACCCAAGGGATGCTATCTGCCCCTACTGCAGTCAGCATCCGTACTGGAATTTGCACCATACAGGTTTAGACGACACGGAGCGCCTCTACCTCTCATCCCTTAAGAAATCTTTAAGATTTCATCTCGAGGGAGCCGTCAGCCACAGATGAGAGGAGACGCTTTTGGCGTTATTTTAAGGAGAGGTGCTGTACCAGGAGCCCCCAGAGAACGCAGAATAGGCCGGTCGCTTCCCAGCGCACGGCCCACATAGCAACGGCATATATTTCGTCCGATTAGTTCATCCACCTGTAGCTGGACTTCCGTTCCCGGCCTTTCGGGTCGTCTTTGCTCTCGTCCTTGCCGCTTCCGCCTAGAGGTGTAACCTCCAGGATCTCCGAAATCTCCAGCTGATCTTGCGCCGGATCCGTTGCCAGATCTTCCGCCGCTCCCGATCGTGCGGCAGCCTGTTTCTCCTGTTCTACGGCAGCCGCTTGCTTCAGGTAAGCGTCACGGCTGATTTCCATCCGGAATTGGTGCTGCTTCGACTCCCAGGTCATTTTGTCCTGCTGGACGTTCTGCTCGATCGCCTTGCTCAGGAGCTGCTTCAGCGCTTCTTTGGTCTTGTCGGCTTGGAATCCGACTCCGTCCGGCGTAAAGTGGGTGTAGAAGGCTTTCAGCATTTCGAGCTGCTGCATCATCCGTTTCTTCTCCGCCTCGTCCGGGTCGCCTTCCTTCCGGCGCTGCTCCTGCTCCTGCCACTCTTTGGCTTCCTGTTTCTTCTTCTCAATCTCGTCGAACGGCTCGACCGGTTTCATGTCGCCGACTTCCGGACCTTGTTCCTGCTGCGGATAAGCGGGATACCCATCTGGAATCTGATAAAGGTCGAAAGCGTTTTTTCTCGTATGTACGGCCGTAAGCGGAACAATCCCGAGTGCCATATCGTATCCTCTCCTGGTGTCTGAATATGTGTGTGTATACACTTATTGTAATGGCAGGACCCCTTCGGACTCAAGTGGAAAATAGATCATTAGGCCTATAAACTGTACTGTAAATCTTGGTATCTTCCTAGGCACTGACGAATCCCCATTGCCCCTTAAGCTCTTATCTATCAAAAAAACCGCTGTTTGGCTTAAGCCCCAGCGGTTTGGCGGGACGGCTCTGCCGCCTCCCCGTCCATGATCCCTCTTATTCCACCAATCCCTGCTTGAACGCATAAATAGCCGCCTGCGTCCGGTCTTCCACGCCGAGCTTCGCCAAGATGTTCGTCACATGGAATTTCACTGTCTTCACCCCGATGAACAACTCATCGGCCACATCCTGATTGGATTTGCCCGAGGCGATCAGCCGGAGCACCTCCATCTCGCGTTCGGTCAGCTCCTCATGCGGCATATGGGCCGGCTTCGGCTGGCGGAAGCGGTTCATGAGCTTCGAAGCCACCTGCGATTCGAGGACCGATTGTCCGTTTACCGCTGCCCGGATGGCCTGTGCGATCTCCGCCGCCCGCGACGTTTTGAGCAGGTAGCTGAATGCGCCGGCCTCAATGACCGGGTAGATCTTCTCGTCGTCGATGAAGCTCGTCAGCACGATCACCTTGCAGTCCGGATGCTGCTGGAGCAGCCGCCGGGTTGTCTCGATGCCGTCCATCCCGTCCATGACCAGATCCATCAGCACGACATCCGGCCTGTATTCCAAGGCGAGCCGGATTCCCTCCTGCCCGCCGCTGGCTTCGCCTACCACTTCGATTCCGTCCTCAGTACCGAGAACGGCCGCCAGTCCGATCCTTACCATCTCGTGGTCATCCACGAGAAGCACCTTAATCGTCGTCTCCTCCATCGGGAGCCCCCCCTTCCGCTACGATCGGTATGCGTATTTCGATCCGGGTTCCTTTGCCCGGTGCCGTAATGAGATTCATCGAGCCGCCGATTTCGTTCACCCGTTCATGCATGGTCACGATGCCGTACGATGCCTGTTTCTTCGTATCGAGGTCGAAGCCGACCCCGTCGTCACGAATCAACATACGTACTGCATCAGGGGAAGGTTTCACGAGCCTTAACTCCATGCGGGTTGCCTTGGAGTGACGCAGGGCATTGGACATGGCTTCCTGCGCGATCCGGAAGAGATGGTCTTCGATCCCCTTCGGCAGCTTGATCTCTTCTGATAATTCCCAATCCATCTGCATGGGGACTTTGGATGCCAGCTCTTGCATCAGCTCGATGAGCCCTTCGGAGAGCCGTTTGCCCTCCAGGTGGACCGGCCGAAGATGCAGCAGCAGCGCACGCATCTCGGACTGCGCTACCGAGGCCATCTCCTCGATGAGGTAGATTTGCCGCTGGGCCTTATCGAAGTCCTTATCGAGCGTGCGGAGGGCCGCCGTGGCCGTCATCGAGATGGCGAAGAGCTGCTGGGACACCGCATCGTGCAGCTCGCGGGCGAGCCGCTGCCGCTCCTCGACGATGGCCGAATACTTGGCCTTCTGCGCGAGCTGGGCATTGTTGCTCGACAGCCGCTGGAGCGACGATACCTGCTCCTCCCACTTCTTCGTGATGGCATTGAGCTGTTCGCCGAGGCGCCCGATCTCATCCTCCCCAAGCGGAGGGACGGAGCGGCTCAGGTTGCCCTTCTCGAGCGAGATCATCACCTCGCGCAGGGTCTCCAGCCGGTGCTTCATCCGGGAGCTGTACCATAAGCCGTAGGAACCGCCGATGAGCACGACGACCGCGATCATCGAGAGGGAGAGCAGAATGCCCTCCTGCCACGTCCCGAACGGTCTCAAGTAGCCGCCCGATTGAAGGAAGTAGATCAGGACGGCAAACAAAACAAGGCTGAGCCCGATCGACTCCGCCATGCTTCGCCATATCATGTTGACCAGCCGTTTGCCTTGTCTGTCCATTCTCCCGCTCCTAACACCGTTTGGATAGTTCCTAGCGTATTCCAATATGATTACGATAAAGACGGGAATTACACAATTTTTATATCAATGTCGGCGACAATGTACGAGATCTCGAGACGCAGCTGCCGCTCGGCCGTCCAATAGTTCGGGGACTGCCAGACCATCTTGTTCAGTACGCCGGCTTCCTTGTCATATCCTACACTCGTCTGACCGAAGAGCACGGACGCCGTTACGCTCACGCCCATATCCTCGGGCACGATGAGATCAATATCCGCGATCACGCCTTGGAGGACGATAGTCGTCTCCTTCTGCTCGGTAATCGCGTAGCTGAGATCCATCTGAAGCTCTCCGAGCACATTCCAGATCGACATGTTCCTTAGAATCCAGGGGTCCCGGCCCCAGCGGATACTTTCGATAAGACTCTGCTTCCTGACATGGCGCTCGTCTTTGTGGACTTTGCGCATCTTATTATAGAAGAAACCCAGGGAGATCAGGATCACGGCCGCGATCAGAGGAAGGTTCCCTCCCAGGAGCAGCAGCCCGCCGATCAGCAGGAGCAGGTAGCCTTTGCGCTCCGCGCCCGAACGGATCTTGTGAACCCCCATAAGAAGAAGAAAGAGGGCCAGGACGGTGAAGAAACTAAGATGATTGTCCGCCAACAGGAACAACCCTGCACCGATCAGCACGAGCGCCATGTTGCGGTTTCTTTTGCGGTACATCCGCGCCGCCCCCTTTCGTAGATTCTGGATGTCCAGCCTTGGCAGGTTCCCGTATTTCCGCCAAAAGCCACGGCGGACTTCTCCCGCCATGGCTTTGGCCTTTCATAGCATATCATAACGGGCTGACCGCTCCAAGCGGTTTTTGCGCCAGCCCTCAGCTAAGGCAGATCGAACGGTTACGCCTGCTCCGAAGACAGCTTTTCTTTGAGCAGCGCGAGCTGATCATCGATTTTTTGCTGCTTCGCCGCATCGGCCGCCGGAGCCGCCGCGAATACGGAACCGGCGTAGGCCGAACCGACATAAGGCTTGCGGGCAATCTCAGCTTCCACCTCAAGCGACATGATCTTCTCTTCCATCCGGCGGAAGCCTTGGACGGCACTGCCGCCTTCGATTACGTTATTCGCAGTCACCTCGGCCATCTGCTTCTTCGCTTTAGCCAGCTGGGCGCGGGAGACCAGTTCGCTGCGCTTGTTGCGCATTTGGTAGTAGGCGTCCTTCATCTCATGCAGCTGCTGCACCAGCTCGGCCGCTTGGGCCTTTGCGCCTTCATACAGGTCTGTATATTCCGTAACTTTGCCGTCATGATACAGTTTTTGCTCGAGTGCCTGGCGGGCGGCCGCTTCCTGTCCGGCTTGCAGCGCTTCCTTGGCTCCGGCTTCGGCTTGGGAAGCGAGACGGACCGACTCTTCCAGACGTTCCTTCAGCTTTCGCTCGGAGGCGATCTGGCGGGCTACCGTTACTTCCGCCGTCGTGATTTCCTCTTCCATATCGCGGAGATACTGGTTCAGCATAATAATCGGATCTTCAACTTTGTCCAGCAGTTCATGCATCGAAGCTTTCGTCATATCTTTAATTCTCGAGAATACACCCATGGTTACACATCTCCCTTAGATTGTTTTTGTTGTTTTTCGTACTGTTCCACCTTGGAGCGGAGTTCTTCGATCTCTTTCCACATGGCCTTCTTTTCGATATCTTTCATCATGTCATCCAGGTCGCTTGCCGCAGCCTGCGGCTCGTTTTGGCCGGCTGCCTGCTTATATTCCGCTTCGTGGTGGCCTCTCCAGCCGTATTTTTGAGCTTTGCGGTAGTGTCTCTCAGCGCGGCGCCAATCTTTCCAGGAGCCGTAAGAGGGATCATATCCGTGCCCTCCCCCACCGCAAGGTCCTGCGCCATATCCCGCGCCAGGTCCCCCGCCGGTCCACGGCTCAGTGGGAATCACCAGCGCTGCGATGAAGTACAGAGGAATCACCGCGCCCCCCGTGAACAAGGTCGTCACGACCACAGTCAATCGGAGCAGGGTAGGGTCTACGTTCATTACATCGCCAAGCCCGCCGCAGAGACCCGTAATTTTGCGGTCCGTGCGGGATCGGTACAGTTTCGTCATCGACGGTTCCATCCTTCCTCTTCTAGTTTGCTGCGCAGTTTGGCGAGCTCCTGGTCGACTGCGGAGCCGGCTGCCGTCCAGGCCTCCCGGACCTGGCTCCGGACTTCACGCAGCGTGCGCGCCGACAGTTCCATGTCGCTGACCCGCTCTTCCAGCCGGTCGAACATCCGCGGGCTTACTCCGCCGCCCATGGAGCGCAGCCGTTCATTCATCCGCTGCTGCAGCCTTACGCTCTCCAAGCGGGCGATATAATAGCTGCGTTTGGAAGCCACTTCGTCGAAGTCGGCTTTGAGCCCCTGCACCTGCTCTTCGAGCTCCACAATGCCATGTTTACTTTGTTCATAGAGCGCTTTGTACTGCACCGCCTTTTCTTCCTGCTGCATTTTCTCTTGCAGAGCCAGGCGGGCAACCTCTTCCTCTCCGGCCTTCAGGGCCAGAAGCGCCTGCCCTTCGCGCCGCTCCTTGAGCTGTTCCGCCGCTATGTATTGCTGGCGGAGAGAGGAAGCATGGGATAGACACTGCTGCAGGAGCCGC
Organism: Paenibacillus caseinilyticus; assembly: GCF_027533645.1. Lineage (GTDB taxonomy): Bacteria > Bacillota > Bacilli > Paenibacillales > NBRC-103111 > Paenibacillus_G > Paenibacillus_G caseinilyticus. The sequence continues at coordinate 97,494 of NZ_JAQAGY010000022.1, forward strand.
TCGGATTCCCGGATCTGCTCGGATTGGGATGCCAGATATTTGTCGATCAGGCGAACCGGATCCTCCGACTGCTCCAGCATTTCGTTAAAATGGGCGACCGTAAGATCACGGAATCGTTTGCCGATACTCATTCTTGTTCTACCACCTTTGTTTGGGATTCTTGCCCGGTCGAAGCTGCCGGTTTCTTCTATGCCATCCTTGCGCCTCGCGGCTAGTAAGCTGACTTGCCTCGGAGCAGTGTGACGCCGTACCAGATAAGGCCCGCCGCGAACAGGATCGCAATCACGCCCGACATTTTGCCGATCAGCACCATACCGCCGATCAGGATCAGCGCCGCGCCAATGAACGTTTTGCCGTTGTTCATTCCGACGAAGCCGAGTCCGACGAGAGCCGCCGGGAAGAGGAAGCCCATCAAGTGATGCCCAACGTGCAGGCCCATCTTGCTTGCGAGGATCATGGCGCCTACTCCGATGAAGAGAAGCGCGAATCCCGTATGCCGGTTCATTCTCATGTGCATTCACCGCCTTTCAAGTTTGGGTGTCGCTTGCTTATGTCCTTATTCTAGGTGAAACCGGGCGCTTCCAAAACGGACCTGCGGCGGTTTTTGGCACTGGACCTAAGTCCAGTACCCTGCCCGGCTGAAGGACAGAAGGAGGCAGGACCTGTAGAAGACACATCGGAATAAACGGACAGCCGCCTGGTATACAATAGGAACAAACCCATTCGTTACACTAAGAAAGGGGGCGTCTTTCTTGGGACGGATCCTTATGCCGGGCACCGCCGCGCGGACGGCGGCCCTTCTCCTGCTGGCCGCCGCCGCCTTCTTCCTCCCATCTTCCCGGCCTGCACATGCTGTGACGGGAGACCACCTGCCTCCCGTACAAATCTATGCCCCTCTATTGGACAAGGTGGTCCGGGTGCTCCCGAACACGGAAGAGATCCGCTCGAGTGCAGCGTCTTGGCTGGCCGCCGCTGACGGTCTCTCCCCGGGGCTGCGCATCCGGGAGGAGAGCCGACTGGTCCTTCGGATCCCCCTGCACCCGCCGCTCGCCGTCTCCAAGGCCCGACTTTCTTTCCACTGCCGCGAACTGTTCCTACTCGTTCCGCTCCCCGGGGCAAAAGAAAATCCCCAGCTGCTCGCTTTCGGCACTGGGGATGGAACCTATGTATTCGATTGTGCATGGAGCAAGCTGCAGCCCTTCTGGGAACGCTACGGCCTGGCCGATTTGCCTTATCAATAATCTTGCCTGCTACCCGTTCAAGGTGCAGCCGCCGAGCTGCCGCGCACTCAGCGGCTCTGCGAGATCGTCAGAATATTCCCGTCCCCGTCCCGAAGGTTGAAGAATGAGACACGCGGGGTCCGGGCGATGCCGAAGACGTCTTCGAACTCGAGTTCCTGCGCCCTGCGGTATGCCGCATCGATGTCGCCGGTCTCCAGCTTGAAGAGCACAGCTCCCCGCTCTGGAAGCGGAACCTTCTCCATGCCGCTGCTATCGAGGATGAGATCGGTGCCGTTCTCCAGCCGGAAGACATGCTGCTGCTCCTGACGGTCCTCGGTACGCACCTCGATCCCCAGCAGCCGCCCGTACTGGTCTGCAGAGCGGTCCAGATTCCGCACCCACAGGACCACGGAGTCGATGCGGCTTTCCACCGGGGATTCCGCTGCCTCCGCCCCGCCCTTCGGTCCGTCGATCCCGCCGAAGGCAAGTCCGTAGCCGTCGCAATCCTGCACGACGAACTCCTTCCATGGCCCTCCATCCGGATAGATGACCGGCTCGCCGCCGAAGACGGCGCCCTTGCTCCGGAATTCTTCATACAGCGCATCGAGCGCTTCCCAGTTTTCAACGTAGGCATACACGTCATACGCCAGGGGCTCTCCGGTCTGCGGAGGATTCGGACGCACGGCTGACGGGTCCGGCGCCTGCAGCAGCTTCAAGGCCATTCCCCCCAGCCCGTCGCGCTCCACCCACCAATCCGTCACATTGAAACCAAGCACATCCCGGTAGAAGGACTTGGACCGCTCCAAGTCCGAGACCATCAGTACGCTCAGCGAACTGCCGATTTGCTTTTTGTCCGTCATCTTCCGTCTCCCCCTTATCGATCCCCAATATACGAATATATATTCGCATTATGGGAGGTTTTTCCTGCCCCTTTCCTTGACTTTAGCAAATCTTTATAATTCCCGGCTGCCCGCTTGTCGCAACAAGCACAAAAAAAACTTCTGCAGACCCGGCGGGCCGTACAGAAGCGGTGCCTTTCTTATCCAGTGGAAGATTCATCCCTTCTCTGCTTGACCGGCTCCCTTCCATGCATAGCGGACCGGATCAGCCAAGCCGTCACCAAGAGAAGTCCTGCCGCGGCAATAGCCAAATAAATGTACCGGATGTTGAGCACATCCGCCAAATAGCTGACGGTCAAATAAAGGACTAAGCCCGCATAAGAAGTTAAGGATTGAATGGCTGCAGCGACCCTTCCCATGAAGGCCGGATCTACCGTCTTCTGAATCGCCGTGTCGGTAATGATACGGATCATCGTGACCATCATCCCAAGAAAGAAATACCCTGCGGACGCCTGAACAATGGAAGAAGAGAGCGCAAACACAGTCAGTGCGCCACAGATCGCCAGGACGTAACCTTGGAGGAATCTTGTGCCGGACAGCAGGGCCACGGAAGTAACGGCAGCTCCCCCCAATATGGCGCCCGCTGCCCAGGACGCATCGATCATCCCCAGCGCTTCGGCCCCCAAGGATAAGATCCGGGTTGTAAATACGGGTAACAAGGTATTGCAGCCATTCAGCACGGTCAACATGAACAGTTGGCTGAGTATGATGACATATAGGGCCCGAAGTCGGAGTACATAGGACAATCCTTCGCGAAATTCAGCCGTCATTCCCTGCCGGACTGCCCCGGCAGACGCCTCTTGATGCTTCTCCTGTACAGGACGATACGGAAAAAGCGTCATGAGCAGCCCCGAGAGAAGGAAGGACAGAGCGTTGCATAGCATGGCCGCCGGCGGGCTGAACCAACCGGTGATAACCCCTCCCAAGGCGGCACCGACCAGCAATCCGACTTGATCTGCCATGCTTCCATAAGAATTTGCGGCAAGCAGCCGGTCTTTCGGGAAGGACTGCTGCAGCAAGCTTAGGGAAGAAGGAAGATGGAACCGCTCCATGACCGCCGCGAGGAATACGACGGCGTAGATCATCCAGATCTCCAGCACGCCCGTATAGTAACTCAGCGGCACCACACCGATGCACACGGCACGGATCCAATCCATCGCCATGCAGATCCGTTTCTTGTTCCACCGGTCCACATAGACGCCGATCCACGGAAAAAGAATGCCCGGCAGGCTGCCGATCACGAGCAGCCAGCCCATGGCCGACGCTCTCCCCGTCAGCTCGAGGATGAACCAGGACATGGCGATAAACTGCATCCCGTCGCCTATTGAGGAGACGAATACCGAACTGATGTAGGTGGTAAAGTGCCTTTTTTTGAACGCATTCCCCGGGTTCAGTACATCATCAGCTCACTTCAATATGGAGTTGCTGCAGAGCCTCCCGGACCCTGCGCTCCGCATCGTTCTGATTCTTCCCGTAAGCGGCGATACAGCCGGGACGCTCATCGGAATTCGTAAACGGTTTGACCACTTGGCCCTGCTGCAAGGAGAGCTCGAACCTCAGGATATTCCCGCTCTGCCTTACGGTCTCGGCTCCCCGGATTGACCCTACCGTGCCTTCCGGCAGCGTCAAGTAGCGGACAACCGCGGCTCCTTCCGGCTTCGCCTCCGGCATCTCGGAGACCTTACCCAGCAGCGCATCGAGCGTCAGTTCGAAAAAGTCCGTTCCGTACACTTGCTTGACCAGCTCGTAGATATAGTCTCCGCCAGTTCGCGTGTGGGACTCGATAATAATGGGTCCCTGCTGTGTTACCATCACTTCGGTATGCGACGGCCCGATCCGGTGGCCGATGGAATGCAGGAACGATATCACCAGTTCCCGGATCTCCTGCAGCTGTTCCGGCGGAAGCAGCGACGGAACGGTATGCCCGGTCTCGACGAAGTAAGGGGCGCCGGTTGTCAGCTTGTCCGTCATCCCGATTATGGCATGCTCCCCCCCGCAGGAGAAGGCCTCGACGCTAATCTCGGTCCCCTCCATGAACTTCTCGATGAGAATGACGTCTTGGCCGAAGAGCCCCTGCTTCGTACCGTTTACGGCCGCCTCCACTTCCTCCATCCGTTCAATCTTGTGAATCTGGAAGCTGCCCGCTCCCTTCACCGGCTTCATGATGACGGGCAATCCATGAGCCTCAATGAAACCGTGGGCCTCCTGCACCGTTCGGATCAGGGCATACGGAATAGAGGGAATCCCTTCCTCCGCCATGTGCTTGCGCATCATGCCCTTATCCTTGGTCAACAGGACTGGCTTCAAGGGGTTCCCATGGATCCCCGTCCTTTCCTGGACAAGGGCAGCGTTAAGCACGCCCATCTCCTGAAAGGATACGACGCAGTCATACGGCTCGAAGCCATGGAGGGCTTCCACCAGAGCCGGAATGCGGTCGTCATCAATCTTGCTTGTGAATAAATGATCGATATAAGCGTAATCTTCAGCCTTCAGGCTTGCTTTGTCCTGGATCAAGGTCAGTTCGAACCCTCTATCCTTCGCCTTCTTATAGAGGTCTCCCCAACCGCCGATCATGACCAGCCTGTTCTTGGGTCTCGTATCCATTCCGTCCCTCGCTCACACCAGTGTCGCTAACCGGAATATCTCTTTGTTCGCTTCCCATTCCCGGATTCTCGCGTAGTCGGCCAGAATCTGATCGCGGTCGCTATGCATCAAATAAATAATGCCGGGGTTCGAGAACAAATCCACGGTCCTCTCTACATGGTCGCCTACCTCGGGGGTATGGAACATGGCATAATAGGAAGGCAGGGAGGTCAGTTTGGTCTCCAGGAAGCTTTCCACCAGCGTCCCTGTTTCCTCCGAAGCGAGCGTCACGCAGTACAACTGTTTATGCAGCGTATAACCGGAGGCATGCTCCTTCAGGAAACGCTCCGGGTCGGCATACCGCAGTACGGAAGTGGTCACGTGGCTGCTGCCGATCGATTCCACCAAGGCTTCGTGCAGAATCGTCCCCTGCATCCTCGCTCCCGTTTCGATCAGGATAGGTCCCCGGTCCGTGAACATAATCTCCGTGTGCGAAGCCCCCTCCCGGATCTCCAGCGCATCCAATACGGAACACACATAGCTGCGGATCTGTTCCTGCACTTCCCCGTGGTAAGGCAGCAGCTCCTCGACATCGCAGATCATCGAAGCGCCGTCCACGCTCTTTTTGTTGTCCTTCCAAATTTCCGTGATGACATGTGTACCGTCCACGCTTACCGCATTGATGAAGTATTGTTGCCCCACCAGCAGTTCCTGGACCAAGGCCTCGGCGTTATAGGAGCCCATCCGGTTGGTCTGGAACAGAATGCGGCCGAGGGCCGTCTCCACTTCGTGGGGCGTATGACAGAAGTAGACCCCATCGGTACCCGCGCTGTCCAGCGGCTTGACTACCAGCGGCCATACCCCCTCGGCATCCGCCCACGCCGAGGCGGAGCCCGCTTCGGTGAAGCAGGCCTGCCGGACGGCCTGTACGCCGCAGGCCGCGAGAGCTTCGTTCATTTTATACTTGTTGCGTCTGCGCTCCGAAGAGCTTGGAGGATTGCCGGGCACCCCGAGGAGATCGGCCAGCTGGTCGGCAAGAATGACCCCTGTCTCGGTACCTGCGATGACATACGCGGGCGAGAATTCCCGGAGACTCTCCGCCGTTTCGGCGGGGTCGCCCAGATGAACGAAAGACGCCGCGAATTCATGGGAACGATACGCCGCTTCAAACTCTTCTCCTATAGAAGGAGAAGATTTGACATGAACAGCCCGGTACCCATACTTGGCGAATTCGGAAGCGAGCTCGGCCCCCGTCGAATAAGCATCGACTATACAGATGAATGGTTGCTGCATGTTCTTCTTCTCCTCACTTCTTGGTTGCGATAAGAATCAGATTATCCTCAAGCGCTTTGGGTTTGCCCTCGAGATCTCCGTAGACCGCCACTTCGCCGAATCCGATCCCCCGAAGGTAGCCAACCAGAAATTCTTTCTCATACAGCCGGGTGTGGCAGGTGAATCGGCGGTCTTCCTGAAGGTAAGTAACCTCCAGAATCCGGTTCGTCCAGTCCATCCGGACTTCTTCCGTGACGTCGCCGGTATAACGGTAGATGATCGGTTTCGTCCGGTCCAGTTTGGCCCGTGCCCGGTCCATGTCGGCCAGTTCCATAACCAGCTTCCCGCCGCTGCGCAAGGCGGCGCCCCAAGCATCAAGCGCACGCAGATCTTCTTCTTCGGTCTTGTAGTAGCCAAAGCTTGTGTACATATTGATAACGGCATCGAATCTACGGTCCGGGAGATGGCACATATCCGTCACGATATAATCCGGACCCGGATTCGAGCGCCTGGCTTCTTCGATCTGATCCTGGGACAAGTCCAGTCCCGTCACCTGATAGCCGAGCTTATGGAGGGCACCGCTGAAACGGCCGAAACCGCAGCATACGTCTAAGAGACAGGGGTACGTTTCTTTGGGGAGAAGCTTGGAGATGTGCCGGGCGTCTTCTTCCGTCGTTACATAACGGTTCAGGCCCTTCGAAGCCTGGACGAACGACATGCTGAATCCATCCGCCGGGTTGTCCACCGGAATTACATTATCAGACCATAGCGACTGTTCTGGTGTCATCAGGATAGATCTCCTCCATGGTTTCGTGTGAGATGTCATTGGAATCCAGATCCGCTTGGGACGCATAGCTGTAGATAATCACGGAGCGCTTGGAATCGCCCGTCAGTGGACTAATGCGGTGAAGCGTGGTGTTGGCCTTCATCAGATAACATACGCCTTCCGGCACATACATGCTGTTCGCCGTATGCTCTTTCAGCACTTTGGATACACAGTTGTCGGGGTCGGACTTGTCCCATACCGTGTGCGGGATGTATTCCACCAACGCGCCGTCGCCTACAGCCGGAGCCTCGACGATCCAGATCAGCGCGAAGGCATAATCGTCCCAATGCCAGCCGTGGGTGTCTCCAAGGTTGCGCTGGCTGTTAATAATGAACTCCTCGGGCTCATACGGTACTCGGTATACGGGCTCACCGCTGACTTCAGAGAGGAATTTCACGATGCTCGGGCTGCGGAAGAACGATGGAATGAGGTGTCCATGAGCTTGAATACTGTCGCGTCCCACGCTTAAGTAATGCCTCGGCGTATCCTCGGTCACACGCATGTTCAGATCGCGTCTGGCCGCATGCTCGTTCAGAAGAACTTTTGCTTCGGCCATCATCCCCCGTTTGATTGGATCGGGGAGGAGCGCTTCCAGGATGACCACCTGATTTTTTTTGAACTCTTCTTTGAGACCTTCCACGTAATCCGGAGAAAGGCTATTCAGATGATTCTCAACGATAATGTCATATTGGCTTTTGAACATAACACTCATCCTCCTAAGCATAATGAAAAGTTTGCGGCTATGGCAGCTTTTAAATTACAATGGAGGAAGGCGCTTCCCGGTCAAGGAAGTTCCTGCCTGAACGTCTGCGGATTCATGCCTCCAAGCGAAATCCGCAGGCGTTTTCTGTTCTTATTCGTTTGCAGATAAGGGAAGAAACCTGTCATAAGGAAATGGTTCGCGTGTGATGTTTTATATAATATTATGAAATCCCTCCCATTCTCCAGCAACCTGAATTTATATTATGGGAAAATATTCTATTCTGTCAACTAAATATTGTTAATATAGTATAATATTTTAATTCGTATGTAACCTTATTTAACATACTAATTTTACATTAGTTTCTTCCATCAAGAAAAGAAGCTCCTACCGCCGATGTGGCGTATAGGAACTTCTGATAACCGACGCTGTTTTAGAAGAAATCCGCAAGGTAGGTCGGCCGGTACGGAACCAGCCGCTCCAGCATGCCGAGCCCCTCGACGGTTCCCTGCAGTCTGCCTATGGCTTGCAAGAAGGAAGGACGCTGATATCCCATCAAGAGCGCAGTCAAGGTTTGGATATCGCAGGCGACATATGGCAGATCGCCTCCACCGGAGGGAAGGGGCGCCACCCTGGCCGTACCTGATTCATCGACGGCTATCGCGAAGCATCCGTCATTCCATCGAGCATGCTCGTCCCTAATCTTCAGAACCCAAGTGGCTTCGGCCCCCGATACAAAAGGATATTTTTCGATGAATGATCGGGCATCCACGATACGGGCCATAAAGTAAGGAACAATCTCCTGCTTGATCCGCGGATCGGCGAGAAGGAAGGGCAGCCGGTCATTGGCAGGAACCCGGATGGTCAGGGTCTCGATCATGGAGTCATGATCGGAGAGAAACCGCCACAGCGCCAGCTGGGCTTCATGATCCAAGTGAATCAATTCGTGCACCGTGCATACCCGCTCCTTGACCTCGTAGAATACATACCCCGTCGGCTCTCCCTCCGGATTATAGTACACGGCCGTCGTACCGGTATTCCCGAATACCTGGTTGTTCCACCACGCTTCGCTTCTCACCAGCGTTCCATTATAGCTTGCGGCATACCGTTCATAGATTCCGTGAAGCAGCTTCGCGTCCTTCCCGGTGCGGACAACCCTTCCTCTCTGCGCCTCGAATCTTGGCAGCTTTGCCGTAGTGATCTCATACTGCTTGTACTCCGCGAAGATTTCCCAGCCATACTTGCGGTAGAAAGCAAACTGAAACGGGTGCAGCAAGGAAATCGTTTGTTCCCGTTCGCGCATGACAGTCAAAGCATGGCAGAGCAGTTTGGCTGCCAGCCCGCTCCTCCGGTATTCGGGCCAAGTCGCTACCCCGGCGATCCCGCCGAACTCGTATACTTTGCCCTGCACCCAAGTTTGGAGGCTGAGCACGGACATCCTCGCCGCGAGGCGCCCCCCTGCATAAGCCCCCCATAGATCGCCAAACTCCATCTTGGCCAGCTTCTTCTTCCGCTCTTCTGGCGTTAATGGGTATTGGAAGGCAAAAGAATGCAGGTCCAGGCTCTCGTTCCAGTCTTCCTCGCCGATCTTGCGAACAGTTACTTGGTCATCATTCATCGTCCTCATCCTCTCCCGGGAATTGGAGGAGGGAAGGAACACCCTAACAGGCGTTCCTTCCCTCCTGCTGCGCAGGCCATTACCGCCTCCTTAGCTTCGCACCTCTTTGTCCTGATCTTCCTTGCCGAATCCTCAGGCCTTATCCCCCTCCGTACAACGGCTTTCCGTTGCCTGGCTTCTCACTAGCCGCAAGCCGAACTTCCACATCCTCCCCGTCGCAGTATCTTTCACTGCAGTACACACCCCGGACTTCTCATGCCCTTTAGTCCCGATTCGGTTACCCCGCGCACTTTGTCAATCCGTCAGCCCATGCCAATCATTTACCCCATTTCCAATCGGGCTCCCCACCTCTGCGGCGAACGCCCCCCACAGCCCTGTTTCCGTCCGTGACTTCTGGCGTAACTTTGCGTCCCCCACCCTTGCTGCTGGAATGATTTACACCGGATTTCGGCTCGTTGTCCCATGAAAATGATTCCGAATGCTCTAAAAAATCGGATAAATTCTGCCGAATCCCCTGCCTTTTTGCCCACAATCGCCTTGATTTCCAATGTTTCTATGACATCTTTTGCCGATGCTTTTGTCGTTTTTTCTGTGCTATGATCAGTTCATCAAATCAACCACCACTGCCCCTTACATAAGCAGAGGAATAACACAACTAACGGAGGCTCACTACACCATGAAAAAACAACTGCTTGCTCTTGTCCTCGGCGCTGCCGTAACCTTCTCTACCGTCCCATACAACGCACTTGCTTTCTCTACGGAGGTAACCAAAGTAAAAGTGGTGCAGGGCGTTAACTTCCGCACCCAACCGTCCACAACGTCCGGCGAAAAGATCCGGCTGCTGCGAGTCGGCGAGCTCCTCGACCTCGTCAGCGTCTACAACAGCTCCTGGCTGCTCGTACGTGATGCTTCCGGACAAGTAGGCTATGTATCCGATTCTTCCACTTATGTGCGGATGACTACGGTACAGGTGGACACCGAACCGAACGCTGAGGTTGCCGCTTCCGTGTCCTTCCGTACAGGCCCGTCCACGAACGACAGCCGCATCCGTTATCTCGCGGAAGGGGAGAAACTGCTTGTGCTTGAGCGTCCCAATGCCTATTGGTACAAGGTACAGGATGCCAATGACGTAGTTGGGTATGTCAGCTCCTCATCGCAGTATATCACCACTACGTTTGAAGGCGCGGCTGAACAGGCTGTAGAAGAAGAACCGACCGAATCGCTGTTCCAATCGGAGCCCAATGCCACCGCACTGTCTTCCGTATCGTTCCGGAGCGCCCCGTCCACGGACTCTTCACGGATCCGCTATTTGGCGAAGGGCGAGAAGCTGCTCATCCTGAACAAAACCAACAACTACTGGTATAATGTCCAGGACCAGAACGGCGTAATCGGCTATGTGAGCACAGGCTCCCAGTATATCAGCACGACATTCGTTGAGCCGTACAAGCTGCTCGACCCTGCGGTAGCCGCCCAGAAGGTCATTGATGCCGGGATGAAGTATATCGGCGTGCCTTATGAATTCGGTTCGAACCGCTACGATTTGTCGACCTTCGACTGCTCCGATTTCGTGCGCCAGAGTTTCCTTGACGGCACCGGCCAGCTGCTGCCGGGGGATTCCCGCAGCCAAGGTTCTTACGTTCAATCCGTCGGCAAGACATCCGGCGACTGGAAACAGCTGAAAGCCGGCGACCTCATGTTCTTCATGTCCTATAAAGGCTCCAGCGCTGCCAGCTATACAGGCATCGACAAGACGACCGAAACCATTACCCACGTCGGGATCTACCTTGGCGACGGCCGTATGCTGCATACCTACTCCATCGAATCCGGCGGGGTCCGTATCGATACGATCGCCGGTTCCCAGTGGGAGAAGCGCTTCTTGTTCGGCGGCTCCACTTACTAATGATATCGATTATAACTCACACCTGTTTCCCCTGGGGAGACAGGTGTTTTTCTTGCGGATAACCAGGCTTACGTCCAATCAGCAGGGATCCCGCAGACATATGTTATGTTATGTCTTCTGAAAGGGGGATGTCACATGAGCGCAGTTGGCGGATACTACACAACGACGGGTGTTATTCTGGTACTCTTTATCCTGCTCGTAATCGTTTCCCGTGCACTGGTTATCTAATTGCACACACGTAAGATCAGGGGGCGCAGTGTCTTCCAGGCACTGCGCCCCTGGTTTGTCTCAAGCGACAAAACCCCGGGAGACGTCAAGCGTCCCTCCGGGGTTTTCTTCATCTTAGCATATGCCGTTGTTTTTTTCCTGACCTATCTGTACGATTCGAACCTGCGTGCCCTTTGCGGTTCCGCGGCCTCCCGCGGGCAGATGAATCAGGCAGTCGGCATCTTTTATTGACACCATGATGCTCGATTTGTCTAGTCCGGCAGGAACGGCATACAGCACGCCGTCCTGTACATACGTGGTTCCTCTCACATAGCGCGGATAAGCCGAACCCTTACCGTAGTCGCAGCCCAATACTGCCTGACTTGCCCGCGGCAGCGGCGAAGAAGAACCTGTTGCCGCTCTTAGGCAGGGGCGCACCAGAAGCTCGAAGCCTACATAGCATGCCCCCGGGTTTCCGGACAAGGCGAACAAGGGCTTTCCGCGCCACTTTCCTGCCGAGGTGGGACTGCCGGGACGCATGGCGATTTTGTTGAACCACAGTTCGCCGTCCCACTGGTCGAAGAGTTCGACCAGCACGTCCTTGTCCCCGACAGAGACGCCGCCGGTGGTGATAACAACATCCGCCCATTCCAGGGCGGACAGCAGCTCCGCTTCCACCCGGCCCGCATCATCGGGCAGGATGGGCATCACCCGCGGCGTTCCGCCCGCCTCCTGCACCTGATAGGCCAGCATATAAGAGTTGCTGCCCCGGATCCGTCCGGGCTCCAGCGCCGCCTCTACAGGCAGTAGTTCCGAGCCTGTAGAGAAGATGGCCACGACCGGCCTGCGGAAGACCGGGACCCGGCTCCAGCCGAAGGTGGCCAAGATCGCCGCCTCTCCGGGCCCAATGATGCTCCCCGGCTCCAGCAACGGTTCACCGGCTGCCGTCTCCCGGCCGATCTCCGTGATGTTATCGCCGGGATTCATCTCCTTGAACACCCCCACGTCCGCTTCCGGCCGGTGTCCCTCAGGCGCATCCGTCATCTCTAGCATGATCACCGTATCTGCACCCTCAGGCACTACCGCTCCCGTCATAATCCGGGAAGCTTCTCCGGCGCTCACCGCATGCCGCGGCACCGCTCCCGCAGGAATCGTCTCGATGACCTTCAGCCGTACCGGACAGCCGCCGGCAGCGCCGCGGGTATCCGTTGCTCTGACGGCGTACCCGTCCACGCCCGACCGGCGGAAGTGCGGTACAGGCGAATCCGCCGCTACGGGCACGCCCAGCCGCCGACCGTACGCTTCGCCGAGCTCCGCATCCTCGGTCTCAAGGGGTTTTGCTTGCTTAAGTATCATCGCCTGTGCCGTCTCCAGCGTAACTGTCCGGCGTCCGAATCGTAACGCGCTCACCACCCATTATCCCCCGATCTGTGACATTCGCCGTACCGTCGGCGTGTGGCTCTGCGACTGGCTCAGCAGCGCTTGCGCCATCTCGTGGCTCTCGGGCTTCACGTCCAGGGCACGGAAGAACATCGCGGCCAGCGCTTCGTCGTCTCCGATATACCGCCGCACATTGAACTCATCGGACCAGTACAGGCACGGTTTGATATTGCCGTCTGCCGTCAAGCGCAGCCGGTTGCAGGTTTGGCAGAAGTGGTCGCTTACCGGATGGATCAGCCCGAAGGTGCCTACCGCCCCCTCGATCCGGTAATTCTGGGACGGCCCGTTACCTGAGATTCGCGTCTCGAGCCCCTCTACCTTCCAGCCGCGGTGCGCCGCACGCTCCAGAACCGCCTGCAGCGGCAGGTACCTGGCTCTCCAGCCTTCGTCTTCATGACCGATCGGCATATATTCGATGAACCTCACATGGATGTTCTTCTCCAAGCTCAGTTCCAGGAAGTCTTCGATCTCGTCATCGTTCAGACCCTTCATGAGTACCACGTTCAACTTCACGGGGTCGAGTCCGACACGGTACGCGGCATCGAGCCCCTCCAGCACGCGGGTGAGGTCTCCTCCCCGGGTGATGAGGGAGAACCGGTCCGGCCGCAGCGAATCGAGCGACACATTGATGCGGGTCAATCCCGCTCTCCGGAGCTTCTCCGCGCGGGAGGCAAAATAGATGGCGTTGGTCGTCAGTGCGATATCATCGATGCCGGGGATCGCCGACAGCATGCCGACAAGAACCTCCAGGTTCTTGCGTACGAGCGGCTCCCCGCCGGTCAGCCGTAGCTTCCGGACCCCATAACCGGCCAGTACCCGGACAACGTCTGCAATCTCGTCGAAGGTAAGCAGTTTCTCGTCCGGTTCGAATTCCATTCCCTCCTCCGGCATGCAGTAGACACAGCGCAGATTGCAGCGGTCCGTAACCGATATCCGCAGATAGTCGTGCACGCGGCCGAAGCGGTCCACCAGTAGTTGTGTCATTCCCGTCCCTCCTCTCGGAACCCCTCTTGATCTTCACGCGTCTAAGTTATCTTCTTATTATGTCACAAAAAGGGCCTCATTCCTAGTATGTGAACACAACCACGTTATGAATTCTGACAAATATCTCACGGAAACAGCGAACAATCCCGGAGCAGCTCGTCATATTCGTCTGGTGTATTGATGTTTCGCACGAATTCAAGCGTGACTCCCAGCTTGTTCCATACTACCTCATCTACCGCCTCCCAGGCTGTGAGTTGGAACACACCCATCATCCGGTAGTCCCCGGCCTCAAGCATCTGCTCCACCTGAGGTAGGATGTCCTTCCGGTATATTCCGTGCAGCGGATGAACCTTGCCGCCTATTCGGGGCACCGCCGCGGCTGCACCGGTCCGGCGGAGGATCTTGACGAGCTCGCCGGCCGCCCGGGAAGAGATCAACGGCATATCGCAGCCGACTACCCATAGTAAGTCGGATTTTGCGGTATGCAGAGCGGAATGAAGCCCGCCAAGCGGTCCCCTGGCAGGTACAAGATCCGGCACGATCCGAACCGTAACCGGCCAATCCTTATCACCCCCGCTCTCCAACGCTGCGGCATACAGCGGGGGATTCTGGGTAACAATTAGAATTTCGCTGCAGCTCCCCGCCATTTCTTTCACCTGCCGGAGCAGGAAGGATTCCCCTTCCACGGCCAGGAAGGCTTTGACCTGCCCCCCCATCCGCCGATTTTGGCCTCCAGCCAAAACCACGCCGGTCACCGATTCCGTCTCGTGGACCTGCTTATCCGCATCCAAGTGCCTTCCCCACCCTTCTCTCGTTCCGGGCTGCCCTGCCGCTCGCTTTTATTCCGAGCTCGCGGCCGCTTTCCGTTCTCACCTGTTAGGGTTGGGTGAACGGATCTTCCCGCGTCTCAATCCTGCTGCTTACTCGCCTCCGCCAGCCTCTTCTCGAACCCGCTGCGCCAGCTCTCCGACAGTGCATCCACTTCGAGCAGACGGCGGATCCCCGCATCGTCCCGCTTGTCCCGGTACATCAGCCGGTTGGCTTCCGCAACCGTGACTTCCAGAGGGTGGCGTTCCACGAGAATAATCTCCAGCCCCGCCTCCACGATCCCCTCTTCGATCACCCGGAAGTAATAGCCGGTGTATCCGGTATGCTGCACCTGCAATACCAGATCCGCCACCTCGTGCTTGGCTGCCAGCTTGTAGCAGGGCTGCCGCGGCTGAGTAATCTGCACCTTGGCCGTTCCGACGGCAAAGATGTCTCCGATGTGCACCTTGTCTTCAGTCAAGCCCGTTACGGTGAAATTCTCGCCGAATGCCCCGTATGGCATCTCCTGACCAAGCTGCCCCCGCCAGTAAGGATAATGTTCGGCCGCGTACACGCAGACCGCTTTGTCCGGGCCGCCGTGATGGACACGGTCGCCCTGACCGTCCCCCGCCAGCTGTTCCCATCCGAGCCGCACCGGTCCGCTGACCGGCTTTTTGCCAATTCCCGTTTCCACCGCTTGGGCCCCGTAAGGCATGCTCACCGGCATTGCCGTATTCAAAGAGACGAGCTTCATAGTCCTGCTCTCCTTTTCGTGAATCGCCATTTTCTTCTTACTATACCAGATAAACGGCTTCCCCGTCCTTTAAGGACAGTGCGCGCTGATAAGATATATAAGATTACAGGATAGAGCCCTGACGAGATATCACTAGCGTTGCATAAATAAATTCAGAATATTGAGATTTAAGAGACAACAAAAAAAATCCTTTATAATGGAATGGTCAGGTAGTTACTGTCCAAAATCCACTAAAAAGGATCCTCTCATGG
>NZ_JAQAGY010000023.1 GCF_027533645.1 Paenibacillus caseinilyticus
TTCAGAGGCCTCTTAACGCTTTTACATAAATCCAAAGAAGCACAGTTTTTAAAAAACATAAAAGCTGGGCTTAGTTTCGTGCTGCCATTTTCGGGTCTGTGCTAAGAGTAATTTTCGGGGTAGTTTATCCGTCCAGTATTCCGTCATTGCGTATTCGTCCGGCATCTTCTCCATTCCCATCGTGCCTCCTAAGCGTAATTGTCCGCGAAGGCCGCATTAAGTAGAGCGATCGACCGGTCGAGGTGTGTTTTTAGCTGCGGATTTTTTTAGGATGTTCAACGGAGAGCACTCCTTCGCCCCTGACCAAATCTCTCTGGCGGCCGGGGCCGCCTTTCGGATAGGAAGGATAGCCCGCATCTTACACGGCCAGAGGGCTGGCTGTGAGGCGAATTTGGATAATAACAGTATACAAAGAAACCAACATCGCATATAATTTATCTAAATACGTAATTACGTATATAGATAATACGTGAGGTGAGCAGAATCATGGTACGGAATGTAGAGGCGGAACTGGATGCACTGAGGCTTCAATTGGCCGATCTGCAGCGGGTGGTCGGGCAGCTGGGAGAACAGCTCACGGGGCAGCGCGCCGTGAGTGTGCCGGAGTCGGAGAGTGCGCCTCCGCTCCGTGGGGCTGACCAACCGACAGCCGGAGCGAATGCAGGCTCGCTCCATTATTCGGGAGCCTACCGAAGCGGTGAGGAGGCGTACCGTTGGGAGCCCCGGGAACGGCAAGTGGAGGAGCTATTCGGGCTCGATGCCGAGAAGGCGGCCCGGATTCTTGGGGCGATCGGCCATAAGCAGCGGCTCGACATTCTGCGCTCGGTCCTTCAGGAGCCCCGTACAGGAGCGGAGCTGGTGGAGCTGCTGAACATGGGCACGACCGGGCAGCTGTATCACCATATCAAGGCGCTCCTCGGAGCGGACCTGCTCGTGCAGGAAGACCGCGGCGGCCAGTATGCGGTGCCTCCCCACCGCAGGCTGCCTCTTCTTCTGCTGCTGGCGGCTTCTGCGGATCTGCTGGACGCCAGCCGTTATGTTGAGATGACGGAAGCGAGGGGACGTGCCGGCGTGTACCTCGGAACCGGCGGGGGCGCGCCCGGATACGATCCGCATCCGCTCGTATGGGCACTGCTAGAGCAATCCGCCGCGGAGCACCGTGCGGGGCACAGTACGGCTGTGTCCCTGTTCCTGCACGACGACGGCTCGGTGACGGTGGCCGACAATGGCCGGGGCATCCCCATCCGGCCGCTCGGAACCGCTGCAGCGAACGTAGTGCAGACGGTGCTGACGGAGCTCGGACACGGCCCCCAAGGCGCGGTGTATGAAGTGCCGGGCGCAGAGAAGAGCATATCTCCGGCGGTGGTCAATGCATTGTGCCTGCGGCTGACCGCCGAGATCCGGCGGGAGGGGAGCATCTACCGGCAGGAATACCGGCACGGCATTCCGCAGACGGGGCTGCTCACGGTGGGCGAGACGGGGGAGACCGGCACGTCCCTGACGCTGCTCCCGGATCCGGAGCTGTTCTCCGTGCCGATCCAGCGCGCGAGATTGCAGCAGCGGGCGGAGCAGCTCGCTGAGACTTACCCGGGGCTGCAGGTGACCGTCCGGTAAGGGCGCCGCGAGGCAGGTTTGTTGTGCAGCTGCCCAAAGGGGGCGGCTGCTTTTGGATCCCTCAACAAAAAGTAAGGAGGCAGAGCCAAACGGGGCAGCGCCCCCTTCCCGAGGGCAGGGAATGTGTGGTATCTTATCTACCAATTTAACCATGGGTCGAAGAGAAACCCACAAAAGGAGTGAGCGGCATGGACAAGAATAACCGCAGAAAACCGCTGGCGGACGGGTTGGCGCAGCTGGTGGCGACCGCCCGGGGCGATCTCAAGGCAAGCCTGGTCGTGGTGAACGCCCGGCTCGTGAACGTCTGCACGGGCGAAGTGCTGGAAGGCATGGCGGTCGGGGCGCAGGAGGGCCGTATCGCTTATGTGGGCCGGAAGCCGGAGAAGCTGATCGGGCCGCAGACGAAGGTGGTGGACGCCGCCGGCCGTTACCTCGCGCCGGGCTTCTTGGACGGACATTGCCATATCGAGAGCACACAGCTGACGGTGACCCAGTTCGCCCGCGCCGTGCTGCCCCTTGGCACGACAGGCGGGTTCTTCGACGCTCACGAGATCTCGAATGTTCTCGGGCTGAAGGGACTGCGCCTCATGCTGGACGAAGCGAGACGCACGCCGCTGGCCGCCTATATGCAGGTGGCATCCTGCGTACCTTCGACATCGCCGGATCTGGAGACAAGCGGCGCCTGCTTCGGCCCGGCAGAGGTGGCGGAAGCGTTCGGCTGGGGGCCGGATCTGATCGGCCTCGGCGAGGTGATGAACTTCCCGGGCGTGGTGTACGGCGACCCCGTCATGCTCGGCGAGATCGAAGCAGCGCTGCGGGCGGGACGGGTGGCCGACGGCCACTTCACCTGGCCTTCCCATGATGAGCGGCTCATCGCGTATGCGGCGAGCGGCATCACGGGCGACCACGAATGCGTGACGAAGGAAGACGTGGCGGAGCGCATCCGCCTCGGCATGTACGCCAAGATGCGCCGCGGCTCCGCGTGGCACGACGTCGAGGAGACGATCAAGGCCCATACGGAGATGGGGCTCGACTCGCGGCGCATGATGCTCGTCACGGATGACCGGAGCGTGGAGTCGCTGGTGGACGAAGGGCACATGAACTTCGTGATCCGGAACGCAATCCGGCAGGGGGTGAAGCCGGTCACGGCCATCCAGATGGCGACGATCAACACGGCGGAGCGATTCGGGGTGGTGCGTGACGTAGGTACGGTCACGCCGGGCTCCTGCGCGGATATGGTGCTGCTGGACGGGCACCTCGCCGATGTGAATGTCGTGATGACGATCTGTGCGGGCGAGGTTGTGGCGGAGAACGGCCGGATGACGGTGGACCTTGCGCCGGCCTCGTATCCGGAGGAAGTGATCCGCTCGGTCCGTCTGGCCGGAGCGCCGAAGCCGGAAGACTTCGTGATCGAAGCTCCCGCAGCGGAAGGGACCTTGACGGCCCGTGTCATCCGCGTGCAGGAGAACCACGTGGAGACGAAGGCGGAGCTGAGACCCGTAGCGGTTCGGGACGGGAGGGTCGACCTCGCCGTGACGGCCGGCGGGCTCTGTAAGATCGCGGTGCTGGAGCGGCACCACGGCACGGGCGGCCGCTCGGTGGCGCTCGTCGAAGGCATCGGCTTCGAGCGGCCTGCGGCGCTGGCCATGACGGTGGCGCACGACAGCCATAACCTGCTCGTCATCGGCAATGACGACGGGCTCATGGCCCGCGCGGCGCAGCGGGCGGCCGAGCTGCAGGGCGGCGCCGTGATCGCCCTCGAAGACGGAGGCGCAGAGCTGCCGCTGCCGATCGCAGGACTGCTGTCGGACGCCCCGTTCGAGCAGGTGGCGGAGCAGTCGCGCCGGCTCTCCCGGGCGCTGGAGGAGGCGGGCTGCCGCCTGAACTACGCCTTCATGACCTTGTCGCTGCTGGCGCTCGTCGTCATTCCCGAGCTGCGCCTCTCCGACAAGGGGCTCGTGCAGATCACGGCCGGGGGCATCTCCCGCGTACCGCTGTTCGTCGAAGCGTAGATCCATACCGCGCACTGCTTGGGGGCGCAAGACTCCGCAGGGACTCCAAAGGCCGGTTCGCCCCCGGCTTGCTCTCCTCCTTCGCCATACGGCATAAACCTTCCCCGTTCTTGCCATAGTAAGGGGGATACCCAAAGGGAAGGAGGAGAACCCCATGTCCCGTTACGATTCCAGTCTTCAGTCGCAGAACCCGGTGTCGCAGGCGCAGAATTCAGAAGCCAAGGCGCACCATGCCGTGACGCAGGCCCAGTCCCACCCGACCGCCCAGCTTATCGAGCAGGCGCATTCGGCTGTGGACAAAGCCCACCGTTCGATCGACCAAGTGCCGGAGGGCACCAACCCGCAGGCGCTGGAGCTCACGAACTCCCTGCTCGCGGAAGATGAAGCGGCGCTGAACAGCCTCACGCCGATCGAAGAGGAATAGACCGCTTGCGAAGGCAGCCCCCGGAGGGCAGCCGTCACGCAAGGCCGAGACCTGCCGCCAGCCTGTCGCTGCGGCGGGTCTTTTTTTTGCGGGTGGAGGTGTGCGGTCGGTTTCGTCTCCCCCCGTCATTAGGTAAGTAACATATAGAACGAATCCCGAAGCGCCCCCCGGCCATTTCCCTTCCGGAATAACGGGCCGGACCCGGGCAGACACTAACTTAATCGCTGACTGGCTTATCCTTCCTGGGCGGGAAGCAGCATCCAAGCTACGGCGTTCAACTACATAGAGAGATCGGGGGAGATACGATGTCAGCACTACCCGCCATGCCGGCGATGCCGGATGTATGGAACGGCGCTATATGGACTTTTTTTACTTCCTGGTTCCCTGTTATCAACTTCGTACTTGCGATCCCGATCATCTTCCTCGAACGCCGCAACATCGGCGTCACCTGGGCTTGGCTGATGGTGCTGCTGTTCCTGCCGGTGCTCGGGTTCTTCCTCTATCTCGTCTTCGGGCAGAATCTGGCGCGGCGGCAGCTGTATAAGATGAAGCGGCGGTCGGAACGTGTCGTGCGGGCGGTGGCCCACGAGCAGGTATACCGGATCGACCAGGGCTCGATGGAGTACCGGAATACGGCTGCGGAGGCTTATCAGCCGCTGATTCACCTCAACCTCAAGAGCGGGCATTCCATCCTGACCCAGAACAACGAGGTGACGGTGCTGACCGAGGGCCGGGAGAAGTTCGATGCGCTGCTCGGACAGCTGCAGGAGGCGAAGGAGCATATCCATCTGCTGTATTACAAGATCTCTTATGACAAAATCGGCTCCGACCTCCTTACCATCCTCGTGGACAAAGCCCGCAGCGGCGTCAAGGTGAGGCTCTTGTACGATGCGATCGGCTCGCCGGGGCTGCCCCGCAAATGGGCGAAGGAACTGACCCGGTCGGGAGCGGAGGTGTATCCGTTCTTCCCGTCGCTGGTGCCGTATCTCAATCTCAAGATCAACTACCGCAACCACCGCAAAGTGGCTGTAATCGATGGGAAGACCGGGTTCATCGGAGGCTTCAATATCGGCAACGAATACCTGGGGCTCGACCCGCGGATCGGCCACTGGCGGGATACACATCTTATGCTGCGGGGCGGCGCAGTGTACGAGCTGCAGCGGTATTTCCTCATGGATTGGTCGCTTGCTTCCGGACAGACCGTCCCGGACAAGGAGCAGACGGCGTTCTTCCCGCCGCTGGTGCGGCATCCGGGCGGCGCGGCCGTGCAGATCGTCACGAGCGGACCGAATACGGACCGGCAGCAGATCAAGACGGCGCTGATCAAGCTGATCCATGAGGCCAGGGATACGATCTGGCTGCAGACGCCCTATTTCGTCCCGGACGAGAGTGTGATGACGGCGCTCAAGATTGCTGCGCTGTCGGGCGTCGATGTCCGCCTGATGGTTCCCTTCAAGGGCGACCACCGGCTCGTGCAGTGGGCGACGCAGGCTCATGTCGGCGAGCTGCTGCAGGTCGGGGCGCGGTGCTTCCAATACGAGCGGGGGTTCCTGCATGCGAAGACTCTCGTCGTGGACGGCAGGGCCGCCTCTGTCGGCACGGCTAATATGGATCACCGGAGCTTCGTCCTGAACTTCGAGATCAACGCCTTTCTGTACGATGAAGAGACGGCAGTGAAGCTGCAGGAGGCTTTCCAAAAAGATTTGGCCCACTGCCGCGAGTTCACGCTGGAATCCTACCGGGGACGGAGCTTCCTAAGCCGGGTCATGGAGTCGATGTCGCGGCTCCTATCCCCGATTCTGTAGGCGCGGCAGCGGCCTTCCCTACCGGAGATTCCGCCGGGCGTCGGCCTGGCCGCCGTCGCTTACCGGCTTATCCTATGCTACAATGGAAAGCAAATGGAAATGGCAAGGCGGCAAGGGAAGAGGAGGAAACGGAGCGATGCAGGAGACACAGGCAAAAGCGGAACTGGTATGGGATGCGCGTGCGGCCCTTGGGGAAGGGCCCGTATGGGATCACCGCAGCGGCAGTCTCGTATGGGTGGATATTGAAGACAGGCGGGTTCACTTCTACGACCCGTCGCCGGCAGAGGAACACCGGACGATCCAGCTCGAACAGCGGGTGGGGGCGGCCGTGCCGCGGACCGCGGGAGGCTTCGTGCTCGCTATGCAGCACGGGTTCTATCTCATGGATTCGGAGACCGGGGAGCTGGAGAAGCTGGCCGATCCGGAGGAAGAGCTCGCGGGCAACCGGTTCAACGACGGCAAGTGCGACGAGGCCGGACGATTCTGGGCCGGTACGATGAATATGCGGGGCAGCGAACCGACCGCTTCCCTGTACTGCCTGGAGGCGGACGGGCGTCTGCGCAGCGTGCTCGCGGGTGTCACCACCTCCAACGGGCTGGGCTGGAGCCCCGACAACAAGACGATGTATTATATCGATACACCGACCAAACGGGTAGCCGCATTCGACTACGACCTGGCGAGCGGGGAGCTGACCGGGCGCCGCATCGTGGTGTCCTATGAGGGGGAGAAGGGCTCCCCCGACGGCATGACGGTCGACAGCGAAGGGATGCTGTGGATCGCCGAGTGGGGCGGCTGGCAGGTCTCCCGCTGGAACCCGGCGACCGGGGAGCGGATCGGCGCGGTCCCCGTACCGGCGGCGCAGGTGACTTCTTGCGCTTTCGGCGGGGAGGCCTATGACGAGCTGTACATCACGACCGCCCGGAACTGGCTCTCGGCAGAGCAGCTGGCGGAGCAGCCGCTGGCCGGCGGACTGTTCCGGGCCCGGACCGGGGTGAAAGGGCGGGCAGCCAGCTTCTATGGAGGATAAGCAGATGGCCTACGGGGCGGACAACCACTTCACGGCATTGATCCGCCTAATCGAAACGGAGCTTCTGCCGGAGCTGTCCGTGAATAGCGAGCAGCTTCACGAGCCTGTCGTTGTCGTACGGCTGCCGCAGCCTTGGAAGCTCGTCGGCGCCGGCAATTATGCCGTGGTCCTCTCGCATCCGGAGTATCCCCGGCTGGTCATCAAGATCTATGCGCCGAACCGTCACGGCCTGCAGGAGGAGGCGGAGGTGTACCGCCGGCTCGGCCGGCATCCGGCCTATTCGGAATGCTACCATTACGGCGGAAGCTACCTCGTGCTGCGGCGCCTGGAGGGCGTAACCTTATACGACTGCGTGCGCAAAGGGATCCCCATCCCCCGCAGGGTGATCGAAGATATCGATGAGGCGCTTGCTTATGCGGTGGCCCGGGGGCTGAACCCCCACGACGTACACGGGAAGAACGTCATGATGAAGGACGGCCGCGGAATGGTGGTCGACGTATCCGATTTTTTGAAGACGGATGCGTGCACGATGTGGACAGATCTCAAGAAGGCGTACCACCGGTTCTATCTCCGGGTGCCTTTGCTGCACCGTATTCCGGTTCCGGACTTTGTGATGAACGCCGTACGCCGGGGATACCGGGCCATGAGGAAGCGGCGCGGGTCCTGCTGAAGGACTGAAACCGCAATGGACCCCCTGCGTATGATGGGTATGCGGCTCGAAGCGAGCCAAGACGCTAAGGAGGCGGTAGGGCAATGTCGTTTTTCAAGAAAGTGCTGGCCAGCGTGGGGATCGGATCGGCCAAAGTGGATACCCAGCTGCACAATGCGCAGGTGACGGTCGGCGAGGAGCTGAGCGGTGTCGTAGTCGTACAAGGCGGACAGACCGAGCAGCAGATCGATGCGATCTATATTTATATCAAGACGCAGTATATCAAGGAAGAGAACGACCAGAAGGTCCGTAAGACGGCAGAGGCCGCCAAGTTCCGCGTGACCGAAGGGTTCCTCGTGCAGGCCGGGGAGCGGCGGGAGATTCCGTTCTCCTTCGTCATTCCCGACCATACGCCGATCTCCCTGCGGAGCGCGAACGTCTGGATCGAGACCGGTCTCGACATCCCGAACGCGGTGGACCCGACGGACCGGGATCACATCGAGATCGTCCCTTACGCACATATGCAGACGGTGCTCGACGCGCTGGATCTTCTCGGCTTCCGTCTGCGGGAAGTGACGAACGATTACGCGCCGCGCCTCGGCGGACGGCTGCCGTTCGTGCAGGAGTTCGAGTTCGTGCCGTCGACGCACTTCCGCGGGCAGCTCGACGAGCTCGAAGTGCTCTTCTTCAAGAAGGGCGACGATCTCGAGCTCTTCCTGCAGATCGACCGCAAGGCGCGCGGCCTCATGGGTCTCTTCGCGGAAGCGATGGAGACCGACGAGAGCTTCGTGCGCCTGACGATTCCCGGCAGCGAGCTGCGCCGGGGCGCCCAGCCGGTATCCGGCGAGCTGCGCGAGCTTATCTCGCGGTACAGCTGATGTAAGGCGCAATAATGGTATAGTGGGCAGGCCTTCGTTTCCATGGAGACGGGGGCCTGTTTTTTGTGTAGATCGGGGTGTATGGGCTTTATTCTCATGAGGTCTCTGAAGCTGCCGATGTGGCGGGGATATCCCATCCGAATGGCGCGATAAGTCTAGTGATCTTAGCGACACAGCAACTGTTATACAATTTTTTAAAATCTGTACTACCACATAAAAGTAAATAAAAATAAGGTGTTATACATAAATTTAATTGACTGTTTATATAATTTTGGATTACTGTATTAACAATGTAATATTGAAATAAATGGAATAAAAATAAAATAAAGGAGGCGTTAGGTGTGGCTCAGTTGACGATGATTCAAGCTATTAATGATGCTCTTCGGTGCGAGCTGAGAAGAGATTCGAGTGTTCTCGTATTCGGTGAAGACGTAGGCAAGGCGGGGGGTGTCCACCGGGCAACCCAGTCACTTCAGGAGGAATTCGGTGAGGAGAGGGTCTTCGATACGCCGCTGGCCGAATCGGCGATCGGGGGGCTTGCAATCGGGCTAGGCATACAGGGATTCCGTCCTGTTGCCGAAATCCAGTTCAGCGGCTTTCTGTTCGAAGCGATGGACCAGATCTGCGTGCAGGCGGCGCGGATGCGGTACCGTTCGGGAGGCCGGTATCATGCCCCGATTACCTTTCGGGCGCCTTTCGGAGGCGGCGTAAAGGGAGCGGAGCTCCACAGCGAACCGCTGGAAGGGCTGTTGATGCAGACTCCCGGACTCAAGGTAGTAATCCCTTCAGGACCTTATGATGCGAAAGGTCTGATGATAGCCGCCATCCGCGACAATGATCCGGTCTTTGTCTTTGAGCATATGAAATTGTACCGCACGTTCCGCGAGGAGGTGCCGGAAGAGGCTTACACGGTACCCTTGGGCAAAGCCAAGGTGGTCAGGGAAGGGACTGACCTTACGCTAGTCACGTACGGTGCGATGGTCCACGCATCCCTCAAAGCGGCTGATGAAGTGCAGCGCACCCGCGGAGCCCAAGTAGAAGTGATTGACCTAAGAACTCTAATGCCGCTGGATATGGATACTGTGGCAGCCTCGGTAAGGAAGACGGGACGCGCTATGGTGGTCCAGGAAGCCCAGAGAACGTCGGGCGCAGCCGCCGAAGTTATAGCCGGAATCAATGAGAGGGCGATCCTGCATTTGGAGGCCCCCGTACTCCGGGTCACATCTCCTGATACGGTCTTTGCGTTCTCCCTCATTGAGGATGAGTGGATTCCGAACCCTGCTCGGATTGCCAAGGGGATATACAGTCTGCTGGATTACTAGAACAGTCCACGGGAAGGCAGCTCGCGGCCGCTTTTCCGGGCAGACGGATTGCTGGGAAGCCCGCCCGCGCGAACGAACCCGGCTGTCATCCAGATTGACGCAAAACGCAACTTTGGGCGGATAAAGAAAGGCGAATTCTGCCATAGTAAGAGGGTTCAGGCCGAATCGTGCCGAACCATTGTTCCACGGGAAACAAATATTCCTACGGTTCGACAGAAGATCGGATCCGCGGAAGGGATATCCTTGTCCACACGGGTTATAGGTGCCGGACAAGGGGACGGAAGGACAATATACGCTCCATTCGTTGTATGGTATGCTTATTTTCAATGAAGATATTGGTAAGAAAACAGAAGGAGGAATGACGTATGTCCCGGAACTTGACCGAGGTACTCAATACCCAGATCGCCAATTGGAGCCTGCTGTATATCAAGCTGCATAACTACCACTGGTATGTGAAAGGACCGCAATTCTTCACCTTACATACGAAATTCGAGGAATTCTACACGGAGGCGGCTCTCCACGTGGATAACCTGGCAGAGAGATTGCTGGCCCTCCGGGGGGAGCCGGTAGCGACGATGCGCGAAATTCTCGAAAAGGCGAGTGTGCGCGAGGCGGCCGGCGGCGAGAATGCGGAAGCCATGGTCGCTTCGATCGCAGCGGATTTCGGCATCCTCATCGGGGAACTGAAGGAAGGTATGGCGCTCGCGGAGCAGGTTGGCGACGAGACGACAGGCGATATGCTGCTTGCCATCCACAGCTCGCTCGAGAAGCACGTCTGGATGCTGGAGTCGTTCCTCGTGAAGTAAACCCGGAGGCCGGGCAGGATGACGAGGGAGCGGGCGCGGGAGTAAGCGCCAGAGAAGACGCAAAAAAAGACGCAAGAAAAGACCGGAGTGGGAGAGAGGCTCCGGTTTTTTAGAAGACCCATATGAAAGCGCATTCCTTTGCGATCGGGCTGAAGCCCTTGTTCCACAAGAATGCTTAGGCCGCTGGGGACAGCGAAGGAAACACATACATATACCGGTAAGGGGCCCCTGAACGGGAACTCCGCCGGTAGCATAACAATCGAGGTGAGGCTCTTGCGGCTCTTGAAGCGCCCCCTGCCGATCTTCGTGCAGCTGCTTGCCGGGATGTTCATCATTGCGGTGCTGGGGATCGCCTTAACGAATATGTTCAATTACCGTCTGACCTCGCAGCTGGTTATGAACCGGACAGCAGGCTACACGCAGGAATCAGTGGAGCAGCTCTCGGCCAAAATCGACGTGCTGCTGCGGCAGTACGACCAGTTCTCGCAAATGCTGGCCTTCGACCCCCGTGTACAGAGCGCCTTGAAGGCCCCAGGGGACGGAGGGGCACCGCCGGACCCGCTCGAGCTCGGTCGGTATATGGCAGAGAAGGCGCGCTACCTCGCCAGCGACATGCTCGTCCATCTCTTCGACCGGGACGGCCGGGTATATGCGTCGAGCGAATCCCTGCAGCTGTTCTGGCGGCAGCATGACGAAGTGTCCCTGACGCCGTGGTACGGCCGGATGTCGACACAGGACGGCCGGATGCTGTGGGTCTACGGGCCGGCGTGGCGCGACGGCGAGATCCCGGCGATCATCGGGGCCCGGAAGGTCAAGGACCGCACGAGCCTCGAGACGCTCGGCGACCAGTTCATCGTCTTCCCGGTAGAGAAGATTAACCGGATCATCGGGGAGACGGGTCAGCGGGTCGAACGCAAAGTGCAGGTGATGGACCGCTCGGGCAACATCGTCTATTCGACGGAGCCGAGGGAGATCGGCAGGGCGGCGGATGTCGCCTTGTTCTCGAAGTTCGGCGGGGGAGCCCAGCCTTTCTTCGAATGGACGACGCGGGAGGACCAGCAGCAGGTGTACGTGACGTATGCCAAGTCGGTGTACAGCGGGTGGACGACGATCGCCTACTTCCGCAAAGAAGCGGTCTACGGCGATGCGCTGCAGATGTGGATGCACGCGCTGGTGACGATGGCGGCCGGGGCGGGGATCGCCCTGGTGCTGACGGCGTTCTACAGCTGGACGCTGACGAAGCCGATCCGACGCCTGGCGGAAGGGCTGAACCGGGTCGGCCGGGGGCGGCTGCACCCGGTCAAGGGGCAGTTCGCGAGCCGGGAGCTGACGCAGTTGTATGCGAACTACAACGGCATGGTCTCTCAGCTCGACGATGTGATCCAGCGGCTCTCGGAGCAGCAGATCAGCGAGCAGCGGGCGAGGCTGGTGGCGCTTAAGGCGCAGTTCCGGCCGCATTTTCTCTATAACTCGCTGAATCTTATCTATTGGACGATCGAGGACGGCCGCCAGGAGGATGCCCAGGAGATGACGCTGGCTCTGAGCGACTTGCTGCGCTACAGCGTCCACCCGTCGAGCGAGCTGGTGCCGCTGCGGGAGGATCTGGAGCAGCTGGAGCGGTACTTGCTGCTGCAGCGGGCGAGGTACCGGGACCAATTCACGGTCGTGATGGACGTGGAGGAAGGGCTCGAGGAACAGCCCGTGCCGCGTCTGCTGCTGCAGCCGTTGGTCGAGAACGCGTTCCATCACGGGCTGGAGCACAAGGCGGGCTGCGAGTGGCTGCTGCGGGTGGAGATCTGCTCCAGCGGAGGAACTCTCCACTGCTCCGTGGAGGATAACGGGGCCGGCCTCGGCGACGGGGAACTCGCGGAGCTCGAACGGAAGCTCCGCATGGAAGTGCTGGCTCCGGAAGGGGACCGGGGCATCGGTCTGCCGAACCTCCACCGGCAGATCGGCGCATACTACGGGGAGCCGCACGGCCTGCGGCTCAGTCACAGTACGCTCGGCGGGCTGCGGGTAGAGCTGACGCTCCCGCTGGCGGGAGCAGGTACAGCAAGACAGTCGCCGGAGGGAAGGGGAGATGGCGGTGCGGCTTGAAAGGAATGGCGCAAGCATCAGGGAATGGCGGCGGCCGTGCGGCTGGCGGGCGGCTCCGTGGATACTGATACTCTTATGCTTGTTACTGAACGCGTGTACACCGATGGCGGTACAGCTGCCTGCGGTGGCCCAGGCTTCGCCGAAGGTCACCCTGCGGCTGTGGGTGTGGGCCGGCAGCGGTTATGAGGGACTTGTAAGAGGGTATATCGATGAGCATCCGGATGTCGATGTGGAGATGGTCACCATCCAGTACGACGACCTGCTGCCAAGCCTCATGACGGCGTTCGCCACCTGGTCGGATGCGCCGGATGCGGTGCTGTTGGAGGCTTATCAGCTCAGTGAGCTTAAGCGCTTTCCCCAGCATTTTCATAATCTATATGAGTTCGGCGACGAACGGGTGCATTACCTCGATTGGAAGTGGCGGCAGGGAGAGAGCCGGGACGGCGGGATGCTGTTCGCGATGCCTGCGAACATCGGGCCTGCGGCACTGGCCTACCGCCGGGACCTGTTCGCCGCCGCCGGGCTGCCCGAAGACCGGGAAGAAGCGGCGAAGCTCCTGTCATCTTGGGAGAGCCTAGAGAAGGCCGGGCTGCAGATTAAGGAGCGCACGGGGGCCGCCTTGTTCGATAATCTGACGAATGTGTATACGACATATCTCAATCAGTACGATGAGAATGCCGTTCCCGGCGGGACGGGAGCGCTGGATGCCGCCCGGTCCGGCCCGATCCGGAAGGTGATGGGGGCTCCGGGCTCCATGCAGCCCCTCTCTGCCAGGGAGGAGGATGCCGGGACGCTCACAGCTGATCAGGCCGCCAGCATCCGGGAGGCCTGGGACATGGCCATCCGCTTCCACCGGCTCGGACTGAACGCCGGCCTGCCTTCCCAGAGTCCCGCTTGGGCCGACGGGGCGGTGAACAAACGCTTCGCCGCCGTGCTCGCCCCTTCCTGGCTCCACGGGCTGATGAAGAAGAATGCCCCGGCCACGGCCGGCCAGTGGGACCTCACGCGGGCCCCCGGCAAGCCGTCGAGCTGGATGGGCTCCTTCCTGGCCGTGCCGGCCTCGTCGCGGTATCCCCGGGAAGCGTATGCCCTCGTGCGGTGGCTGACGGCCCCGCCCCAGCAGCTCGAAGGCTTCAAAAGCGGCGGGAACTTCCCGTCCACGCCGGAGTCTTATGCCTCCAGCGACTTCCTGGAAATGCGGGACGGCTTCTTCCATAACGCGCCCGTCGGCCAGCTCTATTCCTATGCCGCGCTGCGGTATAAGGGGGGCTATGAGGAGCCGGCATTCGCGCGGCTGGACCGGATCGTGCGGGACGGCTTGCACCGGGTGGAGGCGGAGGGGGCCGACCCGGACGCTGTATGGCGGGCAATAGAGCAACAGATGAGGGACGAGGTACAACATCCTGAAGGAGAGTGAAGTCCAATGTTCACGATCATGGTAGCCGACGATGAAGCGAGCGTGAGGGAGCCGGTCTGCCGGCTGCTGGCGAAGATGGAGGGGGTCGACCGGGTGCTGGCGGCCGGCGACGGGCGCGAAGCGATGCAGCTGCTGCAGGGCCATCCCGTGCAGCTGGTGATCACCGACATCCGGATGCCGGCGGTGGACGGCCTGGAGCTGGCAGGCCATATCCGCAGCGCCTATCCGGAGACCGATGTCTATGTGCTGACCGGTCATGCGGAGTTCGATTATGCGCAGAAGGCCCTGCAGCATCAGGTGGCAGACTATCTGCTCAAGCCGCTCTCGAAGAAGAAGCTGGAGGAGATCTACAGCACGGCGTACGGCAAATACCGGCAGCGCCGGGATGTCCGGCAGGTCGATGCGATCCGCCACCGGGCGCTGCTCGAGAAGCGGATCCACGATCTGCTGCACGATGTGCCGCTGCCGGACTTCGACCGGGGGCTCATCCCTCCATACGAGAAAATCATGCTCGTGTCGTTCTCTACGAAGGATCTCCAGTCGCTGGGCGCCCCCTCGGTGCGGTATTTCATCCGGGGCTGTGCCGAGGAAGCCTTCAACCGGCTGGGCCCGGCCGTCGTGTGTGTCGAAGACCGGCTCGTGACCATCGTGCTGTTCTCCCTGCAGGGGGATAAGGCGGCGTGGGAGCGGGAGGTGAAGGAGACGGCGGTCTGGATGGCGGAGAAGCTGCGCATGCCGGTGAAGGCCGGCTACGGGGGATGCACGGATGACATCAAGGATCTCGGCCTGATGTATATCCGCTCGGTAGCGGCCCTTGGCTTCACGGAGTTCTCTCGCAGGGGGGATGCGGGCGGGAAGATGCCGCCTGTCGTGCGCGCGCTCCTAGGTTACGTCCACCGCGAGTATGCCGGAGCGGCGCAGCTCACGGATTTTGCCCAGAATCACCAGGTCAACCCGAACTACCTCAGCTGCCTGTTCCACCAGGAGACGGGCATGACGTACTCGCAGTACCTTACCCAGCACCGGCTCTGTGAAGCGAAGCGGCTGCTCCGGGAGACGCAGCTGAAGATTTATGAAGTGTGCGAGAAGGTGGGCTACAAGGATCCGGCCTACTTCAGCCGCCTCTTCAAGACGGTGGAGGGCCAGTCCCCGAACGATTACCGTGCCTCGGCCGCCGGGGGAGTATAAGAAATGTCAAGATTCCTGTGATTTCTCCAAGAAATCGAAGATGTGCCACATATACGGAAATTCCCCCTTTCCTTATACTAAATGTAAGGGCTTCCACACAGAACGTCGGGGGATCGGATACAGAAAAAAGGGTGGGTCGGGCTCAATACCGAAAGGAGCGTATGTTGATGAAGAGGATTCGTCGATTCGGCAAGGCATCGGCTGCGGTGCTGCTCTCGTCTATGATGGTGCTTAGTGCCTGCGGGGGAGGGGACAGCGCCCCGGCGGCGTCCGGGAACAGCGGCAGCAGCGGGGATGGCGGCAGCAAGAAGGTGCAGCTGCAGATGTGGTTCTGGCAGGGGGCCTCGTTCGAGAAAATCATCCCGGAATTCAACCGTACGCACCCGAATATCGAGATTGTGCCGCAGATCTACAAGTGGGAGGACGCGCACAAGAAGCTCTTGACGGCCATGTCGGCCGGCTCGGGCGCACCGGATATCGCCATGGTCGATATCTCGCAGCTCGACCAATTCACGAAGTATCCCGACAAATTCTATGATCTGAACGAGTTCGGGGCCAAAGACCTCGCCAAGGATTATCTGGAATGGAAATGGAAGCAATCCATGGCCGGCGACAAGCAGCTCGGTCTGCCTACCGATATCGGCCCGATGGTCCTCTATTACCGGCAGGATCTGTTCCAGCAGGCGGGACTGCCGTCTGAACCGGACGATGTCGCGGCGAAGATCAAGACATGGGACGACTTCCTGGCGGCGGGCAAGGTGCTCAAGGAGAAGACGGGCGCTGACATTCTCTCGAACCCGACCGAGCTCTACAATGCGGTCCGCGACCAGGGCGACGAGCTCTACTTTGACAAAGACAACAATCTCATTATCGATAAAAACCCGCAGGTGAAGAAGGCGCTCGACTACTTCAAAAAGTCCCGCGAGATGGGCATCGCCGGCACGTATGACCAGAAGAATGCGCTTCAGGAATACTCCGCGGCGCTGAACTCCGGCAAGATCGCCACCTACATCTCCGCCGCTTGGGGCCGGGGGCATGTCGAGACGCGGGCCCCGGACACGAAGGGCAAATGGCGCGCGGCTAAGATTCCGGAAGGCACAGGCAACATGGGCGGCTCGTTCCTCATGATTCCGAAGCAGGGCAAGCTCAGCAAGGAAGCGTATGAAGCCATCTCCTGGCTCACGTCACCGGCGCAGCAGCTGGAAATCTTCAAGATCTCGGGCAACTTCCCGTCCACCCCGTCGGTCTACGGCGACAAGGCGTTCACGGAGACAGGGTATGACTTCTGGGGCGGCCAGAAGCTCGGCGTGCTGTACTCCGAAGTGGCCAAGGCCGTGAAGGTGCAGCGCAAGGGCCCGGATTACGCGACCGTGGATACGATCATCGGAGACGGCCTCCAAGCGGTCGCGGTCGACAAGAACAAGGACGCCGAGAAAGAATTCTGGGCGCTCGTCGAGAAAGCCAAAGCAAAGCTGAAAAATAAATAAGGGAGGCCGGGAGGTCTCTCGGGACGGACGGGCACGGGTGGCGGTGGTGCGGCGGCTGTCTAAGGCAGCCGTCCGGCTCTCCTTGGCAAGCGGCACAGCCTCCGGGCGGGAGCCGCTTCAAGCGGACGATCCGATTTTCAGGACCGTCGCAACTTGGGGGCCCATGGCCGAATCCGACCGGAGCGGCCTATGCCTGCGGGGCATGATGGCGCCGCTGTCCGGTCCCTGACCCAAGACCCTCCCCCTTCCGGAAAGGAGTGATCGCGTTATGAAAAGCCTGCGTCCCTACCTGGCGCCTTATCTGATGATTTCGCCCTTCTATCTGCTCTTTATCGTCTTCGGCCTCTTCCCGATTCTCTTCTCGCTCTATCTCGCGTTCCATGCTTGGGACGGGCTCGGGGAGATGAAATTCGTGGGCCTGCGCAACTTCACGAACCTCATCACCGACGACCCGGACTTCTGGATGTCGGTCGGCAACACGTTCGTGATCTGGTTCATGTCGACGGTGCCGCAGCTGTTCGCCGCCCTCGTGGTGGCCTTCCTGCTCAACGCCGCGTTCCTGAAGTTCAAGGACGGCTTCCGGGCCATTTATTTTCTGCCGAATATTACTTCGATCGTGGCGGTGGCCATTATCTTCGGTTCGTTCTTCGGCACGGAGTTCGGCCTGATCAATGGGCTGCTCGGTGCGGCGGGCCTGCCGCGCATCGACTGGCTCAACGATACGCTGTGGGTCAAGGCGGCGATATCCCTCATGGTGATCTGGCGCTGGACCGGCTATAACGCGATCATCTACCTGGCCGGCCTGCAGAGCATCCCGAACGACCTGTACGAGGCCGCGACGATCGACGGGGCGTCGAAGACGCAGCAGTTCCTCTCGATTACGCTGCCGCTCCTGAAGCCGATCATCCTCTTCACGGTCATTCTCTCGACGATCGGCGGCATGCAGCTCTTCACCGAACCGCTCATCCTGACGGGCAACTCCGGCGGAGCGACCAAGGGCGGCCTGACGCTGGTGCTCTACCTGTATAACCAGGCGTTCGTGAACCAGATGTTCGGATATGCTTCGGCCATCGCATGGGTGCTGTTCATCATCATCGGGGTCTTCTCGTTCATTAACTGGAAGTTCGTGTCGAGAGGGGAGCGGGTGTAGATGGCAGCGAATACGATGGAAGTCAAAAGGGGCCTGGGCGTGAAATCGGCCGCCCCCCGGCGGACGGCCTGGCTGGGTACGGTGCTGGTCTATACGGGCATG
Source organism: Paenibacillus caseinilyticus (assembly GCF_027533645.1). Classification (GTDB taxonomy): domain Bacteria; phylum Bacillota; class Bacilli; order Paenibacillales; family NBRC-103111; genus Paenibacillus_G; species Paenibacillus_G caseinilyticus. The sequence continues at coordinate 17,979 of NZ_JAQAGY010000023.1, forward strand.
GGACTCGGTGCGCTCGCTTCGCTCTTCCCATTCTACTGGCTCTTCGTCATGTCGACGGCAACGACGGCGGACATGTTCCGCTTCCCGCCGAGGCTGCTGCCGAGCGACCAGCTTCTCGTGAACATCAACAAAGTGCTGAACGGGGTAGGGTTCTTCCAGTCCTTCGGCAACTCGCTGCTCGTGGCTGTGCTGCATACGGCTATGGTGCTGTTCTTCTGCTCGATGGCGGGGTTTGCGTTCGCAAAGTTCGACTTCCCGGGCAAAAAGCCGCTGTTCCTCTTCCTCCTCCTGACGATGATGGTCCCCCAGCAGCTCGGGCTCATCCCGCAGTTCATCATTATGCAGAAGCTCGGGTGGATCAACGAACTGAAGGCGCTCATCATTCCGGGCGCCGCCAGCGCCTTCGGCATCTTCTGGATGCGGCAGTACACGGACTCGGTCATCCATGACGAGCTCATCAACGCGGGGCGGATCGACGGCTGCCGCTCGTTCGACCTCTACTGGCTCGTGGCGCTGCCGATCTTGAAGCCGGCGCTGGCCACGCTCGGGATCATTACGTTCCTCGGGTCGTGGAACGACTACCTGTGGCCGCTCGTCGTGATCTCCGTGCAGGAGAAGTTCACCTTGCAGATGCTCATCGCCTCGATGAACGGGGTATACAGCACCGACTATTCCATGGTCATGGCCGCCACCCTCATGGCGACCGTCCCGCTGATCGTCGTCTTCACGCTCTTCTCGCGCCAGTTCATCGCCGGACTCATGCAAGGTTCGGTGAAGGATTGACGAGAGAGGGCTGCGGTGTCGGAGCCGCACTGCAAGTACCTAAGCGTCTTGTCCCTGTCAGGGGATAGGATGCTTATTGGTATCTAAGAATTTATATCTCGCTAGGGCTCGATCCTGTAATCTTATATATCTTATAAACGCGCATCGTCCTTAAAGGACGGCGAAACCGTTTATCTTGGTCTGTCACGGCATCTCGGCCGGTAGGGACCGGGCCGGCGGACTTCGGCAGCCCGGCGAATCTCATGCCGGGGAAGGGGCCGGTTTGGCTCCCGCGGAGGGAAGGGGTATAATAAGAAGAAAAGCCAAGGAGGATCTTCCCATGACGCTTCCCTTGAGATGGACGTCTGCCGTATTGGCCGCAGCGCTTGCCCTCGGCGGGTGCGAGGCGAAGGAGGGGACGTCCCCGGCTGCAGGAATGCAGGAGCCGGGAGCCGGGACCTCGAAGGGCGCGGACGAAGCCATGCCCTACACGCAGGAGGTTGTCGCATCGGGACTGCAGGTGCCATGGGAGATCGGTTTTGCGCCGGACGGGCGGATCTTCTTCACGGAGCGGGGCGGTTCGCTTCGCGTAATCCGGGAGGGCCGGGTGGCGGCAGAGCCTGTGTTTACCTTTGATGCGGCGCTCTACAAAGAAGGCGAGGCCGGAGTTCTCGGATTTGCTTTGGACCCGGAGTTCGCGGGCAATGGCTACATCTACGTGTATCACACGTATACGCGTGACGGGAAGCCGGTGAACCAAGTGGTGCGCCTGAAGGAGAGCGGCGGCCGGGCGGTCCTGGACAAGGTGGTGCTGGACGGGCTGCCCGCCGCCCGGACGCATGACGGCGGCCGGGTGAAGTTCGGCCCGGACGGCATGCTCTACGTGACGAACGGCGACGCGGGCACACCGCTGAATGCCCAGGACCTGAAGGTGCTTGCCGGCAAAATCCTCCGGATCACCCCGGACGGCGGCATCCCGGCGGATAATCCGTTCCCGGGCTCGCCGGTATACAGCCTCGGGCACCGCAATCCGCAGGGGCTCGCCTGGCATCCGGTCACGGGCCGGCTGTACAGCACGGAGCACGGGCAGACGGCGCACGACGAGCTCAACCTGATCGAGCCGGGCGCCAACTACGGCTGGCCTCTGCTCCAGGGAGACGAGACGGCGGTGAAGCCGGGGGATGAAGGCCAGCTCGGACCCGGGCCGCTCAAGAAGCCGCTTGCGCACAGCGCAGAGGAGACATGGGCTCCATCCGGCATCGCCTTCGTGACGAAGGGTCCGTGGAAGAACACACTGTTGGCCGCGAATCTCCGCGGCACGCAGGTGCTCCGCTTCACGCTGTCCGAAGACGGGCAGAGCGTGCACAGCATCGACACGCTGCTGAAGGGCGAACGGGGACGGCTCCGCGCCGTGGCCGAAGGTCCCGACGGCTCGCTGTACGTCCTCACGAACAACCGTGACGGCCGCGGACAGCCGCAGCCGGATGACGATAAGATCATCCGGCTGAAACCGGCGGCAGCGGCGAAGTAGGAGCCCGCGTGAAGCCGTAGCGGCAGCTCAATAACAGCTCCTGCCGCAGCACGATTCAAATGAAAAGAGGAATATACACCCTATGCAGGATATCCAATTACCGCAGCTGCTCGGCCGGTTGTTCGGGGAGCGCCTCCTGATCCAGGCGACGCTCAGCCAAGTGAGAGGCACCGACCCGACGGGCCGCGGCTGCACGAAGATTACGATCAAGCCGGTGGAGCTGAAGGAGGGGCTGCGCTACCAGTTCAGCTCGTTCTGCGGGCCGAAGGTGCTCCATGAGAACCTGGAGACGGAACATGCCGAAGCGCAGCTTCGGGAGCTGCTGACGGAGCGGTTCCGCCAAGGGCTGCTTCAGACGGGAGAGGCCGACTATCAGGTGCTCGTCAGCAAGAAGGGCAAGCTCGGCATTCTGCGCAAGCCGCCGACCAAGCAGGCGTCCGCTGCACTCTCGCACGACCGCCGGAAGAACTACACGCTGGACGAAGGCGTGCCAGTGCCGTTCCTGGTCGAGCTCGGCATCATGAACGCCGATGGCAAGGTGCTCGCGAAGAAGTACGACAAGTTCCGCCAGATCAACCGCTTCGTGGAGATGATTGCCGACGTGCTGCCCCATCTGCCGAAGGACCGGACGCTGAATATTATCGATTTTGGCTGCGGCAAGTCGTATCTCACCTTCGCGATGTACCATTTCCTGAAGATCATGCACGGCTTCGATCTGCGGATTATCGGGCTGGACCTCAAGGAAGACGTCATCCGCGACTGCTCGCTGCTGGCGGAGAAACTCGGCTATGAGGGGCTGCGCTTCCTGGTGGGCGACATCGCCAAGTATGATGAGCTGCGCCAGGTCGACATGGTCGTCACGCTGCACGCTTGCGACACGGCCACGGATGCGGCCCTGGAGAAAGCGGTGCGCTGGGGCGCTTCCGTCATCCTGTCCGTGCCCTGCTGCCAGCATGAGCTGTTCCGTCAGGTAGAGAGCGAGGTGCTCTCGCCGCTGCTGCAGCACGGCATTCTCAAGGAGCGCTTCTCGGCGCTCGCCACCGACGCGATCCGGTCCAAGCTGCTGGAGCTGCTCGGCTACAAGACGCAGATGCTCGAGTTCATCGACCTCGAGCATACGCCGAAGAACCTGCTGATCCGCGCCGTACGGGCAGCCAGGCCGCTGACGCAGGCGGAAGCGGGGAGGCTCGCGGCGGAGTACACCGCCTTCCGGAGCTTCCTCCATGCGGAGCCGTACCTGGAGCGCGCGATGCGGGAAGAGCTGGGACCGCTGCTCGCATAGCTTGCCGGCCCCAATTGCTGGAGGAGGGGAAGTCCTCCCGGTCAGCAGGGCAGCCCATGATATCGGTTTTCTACTATGTATAGGTACAGGGTAAGTAAAGGTACTGGGAACCCTCCCCGGTACCGGCAGCCGTTCGGACGTTTTGCGTCCGGCGGCTGTTTTTCTTTGGGCTTGAATCCCGTACCGTACTTCCCCCTCTATTCTTCCCCTATGTGCCTTTTGGGCAGTCCACGAGCCGGTTCTGCCGCTTTCCAACGACTTCCTTTAAGGGCCGACCCCGCGGTCCTAAGGGCTTTTTGCGATGATTTGCCCGCCAGCGAGCTTAAGTATCCGTATGCGTGAGCATTAGAGTTTAAAAAGCGCTTTCATACACCTTCATCCGATTATTTGAAGGAAAATCGTCCTTTTTCCCGGTTCCCTAGATTGCTGGAAATCTGATATATTCTTTTAGTACCATTTATTTCGGAATGCAAAATATTTAATTATGAATCAATTGGCGGTCAACCTTATCCGTTGCTCCGCTTGATGCGGAGGGGGAGAGCCTTGTGACGGAACCGGAACCGCATGATGTACTGCTTCAGCGATTGGAAGAGACGCACCGGCAGCTGCAGCGGAGGATGATCGCGAAATGGAACGAGGCCAGCCCGATGAGGCTCACCCGCCAGCAGGCGAATCTTCTGCTTCACATTGGAGATTGCGGCCATCTCAGCATGTCCGACTTGACGGAGTTCTTATGCGTGACTTCGGGAGCGGCCACCTTCGTCTGCGACAAGCTGGCGGAGAAGGGGCTGATCGAACGGACACGGCAGGCTGGAGACCGCCGGGTCGTCTCGCTGCAGCTAAGCGAAGAAGGCCGGCACACGGCAGGGGCGATCCGCCGGCTGAAGCGGTCGATCGCCGAGCGGATGACCGAAGGGGTCACCCAGGAAGAGCTGGATGCGGTCGACCGGTTGTTCCGTACCGCGCTTCATAATCTGTCGCAGTAGCGGGAAGCGCTTGGCATAAGGCTGTGCAGTTCGTTATTGATTTACATACAACCCAAAGGAGGAATGGCCACCATGGATCTCGACAGCCGGTTTTTCCGGATGATTCGGGAGCTCACCGGGCGAATGCATGCCGTACGAAGCGAGAGACTCAAGGAAGTGGGGATTACGCTGCCCCAAATGCTCGTGGTGATTCAGGTGTTCCAGGGACCAAAGACGGTCGGCGGGATTGTGGAAGCCGTGCAGCTCTCTTATAGTACCGTATCGGGCATTGTGGACCGGCTCGAGCGTGATGGCTGGGTGCAGCGGGTAGGGGACCAGCAGGACCGGCGGGTCATCTGGATTCACAAGACGGAGAAGCTCGAAGCGGCCAAGGAACGATATGCCCTGTTCGAAGAACAAGCATACGGGGAGCTGTTGAAAGGTCTGAGCGAAGAGGAACTGCGTATCGTGTCCGAGTCGGTCAATTTGATTTTGAACCAAATGGAGAAGAAGGTTGAGGAGAAAGCATGAAGCGAAAAGGCGTACTATACACCATATTGGCGGCCATGATTGTGGTCGGCGGCGGCATCGGCGGCTACTTCTGGTATAACGGACAGCACTATGTGTCGACCGAGGATGCGAGACTGACGGCGGACATCTACCGCGTGATGCCGCGGGTAACGGGGAAGGTGACCTCTCTGTCCGTAGAAGAAGGGGATCAGGTGCTGGCGGACCAAATCATTGCCCAGCAGGACAGCAGCAACCTGGCGGTCTCGATGCTGGACCAGGCGGCCCTGCGGGCTCCGATCTCCGGTACGGTGATCAAGACGATGGTTCATACGGGCGAAGTCGCTTCGCCGGGGCAGACGGTGGCGATGGTCATCGACAAGTCGAAGCTCTACATTATGGCGAACATTGAAGAAACCTATATCAACCGCGTGCATGACGGCCAGAAAGTGGAGATCACGGTCGATACCTTCCCGGGCGCTACGCTGACCGGAACGGTGAAGGAGGTCAGCAAGGCAACGGCATCGACCTTTGCCCTGCTGCCTTCGACGAACACGAGCGGGAACTTCACGAAGGTGACCCAGCGAATCCCGGTTAAGATCGCGGTAGATGACCAGCAGGGGCTGGATCTGTCGCCGGGGATGAGCACGGTCATCAAGATTAACGTCAAAGACAACTAAAATGCGAGATAGAGATGAAGAGGAGTATAGCCATGAATCGTAACCACAAACTTTGGGCTCCCGCACTGCTTTCCCTGGCCTTGGCAGCAGCGCTGCCGGGCTGCAGCACGGAACCGGGCCATGCGGCCGCCGGAGGCAAAGCCGCTTACCAATTGATGCAGCTCTCGCAGGGCACGCAGGTCAGCCTGAGCGGGAAGATCATCCCCGATCAGGAAGTGAAGGTCGTCTCCAAGGGCTCCGGCAAAGTAGCCGCCGTGAGCGTGGAAGAAGGCGCGGCCGTCCATAAGGGCGACGTGCTCGTACAGCTCGAGACAGACGATCTGCTCACCCAGGTGCGGCAGGCGGAATCGGGCATGGTCGGGGCGCAGGCGAAGCTTGCGGATCTGCAGGCCGGCGCCCGGCCGCAGGAGATTGCGGCGCTCGAGAGCGCCGTCGCGGCAGCCAAGGCCGCGCAGGAGCAGGCAGGGGCGGTAGTGCAGCAGAGCAAGGCCGGGTTCGATCTGGCGACGAGCTCTTATAACCGTCTGCGCAACCTCTATGACAGCTCCGCGTCGGTGAGCAAGGAAGATCTCGATAAGGGCACCTTCGAGTACGAGAAAGCCCGTACGGCCTACGAGCAGACCCAGGCAGCCTACAAAGCGGCCGGCGCCCAGGTCGAAGCGGCGCAGGCGAAGCTGGATCTGGCACGCAGCGGCGCCACGGATAATACGCTCAAGGCGACGCAGGCCGAGGTGACCCGGCTCTCCGCGACGCTGGACTTGGCCAATTCCTCGCTGAACAACGCGGCCGTAACCGCCCCGGTGGACGGCATCGTCGTGAAGCGGAATATCCAGCCTGGCGAGATGGCACAGGCAGGGACGGCTCTGCTGTCCGTAGTGAAGATGGACCGCGTCCAGGTGGAGGTCAGTGCGGCCGACAACCAGATCGCGAAGATCAAGACGGGAGCCGAAGTGGAAGTGAAGGTGCCGACGGCCGGCGACCAGCCGTTCAAAGGGACGGTCACCTTCGTCTCGCCGGTAGCCACGCCGAACACGAGCTCGTTCCCGGTTAAAGTAACAGTCGATAACCAGGAAGGCAAGCTTTTTGCCGGCATGGTAGCGGAAGTGGTTACGAGCAGCGGCACCCAGCAGAAGCTGGAAGTGCCGAAGTCCGCCGTATTGCAGCGTGAGGGCAAAGCTTTCGTAGCGGTGGCGGACAGCAATGGCAAAGCCAAACTGGTCGAAGTTCAGGCCGAAGAAAAGAACGCCGAGTGGGTATACGTTCAGGAGAGCGACCAGCTCAAGGCCGGGCAGTCCATCGTCATGAATCCGGACGCAGCCCTTGCTGACGGCACCGCCCTGAAAGCGGAATAGGAGGTACGCGCATGGCCGACATACCCGACAACAAGACAGAGCCCGCCGCGAACAGCGGCATGTGGCTGGCGCTCATTGCCATCGTCATGGGTACCTTCGTCTCCGTATTGAATTCCTCCCTGATGAACGTGGCGATGAACAAATTCGTCGCGGTTTTCGGCTCGTCGGTGAATACCGTCCAATGGGTCATCACCGGTTACATGCTGGCATCCGCGATGGTCATTCCGATGAGTGGTTTTCTCGGGGCACGGTTCGGTAACAAAAATATATTCGTCTACTCCGTAGCCGGCTTCACCCTCGGTTCGGTGCTCTGCGGACTGGCATGGAGCGACAGCTCGCTCATCTTTTTCCGAATCATCCAAGGTTTCGCCGGGGGCTTCATCATGCCGGTCGGTATGGCCATTATCTATACTACGTTTCCCCGGGAGAAAACAGGAACAGCGCTGGGCCTGTGGGGGGTAGCCGCGATGGTGGCCCCGGCACTGGGTCCGACGCTCGGGGGCTATCTGATCCAGCATTACAGCTGGCGCCTTCTGTTCTTCATCAATATCCCTATCGGGGTCCTGGCGATTATCCTCGGCCGGATTCTGTTGAAGGATGCGCAGCCGGTCAAGGGGCTAAAGTTCGACCTGGCGGGCGCGCTCCTGTCGATGACCTTCTTCGGCACGCTGCTGCTCGCCCTAAGTAAAGGACAGTCCGAAGGCTGGACCTCGCTGTATATCATCTCGCTGCTCTTCGTCTCGGTATTCAGCCTGCTGCTGCTGATCTGGGTCGAGCTCGGCGTAGAGAAGCCGGTGCTCGATCTCCGGCTGTTCCGCAACATGAAGTTCACGATCTCGGTTATCGCTTCGAGTCTCGTGATGATGGGGATGATGGGCGGTACGTTCTTAACGCCCGTCTATCTCCAGAGCATCCAGTCGCTGAGCCCGATGCAGACCGGACTCGTCCTGCTCCCGCAGTCGATCGCCATGGCGCTCATGATGCCGATCTCGGGCCGCCTGTTCGACCGCTTCGGCATTCTGCCGCTCGGCATTGCCGGGCTTACGATTCTCGGGGCGACGACCCTCGAGCTGCACCATCTTACCGTGGATACGCCGAACCACTGGCTGAACGTCCTCCTGACGATTCGTGCCGTAGGCATCGGCCTCTGTATGATGCCGCTCACCTCGGCCGGGATGAACGCGATCCCGACCCACCAGATCGGCAACGCTTCGCCGTTGTCGAACGTCTGCCGGCAGGTTGCCGGTTCCATGGGGATCGCGCTGCTGACGGCCATCATGAGCAACCGCCAGACCATTCACTACCAGCACATCTCGGAGAGTGTAACGGTGGATTCGCTCACCGCAAGCCAGTCCATCTCGATGATCTCGGGAGCTGTGTACCAGTGGGGCGTCGATACGGCAACCGCTACAGGCGCCGCTACCTCGGTTATCGCCGGCGTGATGCAGCTCGAAGCCTTAGCCCGTTCGATCGCCGATACGTTCTTCATCTCGGCGATTCCGGCGATCGTATGTATTCCGTTCGTGTTCCTGCTCGCCGGCAAGAAAAAATCGCCCGCTGCACCCGTGCAGCCGGATCAGCCGGATGGCGCCGCCAAGGATACAGCTCCCCAAGGCACGGCCTCCGGGGAGACGCCGGAGCTTGTGAAGGCCTAAGAAAGATAGAGTCTTGCAGCATTCTTATTTCATCTTGATCTACTTGATTCATAGCACTCATCCCAGCAAGATACGATATAGGAGGCATCATCATGAAATTGCCATGGAAACAAGCGGCCGCAGGCCTGCTCCTCGTCTCCACTTTGACGCTGAGCGTCCCACCCGTATGGGCGGATGCGGCGGCTGCCGGTACGGCACCTGCCGGACTCTCGGCTTCCTATGCCCTGAACGGAGTGACCCATCTGCAGGTGAAGAGCCTGCTGCAAGAGAAGACGGCCACCGGCTGGAGAATCGGCGCTGTCGTTAAGCTCTACAATGACTCGGGTGCCATTGTCCGGATCCCGGATTATGAACTGCGCGCCAAAGGAACGGACGGCAATGCCTACACCCTGCTGCCATCTGCTGCCAATGTGCGTTCCATTCCGCCCTACGGCTTCGTAGAGCTGAGCTATATGCTGGAAGTCGAGTCCAAAGCGCCGCTGTCCGTCACGGACCTGCTGTGCGTCTACGTCGACTGGAGCGTGTATCCGAAGACGGAAGCTCTGCTGGCGGATGTGCCTGCCGCTTCCCTCATCTGGAGAGGCAAGGATGCGGCGATCGAAGATCCGGCTCTGCTGAAAGGCTGGGGCGAGGCATTCACCATCGCGGGGACGAACTCGCCGCTGGAGTTCACGCCGGTCAGCATGCACAAGCAGTTCACGGGCCAATCGCCTACGTATGTCGTGAAGCTTGCGGTCCGCAACCCGGGCGACTACGCCGAGACGGTGCCGGACTTCACGCTGAGCGGCCGCTCGGGCTCGCGCAACACGCTCGGCGCGAAGGTCGATGGTGCTCCGGCGGAAGTCAACAAGGGCGAGACGAAGTATATCTCCTTCGCCGTGACGCTGGAACCGGAAGCGCAGCTTGATTCGCTGTACGTCATGACGCCGGAGAGCTTCCTGAAGCAGGGCCAGACGGCACCTCTGACGTACTGGACCGGCCGTCTGGCATTCCGTCCGCAGGCCAGCCAGAACATTCCCGGCCTGCCGGTGATCAAGGCCGGCGAGACGATCGCCGTAGACCCGCACAGCCAGGCGGTCAATCCGCAGCTGGGCGTGACGCTGCAGAGCCTGCAGTGGTTCGAGAACGAAGGACAGCAGTTCAAGACGGCGGTCGCCAAGATCAAGTTCGCCAACGGCAGCCAAGGTCCGCTGCCGCTGCCGCAGCTCGGCGCGGAGCTCGTCAGCGACAAGGGCGTTCCCTTCAGCGGCACCCAGCTGACCTCTGCGGTGAAGGAAGTGCTGCCGGGCTTCGGCGCGGTAGGCACGTATACCTTCGCCGTACCGAAGTCGGAGGAAGGCAGCCGCTTCACGCTCCGTCTGCTCGAGCAGCAGGGGCAGCAGCTGTACAAGACACCGATCGCCCAGCTGCAGACCGATGTGACGGGCGACGAGCTCAGCACGGAGCTGCTGCGCTTCTATCCGTTCGAGATGAAGATCGACTCGTGGGGCATCTCCAACATGGTGATGCAGAACGCCCTCACGAAGGCGTTCAGCTATACCTATAAGTTGAAGATGGATCTCGATATCCGCACTTCGGATGAAGTCATCGCCGATGGCATGCAGCCGAAGCTGTATATGCAGATCGAGAACCTCGAAGGCAAGATTCTGACTTCGAAGACGTACACGCTGACCGGCGATAACCGCCTGGCGAACGGCACGCAGTCGATCTACTTCGAGAGCGTGAACTCCGACCAGCTCGAGTATCCGATCACCGTCAAGATGTACGAGCTGGTCTCTACGCCGCTCGGCGACGCCAAGCGTCTAATCTCGGTGATGAAGCAGTAAGCTTATGTACGATTTCTCAGAGCAGCCTTATTCCTGCCGTGGCGGGATAGGGGTGCTCTTTTGGCGGTCAATCTAACTGCCGGGCTGCCGCAGACGGGGGCTCTCGTAAGGGCGTCAGGCAGTGGCTTCCCCTGCAGGAATGTCATACAATAGAAGGAAGAAGCGGCATAGATAGAGCTGCAGCCTTCGGGATGGCGGTCTAGGGACGGTTGACCGGGGAGTCCGGGCCGGGGCTTGTATGGTTCCGCTCCCGGACCAGGGACTTGATCTCGGCAAGATCCCGCCGGATCCGGCGGTACGTGAAATAGCCGGCGACGAATTTGGCCCCGAAGAAGAGCACAGCCGCCGCCGAGATCAGGACGTAATTATGGCTCAGCGATTTCATCCACGCGTTGAGGCTGTCGATGTTCATGGTTCATGCCCTCCGCTCCATGGAACATGGGTCTTGGTATACTATATCCAGAATGGCAAAAATTAGCCTAAAGCAGGTAGACCGGAGGGATTCGGGTGGCGGCGCAACGGCAGCGGAAGGGAGGCGATTGTGCATGGAAGCGAATGCGAGTGGAAAAAAAACCGGCCTGCCGCCGGTCGTGGACCCCGGCTGCCGGCTGCTGATCCTCGGCTCCATGCCGGGTGAGGCATCGCTGCAGGCCCAGCAGTATTACGGCCACCCGCGCAACGCGTTCTGGCCGCTGCTCTACGGGCTGCTGGACGGCGGCGAGCCTTCCGGCATCTACGCCGAGCGGCTGCAGTTCGCGCTCGGACGCGGCGTGGCGCTGTGGGATGTGCTGCGCGAATGCGAGCGCGAAGGCAGCCTCGATGCGGCGATCCGCAAGGCGGAGGCGAACGACTTCCGTGCGTTCTTCGCCGCCTATCCGGGCATCACGCACGTGTTCTTCAACGGCAGCGCCGCCGCCCAGTACTTCCGCCGCCAGGCGGCTCCGCAGGTGGAAGGCCTGCCGCTGCATTATGCCGTGCTGCCGTCGTCCTCGCCCGCCCGGGCGATGGGCTTGGAGGCGAAGCGGGAGGGCTGGCTGCCGGTCCGGGAGGCTTGGCTCGTATCGCGCCAGGGATGACGCACGGGCCGTTCGGCGCTCCGGGAGCGGGGAACGTGCGGGGCCTCTCCCTCTCCCTTGACCGCCATTCAAGCAAGCAGCTGCAGCTGGCTGTATCGGCATCTTTTCGGGAGAACCGCGGCGCTCAAGGTACCAAGCGCTCCAATTCGTCTCCCCCGGTTGTAAACGGTTACCTTTTGTGAGAAGGGAAACAGCACAAGAAGCACGAATATATACGGAACACACGGATTATATGGAATTAGAAATGCACAACTTGAGGGGTGAAGGCCATGTTGTTCAGCGAAGAAGAGAAGAACGCGGTCTACAAAGCGATCTATACCCGCCGGGACGTCCGTACGTTCCGGCCCGATCCCATCGCGGACGATATCGTTACGCGGCTGCTCGAAGCCGCCCACCACGCACCGTCCGTCGGCTTCATGCAGCCGTGGAACTTCGTGCTGGTAACGTCCGGCGAATTGAAGGAGAAGCTGGCCTGGGCCGCGGACAAAGAGCGGCGGGCTCTGGCGATCCATTATGAGAACGATCCGAGCCGCCAGGATCACTTCCTGGGCCTCAAGATCGAAGGCCTGAAGCAGGCGCCGCTGACGATCTGCATCACCTGCGATCCTACCCGCGGCGGCTCCCATGTGCTCGGCCGCAACTCCATTCCCGAGACCGATATGATGTCGGTCGCCTGCGCGATCCAGAACCTGTGGTTAGCTTCGTGTGCCGAAGGTCTCGCGATGGGCTGGGTCAGCTTCTACAAACGCAACGACGTGCGCGACATTCTCGGCATCCCGCCGCATATCGACCCGGTCGCGCTGCTGTCGATCGGCTACACCGACCAGTACCCGTCGGCCCCGATCCTCGAGACTTCCGGCTGGGCGAAGCGCCGCTCGCTTGAGGGATTGGTCTTTCAGGAGAAGTGGGGCGAGCTGTCGGAGTGAGAATGCAGCATGGCGGTCCGGCATAATCTATGGTATTGGAGCCTTGAGCCCTTGCGGGGTTCAAGGCTTTATTTGATTTGCTGGCGGAATATACTTGGCACTCCCAATCCCCCCTTGAAACAAAACCCCTCCGCGCAGCGTCTAATCGGTTATATTGATTTTTCCAATTCCGGAGGTCTCTTCCATGTTCAAGACTCATTTCAAGACGCACGACTGGACGCTGACCACGGTGATGCTCCTGTTCTGTGCCGTCAGCCTTACCGCCGTGTACAGTGCGACCTTAGGTACCGATTTTGAGGGAGCCCATGTCAATATGGCGGTCTACTATCTGCTGGGGTTTCCAGCGATGTTCCTGGTCGGGATGGTAGACAACGCTTTCCTGAAGCGGATCACGCCGATCCTCTTCGGTGTGGGACTCGTACTGCTGGTGGTCGTGCTCGTGCTCGACACAACGGTCAATCACGCGAAGGGGTGGATCCGGTTCTGGGGGCTCAGCTTCCAGCCGGCGGAGGTCATGAAGCTGTTCCTCGTGCTAATGCTCTCGCGGTTCCTGGCCAGCCGGCAGGTGGAGGATGGACGCATGACGTTCGTGGGAGGCGTGCTCCCAAGCGCGTTGCTGGCCGGAGTCCCCTTCCTACTCGTGCTGGTACAGCCTGACCTCGGGAATGCTATGGCCTTCGTGTTCATAATCGTCTGTCTCATCTGGGTGGGCGGGATGAAGTATTGGCAGTTCCTGCTGATGATCGGTCTGGCCACCGGGCTGCTGATGACCTCCGTGCATTATTACAAGGTGTATCACGGGCCGATCGAGCAGTACTTCAAGGTGCAGGATAAAGAACGCTGGGTCGAGCGCATCGACACCTTCCTGTACCCGGACAACGTGGATAAGGACAAAAAATACCATATCGACAGCGCCGAACTGGCCATCGGCTCGGGGAGCCTGGAGGGTGAAGGGTACATGCAGGGCACCGCGCGTAGAGGATTCGTGCCTTACGTATATGCGGATTCGATCATTGTCGTAATCGCGGAGGAGTTCGGATTCCGCGGGACCGCATTGCTCCTGATGCTCTATATGGTGCTCATCTACCGGATCGTGCTGGCGGCGATCACGGCACCCGATACGTTCTCGCGGCTGTTGGCTGTAGGCATTGCGTCCATGTTCCTGTTCCAGATTTTCCAGAATGTCGGGATGCATCTGCGGTTGATGCCGCTCACGGGCATTACGCTGCCGTTCATCTCCTATGGCGGCACATCGCTGCTCACGAATATGATCGCGGTCGGCTTGGTGCAGGGTATCCGGGCACAGGCGGCAGCCGTCTCTACAGGCGGGGAATGGACTCCGGTGGGGAAAGCTTTGTAAGCGTGAGGCAGAGGAGGGGGATGAAGGGAATGAAGAATAGGAAGAGGATGCTGGGGCGGCCTGGGATACATGAAACAGAGCCTGGGAGGGGGTATGAAGCCCTATCCGTGCAAGTGCCCATCCAAGGGGATCAGGCGGGGATCAGGCGAATTGAGGGCGGCGGCCCCCCGCGGCGGGCCGATCTGTCGTCCATGCCGCGTCCGGTGCGCTGGTTCGGGTATGGGTTTATCACCTCGGTGGTTCTTATGACGGCAGCATGCTTCGTGCTGACGCTGCTCGATTGATGGCGGGGAAGAAGGAAGGCGGGGCGGCGCTATCTAATCAGATGAAGGCTGGCGGACCCCTGCCTGCTGCCAAGAAAAGGCCGATTCCTTCGATCATCTGGGGACTGCTCTTCCTTGCGGCGGGGACGACCGTGTTCTACGCTACGCAGATGCTGAACAATACCTATGCGGTAGTCACACTGGAATCCAAAGGGAGAGAAGCGCTGCAGCTGCGAAGGGAAGACGGTTCGATGCAGACGGTCAGCGCGCCGGACATCGTGCTGCCCCTCCTGAAGGAAGGCGAGAAGTACGTCGTCACTTATCGGTACAACCGGCTGCGGAAGCCTTTCTTGGCCGAGATCGAGCCTTATCCTGGGTGACGAAAGAAGGGAAGGGGCCGAACCCAAAAGACGCCGCAGCTGCTTGATTGCAGCCGGGCGTCTTGAGTGGCGAGGAAGGGGCTATTCTTTTTCCTTCTGTGTAGCGCCGACGAGATTCTTCGTCGTCTTGGCGCCTTCCAGGGTATCGTTCACGAACTCCATATCCTGGTTCTCGGCCGACATCGAAGCGGTGCCCTCGTAGTTGCCCTGATGCTTCTTGTTCTCCGACATGCTCTTCCCTCCCTCCGGCTGCGGCATGGATGCGCACTTCCTGTTTTACCATGCGCACCCGTCCGGGATGTTATTCCACGGGAGGACAGGGCGCTTCGTGCAGAGGGACCCCGGGTAATAGCTTCTATACTGCAGGGGAGCAGGCAGGGGCTGCAGCCTCTGCTTATTTTGCTGGGATATGGCATACTAGAAGCAGGTAATTCATGTGCGAAAGGGGAGGAAGGCCATGCCTAGGAGCCAGATCAAAGTCCCGTTCGGCTACGAGCCGCCGAAGGGCAAAGGACTGAAGGGAACCTTGTGGGTGTACGATTCGTTCGAAGGCTACACGGAGCAGGAGCTGACGCGGCTGCTAGTCTTCTCGGATGAGCGTCAGCTGGCGCGCGTCATCTTCTACCCGCTCCATGAGGAGACGCTGCGGCGGATGGTGAAGGGGGAGCATACCCCTTATTATAAACGGGTACAGGCGCTTGAAGATCTGCTGGAGCACGCCGATACAGATGTGGACTATACGGTCGAGAGCTTCGAGAACAAGCGCAAGAAGTACACGCCGGCGGATTATGCGTTCCGCTTTCTGGAAGAGAAGTACCAGGGGCCGTTCTTCCTGTATGTGACGGAGGAGACCGCGAACCTGCTGGCCGGATACGAGAGCTTCGAGACTTGGATCAAAAAGGTAAGGTTCTTCATCGACGGTCCCGGCGGCCCGCTCCATCCGAAGCTGCAGGAGTACGATACGCGCTGGGAGCGCGTCTAGCTCTTCACGGGCAGCTCGGTAGGCGAAGCAGCGTACCCGCGGCGCCCCCAAAACGGCTCTTCCCTCCGAACCGTGTAGAACATACACGACTACAGAGCGTCCCGGCCGCACGGCGGTCTGCGGACGAAGGGGGAAGCAGTAATGGCAGCTTACAAAAAAACAATCGGCATCGCGCTGGCGGCGCTGCTGCTGGCCGGTTCCGCTTACGGAGCTTTATCCTTCGGGGATACGGAAGTATCCGCTGAAGTGTCCCAGGAGGTGCATGGCACCTTCGCCGGCCTGTCAGGCAGCAGCCTGAAGCTGGATA
This sequence comes from Paenibacillus caseinilyticus, assembly GCF_027533645.1. Lineage (GTDB taxonomy): Bacteria > Bacillota > Bacilli > Paenibacillales > NBRC-103111 > Paenibacillus_G > Paenibacillus_G caseinilyticus. The sequence continues at coordinate 33,833 of NZ_JAQAGY010000023.1, forward strand.
CAGGCAGCGGTGTGACGTCGTATACCATGGCGGCGAATGCCTGGGTATACCGCAACTCGCAGAAGGCCGAGGCGGAGAGCCTGAAGCCGGGCGACACGCTGGAGGTGATCCTCAACAGCAAAAAGCAGGCGGCCTACATCAAGGCGGCCGGCCAGGCTGAGGCGAAGACGGAACCGGCTGCCGGTCAGACCGCTCCGGCGGCGCCGGCCGGGACCGCGGATGGCGGCGTTACGGAGGCCCCTGCGGCTGAAGCTCCGGCACCCGCCGCTGTGCCGTCTCAGGAGTCGGCCGGCCCCGAAGTGCCGAAAGCAGCGGAGGCTGTGTCGCTTGCGCAGACTGCAAGCGGTGCCGCGGCAGGAGCCGCCGCCGGGACTGCTGCCGCCAGCAGCACATGGGAGTGGGAGAAGCTGGAGCTGGAACTCAAGGGCCGCGAGCTGCTGCTCAAGGTAAAGCATGAGCCGGGCAGCCGGGACGGATCGGATATTCTGATCGAGACCAAAGACCGGGCCGTAGTCCGGTTGAACGGAGCGGAAGCGGAGAAGCTGCTGAGCCTGATGCTGCAGGGACTGCCAAGTGAACACAGCGCCTGGGAGGCGGCATTGAAACAGCGGCTGGCCGGCCACTTCCATCTGGATGCATCCCAGCTGACCGAGTGGGACCTTGAGGTCGACTGGAAAGAGAACGGGCAGGGGGCAGCCCCGGTACGGCCGCCCCAGAATCCGAAGGCGCAGGGTAAGCATGATAACGGGATCGGGCAGGAGAAGCAGAAGGATAAGGACAAAGGCAAGGACGAAGATAAAGACAAAGGCAAGAACAAAGAGAAGGAAAAGGGCAAAGGCAAGGGAGAAGACGAGAGGGACGACGACTAACCGCCTGGGTCTCCGTCTTCTCAGGGCCCGCCAGTTGTACACCCGGCGGGATTCCAAGCCCCAAATTTTCCAGGCAATCCGAAGAGGATGAGGCAATCGGGCTGCACATCATACAGCATCTCAAAGAGGCAGTCCCGAGAGAGGGATTGCCTCTTTGAGATGCCATAGGAGGAGTCAGGGGGAGGGGCCACCTCGCGCCTCCCCCTGACTCCCGGGTGCGGCGAAACTTGAAACATCGCTAGAACTTCCGAGGTCCCGGCGACCGGATGCGCTTTTCGTCGATGTAGAGGTCCAGGGCCACAATCCCTCGGCGAGCCAGTTTGACGAAGAGAACGAAAGCCTACACGGACAAGACGATCATGCCCAGGTACAGGATGACAAAGAGAGCGGGCAGGAGGGAGAATACAGCACTGGAAGGTTCGACATGCACGGGCACATTCCGCCTTTCTGTGATCAGTGGATCATACTGCTAGTTCTTACCCGCTCACCTGGCAGGACAAACGGAATCTTTCCCCTCAAGTAATTCCCGATCCTTCTTCCTTTGGCATATAGAGGCGCGGCCTCCTCTGTCCGCCCGCCTGGTCCTGATTACTTCGTCAAGATCGTATCGGTGCCCTCCCGGAAGAGAAGCCAGACTTTGCCCGCATAGGTGTCCGCTTGATACCAGCGCTGACCGGAGGGATCCTCCCAATAGCCCGTAGGGGCGAGGGTCTGGGATCCGAGCCGGTCTACCTTGAGGCGAAGTCCGGGGTGCGGGTAACGGTACAGTTCTGTCCCGCCCTCCCCGATCCGGAGCTTCCCTGAGGCAGGCCGGATGACTTCAGGCTCACCGTAAGCCCGGTTGATCCAGCCTTCGCCCTGGTTCGTCCGAACATGATACCAGACGCCCGTATCGTCTGCATAATCGGGCCGCGCTTCGGCGGGGCCCGTATCGATCTTCTCGAAGGCCTGGACCGTCTGCGGCTCTAACCGGGTCCCGCTCTCTGCGCCGACGGCAGCGAAGAGAAGGACGGACCTGGGCAGCGTCAGAGGCTCCGAGATCTCCTGCACCGCATATCCCATCTGCCCCACCCAACCGACCGGGTTCTTCCCGTTATCGACACGATAGAAGATATCGAAGACGGTCGTGAATTCGCCGGTAATATGCAGGGTCCGGTTCTCGATCACATCCGGGAACCGTTGACCCTTGGGATTTTGGAACGCTTGCACACCGGTATAGTACCACTTCCTGTCGACAGGCCGGAAGGTGCCGATCTCGGCCAGCGGCACCCGGATCCATTGGTCGCCTAGCCACGAAGTACGGATCTGCAGCCAGGTATCCTCATAACGGTGGGCGTCCATATAATGCCACTGCCTCTCCGCCCCTACGACCTCGACCTCCTGTGCGGAGATCGAGGCGGAAGACACGGCAGATAACTTCGGCTGTCCGTAGAGCGGGGTATCGCCGGTGAGGAGAATGGTCTTGGGCGGCTTGACTTCCACAGTCCAAGGCTCCGGGGACATCCACTTGTCCCCAAGCCACGTACGGATCTTATACCAGCTCCGCCCGCTGGACCAGGAAGCTTCGGCGCCGATCACCTCTACCTCTTGTGCGGACAAGCTGCCGAGCGGCTTCGAGGCGAGGTCGGCCGTATCGTAGAAGGGGGTTGGCTTCAAGAGCCTGACGGCCGCCGGGATCCGCAGGCCGTTGGGCGCTTCGATATGGGGCAGCGACGTGTCAGCCGGCGCTGCAGTTCCGCTGGATGCTCCCGACAGCAGGAGGCATCCTGCGGCGAGTGTCAGCCATAAGATTCGATTCTTCATAGGGTCTATTCTCCTCGGATGAATTACAGATTAGAACTGCCGGCGCTGCAGGGCCGTACAGATCGCCAGGAACAACTTCATCTTCATTACGTGTCCACTCTCGCTTTCATTCCCATGTAACGATACAGACTGGATCGGGCTCCAAAAGGTTACTGCGTAACCCGAAATGGACGGAAAGCGGCACGGGAGATAGGCTGTTCCAAGGCTGGCGATGCACCGAATCTTATCATCCCAACGATTGCGACCAGGCAAGGGATATTCTACCATAGTACAGGAATGTTCTGAGATAGATTCCCCTGCTTTAGCATCGGGCTGCCCTTGAGCGGCCTGTTTGTTTTGAGGTGGGGAGCGGCTCTATCTAATCCTGACATTCTGTTGTCAGCGGAATGCTGTATAATATACTTTAGCAGTAATGAATTTGGATGAAGAAAGGAAGTTTATCTTTTTATGAGTGCAGCACAAAACAAAACCGGAGTCATCGTCGCCGGTCTTCTGCTTGCGATCCTGATGGCCTCGATGGACAACACGATCGTGGCTACCGCTATGGGAACGATCGTCGGGGAGCTCGGCGGGCTCGACAAGTTCGTGTGGGTGACCTCGGCTTATATGGTGGCGGAGATGGCAGGGATGCCGATCTTCGGCAAGCTGTCCGATATGTACGGCCGCAAACGCTTCTTCGTCTTCGGCATTCTCGTATTCATGGCCGGCTCGATGCTGTGCGGGATTGCGGATTCGATCGTCGAACTGAGCATCTACCGCGCGGTGCAGGGCATTGGCGGCGGAGCCTTGGTGCCGATCGCCTTCACGATCATGCTGGATGCCGTGCCGCCGGAGAACCGGGGGAAGCTTGGAGGGTTGTTCGGTGCCGTCTTCGGGATGTCGAGTATCTTTGGTCCGCTGCTCGGGGCGTACATAACCGATTACATCAGCTGGCATTGGATCTTCTACATCAATCTGCCGCTGGGGCTGATCGCCTTCGTGATGATCGCCTTCTTCTACAACGAATCGCACCAGCATTCCAAACAGCCGATCGACTGGGCCGGGGCCTTCCTGCTCATCGGGGCGATTGTCTGTCTCATGTTCGCGCTGGAGCTCGGAGGCAAGCAGTTTGCCTGGACTTCGGCCCCCATCGTAGGTATGCTCGCGGGGTTCGCCGTGCTTACCGCGGCCTTCCTGTTCGTGGAGTCGCGGGCTAAGGAGCCCATCATTTCCTTCAGCATGTTCCGCAGCCGTCTCTATGCGGCGAGCAACCTGATCGGCATGCTGAGCGGCGCGGCATTCATTACGGCCTCCGTCTACATCCCGATCTACATCCAGGGCGTTCTGGGCGGCAGCGCAACGAACTCGGGGCTCGTGCTGCTGCCGATGATGCTGGCTTCGGTCGTCACGGCCACCGGCGGCGGCTTCCTCATGAACAAATTGCCGTACCGCTCGATCCTGCTGCCGACGCTGGCCATCCTGGTCGCAGGGCTTGCCCTGCTGACGACGCTCTCGCCGGGGACCTCCCGCCTTGTAGTGACGCTGTACATGATTCTCGTCGGTCTCGGGATCGGCGCTTCCTTCTCGGTGCTCGGCAACTCCGCGATTCATCCGTTTCCGGCACGGCAGCGGGGGGCGGCGAGCTCCACTTTTAATTTCCTCCGGTCGCTCGGCATGACGCTCGGCATTACGGTCTTCGGGATCATCCAGAGCCACGCGATGACCCGGAACCTGACAGGCGCATTCACGACCGGCGGAGGCGGGGAGGCAGGCGCAGCGGTGCCCCAAGGCCTCAACTTCAGCGATCCGCATGCGCTGCTGGACCCGGCGGCCCGCGCGAACCTGCCGGCCGGGGTGCTGGGGCAGATTGCCGAAGCGCTCTCCTCCTCGATCTCGCTGACGTTCATGCTGGCGCTGATTCCGGCCGTGCTGGCCTTGGCTGCCGCCCTCTTCATGAGCCGCGAGCAGCTTGACCCGGCGGCCGAAGCAGCCCGGGACGCGTCGCCTTCGCACTAACGAGCGCTTGTGCAGGCCTGGTGGAGCTCGTTGTCACAGGCGTCTGTGCCGCTTGACGGATATCCCGATACGGGCGAGGCACTGCCGACACGAAGAAGCCCGGGTGGGATGATTTCCACCCGGGCTTTCCCTTATCCCTCAATGAAAGGTACGTGAGGGTAACCCGCTCTCTATTTTTCAGAATCCCTTGCGAAACATGATGAAAAGCCCGATGGGCTGGTGCTTCCCCACCGGGGTCTTGGCCATAATGCCGGATAAGTTCTGCCTCACCATTCGTACAGGCGAATGCGAAGAGCCCGCATTCCCTGCGGGCTCTTCATCCTGCCGACGTTCCTGCCGGACCGAGGCCGGCGGGAAGGCAGTTCATTCCTCAGGCGTGCGGTCCAGGTACAGACGCGTCACCGGAGTGGAGTCGCCGTGCTCCACCTCGCCGGGGGAGGCTTTCTCCTCCAGCGGGTCATGGGTATTCATCCCCGGAGCGATAGTAGGCTCGTCCTGTTCCTGGGCGGAAGCTTTATTGCGATTGACCACGCAGCCCATCCCCCTTCTTGGAATAGGCGATCAGAGTGATCTCGCTGCCGGTCAGGCGGGCGAGCTTCGATTCCGCTTCCTGGATGATATCCACGACTTGGGATTGTTCCGTAAGCGGGGCGATCTGATATGCATCCGTCTCGATCTTCATGGCGTATTCCCTCCGGTTGTGGCATAGGGTAAGGGGCCCAGGGGGCCGCTCCTGCGGGTATATTGTCCCCCGGCGTCTGGCGGAGCATTCCAGCGGGAGAAGCCGGATTCCTATCCACAACTTCTGGAAAAGTGAGGAAATCGGGTATGCATCCAGATGACACGCTATGGTATATTCAACCTGTTGCCCCGTGAAGCGATTCGGATGGCAAGGGCTCACGGAGAAAAAAAGAGGGAGGGACCCCCATGCAGTGGAACCGGTTATCCGTTATGGCAAGTATCGTCATGGCGGTGTTGATCTCATCAATGGATACGACGATTATGAATACGACCATGCCCCTCATCGCGGCAGAGCTTGGCGACGAGAAGCTGTATGCCTGGAGCTTCGCTTCCTACATGATTCTGTGTACGATCGTGACCCCGCTCAGCGGGCGTATCTCGGACAGCTTCGGACGCAAGAAGGTGCTGTCCTTCGGGATTCTCGTCTTCCTGCTGGGCTCGCTGCTCTGCGGAACGGCGGATACGATGCTGCAGCTGGTGCTGTACCGCGGCGTGCAGGGCATCGGGGCGGGAGCGATGATCGCTTTCCCGGCGATTATTGCGGGCGACCTGTTCTCGGTGGAGGCGAGAGGGCGCATCCAGGCCTTCTTCACCGGCATGTGGGGGTTGTCTGCGGTACTGGCGCCGCTGCTCGGCAGCTTGTTCATCGAACAGCTCACCTGGCGATGGATCTTCTATGTCAACATTCCGATCTGTCTGGCTTCGCTCCTCCTGCTCATCCCGTATAAGGAGAGCTATGAGCCGAAGAAAAGCAAGATCAATTGGGGCGGGGCCTTGCTCTTCGGCCTTGCGATCGGCCTGCTGCTCCTGAATACGGTAGTGACGCACGGCTATCTGCTGTACACGGCCGCCGGTCTTCTGTTCCTGGTGTTGTTCGTGTGGAACGAACGCCGGCATCCGTCGCCGATCATGCCGGTGGTGGTTCTGCAGAACCGGCCGGTGGCATGGATGAACCTCAACGGATTCCTGACCTGTGCCGCCTTGTTCGGCTCCTCAAGCTATATCCCGTACTATCTCCAGCAGCACGGTTATTCGCTCTTCATCAGCGGACTGGCGCTGCTGGGCATGTCGGTGGGCTGGGTGCTCATGGGTGTGCCGGCGGGCAAATGGATTCTGCGTTACGGCTACCGCCCCCTGCTCGTGATCGGCAACCTGATTCTCGCGCTGTCCGGTCTGCTGTTGTTATTCCTGCCGGAGCAGGGTGGATTCTTCTACGTGAATATCATCATGGTACTGCAGGGGCTGGCCTACGGGCTGCTCGCCACCGTGTCGGTCATCGGCGTGCAGCAGCTCGTAGCGCCGGACCAGAAGGGCATCTCGACTTCCCTGCAGGTGTTCGCCCGCAATATCGGCACGGCGGTCGGCGTGACGATCATGGGCGGCCTGCTCACCGGCGCGCCGGCCTTCATGACCGGCATTCACCGGTTGTTCTTGTACGGCTTCATTGTGGCGCTCGCCGCATTGGCATCGACCGTATTCCTTTATAGAGGCAAGGAGCATACAGCCCCCCAGGCGGGTTAACCGCCGACCTCCACCCGGACCCGCTGCCCAAGGGGTACCGGGTCTTTGGATATTCCCCCATTCCGCAAAATAGATCAAAAATAAAATTACGAAATGATGTACAGTTGTGGTATCTCCAGGGAGGCGTCAAATGAATTACATTGAACCCGTAACCAAAGCGATAGCCTATATTGAAAACCGTCTGATGGAAAAAACCACAGCTGAAGACATTGCGGAATGGGTAGGATACTCCCCCTATCATTTTCACCGGATCTTCCAATCCGTCACAGAACACACCGTATCGGATTATATCAGGAGGCGGAGATTGACTCATGCGGCATATGATTTGTTCCATTCCGATCTTAGAATCATAGAGATTGCCCTCCAATATCAGTTCGAATCTCAAGAAGCCTTCACTCGAGCCTTTCAAAAGATGTTCTCCATCTCGCCGGGACGGTTCCGCAGGCAGACCAACATGAAAGACACGCTGTTTCGAACGATGGAGAAAAGGCCGTTGGATGAAGCCGGGATACGGCATCTGAAGTACAGAGTTACCCTTGCCCCCTCGATTGTCGATAAGGAAAAGCTCTATTTGGTTGGAATGGAACAAAGGGGGCTCAACTCTCAGGAAATCGGAAGGCTGTGGAGCGATTTCAGGCAAAGAGCGGGAGGAATTGCTGGAAGAAGGGGGCCTGAATCGATCTTTTACGCGCTGATTATGCTTACAGGAATTCAGTGGGAAGTCTCCTATACGGCTTGCGTCGAAGTCAGCGAAGAGGGACAAATCCCTGAAGGGATGGTCAATAAAGTCCTCCCTGCAGCTACATACGCCGTATTCACGCACCGGGGATCTTTGGATAGACTGGTGGATACATTCTATTACATCTATAACATATGGTTACCGAAATCGGGAAGGATTCGCACGAACGGTCCGGAATTTGCACGATACGATCATAGATATATGGGACCTGCGAATGATGATTCTGAGCTTGATATTTATATACCGATTGACCCGATATCGTGACTGGAGCAAAGCTCCGAGGAAAGGAAGTAAGGTGGATGACAGGAAACGCAGAGTGTAAGAATGGGTATGCAGGATACCGGGAAGTACATATAGATGATGCCTCCTTAGGCATTACATTTCCTATGATAGTGATGTATCCGGCAGACCATCCCGAACAAGTAGAACGATTGGGGCCATACCTGCTGGAATTGTCCAGGGATGCAGAGACTTCGAGAGGGAGATTTCCTCTGGTTATCATCTCTCACGGTACCGGAGGTTCGCCGCTTGTATACCGGACGCTGGCTCGGCATTTAGCCCGGAACGGATTTATCGTCGGCATGCCAGAGCATCCATACAACAATCGAGATAACAACAGTTTAGAAGGAACGGTACATAACCTTGCCAACAGACCTAGGCACCTAAGGATGGCCACCGACTGGTTTTTTGAAAATGGGTTGTTCAAGGATAAATTAATGCCGGATGCCGTATCGATCATCGGGCATTCCTTGGGTGGATACACGGCATTGGCAGCGACAGGTGGCGTGCCGACTTCGTTTCCTCATGAGACCCCGGACGGTAATCCGCAGCTCATAGAGGTTACATCCGATAAAAGAATCAAGTCCCTGGTTCTCCTAGCGCCTGCCTCGGTCTGGTTCCGGGCTGAAGGGAGCTTACGTACCATTAACCTCCCCATTTTGATGCTGGACGCAGAGAAGGATCCCTACACGCCCTCTTTTCACGCGCAAATCATATTGGGCGGCGTCGCTGATCCGAAGAAGATTCAATACAGAACAGTCAAAAACGCCGGACATTTTTCCTTTCTAAGCCCCTTCCCAGAGTCGATGAAGACTCCGGATTTTCTCCCTTCGCAAGACCCCCCGGGCTTTGATCGCGAACATTTCCATAGCACGCTTCAGGAAGACATATTGCACTTTCTATATACCCATCATGACGAAAGGTGGGGGTCTTAGCAGTCTTTGAGCCTGCGGGTCCGGCTCATGAACGAGGCGGTCACGAACGCTTTGATGGGACCCTGCCGTCCACGTATACCCGGTTGAGGGCAAGGAGGGGGGGCTCGCAGCATGGCGTGATAAGCAGAGAACGGAATAAGCAGAGAAAACCAAGAAGCGGACTTCCCCGGGAGGGAGTCCGCTTCTTGAGATGGAAGGACAGCAGCGTGTAGGGAAGGGGCAGGGAGCCAGGCTGCGCGGGGGTTCGGCTGGGTAGTCGGCGAGCATGGAAGCCGGAGTCAGTTCAGCCGAGCCGGAACATGATAAGCACCGGCGTCTAGGCCTTGCGAAGAAGCGGGGAAGTCAGGGTCATGCCCGTCGGCCGGCTCGGCCTTGGCTCGCTGCCGCTAGTGACCGAACCATTCCTCGATCTTCTTGCGCAGCGCTTCCCGCTTGTCGGCCCCCTTGCCGCGTTCTTGCTTCCGTGCTTGCTCCTGCTCGCGTTTGGCCTGTTCCTCGGCTGCCTGCTCTTCGGCCGCCTTCTGCCGGGCTGCGGCTTCTTCCTCGGCGCGCCGGATCTCTTCGGGCACGGGGAAGCCGGAGACCGGCACGCCTTGGAGCGAGCGGGTCATGATCTCCCGGAACAAGGTGGCCGGCACGCTGCTGCCGGTGGTGAGATAGTGGGATTTGTCGGTCTTGTCGTACCCGACCCAGACGGCCGCCGTCAGCTCGGGGGTGAAACCGGCGAACCAGGCATCCTTGGAGCCGCCGGAGCCGATCGCCTGGAATTCGGCGGTGGCTGGCAGCTGGGTGGTGCCGGTCTTGCCCGCCGTCGGTCGTCCGTCGACCGCCGCTGCCTGCCCGGTCCCCGAAGGGGAGAGGACGTTCTGCAGCAGGGTCGTCAGTATATAGGCGTTGACGGGCGTGGTCACCGTCGTCTGCTGCGGTGCGGCGTCGACCAGCTTTTGCCCGTCTTTCGTCGTGATTTTGACGATGGCGTGAGCTTGGTGCAGCACGCCCTGGTTCGCAATCGAGCCGTAAGCCTGGGCCATCTGGAGAGGGGAGACCCCCTCGGACAGCCCGCCCAAGGCGAGGCTGAGAGTCCGGTCTGCCGCTGGCAGGGTGATGCCGGCACGCTTCACAAAATCAAGTCCGGCGTCAATGCCGATCTCGTTCAGCAGCCATACGGCGGGAATGTTCCACGAGCGCATCACCGCTTCCTGGAGAGAGACCTGGCCGCGCGTCTGTCCGTCCCAATCCCGCGGTTTGTAGCCACCGATGTCGAGTTCTCCGTCATAGAGAACGGACTGCGGCGTATAGCCCCGCTCTAGCGCCGGACCGTAGACTGCCAAGGGCTTGAAGGACGAACCCGGCTGGCGCTTCAACTCCGTGGCCCGGTTGAAGCCGCGGTAGACAGCCTTGCCTCTGCCGCCGAGAATGCCTTTGATGACACCGGTCTTGTGGTCGATGACCACGGCTCCACTCTGCACGGGCTGGTCTCCTTGGGCCTGAGGGAAGAGGGCGTCGGTCGCATAGACCTGCTCCATCGCCTGCTGCACCTTCAGGTCCATGCCCGTGTAGATGCGAAGGCCCATCGTCAGCACCTGTTCTTCGGTGAAGCCGTAGAGCCGCTGGGCTTCGTCCATGACATAGTCGACATAATGGGCGTGGCGTCCCTGCAGCGAATCTTCGGCTTTGGGCGGAGAGAGCGCAATGGGTTTCGCTACGGCTGCGGTGTACGCCGCCTCGCTGATGAAATTCTGCTCTTTCATCAGGGAGAGCACCAGGTTGCGCCGCTCCAGCGCTTTGTCCGGATTCTTCACCGGTGAGTAGGCGGTGGGCGCCTTCGGCAGCGCCGCGAGCAGGGCGCACTCCTCCAGCGTCAGATCCTTCACGCTCTTGCCGAAGTACTGCTGTGCAGCCCCCTCCACGCCGTAGCGCCCCTCACCCAAGTAGATGCTGTTGAGATAGAGCTCCAGAATCTCGTCTTTGCTGTACGTAAAATTGATCTTGACCGCATAGCCCAGTTCTTTGGCTTTGCGGGTCAAGGTTTTGTCCGATTCGAGGAACAGGTTCTTCGCCAGCTGCTGGGTGATCGTACTGCCGCCTTCCTTCATGGAACCGGCCCGGAGGTCGCGGAGCAAAGCCCGGCTGATCGACCAGACATCGAAGCCCTTGTGCTCGTAGAACCTGCGGTCCTCGACCGCAATCACGGCGTTGCGCAGATGCTCCGGCATCTGAGCCAAGGGCACAGGCACCAGCTTCGAAGACGAAAGCTGGGCCACGCGCTGGCCATTCATGTCCAGCATGAAGCCCGGCTCAGGCAGCGGGTGCGACAGCTTCGAGATATCAAGGCCGCGCACCCAGGTTGCGGCGACAGCCAATCCGATTACGCCGGCGGCCGCCGCGCCGACGAATGCGACTAGCAGCAGGCGCTTGCGGCTCTTCGGCTTGGCGGCTGCCGGCACGCTGCCGGCGGCTGTCTCCGCCGGGGCACTGCTGCGCACGGCCTTGCCGCGTGCCGAATGCTCTGTGCGCAGCGGCTCGGCTGGCCGCGAGGCCGCATGCTCCGAGCGCAGCGGCTCGGCTGGCCGCGAGGCCGCATGCTCTGTGCGCAGCGGCTCGGCTGGCCGCGAGAGCGCGTGCTCTGTGCGCAGCGGCTCGGCTGGCCGCGAGGCCGCCGAATCTGTGCGAGGCGCCTCGGCCTCTCCGGCTTTAGGCGCCTCGCGGTTGGCTCCTGCTTTGCCCCAGGCTGCCCGTGCCGCCTGCAAGGCTGCCCGGCCTTTGCTGCCCGGGCTTTTATCTCTAGAAGAACTCACAGTTATGGCCCCCTTTGCATACCTCTGTCCCGTCGTAACGGAACTGCCATCGCGATGAGGCAGCATTTTGCTCATTCTAATTCTTTCGTTCATCGCGTCCGTTTTGGGCTGGTGGACATGTCAAACAAAGGAAAAAATTCAACCGCAAGGCATCCCGAAAGTATAGCATGGGAATTCACCTGGGGCACGATCCAAAATCATACAGTTCCCCCCTGGGGAGGTAACGCCCGCCGTTTGCAAAGTCCCGCCTGAGTGAGCCTGCCGTCCCTGCCGCAGCATGACCGTTCAGCAGCCTCTATCACAGTTCTACTCACACCTCATTACCTATCTATTAAATAAACGCACACAAAGAGGCCCGAACCGGGAATACCCGGCCGGGCCTCGTTTTAACGGCTGCAGCATTTATTGGATGGGGTCGGGGATCAGGCCGGCTTCGATGAGCTGCGCATTGGTTTGTACGCGCACCATCGACTTTCCGAGCTTCTTTACTTCCTCTTCGTTGGTGGCCATCATGCCGTTGAGCGCCCGGTCGATCGGCGTGGACTTGCGTTTGGCTGCCGTTCCCTCCAGGTACTGAAGCACCTCGGACATGACCTGCTCGGCAGATACTTCCGCCGACATCGGCACGCCTCCGGGGGTGACAAAGCCGGCTTCGCCCACATCGATCAGCGTCTGTCCATTTTCCTGCGTATACGTGTAGAGGCGGTACGGATATTCCTTCAGCGTAGCAGGGTCACGGAATTTGATCTCATAAGCGGCGCCTTCCCGGAGAGAGATCTGCGAGAATCCCAGGGCAGTGAGCGTACTGTGAACTTGGGAGAACGGCTTCATGATCGTCGGCAGCGTTCGTTTGCGTGTCATGGTCAACACTCCTTCGGGTTGGGGTAGTACGTGCCAGGGGCACGGCTATAGGCCATCCGTCAAGTGACTCCCGCATCGGCGGGCTTGGGCTCCTATCTCCCTTTACTGGGAAGAGGGCGTCATCGGTTGTGTATGATCTACGCGGCCACTCTTCTGGAAAGCGCTTTCCGTGGTGCCGTCGGCTTCCCGCTCTGTACCTCTCTATTACCCGCTGCGGACAAGTCCGAAACAGCTCCCGAAAGAGCCTGGGCGAGTGGACCTTCAGGGCCATTGACGGGTTCCGGCAGGCTTGTATAGAATGAGGCGGAACCGGGCTTACTGGATCCTATATCAAACGAAGCAAAGGAGAGATGGCCATGGACTTGTCAGGCAATACAGTGCTGATCACAGGAGGGGCATCGGGCATCGGGTTCGCGATGGCGGAGCGGTTCATCCGGGCAGGCAGCCGGGTGATCGTATGCGGCCGCCGGGAGGAGAAGCTGCGCGAGGCCAAGGAGCGGTTGCCGGAGCTTCATACCCGGGTGTGCGATGTAGCGGATGAAGCCAGCCGCCAATCCCTCTTCGACTGGACGGTGAACGAATTCCCAGAGGTGAACGTGCTTGTGAACAACGCGGGGATCCAGCAGCGGGTGAACCTCCTGGAAGCGGCGGAAGATTGGAGCTATTACCGTCAGGAGATCGCTGCGAATCTGGAGGCTCCCATTCATTTGGCGATGCTGTTCGCCCCCTTTCTTGCAGGCCAGGGCAGGCCGGCGATCATCAATGTGACCTCGGGCCTTGCGTTCTCGCCGCTCGCAGGCGTGCCGGTCTACAGTGCGACCAAGGCGGCCCTGCACTCCTTCACGATGAGCTTGAGGCACCAGCTGGCGCAGACCGGCGTGCAGGTGATCGAAGTGGCTCCTCCGGCCGTAGACACGGATCTCGGCGGGCCGGGTCTGCATACGTTCGGCGCACCGCTAGGCAACTTCGCGGATGGGATCTTCCAAGGGCTGGCCGAGGGACGCACGGAGATCGGGTACGGACCGTCGGAGAAGTCCCTGCGGATGTCCCGCGACGAGATCGACGCCGCTTTTGAGGCGATGAACAACCGGACGGCCCGGTAGGAAGCTACCCGGTCGGGCATCCGACGCTGTAACCCAAACCTCCCGGATGCCCCAAGCGGCGCGGTCCGGGAGGTTTGGTTTCCCCGCACCCCATGATATAATGTGGGAAGAAATTGGGCCTTAGAGGCAACCGGAGTGAAGGATATGCGGATCAATAAATTTATTAGCGAAACAGGACTGTGCTCGCGCAGGGAAGTCGACAAGCTCGTCGAAGCGAAGCGGGTGACGATTAACGGCAAGCCGGCGGAACTCGGCTCCCAGGTAGAGGAAGGCGATGAAGTGCGGGTCGACGGCCGGCTGGTCAGCACGAAGAAGCCCCATGTGTATATCGCCTTGAACAAGCCAGTCGGCATCACCTCGACGACGGAGCGGCATATCCGCGGGAATATTGTGGACTTCGTGGGACACAAGGAGCGCATCTTCCCGATCGGCCGGCTCGACAAGGATTCGGAGGGTCTGATTCTGCTCACCAATGACGGGGATATTGTCAACAAAGTGCTGCGCTCCGAATTCGAGCATGAGAAGGAGTATATTGTGACGGTGGACAAGCCTGTCACGCCGATGTTCCTGCAGGGCATGGCTTCCGGGGTGCATATTCTGGGTACGGTCACCAAGCCCTGTAAAGTAACCCGGCAGCAGGACCGCGTCTTCCGCATCGTGCTGACCCAGGGGCTCAACCGACAGATCCGCCGGATGTGCGCCGCCTTCGGCTATGAGGTACGCCGGCTGAAGCGGGTGCGTATTATGAACATTGCGCTCGGGGACCTGCCGCCAGGACAGTGGCGCGACCTGAAGCCGGACGAGCTGCAGGGACTGCTGCACCGGATCGGGCATGAAGCGGATGCTTGATCTTACAGGGGAGAACCGGCATGGAACGCGGCACGAGAGCTACCCGTTGAATTTGTAGCCGATGCCCCGCACGGTATGGATGTATCTCGGATCCGCGGGATTCCCCTCGATCTTCTTGCGCAGATTCGAGATATGAACGAGCAGCGTGCGGGTGTCCCCGTTGCTGTCGACACCCCAAGTCAGCTTGTAGAGCTGTTCGAGCGACAAGACCTTGCCCGGAGAACGGGCCAGATGCAGCAGCAGGTCGAATTCCTTGGAAGACAGGGGCACCAGGGTGCCGTCGACTTTGACGGAGCGGGAGAGCATGTCGATCTCCAAGCCCGGGAAGGTCAGATGCTGGGATTCTTCCTTATGCTGTTCCATGAGCTGGCTGCGCCGCAGGTGCGCTTTGACCCGGGCTACGAGCTGGCCCGGGGAGAACGGCTTCGTGATGTAGTCGTCCCCGCCGATGCTGAAGCCGAGAATGATGTCCATATCCTCGCTCTTGCAGCTCAGGAAGAGGATCGGGGTATTGGAGGTTTTGCGCAGCTGGCGGCATACTTCGATCCCGTCCATCTCCGGCAGCAGAATATCGAGAATGACAAGGTCAGGGCGGTGCTCCAGGGCGATCGCCAGCGCGTCGGGACCGTTCGTGGAGGTCAGGACCTCATAACCTTCTTTTTTGAGATAGAGGGAGATGAGTTCCAGGATTTCGGCTTCATCGTCTACAATGAGTATTTTTTCTCCAGGCATGAGTGTCTCCTCCAAGCAGTTCTATGTACAAGGCGCCCGTTCGTTGGTGTACCGCCTGCCCGCCAGGCGGGGGGATCGCATTCCGATTCGGCAAAAAAAGAAGATTTCCAAATGTCGACGGGTGCGATACGATAGCATCAGGCGGCAGTCATCCTCAGGGCAGCCAGAAAGAAAGTGGTACCGATCCTCAAAAACTATTTCTATTATAAAGGTTTTTTCATTATTTTTTCCATAGTTTTGTTAATTGGTCTTGGAACTGCCTGCAGTGGGGAGGAGACGGGAGACGACTCGCTGCGTCCCCGGGCGGTGAACGGCATTCTCCGGCTGGACGGGCACCGCTTTGACCGTGACGGCAACGTGGCGCTCGAAGGGGAGTGGCACTTCTACTGGCGGCGTCTGCTTACGCCGCTCGAGCTTCTGTCCCCGAGCAGCGATACGCTTAAGTCTATGCAGACCATGGAGCTGCCGGGCTTTTGGAGCGGGCGGACGGTCAACGGGGAAGAGCTTGAGGGAAGCGGATACGCGACCTACCGGCTCAAAGTCAAGATCGACGACCCGGTCACCCACCTGGCCCTGTATGTTCCATCGGTCAGGACCGCGTACAAGGTATGGGTGAACGGGCAGATGCTCACGGAAGTCGGAACCTTGGGCAAAGACCTGCAGTCGTCCGTACCCCGGTTCAAGTCACAAGTGCTGAAGATCGACAAGAGCGGGGTCGGCACGCTTGATATCGTGGTTCAGGTATCGAACTTCCATCACCGCCTCGGCGGAATCCTGAGGCCCATCGAGCTCGGGACCATCGACCGGATTAATGACCGGGTCTACAGTTCCCTGGCGTTCGAGATGCTCATCATCGGAAGCCTGTTGTCGATGGGATTCTACCATCTAGGCTTGTATGCGCTGCGGCGCAAAGAGAGCGGCGCCTTGTTCTTCGGCTTGTTCTGCGTGCTCGTCGGGGTTCGCGCGACATTGACCGGCAGCTCGATGCTTTATTATTTTTTCGAGGACCTGTCTTGGACGATGGGGGTCCGCATCGAGTACATCTGCTTCTTCATCGGGGTGCCGTCCATACTGATGTTCGTGCGCTCGCTCTATCCGCTGGAGGTACGGCGGGAGGCGGTACGTACGGCGCAGGGACTCGGCTTGCTGTTCTCTGCCGGGCTCTTCTTCTTCCCTGCCCCGTGGTTTACTTACTTCATTCCGATCTATCAAGTCATCACGGTCATCGGCTGTATCTACACGATGATGTGTATCGGCCAGGCACTGGCGCGGCGCAGGGAAGGGGCCATGTTCGCTGTCGTGGGCGCGGGCTCCTACATTACCAGCGTCGTCATCGATATCCTGTTCTACAACCAGTTGATCCACTTCGGTGAGGTATCGTCGTACGGGCTGCTCTTCTGCGTATTCATGACTTCGTTCATCCTCAGTGCCAAGTCGGCCAAGGCTTACCGGTCCGTCGAGACGCTCTCCCGCCAGATGCGGGAGATGAACCTGGGGCTCGAGGAGAAGATTCGCGAACGCACCGCAGAGCTGCAGCAGATTAACCGCAGCCTCGAGAAGATGAATGAAGATCTGGCGCGGATGGAAACCTCGCGGCGGCACCTGCTCAGCAATATCTCGCACGATCTCGGCACGCCGATGACGCTGATTCAGGGGTATGTCGAAGCGCTGATCGATGGCGTGGTCACCCAGCCGGACCAGCAGCAGAAGTATCTGAAGCTGATCCACGGGCGAATTACGAGCCTCAGCCGCCTCATTGCGGATCTCTTCCAGCTCTCGAAGCTGGAGGCACGGCAGCTCGACTTCGATATCCGTCCGGTGCCGGCGGGTGATTTTATCCGATATTTCGAGGAACGGTACGAGCTGGAGCTTGCGGGGGCGGGACTCCGCTTTGAGATGGTTTCGCATGCCATGAAGCCTGCGGATGCCGAGCCGGCTTGGATCCGGGTGGATCTGGACCGGATCGACCAGGTGCTCACGAACATTATCTACAACGCCGTGAAGCACACGCCGGCGGGCGGGCTGATTCAGCTGCTCTTCATCGTCGACGAGTATTCGCTCGTCGTGCAGGTGCAGGACAACGGGACGGGTATCGATCCCGAAGACCTGCCTTACATCTTCGACCGCTTCTACAAAAAGGACAAGTCCCGCAACACCGCCCGGGGAGGCAGCGGGCTCGGCCTTGCGATCGCCAAGGAGATCATCGACTACCATGGAGGCCGCATCTGGGCCCAGAGCATGATCGGCCAAGGGGCCTGCCTGGCGTTCATGCTGCCGCTGGTGAACCCGGCGGAGTAAGCCGCAGCCTTTACTTTTACTTGGCTGCAGCGGCGCAGGGTGGCCCGGGCTCGAATCGGCTACAGCAGCGAATGACGGTAATCGGTAGGAGAGACGCCGTACTGCCGCTTGAACTGCTTCGAGAAGTAGAGCGGATCCTGGAAGCCGACGGAAGAGGCGGTCTGCTCCACCGTCAGCTCGGGGCGCTCCCGGAGCAGATGGCGCGCCTTGTCGAGCCGAAGCCGCAGCAGGAAGGTCACCGGGGTGACGCCGGTCTGCTGCTTGAAGAGCGTGGACAAGTAGGCGCGGTTGTAGCCGAGCGTCTCGGCCATGAGCTCGATGGTGATCGGCTCGGCATACTGCGCGGACAAGTAGTTCAGCGCCTGCTGCACCGTCTGCGCCGCTGGGCTGGTTTCTTCGGGCAGCGTCCGCCCTTCCCCCTGCAGTGCCTCCGCATAGTCGGCGAGCAGCAGCTGCAGCAGTCCGTTCGCCCTCAGATTGGCAGAGAGGCTGCGGGAGCGGAAGGCGGTCTGGACCTGATGGTACAGCACGCCGGTGCTGCGGCGCCGCGGGGCCTGGATGACCGGCTGCCGCGAGCTGAGTCCGATACCTTCGAGCAGCGCGGCTGCCTGCTCCCCTTCGAAGGCGATCCAGCGGTAGTGCCAAGGTTCTTCGAGGTCGGACGTGTAGGCGACCAGCTTCCCGGGTTCGATCAGGAAGCTGTCTCCGGGACCGAGCTCGTAGGTCTGCCCAAGGCATGTATAGCTGCCTCTGCCGGAGAGGATGTGATGCAGCAGATAATAGTCCACTACTTTGGGCCCGGGCTTATGGCCCGGCTTCGTCTGGCTGTGGCCGGAGAAGAGCACGGTCAGCGGGCCCGGCTGCGGGGGAGGATACGGATTCGACACGACGTAATAGCTCTCGGGGGGGACAGCTGCAGGCTTCATGGCTGGGCATCTCCTTGATCAAGGGGCTAAGGTGTGTCCATTGTATCATGCAGATGAGGGGGAGAATAGCGGGATCTAACATAATTCCATATGTGTCTGACATCGTTCCATACTCTCCGACGTACCTGTTGCGCTATACTGAGACCATTCAAAGCATGCAGGATGCATTACGTATTCCAGTTCTATCCATACTTATGATGAGGTGAAGAGCGATGAGTGAAGTACAGGTATTAAAGGAACAGTTTATCGAATTGTACGGTACGGAGAGCTCCCACGAGATTCACGTATTCCACGCGCCGGGCCGTGTCAATCTGATCGGCGAGCATACGGACTACAACGGAGGATACGTATTTCCGGCCGCGCTGACGTTCGGGACGACGCTTGTGATCCGCCGCCGGGACGACGGGCTGCTTGGCTTCGCATCGACCAATTTTCCGCTTCGCAAACAAATATCCATTCAGGATATCGAGTACCGCGCAGAGGATGACTGGACCAATTACCCCAAAGGCGTGATCCAAGAGCTGCAGAACCGCGGCGTGCGGGTAGGCGGATATGACCTGCTGTTCAGCGGCGCGATCCCGAATGGTTCGGGGCTCTCGTCTTCCGCTTCGATCGAAGTCGTAACAGCCTACGGCTTTCTAACGCTGGAAGGGCAGCCGGTGGATACGGTCGATATTTCGCTGCTCGCCCAGAAGGCGGAGAACGAGTTTATCGGCGTCAAATGCGGCATCATGGACCAGTTTGCCGTCGCCAACGGCAAGAAGGACCACGCGATTCTGCTCATGTGCGACACGCTGGAATACAAGCATGTGCCGTTCCACAGCGGCTCTTACAAGCTCGTGATCGGCAACACGAACAAGAAGCGCGGGCTGGTCGATTCCGCTTACAACGAGCGGCGCGCCCAATGCGAACAGGCGGTGGCGGACCTGCAGGTGAAATATCCGGACCTGAGACTGCTCGGGCAACTGTCCCTCGAGCAGTTCGTGGAATCCCAGGATCTGATCCAGGATCCGGTCGTCCGCAAGCGTGCCCAGCACGTGGTCGAAGAAATTCACCGTGTCCTGCATTCCGTGCGCGTGCTCGAAGAGAACGATCTCGTCGGCTTCGGCGAGCTGATGACCGGCTCCCACAAGTCGCTGCGCGATCTCTATGAGGTGACGGGCTTCGAGCTCGACACGATGGTCGAGGCAGCGCTGGAGGTGCCTGGCGTGCTCGGTTCCCGGATGACGGGCGCAGGCTTCGGCGGGTGCACGGTGTCCCTCGTTCACGAGGACAGCGTCGAGCGCTTCATCGAGGAAGTCGGCCAGGTATACAAGAACAAGACCGGCCTGACTGCTGATTTCTACGTCTGCAATATCGGGGACGGCGTGAAGGAACTGCCGGCCCTGTAATATTCCTGTACTCCATTAGACACTGACATAGATAGAGAAGAGATCCGCGGATAGCGAAGGGAGAGGTAACAATGGCAATTATGGTAACGGGCGGCGCGGGGTATATCGGTTCGCATACGGTGGCCGAGCTGCTGGCACGAGGGGAAGAAGTTGTCATCGTCGACAATCTGCATCAGGGACACCGCGAAGCGGTGCTTGGCGGCAAGCTGTACGTAGGCGATCTGCGTGACGCCGCCTTCCTGGATACGGTGTTCGGGGAGAACGAGATCGATGCGGTGATTCACTTTGCGGCGAGCTCGCTCGTGGGCGAGAGCATGCAGAATCCCGGCAAGTATTATCATAACAACGTGTACGGCACGCTCTGCCTGCTCGAGAAGATGAACCAATATGGCGTCCAGAAGATCGTGTTCTCTTCCACGGCGGCCACGTACGGCGAACCGGAGAACGTGCCGATTCTCGAGACCGACCGCACCCTGCCGACCAATGCTTATGGTGAGACGAAGCTCGCGATGGAGAAAATGATGCGCTGGTTCGATACGGCTCACGGCATCAAGTACGTGTCCCTCCGCTACTTCAACGCCGCCGGGGCGCACGAAGAAGGCAAGATTGGCGAGGACCACTCGCCGGAGACGCATCTCATCCCGATCATCCTGCAGGTGGCGCTGGGCAAGCGCGAGCACATCTCGATCTACGGCGACGACTACCCAACGGCGGATGGCACCTGCATCCGCGACTATATTCATGTCACCGACCTGGCCGATGCGCATATTCTCGCGGTGAAGAAGCTGCGCGAAGGCGGCGAGAGCGCGGTCTACAACCTCGGCAACGGCCAAGGCTTCTCGGTGAAGGAAGTTATCGATATCGCCCGTACCGTGACAGGACACGGCATTCCTGCGGGGGTGGAAGCGCGCCGCGCCGGCGATCCGGCCGTACTCGTCGCTTCTTCCGACCGGGCGAGAAGCGAGCTTGGCTGGGAGCCGAAGCGCAATCAGTTGGAGCGGATCATCGCTTCCGCTTGGGCTTGGCACCAGAGCCGCCCGGACGGCTACGGACCGAACTGAAGGCGGCTGTCAAGGCACGCCGATTCCGCCGCGGGGCGGGTGTAGAGTCCGTCCCGTGGCGATAAGGAGGGAAAAAGAGCAATGGAGAACGTACAGAAAGAGCCGCAGCACAGCGCTCCCGCCCGAGAGGCGGCCTACCGGATCGAGCGGCTGCTGCAGTTCGCCTTGAAGCGCAAACTCATCGACAGTATGGACGTGTACGCGGCCCGCAACGGGCTGCTGGATCTGCTGCAGGTACCCGAGCCCTATGAGGGTGTACTGGAAGAGGCACCGGCGGAGAGTCCGGTGGAGATCCTGGAAGGACTGCTCGACTACGCGGCGGAGGTCGGCCTCTTGGAAGAGAACAACACGACCTTGCGCGATCTGCTCGATGCGCGGATCATGGGCCAGCTTATGCCCCGCTCCTCGGAGATCGTGAACCGGTTCTGGGCCAAGGCAAGGAAGGATGGCGTAGAGCAGGCGACCGAGCAGTTCTACCGCCTCTGCATCGACTCCAACTATATCCGGATGGACCGGATCGAGAAGAACCTGTACTGGCTGGCGCCGACGGAGTACGGGGCGCTCGAGATGACCGTCAACCTCTCGAAGCCCGAGAAAGACCCGAAGGAGATCGCGATGCTGAAGAATGCGCCGCAGTCGCATTATCCGAAGTGTCTGCTCTGCATCGAGAACGTGGGCTACGCCGGCCGCCTGAACCATCCGGCCCGCCAGAATCACCGGGTCATTCCGCTGGAGCTGACGGGTGAGACCTGGTTCTTCCAGTACTCGCCATATGTATATTATAACGAACACAGCATCATCTTCGATAAGCAGCACCGGCCGATGAAGATTTCGGGAGACACCTTCGAGCGGCTGCTCGACTTCGTCGACCAGTTCCCGCATTATTTCATCGGCTCGAATGCGGACCTGCCGATAGTCGGCGGTTCGATTCTGAACCATGATCACTTCCAAGGCGGGCGCCACAAGTTTCCGATGGAAATCGCGCCGGTCGAGGAGAGCTTCACCCATCCGGATTACCCCGGAGTGAAGCTCGGGATCGTGAACTGGCCGATGTCCGTTATCCGGATTCAGAGCCATCACCGGGAGCTGGTCCTGAAGCTGGCGGGTACGATCTTGGATAGTTGGAGAGGCTACAGCGATCCGGGGCAAGAAGTGCTGGCTTATACGGAGCAGGATGGCGTGCGGACCCCGCATAATACCGTCACTCCGATCGCCCGCAACAATGCGAACGGAGAGTATGAGCTTGATCTTGTGCTGCGCAACAACCGCACGAGCGCAGAGCATCCGGACGGGATCTTCCATCCGCACCAGGAGCTGCATCATATCAAGAAGGAGAATATCGGCCTGATTGAAGTGATGGGGCTGGCTGTTCTGCCCGGCCGGCTCAAGGATGAGCTGGAGCTGGCGGGGCAGCTGTTCACCGGCGGGGCGCCTCTGGACGGGCGCATCACGGAGGATGCGTCGCATCCGCTGCATAAGCATGCGGCTTGGCTGGCCGAGCTGATCGCCGAACACGGCGCGGCGCTGACGGAGGAAGCGGCGGAAGCGATGCTCCGAGGGGCCGTAGGCCGCAAGTTCTCGGACGTGCTCCGTGACGCGGGGGTATACAAGCGCGATGATCACGGACGTCAAGGCTTCCGGGCCTATCTGCGGAGTATCGGTTTTCAATAAAGAGAGCGGTTCCTCCGGCTCCGGAGGGGGGCGCCTCGGTCCCGGTTCCGCCCTCCCGTAACACAGGAGAGCAGGAACACGGGCTCAAGAAGCGTGAGCGGGATAGCTGCGCACGTCAACCAAGGGCTGAAGCATATGCTTCAGCCCTTTTTGTCGTACGGCCGAGGGGCTCCCTGCGGCTCGCTTCGCTGCATAATCCAACACGCGGAGGCGGAGAAGGCCATTACACGATAATACGCTGCCGGGTATCCATGGAGGCAGGCACTTCGGAAGTGACCTGCACGATCTGCAGATTGTTCATGCAGAGACTGAGCTTCAGCAGGGCGGCTTCCGCCTGTTCGCGGTTCATCGGATGCCCAAGCAGTTTGCCTTTATAACTGATACTGAATTTCATGGTCCGTCCTCCATTACTAGATAAATTGGTTGTGATGATAGTTATAGGTAGGGGCTTGGCATAGTGCCGGTCCCTCTTATGTAGATACGATGATGGAGATCAGGCTGGCGTCTGGTCCGCTACTCCACAAGATTCGAAAAGAATCAGGGGGTAAGGTCCGTTCGCGCGCCGTAACCATCAAAAGAACAGACTACCCGGCTGATCCGGGTATCTGCTCTTTTGACGATGAATGTCTCCTGAAGCGTTATTGGATGTAAGCCTGGTTAGTGTGCTTTGCGTTCTTCGAAGGTCTGACAACAGGTGTCAATGACGCCGCTGGCCTCATCCTGATGGCGGGAGTCATACTCCAGTCCGTTCTTGCTTTGCGTACCGGGCTTGTCCGAATGTGCGTTAACTTCAATCATAATGACCTCTGCACTGCAGTTATTGCCGCTCTCCCAGTACTCACAGTTAGCAATACTGCACTTCACCATTGGATTTTCCATGTGGAATCACCTCCGCTTCTTATTAACCATCCGGGAGAGACTTCAAACACTGATTCGACAAAAGAAATAAAAGGAAAGAAGTAGGGGAACGTTTGTTCTTATTATATAAGAACAAAGAACATTAGCCAAGACCCAAATCGCCGCCGGATTAGCCGTCGAATGCGGTCGAATACGCTCCCGACCCGGGATGTCTCCCATGATCCCGCTTCCAAGGAGTCAACCACCCGCGATGTAAGGAGGGGACGGAAGGGACGGTATGGCGCTTCCTGTCTTAGAGGATGCCATTTCTATCTAGACATCTTATTAAATATCTCTTGCCCCTTACGTAACGTCACGTTTTATACTACAGTTACCGGTAAACAGCTGGCAGCAAAGAAAGGAGTGGGTTATGCCGCAGTATTGGAAAGTGGGGGAACTTGCAAAATTAACCGGGCTTACCGTCCGTACCCTTCGATTTTACGATCAGATTGGATTATTTTCACCATCCGGGCATTCCGATCATGGCCATCGTTTGTATTACGAAGCAGATATCAAACAACTGCACCAAATATTATCCTTAAAAGATTTGGGCTTATCGCTTGAAGAAATCCATTCGGTACTTAAAGGGCATACGTATACCCCCTCTCACATCGTGGATATCCAGATTGAACGGGTCCGCAGCAATATGAAAAACCAACAGAAACTTCTGGCTGAACTCGAACGTGTTGCTGAACAAATGAACCATGAGGATCCGCCGTCCGTTGACGAGTTTATCTCGTTACTGGAAACGATGAAGATGAACCACGAAAAGTATATCATTGAACACCGGCTGAACTGGGAACGCCATTTTGATCAGCTGGGCGATTTTTTGAACAAAAATTTGCCGCCAATAGGGGAGGATTGACCTGATGAAACCGCGATTTACGACTCACACCACATTTCAAATTGAACGCAATTACCGCGCCGCACCTGAACGCGTATTTGCGGCATGGTCGGACCGGAGCGCCAAAGCGCGCTGGTATCAACCTGCTGAGGTATTCGATTTCCGCGTAGGGGGGCGAGAGTTTAGTCAAGGCGGACCTGCAGGCGGACCTGTCTTTACATTTGACGCTCAATACCAGGAGATTGTGCCTAATGAACGTCTGGTGTACTCCTACAGTCTGGACCAAGGAGAACTCCGGATTTCCGTCTCCCTCTCAACCATTGAATTGTTCCCGGCCAGCGATGGTACTACACTGGTGTTTACAGAGCAGGCCACGTTCTTCGACGGCCATGACACGCCGGAACAGCGTGAGCAGGGGACCCAAGAATTGCTGGATCTTCTCGGCAAGTCGCTTGGGGAAAGTAATCCCGAAGCTTTCGAACTGGTATCCCGTCGTAAGCTTAATGCTCCTCGGGATTTGGTCTACCGGGCTTGGACGGAACCGGAACTGCTTGCTCAGTGGTGGGGACCTAACGGTTTCACGAATACATTTCACACGTTCGATTTGAGGCCGGGAGGAGTCTGGGAACATACGATGCATGGTCCAGACGGAACAGACTATCCAAGCCGCAACGTTTTTCATGAAATCGGTCCGGAACGGATTGTGCTGCGACACGAGACCGGACATCGCTTTACCCTGACTTCTACCTTCCAGGACGCTGACGGTGGGACGGAAATGACTTTCCGGCAGACTTTCGAAACAGAAGTAGACTATAAAAAAGCCAAGCCGATTTGTGAAGAAGCGAATGAACAGAATTTAGACAGGCTCGCTGCGCTATTAAATAGGATTTAGAAATCAACGGCATTTCGTTTATTTGATGAACCTTAACTTAATGAACCGGCGGCAGCCCAGGGCCTGATGTTCCCGTCCCTTGGCTGCCGCTGTTTGTATTGTGGCGGAGGAAGAGTGTACTTTGTCGGCAGGGCTGGAACCGCTCAGGGACATCCCTGCTGCCGGACAAATCATGTGTTAATTATATTGACACAATACCACTGCGGGCATATGATAAATACTATAATATGGGCTATAGGACGGATTATGTACCCTAAATATCTATTATATGTCATTTAATATAACATAAATAGTAGAGTAGGGAGGAACTTCGATGGCCAAGAAGGAATGTTCGTCTTTCTCGCCCTACCCGCTTCAAACATATTACGACGAGATGTTCGCCGAAGAGACCGGACCGGTCGTCCGGGAGCACTACGATGGAGTATACCGCCGGTTTGCCGCCATGACCGCGGGCGAATGGGCGCTGAAGCAGGCGGCCATCGACCGCCGCATGATGGAGGAAGGCATCACCTTCACCCTCTACAATCCCGCACAGGCCCACCCCCTGGAGCGGACGATTCCCTTCGATATGATTCCGCGTGTCATCCCCGCGGGCGAATGGAGCCGGATCGAGGCCGGACTGCTGCAGCGGGTGCATGCCCTGAACCGGTTCCTGCATGATATTTATCATGACCAGCACATCATCCGGGACGGGATCGTACCCCGGCGGATGGTGGTGGCGAACCGTTACTTCCGTCCGGAGATGATGCGCCTTCGCGTGCCCGGGGATGCTTACATCACGACTTCGGGGATTGATCTCATACGCCATTCGGATGGTGAATATTATGTGCTGGAAGATAACCTCAGGTCGCCTTCCGGCTTTTCGTATCTGTTCCAGGGCCGCAATCTCATGAACCAGCTTTTCCCCGAACTGACTCTCGCCAGCCGCGTGCGGGATGTGGAACAGAGCCTGAACGAGTTCCTCTCCGTCCTGCGCAGCCTGGCGCCCGGCCGCAAGCCGGATCCGGTGATCGCCCTCTTGACTCCGGGAGAATACAATTCCGCTTATTACGAGCATGCCTTCCTGGCGCAGCAGATGGGAATCTATCTGGTGGAAGGAAGGGATCTTGCCGCCATCGACCACAAAATTTTTATCCGCGGGATGAAGGGGCTGCAGCAGGTGGATGTGCTGTACCGCCGCATTGACGACGACTTCCTCGATCCCCTGGCCTTCAATCCGGGCTCGATGCTGGGGGTGGCCGGCATCATGAATGCCTACCGCGCCGGCAATCTGGCGATTGCCAATGCGCCGGGTACGGGGGTGGCGGACGATAAGGCCATGTATGTCTATGTGCCGAACATGATCCGGTATTATCTGAACGAAGAGCCTCTCTTGAAGAATGTGCCGACCTATGTGCTGTCCCGGCCGGATGAACGGGAGTATGTGCTTGCCCACCTGACGGAGCTGGTGGTGAAGGAGACTTCGCTTTCCGGCGGATATGGGATGCTGATCGGCCCCGCGGCCTCCGAACAGGAGCTAGCGGACTTCGCCCGGCGGATTGAGGATGATCCGGCCCGCTATATTGCCCAGCCGGCGATGCAGCTGTCGCGGGCTCCTGTGCTTGTGGACGGGAAGCTGGCGCCGCGCCATCTCGACCTGAGGGCGTTCGTCTTGATGGGGGCCGGAGAAGGGATGCATATCATCCCCGGCGGGCTGACACGGATGGCGATGCGCGAAGGCTCGCTCGTCGTCAATTCGTCCCAAGGCGGCGGCTGCAAAGACACCTGGGTCATGGCTTGATCACGGTCTTCTGGCCGGACGTCTATCTTGTCCAACGCAAAGGAGTGACTGCAGCATGCTGAATCGCAATGCGGAGGCTTTATTCTGGGTAGGACGGTATATGGAACGGGCGGAGAATCACGCGCGGCTCATTGATGTTCATTATCACATCCAGCATGAAGGGGACTTCGCGGACGAGGAGCACAAATGGGCCCGTCTCATCGATGCGCTCGGCGCCCGCTCCGATTATCTGCAGCAGTTTGGTACCTTCACTGAACGCGATGTGCTCTCGTTCATTACGCTCGATCGGGGGTACGTCAACTCCCTGTTCTCCTGTGTCAGCCGGGCGCGGACGAACCTCCGGACGCTTCGGGAGAAGCTGCCGGGCGAGCTGTGGGAAGTGATGAACTCGTTCTACTTGTGGCTCGGCGAGAAGAAGGTGGCGGATATTTTGTGCGAGGCGCCTTTTCCGTTCTACAAAGGGATCAAGGAGCGCACGGCGATGTTTCTCGGCATGGAACAGTCAGTGATGCTGCGGGAGAACGAGTGGCATTTCATCGAGAGCGGCCGGTTCTTGGAGCGCGCGGAGAATACGGTGCGGATTCTCCAATCGGTGATCCAGGCGATTGAGGGGGCGGGGGCACCGCCTTATCCGTACCTGCAGGCCGTGCTGAAGTCGGTCAGCGGGCACCAGTCGTTCCGCCGCCACTATGCCGATGCGGTTTCTGCGGAGCATATCATCCGCTTCCTGGTCGAATGCGAAGCCTTCCCGCGCTCGATCCGCTTCTCCTTCGCCAAGCTCGAGGAGCATTTGGCGGGGATTGAGCTGGATGACCGGGACGCGCAGCTCCCCCATGAGAAGGCCGTTCGTCAGGCTGCCAAAATCAGCGCGGAGCTGGCCTGCCTCGACGAAGAGATGTCGATGGAGGAGTCGGAGCGCCTTCTGGAGTATCTGATGAGCGGCGTCCAACGGCTCGGAAAGGGAATGGCGGCTACCTTTTTTCGGATCGAGGAGGCAACCGCATGAAGATCGAAATCTCCCATGTGACCCGCTATACGTACGAAGATCAAGTCACGGACAGTGTCAATGAAATCCGCCTGACCCCCCGGACCAATGACCGCCAGTCGTGCTTCCACCATGAGGTCAGGGTAGAGCCGGGTACGCCGCTGTTCACCTATGAAGATTATTTCGGCAACCGGGTTCACTCCTTCTCTGTGCATCAGCCGCACCGGGAGCTGATCATTCACGTGAAGGCCACCGTGACGACGATGGACCGGCACCAGGGCGAAGGTCTGCCGCAGCTGCCCCTCCATGAACAGCTTGCGCTGCTTGCGGGAGAGGAGTTCCAGAACCGTTATATCGAGTACCTGCTGCCGACCGGATATACGGAGGAGACGGCGGAGCTGCGGGCCTATGCGGCCCGCTATCCGCTGGAGGACGCGGGGCTGTACCCGTGGGTGAAGCGGCTGACGCGGGCCATTCATAGCGAGCTTACCTACGATCCGAGCGTGACCAGCGTGCATACGACGGCTCTGGAGACGCTGAAGCTGAAGAGGGGGGTATGCCAAGATTACGCGCATCTGATGATCGCGATCTGCCGCAGCCGCGGCCTGCCTGCCCGGTATGTGAGCGGGTACCACTTCGTGGGGGATCTCAGCGGGGGCAGCGCGGATTTCGAGCAGGCTTCGCATGCGTGGGTCGAGGTGCATATTCCCGGTACGGGCTGGCTCGGTTTTGACCCTACCAATAACGCCGAGGCGGGCTGGCGTTATATTAAGCTTGGCCATGGCAGAGATTACGCTGACATCGTGCCGGTCAAGGGCGTCTACCGGGGGACAGGCCGTCAGAAGCTTGATGTCAGCGTCGACGTGCGCAGGCTTGGAGAGGAAGAAGTGTAGAGCGGCGATGCGGTAGAAATATGGGCAAGGACAGGGGCAGCCGGGAGCGGCGTCCGGCTTTTGCTTTGCTGCTCGGCGGAGAGGTACTATGGAAAGTTAGTACTGCCGCGAAGGGACGGCAGGCGTTACAATCGTTACCAAGGATGGTGAACGATCGTGATGGTTGTTGTTTTTCTTTCGGCTTTGCTGCTGTTCTATCTTCTCTTTGCCGGGACGATCTCCCGCACGGCCGGGGAGGAAGGCGGCGATACGCTTGGAGACGTGCTGCACATCGGGGCGCTGGTGGCCTTGTGCTTGATGGTGGCGGGCCTCGGGCTGGCGGTTTATCTTATGAATGGCCTCGGGTGGCTGGCGTGAAGATGAGGTGGACAGCAGAAACCTGCCCTAAGGCACAATACCAAAAACCATCCGCTGCTCACCTTACAGAATGGAGCGGCGGATGGTTTTTTTTGGTCGTGAACAAAATGGGAATGAGACCGTAGGCTAGGAAGAGCGGGGGCGGTCCGTATCCGGCAGGAAGCCGGCAGGCCGGGGCTCGACCTCAATATGATCGTCTTTGCGCGTGATTTCTTGAATCTCGATGCCGTTCTTCGCCAGGCTGGAGGCTACGGCCAGCTCGTCATGTCCCATAAAGACGTAGGAAGGATGGCCGTCCGTTTGCGTCAGCAGCTGCTCGGCTACCTGCAGCAGCTTCTCCATGGTGAACGGCTTGCGGAGGAACTTCTCGCGGTCCTTCTCGCGGTAGCCCTCCGGCTGATCCAGGGCCGTCGAGACGATGATGGGCGTCCGGTAATACTGCGGATGGCGGTAGAGCTCGAGCAGGAAGTCCCAACCGCTCTTCGTGCCGTCGAGCAGGATATCGACGATGCACAGGCTCGGGCCCTCCCCCTGGCTCCGGTCCAGGAGCAGGATCGCTTCCTCCGCGGAACGGACATGGGTGACGGGGAGCTCGAGCCTGCCCAAGGCATCGCCGATCAGCTTGGCCAGGTTATCGTCATCTTCCACAATCAGAATGCGGCCTTCCGAGAGCTCCACCGGAATGGAGGGAAGCCGGAAGGAGAAGGTCGTTCCTTCGCCCATAGCCGACTCGAACGTGATGGAGCCGTCGTGGGCCTCGGCGATTTCCTTGACGATCGAGAGCCCGAGCCCCGTCCCGCCAATCTGCCGGCGGTCCGAGTTGTCGACCCGGTAAAATTTGTTGAAGAGCTTATCTTTGGCGTCTTCGGGAATGCCCAGGCCGTAGTCTTGAACCTCCAGCACGGCCTCTCCCTGCTGCAGCGAGAGCTTGACATTCACCCGGTCGGCCTGAGGCGAATATTTGACGGCATTGCTGAACAGGTTGTGGATAATCTGCTTAAGACGATCCACATCCCCGCGGATCCAGATCTCCTGAGGGAAGGATTCCAGGAGAATGTCGTGACCTTGTCCTTGCTTGCTGTTCCACTGGTCGGTGACTTCCCGGACGATGCCTCCGAGCTCTACGGGAACAAGGTGGTAAGACTGCTTGCCTGCTTCCATCCGCTGCAGGTCCAGGAAATCGTTGATCAGCGTGGACAGCCGGGTGGCTTCCTTGTAGATTGTCTGCATGTACCGCTCCTGCTTCTCCTGGGAGAGCTGGCGGTGCAGCAGAATTTCGATGAATCCGAGTACACTGGCCAGCGGAGTGCGCAGTTCGTGCGACACGATCGAGATGAATTCGTTCTTCATCTCGTCGACCTTCTCTTCCTCCGTGCGGTCACGGAAGACGAATAAGAATCCTTGCACTTCGCGGGACTGCTTCTGTTCGACTTTGCTGGCGTACAGTTCGAAGTGCCGGAGCTGCCCATCCTCGCCGTTCGGATAGTGGAACCGCTCGTTGAGCTGCTCCCGCTCGCCGCGCAGCAGGGACTGGATCATATCGTACAGGGGGCCGAGCTGAGGGACCCGCTCGACGGCATACCGGTACACGTCGCCGATGTTGTCGCCGATGCGGGAAGCCAAATTCATCTTGGAATTGGCGAACAGAATATTCCCGGAGGCATCGGTCATCATCATGGACTCGTGGGTCGACTCCAGGATGTTGCCGATGAGATTGTTCTGTTCCTCGATGAGCCGCTTCTCCTGTAAGAGCTGCTCGTTGAGCTGTTCCAACCGGATTGCCTGCCGGCGCCGGTCTTCATTGAACCGCTGTACCTGGAAGGCCAGCTCGAATTGGCGCAGCAGCCCCTTGGACAACCGGGCTTTCTGCTCATCGGAGGTCCGCTGGTAGCCGGTCAGAAGCAGGAAGCCTACCGCTTCCTTGCGTTCGTCGAGCAGGGCATAGTAACGGTCGACGGCATAAGCGATCCCATGATGGAGGCCGCGCTCGCTTTCCGTGACTTCCCGGGTGCTCTCGAAGGTCACTTTCTCGGTCATGACCCGGCGTGCCGGACCGTATAATTCGCTTTCACGAACAGTCGTGCCGCTGGAAGGGTACCCGAGGGCATAGAGCACTTCATAGAGCGGGTCTTCCCCTTGTTCCTGCCCCGGCATTTTCATGACGAGCATGCCGGCTTCGAGCTTCAGGGAGGCGAGCAGCGCCGGGAGGGAGGCGGCCAGGAAGGCTTCCATATTCTTCGCCCCCGTCAGCTTCTCCTGGTAGGTGGAGATGGCTTCGAGTTCCTGCTCCCGCAGGGACAGCTTCTCGAGGGTCGCTTCCTGTTCTTCCTGCTGGGCAATGATTTCTTCGTTCTGCACCTCAAGGCTTTCGGCCATGAAGCGGTAGGTCTCTTCGCTCTTGCGCAGCGCCGCTTCAGCCCGGTTGGCCCGGTGGAAGATGAAGGCGGAATAGAGTCCGACGATGATGGCGATGGCGCTTCCGACCGTGATGATGATGCGTGCGGTGCTCCCTGCACTCAGGGCGGACTGATGGGCCTCGCCCGCGATGATGTCGATCTCGGTTCTGAGCTTGGCGTGCAGCTGCCGGTAGCGGTCCATTAACGATTTGCCGTTCGACATTCTCGTCAGCGCTACATCTCTTTGTCCCGTGCGGATCAAGTTGATCTGCGAGGAGTAATGCTCCTGTAGCCGCCGGATTTGGGGCATCACGTCCGCTTCCATCACGGAGGAGACGCGGGGGTACATTTGCTCGTACTGGCGCATGCGTTCCAGATCCAGCTGCAGATCCGCCAGTCCCCCATAATGGGTCTCGAGGTAATTCTCTTCTCCCATGACCTCAAAACCCCGCAGCCCCGTCTCCATATTAATGAGATCCGCGAGCAGTTCTTCGGAGAGCGAGGTCAGCGGCAACACATCGTCGATGACCTTGTTCAGCTTCGCTTCCGTATTGAAAGAGGCGATGAGGCTGGAAGCGCCGACAATAACGAGCAGCGTGATGATGATAACCACATAGTACATGGGGATTTTGGAAGCGAATTTATTCATAGGCTAACCACCCTAGGCGAAGTGTGAAGAGTCTCCCGGTAGTAGATTCGAGCCGGGCAGGCGGTTCTCCTGCCGGGCTGCGGGTAACTCATCATAGGTAACGGGATCATCCGACCGGAATACGGCATAAATCGATACCCCTTATATCGTCAGGGAGCAGGGCAATTGTGACGGCAATTTGCAAAAAAAAGGCGGCATCGGTCACGGCGGGACTCACTCGACCCACTCGCTGCGCAGAGCGAACAGATCCTTGAGATCGTCGGTCGACAGTTCGGTGATCCACTGTTCTCCGGTGCCGACAATCTGCTGGCTGAGACCGAGCTTCTTGTCGATCATCTCGTCGATGCGTTCCTCCAGCGTGCCGAGGGTGACGAACTTGTGCACCTGCACCTGCCGGGTCTGGCCGATCCGGAAGGCCCGGTCCGTCGCCTGGTTCTCCACCGCAGGATTCCACCAGCGGTCAAAGTGGAAGACGTGGTTGGCAGCGGTGAGGTTCAGGCCGGTCCCGCCGGCTTTGAGCGAGAGGAGGAAGATGCCCGAATCCTCTTCGGGAGGGTCCTGCTGCGCTTCCCCTTGGAAGACTTCGATCATCCGGTCGCGCTCCGCCTTGGAACTTCCTCCGTGCAGGAACGGCACCTTGCGTCCGAAGTCTTCCTGGAGCACCCGCTGCAGCAGAAGCCCGGTCTCGACGAACTGGGTGAAGATCAGGCATTTGTCGCCTTCCTGCCGGAGCTCCTGGACCATCTCCAGCAGCCGCTCCACTTTGTTCGAACGCCCCTGCCAAGACGCTCTCGCCGAGTCTTTGGACAGGAGGGAGGGATGGTTGCAGATCTGCTTCAGCTTCGTGAGGGCCGCGAGGATCAGCCCGCGGCGCTCCATCGGCGAGAGCGTATCGAGCTTCTCGAACATATCCCGGATGTAGTTCTCGTAGAGCGTGGCCTGTTCGGCCGTCAGCGAGACATAGGTCTTGTATTCGTACTTGTCCGGCAGGTCCAGCTGGATCGACGGGTCTTTCTTCACGCGGCGCAGCAGGAACGGCCGGATGAGCCGCTGGACCTTGCCGATCAGCTCGGCGTCCTGCGTCCGCTCGATGGCACTGACATAGCGGTGGGAGAAGTCCCTGAGGGTGCCGAGGTACCCGGGATTCAGGAAGTCGAAGATCGACCACAGCTCCGTGAGCCGGTTCTCGATCGGCGTACCCGTCAGAGCGATGCGGTGCCGCCCGTTCAGCTTGCGGATCGACTGTGCCTGCTTCGTATAGGCGTTCTTGATATTCTGCGCCTCGTCGAGACAGATCGACTCCCACTCGGTGGTGGAGAGCTCAGCCTCGTCGAGATGCGATAAGGTGTAGGTCGTCAGCAGGAGGTCGCACTCCCGCAGGCTCTCCGTGAAGCGTTCGCCCTTGGCCCGCACCGGGCCGTAATGCAGCTTCACCCGCAGGTCGGGAGCGAAGCGCTGCAGCTCCTTCTGCCAGTTGCCGAGCACCGAGGTCGGGCAGATGAGCAGGGAAGGGGCGTGAGGCACCGGCGTGCCATCCGTTCCCTGGTTCGAGGCGATCAAGCCCTCTTCGCGCAGATGGAGCAGGTAGGTGATCATCTGGATCGTCTTCCCGAGACCCATGTCGTCGGCGAGGCAGCCGCCGAGGCCGCACTGCCGCAGGAACACGAGCCAGGAGATGCCCTCGATCTGATAAGGCCGCAGCGTGCCGCGGAAGCTGTCCGGAGGCTCGGTCAGCGGGGGCCGCTGGGCATGGTTCAGCAGCCCGACCAGCTCTTCGAGCTGGTCGCTGAGCTCGACTTCCATCTTCAAGGTCCGGTGGAAGTCGAGGTCTTCCTCTCCTTCGCTGGAGCCGAGCAGATGCAGCTCGAGCACATCGCGGAACGAGAGTCCCTGCTTCTTCTCTACCTGGCTCATCACGGTCTGCAGCTGGGCGAGGTGGGCGGGATCCAGCTGCACCCACTGGCCGCGGATCTGCACGAGCCGCTTATTCTGCTCGAGGAGCTCGCGGAATTCCGCTTCGGTCAGTTCGATATCGCCGAGGGCGATCTTCCAATCGAACTGCAGCAGCTGATTGAGCCCGAACATGGCCTGCGGGCCCGTGCCCACCGAGGACTTGATCTTCGCCTTCAGGCGCGGCTTCCACTTGCGGATCCGCTCCCACCAGGCGGGCAGGATGACGGAATAACCGGCCTCCATGAGCCGTAGGCTGCCTTTGGAGAGCAGTTCCCACGCTTCGCTCTGCGGGAGGGCGTCCCGCAGGCGCTCCTCGCCTTCCGCCAGCCAAGGCAGCATGCGACGCCATTTGGCGGCATCGCGGGCCGCCCTGCCGAGATGCGGACGCCATGCCGCTGGCAGCGCATCGGCGCCGGGCAGATCGGATACCCCGGCGGCGGGATCGGCCGGCTCCCCGGAGACCGCGGCATCGTCAGAAGGGGCTGCCCACTGCGCTGCCGCGGCGGGAGGCACGGCGTATTGGATCTCCTTGTCGCTGCGGTCCTGCAGGATGACGTGCAGCGGCCAGAGGGCGCCCTGTTCGGCCGGCTCTTCCAGCCGCAGGCAGGTGCGGAACGGTGTACCGTCCGACTGCCAGCCGATGGAGACGAGCCAGTCTTCCTCATCCATCCAGATGTCGCCCGTCGCCTGGCCTCGCGAGAGAAGCGGGAAGGCACGTTCCAGCTGTTCGAGGCTCTGGCGCATGACGCCGTCGGCACGCGTCCATTCGGGGATGAGGCGGTCCATCCAGGCTTCGGCTACCGGGGAGGCTCCCCAAGCGGCGGCAGCTTCGGGCAGCTGGAGCTTCCAGCCCAGTTCGCCGTTCTTCCATTTGGCGAAGTCGGGCATGAACCGGCCGGCGGTGAGGGCCTCCTTCACATGAGGAGCCAGCTTGATCAGCTCCTGCAGCTCCCGGTGAAGGGTGAGCGGATGGTGCTGTACGATGCCGGGCGCGGTAAGATAATCCAGCGCGTCGAGCGCGGGAAGCAGCAGTCCTTCAATATTGAGCGACTCCGTTGTCTCGATGAAGGTGCCATAGAAAGAAGGTGCATGCCAGGCGAAGAGCCAATCCCGGAGTTCGTACGGGTCGCAGATGCCCCCGCCCGTCCGGGCTCCCCAGAGGAAGAAGCCGCCCTGCGGAGCCCAGCGCACGTTCACTTGGATGGCGGAAGTATCGGTTACGGAATCCATTGGCCTTGTTTCAACTCCTCCTGCAGCGCGCGCAGGCGCGAATATTTGACCGAGAGGCGGTAGATGTATTCCTCCCATTCGGGAAGACGGTCCAGTCCTGTATAGAACGAGTGAAGCATTTTCAGCAGCTTGGTGGCCGTGGCATACGCGGTGCGGTTCTTCTCTGCGATCGCCCGTTCCACGGCTTGATGGTAGAGCGGGAGTACGAGCGACGGATCCTCCCGCTCGACGGTCTGCAGATCGACCGGGTAGAGGCTGAGCGGCGAGACGCGGCTGGCCATCTGCAGGTCGATCCATGCTTTGTAGCGGTGCGCCTTCAGAAGGTAGGCCGTATAGAAGGGATACGTGCGCGGCAGCAGAGCCGCCATGACGTCGATCCATTCGGCATCGCTCTCCTGGCGCTGCACGGCCTCCATCCAATAATGGCAGAACTGCCGGAGCTCCTCCTGCTGCGCCCGCTGAACGGCCGGCAGCAGCCACCGCAGCCAAGCGAGCATACGGTCCCAGGCTTCTTCTTCGTAACAGCGGTGCAGGTAGAGGAAGAAGTCCTTGGCCTCCCGCTTGCCGAGCCGCTCCATCCGCTGGCGCGCTTTCTCGTCATCGCCTTCGACGACATGGAAGTGCGCTTCGGCCATGATCAGCGCGTCTCTGCGACGCGGCATCAAGTCGGGGGCGCCAAGCAGCGCCGCGAGCCTGGCCCGTTCCTCGGCCATCCAAGGCCCGTCTTCGGGCATCCGCCACCAGATGCTGCGGTATACGGTCGACCAGGACAGCGGCGACTCCTTGCCGGAGAGGGCGGCATCCGAGATCATCGCAAGCGTCTCCTTCCACTGTGCGGAGTGCTTGCGCGCGAGCGCGTCCATGTCGATCTTCGGCACGAGCTTCAACAGCTCGTCATGGCACTGCCGTCCTACGGTCCGGCAGCCGGTCTCAATATAATAGGAGAGATAGGAAGTCTTCGTCTCCTGATAGAACTGCTCGATCTTACGCATGACGAACAAAAGCAGCTGCAGCGCGTAGAGCTCCTTCTGCGGAGAAGACCACCCTTCCGCGTGGCCGCCGAGCTTCTCCTTGACGGCACCGTAGAACTGTTCTATGGAGCTCTGCTGGTTGAGGGAGAAGCCGTAGAACTGCTGGTCGAAGAACCGCTGCCACAGCCCCGGGCTCTGGCCCGGAACCGGCGGTTCGAGCCGCTGCTCCTGCTTCTTCTCCGCCGTACGCGTGCTTCCCTGGCGGGATTGAGTCTGCCGGTTCTTCACCAGAATGGCCTGCTTCAACTGGGCCAGGAGCAGCTCGGGCCGCCCGTGCGGCACGAACAGCGCGAATACGAGGGCAGCCTGATGCTCGCAGTGCTCGCCGTGGGAACAGCTGCACTCGCTCTTCGGTATCGTCTCGAGGTTCAGAATGACCTCGGCAGGTTTCGTATCGCGGACCAAGGCATGTACTTCCAGTCCGTTCTTCAGTTCCACATCCTGGGCCAGCCCCTTATGGAACAGCTCCCAGCCGCGCTCGAGCCGGTCCAATTCGAACTGGTCGCGCAGATGCCTGGCCAGCGCTTTGATTCGATTTTTTGGAATCTGCAGCTTGAGCATGTTTCGCCCTCCGCCCTTTTTGTCTATCCTTATAGTGTACCAGATTTTGCATGAGAATGCGCAGCGAATCCCCGGATTCGCCCGATTTTTTGAAGAGCGGGCCGGAGGAGGGAGCAGGCTGATGGCAGGACAGGCGGCAGAATGAATCCGTTTACCTCCCGCAGGGTGGAACGGTTGCAGGCTATAAGCTTTGAGGGTACAATGAGGCAAAAGGATCAAGAAAGATCAGAGGAGGCGTGTCCATGGGCATCAAGTTCGGCAGGGAATACAGCGATATCATCAGCGATTTCACCGATGCGCTGCAAGGGATCGACGGCTGCCACGAGTTTCTGGAGATGTCCGCGGACGACTGGAACGTCATGGACAGCGTGGAGCAGAAGGAGTGCATGAAGACGCTGGCGGACGATCTGTTCTATGGGCTCGGCACCGAATCGCCGATGAGCGTCGGCGGCTGCACGGTGACCCATGACCCGAAGCGCCACCTGATCCGCATCGATCATGGGGAAGCGCTTACGAGGGTGATTCATCTCGTATAAAGGAGGCGCAGCCATGGGCCGCGGCAGGCTGACGGAGGAAGAGGCGGGAGCGCTCCTGGCGGAGAGAAGTTCGGCTTGGGTACTGCAGGAGCACCGCTGGATCGTGCGCAAATACCGCTTTGGGGCGTTCAAGGACAGCATCGCGTTTGTGAACGGGGTGGCGGAGGCGGCCGAGGCGCTGGATCATCATCCGCTCATCGCGGTCGACTACAAGCTGGTTACGCTGCGGCTGACCTCCTGGCATGCCGGCGGGCTAACGCTGCTGGACTTCACCGCGGCGGCCCGGTTCGATGAAGCCTACCGTCCGTGGGAGAAGGCGCCTGCAGGCGGTGCGACGGAGCAATGAACCATACAGCCATAGTCAGCCTGCAGATAGACGCAGGGGAGACGGACGGGAAGTGTGGAGCGCACACCATAATGCCAAAGAAGGGGGGACCGCGGAATGCGGTCTCCCCTTCTTTGGGCTATCGGGCAGCAGACGAGCCTGCTCTCCGAACGGATTTGCTTTCTTTGTGCGATATCTGCCGCGGCAGGTGCTCCAGTTCGGCCGTTCTCCCTTGGCGGGAACGCAACTCCGTCCTAACCGGCGGAAGACTTAGCCCTGGTCCGTAAACTTCGAGCTGAGCTGCCTTGTAAGCTCTTCGAGCTCCCCGAGGCTCGCCGCAATGCGGCCGGTCCGGGCGCTCTGCTCGTCGAGGCTCGCGTTGATCTCCTCGAACGAAGCGCTGGACTGTTCCGTTACCGCAGATACCGTGCCGACTTCCTGCTCCGTCTGTTTCGAGCGCTCCTCGAGCTGCTGCAGCATGGAAGCGATGGAAGCGGAACGTTCCGATACGGAGGCGGCTTCCTGAAGCACCTGGGCGAAGAGGCTGCCCGCTTCGTCGCCGGACGACCGGATGGTGCCGATCGCCTCTTTGCCCTGAAGAATATGCCGGGATACGACCCGGGTCTGCTCCTGGATCCGCGTGAGAATATCGGTGATCTGAGCCGTGGACTCTTCCGCACCGGCCGACAGTTTGCGGATCTCCTGGGCGACGACGGCGAATCCTCTGCCATGCTCCCCGGCCCGCGCCGCTTCGATTCCCGCGTTGAGAGCAAGCAGACTCGTCTGCCGCGCAATGGCCTGGATGGACTGGAGCACCGTAGAGATCTGTTCGCTCTGCACCCGCAGGGCTTCCATGGAATCGTACGTCGTGTCGATCATCCCGCCGACCCGGGATACATCGCTCTGCAAGCTGGCGATATGCTCGTTGCCTGCGCCGGTGACGGCTGCCGTCCGTTCGGACATGCGCATCATGTCTGCCGTCGACGCGCCGATGGAGGCGATGAAAGCCCCCGAGTCCTGAATCGACGAATTGATGTCAGCTACGCTGGACGCCTGGGATTCGATCCCTTGGGCGATCTCGCCGAAGCTTGCCGCAAGCTCGCGGCCGATCCGGTCGGTTTCGACCGCATTCTCCTTCAGCTGCTGGCCGAAGGCGTCGAGCCCTTGGACGGAAGACTGCACATCACGCATCAGTTCGGCCATGCTTTCCTGCTGCCCGCGCAGCTCCGCTACCATTCTTTTGCCCATCATGCACACGGAGGCGCCGGCGAAGCCTACCATCAGGGTCACTACGAACATCACCACTTTGTCGAATATGGGCTGCTCGCCGACGTAAGGGTTGAAGAGGGTGTGAATGATGACAATGGAGAGAGCGAGGATCGTCCCGATCACGGAGGTTCTCGTATGGAGGTACACGAGAGACAGCGCGCTATAGATCAGCAGGGCGGTCCAGGATACGGCCGCCGGGATGAACCAGAGAATCGTGAATCCCACGAAAAACATGTACGCCGTCAGGACCGTCTTCCCTTCGGGACGGGGCCCGTACTTCTTCAGGAGCCAAGGCAGCAGCGAGACCAGAAGGCCGACGGAAGCCATGAATGCGAGGGTCGTCGGACCCGTGACGATGCCGGCGAGCCATAGAACGGTATAAATCGGTAGACAGGAGAGCAGGAGAGCGATCAAGGTGCCGACAAGCAGTTTGGAAGCAAATTGCTCATGGGCGGTAACTGTTGGCGGCGGGGAATGGTGTACTGAATTCATGGGGGAAGGCCCTCCTTCGCTTCATTGATCCGGAACAGTGGATCCGGAACAGTGGATCCGGGACCGTCGGAATAAAGAAGACACGCCTGATGACAAGGCATGTCTTCGGTTAGGGTATATATCGTCCGGCGTTCCAGTTATATGAAGGGGGAGGAAGAGGGGAGTTGTAGGCAAAAGAAGGGTTTACGCTCCCGGCTCCCCCGCCTTCTTCAGCACGGCGAGAATACGAAGGCATACAGCGGCCGGCAGCGGCCGGTCCAATGCTTCGCGCAGGAGGCCGCTCCGGAGAGGGACCCCGTCCTTCCAGCCGTCTTCGATGAGCTGGGCCTTGTCCGCCCGGCCCGGGAGGAGCAAATACAGCACATACCAGTCTTCGAGGGGCGTCAGCGGGATGCCGTCCGGGGTGCCGTGCAGCGGCAGCCGGGGGGATGCGGCTGACGGGCTCCACGGCAAGCGGTACACCCCCTCTTCGTGACGGATGCCGAAGCCGGCGATGAGGTCTGCGCCGCACCCCTCCAGCGTGAAGCGGCGGAAGTGCAGCGAGCAGTAGGGCTCCTTGAGCCCCTGCAGCTCGGCCGGTCCCAAGGCTGCTAGCCTCTCGAAGGCCTGCGGGGCCTCGTTCTCGTCCAAGAGCAGGTCGATATCGTTCGGTAAGCGGGCCGTCAGCCCCCGGACATACAGCAGGGCGGAGCCGCCGAGGCCCCAGGCGATGTCTGCGCCGTCCAGCGCTCCGGCGATCGTGCGCAGCGCCCGCAGGTGCCGGGGAGGCAGCTTGGCAAGTCCGGGATCATCTGCGGCATGGGGCATGGTAACGGCCTCCTTCGGATTGGAATGGGGGTGGCTTCTACTTCAATAGGTAGGCGGCATACCAAGAGGGCCGGGCGGTCACGGCTGGGAAGAGGCCTTCCCCGACCAGACCATGCAGTGGAATTGGTCAGGTCCTCTCGGCGTCATCCGCTTGTAGGTGTCCGTGATGCGGAAGCCCGCCCGGTGATACGTCCGGATGGCGCGTGTATTCGAGGTCAGTACCTCGAGATCGATCTCGTTGCCGGGATTCAGCCGCAGGGCTTCCTGTGCGATGGCCTCCACGAAGGCCGCTCCGAGCCCGGCGCCGCACAGGTCGGGCCGCAGCCCGAGCCCGAGCCGGGTGACGCCTGTGATTGGGAACAGCTGGGCGAAGCCCGCCAGCTCTCCCTGCTCGTCCAGCACGCTGCGGTACTGGCTCTCGCGGATACCGGGGTCGGCGAATTCTTCGCCGCCTTCGAGCAGCTGCTCCCAGGACTTCCAATTATAAATCTCATAAGGGGGCGGATAAGCCCATCTACAGATCATCCGGCCGTGCTCTTCGGTGAGCGTACCTAGATGAAACCGGGTGGGGATGGTTGACACTTGCGTTTGTCGCCTCCTCGAAGAACGGCCGATTCCGAGTGCCCGGGGGAACCGGGTCCTGCCGGGTCCGTATCTGCTGTTTCCTAGCCGGTCTCTCCGGGTGTATACTGGGTACTATACAGCATATCCATCCATGAAAGGAAGCGTGTGGCATATGAAGCATGTAGTTAGCGGAGAATGGTTATTCGAGCACGGCACAGACGACCGGATGATCTTAGTGGACTGCCGGTTCGCCTTGGGGCAGCCCCACTCGGGCCGGTCGGCTTACGAGCGGGATCATATTCCCGGAGCGCATTACCTGGATTTGGAGGCAGACTTGTCGGCCCCTGTAACGGATCATGGAGGACGCCATCCGCTACCGGACGTGGAGGCGCTTTCGCGCAAATTCGGCGAGATCGGCATCCACTCCGGCTCGGTGGTTATCGCCTATGATGACCAGGGTGGGGCGATGGCCTCCAGACTCTGGTGGCTGCTCACCTATCTGGGGCACGACCGGGTATGCATTCTGGACGGCGGCTACTCCCGTTGGAAGGAAGCGGGGTATCCCGTCACCGACGAGCCTCCGGCTGTCCATCCCGCGGAATTCACGCCGCGGATACGCAGCGAGCTGCTCGTGGACATGGAAGGCGTGAAGGCGAGGATCGGCCGACCGGGTACGGTGTTGATCGACTCGCGGGAGGAACGTCGCTACCTCGGGATCGAGGAGCCGATCGACAAGGCTGCCGGCCACATCCCCGGGGCGGTCAATTATTTCTGGAAAGACAGCCTGACAGCGGAGGGCGGCTGGAAGTCTCCCGAGCTGCAGGGGGAGCGGTTCGCGGACCTGGCGGGGGCCGAAGAGATCGTCGTCTACTGCGGCTCGGGTGTGACGGCCTGCCCGAATGTGCTGGCACTGAGCGAAGCTGGTCTGAAGAACGTGAAGCTGTACGCCGGGAGCTGGAGCGACTGGATCTCGTACGGGGAGAACCCTGTGGCGACGGGGGAAGAATAAGGGCTGAGCAGCTGCGTTAGACACGGGCTTAAGGGCTTTTTTTCTCAATTACAGCACGGAAAGGTGACATACACTGACACCTATTCCTGTTATTCTCGAAAGAGGGCGGAGAAGCCGGATACGATGATGAAGGAGGAGAGCTGCAAGGATGAGAGTGCAGTGGGAAGGGATTACGGTATTGTCGGATGATGTGTCCCGGTTGGCCCGTTTTTATCGGGAGGTGCTTGGATTGGCTGCCGTTGTGGAGGAAAGTCATTATGCTGAATTTGTAAATGACGGTATTCGATTGGCAATTTGTTCCAAGTCGC
This sequence comes from Paenibacillus caseinilyticus, assembly GCF_027533645.1. GTDB lineage: Bacteria > Bacillota > Bacilli > Paenibacillales > NBRC-103111 > Paenibacillus_G > Paenibacillus_G caseinilyticus. Next base: position 76,183 of record NZ_JAQAGY010000023.1, read on the forward strand.
TCATGGCGGATAATACGAACGGGCATTATTCCTTTATCGAAGAACGCAAAGGGCAGGCCTTCGAACTTAATTTTCAATGTGAATCGCCGGAAGCAGTCCACACGATTTATCATGAAATGGTTTCGAAGGGAGCTGTGTCGGTTACGGAGCCGAAATCCATGTCCTGGGGACATACAACAGGATTTTTTGCGGACCCTGACGGGAACATTCATTCACTCTTTGCGATCAACCCGATTGCCGAGAAAGAAGAATAAACAGGCGACGAAGGATGCGGATGGGAGGTAGTGACTGCCAAGATGCTGGTCCGGATCAAGAACTCTTCCTTTCTTTAATCCGTTCCCTCCTAGAACAGGAATAATATCCTGCGGGCGCCAAAAAAGAGTACAATCCGGATGCGGATTGTACTCTTTTTTCGGCAGGGCAAGGGAGTCTGCCTTTTTCCGCCGCCGAGCGCGTACATTTCTTATTTCCCGTACGTGCCTTCGCGGACCGTCTTCACTTCATACATGTTGACGTTGGAACTGACGACATACTCCGGGGGCGTCTTGCCGCGGTTCTCTTTGTGCCCTTGAATGTGCGCGTCGCTCTTCTCCCAGTTCTTCCACGCATCGACGGATGCCCAGCGGATCATCGCGACGACTTCTTCCGTATCTTCTTTCTTCGAACGGTTGACCATGACGCTTACATCGAGCAGGCCTTCCATTTCATCGACAGCGCCTTTGCTGCTGAAACGTTCGACTACGGCATCGGCATAGCCTTTTTGGACGACGATGGTCCGGGTTTGGATTAACATGTAGAGGGCCTCCTGTGGCAGAAATCCGTAAATTAGGATGAGAAGGAATATACTTTCATTCTAATTGATAAAGATTATCATTGTCAAAAGGTAGAAGGGAGAAATTGAAAATGAAAACCTCTCCCCAGGAAGGGAGAGGCTACGGATTAAGCGGACGGGAACGTCGACCCGGAGAAGGGCTCTTTGGGAACCATCAGGGCAGCCAGGAAGTAGAAGAGAATCAGACTGCCGCTCGAAACGAACGTCAGAACGACGACCAGCAGCCGGAGCAGTGTAGCATCGATGCCCATGTACTGCGCCAGTCCGCCGCACAGGCCTGTGATTTTTTTATCGGATACGGAACGGTACCATCGTCTCATGATAAAGTCCACCTTTCGGATAGAGGAATGTGTTGTTTTGTTATACGCTTATTGTAACGCTCCCTCTGTTCCGGCAAAACGGACCCGCGATGGGATTCCAGCTGGACCTTAGTCCAGCGCCCCGCACGGTCTGCGGCCCAGCAGCGCGATCTACCGCCTGCCTGCCCCTTATAGGAAGGCGCGCAAGGCTGCGCCCGGAAGACTGCTTCCTGCTGGCCCTGGTTACCTAGCCGGATTCCCTCTCTCGGCTCCGGCATCGGCGCGCCGAGCCAATATGCCCTTGTAGACGTCGATCGACAGGGCGCGCGACGCTTTGAGATCCACGACCGCGTCAGGCCGGGGCAGGTGAATCTCCTTGTCGGAGAGCCCCGCCAGCTCCGGCAGCCACCGCCGGATATAACTGCCGCCCGGGTCATACGTCTGCGACTGGGTCACGGGATTCATCACGCGGAAGTACGGCGCGGCATCATAGCCGAGCGAAGCGCTCCACAGCCAGCCGCCGCGGTTGAGCGCATTGTCGTAATCCGCCAGCTTGCTGCGGAAGTACCGCTCCCCGTAAGGGAAGGGGCAGAGCAGGTTCTTCGTCAGGAACATGGCGGTGATCATCCGCAGCCGGTTCGGCATCCAGCCCGTCGCGTTCAGCTCCGTCATGGCCGCATCGATGATCGGGATGCCGGTCCGGGCCTCTGCCCAGGCGTGGAAGCCGTCTGTCGGCAGCTCTGTCAGATCATACTCCTTCTCGTAGCGGTAGAAGAGGGGATCGAGCCGGGACTGGTAGAGATAGAAGTCCCGCCAGGCGAGCTGGCGCAGCCAAGGCTCCGCCTCGGTACCGCACTCGAGCAGCTGCTCGTACACGCGGCGGATCGAGAGGGCGCCCGTATTCAGGTGCCGCGAGAGCCGGCTGGTCTCCTCGCGGGCGAACCGCTCCCGCCCCTCCGCGTAGCCGGCGAGCCGTTCGCCGAGGAAGTCCTCGAGCGCGGCTTCGGGCTCTTCCGCCGCGGGCCGTGCCCGGGAGTCCGCCAAGGCCTGTGCGAGCTCCTCCGGCAGCGGGAAGCGGCTGGCGACGCCTTCGGCCAGCGGGAGCGTCCGCAGTCCGCCGAGGCCTCTCGTGGAAGCGGGGCGGAAGTGCTCTCTCAGGTACTCGCGCCAGCGGCGGTAGTACGGGGTGTACACCTTGTACGGCTCGCTGCGCCCGGCGCTGTGCTGGAAGTCCCGCAGGTCCGCGAGCGTCTGTTCGGCCAGCCCGGTCACACGGACGCCCCGGGCTGCCGCCGTCTCCCGCAGGGAGCGGTCGCGGGTCACGGCGTACGGCGTGTAGTCCTCGTGGAACACGAGCTCCCGCACACCGTGCGCCTCGAGCAGCGCGGCCGTCACGCCGGCCGGCTCGCCGTAGAGCACATGCAGGTGCTGTCCCGCCGCGTCGTACAGGGACTGCAGCCGGGCGGCATGCGCCAGGAAGTTGCGGCCGCTGTGCTCGAGGTGGCGGCCTTTGCGGAGCAGGAACGGGTCGAGCACGAGCACGTGCAGGCTCGGGGACCCGCTCCCGCTCTCAGCGATATAGTCATAAGCAGGCAGGTCGTCCGTGCGCAGGTCCTTACGGTGCAGGAACAAGATCATCGGGGAGGTGCAGCTCCTTTCGTAGGTCTTAGGCTTATTCCCGGCAGAACAAAGACAGAAAGCCTTCCAGGCTTGTCCTGCCCGTGAACGGGGAGGAGGCCCAAAAGGCTTTCGATTAAATAAGTAAGGATGGGTTACGTCGCAGGAGATGTTACTTGTCGGCCATGAGCTGCTCGTAAGAAGCATCAGAGAGGACACGACGGGCGGTAACGTACCTTTTGGCGTAATAGCCGTCACTGAGTTTCGTGATCGTAACGCCTTGATTCGTGGCGGAGTGGTAGAAGTTGCCTTCACCGACATACACGCCAACGTGGGAGATTCCTTTGCCGTCGGTGTTGAAGAACACGAGATCGCCGGCACGGAGGTTGTTCTGGTCCACCCAATTGCCGAGCTCCGCTTGGCCTTTGGAGGTGTGAGGCAGGTCGACGCCGAACTTGGAGAATACCCAAGACGTATAACCGGAGCAGTCGAATCCGCTTTTGGTGGTGCCGGACCATTTGTACGGCGCACCCAAACCATCGTTGACCGCTGCGCTTAATGAGGATTCCGCGTAAGCGCTACCGGCGGAAATGCCGCAGAACAGGGATAATGCAAGTGTGAGTCCAACAAGCTGCTTTTTCAAAGAAGTTTCCCCTTCCAAGTGCCTACGAGGTTAGCTGAAGGGTTCGGTTGAAGGTTCCCTATGATCACTCTGAAGCGAGATCAATTCACCCAAAATTGGATCCCCCGTTTTCTGAGACAGAAATTCGGCAAAATATTCTTTTTTTATTACCGAGTAACTATATTCGAGTAAGTTCGAGTTTCTCCTGCTTGAGACACAAATTTGTCACATTATCGCCGTTTAGAGTGAAACCTTTTGTTTATAGGTGCAATAAGGATTGCAAGCGCATACATATATTTCCTGGAAGGTTGTTTTCTACGGTTATTTACGGCATCTTCACATGGACTTGTCGAATCTAAAGAGGGGGCTGTCCGCGTGAGCCAGTCTTGCTCGCAGCAGCCGTTACCGCACAAAAAAAGCCGCCTGCCATCAAACTGGATGGCAGGCGGCGTTGGTCGCCGGTATTTGGAGCGGACAGGCTTGCCTTGGGACCCTTTGGCAGAGAGGAAGTCAGGCTTTCTCGAGCCACAGGGCATACTGGGTTCCGATGGCCCACACCTTGAAGAACATCTGAAGCAGCCGGTACGCCTGATAGCCGATGAGAGCGAGGAAGCCGGCCCACAGGAAGCTCGAAGCCATCACGGCCGCCGAGCACAGCAGGGTCAGGACGGCTACGGCTGTTCCTGCGGCAACGATGGCCGGCAGGTGGCGGACGACGAAGATCAAGGCGTAGAGGGTAGAGCGTCCGGCCGTCTTCGCTATCTGCAGGAACAGGAACAGGAGCTGCAGGAGGAAGAGCCAGATGATGAAGAAAGCCAGCGACGGGAGCAGCGACTTCCCGTAGGACAGGTACGATGCGTGTTTCGTATACTGTCCGGCTGCATAAGGCAGCAGCCAGTACAGAGGGGCGAGCGTGAGCAGCAGCTGCAGTGCATACAGCGAGAAGAACGGGATACTGAGCCGGCGGACCCCTTCCACGAACCGGTAGCCCGCATTCAGGTCTTGATTGTGCAGCGAATAGAGGACCCCGGCATTCAGCACGGGGTGCAGCACCATCCGCAGGGCGAGCAGCCCGAGCGCCCACCAGAGATAGGGCTGGAGGAGATCGGTCTTCATGAGCTGGAACTGGCCTTCGATCCAGAAGAGCTGGACGGCTTCCCGGGAGAGCTCTCCGCCGGGGTAACGGTGAAGGAGCGGCAGCACGACCGACTGGATCAGCTTGTAGAGCAGTACGCCCCAGGCCAGGTGGTAGGTGAAGAGGGCAATGACGGCAAAAGGCTGCTTCCAGGCTATGGCCCAACCTTGAGCGATGCGGCTTCCCAAAGCATTCATCTTCGATGTTCCTCCTTTACCATGCAAGCCAGCCGGAGAGGACCTCCAGAATTTTGAGCACGCTGAGGTTCCAGCGGACGGACAGCTGTGGATCGACTTCGGTTTTCATGAACGAATTGATCCGTTTGTTCTCGAGTACGATCGAGTACTGCGGATCGATGGCGACCCAGTCCAGCGGCGAAGCGTGATTGAGCTTGATGAGCACCTCGCTTTCGGCCCCCTCCCACGTTTTGTCGAGCTGGGTACCGTCCGTGAAGTGGAAGCGGACGGGAACGCCCTGTACCGAACCTCCCTGACGCCGGAGGAGAATGCTGTTCTCATAGTAGGTCTGGCCGTTCTCGCTCCGTTTGCGTGTATCGATGGAGGCAACGGCATAATCCACCATGGAACCGCCATACACGTATTGGTCGAAGAAGCTCTGCCAGCTCTTCTTCGTGACGTCTTCCGCCGTCAGTTGGAAGTCGGAGGTCGTCGGATGCTTGAATTTCCAGCGCTGGAAGTAGGTGCGCATAATCTTGTTCATCGTCTCCGGACCTGCCTGCCGCTCCATCGCTGTCAAGACGAGCTTGGCCCGGGTATAGACGTTCTCCGCATAATGGCCGTGGCCCTCGTAGCTCCAGGAGTTCTTCTTGAGCGCTTCGGGGCTTGTGATATAGCTGGACTCGACTAGGAGGTTCGGCCGCACGCCATACTCCGATTCCATCAGCCGGTCTTCAATATAGGAAGTGAAGCCTTCATCCAGCCAAGCTTCTTCGAATTCGTTGCTCGCGACCATACCGTAGAAGAACTGGTGTCCAATCTCGTGCACGACCACCCGCTCGAGCTCCAGGCTCGGATTCTCCTCGGCAGCCCCCCAGGCGGTGACGAGGGTCGGGTATTCCATGCCGCCGGCGCCGTTGCCGTCCTCCGGAGGGACGACGACCGAGAGGGTGGAGTACGGGTAGGTGCCGTACCATTCCGAATAGCGGGCCAGCGCTTTTTTGGCGGCGGTCATGTACCGTGCTTTGAGATGCTCGTGCTTCGGGTCGAGATAGAGCTTGATACGCACACCCGGGAGATGCGGCGTGGCATACGGCTCTTCGTAGTAGATGAAGTCGGGCGAAGCCGACCAGGCAAAATCATGCACGTCATCCGCGTAGAAGGTGTGGATTTTGTTCGGTCCGTCGTCCACCGCCGTCTTGGTCGGGAACCCCGTGGCTGCGACCTTATAATTCGCAGGCAGCTTGAGCTTCACATCAAAGATGCCGAAGTCGGCGTAGAACTCCGAGTTGCCGTGATACTGGTGCAGGTTCCAGCCCTCGTCCGTGCGGCTTCTTGTTCCCTCGGGCTCATACACGGCGAGCTTCGGGAACCACTGGCCCGCCATGACGAAGTCGCCGGCATATCCCATCCGCGCGAAGACCTGCGGCAGCTTCACCGAGAAGTCGGTGCGCAGTGTGACTTTGGCGCCGGGCTCCACCGCTTTGGGCAGAGGCACCCGCAGCAGGGTCCGGTCGTCCTTGTTGCCGTCGTCCGGCTGCACGTACTCGGCAGCCCCGCTGAGCTCGGCCTCCGTACCGTCCAGCATCTTGATAGAGGAGACCGTCATGCTTCCGACACTGCCGTCTTTGGAGACGTCGCTGCGCAGTTTTCCTCCCGATTCCCGCATGAACGTCGATTTCTTGGATTCGAACGCGTTCGGGTAGAGGTGAAAATACAGCTCGGACACCGGAACGCTGCCCGGGTTGGTCCAGGTGAGGGAGGAGGTGCCGGTGATCATCTTGCCCGTGGCGTCGTACTCCGCGTTCAGGTGGTATTCCACGACGCGGCCGGACAGCGGCTTCGGAGCGGGCTTCTCCGCCGGCTTCGCCGGCAGGCTCGGCGGGGCGGGAGACGACGGCGGCACCGCAGGCTGTTCGCCGGCCGGAGCGACGCGGGCAGAAGCCGGGAGGGCTTCCCCGCTGCCGGAGGGCAGGAAGAGGCCCGTGGAGGAGCCGTCCGCCGGGCCCCGGGCCAGCGGCCAAGCCGGCGCGGCGGCGACGTGGTGTGTGGACGCGGGTCTGAGCATCGGCAGCCCTGCGCCGGTGTCTGCCGCTACCGCCCAGGCGGCCTGCCGCTTGTCCTTTGCAGATTCTTCTGCGAGCAGCAGGGTATGGGTCAGCAGCGCGGCGCCGCAGGCTGCGATCAGAATGGCGCCCCATGATGTGATGGAGGTATGCAGTCGGTTTTTCATCTCATTTTCACCCCGTTGACAAGCATCTACAGCATGTATATGTAGGTGGACAGGGGATTATTTCTCGGGCGCCAAAATTGTGAAGAACAGGCTTTTGCAGTATGATAAGAAAAAGTAGATGGAAGGTGGGTGCCTCATGGAGAACAACGGGAACGGGCAGGAGAAGGAGAAGAAGCTGCCTGCGCTGAATATCATTTCACCCAAGGAAACGAAGCACCGCGGTTACGGTCAAGGCTCGATCGATCTCAGCCAGCTGTCGGGGGTCATCATCGATGGGGATGAGGTGTATCTCGACGACGGGACGCTGCATGCCAAGAGCAAGATCGAGAAGGGCATCAAGTTCACGGTCAACGCGGATGAGGTTCCGAATGGGCGTCCGTGCTGGATCGTGTGGGTGGCCGTGGATTTCAAGGAAGACGGCAAGTACTATGCGGGCGTGACTTCCTGCGCTATGACGGTGGATACGGAAGCGCGCAGAGGCTGGAAAATCCTCGCCGACCACGTCAACCGGATGGACTATGCGCTGAAGCGCCGGGTCATGGTCGATAATCTCGGAGAAGCCGAGAAAGCCAAGCTCCGCACCTTCCTGGCCGAGTGGGATCCGGGCATGTGGGAGCGGTCGGAAGCGGCTCTGAAGGAAGCATTATCCTAATTTTGTCGATTATGTGACGGTCTTGTGTCACCCCCTGTAACAAGGTATACTAGTCCCTAGTATATGCACCATATACTAGGACAGCAGGAAGGCAGGCCCTTAGGGTCTGCCTTTTTGTGTTTTTTTAACTCGCCAGGGATCGATCCCGTAATCTTATCTATCTCATAAATGCGCATCGTCCTGAAAGGACGGCGAAGCCGTTTATCTCGTGCCGTGAGGCTTAGTGGATGCGCTCTCCACGTTCTTCTTCACGAAGCGGACCGGAGGCGCTGCAACCTATTTACTGGAAGAATCGTCAGGGATTCGTAGGTATAGGGGACGGCAAAGGGGCCGCTGGCGATTACCGCGAAAAGGGCAGGAGGCCTCGGGCAAAAGAGTGGTGTGCCAACAATTGACGGGGGGCAGCGGGATGAAAGAAGAGAGAGAAGCCGAAGGCAAAGGGCCGGGCGCGGCAGACAATGTTCGCACGAACGATGTCCAGGAGGTGGATGGTGGGAACCGTGGGAGTGATGCCGAGACGGCGGGTGATAGAAACTGTGTGAGTGATGCCGAGGGTACGGAAGGCACCCCGCCGGTCAGCGGAACCGGCGGCAGTGAGCTTCCTAAGGGGATCATGCCGCTGGGCTGCCTGTTCGGGCTGGCGTATGTCTTTGGTATGATTTTGATTGGCATACTGATCTCTGCGCTGGGCACGGATCTTCTCTTCCGGTCGGAGCGGCGAAGCGATACGGGGGTCTGGCTGCTCATGCTGCTGTATACGTTCGGGGCAGCGGGACTGTCCGGTCTCTACGGGTGGGCTTCCGCCGGAGAGAACCGGACGACAGTGCGCCGGCAAGCTTGGGCGGTGCTGCCTGTGGCCTTCATCGGGGCCGGCATCTGGACGCTTACTGCGATGAGCCGGACGGGTTCCGTTGCTGAAATTTCGGATATAAGCTGGATCCCGTTCTATTTGTTTACGTACTGGGCGGCCCCCTTATATGAAGCGCTGCCGCATTACATCGGCGGAGGGAGAGCGATGAAGGGAACGGCTCTGGCCCTGTCTTTGCTGCCGGCTGCCGCTGCCGTCATCGGGACAGGGCTGCGGAAGAGAGAAGCCGCCGAAGCGCGCCGAAGCCGCATTCTTCCGCTGCTTCTCGCCCTGCCGATGTTGACCGGGGCTCTCGCGCTGACTCTCGAACTGCTGCCGAAGAACACCCCGTTTACGCCCGGGACGTATCCGAGGGTAGACGGGGCGACGGCAGCGATCCCGTTCGGCCGGATCCTGCTGGGGGAGCTTACCGCAATGAATCAAGGCATGGCGGAGCGGCACGTTCGATTCAATACCACCCACGAGGCTTACCTCAACCTCATCGGGGGGACAGCCGATCTGATTCTGGTGGCAGGGCCTTCGGAGGAGGAGCGCCGGCTGGCTGCCGAAGCGGGCATCCGCTTCAAGCTTACGCCGCTCGGGCGGGATGCTTTCATCTTTCTCGTACACCGGGACAATGGGGTGAATGGCGTGAGAGCGGAGGACCTCCGGCGTATCTACAGCGGGGAGATTACCAACTGGAAGGAGCTCGGCGGAGCGGATGACACCATCACGGCGTTCCAGCGGGAGCCCAATTCCGGCTCGCAGACTTATATGGAAGGAAAAGTTATGAAAGGCCTGAAGATGGCTGATCCCCCGAAGGACCGGAAGCCCAGCGGCATGGGCGGCCTGATCGAAGCCGTGGCCGATTACCGGAACGCCCGCAACAGCCTCGGCTACTCCTTCTATTATTATGCGAGCGAGATGAACCGCAGCGAGAACGTCAAGTTCCTCGCCGTAGACGGAGTGGAGCCCAGCAAAGACCATATCCGCAGCGGCGCCTATCCCTATACGGCGGTGCTGTACGCCGTTACCCGTGAAGGAGAGCCGGCGGACGGCCCGGCGGGACGGATGCTACAATGGCTGCAGAGCGAGGCGGGCACGCAGGCCATCGAGCGCGGAGGGTTCGTGCCGGGGACCGCTGACGGCAAGGAAGAGTAGGAAAGCTCAGGTGGCAGGACTGTGTTTGTTCGAATCCGAGTCTTTCCGGAGTCGAAGCTGTGAACTCATGCGCTGAGCGGCTTCGGCTCCCCCGGCAGATGAACCGCCTGGGTGCGGAGCGTCAAGGCTAGTCCAGCTCCTCGGGGTCCGTCAGCGATACTTCGCGGATCCGCCGCTCCATCTCGCCCCGCAGGCGGTCGGTCATCCGCCGGTATACCTCGGGCTGGGTCCCCAGCGCCTGCGGATTCGCGTCCTGCCACCTGGCGAGCCGGACCCGGCTGTCGTTGAGCGCACCGAGCTCCTCCTGCAGCGGCTTGACCGGCAGCAGGGACAGCTCGCCGCCCGGCAGCGGCTTCAGGGCGAAGTCCGCTTCCGAGGTGACGTAGCGGATTTCTTTGACAATCAGCCTCGCTTCGTGAAGGGTCTCGGCGAGGTCCAGTCCGCTTGTATCGGGCCGGGCAGCCAGATCCCGCAGGTCCGATTGCTTCGCCTCGAGCTCGGCCTCCAGCTTCCGCAGCTGGGCCGTGGCATCGGCCGCCGCCGCCTGTTCGCGCAGGGCGCCGTTCAGGTAGGTCTCCCACCGGCGCCGGAATTTCCCCCGCAGGGCGGGGCGCAGCCGCTTCTCGAGCCGGGCGACGTAGCGGAGGCGGCGGTCCCGCAGCTGCTTCAAATAGCGCTTGAGCATTTCGGCCGTCTCTTTGTCGGGCGCTTCCGCTTTGCGGTCCTCGAAGTCGGCGAGGAGCACGTCGCTGTCGCGCACCTTGCCGAGCGCTTTGAAGGCTCCTCTCAGCGGCGCACGGAGGCCTTCTTGGTCCTCGGGATCGAGCAGCTTCAGCAGGGTGAGGAGCTTGCGGCAGTGGACCCGGGCCTGGTGCACATCCTCCACGTCTTCGTAGCGGTACGCCTCCTTGGCGAAGGCGGCGAATTTGCGGTAATGCCGCTTGAGCTGTTTTTTCCATTCGCGGTACGTCTCGGTCCGCTCCTGCAGGGTTTCCATGGGGCATCCTTCCTTTCTGAAGTAAGGCTGGCGCATCCGGTTTGGATCCGAAGGCTCGTACTTACCCATACACCATATAGAAGGATGCTGAAACAGGGGGAGGCCCCTACACTGGGAACGGACGACGAACTCCTACACGGCAACCTGCCTCTGTCCCGTCCACGCCCCAAGCGGCACACATCCCCAAAATGGCCGCCCCGGCATTCTGCCAAGGCGGCCGCTTCTGTATAATCGCTACTCGCGGTGCTTACGAACTCCACCACCGCTTAAGATCCTTCCACCACGTCCCGTTCTCTTTGCCGGCATCGGGCTTCGCGTCTTCCTTCTTCGCATCCGGCTGCTCCGTGCAGTACTCCGTCGGCTCCGTGCCTTGGACGAATGCTTCGAGCCTCGGGTTCGGGCATCCCTCGTTCGCGAGCTTGCCGCTCTTCGGATCGATGTAGACGCTGCTTACGCCCTCGGGGATCGGGAACAGCTTCGGAGGCACCGCCTCCAGCGTCCGTTCCGTGAACTCCGCGAAGATCGGCGCGGCCAGGTGAGACTCGATGGTGCCGATGGTTCTATCTTTATCGTAGCCGACCCAGACGGCCGTCGACAGCTCCGGCGTATAGCCGACGAGCCACGCATCCGAGTTCGTCGTGCCGGTTTTGCCGGCGACGGGCCGCTTCAGCACGCTGGAGACGCGGCTGCCGGTGCCGCCCTGGTCGAATACGCTCTCCATAAGCTGCGTCAGCACGTAAGTGTACGCCGGCTCAATGACGGTCTCCTGCTTCGGCTGCGCCTCGTAGAGTACCCGTCCGCGCCGGTCCTCGATGCGCAGGATGGCGGCCGGTTCCGTGCGGACGCCCTGGTTCGCCAGGATGCTGAACGCGGACGCCATCTCGAAGGGGGAGACGGGGAACGTGCCGAGGGCGAGCGAGGGCATCGGCTTCATCTCGCTGGTAATCCCCATCCGGCGCGCCATCTCGATGACCCGGTCGGGACCGGCCTCGAGCACGGTATGCACGGCGAAGATGTTATCGCTTTTGGCCAGCGCTGTCCGCAGGTCGATCCAATCGAAGAACTTGTTGTCGAAGTTGCTCGGCGTGTACGTTTTGCCGTCTTCGTAAGTGAAGGTCGTCGGCTCGCTCTTGAACCGGGTGACAGGCGTGAAGCCTTTCTCCTTCAGGGCCGTCAGATAGACGATCGGCTTGAAGGACGAGCCGGGCTGGCGCGTGGCGCTCAGGGCCCGGTTGTACTGGCTCTTGGCGTAATCCCGGCCGCCGACCATGGCTTTGACGTAGCCGCTTCGCGGATCGACGGAGACGAGGGCCGTCTGCAGCTCCGGGAAGCTCTTCAGCTGCTCCGACACCACTTCCTCGGCGACCTTCTGCGCCTTGAGGTCGAGTGTCGTGTAGATGCGCAGGCCGCCCTCCTCGAACTCCTTCTCCTCGAGGCCGAGCAGCTCGGTCGCCGTTGCCCGCACATAGTCGCGGAAGTAAGGGGCCGTCACCGCCTTTTTGCTCTCGAGCGGCAGAATGTTCAGCTTCTCCCTTCCGGCCGCTTCGGCCTCCCGCTGCGTGATGTAGCCCGCCTCGACCATCGTCTGCAGCACCGTCTTCTGGCGCTCCAGCGATTTGTCCATATCATAGTAAGGTGAATAGTAGCGCGGGCCCTTCGGCACGCCGGCGAGCAGGGCGCTCTCAGCCAGGGTCAGGTCCGACGCCGCTTTGCCGAAGAAGAGGTGTGCGGCCGCTCCGATCCCGTAGGTGGCGTGGCCGTAATAGATTTGGTTGAGATACTGTTCCAGAATCTGGTCCTTGCTCATCTGGAGCTCCATCTGTACGGCGTAATACGTCTCCTTGGCTTTGCGGGTCCACGTCCGCTCGTGGGTCAGGTACAGATTCCGCGCGAGCTGCTGCGTGATGGTCCCGGCGCCCTGCACCTTGCTCATGTGCTGGAAGTTGACCCAAGCCGCCCGGGCGATGGCTTTCGGATCGAAGCCGTAATGCTCGTAGAACTTGCGGTCTTCGATAGCCAGAGTGGCCTGGATGAGGCTGGGTGCGATCTCGGGCAGCGTCACCGCCTGTTTGTTCTTCGTGCTGCCGTAAGCTTCGATGAGCTCGCCGTGGATGTCGTACATTTCGGAGGCGGAGGCCATCTTGGAGACCGGGAGCGACTGGGAGCGCATGAAGAGCACGCCTACTACGGCCGCGGCAGCACCCAGCATCAGGCAGGTAAAGACGAATGACATCCACCCCCGCCAGCCCCGGGATTTGCGGTACATGGGTTCCTTTTCCACCGCCTCAATGTCCTTGCGCGTACTGTTCATGTCCTCCGCCTCCTCCGTTGGGACCGACAGGTAGAAGTCCCCATAGAAATAAGTTCCATTCCCCAGTATGGAAAAAGAAACGGAGAGCTATTCATGCGCTTGTGTAAACGCAGTGTAAAATTTTCGCGCGCCTTAGGCATTCGTCCCCCTTCGGCTTGCAATTTCAGGGAGAAATACTATAATACAATGTGACATGCAAGAGGACAGGCTGAAAGCACGCGAAACCCCGGTGTAACTTACTTTCCGGCAAGGGTCCGGCCCAGGTCGAAGGCTCTATACGAAAGGTGGAATACTCAAAATGGAATTGTGGTATACGGAGAAACAGACGGATAACTTCGGCATTACGGCCAAGATCACCGAGACGCACGTAACGGAGAAGACGGATTTTCAAGATCTGGCGATGATCGAAACCGCCGAGTGGGGCACGATGCTCGTGCTCGACGGCATGGTCATGACGACGGTGAAGGACGAATTCGTTTATCACGAAATGGTGGCGCATCCGGCGCTCAATACGCATCCGAATCCGAAACACGTATTGGTTGTGGGCGGCGGCGACGGCGGCGTGATCCGCGAAGTGCTGAAGCATCCGGAAGTGGAGAAGGCCGTACTGGTAGAGATCGACGGCAAGGTTATCGAGTACTCCAAGAAGTATCTGCCGACGATCGCCGGCGAACTCGAGAACCCGCGTGTCGAAGTGATCGTCAACGACGGCTATATGCACATCCATGACCATAAGAATACATACGACGTCATTATGGTCGATTCCACCGAGCCGGTCGGCCCGGCCGTGAATCTGTTCACACAGGGATTCTATAAAGGCATCTTCGACGCCCTGAAGGAAGACGGCATCTTCGTCGCCCAGACGGACAACCCTTGGTTCAAGGCGGAGTTGATCCAGACCGTGAACCGCGACGTGAAGGAGATCTTCCCGATCGTGCGCGTCTACTGCGCCAACATCCCGACGTACCCGAGCGGCTTGTGGACCTTCACCCTCGGCAGCAAGAAGTACGATCCGCTGCAGGTGGATGAGACGGCGATTCCGGAGATCGATACGAAGTACTACACGCCGCGTCTGCACAAGGCCGCATTCGCGCTGCCGAAGTTCGTGGAAGATCTGACGAAGTAAGCCTTACTTACCCGAATCCGCTTGAAGCGAAGGAGAACCTGAATTCCCATGAGACTCGACCAAAAATACTCCGGCAACGTGTTCATCTTGAGCTCGGACGACTACGCGGCATCCCGCGCGGTCATCTATGGCATGCCGATGGACTATACGGTATCGTTCCGTCCCGGCTCCCGCTTCGGCCCTACGCGCATCCGCGAAGTGTCGATCGGCCTGGAAGAATACAGCCCTTATCTCGATAAAAGCCTGGAAGACATCACTTACTTCGACGCCGGCGATCTGCTGCTGCCCTTCGGCAACGCAGGCCGCTCGCTCGAAATCATCGGCGAGTATGTGAAGGGCGTGCTGGCGGACGGCAAGTTCCCGTTCGGCCTCGGCGGGGAGCATCTTGTCTCCTGGCCGGTCATCCAGCAGATGTACGCGAAGTATCCGGACCTGGCGATCATCCACTTCGACGCCCATGCCGATCTGCGCGAGTCGTACGAAGGCGAGCCGCTCTCGCACTCGACGCCGCTGCGCAAGGCCGCTGCCCTGATGGGCGGCAAGAACATCTACCAGTTCGGGATCCGCTCCGGCTCCCGCGAGGAGTTCACTTATGCGCGCGAGAACATCAACTTCCACCCGTTCGAGGTGCTGGAGCCGCTGAAGAAGAGGCTGCCTGAACTGGCGGGCCGTCCGGTCTACCTCACGATCGACATCGACGTGCTCGACCCGTCGTGCGCGCCGGGCACCGGTACCGCCGAACCGGGCGGCATTACCTCCAAGGAGCTCCTGGATGCCATTCATGCGATGGCTGCCAGCGAGATCAACTTCGTGGGCGCGGACATCGTGGAAGTGGCACCGCACTACGACCACTCGGAGCAGACGCAGATCGTCGCATCGAAGCTCATGCGCGAGATTCTGCTCGGCCTCGTGAAGTAAGACCGCGCTGCGGCGGGCGCCTCAGGCGCCTTGGCTTCACGCACACCAAAAACGGCTTTCCGCGATTGAGGCGGAAGCCGTTTTTTTGGCGTGTCTTGTGCAGGACTGCCGAACAGCGTCGTCCCTCCCTCGCCCAGTACTAGAAAAAGTTAGTACTTCTGCCCGCGGGAGATCCCCGCATACAATGAACCTCAAAAGAGAAGGGGGTCTTGCTATGCAGGGAAGGGATGGAATCCCTATCGCAGTGGAGATGGGGTACAGGGGAGCTTCGCTGCCGTTCGTTCTCCGGCTCTCCGGGGCCTATACGGCCTTCTGGCTGTGGATGGCCTATGCGCCGCACCACCGGTCCGACTGGCTGCTCGAGAATCTGCTCGTATTCGCCTGCGTCGGCCTGCTGGCGGGTACGTACCGGAGGCTGCCGCTGACCGCCGTCTCGTATATTCAGCTCGGCTTGTTTCTGGCTCTGCACGCTTACGGGGCGCACAGCTCTTACGGCGCGACGCCGCTCGACCCGTGGCTGCAGGCCGTCTTCGGCGGCGGTCGCCTGCCATACGACCGTCTGGTCCATCTCGCCTATGGGCTCCTGCTCGCCTGCCCGGCGGCCGAGGTGCTTGCCCGTACGCTGGGGCTCAGGCCGGCCGCGGCCCGCACCGGTGCCGTCCTGCTCGTGCTCGCGACCGGCGCCTTCTACGAGCTGATCGAGATGTGGGTGGCCCTGCTCGTGGCGCCCGAGCTCGGCACGCTCTTCATCGGGACGCAGGGCGACCCATGGGATACGCAGCACGATATGGAGCTGGAGCTGTATGGGGCGCTTGCCGCCGTGCTGGGCTCCGCATGGCCGCAGAAGCCTAGGCTTTCCGCAGGGTGAATACCGTGAGCTCAGGGCGGCACAGGAACCGGACTTGATGCTGGGAGACGCCGATGCCCCGGTTGACATACAGCTGGAGCTTGCCGCCCCCGAGCTCATAGCGGCCGATCACGTACTTCTTGGAGAATTTCGGCGTCACGACGTGCCCGTAGAGAGGCAGGCGGACCTGGCCGCCGTGGCTGTGGCCGGAGAGCTGCAGATCGACCGGGAAGTTCACGGCTTCGTCCGCGAAGTCCGGGCAGTGCGAGAGCAGGAGCGTGAAGTCCTCGGGAGCGGCTCCGTTCATGGCTTTCTCCAGATTCGGCTTGCCGTGCCACTGGTCTTCGACGCCGGCCAGCCACATCGACCCGCCGCCGCGCTCCACACGGATCCCGGCATTGCGCAGCGTTTTGAAGCCGGCGCTGTTCAGCACCTTCTCGACGGCGTTCGGGCCGTTGAAGTAGTCGTGGTTGCCGAGCACCGCATACCGGCCGATGGAAGCTTTGATGAGCGAGAGGGCCTTCACATAGGCGCCTCCGGCTTGACCGACCGCATAGTCGACGAGATCGCCGGTGAAGCAGACAACTTCGGGATTCAGGCCGTTGATCGTCTCGGCGAGGACTTCCAAGGCAGGCGCATCATAGTGGAAGCCGAGATGCACGTCGCTGAACTGCACAAGGCGCAGGCCGTCGAGTTCTTTCGGCAGCCTGCCGAGCGTCAGGGTGACTTCATGGATATCGAGCCACTTCGGTTCGGCATAGCGCGCATAAGAGTAGGCAGCCGGAGGGACTGCGATCACGCCGACGCCGGTCAGCACGGCTTTCTTCAGGAAGGAACGGCGGGACAATTTTTTGGTTTCGGGAGCGGGTGTATTCGGGTCCATTGCGGGAGATCCTCCATTTATGTATCATTTCCATGGTTGATGGATGGGCGTGTGTTCGGTGTTCATACCATGACGTGTTGAGGCTATGAAAAGTTCCGTACGATTTTCATAAAAGAATACTGCAGGAGTCCTTCCTGCGATAAGGAAGGACTATCCCTGGCCGTGGATTTTGCGGAACCGGCTCGGCGTCAGGCCCTCCTGTCCCTTGAACAGCTTGATGAAGTAGCTGCTGTCTTCATAGCCGACCCTGGCGGCGACGTTCCGTACTTCAAGATGAGGCTCTTGAAGCAGGAGTTCCTTGGCTTTGCGGAGGCGGTACAGCGTCAGATAAGCGAAGGGCCGCATGCCCAGGGTCTGCTGGAACAGCAGGCACGTATGCTGGGGCGTGACACCGAGCTGCCCCGCCATGTCCTGCAGGGAAACCGGCTTCGCATAATGTTCGGCGATATAATGAAATACGGGAGCGAGCTGGTCATAATGCTGCTCCTTCGAGCGTACTTCGGAGGGTGAAGCGTATAAGTAGAGATCCAGGATGAGCTGGTAGGCAAGAGATGAGCTTTCGAGTGCCGCGCGGGGATCCTTCGAATCGATCAGGAGCAGGATGGCATGCATGCGGCCCAGCAGCAGCTCGGGGCTGGTCAGATAGAGCACCTGCGAAGCGCTCAGGCCTCCGGCACCCAGCATTTCTTTGACATAAGCCCCGTCGAAGGTGACCCAGCGCACGGTCCAAGGCTCTTTCACCGGCGCATACCGGTGCTTCTCCTGGGGATAGAGCAGCATCCCCTGGCCCGGGCCCACGTTATGCGTACGGCCGCCGGCTTCGAACCAGCCGGACCCATGCACCGTCTGGATCCACTGGAAGTGGGGGAAGCCTTCCTCGCGCTCCATCGGCTCCTGGTGCCGCCATCCGCCAGCGCCGGTCACATAGACGGGCAGCATGCGGTCGGTTTCGGTCACGACGCGGAATACGTTGCTGTCCATAGCAGACTCCCCCCTTGCGGGTATAGAGTAGAGCCGCCTTGCTCGGCAAGGCATATCGGCTGGTTATGTACATCTTAGCAAGAAAACGGCAGGAAAGGAATCCGGTGAAACGTTCCGGCAGGTGGATGACCTGCCGGGGGGCGGTGTTACCTACAACCGTTCGCATTCCGGGGCCGAATTGGGTACAATGGGCGGGAGCAGCATGGGGTGAAGCATGTTACAGTATCGTTGTGATCGGAGAGGATCGTTTCATGAAGGAGAATCAAGAGGGTCTGCCGGACCGCTGCCGTGTCCGCATCACGCTGAGGGGAAGCACGGGAAGCGGCCCGGTGGACCGCACGATGGAGGGGGAGCTGTTTCCGAAGGGCGGGTCCCTGTACCTCCGGTACCAAGAACCGCCGGAGTCGGAGATGGGCCGTACGGTCACGACCGTGAAAGCGGCGCCGTCCGAGCTGCGCATCATCCGGCACGGCGATACACCGTTCGACCAAGTCTTCGCGGCGGGCGTGACGCATTACGGCTATCTGGACACCCCGCAGGGCCGGATGGAGCTGGAGACGTTCACCGAGCATCTTGAGGTACGCGGCGGGCACAGGGCACCGGAGCCTGCCGGCCTGCTGCTGACGGTCAGCTGGGCTTACCGGTTGTCTGTGATGGGTGAGCCTGCAGGGGAGTTCCGCCTCATTCTGACAGCGGAGCGGATGCCGTAGCAGGGCGAGGGCGGGGCATCAGCGCTTGGGGGAAGAGGATACCGCGGCTACGGCCCTAAGCGCATGAATCTCCTTTACGCCCCCGATCTTCTTGCCCGGACTGACGACAAAGCGTGCATGCCGCTTCAAGAGCGATTTGACGCGCAGGGGCTTGAGGCCGGGCCGCTTGGCGAGCATTAAGGCCACGACACCGGACACATGGGAGGTGGCCATGGACGTGCCGCTGAGCTCGTTATACTTGCCCCTCAGCCATGTCGAATAGATCTTCTCGCCCGGCGCGTAGATATCGATGCCCTTGCCGGCGTTGCTGAACGCAGCGATGCGCCCTCGGCGCGTGGTGGCTCCGACGGCAATCACCTGGCGCAGCCGGGCGGGATAGTCGATCTCCGCCTGCTTGCCCTCGTTGCCGGAGGAGGCGACGATGATGACGCCGGCCCGGTGGGCGCTCAGGACTGCCGCTTCGAGCGCTTTGCTGTACGTTTTCATGCCAAAACTCATGTTGATGATGTTCATGCCGTTCGAGACACACCAATCGATGCCGGAGATAATGTCGGAGACGTAAGCGCCGCCCTGCTGGTCGAACGCTTTAATGGGGTGAATCAGGGCCATCGGGGCTACGCCGATGACTCCCTTCTGCTGCGCATAGGCCGCGATCGTGCCCGCGATGTGCGTGCCGTGGCCGTTATCATCGTAAGGAAGCAGCTGCCTGTTCAAAATATTGACGCCTCTCGAGAGGCTGTGCCGCAGATCGGGGTGCGTATAATCGACCCCGGTATCTATGATCCCGATGCGGATTTGATCGCCTTTGGACTTGCTCCATGCCTGCGGCGCACGAATATGACGGATGCCCCAGGGGATTACGGCAGCTCCGCCGGAGGCTTTCCCTCTGCTGCCGGAGGCTCCTGAGTTGGTGCTGCCGTGCACCCGGATCCGGCTGTCGGCTTCGACGGAAGAGATGAAGGGAGCGGAGGCAAGCGTTCCCTCCGGCAGGACCGGGCAGGAGATGGCGCGGATCAGCCGCAAGGGCTGGACCTTTCCGAGCAGAGGCAGCTGCTTGCGCTGCCGGGAGATATACCGTGCAAGCAGACCGTAGTCCCGGTCGCTGCCGAAGCGGATGATCTGCCTGCGGTGGTCTCCTTCGGGACGCTGCATGGCTTCATGCAGCCAGGCTACGAATGTCGTAGGATTCACTGTCGTCCCCCTCTCCTGATAGCGCTTTGGTTCCGATGACCGTCCATTGCTCTATCGTATGTGGGGGAGGGCGCCGTGGTATGAGCCATGGCCTTATTGAAAATAAATGGGTGATAGGCCGTGACTAAAGGGCGGGCGGGAACATAGGATATCTGGAGAGGAGTGCCCCCGCATTCTTCTGTCGATCTCCAAGGGGCAAGGGGCGGGCCAAGGGAGGCGCGCTCCTTGCGGATACAGTCGGGTACGAAGGATCAGATTGCGGCCGGGTACGGGCCTCGAACCGAGGCTTACGGTGGCAGTGCGATCCTTCGTTTCTTTTGGAGGACTCCTCCTTTGGGGCGGGCGGGGGCAGTTGCATTTTTACCGAAAATAGGGTTTACTTAAACTCAAGATGGCGGATGCTGGATATCTGCAGTTACATACACAATCATTTGGGAGGATGTGCCCTGAAATGAGCGCTCAATACACACTCAAAATCGGTGCGGAGCAAGCCAAGGAAATGCCGATGGTGGACCTCGCCTTCGAACTTCTGAAAGCGGCCAATACGCCGTTCTATTACCGGGATCTCATGAACGAAATTGCCAAAATTAAGGAATTGACGGACGAGCAGGTCATGAACGTGATTGCCCAGCTCTACACGGAGATCAATATCGACGGACGCTTTGCGTGCGTCGGCACGAACCTGTGGGGACTGAAGCGCTGGTATCCGGTGGAGAAGTCCGAGGATTCCATGGGCAGCGGCAAGCGTCCGCGGATCATCAACGACGAGGACGACGATCTCGACGACGAGGACCTGTTCGCCGAAGAAGAGGACACCTTCGCTGAAGAGGAGGATTACGACTCTTTCGATGCGCCGCGTGAAGATTTTGAGGCGGAAGAAGAAGCGGAGGAAGAGACCGAATTCTTCGAAGACGAAGAGGCCGAAGAGGAAGAGATCGACGAGGCCGGCGAACTGGACGAGGACGGAGAGCTGGAAGAGGATGACGCCGAGGACGATGCGGCTGATGAGGATGAAGACGACAAGTAAGGCCGGACCGCCGCTTAGGATTCCGCGGGGAGCCGGTATGGGCATGGACGTTAGAACACCTCTCTTAGAGGGTTGTTTCCGACCTTGAGGATTCTCCTTGACAGGGAACCAAGGGCCGATGTAAACTATTTTTTGGGCTTTAGAAGATATCTAACGGACCGAGCCGGTCCTTACAATAAAAGTGCCCCGTCCGCAGGCGGGGCGCTTTTTCTTTTTTAGAACCATAGGTTGTTCCGACGAAACTTCATCCGGTCCTTGGCCGGACAGAAGTTTTTCGTTTGCAGCAGTGGAAGGAATCCCCCTGGGGTAAGATAAGCCTATTGGATAGGCGGCCTATTTCTTTTCTTCCGTAAGACGCCTTGATGTAATTGTCGGATGGGTCAGAAGCATGTGGGGGTAGTACCGGTCTTTCCGAAAGACGAAGACGGCTCAGCCGCTCCGTCCGTACCGAAAGAGGGGGCCGCGCAGGGGCGGCATGACAAACTTGGGAGGTATTACATAATGACAAAGTATATTTTCGTGACCGGCGGCGTGGTTTCCTCGCTGGGCAAAGGGATTACCGCCGCTTCACTCGGGCGCCTGCTGAAGAACCGCGGCCTGAAAGTGACGATTCAGAAGTTCGACCCGTACATTAACGTGGACCCGGGAACGATGAGCCCGTACCAGCACGGAGAAGTGTTCGTCACGGACGACGGCGCCGAGACGGATCTGGACCTTGGACACTATGAGCGCTTCATTGACATTAACCTCTCGAAGAACAGCAACGTGACAACCGGCAAGATCTACTCCTCCGTTATTGCCAAAGAGCGCCGCGGCGAATATCTCGGCGGTACGGTGCAGGTTATCCCGCACATCACCAATGAGATCAAGGAGCGTGTCTTCCGCGCCGGCCGCGAGGCCCACTCGGATGTGGTCATCACCGAGATCGGGGGCACCGTCGGCGACATCGAGAGCCTTCCGTTCCTGGAAGCGATCCGCCAGATCAAGAGCGATATCGGCCGCGAGAACGTGATGTATATCCACTGTACCCTGATTCCTTACCTGAAGGCGGCCGGCGAAGCCAAGACGAAGCCGACGCAGCACAGTGTGAAGGAACTGCGCAGCCTGGGCATCCAGCCGCATGTGGTCGTGTGCCGGACGGAGCAGCCGCTCGCCGAGGACATGAAGCGCAAGCTGGCCCTGTTCTGTGATATTGATGCGGGCGCCGTCATCGAATGCCGCGATGCCGAGACGCTGTATGAAGTGCCGATGATGCTTCGCGAGCAGGGCCTTGACGAGATCGTCGTGAGCCATCTCAAGCTGAAGGCCGGCGAGCCGGACATGCAGGAGTGGGAGAGCCTCGTGCAGAGGGTCAAGAACCTCAAGGACACGACGGAGATTGCCATCGTCGGCAAGTACGTGGCGCTGCACGATGCCTACCTGTCGATCGTCGAATCGCTCGGCCATGCCGGTATCGACTGCAATACGGAAGTGAAGATCCGCTGGGTCAACGCGGAAGAAGTATTCGATCACAACGTCGGCGAACTCTTGTCCGGCGTACAGGGAATTCTCGTACCGGGCGGCTTCGGCGACCGGGGGATCGAAGGCAAGGTATCGGCAATCCGCTATGCCCGTGAGAACCGCATTCCGTTCTTCGGCATCTGCCTCGGTATGCAGGTTGCCGTCATCGAGTATGCCCGTTCGGTAGTCGGACTCCAGGGAGCGAACTCTTCGGAGATCAACCCGACGACCTCTTACCCGGTGATCGACCTGCTTCCGGAGCAAAAGGATATCGAAGACCTCGGGGGAACGATGCGCCTTGGGCTGTACCCGTGCAAACTCAAAGAAGGCTCCTTGGCTATGCGGTGCTACGATGATGAGCTCGTATACGAGCGTCACCGTCACCGGTACGAGTTCAACAACGAGTACCGTGATGTGATCGAGTCGGCCGGCCTGCAAATTTCCGGGACAAGCCCTGACGGCAGACTCGTCGAGATTGTCGAGTGTCCGGATCACCCTTGGTTCCTCGCCGTGCAGTTCCACCCGGAATTCACTTCGCGTCCGAACCGTCCGCAGCCTTTGTTCAAGCATTTTGTAGAGGCGGCTTATAACAGCGCCCGTTAATCTATCTGCCGGGTCCGGTCAAGGAGTTCACTTGACGGATCCGGTTTTCTGTTTTCGCACGGGACCGAATAAGCAGACATGGAGCAAACTCTTCTACAATTGTAAAAAGTTTCAACTTTTTTGCCCCATTCGGCAGGAATCATAAGCGGGATATCGAATATGTTTTAGAAGCCGGTACCTGAGGACAGACTTTCCAACCTACGGGAGAAGGAACGGGAGGAAACTTAATGAAGAAGAAGCTGCTTATCGTGGACGATCAGAATGGGATCCGTATCTTGCTGATGGAAGTTTTCAGTAGCGAAGGGTATGAAACGTACCAGGCATCCAACGGCAAGCTTGCCCTCGAGATCGTGCGCAATGTTTCGCCGGATCTGGTTCTTCTGGATATGAAGATTCCCGGGATGGACGGCCTGGACATCCTGAA
This sequence comes from Paenibacillus caseinilyticus, assembly GCF_027533645.1. GTDB lineage: Bacteria > Bacillota > Bacilli > Paenibacillales > NBRC-103111 > Paenibacillus_G > Paenibacillus_G caseinilyticus. The sequence goes on from NZ_JAQAGY010000023.1 coordinate 99,275, forward strand.
GCATATCAAGAGCATCGATTCGTCGATTAAGGTGATCATGATGACCGCATACGGTGAGCTGGATATGATTAAAGAAGCGACGGACCTCGGAGCGATCATGCACTTCACGAAGCCGTTTGACATTGACGAACTTCGTCAAGCCGTGAACGGACAGCTGCGCTCTCCTAATAATAATTCGTATGCTGTGGGATCCTGAAAAGGGTCTCTTTTTGTGTTTCCGAAAGAAGCATGGACCTTGGGGTGCATGCCTTTTTGGATAGGGACAAGGCGGAAGCAGCGTCCGCCCGCTCCGCTCCAATAGAAACACAGACTTTTCATGTTTAACCTTTGTAAATGATTATGGTATAATGTCTCAGTATGACAGTAGAGCGGTCTATTGCACTCTGCACGGTCCATTTAATTCTAGGAGGAGAGAAATACCATGCCACTCGTTTCAATGAACGAATTTTTCCCTAAGGCAAGAGAGAAGAGATTCGCCGTAGGCCAATTCAACATGAACAACCTGGAGTTCGCGCAAGCCATCACGGACGCGGCTCAAGAGCTTAACTCCCCGTTCATTTTCGGAGTTTCCGAGGGCGCCCTGAAATACATGGGTATGGAGTACACGGTAGCTATCGCGGAAGCGGCTGCGAAGAAGTCCGGCCTGCCGATCGCCCTGCATCTGGATCACGGCAGCTCGTTTGAAGTTGCCATGAAGTGTATCCGTGCAGGCTTCAGCTCCGTTATGTTCGACGGTTCCCACTACTCTTTCGAGGAGAACATCCGTCTGACGAAAGAAGTCGTCAAAGCGGCGCATGCGATGGGCGTTTCCGTTGAAGGCGAGCTGGGGACAATCGGCGGCGTAGAGGATGACATCTCCGTGGATGAGGCTGACGCAAGTTTGGCCAAGCCCGAAGAAGCGATCCGCTACTACGAAGAGACTGGCGTAGACTGTCTGGCGATTGCTGTAGGTACGGCACACGGGATGTATGCGGGCGAGCCGAACATCCGTTTTGACATTATCGAGAAGGTAGCTTCCCAGATCCCAGTACCTGTCGTGCTTCACGGCGGTTCCGGCGTTCCGGACGAGATGATCCGTCAATCGATCGCTGCTGGCGTTGGTAAGATCAACGTTAACACCGAGAACCAGGTAGCTTGCACGCAAGCGATCCGCGATGTACTCGGCAAAGACGCGAAAGTGTACGACCCTCGCAAATACCTCACTCCTGCCCGTAACGCCATGGTTGAAGTGGTTAAATCCAAAATTCAACTGTTCGGCAGCGCAAACCAAGCTTAATTTAGTATAGAAATAGTGGAAAATACACCGGAAGGCCGGTGTATTTTCCCTTCTCTTCTTCATGCGTAAACTCTAGCACACATCTCAGATTCAAGATTTCATAGTTTGGTCATGCGTATAGCATCGAAGTGGGAGGATAACAATCGAATGGAGAAATTGATGATCGCCGGCGGACGTCCGCTGCGTGGAACGGTTCAGATCAGCGGAGCCAAGAACAGCGCCATAGCGCTTATTCCGGCTGCAATCTTGTCGGAGAGTGCGGTGACGCTTGACAATCTGCCGGAGCTGAGCGACGTGGCCATTTACACGGAGCTGCTCGGGGAGCTGGGCGCTGGTGTCCGGTGGGACCGGGATCAAATGGTGATCGACTCAAGCCGACTGGTATCGAAGCCGATGCCGAACGGCAATGTGAAGAAGTTAAGAGCATCGTATTACTTGATGGGTGCGCTCCTCGGACGCTTCGGCGAAGCGACGATCGGGATGCCGGGCGGCTGTAATTTCGAGCCTCGTCCGATAGACCAGCATATCAAGGGTTTTGAAGCACTGGGGGCCAAGGTAACGACAGAGAACGGCGCATTGCACATCAGCGCAAAAGAACTTCGTGGAGCCAAGATTTATCTGGATGTCGTCAGCGTAGGCGCGACGATCAATATCATGCTGGCGGCCTCGCGGGCCAAAGGCATCACAATCATCGAAAATGCGGCGAAAGAGCCTGAAATTATAGATGTAGCAACGCTTCTCAACTCCATGGGTGCCAAGATAAAGGGTGCGGGCACCGAAACCATCCGCATAGAAGGGGTTAACGGCATGGACGGCTGCCGCCACTCCATTATTCCCGACCGGATCCAGGCGGGTTCCTATATGATTATGGCTGCGGCTACCCGCGGCGATGTGGTTGTCGATAATGTCATCCCCAAACACTTGGAAGCGGTCACGGCGAAACTCCAGGAGATGGGAGTCCATATCTACGAGATGGACGAGTCCATCCGGGTCGTCGGACAGCCCGAGTATGAGAGCGTGGATGTCAAAGCTTTAGTGTATCCCGGGTTCGCGACCGATCTGCAGTCACCGATGAGCTCTCTGCTTACGCAGACCCGCGGGGTCAGCATCATGACGGACTATGTGTACAGCAACCGCTTCAAGCACATTCCCGAACTCAATCGGATGGGTGCCAAAGTGAAAGTGGAAGGGCGCTCTGCGATCATCGAAGGCGGGACGCTCAGCGCTGCCAAAGTCAAAGCAACGGACCTGCGTGCGGGTGCCGCACTGGTCATTGCCGGACTCACCGTACCGGAAGGGGTTACGGAGATTACGGGCGTGGAGTATATCGACAGAGGGTACGATCACCTCGTGACCAATCTATCAAGCTTAGGCGCGGAAGTTTGGCGGCAGAACGACTGAGTCCGTATAGGCGGCAAGGTTTTTGGGTAATGCTAGAATGTATATTTCGCGCAGCTTGAAAATTTAATAGTTTGGTGGTTGGATACTATGGATATGCACTTGGCACAACTCGAAGCGCTCAAGCTTACGGAGTTGTACAAGCTGGCCAAGAAGCACCAGATTCCGTATTACGGTCAGCTCAAAAAGAAGGAACTTATATTTGCCATCTTACGGGCGCAGGCGGAACAGAGCGGCCTTATGTTCATGCAGGGTGTCCTGGACATTCTGCAGGAAGGCTTCGGCTTCCTCCGCCCGATTAATTACCTCCCCAGCACGGAAGACATTTATATTTCCGCTTCGCAGATCCGCAGATTCGATCTCAGATCCGGCGATATCGTCTCGGGGAAGTGCCGGCCCCCCAAGGAAAACGAACGTTACTTCGGTTTGCTGCATGTAGAGGCCGTCAACGGCGAGAGTCCCGAAACGGCTGCGGAGCGATTCCATTTCGCGGCATTGACTCCCCTGTACCCGCAAAAGAAATTGGTACTGGAAACACCCTCTCCTTCCAAACTTTCCACTCGTCTGATGGATCTGCTCGCTCCTGTCGGTTTCGGGCAGCGGGGTCTGATCGTAGCACCTCCCAAAGCAGGGAAAACGCTGCTGCTTAAAGAAATTGCCAACAGCATTTCAACGAATCATCCGGACGTGGAGCTCTTCGTTCTTTTGATTGATGAGCGTCCGGAGGAAGTAACGGATATGCAGCGTTCGGTCAAGGGCGAAGTTATCGCGTCCACTTTCGACGAACTTCCGGAGAATCATATCAAGGTTGCGGAGCTCGTACTCGAGAGAGCCCAGCGCCTCGTGGAGCACAAGAAGGACGTTGTGATCCTGCTCGACAGCATCACGCGACTTGCGCGTGCTTACAACCTGGTCGTACCTCCCACAGGACGAACGTTGTCCGGCGGTATCGATCCGGGGGCGTTCCACCGTCCGAAGCGGTTCTTCGGTGCTGCCCGCAATATTGAAGAGGGCGGCAGCCTGACCATCTTGGCTACGGCACTGATCGAAACCGGTTCGCGGATGGATGAAGTCATCTACGAAGAGTTCAAGGGTACCGGCAACCACGAGATCCATCTGGACCGCAAACTGGCGGAACGCCGGATCTTCCCTGCCATCGATATCCGCCGTTCGGGGACACGCCGCGAAGAAATGCTCTTGACCAAAGAAGAACTCGACAAAATTTGGGCGATCCGCAAGAATATGAACGAATCGCATGATTACGTGGAAGCCTTCTTGAAGAAGCTTGCAGACACGAAGACGAATCAGGAATTCCTGGACTCGCTGGATACAAGCGGCGGTTCGCCCCAATCGGGCGGCAGCGCTTCCCGCCGGGTGAAGCATTCCGTTTCATAGGAGGAACAGCACGATGAACTTGGTTTACGCCGACTTGAACGGTAATGTATACGATCATCCGAACTATACGGCTGTGGGCCGCAGCGGTGAGGATATCCTCGAACTGTTCGAGGAGGAATTGATTCCGCTGCCCGAAGGCGCCACATTGGTATCCCTTCCGGATACCCGGCCGATCGGCATCGACACGGCTACCGGCGAGATGAAGGTGCTGCCAGGCGAGTATACGGCCGTGGGTGCCCTGCTGCCGCAGAGCTTCACCCGACTGATGCTGCCCGGCTATGCCAAGGCGGACCGGAGCAAAGTGCTCCCGCTGTTCGGCTATACGGCGGTGGTGTGGAAAGACGGCGGGTTCCATGTCGCGGCGGAAGCCTGTGATGATCCGGAGCGGTGGAACCCAAAGAACTGCGACCCGGCCGAGTTGGAAGTGCAAGTTCAGCGGATTCTTGGCGAGTACGAGGAGAACCGGCTGTATAAGCATTTGTCCAACTGTGCGTTGGGATACGAATGCCTCACAGCTTCGAATACGTTCCTCGGCCGCTGGGAGGGCGCGGTACCGGTATCGTTCTCCTGTAATGCGGGCTGCTTCGGCTGTATTTCCGAACAGCCCGACGATAGCGGATTCCCCGCGCCGCAGACCCGGATGAACTTCAAGCCGACCGTGGAAGAAGTAGTCCAGGTTATGCTGGAGCATCTGAAGACCCCGCAGAGCATCATCTCGTTCGGCCAAGGCTGTGAAGGCGAACCTTCAACCCAGGCCAAGACAATTATTGAGGCTATGCGTGAGGTCCGCAGCCGGACGGACATGGGATATATCAATATCAATACGAATGCCGGTTTGACCGATCATATCCGGGGCATTGTGGATGCGGGGCTGGATCTTATGCGGGTAAGCACCATTAGCGCCCTTGACGATCACTATAACGCTTACTACAAGCCAAGGGGTTATACGCTCAAGAATGTCGAGAAGTCTCTGCGTTATGCAGCCGACAAGGGTGTCGTAACTTCGATCAACTACCTGATCTTCCCTGGGGTTACGGACCGGGAGGAGGAGATGGAAGCGATGATCGAATTCGTCCGCAGAACGGACCTCAAGTTAATTCAGCTGCGTAATTTGAATATCGACCCTGAGAGCTATCTTTCTCTTATCCCTCCTGCCCGTGGGGAACGCTACGGTATGAAACAAATGCTGGAGATCTTCCGGGAGGAACTGCCCGGGGTCATATTAGGTTCTTATACGCACATCCCGGACGAGCTGGCAAACGCACGCAAGAAGATCTTGCAACAGGATCCTTCTGCATGATATAATCGGGACACTGCGTTTATAACTCTGATTCACATGGTGTTTCAGGGCAAAAGAGGTGAAAGGTCAATGAAACAAGGAATCCATCCGAACTACCACCAAACGACAGTTACTTGCGCTTGCGGTAACGTGTTTGAGACAGGCTCCCTGAAGCAAAATCTTCGTGTTGAGATTTGCTCCAACTGTCATCCGTTCTTCACAGGTAAGCAGAAGTTCCTGGATGCTGGTGGTCGCGTCGATAAATTCAAAAAGAAATACGGCATCTAATTGTTTCTATATGCCGGAAGAGCATAAGTACACCTCCTGTGGCTATCCTAAGAGTAATCTTACGGAGCGCAGGAGGTGTTTTTCTTATGTATCGCCAAACCATGCTTACGGTCATCTCATCTGCGTTGCTGGTGGTCATCACAGCAGGCTGTCAGAAGCAGGGCACCGTTGAGGCCAAGCAGCATTCCCGAGATGGACTTCTCGGGATCACGGATGTCAACCCGAATAATCCGATGAGTCGGACGTATCGTCATTACCCGGATGACCTTCGTGTAATGAAGGATGCGATTGCCAAGCGGTTCCCTCAAGTTCAGGACACCCGGATCTCGCTGAATGGCACGAAGGCGCTTGTCCGCTTATTCGTTCCGGCGGACACTACGGCAGAGGAGAGGGATCGGCTTCGCAGCGAAGCAGCCGGTGTTCTCGCTTATGAAGCGCCTCGGTATGAGGTAGAGGTAGATGTAAATTCCAAGTAATACCCCAAGGTTGCTATTTGACTTCGAATCGACTATACTTAATCTTACCGTGCTAGACGGGGAGGTAGCGGTGCCCTGTAACCCGCAATCCGCTACAGCGGGGTTGATCGCCTACACGCGGTATTGCGATGTAAGGGTTGGGTTTTAGAGTTGGTGTTGAGAGTCGGGTCCTCCGCAATGGAAGCTCGTGAACCCGGTCAGGTCCGGAAGGAAGCAGCCGTAAGCGAGATGTTCCATGTGCCGGAGGGTAGCCCAACTTGAGCTGACGATAAAAATTCCACTTGGATCGCAATATCAAGGTAGGTGCACGGTTCTCTTTTTACATAATCGCATATGCGTAATCAGACAACACCAGTCCGAAGCCGGTTGATCAGGCAGAGCACTGGTGTTTTTTTGTAAGTTGAAGAAGGAAAATGAAAATATTGGGAGAATGTATTTGTCTTAAAGTGATAGCAGTAGGTATTGTAGGTGTTGCAGCTGGCTGGGAAACATAAGGCAAGAGCATGCGGCTGCGCGGACAGAGAGACACGGGGGGAGGAACAGCGTTGCGGCCTGAACTCAGCTTGCTTCAACGTTTTGCAGATATATTCCTGAAGGATGTCAACTTGGGCGTTTTGCTTATTAATCCATCCTATGAGTTAATGGATATCAGCGATATGGCCTGCCGCGTACTGGGAGTGGCGAGGGAAGAGGTGGTAGGCCAGGGGATGGATCTCATTTTCTCGGGGCTTCCCGCGGACCATCAGCTGGTCGACCGCAAGATACTCGATGGGATCGTCGTGCGTAATCATGCGGTATCCTGGACGAACAACCGGGAACGCTATGAACTGCTCGTCGACTCCAATGTGCTTCGGGACGAGGAGGACCAGGTGGTAGGTGCCTATATTATATTCAAAGATGTAACGAACCTACGCTCCCTGGAAGAGCAGGTTCAGCGCAGCGACCGGCTGGCCATGATCGGACAGATCGCCGCCGGCACTGCGCACGAGATTCGTAATCCGCTGACCTCCATTAAGGGCTTTCTTCAGGTACTCCGCCGAACGTTCCAGGACCAAGGGATGAACCGTGAAACCGGGTATACCGAAGTCATGCTGAAGGAGATTGACCGGATCAACCAGCTCGTAAATGAATTCCTGCTCCTCAGTAAACCGAAGAACGTTTCGTTTGAAGAAGTGGACGTACCCCTAGTCCTTCGGGAGATCCTTCCGATCATTAACAACGAGGCGATTTTGCACCGGGTCGTTGTTCAATATGAAGCGATGTATGGACTCCCGCATGTTGTGGCCGACCGGGAACTCCTCAAGCAGGTGTTTTTGAATCTATGCAAGAACGGGATCGAGGCCATGGGGGATGAGGGTTACCTGACGATCACCGAGAGAGTCGACAGGGAAGAACGCAGGGTGCTTATTGATATTCATGATACCGGACCGGGCATTCCTACGTTTGTGATCGACAAAATATTCGATCCCTTCTTCACTACGAAATCGGAAGGCACCGGCCTCGGCCTGTCGGTATGTCAGCGGATTATCCATGACATCGGCGGGCACATTCGCGTGTCATCGAAAGGGTTTGGGACTACATTTACGGTAAGCATACCATTTGCTTAAGCGCTTTCGCCGTTCGAAGAAAGGCGAATGATCGTTATGTACAGCGTCTGCTTCAAACCTCTTCGCAAGTATAGTATAATAAGACGATAACCAACAGTTGGAGAGGGCCAGAATGGCACATATTGCTTTATACCGTACGTGGAGGCCGCAATCCTTCCAGGACATGGTCGGCCAGAAGCATATTGTCCAGACGCTGCAGAATGCGCTACGGGAAGGCCGCTTCAGTCATGCCTACCTGTTCAGCGGACCGCGGGGAACAGGAAAGACCAGCGCGGCCAAAATATTGGCCAAAGCGGTCAACTGCCTCAAGGGACCGGCTGTTGAGCCCTGCAATGAGTGCGAAGCCTGTGTCCGGATTACGGAAGGCGCCGTCATGGATGTAGTCGAGATCGATGCAGCATCCAACCGCGGTGTGGAGGAAATCCGGGACATTCGCGATAAGGTCAAGTATGCGCCGACGGAAGTGCGGCAGAAGGTCTATATTATCGATGAAGTGCACATGCTGACGACGGAGGCGTTCAATGCCCTGCTGAAGACGCTGGAGGAGCCTCCAGCCCATGTCATGTTCATTCTGGCGACGACGGAGCCGCACAAGCTTCCGGCTACCATCATTTCCAGATGCCAGCGCTTTGACTTCCGCCGGGTGGCGCTTGAGGAGCAGGTGGAGCGCTTGCGCGAGGTATGCACGGAGGAAGGAATCGAGAGCGAAGAGGATGCGCTCTCCTTCATCGCCCGTCTCTCCGACGGCGGGATGCGGGACGCGCTGAGTCTGCTCGACCAGATTATTGCATTCTCCGGACAGCGGGTAACCTATGATGATGTCCTGTCCATTACGGGCGGGATGGCTTCCGACCAGTTTGAGAAGCTGGTGGCGGCTGTGCAGAGCCGGGATGTCGGGGCAGCCTTGCAGCTGATTGAAGCTTTCATGCAGGAAGGCAAGAGCGCCGACAAGTGCATGGAAAGCCTCATTTATTATTTCCGCGACCTCCTCATGGTCAAAATGGTGCCAAATTCCCAGGCGGTGACAGAGCGGATACTGGACATTCGGCAGTTTAAGGAAGTGGCTGATCGGTTCAGCAGCGAAGCGTTGATCGCTATGATCGATACGCTGAACTATTATCAGACCGAGATGAAATACTCGGTTCAGCCTCAGACGCTGCTCGAAGTCGCGCTGATGAAGCTGTGCAGTCAAGCTGGCGGTTCGCCGGCGGCGGCTGCTAGTGCGGCAGTCCCTGCTGCTTCCTCCCGTCCCGAGCCTCAAGTCGCTCAGCTGATGGGCCGTATTCAGAAGCTGGAGGAACAGCTCGCGCAGCTGTTGAAGCAGGGTGTCGCACCTGCCAGCGGAGGTGGGGGCGGAGGAAGCAGTATCAGGCAGCCGTCCGCCCCGGTGGTGGTCAAGCGGATCGAGAAGCTGGATGCCTATCTCGCGGGCCGCGAGGATCCCGCATTCCGAACAGCCGTGCAGCAGTGGAGCCAGGTGCTTTCCCGGGTGAAGGAACTGAAGATCACGGTTCATGCCTGGCTGGTGGATGGGGAGCCGGTATCTCTTCATGAAGAGAACTTGCTTGTTGCCTTCAAGAGCTCCATGCACCGTGAAACCACCGAGAAGCCTGCGAATAAGCAGTTGATCGAGCAGGTGCTCAGTGAAGTGTATGGCGAGCCCCGCCGACTGGTTACGGTCATGATGAAAGACTGGAGGGCTTCTGCCGACCAGGCGAAGCCAGCCGAGACGGGCGAAGAGTTGCAGCTCGTTCCAGAAGAAGAGCCGGGGGCAGGCGGGACCAAAGAAGAGTGGATTTCCGAGGCGATCTCGATGTTCGGAGAAGATCTCGTTAAAATTAAAGAAGACTAAAAGAACACTAAAAGGAGCGTGGGTTACATGAACAACATGAACCAAATGATGAAGCAAGTGAAGAAAATGCAGGAGCAAATGCTCAAAGCCCAGGAAGATCTGGCAGTGCGTACCTTCGAAGGCACAGCCGGCGGCGGAGTAGTGAGCGTTACGGTGAACGGACAGAAGAAGCTTACCGCTGTAACGATCAAACCGGAAGCTGTAGATCCGGATGACGTCGAAATGCTGCAGGATCTGGTGCTTACTGCAGTGAACGATGCAATGACCAAAGCCGAAGAAACAGCCGGCAAAGAGATGTCCAAGCTGACTGGCGGTATGAATATCCCAGGGCTGTTCTAAGCAAGCGTGCGTGATACGGAGGCCGAAGGCCTCCTTCTTTTGTTTTTTAGCCGATTCGAACGGCGTTGTCCGTTGATTCTATGAGGGTGAGGAGTTGTCCGATTGTTCTATCCTGAACCGTTAGCCCGACTGATTGATTCTTTCTCTCGTCTGCCGGGCATTGGCCCGAAGACGGCAGGCCGTCTTGCATTTCATGTGCTTCGTATGAAAGAAGAGGACGTTATTGATTTTGCCAAAGCGTTGGTCAATGTCAAACGGAACCTTCATTACTGCTCCGTATGCTGCAACATTACTGATACCGATCCTTGCAGGATCTGCCAGGACAAGGCCCGTGACGGGTCTATCATTTGTGTGATTCAAGAGCCCAAGGATCTGGTGGCCATGGAGCGCACCAAAGAGTTCAATGGGTACTACCATGTCCTTCATGGGGCCATCTCTCCAATGGAAGGCATCGGGCCCGATGAACTCCGGATTCCGGACTTGCTCCGGCGTCTGAGCGATGAGAAGGTACAGGAGTTGATCTTGGCTACGAATCCCAATATCGAGGGGGAGGCCACAGCGATGTACTTGTCCCGTTTGGTGCGTCCGTTCGGTTTGAAAGTCACGCGCATTGCCCATGGGCTCCCTGTGGGGGGAGACTTGGAATATGCCGACGAAGTCACATTAACCAAGGCATTAGAGGGAAGAAGAGAGCTTTAGAGCTTTATTAGGATGAGGCTGTACTTCCGTGCCGGGATGACTCCCGGTACGAGAGGTATGGCCTTTTTGTTGTTCTATCGTAGTGCCGCAGAGGATATGTATTAGTGTAGGGACAAACTGTGGCGCGGGAGGTATACGGATGAAGCGAATGGGGCATGGGAGGAGATTCCGGTTCTGGGAGAGATGGTGGAACCGCAAGGAGCATGAACGGCTTGAGGCTGCGGAGCTCGACAGGCTGCTGCTGGTGAGGGAGATTCAGAGAGCGCATAAGGAATGGGTCACCGCCCAAATTCGGTTCGAATATGTGATGGAGAAAGAGCAGATCGACTATGCGGTCTTTGCTTTGGAAGCTGCGGAGAAAAGGTTCGAGATGTTGTTGAAGCAGGCGAAGGGAATGCACATTACACAGGCAGAGGTCTGTGCCGGACGGGCAATGGAGGGGTCTTCATGAAGACGGTTATGCTGTGGAGCGTACTGATAGGATCGGGGGTACTGCTCGGAGCCGTTATTCTTCGAAACCGTTTTGCCTTTCAAATGCTGGGCAAGGTGTGTTTACATCTCGCCTTTGCTTCGATCCTCTTGTATATGATGAACTTGTTCAGCGGCTACACTCATATCGAGCTGCCGCTCAACGCAGTAACGGTGGGGACCGTGAGTGTATTGGGACTTCCGGGACTGGCCGTACTGGCTGCATTGAAGCTTTGGGTAGTATAAGCAGGGAGGCAGAGAATAACGAAGATGAATAAATTCAAAAATAATGCTTGCATTCCTTTAGGCGGTTATGCTATATTAATCAAGTCGCCGCTAAACGGTAGCGACAAGAAACGACAAAGATTGCCCTTTGAAAACTGAACATCGAGTGAGTGTTAAATATAGAAACTTTGTAATGGAGTTTCTGCCATGCTTCAAAATGAGCAAGTCAGCTTTTCTTTAATGGAGAGTTTGATCCTGGCTCAGGACGAACGCTGGCGGCGTGCCTAATACATGCAAGTCGAGCGGATCATTTCCTTCGGGGAATGGTTAGCGGCGGACGGGTGAGTAA
>NZ_JAQAGY010000024.1 GCF_027533645.1 Paenibacillus caseinilyticus
TCGACAATATCTACGTCAGATAGTTCAAAGATGGTTTTCAGCAACAAATATTTAAACATCCGGATGGGGTCAATTGCGCTGCGTCCCTTGTCCAAACAATATTTTGTTTCCAGTTCCTCATAGGTGAAGGTAAAGTCCACCAGTTCATTAATTTGACGGAGCATGTTATCTTTCGGCACGACGATATCATACAGAGCCGCATAAGAACTCAGAACCAAGCTTTGTTGTTGTTGGATCATCCGTCTCACCCACTTTTCGTGATGACTCAATTATACGTCAAAAAAAGCACAGCCACTTCAATTTTCTTGAAGTGCTGTGCTTTTTATAGGACGGACTTTTTCAGTGGCCTCTTTTTTTGACTAGGTCTCTTTCCACGATGAATTTGTATTAAGCAATCGCTGGACCTGGTAAGTAAAGGGGGCTCGGCTTCCTAAAGTTACAGGTTCAACTGAAACAATTCATACGGGAAACCCTTCCGCTTGAAGTTCCTGCTTAATATCCGCAGTCACATTCTCGATTCCAGGATACAGGTCATTTTCCGTTAGCCCGTAATGGAGAAGCTGGTTGTTCATATCTGCGCGGGCATCCTTGTCGATGATGATCTTGTACAGATACTTTGAGCTGTCCGAAAGCTTATTCAGCGGAATCAGATGGTCTCTGCGGGGATATACGGTAAATGTACCTGCCTGCTTTATGATTCGAGGATTATTCAGTGGCCCGATGGCCGCCGCGGCCTTTATATTGTCATTCTTCGCATTGGGACCGAAACGCGCTGTAAAGGCCGGTTCTGTAACATTGGGAATATAGCCGGGTTGGAGATAATTATAAAGACGAAAGGCTTTATTCAACTCCATAGGGTTTAAGCACCAGACTGCCGCATTGTTTTTGGCTTCGTCTGCATTCGGTTTACCAAGAGCGAACAGCAGGGCAACCAGTGCCTCCCTGGACCAGTCGAGTAGACGGGTAGGCACCCCATAATGTTGCATCAGGAAAAGCCAGCTCCAGTATGAATTTCGATCTTCTGCATTGGGAAAATAAGGTACTTCCCCTAAGTATGGGTATGCTAGGGAACGGAATTTGGACAAATAGACAATCTCAGATTTGGCCCCAAGCCCCCTCGAGATAGAGGGTTCCAAATCATAAGAAGCTTTCTTGACCCCTCTGAACCACAGCTCGCACGCTTGGGGTTGGTCGGATGGACAGACCATTTGGTAAATCCGGTCGACGGTTCTAAGATATTTGGCGACTGTGTCCACACCCGTGATTTCAATAATTCGGTTATCGGCCTTCTGAGATGTTCTTACCGACTTGTTCATGTTTTTATCGCGCCTCCTTTGAAACATATAGACACATGATATGTGCATATGCCTATGGAGGTTCCGATATGGATATAACTGGGTAGCGGTCTTTAACGAATACTCCCAATCCCCTATACGCACGCTGAGCACCAATTGAGATCCGAAATAGGAAAACACTCGATCCCATTTGAGAATAATGTAATGCCTGATTTGGAAATATAAGCATATCACGTGTGCTTAGAAGGGAATTTAAGTCTGATGAAGGTTTTGACGCGGTGGCAGCTGTTTTGTCTTTATGTCCTCTTCGAATTAGGAACCAGTGTCATCTTCGGCTTTGGGAGAAGCGCAAAACAAGATGCCTGGATCGCTTCAGGAATCAGTACGCTGGTCGGTTTTTCATTAATTGGGATATATTGTAAACTGATCGAATGGTATCCCGGCAAAAACTGGACTTCACTGCTGAATCATCTGTTTGGGAGGATGGTAGGGAATCTGTTGGGGTTTGTTTATATTCTTTTTATGATCTATGATGCCGGACGGGATTTGCGTGATTTTGGGGAGCTGATGCACACGTATATCCTGCCGAAAACACCTATGGGAATTACGATGATTTTATTGCTTGCGGTCATCACCTACTCCTGTTATACAGGCTTAGTAAGAATCGCGCGGTTAGCCGAATTGATTATTCCTATCGTTTTCATTTTTCTTCTTACCGAGTTTTTTCTATTAACCGCAACAGGAATCATTGACTTCTCTCTCTTGACTCCCATAGCCGCTGACTGGAGCAGCATCTGGAAAACCGTATTTCCTTTGGGGGTCACGGTGCCCTATGGCGAAACCTTAAGCTTTGCTATGTTTTGGGCTTATACCATAGAACCGAAAGCTTATCGAAGATCAGTGCTGCTTGCCACGCTTGTCGGGGGCATGGTTTTATTGATCCTGGATTTTCTGGCCATCACCACACTCGGGCCCATGTTTGACCGCCTGATTTATCCCTTACTGTCTGCTTTCCAATTGATCAGTCTGGCTGACTTTATCGATAATATCGATGCGATCGTGGTGACCAATTTCATTATTGGAGGGTTATTGAAAATTCTTATCTTGACCTATGCCGCGTGTATCGGGATTGCTGATCAGTGGAAGATCGCCGACTACCGGGTAGTCATCGTTCCGGTAAGTGTCATTGTTTTGTTTTTCGCCATCTATATGGCTGAGAATATCGGGAGTCATCTATTTGTCGGATTGCATTGGGTCGTGTGGATTCTTCACGTCCCCTTATTAATCTGTATACCGATCCTCGCCCTATTTATTTCCATGTTCCACAAAAAATTGGAATTCTCGAAGGGATGGTTTCGATGAACCGATTGACAACAGACAATCTTCATTTTACAGAACAAGTGAAGAAGCAGTTCGGGGAGGCTCCAGACCTGTATTTCCGCCAAGTCGGTAAGACTACACTGGTTTATTTGTTAGGAATAGTGAATGAGCAGCGGGTTGGGCAGGAAATTATCGAGAAAATAGAATCAAATCAAAACTTAACCGCAAGTGATTTGAAAGAAACTACTCAATTCGATAAAATCGTTCAATCCATTCTTGCAGGCATGATTGTAATTAAGCATGAAGGCGAGGAACGCGTACTCATTGCCAATATGTCGTCTTCTCCGCATCGAAGCGTAGAGAACCCTGAAACAGAAACCACACTTCGCGGACCGCACGAAGGATTCACGGAACTTATGGAAATGAACGCAGCATTAATCCGCAGAAGAGTGCAGAGCGAGCATCTTCAGATGTTGGTGTGGCATATCGGTTCCGTCAGCACTACGGAAGTGCGGTTGGTCTACCTCAGAGGAACGGCCCCGCAGCATGTAGTTGACGAAATGACCCGGCGGTTATCCAATCTTACCTTGGATTCCGTGTTAGGAAGCGGATCCATTGAAGAAATGATCCGGGATCATCCGCTGAGTATATTTCCTACGATGCAAACGACAGAAAGGCCGGATGTCGTCTCTAGAGCTTTGTTGAACGGCAAAGTAGCGGTATTAACCGCAAATACGCCTTTTGCCTTGATGGTGCCTTTTCAATTCTGGTCCGCTTTTATTGCGATTGAAGACTATTACATTAACTTTTTCAGTGCAACCTTTCTCCGCCTCATCAGAGCGGCATTCATCGGATTGTCCATACTCCTGCCATCGCTTTATGTAGCGATAACCACATTTCATCTAGAGATGCTGCCCACCAATCTGCTTTTATCTTTTACGGCACAAAGAGAGACATCTCCTTTTCCGGCGATCGTGGAGGCGATCATCATGGAAATTACATTCGAAGCTCTCCGGGAAGCAGCCGTCCGCTTACCCCGCACGATCAGCCAGACGGTCAGTATTGTCGGCGCTCTCGTGATCGGCCAAGCCATTGTACAAGCAGGTATTATCTCGACTCCCATGGTCATTGTCGTTTCGCTTACCGGTATTGCTTCCCTTACATTTCCAGTCTATGATATGACCTATCCCTTTCGGATCCTGCGCTTTGGGTTATTGTTATTAGCGGGTTCGTTCGGATTGTTTGGTATTGTGATTGGTCTTATATTCATCGCCATCTACTTAACGGGTCTGGAGTCCGCAGGAATACCTTATCTCTCCCCTCTCGCCCCAGTGAATTTGAAGGACTTCAATGATTTTATTTTCCGTGCGCCTACGTGGCTTCTGGAGAACAACAAGAATAAGAGAAGCTCGAACTCCAGCGTAAAGGAGCCAAAAAGTTGAGTTACGGCAAATGCATAGCAGCCCTCTTCCTGATGTTGGCCACCGTATTGGTTACCGGTTGCTGGGATCGAGTGGAACTTAACGATGTAGGGGTTCTTTTAGTCACCGCCATTGATAAAGATGAGAAAACGAACCAATTTAAAGCTCAGACTATGTTCGCTGTACCAAGAAGCGGTAATAATAACAGTTCAGGTCCCAAAGTAAAAATGTCGATCCAATCGAAAGGAGACGACTTGGATAAGGTTCGTCTAGATCTGGACCGGCAGTTATCCAGACAGTTTGTTACTACTCACAGGCGCGTCTTTATTGTAAGTGAGTCTCTTGCCAGAGACGGCATAGAGGGCATTCTTGACCAGATCAGCCGCAGCCCCAAAAACAGGCTAAAAACCTATTTCGTCGTTGCAAGAAATGCACATGCATCCAAACTAATAAACATGGAGTATGAACTTGATCCAACTCCCGGTGAAGTGTTCAGAGAGATCGTCAAAACAAAGGTACAAGTTCCTACTTCGCTAAGAGAGATCTTTATAAGTTCCATTACGCCCGGCATCGAACCTGTGGCTGCCGGTTTTACCAATAAGACAGAGGAAAATGCCAAAGCCGCACTAGACAGCATTGCTTTATTCAAAGGCTTTAAGCTTGTCGGGTTTGTGGATGATCTCGAGGCGGTTGCTTTGAACAGCATGCTTAATAAAAAGCCATTTGGAATAGTGGAGCTCATGGAAGAGAAAGGAAAAGTTCTTGTTGCTTTAGACACGTTGAAAGTGAAGCCTGACGTATCCCTAGTGAATAACGTTCCACAGTTTTTATGTCATGTCAAAGCAACTGCACATATCAATGAAAATCAAACTCCTATGGATGTTACCAACCCCCAATATATCGAGAAGTTGAACAAGGAATTGGAACAGGAACTGGAACAGGTCTACAAATCATTGTTTTACAAATTACAGCGGAAATACGAGGTGGATAGCGCAGGCTTAGGTGCTGTGATCTATCGCAAGGATCCAGATTATTGGAAAAGGATTGAAAAGAACTGGCCATCCATGTATAGGGAGCTCCCAATCCAATGGCAGCTCAAAGCAGATATCGCGGGCGTGGGCTCGTCAGGCGCTAATTTATTCATACAAGAAAATGAGTTGATCAAATAATGTTGTTCAGAATCATAATGTTCACCCTAACGGTGATCGGCTTCTCCGTTCACCAATATTATTTTCTACATAAAAAAGGAATGAACAGGGAAGCCAAAGTATGCTTATTATGGATGGTCGTAGCCTGGGGCACCGGCATTTTTTTTCTAAGCGGTGGACGCCTTCCTAACCCGGTACAGCCGATTGTACCGGGTTGGAAATAAAATCAGGGAACGAAACTGCTAGAGGCGAGTGGATTCCAATCGGGCTTCGTGTCAACCCGCGCATAACGGCCCAGTCCGACATGCAAATTTGTTAAAGCCTCGTTCGGCAGGTAATCCAAGCTTCCAGTCTCCGCTGAGCAGCTCGGTGCGCAGACCAGGGAACGTTCGGCCCGGCTCCGCCGTATCCAAGGACAGCTCCATCAGTGCAGGCACCGAGTTCCACACGGTGATGCCCTCGGTCTCCACCGTCTGCAGCACCGCCGACATGTTCCGGTGATCGGGCACCATGACCAGCACAGCTCCGGCAGCGAGCGCCCCGAACAGGCCGTACACAGACAGGTCGAAGCCCATCGACGACGACCCAGCAGCCGGTCGTCCGCTACTATTTCAAATTTGCGGTTGATATCGACGATGGGTTGACGGCCACATAGTGGCGGACGGAGACGCCTTTGGGTTGCCCCGTGCTGCCTGATGTATAGGTAAGCTGCATGTTTTTTTGCAACGCCATAAACCTAAACCTAATTATGTTCTGTAGATGCCATAGCAGCTGCCTTCGTTATATGAACGGTGCCAAAGGGGTGCTCAGGCGGAGCATATATAGCGTAAACTTTCAGTGGTGTAGATCCTGTATTGGTTATATTATGCCATTTTCCTGCGGGGATCATAATGGCGAAGTCATCATATGCTTTTACTTGAAAATCTAATGTATCTTTACTGTCTCCCATTTGGACAATCCCTTGCCCCTCTTCAATACGGATGAACTGGTCCGTTGTTGGATGAACTTCTAAACCAATGTCATCACCAGCGTTAATACTCATCAAAGTCACTTGCAAATGCTTACCAGACCATAAAGCCGTACGGTAAGTATTGTTTTGCTTCGTAGCCGCGTCAATATTTACGACGAAAGGTTGGTTTCCGTAATCTTTTACTGTTCCTCCATGGCTAGAATGAACGAGTGTCTCATTTTCAAAGTAAGGAGTATCCCAGAAAGAACGTTGGACAGGAATGTATTGTGCAAATAAATGGTTTCTAGCCAAAAAATCGGCGTAATACATTGGTTTATTAAGATAGTCATAATACGGATAAAAGGTATTAGGAACATGATACATATTCAGGTCATCCCCTCTCAGGATTATAGGATGCATTATATGCCTGTGTTCAGTTAACGTGCCTATGCTACATGGTCGGTAACGGCCTTACGTAATCATTCTGGGGTACCCTTAAATGGGGGGGATTACAGATAAAAATAAACGACCTAGTCCCGATGGAGTTCCGGACTAAGGCCGTGTAATAGTTTATTAACCTGACCATGTTAATTTTTGGTGGGTTTCATTCCAACCGTGCTATTCTCGCTTCAATTCGTTTCCAGGTATGTTGGCCTGCGAAGTCTTTCATCAGTTTTAACATGACGGATCGGCTGTGTCGTATGAGCGTCACCGCACAATGAAAGAATTCCAGTGGAACCGGGCAATGGTATATCCCCGGTGCACCGGCACGCAGCAGTCATGTTTGAAGCGTTCGAACAAATTGTATGCGAGCAGCTTAATCAGCAAATCCAGTTCATTAGCTTTAAAATCACCCGTCGCGATCCGATCGATAGAGAAGCCGCGCTTGGCTTCCTTGATCAAATTCTCCATGCAGCAGCGTTGGTTATAAAAGCGCCACAGATCGAGGGGCTCCCATTCGAGATTCGTCACAATCGCTTCGTAGTGCCAATCGTTATCCAATAGAATACGGCTTTGTCCATCTTCGAATCGTTGTGCCTTGCGGATGATCGCTACCCGGCGCGCTTGCTTCCAGGACGTCGCTTTGTAAATCAAGGTTATGCCTTCGATGACCCAGTCCTCGTCAACGTAACGAGTCCAATAGCGGCAGGCCTGAACTTCGCCTGCAAGCCGCTGGGTCCGAACGTTGTCGTCTGTTCATTCCAATCAAGTTACATGTAGGTCAGTTCATGAAGCGAATCAACAAGCATCCATTGAAGACAATTGATCTACTACTCGTCAGGTTATATTCTTAATTGCGTCAACTATTATCTTCGCAAGTTGAACAATCATGGGCTTAATCGAACTTCATCACTACCAGAACATAATACATTTATGGCGTCTGAACTGTTACTGCCAAGCAAAATTAAATAATCATCATATGCCCTATCATTATACGACAGCCGTTTGCACGAAAGAGACGGTCTTCTATTGGATCCACTTTGAGTGCACGGCACCTATCGCGAGGTTAGCGATCCCCGTACCTCCCTCCCGATCCGGCATGCATGGGCGAACCCCTATTACCTCAAATTGCCGCAGCACTCGACTCCGCGACAGTTCGCCAGCATTGTTCGTCTGCTCGAGGTGATGCAAGAGCAGACGAACGCGAATGGATCAGCGGCTTATTGGAGAGAGCAGCAGCAATTCATGGATTTGCTTCAGCTGCTCGAAGAGGACGAGCAAGACGCTCCAGCACAAGTTCGGTCGTCAAACTAGCCGAGCGGACAGAGGCCTATCTGCGCCGCCATTATCAGCAGGACCTGACCAATGAAACATTGGCAGAATCGCTTCATTTTCATTCGAATTACATTGCGCGGTGCATGAAGGGAATTTTTCACTGTACGCCAATGGAGTACCTGCTGCAATACCGCCTAGAGCAGGCCAAACTGCTTCCAATCAAGACCGAATGGCCGATCGCCAAAGTTGGCGAGCAGGTTGGTTTTCATTATGCACCGTATTTCTTTAGCTGTTTCAAACGTCATAGCGGGATGACCCTGCTCTCCTTCCGGAAATGACCCTGCTCTCCTTCCGGAAACTTAATTCCCCCTAAAGATAAAAACTCTTAGTCCAGTCAACAGACTACGAGTTTTACTAATATAACCGCTATCTTTTCCTTACCTAAAACGGTCATCTAGCCTTCTCCCCGATTAGCCCACGCATAAATATAGCCAAAAGCCGCCAGAACGAACTGGCAGCCTTTGGTTCAAGTGCTGATCCTAGAGCTAGTTAATCGTAATACTGTCAATCTCCGCATACCCGGTGTTTCCTTTGGCCAACCGGATAATATTGTCTCCGGACGTTAGATTCACGCTCACGTTCACCGTTCCGAATTGCCCCCACCCGGCAGTTGCTGGGTATGTAACGGTGGACAATGGACCACCATTATAGGCTAAATTATGCGTGGCGTTCGCTCCGGTACCATTGGCATAGCGGATGGTCATCGTGTAGCTTTTGGTCGTTGGCACTTTGACATAGAAATCGACGTAGCTGTCGCCATGATCGATCTGAGCGACGTATTTACCGCCGGATGCCGCACCGCTGGAAGCGATATTCGCGCTGTTGACCGCTGCATCCTCGGCTTCGTACACGTTGGTCGCCTGACCATACGGCGTAATATAAATGCGATAGCCGTCGTTATTGTACAACCCCGTCATCGGGACGGTTATTTGATTGTTGCTAATCGAATAATCGCCCTCAAGCAGCGTTTTGGTCGTGTCCACGACCGTGCTTCGATTGACGAACGGTGTCCAATCCACCCGTACATGTACTTTGCTTCCGTTGCCGCCGAAGAACGACGGGAAGTTCTTGATTACGGCATTGACGGAGCCATCCGTTACCCCGCCAAACAGGACGCTGGCATACTTTTTTGTGGTGTCCACGTTGGCAAATCCGTCTAGCGCAAGAATATCGTTCGCGTTTGGAGGGGTGACGCTAACCATATTGCCAGACATATCACCATACCATTTGTAGAACCACCAGCCTCCATTCCGCTGCGTGTCCTTTGCGAGAAGCGTTCCCAATCTGCCTGGATTCGGAACATCCCAATAGCTTTGCATCGCCGTATCAACCTTAAGACGCTCGAACTTAGAAATCAAAGGAGCCACAACGCCAGGCTTTCCTTCATCATTTAACCAGCCTGCGCCGCTGTACTCATTGATTGAAATGGGCCGCGCTGTAATACCAAGCGAGGCTTCAATTGCACGGTAATCGTTGTGAATGGACGTGAAATTCTCGTTTAAGAGTTGATGCCAAGAGGTAATTTCCGGCAGTGTATTTTGCGCTTTCTGATAGGTCATGAAATCAACCATGGCGTAGTGCGAATACCCGGCCAAAGAAGGGCCGATTGATTTGGCCGACGGATCAAGTTGCTTTAACTTCTTGTAGGTCTCGCTGAAAAACTCGCGAAAAGTCAGATTACCGGAAATGTCGGAGGAAGCATATCCGCTATTGTATATATTACTGTGATTAACCGTGCCGTTCTCAGCCTCGTAGCGAACCGGGCTGCCTCCCGCTACGTCGATGTAATCCAATTCGGCATACCCTGTGCTCCCTTTGCTGAATCGAATTTTATTACTGCCGGCCGTCAAATTTAAGCTCAGTGTAATCGTGGATGCCGCACCAGTTTTGAACCAGCCGCCAGAACTCGGGTACGAGGCCATTACCGGGCTCCCCCCATTGACGCTAACCTGATGAGAGGAAGCCGCACCTGTACCGTTCGCATAACGTACCGTTACGGCGTAAGACTTGGTTGTCGGGACGTTGACTGTATATTCTACGTAGCTGTCACTGTAATCAATCATGCCCACATATTTGCCTTTCCACGTACCATCAGGCTCGTTCCATAACTCGTAACCGTATACATTCGTAAGTCCGGCTGCCTTCACGTCATTGACCGTCGTAGTCAGTTTTTTGAACCAATCCGTCAAATTCGTATAGTTATACCAGCCGGTATACCAATCAGCTAGACGAATTGTGACTTTACTGCCAGATGGCGCCAACCGCTGCGCGACGGGAATAACCGCCCCCCATGGTTGCTGATAGCCTGTGACTGCCGGATTTATGTAAGCTTTGGCCCGTAGAGGAAGAAAGAGGTTATTGTCAGGCTTATTCTCAATAACGCCGTAAAGGGAACCTGCAGAGCTGTGGGTGACCGGACCGATGACGCTGGATAGATCGACCGACAAATTAGAAGCTGCTTGGGCGGGCGCGGCGGATAGCGAGCTTCCTAACAAAACGAATGCCATGCTTGACATCATTACTTTTTTCACTTAGAACACCTCCGTATTAGTCAACACGTTACATCGTTAAACTACTCTCTGATTCACCCCCACGGGAGATTAATGGCATCGCTTACATTCCTATTTTAGCAAATCGTTAAAAGTTGAAAGTTATATTTTTTTTGGATAATTGTCGTATTTTGGGATTTGGGCCTTCACGAGAAGCGCTCCTCACCAAAGAAACAATCTCTAGACCCATGTTGGGGCCAAATACTGCAAGCCGCACGTTTCACCTTTCACCTTCCTTTTCAAACGTGAATGGTTTTCGTTGTCGTTGGAGTGCTGCCGATCATTCGCCAACTCGACAATCCATGCGCGTCGTATCGAACTATAAATGGCCTATACCATATTTTCGGCTTTTCAGAATAATGGTTTGGAAAAACTGGCCTGCGAGTTGCCCGCTACTTTGTGAGCACGCAAGATAAACGGCCTCGCCGTCCATTACGGAAGAGGCACGTTTATAGGAATATTATAAGATGCTAAGGATCGAGACCGACGGCACATGGACGATCGACGTGTATCGGACGGACAAGTGGGATGAAGCAAAGGCCAGATCCGCTCCAACGTGGAGTGAACCTGGCCTTTGCTCAAAGAGGAGCAGCCGCAGCGCTGATGTCCGCAGCCGGTGCGGCTGTCGTCAGCTTGTTCTTGACATATTGGACATCGAGTACATCAATGCGGCCGTCCAGGTTGAAATCCATAGACGCGTCATAGCCCGCATCGCCTGCTGCCGTACCGGACGCTAGGGATACCCGCTCAAGATCCGTGAGCGTCACTGCACCATCGCCGTCCAGATCTGCCGTAACGATATGGAGGAGCAGCGGAGCAGCAGGCTCCGGCAACAAGAACTTATATCCTTAAACATATGTTCTAATCCTCCGATAGGCCAGAAAACAGAGTTAGTCGTTTACTCATTTCTCATCATTTCCATCCACAGAGAAACTCCGGAAATAAAATTCCTGTTGTTTGATCATATAATCCGAAGATTTTTTCATCATCTCGGCAAAAAGCTGGCTTTCTTCCTCACCTAGATGCTTGACGAGACCAACGAACATATTAAGGCGGGCCTCATTTATACGCTGTATATACTTTTTGCCTTTATTCGAGAGCTGGATTCTTACAACTCGCCTATCGGCAGGATCAGCATGACGTTCGACAAGTTCCTGTGCTTCCAGACTGTTGATATGATGCGTTACCGTTGGCGAAGTGACATTTAGTTTATCGCTTATTTCCGAAACCATCAATCCCGGACTATCATCTTTGACATTCATGCTGATGAAATAAAGTACCATGATCTCGCCTGGCTTTTGATTGTATATCGAGCGATTCTGCATCATATTTCCACCAACCTGCGATTGGAAGTACGATTCCATTAATTGCTTTGCTATTTTCTTCTGCTCATCCGACAATCCATTCACTCTCCGTATAAGAATTCAGTTGAAAACTACATGATTCTCGCTGATCGGTTCCAGATGCAATGTCGCGATTGTTCTAAGACTCCATTACGTCTGCATATCGCGCTGCGATGGTATAGAATACCTCCTTGGGCTCCCAGGGCATGTCGGGGTAAGTCGCGCCGCGGCCTTCTTGCAGTACCCGTACGATCCCATAAGACGCTATATCATAATCGTGATTGGGGTCTTCGCTGTATGGCAAGTTGTGACAAGCAAAGGTACACCAGAATGCTGTGTCGACTCCGGCTTCTTCGAAAACGTTGACGCTATCGTTGAAGTATTGGCTCTGTTCGGCCTCATCACGTTCGTAGCTGTCTTTCAGCCGAACTGCACGTACACCGTCCCACTCGACCATGAATAATCCGCGTGCGCCGAGTTCGGATGCACCACTTGAGGTCGTGCATCCGAACTCGGAGATCACCAGCGGCTTCTTTGAGCTTGCCAACTTCTTGATTGAATCAGTATAGAGATGAGCAACTTCAGCGGAGTTGTACGCGTCGACGGCGATGAAGTCGAAAGGTTCCCAGTTCACAGGTTCGCTAGGAAGGGCTGCATACGTAACTCGACCTCCGAATCGGGCTCGAACGACGTCAACAGCTCGTGCTAGGAAGTCGTTGAGCAGAGTTGGTAATTTCGCGAACGCAGCACGGCTAACCGTCGGTTCAGACAAAGCCGCGAGGCGATCCGGCAGCGTCTCGCCGGGAAAGAAGCCGCGGGTAAAAAGCATGAGTTCGGCACCCGTGACCATGACCACCTCAGCCCCCGTAATCCGGAGGCGTTCGGCCCGTGCGGCACAGTCCGCAAGCAAGGCAAGCAGCTCTTCTTGGTCAAGTTCGTTGGTGAATGGTGAGAACCACGCTTCGAGACCTGCTGCTGCTGCCGCTCGTGCAGCAATCTCCAGGCGATCAGGCTCGCCGCCTGTCACGCGTACGGCCGTGCAGTGCAGGTCGCGCCGTATAATTTCCATCTCCCTATACACTCTCGCCGCATCGAAGTTCGGGTGTGTGCTGGTACCTTCACTTAGAAATCCCGTATCATAGGTCACTCCACGCATGCGCATAGTTGACTAACTCCTTTCGTTTTCAAAATACATAGAACATCGAATATTTAAGTTATATATATAATAGATGTTCTAAGTATATGCGAACGAATGTAGATAAATCAACAATAATGGTTATTTGATACACTGCGTTATACTGCCAGCATGTTGGCGACCGCGTAGTGGAGCACGCCGTGCTTCACGTTAGTTGAACGACCACCCGAGAATTATGAGCTATACGGCAATGAATACATGTTCTTGTCATGTACGGCTAAGGATATATGTTCTTGTCATGTACTTTTGATAAGAACATATATCCTTAAATAGAAAAAACCGCAACTTATGCGGCCCTAATGAATATATGTTCTTGTCCTCCGACATATCGCTGCCGGACCCCATACGTGCGTGAACGCGATGGAACTACATGCTTAATCCCAAGCCAAATAGCGAAGACGGCTGACGTGTTCCCCCGTAGCCGGCTTCGTTGTTTACTATAAGAGGATGCATTCCGATTATGGTTAGGCAAATATTAGGCAAATATTAAGCTGCGCGATGAGAAATTACTCCTATTCAGAGCGCAGTTGTCCTGCATAATACTTCTTTACAACGGCATAAGCCAACTTGGGTCGGCGGTACCGGTCGACGATTCCCTTGCTGTTCTGCGTTCCGGCGCGGGTCAGCAGCCATCCCGTCCCTTCCGTTACCTTGCAATCGCAAAATTGCCAGATCAGCATGCCGGACAAGAATGGGACGGACGTATAAGCTTCCAGATTGCGCTCGATGATATCGGCATGGCGCTCCTCCGTTCCTTTCACCCGGCTCGGATCGCGATAGCCATAATAGCCGTCGGCCCCGAATTCGCTCATGATCATCGGCTTCTCCAGACCGCCGGCTTCGTCCGCCCACCTCCTCGCCTCCTTGACAAGCTCCAGCGGATCCTCCTCTTCGTACCAGAGCGGATACAAGTTGAACGAGACGATATCCGCAAGATCGAAGCAAAGCTCGCGATCGCGGTGGTGCGAAGCAAAGCTTAGCGGCCTTGACGAATCCATCGTTCGGATTTGCTCGAGCTGCGTCCGATATATCTCCCGGCCTTCCGGCGTATCGCTCGCGCATTCGTTCAGAATTGCCCAAATGATGATGCTTGGATGATTGAAATGAGTCTCTACCATCTCCCGGTTGCAATCCTCGCATTGCTTGGCGAACAACGGATGCTTCATTTGCTCCAGACTAAGGCCGCGCGCATGATTTTCTTCCCATACAAACATGCCTCGCTCATCGCACAAATCAAGAAACCGTTCGTCGTTCGGATAGTGGCTGGTCCGTACGGTATTGGCACCCATGTCCAGCATCAACTCAATGTCGTGCACCATAAGCGGATAAGGAATGGCGGCTCCTGCCAGCGCATGATCCTCATGCCGGTTGAAGCCCTTCAGCACAACGTCCTCGCCGTTTACCTGGATGCGCCCGTTCTTCGTCGACACCGTTCGAAAGCCGACCCGCTCGATCAAATCGTCCATGGGGGCTTCCTGCCCCTCTACATACAGACTCGCCTTCAGCAGATAAAGCGTTGGATCACTTGCCGACCAAGGAGTAATGCCAGGAAACGGCTCCGTAATCGATAGCTCGACGGTTTCACCCGGCATCACGCTCGCCTCGCCTGCATCAATGTCCCGGCCCGCCAGACTGAGCTGCAGCCGTGCGCGGCAAGCACGTTGCCCGATATTCCGTACATAGAGCCGAATCGTCCCCTGCCAGTCTTCGGCTGTACAAATCGGCGTAAACGCGATTCGTTCGATAAATAATTCATCCAGCAGTTCAATGGCCGAAGGTCGGATTAAGCCCCCGTAGGTATAATAATCGTTCGGAACATGGAGCGCGGACGATTCGCCGAACGAATTGTCCACGATCACGGCAAGTTCATGCATTCCCGGTTCGACATCCGGAATGACGAGAGCAAACGGCGTGTACGCATTATAATGGCGACCTGCCGGTATACCGTCAAAAAAAATATCAGCTGTATGGCTCACGCCTTTGAACACAAGCCGGATTGCGCCTTTCCGCGATATGTCTACCATTCGCCGGTATACGGCTTTGCCCCGATAGGTTGAAAACTGCGGATGCATCTCCCAGCACCCGGGTACGGGCATTCGGTATTCGTAGCGGGACGGCAACCCGTCCTTTCCGTTAGTCGGTTGGAAATCCCAATCGCCTTCCAACTCTTGCACGTCGCGTATTTCATGCGTTCTAAACAATCGCAACAACGTTTTCCCTCCAAACTCTTCATATCATTCGATGATTATTCTTATATTCCATTACTTTCGCATCAAATTATAGAGCACGATTACATGGTGAACCATGATTTTCCGGTCATGAATTAGCACTACTTGCTAGCGCAACCTCTTCGTTTCGCCTCCCGCAATACGGACGGCTTCGCCGTCTGCGCTAATCCAAACCTCACGGGCATTCGGATTATGTACTATGCTTCGATCAACCGAGAAACGGAGCGCTTTAAGGGCATTCTGATAGGTTACAATATCCGTCATCGACGCTTTCCAGACCGATTCCTCGCCGCCGATCAGCTCGCCCACCTTGTCTACCAGGTCCCAGTTGTCATCATAATCGAATTCGTAGCTGTGGCCCCAGATAAACAATAGCTCCATCCGGCGGAACCACTGCTTGGACGACAGCAGTAGTTCCGCCTTCTCGACCATGTCTTTATGGTGGCAGGTCGGATGCCATCTCAGCCGATCATCCGGCATGTGGAAGCCGCCGTGGCTCTCGACGGTGCGGGCATATTCAATACCGAGCACCGGCAGCGCGTGCACAATGCGGTCGTTGTAGGTGCCGAACGGATAACTCATGCCGCGAACCGGGTATCCCGCAATCGCCTCCAGATTACGGCGGTCCGCGATCAGTTCCTCCGCGATCTGGTCATCCGGAGACTGCTCCAGGAAGGGATGCGTGACGGTATGGGCCGAAATCTCGTGACCGCGAAATAAGTCCGATGCTTCTTCGGCAGCGATATATCCTTCCTGGCCGAAATTGCCGGAATTCAGATGGAACGTTCCTTTGAGGCCATATCGATTAAAAGCCTCCACCAGCCTCCTGTCTTGCTCGCGGCCATCGTCAAAACTAAACACGACCGCCTTGCCAAGCCCTCTCGGAAACCGGTCGAATTGAATGCTCACGTTACCCATTATGACTCCTCCTTACGTATTGTGGAACGGAGTGGAACAAAACCGCATCGGAAGCTTCCGTTACCATACCACCTGAATACCTCCGAACCATTACGGCCGGAGGCATCAAGCTTCTGAACTAGCTTAGTCTTTCTCCTGATTGATCATGAGGAACAGTAACGGTGGAAGATGCTTCCGTTACATTCCCTGCTTGATCGGTCGCTCTATAAGTAACCGTATAAACTAGAGGCTCTTTACCCTTGGATTTTTTGGCGAGAAGCAAGAACTCCGTATCGAATGTGCTGAATTCGGCTTCATGTACCATAGATTCATAGCTGTCGACGGCTGCGCTCGGCGTAATGGACAGCAATTCCACTTGATACGGGTCATTATCCGTTTCAATAGTTGCCGTTACTTTGACCAGCTTATTGTTGGCGGGCCACAAGGTTTCCTTATCCAGGACAACTTTCAGGGTAGGAGCAGCCGTATCAATGACCAAGCTTCTGTACGCCCACTCCGACCAGGTGCCCCCATTGTCCTTCAAGCGAACCCTGATCGACCAATTGCCGTCCGCCAATCCATTCAAAGTGTATGAACCGGATGCGCCCGCCAGTTCGCCGCTGTCCACATCAACCGTCTCCCAACCGTTGCTGGAGGCTTGAACCTGATAAGCAGATTGAACATCCGCATCGTCGGCGTCATGGAACGTCCAGTTAAGCTGCGGATTGTTCAGATTGATCGCCTGGCCATCCTCATACGAGGTGATCGAGACGGATGGAGCCGAATTGCCGGCACCTGTGCCTGTAACGGTTGTGCCGTTCTTGGTCATTGTGTATGTGACTACCTTGCCGCTCCAGAAGTGGAACGTCAGATTCACGACTCCGTCATTCGTATTCTGGAAGAAATTGGGCGTAATCCTGATTCTTCCATTGGCGTAGTCAGGATTGTAGGAATCATAAATTTCCTTGTACGAAGTCCAATTCTGCGGACCGGCATTGCCGCCATCAGCGTACTTTGCCTCCATCGTAGCGACTCGATCGCCATTGAAGGCTGTAGGAATATCAAAGCCTTGGGAGGTTATCGTGCTGGAAACGCTGGACAACGTCGCTGTATCATAATAATTAATGTACAACTTCCACGCAGGACCCGCGCTGAAATGGGCCGACAATACCGCCTTCTGGCCTAATGCGCCTGTAGCGAGACTGGAAAGATAGCTTGCTTTGAGCGTTAATACGTCCCCGTCCACCGTATAGTCTGTGCCGGGTACGAGCGTTTGATCGCCATTCTTCAGCGAGACAAAGCTGTTGCCGTTCAGGTTCAAGGTGACCGATTGGTCGCTGACCGTCTCCCCGCTCTTGATGAAGATACGATCGAAAGACGTCGTCGAAGTGCGGCCGGTCAAACTATGCATAATAATATGATATAGCTCCGGGTCACTCCACTCGAAAGTTGTCCGGTTAACGTACGGGCCGTAATCCCACATCATCGTCGCCATACTCTTCGACTGCATGGCATGGAGGAAGTATTCGAAATACTTGAGCATCTCGCCGCGCTCGACGGTTTCCTCACCCTTACCGTAACCGAGTATTCCGTACTCGCCTATGACAACAGGAATGCCTTTCGATACGAACGTAGTATAGACATTGTTAACCGTTGTATCGATATCGTTTTTCACTTCGGCATTAAACGTTGTGTAGCCTGCGATGTTTACAGAGAAATGCCACAAGCCGTAAAAATGAACGGTAGTGATCAGATTCGGGTCGTTCAATTGTTCTATCGTGGCTGCAAGCGAATCCACATATTTTTGGCTGGCATTCGTCCACAGCGACGGCAAAACAAGCGGACGAACCCCATTATTGCCGCCGGACTCTCTTACAATGTTGAAGAAGGTCGTATTCAATTCATCGAGCAGCGACATTTGCGTTGTGTCTGCTAGGTTGTTGCCGAAAACCGGCTCATTGATGCTTTCGAACACCAGTTTGTTGGGATAATCCTTGAACGTGTTGGCAATTTGCTTCCAGACCGCCGTGTATTCGGCTGCGACCTGGTCATGGTTCGTGTCCATCGTGTTGACCCATTCCACCGAATCGTGGTGCATGTTGATCATGACGTGCAGGCCGGCTTCGAGCGACCAGTCGACAATTTGCTGTACCCTGCTCATCCACGCCGGGTCAACCGTGTAGGATGGCGCAGGTCCCGTGTGCTGATACCAGGTCACGGGAATCCGGATGCTTTTGAAGCCCTGGGCGGCAATTTGGTCAATAAATGCTTGAGTGACAACCGGATTGCCCCAAGACGTTTCATCCGGGCCTCTTGTATCCAGGGAATTCCCCAGATTATATCCCGGCTGCATCGCGTTGACATAGGACTGCATTGGCGTCTGCACCGTCGCACCCTCTTTAATATCGCCGCGCACGATGCCCATACCGTTCGTTCCGATATAGACCCGGCCGTACACTTGCCCATCGCCCGTAATCGTTCCTCTTGCATTCGCGAATTGATGCTGTTCGTCGTTAATACGGATCCAGCTCGCCCCTTCATCCTCCGATCGGTAGAACCCGAACTTGCCGCCGTTCACTCTCATCCCGGCATAGATCGTTTTATACGTTTGGCCCGGCGCTTCTTTGCCGAAACCGACGGATACCGCCTCGTCGACGCCGCCTATCTTCCCGAAATTCGCTCCTGAATCCGTCGAACGGAATAGTCCTTCCTCGCTGGCAAGCCAAATATCGCCTTCGGCCGTAGGAGCAGCCTTGAATTTGCCATTCAAATTATTCGGCAGTCCGGAAGCCGCCGAAGCCGTGAAGTTGGCGCCGCCATCCGTGCTGACATAGAACTTCCCGTCAAGGAAACCGTAGAATTTGTCCGGATTGACGCGGTCTGAAGAGACGCTCGCGCCTTGCGGGATGCCTTTCGAGGCCGTCCACGTCTTGCCAAGGTCGGTAGAGAAGCTCACCGGCCGGATAGCGCTACCATCCGGATGCGGAGCCCATACGATCGTATGGCCGTTCGCGCCGACCGCGACCCATCCTCCGTTCGTGTTGTCGCCATTCTCCGCCTGCCAGGCATTAGTCGCCGGCGTCCAGGTGACGCCGTTGTCCGTCGATATGCCCATCCGCGCGTCTTGGTTCGATGCATGGCCGACACGCACGATCAAATTCGGATTCGTCTCCGCGTAGTCCAGATCGGTGCTGGTTCCGATATAAGGATTCCTGATCATGCGCGGCGCCGTATTCAGGTCTTCGTGACGGAACCCTCCAATATCGCCCATCGCGCTAATCAACGGCGCCCCGGATGAAGGGCTAATCAAGCCGAGAATCGCGGTCTCTTCGATCCCGTCCGCCATGACGGAGATCCCGATTTTCTCGCCTTTGTCGAGATTGGTCACGTTCTCGGAGCCGAACAGCGTCGCCCCGGTACCGTACATGATCCGGTCGGAGTTGAACGGATCGATCTCCAGGTCCCCGATCATCCAACCCAGCTTCGGCGAGGTCTCCGGATCGGTCTCCGGATCGCGCTGAACGCCCCAGTCGAGCCATGGCGAGATCGAATAATCGATCGTGTACCGGTTGTCTCGCTTCGGATTGGAGCTGAACTGCCACAACGAATTCCATGTTTTCCCGCCGTCCGTACTGCGGTAAATCGATTCCTCCGGCCACCATTTGTTCATCGTGGCGACCATCAGCGTATCCGGATGCTGAGCGTCGACGGCAAGACCGCCGTACGGATTGCTCGTATTGCCGGCTCCTTCCGGGCTAATGTCCGTCCACTCGCCCGTCTTCGTATCCAACTTCCATACGGCGCCATTGCCGCCGAGGTAGGGTCCGATCGTCGAGTTAAACGATACGTACAGCATACCGTTGGAACCCAGCGTACCGTGGTGGGGCAGGAATCCCTGTTTCGGCTGACCCGCTACCGGTTCCCAAGTAGCCCCGCCGTCGACCGACTTGTAAATACTCGTCTGGGTATCCGCCAAGCCGACATAAATCGTCTGCGTCGCATGGCCCGCAGAGCCCGTCGAAGGATCGAAGGTGACCCATACGGGGCCGACATTGCCGCCATAGTCATCCTTCACATCGCCGACTGCAGGGAAGCTGCTCACCTTATGCCATGTCGCTCCATAGTCCTCGCTCTTCCACAATCCGTTCCCGTTGCGGGCTCCTAAGTAGAGGATCCGGTTATCGTTCGGGTCGACAGCCAGACGTTCGCCCATGGAACGGCCGGGCATGTTGCCGCCGAATTTGAACGGCATTTCCGTCTTCTCCCACGTTTGCCCGCGATCCTGCGAACGGAGAATGTAACCGTTCGACTCCACCCAGTCGTTCGAGTAGGTGCCGGCAGCAATATAGACGCGATTCGGATCGACAGGGTCGGTAGCGATACTCTCTACGCCCGATAGGTTCCAGTCTTCTAAGCTCACCCATTCCAACAGCTGAATCCACTTCTTCGTCGCGGGGTCCCAGCGATACGCGCCCCCCATATCTGTGCGGGCATAGATGAGATCCTTCTCCTTCGGGTTGTAAATAATGCCCGGAATGAATCCGCCTCCCACGATCTTCACCCTGCCCCAATCATAGGCTTGTGACTTCATTGGCACGATGTCCGACTGTACGGCCGCTGCAGCGCTTCCGGTCGAATCCGCCGCGAAAGCCTTGTTAGGGAGCGTCAAGGCAGGGCCAATGCTTACCATTAACGCGGCAGTCGTCACCAGAAGTGAAGCGGACTTGCATATGGAAATCATTTGTTTGGTGAATCCACGCGACGTTTTCCTTGTTTTCATCAAGCGAATCTCCTTCTTCCATCGTTTTCTTCTTACGATCATGCCACTTGCCCTCCTTGAAAGCCGATATATGAGAGCGTTCTCAGTTTTCGATAACCACCCCCCCTCATCCCACAGCTTTCCTTGCATAACTACTTTATCAACAGGTTGAATCGCGAACCTTCATTTTTTGGACATGTATAGTAACCAGTGAAAGGCAATCCTTTCTCATACAAGCATATGCCTCGCAATTCAATGGAGCTTATGATTTCGACCAAAGCTCAACGCGAGCTTTCACCATCTTGGTGAACTCTTCATTCAGCTTGGCAACGCCTGCGTCTTCCAGGTCCTTCAGGAATTGATCATAGATCTTATCGAAATCTTCCGGCTTCGCCATAATCGCTTCCGGTATGCGTTTCTTCATAATATCTTGCGTTTTCTGGAAAATAACGTTCGCCTGGGAGCCCGTCTCGAACTGAAGCGTCCATGCCGCGCCGTATTTGCGTTCGGGGAACGCGTCTTCGGAAGGCCACAGATCCTTGTAAGTCGTTGCGCCGTAAGCCGCCAGCGTCTTTTTGTCTTCATCCGAGTAAGCTTTTTGGATCTGCTCGGGGAATGTCGTCGTGTAGTAGTTTCCGGACGGATCCTTCACGCCGTCGCCGTAACGGGCGGATAGGTTGTAGTTGCCGATACCCGTTGTTTTCGTAAAGGTATTGTTATCGTTTGATTTTTGCTTTTGCACATCGGCAGGGATGACGCGTTTGCCGTCAACTACATTGTAATGCTTGCCTTCAATACCCCAGTTTATGAGCACTTGGCCTTCATCGGAAGCAAGGTAGTCCAGGAATTTGATCAAGCGAACCGGATCATGAGCATCTTTCGTAATACCAGTGCCCCAGCCAGCAAGGTAACCCGTACCTTGGAAGGAATGATCCTGGTACGTTTCGTTCAATGTGACAGGGAAACGAGCGTAGGTCGAAGCGAATTTGCCTTCCGCTTTCAAAGCGTTCTCAGCTTGGCCGTAATCCCATTGCTGGTCGATAAGACCCAGAACGCGGCCGGAAGCGATTTTTGCTTTGTATTGATCGTATTTTTGAATGAAGCTCTCCGGGTCCAGCAAACCGATATCGTTCATATGGTTCAGCCAACGGAAGTATTCTTTTTCTTCAGGGCGTTGGTAGTGCATCATAGCTTCATACGAATCTTGATTAATGAACATCTCACCGTCGTCCGGTGCTCCGGTTGCGTAGAATGCAGGGTTTGTTACGGAAATCAGAATTTGCCATTCCCCGCCGTTAAGAGATAACCCGATTGTCGGTTGGCCGTCTGCCGTTTTCGGGTGTTTCTCCATGTAGGCTTTAATTGCGGCTTCGTAATCCTTAACGGTTTTGATTTTCGGGTAGCCGGCTGCTTCAAGCACTTGGTGCTGCAATTGGAATCCGCCACCCGCTTCAAAATACTTATGACCTACGGCGGCTAGTGATGGAAGGATATAAATCGCGTCATCATCCGCGCTCCAACGAAGACGGTTAAAGTATTCGCCGTAAACTTTTTTAAGGTTAGGACCATGCTCTTCGATCAATGGACGAAGGTCGATCAAAGCGCCTGCATCAACCAATTTGCCTGCGCTGCCAGATGGCATAACCAGATCCGGATACTCATCGTTTGCTACCATAAGCGCAAACATGTCCGTGTCGGTACCACCGACGGGGAATTCCGGTTTAAGTGTAATGCCTGTTTTTTCTTTAATAAATTTGCCGACATCGGATTGCATGTCATCCCAGTTCGGGTTGTTACCGGTTGCCAAGCGAATCGTAATGGGCTCAGCTGCCGGCTCATTTGCTGCATTTGTTGTTCCTGGCGTCGCCGTGTTATTACCGCCCTCTTGATTCGAATTGTCGCATGCCGTGACGAAAACGAATGCGAGTGACATCATCAAGCTAAGAGCCATGTGCATCTTTCTTTTCATTTTGTTAAAGCCTCCCTTTTTCATGAGCATGTGTTGCATGTGCATAACAGCAACCTGCTACTATCCCAAATTAGCTTTTTACTGCGCCAAGTGTCATTCCTTTGACAAAATACTTTTGAAGGAATGGATATACGAGCAAGATGGGTACGGTAACGACGATCGTAATCGCCATCTTAATGGATTCGGGCGAAACCGCCGCCATCGCTTGCTGTGCGTTCGGGTCGCGGTAATCGCTGCCCGTCTGCGTAGATAACAGCACCTTCATCAGCTCGAACTGCAGCGTCGTATTTTCCGGACTCCTGTTATTGAACAAGTACGTATCAAACCAGGAATTCCAGTGTCCGACCGCAATGAACAATGCGACTGTCGCCAATACGGGTTGACAAAGCGGAAGAATAATTCTCCAAAATATCGTCCAATCACTCGCGCCGTCAATTTTCGCGGATTCTTGAAGCGCATACGGAAGTCCGTCGATATACGAGCGGATAACGAACACGTTCCACACGCTGAGCAGTGCAGGAATGATGTAAACGGAAAAGGTACCGATCAAGCCTAAGTGTTTCATCAAAAGGAAGCCCGGAATGAGTCCGCCTGAGAAATACATCGTGAGCGCGAACATAACGGACATCCATCTTCTGGCCTGAAAATCAGGACGGCTTAACGTGTAAGCCATCATGGAAGCTGCCACAACCCCGATTGCCGTACCGACAACCGTGCGGATGACGGAGTTTTTAAAGCCGGTAACCAAGCCCTCAAAACCGAATATCGTTTCATAGTTTTTCAAGGTAAATTCTCGCGGGTAAATCGTCAGACCGCCTCGTACGGTATCTACCGAATCGTTAAATGAAATCGCGAGTACGTTTAAAAATGGATATAAGGTTACAATGGCTACCACCGTCATGAATACATAGATGAATAGGTCAAATATTTTATCGCCAATATTTTTTTGAACAACGCCTCGCATAAGTCGCGCCTCCTATATGACGGTTTCTTTGGTAACTCTCTTGTATATTCCGTTCGCGATAAACACGAGCAGGATGCTGACTATGGAATTAACGATACCGATTGCCGTACCGTACGAATATCGGCTCATTTGAATTCCGTACTTGAGCGCATACAGATCGAATACCTCGGAATAATCAGATACCAGAGGGTTGCCAAGCAAGAATTGCTTCTCGAATCCAATACTGATTAAGTGTCCAATCGACAAGATGAAAAGGACCATGAAGGTGGTACGAATGCCAGGCAGCGTAATATGCCACATCTTGCGGAATCTGCCTGCGCCGTCAACCGTTGACGCTTCGTAAAGCTCGGGATCGATGCCTGCCATCGCGGCCAGGAAAACAATCGAGTTCCAGCCCACTTCCTTCCATAAATCTGAAGCGGTTACAATTACCCAGAACAAATTGCCTTTAGCCATAAACTGAATAGGCTGGTCGATAATGTTAAGCCACATGAGCAATTGGTTCACCGCTCCGCCTTCTGTCGAAAGCATCTTATAGACGAGTCCGGCTACGACAACCCATGAAACAAAGTGAGGCAAATACGAAATCGTTTGAACCGACCGTTTGAAAACCTGACCTTTCATCTCATTTAACAATAAGGCGAATATAACCGGAACCGTGAAGCCTACAAGGAGTCCCATCGTACTCATGGCCAGCGTATTTCGCATAACAAGATAAAATCGTTCATCGTGGAATAATTCAATGAAGTTATCAAACCCGACCCATTTCTGATCGAGAATGGAATCTTTCGGCTTGTAATTTTGAAATGCGGTCAGCCATCCCCATATAGGTACATAACTGAAGACAAAAATCCAAACTACGAATGGGAGTGACATCATGTACAAGTAACGCTGCTGGAATGCTTTGATCCAGAACCGGTTCCTTTTGAGCGTCGATCCTGCTTCCGGGGTAGCTGCTGTTAGCGGTTTCATCTATGCTCCTCCTAGCTTCGTAAGCTTCCTCTTTACATGTGATAGCTTACCATCTCTTATTTGTACTTATCATAAACGGTAGAGACCACTCCCTTGCACCCTTTAGAGTAAACCTAAAATCATATCAAAAGAAATGCTTTCGAACGCTTTCATAACCGCACTAGAACTCGGATTCGACAGTCCTGCCCTCACCAGGCACTCCGGGTATCCGTACTATTCAATCCATAGAAAAATACCCCCAACCCATCTCGGTTGGAGGTATCCTCAATAGCATGATATGAAAATTATTCATTCCAAAGTTTCACGCGGCCCTTCACCAGCTTAGTATACGCTTCGTTTAGCTTCTCGACGCCTGCTTTCTCCAGTTCCTTCATGAAGTCATCCCATATGGCGTCGAATTGTTCCGGCTTTGACAGAATGGCTTGGGTGATGCGCTTCTTCACAATGGCTTCGCACTGTTGAAAGATGATATTCGCTTCAGAGCCGGTCTCCATGTTGATGGTCCATGCCGATCCCCAAGGTTTGACCGGGAATTCTTTCTCGGACGGCCACAGATGCTTGTAACTTTTGACCTTGTACGCAGCCAATGTCTCCCTGTCTGCTTGCGTGTATTCCTTCTCGATTTGTTCCGGGAAGACAGGCGTGTAATAATTGCCTGTTGGGTCCTTCACGCCATCTCCGTAGCTTGGTCCGAATCGATACATATCTACGCCGGTCGTTTTCCTAAAGCTCCAGTTGTCATGAACTTTCATCTTCGAAATGTCTTCCGGAATGACGCGTGTCCCGTTTTCCATCTTGTAATGCTTGCCTTCGATTCCCCAGTTGACCAGCACTTGCCCTTCGTCGGACGCTAGATAATCAAGAAATTGGATGACGCGAACCGGGTCTTTGGCGCTCTTCGTAATCGAGATGCCGATCCCCGCCAAGTAACCGGTGCTCTGGAAGTCATGTCGTTGGAAGGATTCATTAAGTGTAACCGGGAAGTGGGCGTAGGTTTGATCAATCTTGCCTTCCTTCTTCAAGGCAGCTACTTCACCTGCGAAGTCCCAATCCGCATCGATGAGTCCCAGAACGCGGCCGCTTGCAATCTTCGCCCTGTACTGGCCAACCTTCTGAACGAAGCTCTCGGGGTCCAGCAAACCGATGTCGTGCATATGGTTCAGCCATCGGAAGTATTCCTTCTCTTCCCGGCGCAGGTAATGCAATTTTGCCTCATACGTATCCGGATCGATATAAAATTCACCATCATCCGAGGCGCCAGTTGCTGCGACAGCCGGGTTGGTGACGCTGATCAAAAACTGCCATTCCCCTCCGTTCAGGGACAATGGAAGGATCGGTTGACCGTCGGCCGTGGTCTTGTGCTTGTTATAATAGGTTTTGAGCGCAAGCTCGAAATCCTTCACCGTCTTGATCTGGGGATAGCCAAGCTCCTTCAGCACGGCATGCTGAAGCTTGAAGCCGCTTCCTGCCTCGAAGTAGGTTTGGTTGACCGGCGCTGTCGGCAGGACATAAATGCCATGGTCGTCTTTGCTCCAACGCAACCGTTTCATGTATTCGCCATAGAGCTTCTTGATGTTCGGCGCGTGCGCTTCAATGAGCGGCGTCAAATCGATCAATGCGCCGGCGTCCTTCAGCTTGACCACGCTGACTTTAGCCGCAACCATGTCCGAATATTCGTTGTTTGCCACCATCAGCGCGAACATATCCGTGTCCGTGTCATTGCCCGGGAATTGCGCTTTGATCGAGATGCCGGTTTTTTCCGTAATGAGCTTGCCGACCTCGCTTTGCATGTCATCCCAAAGCGGGTTGTTGTCGCCCGATGCTAAAGTGATCGTCATGGGCGCGAGATCTTTCTTCGACGGTACGTCAAGGCTGCGGGAGCGATCGGAATCCGGTCTGACGCTGCAGCCGGCGGCTACAAGAAGGGTTCCGATCATGAACAAGCTTGCCGCTTTTGTTTTGCTGGCCTTCATGAAATGCTGCCTCCTCTCCCCCCCGCTATGCACAACTATGTGGTTTCCAGTGAAAATGCCTTGGCCTTGGGAGGAGTTCCTTTGATTGAAGAAGGGCGAGCCCCGACATATTTCTTGAATTTGCTATGGAAATAATCCACGTTGGGATATCCGACACGCTCCGAGACCTCGTAGACCTTGTGTCCTTCCCGGAGGAGCCGGATCGCTTGCTGAATACGGACTTTATCCAAGTAGGTGTGGAAGGAGTCGCCCGTATGCTGCTTGAACATTTTCCCCAAATACCCCTTGTGGTAATTGAATAGTTCCGCCATCGTCTCCAACTTTAAATTCTCATGATAATGACGCTGGATAAAATCCATCACTTGCTTGACCACAGGCAGGCTGCCGTTCCCCCCCAGCCTTCCCGCCAGTTCGACGAGCTGGGTCCGAGCGGCGCAGAGCGCCTTATCGTAATGGGTGTGTCGATAAAGCGCGGCCAGTAGCGGCGCATAGTCCTGGATATTGACGCTCGGATGGAGAGCCGCCAGATTGCTCAGCGCCACGGACAACACTTGTACCAGGCCAGACTTGATCGCGGTTTCGGAAGAATCGTAAGCCGCAAGCGCTCTTCCCGCTTCCTCCAGCGTCTCCGCCACCCCCTCGCCTCTGCCGATATCCAGCATGTAGAACAGCTTGGTTGCGAGCGCCTCGACATCCGGAAGAGCATGTGTCTTCGGTTCCGTCGCCGTACGGCTTAAGACGGATTCCGTCGCCGCATGGATCTGCCCTTCGGCAAGCAGGAAGCGATTTCTTAACACGCCTAAGGCGTCTTCATACGATTGACGGATATCCGCAAGTTTATAGACAATCTGTCCTGCAGCAGCAGTAAAGCCTGCCTGAAGACCGCAGGCGTCCTGCAGAAGCCGGGTCCATTCGCTTTTGACGCAGGGTCGGTTCAGATCCCCCTTCAGAAGGAATCCGATATACGGACCGGTCTGAAACCCGTACCCGAGATCCTCTTCCTCCGCGGCTTCCAGCCATTTCGTCTTAACCGACTCCAGAGTCTCAAGTCCTGCCTGAGAGATGTCCTCCACCTCAACCAATAGAATCTGCTTGGATTTCCCTGCAAAACTGGTTAAGGGCAGCAGTTCGCTTTCCAACGCCGGAGCGTCTTCCGGGTCAGCCGCGATCAACTTGAGGATCAGTTCCTCCCTTAGCGCGTTGACATGGAATTCGGACAATTTGGCGTGACCCGACCGCTGGTCCAGTTTGGATCGGATGCGCAGCAGCTCACCCTTTAGCTCCAGTGCATCGATCGGCTTGAGCACATAGCCGCTCACCCCCATCTCCATGGCTTGCTTGGCGTAGGCAAAATCAGCGTAACCGCTCAGGATCAGAAATTGGCAATCCCCATCCGTCTTGCGAATCTCCCGGATCGCTTGAAGACCATCCATGCGCGGCATCCGGATATCAATGACGATCAGTTCAGGAGAAAGCTCCCGATGGAGGGCAACCGCTTTGATTCCGTTTGAGACGTCTCCCACCACGCAGAAGCCAAGCGATTCCCAATCGACAATTTTCAGAAGCCCCTTCCGGATGGCCGGCTCGTCGTCGACCACTAGCACTTTATACATGCAACTTTCCTCCCAGCGGTATGGAAAATGATAGGCGCGTACCGGATCCGGGCGAGCAGTCCAGCTTTAGCCCGAACCCTTCTCCGTAAGTCAGAATCAGGCGCTGATGCACGTTGCGAAGACCTATCCGATGCTCATCGGCATCTTCCATATCCTGAAAGGAATGCTCGATTTCCCGCCATTTCCCTTCCGGTATGCCGCACCCGTTATCCTCCACCGTAATCACGACTCGATCCGATTCTACACGCGTGCCGATGATGACAATTCCCCCTTCTTCAACATCCTCCAGCCCATGTACCACCGCATTTTCCACTAGAGGCTGAACGAGGAGCGGCGGAATCTCCACGCTCATGGCCGAATGATCCA
This sequence comes from Paenibacillus caseinilyticus, assembly GCF_027533645.1. Classification (GTDB taxonomy): domain Bacteria; phylum Bacillota; class Bacilli; order Paenibacillales; family NBRC-103111; genus Paenibacillus_G; species Paenibacillus_G caseinilyticus. Next base: position 28,738 of record NZ_JAQAGY010000024.1, read on the forward strand.
GATGGAGCTCGTAGGTCAATCGTTCGTCGTCGAACCGGAATTGCTGCAGCTCCAAATAGCAGCGCGCAATATCAAGCTCTTCCCGGAGCGTGATTGTGCGGTCACCGATTTCAATGCTGCGCCTCATCAGTTTCCCCAAGAGATGCACGACATTGGAGATCTCCGCATCCCCTTTAGCGAACGCTTTCATGCGAATGGATTCCAGCGCATTGAACAGAAAGTGCGGGTTCATTTGACTGGCCATCATCTTCAGCTTGATATCGCGCTGCCGCAGCTCCAGCAGATTTTTTTGTCTATGGGACTCTCTCACTTCTTCCATCAAGCTGCGGATGCTGGCTAGCATATGGTTGAACTGTCTGGATAACGTGCCGATTTCATCGGTTCCATCCACTTCCGACTTGACGTTCAGATTCCCCATCGCGACCTTGTTCAACACCTGATTTAGCAGAAGCAGCCTGCGGGACAAGAAAGACGAGGTGAAATAAATGAGCACGAGCGCGATGGACAAACTGGCCGCAATGATGGTGAACCCCAACTTGCTGACCCGGTTTGCTTCGCTCACGATACTGTCGATCGTAAAGACCGAAATGACTTTGAGCCCGTTCCGGCTAAATGGCGGAACCACCTCTTCCACCACAATCTTCGAAGGCTTCCCCTCGTAATTAAAATCGTAGACGCCAGCGCGCCGATCGCTCAGATCCTTGGCGAAATCCATGCTTTCAATATTCCGTCCGACCCATTGCGGTTGTTTGGCAGCGACAATGGAGCCCTTCTCATCGATAATCATCGTATCGAACGGTTCCTGGCTTAGAATCCCACCCAGTTCATCCTGGTCCAAATTGATGACCAGTACTCCATGGGAACGGTACAGCGGAAAATCGATCCTCCGAACGAGGCTGAGATAAGCGCGATTTTCTTTCGTCTCGTCCTTGATGTAATGCCAACCGATGAACGAACTGGATTTGTCCAGCGCCTCCCGATACCAGTTCGAGTTCTTGACAGACGCATCAGCGCTTAGAAAATCCCAGTTGCTAATCGGCAGCGGAGGGTCTGTATAGAAGCGGACGTTATCGATTTCCTTGTATAACTGCACGGAGTCCCGGAAATAGCGAAAATCCCTATAGGCCGTAACCAAGTCGAAGGTAGTCTCATAGCGGGCATTGACCAAATTGGATAACCGATCGTCCACTTGCAATTTGTTCGATATTTCAATCGGCATGCGAAGAATATCCGTTATGTGCTTCTTAATCTTATCCACGTTGTTCATGGTTTGCTGTGTAGCTTGGTCTAGTACATTCTGGCGGTAGGAAGCGGTCAAGATCAGGCCCACGAGAAGAACAGGGATGAACACCACTGCGACGATGGAAATGACCATCTTGTTCTTTAACCTGATATTGTTCGTCTTCCTAAGGGCGGCTAGGATCATACTTCCCATTCTAGGTCTCCTTTCGGATGCAGGAGTAAGTCGTGAGCGGATGGCTCCGTTATCAACGATAGAGCTTGGCTTGATGGCGCTTACAACACAAAGCGGCGTTTCGCTCTTCTGGACGGGAAGAGCGTAAATAATAGCTTCTTATCCCTTTCGCCTTTAAGCGGATTTCAGAGTTTGGAACAGCCCTCAAGGAGAGCGCTTGGCCGCTGTTCCAAGCTCTGAATCTGTTGTTTTAGACTGTCGAGGACGTCTCGTACCTGGTTGTAGCAGATTTAATATACACTATTTTCACCATAATCCGCTACCAATTGTTAGGTTTCTACATTCAACAGTTTCGTCAGGATCTGTAAGGCTGACATTCATTCGGTTCCCAGCACCAGATGCAAGACAAGACCCTCCAAACGATACATTTGGAGGGGGATTTGAGTTTACCTACTTTACCTTCAATAAAACCGTGCGTATTAACGATGGAGAACATTCGCATTTTCCGGTTAAAGTCAGCTGGTTCCTGGATCTACGTGCGAGAGAACTGGACGTTATTCATGTAGAACGTAGCTGGAGTGGTAACACTGGTAACCGTAATTGTTTTCCATTTCGTGAAATTGACCCCAGTCATAGTGGCTAGAGGAATAGAAACATGTTTCCATGAAGCATCGGAAGGCGTTTGTATGTTTATGGAATAACCATTCGTCCCATCGCTAACATACATGGAAAGCGTTACGCCTCCAGCTCCCGCTTTCACCCAAAAGTCTAACGTATTGTAAGCAGATACGTCATGTGAGGCCCAATCATTCGTATAAAAAGCCCCGTTCCAGCCGCTTCCTGCATAGACAAACTTCTGTGAAGCGACACCGGTCTTTCCGGGTACAACCGTAGCGTCCGTACTTGCTGTTAGGTTATTCGAATTGCTGTACTTTACAGCATATGGCTTACGCTCCAATTCAAGTGACTTGGCACCAAAGGAGATCGTATAATTACCGCCTGCATCAGGTTGAATGACTTGACCATTTTGTACGACCTGATAACCATCCCCGTTCTTTAGCTTCACCTTTAGATTGATATTATTGGGGAAGGAGGCTGGAACGTTCCAATTGTAACTCGTTCCGGTTAAAGTCGGATTTGGTGTAAGGCTTTCGATTGTTTTCTGCGCCCTCCAGTAGCCGCTTACCGCCCCGCAAGGGGCGATCCAGATGCTGGATCGTTTGGTATCCAAATAGTTAATCAATGCATTCATCTGATCCAGTGGCAAGGAAGTAGCAGTACCACCAACATCATGTGCCGTAATTACTGTCCAGGCTCCTTGGCTTATTGCATGATCTACCCAACCCTTGTAGTCCGTATTGAAGCTTCCCTCCTCCCATGTAAACAGGGAAGAGATATTCATCCAATCGGGGGTGTCTGATGGTTTCATATAGTAAGTTCCGTTACCCCAACCCCCTCTTGCTGAAAGGTGCGTATCTTTCAGGTATTTGACAAGATAGGGATCATTATTCGTGTAAGGATAGGCATAAGTTACAACTTTTGAGCCCATCGCTTGTGCAATCTCTGTTTGAGCAGCGACCGTTTCATCATAGCCTAAAGTATCGTCATAAGTCCTTTGGTAGGGCTGGGTTGGATTGGCACTTGGTTCATAGTGATGTTTGGAATGGTTTCCAATTTCATGGCCAGCCAAAGGGAGTTTTTTCCAATCCTCTTTTCGGCTACCCGTGATTGCCGTTTCCGTTATAAAAAACGTAGCCTGCATGCCTTTTGCATTTAAAGCCGGGACCGCATAATCAAGCTGCGAATCCACACCATCATCAAAGGTAAGAGATATTGCTGATTGTGCTCCATTCCAGGGCACGACTGTTATTTGTGGTCCAGTGTAGGGATCTGCGTATGAGAACTGAACGTTATTCATATAGAACGTCGTATTAACAGTACTCGTATTACAGGTAAATATAATTGATTTCCACTTAGTAAAATCAACTCCGGTCATAGCAGAGAAATCAATGGAGACGTGCTTCCAGGATGCATCGGAAGGTGTTTGGATGTTTGCGGTATAACTATTCGTCCCATCGCTAACATTCATGGAAAGAGCTTCGCCGCCAGCTCCTCCTTTTACCCAAAAATCTAACGTATTGTAAGCAGATACATCATGTGTGCCCCAATCCGTGTAAAAGGCCCCGTTCCAGCCGCTCCCTGAAACAACAAATCTCTGGGAGGCAACACCGGTGCTTCCAGGTACAACGGTGGAATCATTACTTTGAGATAGATTATTACTACCGCTGTAATTCACAACATATGGGGCTGATGGTGCCGCCGATGCAGTATGCGGCACCATCGCTAATGGAGGCAAAAGAATTAAGAGAGCTATGAACAATGAAAAAATTCTTTTCATTTGATGTCATTCCTTTCGTTGTACTGTAGTATGCGTATTGAACTAAACCTTCCTTTCCATAGCGATAGCTTTTGCTTGATACCTTTAGGCGCATTTCTTGCTGCAGGCCTTTAGGATAGTGTCGATTGATAGCTGTCCCCAAGCAGGTTCATTCTACTTTGGGACAGCCCAAACGTCTATAAGGATGACTTAGTTATACTTGACTGCGTATTTGCCGAGCCGCTTCGCTTTGAACTCGACATTGCCCGTTTTCGGATTGTAATTCGCATTTTTTATGATTTCCAGTTTTCCGTTATCGTTCAAATAATAGAGTTTAACCCGGTTCGGTTTCTCGCTGTCCTTAAGCGTATAGCCGATCGCCGCGCGGACGTCGTTGCCGTCGAATTTCGTCACCGGCTTCCCGGCATCTGTCAAGCTGAAGTCGAGCACCCTGCTGTCGCCCAGCTTGCTCCGCATGTCACCTGGAAGCGTGCTTGCATCCACGATGCCGACTTGAACCGCAACGCTGGCAGCTGGCGACGGACGGGTTCCGCGTACCAGCTTCGGATCAATCGAGACGACGGCAAGTCCGTTGTCGACCGCGATCGTTTTGACACCGCGCTCGTCCGCATAAGAAAGCGACTGGGCCGGCATTTCGACTCTCACGGCTTTGACGTCTGCCAGCGGCTTCACCTCGACGGTCACCTTCTTGTCCGGCGTCTGCTCAATCGCGTTCCGCACGATGTCCCCGCCTAAGGATACGGATGCGGTTCCATCGGCGTTCACAGTCGGCTCGGCATGGATCTTGCCGTTGCTCTGCGTGATTGCCGGCATGACGGTGACGACTGCCGTGGCGGCATATTGGCCATCCGCGCTTACAGCGGCGATCGCGGCCGTCCCCGGCTTCAGTCCGGTTACCTGGTCTCCCGAGACGCTCGCAACGGATTCGTCGCTCGATGACCAGACGACCGGACGGCTGGATGCGCCGCCGTCGAATACCGGAGCCAGTGCAGCCGATTTACCGGCCTCAACCGTCAAATCGTTCACATGGAACCCTTGCACCGCCGCATCCTGTTTCATATCGCCGCGCACGATGCCCATACCGTTCGTTCCGATATATACCCGGCCGTACACTTGTCCATCGCCCGTAATCGTCCCGACTGCATTCGCGAATTGATGCTGATCGTCATTCATGCGGATCCAGCTCGTTCCCTCGTCCTCCGAACGGTAGAACCCGTACTTGCCGCCGTTCACTTTCAAGCCGGCATAGATCGTTTTATGCGTTTTGCCCGGCGCTTCTTTACCGAAACCGACGGACATAGCCTCGCTGATGCCGTTTACTTTCTTGAAGCTCGCTCCCGAATCCGTCGAACGGAACAATCCTTCCGAGCTGGCAAGCCAGATATCGCCCTCGGCCTCAGGAGCAGCCTTGAACTTGCCATTCAGATTTTTCGGCAGCCCGGAAGCTGCCGTAGCCGAGAAGTTGGCGCCGCCATCCGTGCTGACATAGAACGTCCCGTCAAGGAAACCGTAGAATTTGTCCGGATTGACGCGGTCCGAAGAGACCATCGCACCATGCGGAATGCCTTTCGAGGCCGTCCACGTCTTGCCAAGGTCGGTCGTGAAGCTTACCGGGAATTCGCCGTTACCATCCAGATTCGGAGCCCATACGATCGTATGGCAGTTCGCGCCGACCGCCACATATCCTCCGCCCGTGTTGTAGTTGATGGGCACTCCCGCCTGCCAGGGATTGGTCGCCGGCGTCCAGATGACGCCGTTGTCCGTCGATACCCCCATCCGCTCGACGATGTCCGACTGTGTATGTCCGACCCGCACGATCAAGTTCGGATTCGTCTCCGCGTAGTCCATATCGAGGGTGGAATTCAAATAAGGATTTCTGATCATATGCGGCGACGTATTCAAGTCTGCATGGCGGAAACCGCCGATATCGCCCATCCCGCTGATCAACGGCGCTCCGGATGAAGGACTAATCAAGGCTAGAATTCCATTCTCTTCAATCCCGTTAGCCATGACGGAGATCCCGATTTTCTCGCCCTTGTCGAAATCGGTCATGTCCTCGGAGCCGTACAGCGTCGCCCCGGTACCGTACATGATTCGGTCGGAGTTGAACGGATCGATCTCCAGGTCGCCGATCCCCCAGCCAAGCGTTGGCGAGGTTACCGGATCGGTCTCCGGATCGCGCTGAATGTCCCAATCGAGCCATGGCGAGATCGAATAATCGATCGTGTACCGGTTGTCGCGCTTCGGATGCGAGGTGAACTCCCAAAATGGTTTCCATGTTTGTCCGCCGTCCGTACTACGGTAAAACTGGTTATCAGGCCACCATTTGTTCAGCGTCGTAACCATCAGCGTATCGGGATGCTGAGCGTCGACGGCAAGACCGCCGTACGGATTGCTGGTGTCGCCGGCTCCGCCCGGGCTGATGTCCGACCACTCACCCGTCTTCGTATCCAACTTCCATACCGAACCGCTGCCGGCGGTGAACGGTCCGATCTCCGAGTTGTACGTTACGTACAGCATACCGCTCGAACCCAGCGTTGCGTGGTGGGGCAGGAATCCCTGCTTCGGCTGGCCCGCAACCGGTTCCCAGGTAACCCCGCCATCGACCGACTTGTAAATGCTCGTCTGCGTGTCCGCCAAACCGGCATAAATCGTCTGCGTCGCATGGCCCGCAGAGCCCGTTGAAGGATCGAAGGCGATCCATACAGGACCGACTTTACCGCCGTAACCATCCTCCACGTCGCCGACTGCAATGAAGCTGCTCACCTTATGCCATGTCGCTCCATAGTCCTCGCTCTTCCACAACCCGTTGCCGTTGCGGGCTCCCAAATAGAGGATCCGGTTATCGTTCGGGTCGACAGCCAGTCGTTCACCCATGGTCCGGCCGGGCATGTTGCCGCCGAATTTGAACGGCATTTCCGTCTTCTCCCACGTTTGTCCCCGGTCCTTCGAACGAAGAATGTAACCGTTCGATTGCACCCAATCGTTCGAGTAGGTCCCGGCCGCAATGTAGACGCGGTTCGGATCGACAGGGTCGGTTGCCAGACTCTCCACGCCCGACAGGTTCCAGTCTTCCATGTTCAGCCACTCCAGCAGCTGAATCCACGTCTTGGTCGCCGGGTCCCAGCGATAGGCGCCCCCCATGTCCGTACGGGCATAGATGAGATCCTTCTCCGTCGGGTTATAAATGATGCCCGTAATGAGTCCGCCGCCGACGATCTTCACCCTGCCCCATTCATAGGCTTGCGTTTTCACTGGCACGATGTCCGGCCGTACAGCTTCGCTTGCGATCGAATCCGCTGCGAATGCCTTGCCGGGAATCGTTGTCAACGAAGAGCCCGTGCTTGCCGTCAACGCGGCGGCCGTCAGCACAGCCAGCCACTTTTTCTTTTTTTTCATGTCCTTTATTGTCCTCCTTCTGACTATCATATTGTAAACGCTGTCACTGCGTTGATCTAATCATATTGAAAACGATATTCGACGAATACCCAGAAAACACAACTAAAAATCATATTAAAAAATATGTATATTAGTCTGTCCATCGCCCTCATGTCCCAATGCCCATAAGAAAGCAACTCCCGATCCATACCGTGCGTCATTAGCCGGTCATTAATCGGGGGTAGCGTTTGGCCTTAACCGACAATACCTGTACGCTCAATCCCTACAACGAAGTATCGCTGCACGCAGAAGTACATGAGGATAAGCGGGAGGATCGCCAACAGGATGCCTGTATCCTGCACCATACTCAAATAGAAAGGGTCCGACTGGGATGAAACCCCGTCCGTAATTCCGGATAGATTATAGGGCAGCGCAGCCAATTGCACGGACATAACCTTGCCTGAAGACAAATACGTTGTCGTAAAGAAGCTATCATTCCATTGCCACACGAACGAAAAGAGCAACACGGTGATAATCGCGGGGAGCGCGTTCGGGAGCATGATTCGGGAGAACGTCGTCCCCATACCTGCTCCATCGATTTCCTGGCAATAATATTTGTAATACAGCCAGATGTCTTTACCAGGCTATTCTTACTTACTTCAAAAACGCCGTCGCGTGCTTGCGGCGGCGATGCTATTTAAGCCGGGTGCCGGGCTTCCTGTCTCACTTCCTCCACTATCGCCCTGACCCCCTCCTCGATTTGTTCGGGCTTCGCCCGCGCGATGCTGATCCGCAAAAACTTCTCCCGCTTCAAATGATCCGACAAATAAAACGGCTTGCCGGAAGCGACATGGATATCCCTTGCCGCGAGCCGGTTCATCAGACGTTCAAGATTGACCGTTTGCGGCACCTTGAACTGCACGAACACACCGTAGCGGACATCCGGTATTTGGATGAGCCCCTCCTGGTTATACTTCCGCACCGCCTCGTTCAGAGCGCGGATCCGGGCTGCATATTGGCTGCTGATTTTGCGCTTATGCCGCTCATACATGCCGCTTTTAATATACACCTCGAGCGCCGCCTGGGACAGCTGCGAGGTGTCCGCGTACCTTTTGTATTCGTCGAACGTCTTCAGCAGCTTTTCCGGCAATACGACGGCGCCGATCCGGAGTCCCGGGAAAACGATTTTCGAGAAGCTTTTCACATAGACGACGTGGGATGATCCGTTATAGGCATAAATGGGATCCATACCCGGTTCTTCGCCCAAATCGGCCATGTAATCGTCCTCCACAACGTATACGTTATATTTGCTCGCCAACCTGGCGATCGCTTTTCTCTCCTCCACGCTGTACGAGGTACCCAGCGGACTGTGGTGCCTCGACATGGTGTAGAAAAACTTAATTCGGCCAAACTTAAATTTGTCCTCCAGCTCCCGCAAATCAATCTCCGCCGCCGTACGGGCGATTCCGCCTACCGGAATGCCCTCCGCTTCTAAGAACCGCAAATAAATATCATAGCTCGGCTGTTCAACCAGAATGACCGAGTTCCCATTCGGGAACGGCATTTTGGCAAGCAGTTCGAGCGTGGGCTGAGCACCCGACATGATCACGATCCGTTCCGGCTCGGCAAACACTTGGTCGTCGGCCAAATGGGTAACGAGCGTTTGACGAAGCGTTTTCAGCCCCTTCGCATCGCCGCAGGTGAACAGATCGTATTTGTAAGTATCCAACGCTTTGTTCACGCAGATCTGGAAATCCAAATACGGAAACACGCTGGGATCCGGCGACGTAGCGGCAAAATCGATCGTCCTGCTCTCCATACCGTCGGAACGGCCCTCCGGCTTTTCCACCACGTAATAGCCGCTTTGTGCGATGGAGTATATCGCGTGGCACTTCTCGAGTTCCGCGTAAGCCCGCGTAATCGTGCTGACGCTGCAGCCGTACAGCTTCGCCGCATTGCGGACGGATGGCAGCTTTTGACCCGAAGCGAAATTCCCTTCGGCTATTTTTTTCTCCATATCGGAGAGAATATCCACATATTTTTTCATTCCTCTTCCTCGCTTCCTCTAGTCATTCTTTACTGTTCGGGCAACTGTATCGATACACTTTTAAAAAGACGATATTGTTCCAACCGGCAATTCAGCTTACCATGTCAATTAACGGATTCAAGTTCGCGAACACGATCCAAGCTTTACCTACAGTCAGATAGAAATCGCTTTTGTATGATTGTAGCGGGAGTCATGGGAACCAATTGTTTCGGTCGAGCGAGGTCTCTCCAAAAAACGGAATCGCAAGACCGCCATCCCAGCCATGGAAAAGCCAGATGAGGCTTAAGCATTGCACAATCAATCAAAGGAGTCGATGAAACATGTCATCCATACAAGCCGATTTTGTATCCGTATTCCGTGAACGTCATTCCGTCCGGTACTTTGATCCCTCTTACAAACTCGGCGAACAAGAAATCAAAGAGCTTCTGGAAATCGCGGGCAGCGCCCCGTCGTCTTGGAATCTTCAGCATTGGAAGTTCATCGCCTTTACCGAGTCAGGAGCCAAGGAGAAACTGCGTCCTATCGCGAATGGCCAAAAGCAAGTCGTCGACGCTTCCGTTACCGTCGCCATCCTCGGGGATCTGGAGGCCAACCGGAATGCCGAAGCCGTGTTCAAACCCGCCGTCCAGGCCGGACTTGACGACGCATACGCGGGTTATTCCTCTTACCCGGTCATGATCGAGCAAATCGAATCTGCATATGCGAACGCTTCCCCCACATACCGGCGGGATGAAGCCATTCGCAACGCTTCGCTCGCCGCCATGCAGCTCATGCTGGCCGCGAAAGCGAAAGGGCTCGACTCAGGCCCGATGGTCGGCTTCGACGCCGATGCCTTCGTCAAAGCTTTCAACGTCCCTTCGCGTTACATTCCGGTCCTGCTTGTAGCCGTCGGCAGAGCGGTTAAACCGGCCCGGCCGACCACCCGTTTCCCGGCGGAGCAGACGATTGTGTGGAACGGGTTCTGATTCGAGGCGGTTCCATTGATTACAAAAAGACGCTGCATGTACATGTAGGTAGTGTCTTTTCTTTTATGCGATCCATTCCTGAGGTATTTTTTGGATCGTATATCACTACCTACGAATTTATCGGCATTTCCAGCAGAACTTGTATCGCAGAATCCTCCCGCCTTCTCTTTTCAGATTAGGACTTAGTGACATCCATTTTGACAAAATTCTGAATCCTAATGGCATTTTTGAGGCGTATGACGATTCAATCAGGAATGCCTCCTCCGCTAATTTTAACCGAGGGGACCAGATTTCCGGTTCCCTTGGATCATCAAATCCCATATTAGCTTCAATTCCAATCGCTTTAATTGAAGGAGTATTTTTCATCAATTTTACTGCTAATGTAGTGTAGCCGTTGAAAGCTATTTCTCCACAATGAAAATAGTTTGTACATCTATTAAAAAGCTCTTTTATGTCCTCTCCCCCAATGAACGGCAAAACTCCATCTGCGACTATAATCACAGGGCGATCCGAAGGTATCCCGCTTAGCCAGTTGGCGTCAAGCAGCGAAGCACCTATCATATGATATCCGCTTCTTTCTGTATAAAAGTGTTTACGCAGCTTGATCACCTCGGGAAAATCAACATCGTACCAACTTACCTCATCCGGCGGATGGACTCTTAGCACCCTACTATCTAAGCCGCAGCCCAGGTCCAGAACTACTGCACCGGCATTTCTGGCAATAAACCTCTTTATCCGGTCATCCAGTTCTTTGGTCCTGATGGCTGTATTATATTTCTCCTTTGTTACTTTCAATTTTTTAAAATCGTAATCAAGGTGGTCGACTATTTTTTGAGCTGTTTTATCAAATAGGATCGGATTCTTTGATCTATAGTCCAATGCCCTCGCATACAACGTGATAAACATTGTCTCCTCTACTTTTGTAAGATTGTTTACATTAATACATTTCTCATTCATATGCGTTCCTCCAAGTCAACAGTTTTGAAATGTGAGTCACGATAAAATTCATAAAAAAATAATTGATGCAGACCTTGCGTTCAAGGAAAACTGCATCAATTCTTTAACTGAAGGAACATAATCAGCGGATTGGATGAGAAGGTGAGCGGCCGTCCGGTGGAAGCAACACTGTCGGTAGTTGGGGGGGGGGAATGGAAATTATAGATGCCTTAACTTTGCCGGATTGGCGACATTATAGATCGCTTCGATCTTGTGATCTCGATAAGCAAAAGAATAAACATATTGAATTCCTACATCCAAGCGAATGCGAATTCCAGGGAGCCCATTCACCATAAGGAACGAATACGCAATTTTATCCCCATGCATGCTGATCAAATTTTGATGCAGCTTCAGCACTTTCTCAAACCCGATAACAGGCACTTGCGCCACTCTTACTTTGCCTCCGCCGTCCGAGTAGAACACAACATTTTCACTAACCAGTTCGAGAAGCTTCGTCGTATTTCCCTGCAAAAGCGAGTTCACAAACTCTTTAATCTTCTCCTCCGCAATGGAGACCGATGGTTGTTTGTCCGGGTCGAAATGGATGCTTTTTTTGGCGCGGTGGAAAATTTGCCGGCAATTCGCACTGCTTTTCCCAACGATATCGGAAATCTCTTCAAACGAATAATGAAAAATCTCTCGAAGAAGAAAGACCGCCCGTTCCTTAGCACTCAATTGCTGTAGAAGCAGCAGATAAGCCGTGGAAATCGACTCCGCCCGCAAATACTTATTGGAAGGATCGTCGCCCGAATCTCCTCTTCCAATCAGGGGCTCAGGAAGCCATGGACCGACGTACATTTCCCGTTTTTTCGATGACGAGCGCAGAAGATCGAGACAGCGGCACGTTACGATTCTGTATAAGAATGCCCTTTCGTTTCGAATGGTCTCGACGTCAGACAGTCCGTCATAGCTCAAAAAGGCATCTTGTACAATATCTTCTGCATCCATGACGCTGCCGAGCATTCGATAGGCTAACGAAAACAGCTCCGTTTTATAACGTTTATATAATTCCTCTGTGCTCATAAAAGGGATTCCTCTCCTTCCCCTCAAGGGAGAGCATGTGTTGTATGGCTCTTTTGGCGCTTGCCGTCGCGGCATTAACCAATAGTTCACCGTGGGACACCCATTCCCCTGCTACGTATAATCCTTGTATTTCCGGGACAGCAGGGCCGGGATTCTCGAGACGTTTGACATGCATAAAGTCATGACAAACCGTTATTTTAGGAAGATATTGCTTGACAATCAATTCTTTTCGCCAACCCGGCTGCATCAAATCCAGTAAACCTTCCAGTTCGCGCAAATCTTTATCCGGGTCAGTTTCTATCCCTTGGTACTTAATGAGCGATATGACTTGCGCGCCATCGTCACTTAGATAAGCCGCACGTGATTGATTGGTAAGAAACACGGTCTGATCAATCCCGTAAGCAAATTGTTGGTTAGGCTTGGTAAGTCGTTTTAAGGCCACGTCCAGGCAAGCCGCGGTGACTTCAATCGCCTGTTCCTTCCAGGTATGAAGGGCGGTTTTTTCTGCAAAGGGCACCAGCTCATTTGCGATAGAAGGTGATGTGGCAAGGATAACATAGTGTGTATCGATTTTCGTTCCGTCTTCACAGAGAACCTGCCGCACGATCCCGTCACGGGTATCGATGGACGAGACTTTGGTATTTGTTACTAATCGCACCCCCAGGTCGAATGCTTTTTTTCGCAATTCCTCGATCAATTCGCCCCAGCCACGATCCAGGTACAACGCGCCTTTAAGGGCATTCTGCAGCTGTTTTAACACAGGACCCGCGGCTGGCAAATCCGGCCCTGCCACATAACTGGCTGTACGAAGTAACGAATAAAAGATATTGCGCACCATGGGATCCCGCAAATTCCCTTCGACCCATTGGCGGATACTGATCCGGTCAAATGGACGAGTATCCGCTTTTGAAAGTTTCATTAGACAGGAAGCAAACTCCATCTTTCCTTTCCAAGACAGCAACGGGGTCGTAAACAAGGACTTCATATCCATAGGCAATGGTTTCAACTTCCCTTTCCAGATGCCGTAGGCATCAATCGAAGGTTGGTTTCCTTGCAGGGTCAGTCCCAATTCCCGGAATGTATCGTATGCCTCTCCCTTATACAAGGCATGCACGCCCAAATTGAAGTTAGCCCCTTTTTTCTTATTGGAAATGGCCCGGCCGCCTACTCGATACTGTTTTTCAATGACCATCGTTTGTTTCCCGGCTATGGCTGCGTAAATTGCGGCGGTTAAACCCGCAATCCCTCCACCAACTACGACCACATCAACCTTTTGCATCGCTCATCATCCCTTTCAAATTTTACCTATATGTCGGGCAAGGGATGTGAATTGTGACAGCAAAGCTAAAAAAATGTAAGGGAAATCTCTTCGGTTCACCGGAAATAATATTCAACTATCCTCCCTCTATGGAGAGACCATTTGCTGCCCGCTCCTTAAATGAAAAAATGAAGCAGCTGCCGCGGCAAACTGCTCCTAGATCGTTCAACTAACGTTCCCAGATAGCATTCCTTTCATATCGCCGAAGTGGCCGCCATTCCCCACTCCCACATTCAACGCTCATCCCTTCACTCTTCTATTCGTGATTCCGGTAAGCACCTGGAGTAGTGCCTGTATATTTCTTGAATACCTTCGAGAAATAATGCTTGCTGTCATATCCGACCTGCTGGCCGATCGCGCTGACGGAGAGCTCGGTGCTCGACATCAGCAGCTCTTGAGCCGCTTGAATGCGCAGCATATTCAGGTAATTTACAAACGTATGGCCGGTTTCTTTTTTAAACAAGCTGCTGATATAGTTAGGATGAAGATTCATACGTTCGGCAAGATGATCCAATGACAGGTCTTTTCTGAAGTGAATTTGGATATAGGTGAGAATGCGTTTGGCATGGATTGAATACTCGGTGTCAGATTCGTTCGGCAGCTCTTCCCTTATATGTCCAAGCAGCGATGCGATTTCATTCTTGTCGATCGGCTTTAACAGATAGTCAACTACACCAGTACGAAGCGCTCTGCGCACATATTCAAATTCACCGTAACCTGTCAGGATAATAAAGCGGTCGCACCACCCGCCGAGTTTGGCCTCTTCAATCAGTTCAAAGCCGTTTTTCTCGGGCATGTTCAGATCTGTAATGGTTACATCGGGCATATAATCCTTCATCGTATCAAGCGCTTCATAGGCATTCGCCGCTTTGCGGACCTCGGTCCCGAGGGGCGCTACTTCCTGTATAATTTTAACCAACCCGCTCAGGATCAGCGGCTCATCGTCAACAGCCAGTACTTTCATTTCGACTCCCCATCCTTTCCGTGATGCTGACGAGCGGATGCATTCCCTCATCCTGTATACGAACAAAGTTCGATAGGGACAACGGGGCCCTACCGAACTTCTTCATTTATTTGACAAACAAATTCTTTTTTTTCTGATACACTTTATTTGCCCAATCCACGAGCCGCTGCAGACCCATCTTCTCGGCGTTTTTGATCATGCTTTCATAATTGGCAACGGCTTCTTCTTCCGATTGGGCCAGGTATATTTTTACTTTCTCATTCTTAATCATTTCGTCAATCTTCGTCTTGATCGTCTTTTCCCCGGAATCCGGCTGTGTCTGGATCAGGCCTATTTCCGGTTTATAAACCGTTATTTCTTTTCTTTGCATCAATGCCTGCGTCTTCTGCGTTCCGGGAACATATCCCTGCAGGCCTTCCATAATCCCGTCGTTGTACAAATACCACCACTTGATCCCGTTGTTGTTAATAAAGTCGGCATCGGAAGGTGAATATTTCAAATTCGGGTATCCCTCGTCATTCCATGTCCAATGCTCGCCCTCGACGCCGAACATCGTTAATTTTTTGCCTTCATCGCTTGCCAGGTATTGGAGGAATTTAATCGAGGCCTCGGGATCCTTGTTCTTTTTGGTGATAAACGTACCCGCGAAGCCAAGTCCCGTGCTGACGATTTTCGCATTCTCCGATAAGGCGCTCGGCAGCATTTTGAATTTGTACGGCTTTCCGCCGCTCTCGGCTTTGATGTTATCCATGTCCGCCGCACTGACGGTATGACTGTGGGCAAACGCTTTGCCGCTTAGCGCGTATTGATCGTCGATCTGATCGTTGGTGTAGGCATAGTTTTCGCCCAAAATATAGCCGCTGCGATAGAGGCTGTTCATAAACTTGAAGAACGCCAGCATTTCCGGTTGTCTGATCGCATAATCAATTTTGCCATCGCGTTCGTACCAGCCATCGATCAGCGCCTCTACACCAAACTGCTGGAGAAAATACTGTTCAATCCAGTCTTTGTCCATGATGAGCGGGATCATATCCGGGTACTTTTCCTTCACCATGCCCAATACCTTCACGAAATCTTCGACCGATTGAATAGGCGGATTGCCGAGTTGTTCCAGAAGATCCTCTCTTACCGCTATGCCGGGATTTCCATCGCTGCCAACCGCGTATTTATTCCGGCTCATTTCTTCCCGCGTCGCAAAAGAGTTGCGGACCGTATAGAAATTGCCGTCGTCCATCGTATGAATTGCGATTCTTGTATCATCGATGGTAAAGTCCGGAGCATACTTTTTAATCAGCTCGTTCCAGGGATAAGACAGCTTGGAATCGGACATGCGGTCTATATTGGCGTAAGTGAACACCAGGTCCGGCAGGTCGCCGGAAGAAATCATCAACGGAAGCTGTTTATCGTCCGCAGCTACCGTTACATTGAGCTTTACGCCCGTCTTTTCCGTAATCTTCTCGGCAACAGGCCCTTTCCATTCTTTCACCGGATACCAGGAAGCGTCGATGAACAGCGAGAGTTCCTTGACTTTCCCGTTATCGGTTGAGGCCTGATTCTCAGCCCCAGCTCCTGCGCTCTGGTTGGAGTTGTTATTGCCGCTGACGCAAGCGGACAATATTGCTGTCAGCATGACGACGCTCAGTGACGCAAGCAGTGCTTTCTTGCCTCTTTTTAGTCTCATATAGACCCTCCAGCATTGATTTTTAGATCTTCGTTTCGATTACAAAAGCTTGAGAAACTGTAAGGGGCCCGCTCTTTCATGTCTTAAGTTTAATCTGTGAAGAAGGAGCGGCGTAAGCCAACATCCTTAAGAAAGCGTTGTCAAATTTTAAGAACTCCGCGGGACGCTTTACGTTTTTTCAATCCTTTTGGCTATAACAATGGTAAGATAGGTTCCTTCTCCCCGGACACTGTCCAGAATCAATTTGGAATCACCGCCAAAAAAGGACTTTACCCTTTCGCTGACGTTAAAGAGGCCTACTCCCCCTTCCGTCTCCTCAACCGGCAGAGAGGACTCGGCTCCCTTGGACAGTCTGGACCGGAGGGCCTGCAGTTTGTCTTCCGGGATCCCTGTTCCGCTGTCCGAAATCCGGATGCGGATTTCTTCGGGATCTTCAGATGCTTGAAGCTTGATATGAACGGGCCGCAGCGTCGCGGAAGCTCCGTGGATAATACAGTTCTCGACCAGGGGCTGTAGAATGAAGCGCGGGCACGGGAGCTGCTCCGCATCGACGGCAACATCGATTTCATAGGTGAGCCTGTTCTGCAGCCTCATCGTATGAATATTGAGATAGAAGATCACCGTTTCGATTTCACGGGCCAGGACGGTTTGATCCTCCTTGGAGGACAAGCTGTACCGCATCAGCTTCCCGAACCAGTACGATATGTCCGCTACTTCCTTGTCATTGTTGGATTCCGCAAGCATGCGGATCGTCTCCAGCGTATTGTAGAGAAAATGCGGTTTAATCTGTGCCTGAAGCACTTTATAAGCCGCCTCTTTATTTCTCAGCTCGGCACGGTGGACATTGTTAATCAATTCGTCCATGCGCTGAATCATTGAATTATATGTACCGGTTAAAAAACTGATCTCATCCTGGCGGCTGGACTTGTCTTCTCTGCTGACGAACTGTTTCATGTTGCTGTCGTTTACGTTGCGCATGTGTCTGGCAAGACGCAGAATCCGTTTCGTAATGGTAGAAGCCAGCGCGTAATAGGCGAGGGACATGGCGAGCAGAAGAATAAGGATCATAGAAATCATGATGATCCCCTTGCGCTTGACCGGATGAAACACCTCATCCACTTTGCCGATGACGACGATCCGGGCGCCAAGCTCTGCGACCTCCAGCTGATTGACGATCGACTTCCGGTTAATGAAGTAAGATATCCCGCCGTCTGTGTTAAGCTGCTCCCATGTCATATCGTCAATGTCCGGATGGGTATCCCTTACTGTCGCCGGCACTCCCTGTTCGGGAAGCATCAGGGCAGCCCAGTAGTTCCCGTTCCCTGTCGCCTCATAGAATCTGCTGATCAGTTCGCTGTTTATACGGAGTTCCAGAAGCCCTATAACCTCGGTAAAATCCGTATTGTACAGATTCTGATAGAATACGAGCGGCGGAGGGGCCGCACCGTAACCGGACAAGATCCATACTCCATGACCGGGCTTCAGCCCGTTCACAATCTTGGCTCGCTCTGGCGGGAGCGCCGAAATGTCCAGGAACCGGTCGGTAATCGGCAGCGCCTGCTGCTTGGTTTTGTAGATTCTGAATGCCTCAATTTCAGGATTCGTAAACAGCGATTGGGAGATGATGGGACTAATATAACGGTTGTAGGCATAAATACTCTCCGAATCGGAGGTATACATTCCTTCCAGGTAATCCGTTACATAGGGGTTATACTGTAAAAAACGTTGGATCGAACCGATACGGACGAGATCCGCCTTCATGTTTGAATAGGCCTGTTCCAAAATTTTTTGGCGGCTTTCCACCAACTGCTGGGTAAGATTGCCGTAAATCTGTACGTAATAGTAGTAGCCGAATGTAACGACCGGGATAAAAATCAATATAACGTAACCTAGTATTATTTTTCGTACGATGCTCATGGGTGTGAGGGGCCCCCTGTGCGGTTAGTTCTCTCTAAAATACCATAAGCATTCCAGGTTTAGTAGTTATTCGGGTTCCATGACCGGCGGTCCTCAGCCTTTCACAGATCCGAGCATGATGCCATGCACGAAATATTTTTGCAGGAAAGGATAAACGCAAATGATCGGCACGATGGAAACAACCATCGAGGTCACCTGCAGCGAGAAGCTGGTGACACCCGAGGCTCCGCGATTGGCGACAGCCAGGGCATCCATCGGGGCATTGCTCTGGTTGATCACTTCCATCATTCGGAAGGTAAGGGTACGGAGATGATCCGACTGCACGAAATAGGCCGAATCCAGCCAGGAGTTCCATTGTCCCACACCCATAAACAGCGCCATCGTGGCCAGCAGCGGAGTCGAAACCGGCAGGATGATCTTGAAAAATATAACGAGCTCCCCTGCGCCGTCCATGTGGGCTGACTCCTTCAGTTCGCCCGGAACTTCGCGGAAGAATGAAATGGCGATCAGCAGGAAGAACGTATTGAGCATGGACGGAATAATGTAAACGGCAAATGAATTCAGCAGACCGATCGAACGCAGCACTACATAATAGGGAATCAGGCCTCCTGAGAAGTACATGGCAATAATGATAATCGTAAAATACGTTTTGCTGAACAGCAGATCCCGGTGCGATAGCGCGTAGGCGACCAGGCTTGTCAGCAGGAGGCTCAGCAGTGTTCCCGATAACGTCCGGGCGACTGTCACCAGGAAGGCGCTAACCCATTTCGAGTCCCCGAGAAAGATCTTGTAATTCTCAAGCGTGATACTCCGCGGCCAGAGATAGACGCCTTCGAGAAGCGTGTCGGTCCCTTTATTGAAAGAGGCGATCAGTACATAGTAGAACGGGTATAACATGGTGAGGATGATGAAGGATAAGACGACATAAATAAAGCTGTCAAACATGAAATCTTTTTGTTTCTGTGTCTTTAGCACGCCTGCCCCTCCCTTCTAGAATAAGCTTGATCCCGATACCCGCTTGGCGATGTAATTGCTTGTAAAGATCAGCATGACCGAGATCACGGATTGGATTAAATCAATCGCCGCTGCATAGGAGAACCGGCCGTCGCTCAAACCGACCTTAAATGCATAGGTCTGTACGATTTCCGAAGTCGGATTGTTAATGCTGTTCCCGAACAGATACGCCTGCTCGAAATTGGAACCGACCAGTCCGCCGCCAAGAATACTGCCAATGGTCAGAACGAGCACTACAACTATCGTCCCTTTCATACCGGGGAAGGTGATATGACGGATCCTAGCCAATCTGCCGGCACCGTCCATTTCTGCGGCCTCATAAAGCGAAGGATTAATCCCGGTTATAGCCGCCAAAAAGATGATGGTCCACCATCCCATCTCCTTCCAGATGGCGCTGGCGACGGCAAACCCCCAGAAGTAATTGGGGCTCGTCAAGATATCCAGCGGCTTGTCGATGAGGCCCATTTCCATCAGGAGTCTGTTCACCATTCCCACATCGGATGACAGGAAAGCGTAAGAAACGCCGACAACTACAACCCATGAGATAAAGTGAGGCAGGTAGCTGATTGTCTGAACGAACCGCTTGAACGCCATGTTCTTCACTTCATTCAGCATAATTGCAAGAAGAATGGGGGCCGGAAAAGCAAAGATCACTTTTAAAAAGCTAAGGATCAGCGTGTTGCGGACAATAGTACCAAATTGATAATCATGGATAAATTCATCGAAATATTTGAGCCCGACCCACTCGCTTGTAAAAATCCCCTCAATCCCGTCCGAGATTCTGTAATCTTTAAACGCCATGAGAATGCCGAACATCGGCGTGTAGGAGAAGATCAGCAGAAAAATCATCCCGAGTCCGACGAACAGATGCAGCACCTTTTGCTTCTTAAACCGCTTCCATAATGAAACACTTCCCCTACCCTTGGCAGCGGCCTGATTTGGAAAATGGGTATTGAATTCCATCAGCGCTCCTCCTTTTGATTCTAGTCTATCCCGGAGGAGGCAGCCGAGGTAAGCCAACATTCTTAAGAAAGCGTTATCAAATTTGAAGAAGCGGGATGCTTCCCCTGCGGCAGTACGAACAAGCCGGGTGCATCAGGAGCAAATCCCTGAATCCCCCGGCTTCTATAAAATGAATCAGCTTGATTTCTCAAGAAATGCTCTCATATCAGTCTTCACTTCGCCCTGAGCTCCACTTTATACTGCTTGGTTACACTGCTCCACCATACAACACCAGTGTCGCATTAACCCTTACCGTGGAGCTCACCGTCAGCTAACACTAATCTCCTAGTATTGGTTAAAATCCTTTTGGATCTTTTGTATATCTTGGGTTTGGCTGAGTGCCAACATCAGCAAGATGCGCGCTTTTTGAGGGCTCAGATTGTCGGAAACGACAAATTGATTGTCGTCATCGATTGTTTCTCTGGTAACTATACCTTCAGGTACACGGGTACCGCGAACAACGACAACACCTTTCTTTATAGCATCCTGTAGACCTGGAAGTGTCTTTACATGAACGGAGCCGTTGCCTGTACCGGCATGGATAATCCCTTTCGCTCCGGCCGAAACCGCCGCGTCAACCATTACCCGGTCATCATTGGCATGTGAATAGACGATATCGACACGCTTCAAATGATCTTCAGTCATACTGCGAATATCAAATTCGGACTGGTTTGTATGTTTTCTAACCGGCAAGTTGTAAAAGTAAGGTTTGCCTCCTTGCATATACCCAAGGTAGCCTAATTCTGGATTTTTGAAGGTATCAACCCCGGTAGTACTGGTTTTAAAAGTATCCCGCGCGTTTCCAATTTTATCGTTAAAGGAGATCAGTACCCCTTTACCCTGGGCTTCTTTAGAACCGGCTAGCGCTACAGCATTGTATAGGTTGAACGGGCCGTCAGCAGACAATGCCGTTGAGGGACGCATGGAGCCGACGAACACGATCGGTTTATCGGAATGAACAGTCAAATCGAGGAAGTAAGCAGTCTCTTCCAATGTATCCGTACCATGAGTGATGACTACGCCGTCATACTTTGGATCATCCAATGTCTTTTGAACTTCCTTCGCCAGCTTAACCATGACGGCATCGGTATTGGATGTCCCTGAATCCATTTTCGCCACTTGAGTCGTTGTCAGGTTAGCAATATCTTGTAGTGATGGCACCGCTTCAATAAGTTGATCCGGAGTCAGAACCCCCACCTGATAACCGGTAGTTTGAGCAGCACCAGAGCCGGCCGCGGCGATCGTGCCGCCCATTGCTAATATATGAATGTTGGGTACATTGGGTTTGACAGCATTGCTCATATTTGCGTTGGAAGCGGATTCAATTGGGGTCGTGTTTTTTGTTTGTACATTCGGCTGATTTTTTGCCGCACATCCTGTGGATATAAGAGATAATGTTAGTACAGTGACAGCCGCGATTTTCTTTCCTGTTAATCTTTTCATTTGAAAATTCCTCCTTAAATAGTTTAACTTTACAATAAACCGCTTTCATTTTTCAGTATAAGTCTTAGCTATAAAAATCTATACGAATCTACAAAACGATATAAGTTGAATTTACAATTTTTCTTGGTAATGCAAAAAGAGACGACCCGAAGCGAGTTCCACATGATTTGACCCATTCCTATAACCAGCTCCGACACCGCAAGCTTCTGTAACGCCCGCAATCTCAACAATCTCTTCATCAATGTATATGAGATCGCCATAGAACATCACTTACAGAGAACCGAAATCTCTGGCGGTCAGAACATTTGATTGCTCATGGCGGCAAAATGAATATATTCTAGTTATAAGAGGCTGCTGAGTAAGATTGGAGTGCCCCTTTTTACTTACATAGAACAAAAATACCGCACTAAGGCGGCATTCATTGTACGTAAGGTTCTGTCCTCTGACAGTTGAACGTATTTCTTGTCCAAAGTTATTTCAAGGCATTGTTTAATGGCTTTTGAAGTGCATCCACAATGGCTGCGATGATACTTGTTGCTAGAACCCCAATTAGACCTAGAGATATTGGACCTGCTGCATCATCACCTGTGAATTGAGCATGCACCCTCAAATAAGCTATTGCTAACAAAATGAAGAAAATGACAGTAAAAGCGCATTTTTTTATTACCCTCAAAGATTGAAGAGATAACTCAGAGAAAGCATTGTTCTTCTCGATATAGGTTAAAAGTTTAAATCCTTGATAAAACGCTACAAAAAACGCAATACATATTCCATAGGCACATACCAAAAGTGGATATAGCGAATAATCACCTGGACGCTCTATCGCGTCTCTTCTGGCTGCTTCAGGCAACAAAAATATACACACGGCAAGCACTGCAATTCCAATCAGAAAAATGATTACCTTTAAGAAAGTGGTTGAACCTCGTTTTACATTCATTTAAAACACCTCACTTATTTAATAACAACATGATTTTATCATGTGATTTATCGTTTTACAATAAATTAATATTGTAGTTTATTATATTGCTATTGTTATTTAAAAATCATTTTTTAGCGGTCGCCTCCCGTTAGCTTAATCCTTCCCCCTGTTTTTACAACAGGTGTAGCTGGATCAACCGGTGTAAATTCATGCCATCGGGAATGGGACCCAATTCTTGACATTGCCCAATGACAAGAACTTGGTCCCATAAAGCAAAAAGCCGCGTTCATCGCGGCTTTGAATGAGACTTTCCATTTTCAAGAATATTCGGTTACATTGGAACACGCTAAAGCCTTTGCATATGTGTATTAGTAAATGAAGAATTTTGATATTTCAATCCAGCGCCTATTGCTCTATCCATACAGATATGAGCGATCCAGATGATCGATCCTAAAAGCAGATAATCGTTTGAAAAATATAAGTAACCTAAAGCTAAAAGCAGTGGAAGAATAAATGTATGTCCGAAATTATAAACAATCGCACCTATTTTCTTATTCATTGCGTAACCAAGCATGGTAATATCAGGAACGAATAAAAGAACAACAAAATACCAAATGGGAAAGTGTAGCTGCATGTAAGTGAAAATGGAAAATGCAAAGGCAATTGCATATTCAACATGAACGATTCGTTTATTCGTCATCATATCTCTCCTTAAAAGTCCTTTTGAAATAAACTAAGCAATAATTTTTCAATATCTTCTTTATTCTCTAAATAGGTCACTTCATTTGCAAGTTCTTTAATGGTTTGCACTACTTTCAATGCCTGCTGGTAAAACTGGATTCTTTCCACAAGTTTCATTACTTTTTGATTCAATAGCAACACTGTTGTGTCCTTACATTCTGTTGATATTGAGTTGTCCCGCAGTATAAGTAATTGTTGAATCTCCTTTATTGTAAAACCTAATTGTTTTAATACGATGATGAGCCGTATCTGTTTCTCACATTCTTCATCAAATTCCCTATAACCGTTTTCTCGTCTTATTGGATTCAACAAGTTCTCTTTCTCATAATAACGAATTGTATCCGTTTGAATTTGATATTTGTTCGCAAAATCCTTGATTCTCATTGTAGCCCTCCCTTCCAGTAAAATCATAACATTGGAGTAAAGTCCAGAGTCAACTACTTCATATCGATGCTCCATTGAGTAACATCGTGTTGCTGTTCACCCCTCATTCACCTATCTGACCGATAGGCCGGCTTCATCTCGGCGTTCCGGATGACGGCGATCTCTTCTCCGACAAAGGTCTGTTCGGCGGCCACCGTCACCGTTCCTTCCTCCTTATTTTGCCGCGCATCAGCATCCGTGCATTCTGCGGTATTCGGTCGGAGATACGCCGTTGCGCTTCTTGAACGCCTTGCTGAACTGATAGACGTCAGAGTAACCGCAGGCTCTGGCTATATCCGTGACGGAATCGCCCGCGAACCGCAGCCGGCGGACGGCATGCTCATTGCGAAGCTGATCCAGGTACTCCTTGGGGCTGCACCCGTACCGGGCTGCGAAGGTTCTGCGCAAATAGACGGCAGAGAAACCGGTCTGCTCCGCCAATTCGGTGATGCGAAACTCCGCCACGAATCCCGTGTCCAGCTTCTCTTTGAACGCGCGAAGCGCCACAGCGATTCCTTCCTCATCGGCTTGCCTCCCTCCTGCTTCTGCCGCCTCGTGCACCTCTTGCATCAGGCGATACCAAACCGATTTCACTCGTGCTTCCCGCACGTGATCCCCAGGTACCCACTCGCTCTCCGCTTCCCGAAAAAGCCCTCCAATCTTTCCCATTCGCTCACTCTGCAAAGACAAAAGAAAGGGCAGCCGAAGCCGTTCAAGGGGCTCCGGGGCATCCCATCCCTTCTCACTCATCTGCAGCGAAGCGCAATCGAAGAGCACCATCGTCATCCGAAGGGGGTGCTCTTCGGATGACTTCATGTAGAGAGGCAGTCCGGGCCAAAGGTATACCAAGGTGCCTCCCTCTACTTCCTGGTCCTCCCCCTCGCAGCGGAAAATTCCCTTACCGCTGTAGATGTAGTAGAAGGTATGCCCCGATACGGTCTGCCGAATGTCCTCCCAGCCTGGCAGCGCGGGCTTGGCGAGCACCCAATGTATATGCACCACCATATTTCCCACAGCATATTCCATCGTTCTTCCTCCTACCTATCTTTTGTATCATTTATGATAAATGATCAGGATTGTTTTTGCCATTGTTCCACCCATGCGACTGATGCTACACTCCCTACATAAAGGGCATGGATGATGGATGACCCACAGTAAAAGGATGGGAGATGATGATTGTGATCCGAACGTTTCAGCAGCATCGACTTCGGAAGTGTCAACTGCTTGATGGATTATGGGATTTCGTTTTTGATAAGGACAATATCGGTTTGTCTGAAGGGTGGAACATCAACTTCCCTTCCAGCCACGACCAGGTGCCGGTGCCGGCCTGCTGGAATAACGAGCTCGGCAAGTTCGACTACGAAGGGGTGGCATGGTACCGCACTTGGGTAACGCTCGAGGAAAGCAGTCATCTGCGTCTGCTGTTCCACGCCGTGCTGGGACATGCCGATGTGTACTGGGACGGAACCCATCTGGGATATCATTACGGCGGATATACTCCATTTGACTTTACAATCCCTGACGTTACTTCCGGGGTTCATGAACTCGTCGTCCGCACGGACTGCACGCTGGAGAGCAATACAATCCCCTATCACATTGTGGACTGGTTTCATTACGGCGGAATCATCCGTCCCGTGGAAGTTCAGCTCTTGCCTGATGTCTCGATCGAGGGGATGCGGTTCACCTATGACATGACAGGAGATTCCAGTGCAGACATCCGGGTCAGACTCCAGCTTCGCTCCATGTCGGATGCGCCTGTTGAAGTGCCCGTATCCCTCTATCGGAATGGGGAGGCATTCCACACCCAGAACGTATACCTTCCCCCCAAGGAAAGCATGGAACTGAACGTAGAGCAAGCCTGGTCGGGGCTTCAGCGATGGGAACCCGAGGATCCCGCTCTCTACATGATCAGAGCAACAGCCGGCCAAGATGACCGGGCAGACCGCATCGGGTTCCGTACCGTAGAGACCCGGAACAAGAAGATTCTGCTGAACGGCAAGGAGCTCTATCTTCAGGGAGTGAACCGCCATGAGGAACACCCGGAATGGGGCTTCGCTTTTCCTAACAAATTGATGACGAAGGATCTTGACATTATCCTGCAGATGGGATGCAATACCGTACGCGGGTCTCATTATCCCCAGAGCGAATACTGGCTCGATCTGCTGGATGAGCGGGGCGTGCTCTTCTGGAGCGAGATTCCGATCTGGGGCGCCGCATTCCCGGCGGAGGTCACGGACGATCCTCTCTTCGTACAACGTGCGTTAACGATGATGGATGAGATGATCGAACGGGATCTTCACCACCCCTCCATCCTGTTCTGGTCTGTCCATAATGAGATTGATACGCGCTCCCAACAGGCCTATGACTTGTCCGTTCAGATGACAGAACTCGTTCGGAGCAAGGACCCGTCCAGGCTTGTGGCTTATGCCACCATGCACCCCATGACAGACATCTGCCTCGGACTATTCGACGTGATCGGCATTAACTATTATGGCGGATGGTATTTCGGACATGCCACGTTCGAGGAGATGCTTGTAACCTTCCATGAGCGCTGCAAGGAATATGGGGCTGAGAACACCCCGGTGCTGATGACCGAATTTGGCGGAGCAGGCGTGTTCGGCGACTCCGGCTGGGAGCCCCGTCTATTCAGCGAGGACTACCAAGCCGATCTGCTCAGGGACTCCCTGAAGCTCTTCCGGGCCGACCCGAAGATCAGCGGCACTTACGTTTGGCAGTTTGCAGATACCCGGGCCGACCTGCAGAGCCGCCGCCCCCACTTCAGGGACCGCGCACGCTCCTTTAACAACAAGGGGCTGGTCAATGAATATCGCAAACCCAAGCTCGCCTATCGCGTGGTCAAGGGCATATACAAAGACCAGAACGATCCCTACGTCTGGGGCTCCACGCTGCAATGATCGCATAAGGGCTATCCCAAGGGGGATGGCCCCTCCGGATTAGAGATTCGTATTCCAAATGGATTACATATCATGATCTAGATTGGGGAGGTCCATGTATTCATGTCCATGCACACAAGAAAGAGGAGCAGGGCTGCAGCTGGTTTTACCATTTTGGCACTGTTCGCGACTACTTTGACCGCGTGCAGCGAAGGGAAATCCACAGGAGCCGCATCAGAGAAACAAGATTCAGCGCAGCAGACTCAAGCCTTAACGAAATTAACGTATTGGGTGGAGTTGTTTCCGGATGCTGCCGCCATAATGAAGAGTTATGGAGAGGTTACTGCTTGGAAGGAAATCGAGGCTAAAACCGGCGTCCATATGGAATTCCAGCACCCGGCACAAGGCCAGCTCGGAGAACAATTCAACTTGCTGGTAGCATCGAATAAGCTGCCTGATGTTGTGGATTATGCATGGAACAGCTACCCTGGCGGTGCCCAGAAAGCGATCAGGGATAAGAAACTGATCCCGCTTAACGACTATTTGGATCATGCACCCAACCTCAAAGCGCTGTTCGACGCTAACCCGGAATGGAGAAAAATGGCCTCCACGGACGATGGCCAACTCATTGGCTTCCCGTTCATTCGCGAGGATGTCACACAGCAAGTATTCCTGGGACCGGCCATCCGCAAGGACTGGCTGGATAAATTAAAATTACCCTCGCCGACAACCATCGACGAA
Source organism: Paenibacillus caseinilyticus (assembly GCF_027533645.1). Classification (GTDB taxonomy): domain Bacteria; phylum Bacillota; class Bacilli; order Paenibacillales; family NBRC-103111; genus Paenibacillus_G; species Paenibacillus_G caseinilyticus. Next base: position 56,016 of record NZ_JAQAGY010000024.1, read on the forward strand.
TGGCATACGGTTTTGAAAGCGTTTAAAGAACAGGATCCCAACGGCAATGGCAAGGCGGACGAAATTCCGATCCTGATTCCAGCAGGAGAACTGGCTTTCGCCGGCGCCTTCGGCACGCCTAACGATTTCTTCCAGGAGAATCATACCGTCAAATACGGCCCCATTGAACCAGGCTTCAAGGAATACCTGGCCACCATGAACAAGTGGTATAAGGAAGGACTGCTCGACAAGGACTTCTCGTCAACGGACAGCAAAATAAAAGATGCCAAAATAACGGGCAATCAGGTCGGTTCGACGGTTTTGTTTCTCAATGGCGGAATCGGAAAATACATGGACTTAAAGGCGAAAAGCCAGCCGGAATTCAAGATTGCCGGAACCGCCTACCCGACATTGAATCCTGGCGAAAAACCGGAATTCGGGTATATGGACAATCCGGTTACCGGCATCTTTGCAGCGATATCCGGAAGTAATAAGAACGTTATGGAAACCGTAAAATTCCTGGATTACTTGTACAGTGAAGAAGGAAAACGCATCATGAATTTCGGAAAAGAGGGAGAAACGTACACTTTTATTGACGGCCAGCCCAAGTATACGGACGCTATACTGAAAAATCCAGACGGACTGCCGATTTCCCAAGCTTTTAGAAAGCATATTATGGGCGCTACGTCGGGTCCTTTTGTTCAGGATGTACGCCACACGCAGCAGTACACGACCAAGCCGGAACAAAAAGAAGCCATGAAGCTGTGGTCCGCCCCTACGCACAAAAAAAGAATGCCTCCGGTTAGTATCGCTGTAGAAGACAGCAGCCGATACGCCTCGATCATGACCGACGTTAATACGTTTAAGGATGAGATGGTTCTGAAATTCATTATGGGTTCGGCGTCGCTGGACCAATTCGATGCCTATGTAAAAGCGTTAAAAGGCTTAGGTATCGAAGAAGCGATCCAAATTCAGCAAGCAGCATTAGAACGCTATAATCATAGATAAGCATGGCCAATTCCGGAATATGGATGGACAGCGGCTTACCATATTCCGGGAATCCGGGAGGGATCATTCCGTGCCTGATGTAGACAAAAACCTGGTGAAGGCAGCAGCCAGAATGCCTTGGGAAAGCAAAATGAACATCATGAAAAAGGACCTTGTTCGAAATCGCAACATTTATCTCATGCTTCTTCCTGTAATTGCCTATTACGTCATTTTCCATTACGGCCCCATGTATGGTCTGCTCATTGCGTTTAAGGATTTTGGTATCGCAGACGGAGTTTGGCGAAGTCCTTGGGTCGGGTTTACCCACTTTCAACATTTTTTTGAAAATCCTTACTTTGGGCGGCTTATCCGCAATACCTTCATGATCAATGTCTATGAATTGCTGTTCGCCTTTCCCGCCCCTATCATCCTGGCTCTTTTACTTAATGAAATTCGCCTTGTCCTATTCAAACGACTCGTACAGACCATTAGTTATCTCCCCCACTTTATTTCCATCGTAGTCGTAGTGGGAATGCTCGTCGATTTTGCTGCGCGCGATGGTCTGGCCAATAACATCCTCGGATGGTTCGGTATGGAGCCGATCGCTTTCCTTCAGGAGCCGGGGTGGTTTCGCCCCTTGTTTATATCCTCCGGGATCTGGCAAGGGATTGGATGGGGTTCCATCATCTATCTCGCCGCGATGTCCACGATCGATCCTTCCTTGTACGATGCAGCCCGGATCGATGGTGCAGGCCGATGGAAGCAGACCTTGCATGTAACAATCCCAGGCATCATGCCCACGATCATCATCCTGCTGATCCTGAACATAGGATCCATGCTTTCCGTCGGAAGCGAAAAGATCATACTGATGTACAACCCGCTAACCTATGAAACGGCAGACGTAATTTCAACTTATGTATACAGAAAAGGGATTCTTGGGGCTGATTTCGGGTATTCCGCTGCCGTAGGTTTGTGTAATTCAGTCATCAGCTTTATTTTGCTTACACTTGCCAATACGATCAGCAAACGAGTAAGCGAACACAGGTTGTGGTGAAGGGGAGAGAACATATGAATTACAAACGCACCCTGGGCGAAACCCTATTTTCATGGTTTAATCTGTGTTTTATGCTTTCGCTTTGTTTCTTGACGCTGTATCCATTTATGTATATCCTGTTCGCCTCTTTAAGCGATCCTGCGGAAATGGCCCAGTATCGCGGCATGCTGTTCTACCCGCAGGGGTTTAGCTTGGCTGCCTATAGAGCGGTGCTGGACAATCCCATGGTTTCAACCGGTTACCGGAATACGCTTTTCTATGTCACGGCAGGAACCGTTATCAACTTACTCATGACAACGCTCGGCGCCTATGCCCTCTCCCGTCGAAATGTTTATTTCAGTAACGCCATCATGCTCTTTATCGTTATCACCATGGTGTTCAATGGAGGGCTTATTCCCTCCTTCCTGCTGGTAAACAACCTGGGTCTGTTAAATACGCCTTGGGCGCTTCTTCTGCCTGGCGCCATCAGCTCGTTTAACTTAATCATTATGCGAACCGCCTTCCAAGGCATACCTGTAGGGTTGGAAGAATCCGCACGCATCGATGGAGCGAATGACTGGACCATTTTGAGTCGAATCATCATCCCCCTCTCCATGCCCGTCATTGCCGTTATGATTCTGTGGTACGCCGTAGGACACTAGAATTCGTATTTCAGTGCATTGATCTATTTGCGTGATCGGGAATGGTTCCCTCTTCAGCTGGTGCTCAGGGAGATTCTTATTTCGAACAGCACAGATAGTATGATGACCGGAGCAGGCGCCGGCGATCGTATGGATATTGGCGTAACGATTAAGTACGCGACGATCATTGTATCCACATTGCCCATCTTGATCCTGTATCCCTTTTTGCAAAAATACTTCGTGCACGGCGTTATGATCGGTGCGTTAAAGGAGTAAATCCCCTTCGATTACGCTCGATGGCGAAGGCCGGCATGACCGCGTGAAGAGCGGTCTTCGACGGGCTATAAACGGCGCCGATAACTGGCCGATGCGGAAAGTTCGGGTCCGAGTTGATCGTCAGCGATCCGGAAGAGCTCGAAACGTGGACGATGCGTTACGCCGCGGCGACGATGGAGTCTTGATTCGTGGCGTCAAGCTGAAGGGCTCTTACCTCGACCGGACTTGCGCCGGCTCGTTGTGCCTAGCTTGGCTAGGCGCGATAGATCAAAAAGCCGCCGTTTCTTCGGCGGCCGTATCTATGTTATTCGCGTTCCCAGAGAAGATGGCGCAGTCTTCGATCGGTCAGCCACAGCGCCCCCCAAGCAAGTACGGCGACATAGACAGGAAACATCATGTGAGACCACAACGGATGATCCACCCTGAGATGTGCAGCCACCGCGCCGCCTAAGTAGCCTGTGAGCAGCAGCGCCCCCAAGAACCGCGTTCGCGGTAAGGCATACAGGATGGTGCAGAACAAACCTAGAACTCCCATCGCCACGAGGTGGTTCTCGGTGAATCCAAGTGTGAGCGTGCCCTCTATCACTGGCGCGGGCTTGGCGATTTTCCCTATCCCATCGAACAGCATGAACAGGACGACGATTCCGCTCATGGCACGCGCCGTCCAAAGCCGCGCCTTAGAGATGTCGTTTGCGATCGTTATCCCCGTGTTCGTCTTCATCTCCATCTTCATGACCGTCCCCCCTATTCTAGGATTTCTCCGTATATTTCTTGAAATTGTCCAAAATCGCCTGCCATCCCGCCTGCTGCATCTCGGTGGAATGGGTGCTTTCCGCGTCAAAAATTTCAATCACCTTGGTTTCGTTCCCTTGATTCATGAAGGTGATCTCGACCTTTCTCCCGTCTTCCATCGTGTATGAAATCTGCTCATGCAGATTCACGACGTCGTAGGTTCCAAAAAAGTCAAACCCCATGCTGCCGTCTTTCGCTTCCATCCGGGTGAGGAACCTGCCTCCAACCCGCAGATCATTTTCCGCCTTCGGTGCGTGCCATGTCTCCGAAGCTTGATTCCACTTCGTGATGTGTTCCGGCTCGGTCCAGTACCTCCATGCCTTTTCTACCGGCGCTTGAACGACGGCCTCCACGGTAACTTTCGTCGGTTGGCTTGTTTTCATTGTAAAAACACCCTCTCTTGTTTTTGTTTTCACTACTGTAGACGAAACCAACCGACGAAATTCATCGGTCCAATCGATCCGGAAGCCCGAATCGGGCAAATAATTTTCGATTGATGAAATTCTGGACGTGGAATACTTGGTTGTCTTTCACTTCTAAGAGGTGAATTCCCCAAGGGACCAAGCCGTCCTCTTCGCTGCTCGGCATATACTGCGCTAACGCAGGGTAACCGCCATTGGCCGTAACCGGCACAAACCGGGATCCCTCGCAATGGCCGCGCGTAAGCGTGAAGAACTTGAACAAATCGTCCTTGCCGCGCACCCACATCGGGAAAGGCGGCATCGACATCCGACCCTCTTCATGGAACAAGGCGACCAGGGCGCTGATATCGAATTGCTCGAAAGCTTCCACATATCGCGACAGCAATTCCTGATCCGGTGCCTCTTCGCTCCTGTGAAACTCATCGGAACGGAGCTGCTCCCGCGCAAGCGTATCCCTGGCTCTCTGCAGAGCGCTGTTCACTGCTGCCGGCGACATGCCTAACGTCTCTGCGATCTGCTTGGAGGGCCACTCGAATACATCCTTCAAAATCATCACTGCCCGTTGCCGGGGAGGCAAGAGCTGTAAAAGTGTAATAAAACAGATATGCAGCGTATCTTTGCGGATGAAAATATCTTCCGGATTATTCGAAAAGTCAGGGGCCGGCCAAATCCAAGACGAGTCAGGCAGCGTCTCGCGAGGTTCGACAATCGATTCCGCAGGGCCAAAGAAGTCTACGGGGCGAATGCGGCGTTTCGTTTGTCTTAGCTTGTCCAGGCATATGTTGGATGCGATCCGATAGACCCACGTTTGAAATGAGGATTCCTGCCGGAAGGAGTTCCAGCTCTGCCAGACGCGAATGAAGGTTTCCTGCACGGCATCGTCTGCGTCATCGATAGACCCCAGCATCCGATAGCAGAATGAGGTTAACCCCGGTTTCAAGTCGTCAAATAACTGAAGTTCTGGTGCGGTTGCGTTCATTGCGGTGACCACCCTTTTATGGAAGAATTCTTCAATAACTATAATACCTATTGAAGATTTCGTTTGTATACAAAAAAAGAGCAGCGCCACCAGATGGTGGGCCACTCTTTCTTCGCGGGGCATGGTTTATATCTCCGTGTAGATCTGGAAGGTCACGCCGAACTTGTCCGTGACGTCGCCGAATCCGGGGCTGAACGATTCCTCCTGGAACGGCATATTGACATGGCCGTCCTGCCGCAAAGCATCGAAGAACCGCCTCGACTTCTCTACGTCGTTCGTCGTAATACAGATCGTCACCCGTTTCCCGGCTGCGATCGGGGAACCCCCGGGCGCAGCCGAAAACATCAGCTCCGATTCGCCCACTCTCAGCTTTGCGTGCGCCACAAGACCCTTCAGATCGTCAGTAAACGTATCGGGCATGTCCGGCATGTCTCCGTAAGTCACAAGGGAAAGAATCTCGGCGCCAATGGCTTGCTCGTAGAACTGAAGGGCTTCCTTCGTGCGTCCCTCCAAATTAATGTAAGGGGTAAGTTTGACCGTCATCGTTGGTTCCTCCTAAGTTTGGATTGAGTGCGATTTGCGATTCATAACTATAGACGTACGAGTCGCCGTAAATTCATCGGTGCGTCGCAAACTTCGGAATCCATCCGGTATTTATTTTTCGTATATTTATCAGCGTAACGGATTCTCTAACAGGGGCCGTACTTCAAGCCGTGGGTAGTGCAATTCTGTCCGTATCTAATTAAAATTCTACGTGAGTTTGTATGGGAATTATCCGTTATAGAGAGCTTATCTTACGGAGGCAGATGACTTGCCCGCTTTGGCCGATACGGTAAAATAACTCATCTCGACAGGTGAGACAAGCTTGGGTTGCGGTTCTCCCATCCTCTTCTCTGCTAGGCCGTCTTGACCTTCATCCGGGCAGTCCTGCCGGTATCTCCCCTCCTCTAACTTCATGTCGATAAAATCGACAACCTGCTGCAGCGAGGCGATCTGGCCGACGATATGTTCCCGGTGGCTCCTTAGGCGTTCCACCAGCTCGGGAAATTCCGCGGGATCGGCATCGGCGGTGACCGCCAAAAAAGGCCGCATTTCCTCCAGCGGCATCCCCGTTTTCTTGAGGCATGCGATCAGCCGGATCGTTTGGATGTCCTCCCTCCGGTAGATGCGGTGCCCGTTGTCCTTCCGCTCTGCACGAGGCAGCAGTGCGATCTTCTCGTAATAACGGATGGTATCCTCCGTAATTCCGGTTAGCTCGGCGGTTTGCTTTATTGTATAGGATTGTTCTTCCTTCATCCGGTTCCCTCCGAAGGTTGTTTCCTGCATTATACATCTTGGAGCCGACTCCAAGTCAAGCTTCTGATCCTGTGGAGAAATTCTTTATTGTCGCGTCTTGACTTGGAGTCGACTTCAAGTTATAGCATGTGCTCTATCAGGGCAATGATGCCGTTACCAGGAGGAGAAGCACGATGAACAAGTACCCGCGTGAACATACCGCATTCATTACAGGAGCAAGTTCCGGGATCGGGTTGGAACTAACCCGGAAATTACTGGCGGAGGGCTGGCAGGTGGCTGCTTTGAACCGTTCGGACTTTCCGGCGGACGATAGAAGCATCCATAGTGCGGTCAAGAGTGGATCCCTTCGAATTTACAAAACAGAGGATCTTGCCGATTATGACAGCTTGAGACGTACTTTGGAGGAGATCAAAAGAAAGGAGCAGCGGATTGATATTTTGTTCAATAACGCCGGAGGTTCCTTTGCCGAGCTGAGCTATTCGAAACAAGGACGCGAGAAGCATTATGAACTGTTAACGGTCGTTCCGTATATTATTCTGATAGAGTTGAAGGAACTCCTAAAAGTCGGCAGCTTAAAAACGGTGATCAATACCTCGTCATCGGCGTTTACATTCACAAAAGAGTTTTCGGTCGAAATCCTGGAACACCCCAAAACCTTCCGCAAGCTGATAGGTCCTTATGCCACCTCCAAGCTGGCTCTTTCGCTGTGGACGCAGGCCATTGCGCCGCAGCTTGGCAAGGAAGACATCATGATTCGAAGCGTTGACCCAGGCGGCAACAATACGCTGCGGCAAGGGAAACGATCCGGACTCCCCCTCTTGGTTAAAGCACTCATGAAGCTATTTTTTCCGCCGCCTACTCACGGCGCGGGCAAGCTGTATGAAGGGGCTCTCGGGGAACACCGGCATAAAACCGGCGTGTTTTTGCTGAAAGGTCAGGTCGCGGAACTAAAATTTAAAGACCAGGCGCCGAACGTTCTGGAAAGGATTCAAGCGATTTATGAACATGAATTTTTGCAGCATACATCTTATTAATATCGACTTGTATGATAAGGCCCGTGCTAGTGAAAGACATCCAGGAAAAGCTGCATCAAACCTGCTCTCCCGAGCAAGTTGCACACACTTCGCTACAAAGGATGCTGCGCCGGTTTTCAGCCCCTTCTGACGTATTGCGGCTAACTCCAACAAACGGCAGCCGAACGTTTCTCCGGCTGCCGTTCCTCCGACGGTTCTGTAGGAGAACTTCCGTTTTTAGGTGCCCGAATTCACTTGGTGATATCTATAATAATCTTGTGCATGTACCGCTTTGAATCCAACGGATTCATATAACCTTAGCGCATGATCGTTTTTCGTTTCGACTTCCAAGTGTACTGAGTATCCGGCCGAACGCTGGTCTTTAATGACTCGGCGCAGCACATTTCTGCCTATGCCTTTGCCCTGGTATTCGGGCAAAATGGCAAATCCATAAATCCACGCTTGCCCCTGTTCCCGGCTCACTCTAATTTTCCCCACGGTTCCTTCGTTCACAACAATCATGAACATATCCGTGTTATCCCCGAGGGCCTTGCTTTCCATCACTCTGGCGTCGTCTTCGTCCACTCCGAACGCCGCAACGGATAATCGTACGCGCATTTCGTAATCATCCCATGCTGCTTGCCTCAGTAGAATGCCGTCATCTTCTTCAAGAGGCATTTCTTTCCACTCCATTTGATGCTCCGAGAATGCATACTCAGCCCCTTTTTTACTCAAAAAAGCTCTTGCCATATTGGATCCCGCAGGCGCGTTCAACAAGATTTTCTTGTATCCGTTTTGTTTCACCTTCTCCATTCCCAGTCGGAACAATCGATGGAAATGCCCCTTTCGCCGTTCACTTGGATTAACCATGCCACATACTTCGACCGTAGAACCAAAAGTGTACAATCCTAAAAAAGCTACAAGTTCGCCATTTTCGTAATGAAAAAAATCCAGCTGATCAGATTCGCGGTCTCTAAGCATGTCCCAGTTAAGCTTTAGTTGTACATGATCATGCGTTTCGCACTCTTTTTGCAAATGTTCAATATCTTTTAATTGTTGTGGCGTTAACATTTTTTTGCTCCTTTGGCTGGAATTTTGTATTACAAGGTAATGATTACATGTTCTTGTGATACATTTTGAAAACCCTCGAGATCACCACTGCGGAGCTCATTACATATGGAGCGTACCGGTCTGGTCTTCGATAAGCTGCGAACTCAATCCGTTTGGTTTTCTTGGCTGTTCCGGGTGTTCTGTTGGCAGATATCGGCTAACTCCCTAATCTCCCGAGCCAGCCTCTGGTTCACGGGATATATACTCTCGATGTACTGTAAAATGAACAACGCCGATTCGGGCACCCGGTCATATCCCTGAATCATTTCACCTAGGATACCGGCAAAACGGGGATACCGCTTCTCCAGCCTTCGCTCCAGTCCGAACGCATCAGGGAAGTAATCTTCCTCGGTCTCGATCAGATGCAGAACCGACAAGATGCTGTCTACCGCGTAGCTTTGGACGAATCGGGTTGCTGTCAGCTTCTCCCCCCGAGCATAACGGCCCAGTCCGACATACAAATTCGTTAAAGCCTCGTTCAGCGGGTGATCCAGGCTGTCTTCTCTCAAACGGGGCGCGGGTTGCGATGGTTTCGCTAAGTCCGCTCTGGTATACGATGGGTCTTTCCAGACGACCCGCCCTTCGGCATAATGACAGTTCTCCAGCTCCCGCTCCTCGAATATGGCATATTCGCCGTAAATGCCGTCGGCGAATAGAATTTTGCATCCATCCTTGGTATTCTGAAAGGAATACGCTAACGGATGCACCTCCTCCAGCCAGTCAAGCTGACGGATGAAGCGCTCTTTATTCCCCGGTTTGACAATAACGAAAAAATCGAGATCCGAATAGTCATCCAGCCGCCCGGTCTCCATACCAACGGAGCCAAGCCCCAGCAGCATTTCCGCTCCGCCCTTGCGTTCCAGCATTTTTCCGATTTCGTCCAGCCGTTTCAGCAATTTCTCTGTTTTCGACATATAAGCTCCTCCTTTGAATACTGGCATTCATGCAAAAAGGATCCAACCCCTATTCCTAGCGAGGTTGAACCCTTCGGTTACATTGCCTTTAAAATGTAACTGCAACATATCACGGCAGGGATGGACTGTCAAGGAACAGTCGATGCCTCATCCATTACATTCTCATACGTCTTCCGGCTTCCTCAAAATACGGCGGATGACCTCTGAATTCGGCTGAACATAACCCGGCGAGAGCATATAGTGATGTTCGCCGTGTCCCGCGTATACATGTGAGCCCGCGCTGGTCTCGGCCTGGGGACCGGTCGCCTCCCGGCTGGTATCCATCGCTTCAATCAGATGAACATGGGCTGCGATGGGTCCGTTAACGAATGCATTGGTCAGGTAGTCGCGGAACTGCGGGTGCTCTGTTCGATATGAGCCATGGCTGGCAGCATGCTTCAACCTAACCGTGCAAGCCCCCCACCAGTTGGGGACGGGGCAGGCAGCGGCCGATCGGGATTTGAACGAGGCTGGTCAGCCCCTGTTGGGACAACCGGTAGATCTCGTCACATCCTCCGGCCCGAAAGCCAAGCAGCGGACGCCCTCCCATCCCGAGAACGGACGAGGCCAGCAGCAGATGATGCAGGAGCATGCCGGCTTCCATCTGCTGAATGCGGTATCCCCTATACCCTAACTCAGGAATCAGGTGATCGGCAGCACCGGCAATGTGCAGGCAGATCGGCACTTGAAACAAATTGACGTTGTGAAGGATCATTCCCTGCTGCAAACGGAGCCGATGGTCACCGGCAAGCACGCGCCGGAGTGCGCGGGCGGCTGTGTCATAGCGGTAAGCTCCGTCCGGAACGCCTTCGACGTTATAGAAACACCCGTATAAAGCGACGCGTTGCGTGGACGCCTCCCCCGCTCCGTCCAAATCGTTGCAGTAAGCGAAGGAAGCCGCCGCTTCATGCAGCAGGGCGGCTAACTGCCCTGCCGTTACGCGGCTCAAGACAAATTCGCTTTCGGGCGAATATCTTGTTCGACTGGCCGCCCCGAGATCGAAGCCCAGCCGCTTCACTAGGGGCAAATAGACGCTCTGCATTCCGCTTTCCGCGCGCAGGGATGGCTCTAAACGGCGAAACGGCGGCAGCGTATCCAGCACCGCCGATTCGTTCATCAGAGTCAGCAGCGGGATCTCCTTTACGTTCCTCGAACGCATGAAATGCTGATGTTGAACAGCCGGCAGCTCGCGGTAAAGCTCATCCGCCGCAACCTGCACCTGCGCGCCGCTGCCGTCGCCGATCCAAGGGATGTCGCGCTGCGCCGAAAGCGGGATAACCGCATACACGTTCTCTTCCCGGCCGGATAACCCCAGCAGATGGCCTACGGCCGAGTCCAAAAACCGGTAATGAACTCTTGACGAATAGCCGAACCGATTCGCCGTCTCCAGCAGCTGCCCCAGGAGCACGCCTGTATCGAGCCCTTGCAGACGATAAGAAAAGGTGTTGTATTTATAAGCATTTTTCCAAACCATCGCCGATACGAAGACAACGCCGAAGCATGAGGATAGATCACTGCGGCCCCCGAGAGCCCGGGCCATATACGAATCGTAGTCGCCTTCCCGCAGCAGTACCAGGCGGTGATGCGCTGCATCGTAATGGTAAACACCGGGACCTCCGGCTGCGGAGCGTAGATAGACGTACAATTCATTCGGGTACAGCCCTCCACCGGATGGGACGAATCTGCGGTACGACTGCACCGCAGCGTCATAAGAATGGCTGACCTGAGTCAGCCCATAGGCGTACCAGAGAAAATGTCCGATATCTTTCAGGCTCGGCTCAGCGGGCGTTCGTCGTGCTTCCAGCGTCAGCGGGATATCCGAGGACAGCGGAACAGCAGGCAGGCCGCGGTACAGCTTATAGGATAAGGGCTTGTCGTCCCAATCAACCTCCCAGCCGGGCACTCCGCTCTCGTGGCCGTCGGCATGAAGCTCGCGGATAAAGGCTTCCAGACTCATTCTGCTTCCCCCCTTCGCACCTATTGAGAGCCAAGGTACGGCATTCGCCGGCACCGGTCAGGCTTCTTTAAGGGAACGGATGCGGATAAGCGTTGAGCTCCTCGGGACGCAAAGGCCGCTCCGTGTACCCTAGCTCGGCCGGTACCCGAAGCACCCTATGTAGTCCTGCCACCCGGGTAAAATGGTGGCCGAACGTCATCGGCAGCATGCCGGGGATGAGCACCTTCACACAGTGCAGCGAGTTACGCCGCAGCTCCGGTGTCGTCTGGTCCACTACGATCACGTCCAACTGATGCCGGAGGAACGTGCCGATCATCTTCTTCAAGTCTTCAGTCAAATCACGGCTCTTCGGTGCGGCTTCAAATTCCTGAGCGAACGAACGCATCGGCCGGTTTTGCTTCAGCAAAAAGCTTAGCCGCGGCTCCGCTTCCGGTAAGCTGTACAGCATGGAATGGTCCTCCATGCTCCGCACCAGCGATGGGTCGTGAAGCATTTTTACATGGTTCTCCCGGTTCGCCTCGAATTTATGATCCATGTTCAGCACCATCCCCGACAGCTCGTGAACCGCCCCCTTTGCCGCCCGCACCGGATCCGGGTGCGCTCCGGCCGCACAGATGAGATTTAATCCATTAGGCTTCCTGTTCTTCGCCAGCGCCCAGATGCTGGGAATGCGATTCTCCATCGTTGCATTAAACAAGAGCACGTCAAAACCGGCAACGGCCTGCAACCGGTCCACCATGAGGTTCAATTCGCGGTCGCCGGCAGACCTGGGGTCTAGCCGCGGAAGCGGCAGCTGTGCGTACCACGTCAGCAGGAACGAATCGCGCTCCACGATTTCCAGCATGCCGTACAAGATCGCTTCCTCCAGGCTTCCACCCAAGGCGCAGCCGTTGGACGTCTCGTACACGAAGCCTTGCCGGCAGGGAGAGCTGTAGTACGCAAGCCACTGGGGCACCAACATCGGTCGTTCCTGCGCAAACGAGTACCCCCATACCCAATCCGTCTCGACATCGGGATCGAACGGCCGGAAAGGAAATCCTGGCAGCTCATATTGCTCCTTCCCATACAGCCCGACGGTCATTGGATCGAGCGCTTCCCCTGCCAGCTGCCGCCAGCTGCCGCGAACGGCCGGCCGCTTACCGCGCGGCGCCGTGCCGCAATACCGCTCCAATCCCTCCAATATGGCGGACAGCTCGCTGTCCGCATAGGAATTCGTCCGGCCCGCCGTCAACTCGTCCCCATCTGACATCGGAAGATTCACGGTTACATCGGCCAAAGGCGACACCAGATCCGGCATTTTTCCATTCATTAATCCGGTTCTGTAATCCAGATAATCCCGAACCAGAAAAGACTTCAGCTCACCAAGCGATCGGCTGCGGTACATGTTCTCACCGATCTTCGGGCTCGGCCCGAGGGAGATCTCGGCCGCATCCCGCGAATCTTCCGGAAGACGTCCGCATACGGGGCACAGCGGGTCAGGCAGGAAGAAATGGCTGGAGCTGTGCAGCGTCTTCAGATTGACGAATACCACATGTTCTTCTAGGCGGGAGCGGCTGCGGCGCAGCACGCTCCGCGATTCCGCCGCAATCAGATGAGCCATCTGCAGCAGTCCCGTGCGCGATGCCCACATGTCGGACAGGACCCCTCCGGTCTCCGCCAAACGATGCTCCAGTTGCCACATTTCCCTGCGGTCGCGTCCCGCGATAAGCTGCCGGGTATCCGCGCACCTGGAGCATCCAGGCTGGCCCGGCCTGACTAGCGGCCCGACAACACCTTCGCCGAAGGCGACGAAACCGCGCAGCCACGGAATGCCGGCAGCCTCAAGAACTCCCTCCGCTTCGCGGTGAACGGCGGGATTCCAAGCATCTTGCAGGACCAGAGCGAGATCAGCTCCTGCCGGCATCCCCTCTCGGGCATCGGTCAAACGAACGATCCGGCACTCGGCATTCAGCTCTCCACACACGAAATCCGCCAGCACACCATCTCCGATTATGGCTACGACCGCGCTCATCCGGCCTCCCCCTCTCCCAGCAGTACGCCGAAGACGGCCACAGGACCATCACGCAAAAACGGCTCCACTGCCAGATCGATGACAAATACTTCCCGGTTGCTCCCTTTCAGCTTCCGCATCGCATTGCTGACTACATCCGGCTGTGCCACCGCAATCTCGGCCGGAACCGATAGCTGAAGCGGAGCGTTCGGACCGAGCAGTACGGATTCCGCCTCCACAGCCTGCGGTGTTCGGCAAGCGGCTCCGTTCTGCGCCTTCATCAGCGCAGCTTGCAGCGCGTTGCGCAGCGCCGTTGTCATGGTCAAGCCGGTACCGCCGAACCATCCATCCTCCGTGCCCACCCATACGGCCGGAAAGCCGCACACTTCCTCTCCGAGCCCGATCGAAGGCAGTCCCCGCATGGTGGTCAATGCTTGCACATAATACAGGCATCGCTCGTCATCAACCTGACCGAGCCGTACCGGAGTGACAGGAGACTGTCGGCTGATCAGCCGTGCCCCCAGGTGCTGCGACAAACAAGCCTGCAGCCCGCGCGCCAATCCTTCTGCAGCCGTCTCCCCGACACCAATGCCGATGTACTGCTCGGTGTTCACGAGAGCCCCCTTGAGCCTCGACACATACGACTCAAGCCCGGCAAGCCCCGTTTCACGCCTTGCCTCCTCATGCGTGAGCCCAGAGCAGATAGTCTCCGGCAGCAGATCGGCCGGCCCATCCGACAACGGATTGACGGCTTGGACGCGGCATTGTGACAGGGGAAGCTGTCGAAGGTCCCCCTCCTCCCACCTATGGAAAATTCCCGTTCTCTCCGAAGTTAACATGCTGAAGTACGAAAACAGCCCGTTCCTTGCGCCGCCGTCCAGCCTCTCCTCAAGTCGAAGCTCCACGTCATCCACCCATCTGGCTGCGGCATTCCATTTGCCGGCAGCGAGAGGATGCGGCAGGAACGGATGCCAGTTTCCTTCCAGCGTTTCCAGATCAAGCATATACAGCGAGTTCCTCAGCTCCGGCTGGGCAGCTCCCGCCACCATTTTGAAGTGCTCGAACACAATCACATTCGCAAGCAGCGCCCCCGCCGTTGAGGAAAAGGCAAACTGCTCGGGGTCCTTACATACTTCGGACTCGTGGATGCGCCGCATGGCCGAATCCCAGGAGTATGCGCTCTCCGGCTGCACGAGCGGGCCTGCGATACCGGCCTGATGAAGGTGCACGGCGGGAAGCAGCGTTATGCGTTCCGCTTGGCATGCTGCACGAAGCAGCCGAAACTCCTCGCCATCGCCCATCTCGGACACGTAGAGAACCGTATCGAACGGCCGCACGGCTTCCCTCCAAGCGCCGGCTCCCTTGTTCGGCAGCGCCACCTCTCGGATCTCCACCTCGGAGTCCGTCAAGCGGGCGTGCTCCGCTAATGCCGTAAGCCGCCTCCGATCCGTCTGCAGCGAATCCGTAATCAGCATGCGGAACCGGGGCAGGCCTGATTCCAGAAGCGCCGACACCAGCGAAGCAAACATCGGACCGCAGCCGGCCGCGAGCACCTTGGCCTGCCGGTAGCACTGGAACCGGTAGGCACCGGAATCGCCGAAGCTGTCGAGAAAAGCGATCTGCCCTGCATACCTGCGGACCGTTTGCTCCGATAGAACGTGCGGCTGGTCCTGGCTCGCATCCCGCGCGAACCCTTTCTGCCTAAGCACTTCCGCTATTTCGTACACCCTGTCCCGATGCGGACCGGATAGACCGTCCGTCAATTCCGCCAGTGTGTGCTCCCCGTTGAACATGGGGATGAGCTTTTCCAGCCAGCGGAAGATCATTTCTCCTTGCATGTGGAACGTGCCGACGTTGTTCCGGAGATAGACGCCGTCGTTCGGAACCGGCACAAAAAACGTATCCGCCTTAACCTGAAGGCGCGCAGACGGGGTCAACTTTGACATCTCAGCCCTCCTAGTCATAAACGCCGTTCTCTACTTCGGAATATCCGTTATATGAAATCCTATGTACGTCTCTTTGTCCCTCATGTCAGATATCTACTTTAGAAATAGCGATCACCCATGCACAGTGCTGTGCATGGGTGATCGATTTTACTACAAGACGGGAGAAAGACGGGGGCGTCAGCGACAGCGGTGGCCGCCTCCGCAGTTGTGACAGCTGCCTGCGCAGTGATGGCAGAAGCCCGCGCAGTTATGACAACGACCGGCGCAGTTATGACAGCGACCGGCGCAAAAGCCACCACAAACGCCTCCACAAACTCCCGCACATACTCCGGCACAAAAGACACCGCAAACTCCGGCACATACTCCGGCACAAACCCCCGCACAAACTCCCGCACAAACTCCGACGCACAGACGTGCAGGATCCACCGGCACTTGGCCCATCGGGAAATGGCCGGGATAGGCGGGATACTGGGCCTGCTGCTCCCAAGGCGTCACCTCGCTCGCCTGAAACTGCGATACACCTAACTGTTGAAGCTCATTTTGAAAATTAGTCATGAGATAAACCTCCGGTATTTTTTTTGTGATTCTTTGAAGGGAAGAGAAATGGAATGCAAGCGACACATGATTCCAATTTATGGTCTGAACTCCGCGAGTGTTCCTGAGTCAAAGGACCCATTTTTTGGGCGTTTGTACCAAGAGTGGCCGGACTGCGAAAATGCCAGATGTATTGAACGGTGCCTGGTGGTGGTGGTCTTTCGAAAGGAGGGCTGGGCTACGCACAAAAAAACAGCCGGTTGGTAATCACCGGCTGCAACTCATGGACGATCTGAAAACTAATGTCCCGTTAACTTGTACCGCCTAGTTAATCACCGGCTGCCTGCTTGTTCTTGGTTATGAAGCTGGCGTTCCCTGTTACTTAATTACGGGTGATGAACAATTCGTGATTGACTGACCTCTTCATCATCTTAGGCACATGTACAGTCAAATAGTTATTTACCCACATAGCATGAGATACGATTAAATATAACCATCTAAAAGGAAGTGGATTTCAATGTATTATAGCTCACAACCGCTGGTTTACATGAGACAACCGCAATCTCCTCCACCTGCTTTCATTCCCCCAAAACCTGAGGTATCGTATGTTGTTGACTGTTTATATGAATTCACATATGTCTGGCTGCTGAATGGGGACAATTTCTGGTTTTATCCAACTCGTGTAGAGTACGGTGAAGTTTCAGGATATAGATGGAATGGAGCATTTTGGATGTTTTATGGCATAGATCCAAGAATAATTGATGTCGTTGCTTGCCCTCCAATTCCTACCCTTTACTGAAGAGAAAGGCAGCCGCTACATGCCCCGGCTGCCTACAAATAGAATGTGGTTAATCAACAGACCTAGACTCTAGTTATGCATATTTCAGGTAAGTCTTCTTATAAACGTCACTTATTTATTACCGAGTTGTTCCGCCAAACCGATTAGAAGTCCATCATTTCCGCGAATGTAGCAGAGCCGATACGAGTTCTCGTACTGAACCACTTCTCCAACGAGCTGAGCACCATGCTTAGTGATGAGTCTGGATACCATTTCGTCAATGTCTTCAACGGCGAACATGACGCGTAGATAACCGAGGGCATTTACAGGATCAGTTCGGTGATCTGATATAGTAGGTGGGGTGAGAAATCGCGAAAGTTCAAGTCGGCTGTGGCCATCTGGGGTAACCATCATAGCAATCTCTACACACTGTGAACCCAGTCCGGTTACGCGACCAGCCCATTCACCTTCGACAGTAGCTCGCCCTTCTAGCTTCAAGCCAATCTCCTCGAAGAAAGAGATTGAGTCATCAAGGGATTCTACAACGATGCCAACATTGTCCATTCTTAGTAGTTTGTTTTTTGCCATAGTTTTACCTCCTTATGTGTACCCATGTATTATTTTGAACTCCCGATCCGTTCCAATCCTTCAACTGATCGATTTTCGTTATCACAGTTATCACCCTCTTGTAACCTTCATCCGGCTGCAGGATTTGAATTCAGTCAAAACGATCGATGTAGATAAGCCGTGTGGAAGTACCCGAAGTGACCCTCACCGTCAGATTCCATTCGCTGTCCTTGGAATAACCCATACCGCACGCCGTGGCGTGTTCAGCCGCTAGGATTGGCGTCATCGCGGTATATTGTTCAAGCGTCTTACGCACCTCGTGCAGTTCGGACTTCAAGGTTTCCACAAGGAAGCCGCGCCCTTTCCCCTCCGTCGTATCTTTGCATCCGTCGAGCAAGAAGAAAATGTGGTGGCCGGTATGAGCAGCCTTGTTATCGCCCCAAAGGTTAGGTGAGCGGGTAATTCCTTTTACTCTTGCGAAGGTATTCGCCGGAATATTCCACGCATCTGCAGCAGAAGCGGCATGGTTAGAGCGAATGGCAGGCTGCTGCCCTTTGATATAATCAAAAGAAAATACTAGCGTCTCCCAATTTGTGCTCCCTGCCACGCCGTTGTATGCGTAGATTTTGCCGTTCACTTCTAGCTCAACTTTGAACGGGGTCGTACCTCTTCCGCGTTCACAGTAGTTGTGAACTTTAAATTCATATCGGCCATCCCGTGCACGTCCTTGGCTCCATCGGATGTTTTCTACCGGAGAGAAGGTCTGCGCGGAGCCTCCATTGGCATCAACATCCAACCAGCCCCCGCTGTCCCCCTGCTTCTTGCCGAAGAAAATATGCTCGCCGTGCGGACTATAAGCATGCAGGTCCAGGTCCGTGTATCCTTCCCAAATGAGAGAACAGCGGATTTCGTTGCCTTCATACTGACCACCGGCATTTTCAACGCGGCGTTTAATTTCGCCGTCAATCCCACCGTGATAGTACCAGCTGAATGTGTTGTCCCACTGGAGAATGTTAGGAGCCTCCTCGTCGTCGGCCGTTACAAGTGCCATAAAACGATTGGCGTTGTTGGCCAACACTTCAATACGATCCGCAGTCGGCACGACCGTACGCAGGAACTTATCCCATGTCATGACGGTCTTTGGAGGATTGACGGCATGGGCCGGAGCTTCCTTTGCTCTTGGTGTAATATTCGCGAAAACGCCACCAGCCCTATCCCCGCCACTCTTAACCGGCTCATTCTCTTCGGCTTTCCAGATGAACTCCGGAATCTCAGCAAACGCTGCATAACGGCGCTTAAGCGAATTTTCAAGCTTAAGGGCGGCCACAATCTTCTCCGCTTGCTGGATGTTCCCTTCGGATGGAGCGGTCTGCGCACGCTGGTAAACGCCAGGGCTCACCTTCGCGGCAAATCGACGGCTGATCTCCTCAAATGTGCAGCCAGCCGCAATGTCGTCGAGCAGGGTCCCGATCATGCTGCTGCTAATGCGGGTGAAACCGGCGGGAGCTTCAGCCACCGCCAACCAGGTGAGGTTATCGCGAAGACGATGATTTTTGGCGTTGGCACGTTTTTCGTGCATTTCCTGCGCGAATTTCGCAGCACCCAGGAATTTGTCCGAGCGGGCCAGGGATTCGGATTCGAGCAGCGCTGCAGCTTGGTCCAGAACACTCCGGTCGTACTTTTCCAGTCCGTCAACCAGGATGCGATAGTCTTCTTTCTTATCAGCCATAAGCTGCCCCGCATCTTTGAAGCTGAGAACCTGCTCCCTCAGAAGCGGAACAGACAGATGGTCCCATCCGCCAGCATGCGGCGTGCCAAGCGTTGTCTCGAAGGACAGGAACACTCCGTTAACACTCGCCTTGGAAACGATACGTTTCATCGCCTCGACGGAATCTGTGAAGAAAGCGGGAACAGCACCCGGATCCCACAATACGGAGATGGCCTCACCCTCCTCAGAGATCGACACAAGTCCACCGAAGCGGTTGATGAAGTTACGGCAGCAGCTGCACGTGTAATGCTGCTGCGCTTCTTTGGGCATCGCATGGATAAAGGCTTCGAACAGCCCGGTTGTGCTGGTTGTAAACAGCGATTTGTTTGCGAACGCCGCGAATCGCGATTGGATGGCTTCGCTAAAGCCCGGGTAATTGTCGCTGCTGTTGTTATATGGAGCATCATTGTTTTGGTTGTTCATTGTTTTAACCCCTCTTCATCAGGTTTTGATCAGCTTCGAATGTAGTGATCTTAGCATAGAAGCCGCGGGATGAAGAGGGCGAAAGTATAGCGAGACGATCTTTTTTGGGAGAGCTTTATTCGCTTGAATGCTTCACGCTCTCACACCCGTTGAATAACGCAAACTTTTGGAAACAGCGGTTCAATGCTGTTCGCAATTGCGCTGTTTGCTTCACGCCGTTCTCGTACCAGACGTTTTTAACGACGAGCGTTCCGGTTTTTCGCTCCACGATGATCTCGGCTCGCCCAATGAAGCTCTCCCCATATAATAGAGGCAGCACATAATATCCGAATTTTCGTTTGATAGCAGGCGTGTAAATCTCCCAGGTGTAATCGAAGCCAAACAATTCGTTGATCAGTTTTCTGTCCCATAAGAAATTATCTAGCGGGGCAATCAGTTCGCAGCGCCATTTGGGCGAGGGATTTTGCAGAACGGTTTCAATAAGCGGCAAGTCCTCCGCGCGGCAATATAGTATATCCTTCATATGCTCCACGGCAACAGCAACAATGCGAGATTCGTGCAGCAGTTGGCTGAAAGCCTCGTTGCGCTGCTCCGCTTTCAATCCCCATATGTTCAGCCAGGCATCGGATGCGCGATTCCATAAAAGGCCAACAGCGCCGATTCGACGCAGTATCCGCCACTTGTGATGCTCAAGCTCGCTCTCCAGCGGCTCCGCCGCATTCAACAGATTGGGCTGTATGTACTTCCCAGCGATATCGTAATATTTACGCGTTCCTTTTTTGTGATGGATAATCAACTCGCCTGTCGAGTACATCTGCTCCAGCACCGACCGGGTTGAATTGTTTCCGCTGCTCCAGTGGATCGCCGATCGCCAAGCGAAATTTCCATCCAATTTTAAATCATCCGAACTTAGTGCACCGTGATTTTGGATATGAGCGCGTACTTGCGCTGTCAACGCTTCCATTTCGGGATAGCGTTCGGCATGTTGCCGGGCGGCTTGCCTGTATCGCTCAAAATACGGCCAGTCCTCGACAGAAATAATAGCCAGGTTCTTGTCGGGATAATCGACAAGGCTTCGATCCTCATACAGCAACTCGGCGAGCATTCCCTTGGTAAATCCCTTGATTCGGGACTGCAGCACCAATTCGGCGTTTTTTCCGCAAACATCGATGGGGTCGTATTGAATGCAGCTTACCTGCCGAACAAAGTCCAATATGCCCTGCTTCTTACTAAATTTATATTCGCCTAAAAGTCCATGCTTCAATAATAGAAATTGCCGTGCCTGACGGTTCGTTAATTGGATCATGATCGCACCTGCCTCAAGTTTAGTACAGTGGAGGATGGAGGGAAAATAAAACGAAGGCGTGAAGTGGAATTTGTTCACGTACTCGCTGAGGGTGTTTCCAGCCGCATAGTACAAACTATAACTTGAAGTTTATCATACAAAAGATTCGCTCAAAAGAAAAGGAGAAATACAAACATTTGTTCTTGTATTAAAAATGCGTAAAACAAACATATCGGTTTCCAGCCAAATAGCGAAAATAAATAGACAAAAACTGCCGACACTTGGTCGACAGTCTGGAGCATCCAACGGGACGCCTTCTTCGCATGTATTAACGCAATCAACATGGTTGATAACTGAAGCCACCTTCGCCGCTGCCCTCCTGATTCCGGCTCCCTCCTAACGCCCTCAGTCCTCCAGCGACTGATAGACCAAGGTCCAGAAGTCTGTGAACACCCGCGGCCCTTGCGGGGATTCCATCATGCGCTGGGTCAGCAGGATGCCGGTAAGGTCCTCCTGCGGGTCGGTATAGCCCGAAGTGCCGAAGCCCCCGTCCCAGCCGAACCGGCCGGGCGTCTGCCACAATTGGGTGCGGCGCAGATTGACCGCTCCGCCGAACCCCCAGCCGCTGTGCCCGCCGAAGAACCGGCCGGCCCCGGCCGCTTCTTTCTGCTCCGCCGTCAGATGGTCGGCGGTCATGAGTTCGACGGCGGGGCGGGAGAGGATACGCTCGCGCCCAAGCCGGCCTTTGCCGAGCAGCATCCGGCAGAAGGCGAGATAGTCGCCCGCGGTGGAGACGAGCCCTCCCCCGCCGGAAGCGAAGACGGGAGGCCGCGTCCAGGCGCTCTTCTGCGGGTCATCGAAGACCCGCAGACCGCCGGTCTCCGGATCGCGCACATAAACGGCCGGCAGGCGGTCCGCCTTGGCTGCCGGTACGTGGAAGCCCGTATCCTTCATGCCCAGCGGATCGAACAGCCGCTGCTTCAGGAACGCTTCGAGCTCCTGGCCCGAAGCGCGGGCGATGAGCACGCCCAGAATGTCGGAGCCGGTGTGATACATCCACGCTTCGCCCGGCTGATGCAGCAGCGGCAGCTGACCGAGCCGCTTCATCCACTCGTCCGGCGTTACGGCCGGCGGGGTCGGCGAAGGTGCCAGACCCGCTTCGGCGATGGCCTCCTGAATCGGATAGGTGCCCGGCGGAGCCATCACCGCACCGAAGCCGAGCCGGAATGTCAGCAGATCCCGCAGGGTGATCGGCCGATTCGCCGCGACGGTGTCGTCGACCGGACCGTCAAGACGCCGCAGCACTCTGCGGCCTGCCAGCTCAGGCAGCAGCTCATCCACCGGGTCATCCAATCGCAGGCGGCACTCCTCCACCAGAATCATAGCGGCAGCCGCTATGATGGGTTTGGTCATCGAGGCGATGCGGAAGATGGAATCCCGGCGCACCGGTGCTCCTCCCGGGGTCAGCGCACCGAACGCTTCCGCATGCACCTCGCCTCTGCGATAGATCATCGCAACAATGCCCGGCACTTCACCCCTCTCCACATATCCCGACATGGCATCACGCAGGCGGCCGAGCCGCTCTAAGGATAAGGGGCTGTTCATGACCGGTCCTCCGTAGTTCTTCTCCACATGATCTTCCTCCCGTATTCGGAGTGAAGCCTGATCCCTGGCTTCCGTCTACAGTGTAGCACGAAAGCAGCCTGCCCGTTTCTCATGAATTGCGGTACGGGGAACCCGTTCGTTCTAAAGGGAAGCCCAGCCGCCCTTCCATGTTACTCCAGGTTCTTCGATGACAACAGCTCGCTCACGGTGACGAGCTCGTACCCCTGTTCCAGCAGCTCCGGAACCAGGATGCCCACGGCCTCCACGGTCTGCTCCCGGTCTTGGTATCCATCGTGAAAGAGCAGAATGCCGCCGGGTCGGACCGCGCTGCGGGTTGCCTGAAGAATATGCTCCACGCCGGGCTGGCGCCAGTCCTCCGCCCCCATGTTCACCGCGCCGATGACCGCGTAGCCGAGTTCATCGGTCAGAGCGGCTGCACCCTCATCGAAATCCAGGTAAGGCGGGCGGAAGGTCGCCGGCTTGCGTCCGGTGAGAGCCTCGATTCGATCCCCGGTCCGCACAAGCTCCATACGGCACTGCTCTTGGCTCAACCGGGTAAGATAAGGGTGCGTATACGTGTGATTGCCAAGCTCATGTCCTTCTTCCAAGCAGCGGCGGGCTGTATCCTCATACCGCTCGAGATGTTCTCCAATCACATAGAAGGTTGCTCTGCCTCCGTACGCTCGGAAGATATCAAGAAGCTGCGGCGTATAGATGGGATGGGGACCGTCGTCGAAGGTGAAGGCGACGGCCTTGCGGTCCGTATTCACTTCATGGACCAGAATGGAATGCGGCACTGCACATCTTCTCCTTTCCTGTCCGCCGGTTGCGGCGGCTTCGCTGGCCCCCGCGTGCGGGAGCCATTGATCTCTCCTTCCATCCTACCCCTTCACGGAACCGGCGGCAATGCCTTCGACAATCCGGTTGCTGAGGATGAAGAAGATGAGCAGGATCGGCAGGATGCTGATCATGAGCGTCGCCCCAATCGCTCCCCAATCGGTCGTGTACTGGCCGACGAAATTCTGGACTCCGACGGTGAGTGTCTTCAGCTCGTCCGTGGAGATGAAGGTGTTCACAAATATAAACTCGTTCCAGTTGTAGATCATGTTGATGATGGATGCCGTCACGATCACGGAAGCGGTCATCGGCAGAATGACGCTGAAGAACAGCCGGTTGATCGAGCAGCCGTCCATGACCGCCGCCTCCTCCACCTCATGGGGCAGCGACTGGTAGAACCCGAGCAGGATCATGATCGTAATCGGCAGATTGAAGGCCGTATAAGACAGGACGATGCTCGCGGGGGAATCGGTCAGCGACAGCTTCTGGAACAGGCTGAACAGCGGGATGAGGGTCGAATGGACCGGAATCATCAAGCCGACCATGAACACCCCCAGCACAAGCGGACTCAGCTTCCACCGCATGCGGGTGATGGCGAAGGTGACGAAGCTGGCGAGCAGGATCGTGAGCAGGACGGACAGCACCGTCATCCATACGCTGTTAATGAAGTACCGGGAGATGTTCCCCTGGTTCCAGACGTTGGCGTAATTCTCCCACCTCAGCTCCGTCGGGAGGGCCAGCGGGGGAAGGTTGAACACTTCTTGGTTATTTTTCAAGGAGAAGAACAGAAGCCACACCAGCGGTAGAAGCTGGAGGACGGCGGCTGCGGTCAGAACCGCATACAGCAGAGCGTATCCGGCCCGGGAGCCGAGCGAGCGGGAGGCCAGTGCCGCACTCTGCGGCCGGATCATCCGGGGACTGCGGTCGGTGGCGAGTTTCATCACGGAGTTCTCCCCTCTTTCAGGAATATTGGATGGTGTCTTTCGTGGCGGTCAGCCTGCGGATGCCCCAGGTCGCAACCAGGCAGACGATCAGCAGGAAGAAACCAATGGCGCTGCCGTAGCCGAAGTCGAAGCTGCGGAACGCTTTGGAATACATATAGGAGGCCATGACCTCGGATGCGCCGTTCGGACCTCCGTCGGTCATGACGTAGATCAGGTCAAAATACTTCAGCGACCCGACCACCGCCAGTACGACCGTGACCTTGATCACCTCGGCGATCAGCGGGAGCTTGATGCGCAGGGCGATCTGCAGGGAAGTCGCCCCGTCGATGCGTGCGGCCTCGATCAGGGAGGCGGGAATGTTCTTGAGCGCGGCGTAATAGATCAGGATGTAGAATCCGGCGTACTGCCACAGGATCGGGACGAACAGGGCGGTCAGGACGATGCTGGGGTCGGCCAGCCAATCCGGCGTCTCCTTCACCCCGAGTGTACTCAGGAAGCTGTTCAGGATGCCGCTCGAGGGATGATAAATCTTGAGCCACAGCTGCGCGATGGCGACCGAGGACAGGAGCATCGGGATGAGATAGATTTTGCGGAGCAGGTTCGCCCCTTTGATCCGGCCGGAGAGCACCAGCGCGACCAGCATATAGCCGGCCAGGCTCAGCGTCGAGAGCAGGGCGAACAGAAAGGAATGCAGCATACTGCTTCCGAATGCGGCATCCTTCAGCAGGGTCTTGTAATTATCCAGCCCGATGAAGGTCATTGGACTGACGCCGTCCCACTGCATGAGCCCATAATAGCCGGTAAGGATGATCGGTACATAGATGATCCCGAGGATGAGCAGCAGAGACGGCAGCACATACAGCGCAATCACCCTGGGGTTCGACATGACTTTGTGCATCGTAAGTTTCCTCCTTGAGCCTGCAGCTGAGTGGTGGTGGAATGCCGGAAGAAGAAAAGGACCTGCCCTGCAGCGTGGCAAGTCCCCTCCTGCACCGCGGGGGTCTTTTATTTGCCCGCCTTGAGTGCCTCCTCCTGCTTCTTCGCGAATTCTTCCGGCGTGAGTGCCTTGCCGGCCAGCGCCTGCACGAGGTTATGGTGCTCTTCGGAAGCCCCCGGCTTCATCTGAACGTCCGCATACAGCGTTACTTTGTCCGCTTTGCTCAGCTCACTCAGCAGCTCCGTGAACATAGGCGGAAGCTGGACGGCCGATGTATCGACCTTCGTCGCGGGAATGATGCCAGCTTTGGTGACCGAGTTCTCGCCCCACTTCTGGACGAAGTAGCTGACGAACTTCTTCGCTTCCTCCTTCACCTTCGATTTCTCGGAGACGAAGAGTCCGACGCCCGGGCCGCCCACCCAGTTATTAACCGTCCCCTTGCCGCCCTCGACGGTCGGGAATTTGAAGAAGCCGATCTTATCCTTGAACGCCTGCGGCACATCCGGATTCGTGGTGTAGTTCGGCACCTCCCACGTTCCCATCGCGTACATGGCGGCCTTCTCGTTCATGAACTCCGACTTCGCTTCATCGTTGGACAATCCGTTGAAGCCCTTCTGGAAGGCCTTCAGGTCCACGAGATCCTGCATCGTCTTGCCGGCCTGAATCAGCGCCGGATCGGTGAACGTGCCGGATGCGATCGATTTGTCCAGCAGACCGGCGCCTCCGATACGCTCCGCGAGGTACATATACCAGAATGAAGAGGTCCACGCGTCTTTGCCGCCGAGCGCAACCGGGGTGACTCCGTTGTCCGTCAGCGTCTTGATGACCGTCTTCAGCTCCTCCATCGTAGCCGGGGGCGTCAAGTTGTATTTCTTGAATATCTCCTTGTTGTAATACACCGGCACGATGTTCAGCTCCACCGGAAGCGCATACGTTTTGCCGTCAATGGCATAGGCCTCCGTCGTCCCGCTCACGAACTTGCCGTTCAGGTCGCCCTTCAGCAGATCGTCGAGCGGGGTGAACATGTTCCCTTTGATGTAGGGCTCGAGGAAGCCGGCAGCCCAGGTGAAGCCCACATCCGGCAGGTTGTTGGAAGCCGAGAGCACCTTGAGCTTGTTCTTGTACTGCTCGTTCTCTAGCACTTCCGTCTGGATCGTCACCTTCGGGTTGGCTGCCTGATATTCGTCGATAATCTGCTTCACGAGCTTGTTCTGGGCTGAGTTGCTGCCGTCCGGCCACAGATGCATCATCTTCAGCGTTACTTTCTCTCCGCCTGCCGTGCCGGTGTTCCCTGCGCTGCTGCTTGCTCCACCGGTGCTGCCTCCTCCGCCGCATCCGGCCAGAAGCGTCCCCAGCATGGCTGTCGTGAGTGCGGCTGCATAAACCTGTTTCTTCATCGTCTTTTATTCCCCCAGACTATGGATAGATGGATATGTAAGCACTTTCCTTACTGTTTTTTCAGTGTAGCACCCCCGCTGCGCTTCCGTAAGGACGCTCCGATTGGGTAATCTTCCACTTTTTTTAGGTCTCGCTCCGATAGGCTCCCGGGCTGGTCCCTTCATACTCCCTGAAGATTTTACTGAAATACTTGGCGGACTGGTAGCCGGCCCGTTCGGCAATCTCGGCGACCGGGAGCCGCGTCTGCAGCAGCATCTCCTTGGCCTTCTGCAGCCTTCGCCGGGTGACATACTCGCTGAAGGTCATGCCCATCTGCTCCTTGAAGAGCACGCTGAAATAGCTCGCGTTGAGATGAATCCGCTCCGCCACCTCCCGCAGCGTGAACGAAAGATGCAGATGCTCGTCCACATAGCGCAGCGCTTCCTGCACCGACTCGCTGACCGCCGTCTGCTGGGCCGCAGCCGTGAGCAGCTGCGGGTCGGCGACCTTCTCGATCAGGCTGAGACGGCTGCGCTGCTCTTCCGCCTCCAGCGCCCGCTCCACCGCATCCAGCAGCTTCTCCCGGGATACCGGCTTCAGCAGATAGTGGGTTACGCCAAGCTCGATGGCCTTCTGCGCATACTCGAATTCCGCATAGCCGGAGATCAGAATCACGGCCGGTTGGTTCGGCCAGGAGACCCGCTCCCCGCTGCCGGCCAGCTGAAGGCCGCTGATCTCCGGCATCCGGATATCCGAGAGGAGCAGATGCACCGGCTCGCTCTCCAAGATGCGCAGCGCCTCGTAGCCGTTGTCCGCGGTCTGGATCCGGTGCCTGCCCGCACTCCAGGCCTCGAGCATTTTGGCCACCCCTTGCCTCGAACGCGGTTCGTCGTCCACAATCAGAATACGTTTGGATAGAATCATGCTTGCTCCCCTTTCTCTACAGGGATGGACAGCTTCACCACGGTGCCCTTTCCCTTGCTGCTAGCGATCTCCAGCGGTTCTTCATCGCCCGCCCCGCCGCTTCCGTAATAGAGGCGCAGTCTGCGGCGGACATTGGCCAGCCCAAGCCCGGAGCCCTTGGAGGACCACTCCCGGCCCTCCGCCAGCGCCAGCTTCAGTCCGGCCAGGGACTCCCCGTTCATCCCGCCTCCGTTGTCCTCCACCGTGATCGTCAGCCGGTCTTCTCCGGATGACCGGGCGGCCGTAATCTTGACGCTCCCTTGTCCTACGCGGCTCTCCAGACCGTGCTGGATCGCATTCTCGACCAGGGGCTGGATCAGCAGCTTGGGCAGCTTCACCTCCGCATCATCCGGAGAGGACACAATCTGCCAGTCCAGCCGGTCGCCGAACCGCATCGTCATAATCGACATATACCGCTCCACCTGCTCGAGCTCCTCCGCCAGCGTCACCCATTCCTCCTTGTTCAGACCCGAGATGGTATACCGGAACAGGTCGGACATCGCGATGACGAAGCCGGCCAGCTCCTCCTCTTCCTTGTCGATCAGCGACCAATACAAGGCCTCCAGCGTGTTGAACAAAAAGTGCGGATGAATCTGTGCCTGAAGCGCCTTCAGCTCCGTGCGGCTCTGCAGCAGCTCTTTCTCATAGACGAGACGGATCAGCCGGTTCGTATCCTCCACCATCCCGTTATACGAATGGGTCAATTCATGAATTTCCAGTGTCGACGATACCTGTTCGCTGGGCTTCAGCACACCGAAGCGGGCGCCTCTCATCGTCTTGATCAGCTTCAGAATCGGTCTTGTAATCAAGGTGGACAGCACGAACGACAGAATGATAAACAACAGCGTCCCAATCCCCGCCGAGGCGAGAATCGCGGTGCGCAGCACGGAAATCCCTTCGGTAATCGCACTGACCGGCGTCAGAATCAGCAGGGTCCATCCCGTGATCGCCGACCGCTGCTTCACCATCACATACTGTCGGTCCCCTATGCGGACCACAGGCTCGGTGCTGTCCATCAGGCCGCGGACCGGCTCAGTTAAGGCAACGTCGTCACTACCCGTAATCCGCCGTCCTTCCTGGTCCACCAGCAGCGAGATTTCCTGCTCCCCCATGCCGGCCAGCGGTTCCTCGATCCGGAACACATCCCGTTCCAGCCGCACAAGGAGATACCCGCCGGGCGCAAAATCCTGGTTGACCAGATGGATCGACCGCAGGGCCGTGACCGTGCCGGGATACTGGGGGTCGATGCCCAGCCAGACGATGCCCCCTTTGTTCTCCAGGGCTTTGGCGATCCATTCCCTGCTCACCTTGCTCTCCAGCTCTTTGCCGCCGAGAGGGTACAGCCCCCGTCCCCCGTGCGTATACAGTTCTACCGAGTGGACGCCGCCGGCATAGGTTGGAATGATCGACACCTGGGGCACGAGCGCCTGCTGTTCGGTGAAGGTCGAGCTTCTTCCGCTCCGCTCGCCGGCCAGCAGCTTCTGGACATAAGCGTTGACGGCCACCTGGGTCGTCAGCGAATCGATCTGGTGCAGCACCGCCTCGAGCCTGCGGTTCCCCTGCACGGCCGTCTGCGTAATCTGCTTCTCGGCGTTATTCTTGAGCAGCGTCGAGACGGAATCATACGTACCGACGCCTACCATCGCCAGGATCACCATCATAACGATCAGGAATCCGACCAGCATCTGGTTGCGCAGCGTGTTCAGCTGCCGTAATTTGGGCCTCACGCTCATCCCCCCCGGGTGACTCCCCCTTAAATTTTTGGAGTAAGATCTAAAGTTTGTATACTACCCATCCTGTACAGGAAACGATATAGTACCAGATGTAAGCGATTACTAGGGTTTCCCTGATCAGGTGGTGATACCATAATAATCCAATCTTAGAACCGAAATACGTATCCACAGCCGCATCAAGATTTGACGGTGCCGCCAGAGTTGACGTGCTGCTGGACCGCTATGAAACCGTATTATACTCTTGAGGAGGAATGAAACTAATGTTCAAATCCAAGCTCGCCAAGCTGTGTGCCTCTTCCCTGCTTGTAAGCTCCATCCTGTCCTTCACGCTCATCCCCAGCGCCGATGCGGGACTGGCTCGCAGCAAGTTCCTTGGCAACGTTATAGCAAGCGGCGTGCCGTCGAACTTCGCCACGTATTGGAATCAGGTGACGCCTGAGAATGCAACGAAGTGGGGCTCGGTCGAAGCGGCCCGTAACCAGATGAACTGGAGTGCTGCCGACACCGCTTACAATTATGCGCGCAGCAACGGCTTCCCGTTCAAATTCCATACGCTCGTCTGGGGCAGCCAGGAGCCGGGCTGGATCGGCAGCCTCTCCGCCGCCGACCAGAAAGCCGAAGTGCTGCAATGGATTCAGGCCTCCGCCAGCAAATATCCGAATGCCGCCTTCGTCGATGTCGTGAACGAGCCTCTGCATGCCAAGCCGTCTTACCGCAATGCGATTGGGGGCGACGGCGCGACGGGCTGGGACTGGGTGATCTGGTCCTTCCAGCAAGCGCGGAAGGCGTTCCCGAATTCCAAGCTGCTGCTCAATGAATACGGCATCATCAGCGATCCCAACGCAGCGGCAACCTATGTCCATATTGCCAATCTGCTGAAGAGCCGGGGGTTAATCGACGGGATCGGCATTCAATGCCATCAGTTCAATATGGACACCGTCTCCGTCAGCACAAT
Organism: Paenibacillus caseinilyticus; assembly: GCF_027533645.1. Classification (GTDB taxonomy): domain Bacteria; phylum Bacillota; class Bacilli; order Paenibacillales; family NBRC-103111; genus Paenibacillus_G; species Paenibacillus_G caseinilyticus. The sequence continues at coordinate 86,096 of NZ_JAQAGY010000024.1, forward strand.
GAGGAACGTTCTGAATATGCTCGCTTCCACAGGCCTCCCGATCTATGTCTCCGAGCTGGATATGACCGGCGACGATGCGACCCAGCTCGCGCGCTACAAGGAGAAGTTCCCCGTGCTCTGGGAGCATACGGCCGTGAAGGGTGTGACTCTGTGGGGGTACATCGAAGGCCGGACGTGGAAGGCCAACACGCACCTCATCACGAACTCGGGCACAGAGCGCCCTGCCCTGAAGTGGCTCCGGGAATATCTGGCGTCGCATTGAACGGGCAGCCGGCGCCAGTCATCAACCTTCCCAGTCATTTGCGATAAAGCATGAAACGTGAACAGGTGACAAGCAGCAGGGCATCTTGGTGAGATGCCTTGCTGCTTTTTGCTTTGATGGGACCATCGATAGGAAGACTTACTTGGGCAGCAGGAACTGTATCACGAGCCAACGATGGTAGCGCAATTTTTGACACCTAAAGTCATGATATCAGGGAATACGATTCGTGTGGAGGGTTGAACCTATAGTTCTTACTTTGGGAAACTTACAGAACGCGGGTCCCGCGGGGATGCGAAAACGGGCCGTCACAGCTTATGCGGCCCATAATGAATACATATTCTTGTCCTCCGACAATATTCCAACCACTATAGTCGTATATATATTTCGCCCATACGTGCAATCAAATTTCATCGATTATTGATATTGACCGATTCCATTGGGTGCCATACATTGTTGTGTTTTACATTACAACCCCACGAAAATATTCTGTGCATATTGGGCAAATAATGACCCTTTGGAGTTATTTCCATTCGACTATTCGCAGGCTATACTTCTAATGGGTCGCCGTGGATCAAAAGGATGATGGTGCACATCAGCATGATCAGTAAGGCTGAACGTTTAATATTAAGGAGGTGTAATCGATGTACAAATGGGCCATGGCTGTACTTGGTGGTGTCGCCTGTCTCCTGGGTGCTGCTGTGCTTTTTTTGCAAATTCAGCAGCATCAAAGCGAACTGCAGCAGGAGACAGCCTCTTCTACTCTCCCCGACACCCCATTAAACGTTCAAGCAGCAGAGACGGTATATAAATCGTCCTGCATTGCCTGCCACGGCAGCGACCTGGAAGGCAAGATCGGACCTAACCTTCAGAAAGTCGGCGGCAAGTTGAATGATCAGCAGCTCTATAAGCTCATTCAGAACGGCAGAGGCGGTATGCCTGCATTCAAAAGCACACTCAAGGACGAAGAGATTGTGAGTATTGCCAAATGGCTGGCAGAAAAGAAGGTATCAAGTATGGAACAGGCTCCGTGACCGAACCGGTACGGAGCCTGCTATATTTTCATGAAGATTTGCAGTGCTGCTTGAATTGAATAGATTGGTATTGAAAGGTGGATCATTATGACATCCGTAATCAAACAAAACGGCTTCAAACTGCTGGTTCTGATCAGTTTAATTGGCTTAGGAGTGAGCCTGTACTTCTGGATTCATCAAGAAAGTCCCCCGTTACCCTCCATCAAACAGGCGCCTGATTTTACATTATCGGACGTAAAGGGGAACACAGTACAGCTGAAGGATACTCACGGCAAGGTTAGGCTGCTTGAGTTTCTTTTCACCAGCTGTCCTGATATATGCCCTATGACAACTTACAATATGGTCAAGCTCCAGGATATCCTGAAACAAGAGAACCTGTGGGGCTCACAGGTTGAATTCCTGTCAGTCACCTTCGATCCGCTCAAGGATACCCCGGAAGTGTTCAAAACTTATGGAGACCGGATGGGCATGGATTACTCTGCCTGGACGCTGCTAACCGGTACAGAGAAAGAAACCGCGGAGGTTGCCAAAAATTACGGGGTACTCGTCCAAAAAATGCCTGATGGCAGTTTCGTTCATACCGTAACATCACTGTTTCTGATTGATCCCGTGGGCAATATTCGTAAGATTTTCCCTATGGGTGAAGAGATGGACAATGAATTGATACTCCGTATGGTACGTCAGCTGATCGGTGGCGAATAATACGGATCCTCATCAGGTTCGGACTCGCGTTCGCTCCGATACCACTTAAAAAAGACGAACGCGAGTACAGAGCCGTAGGAGATCTCTTGTAGGGTTTAACAAAGCTACGGAATATGGACCACTTTCTCGTACTGATGGTTGTATCCACTAGAGTCCGAGAACATAACCTGAACGCGCCAAGAGCCGGGATCTGAAAAATGTCTCCCTGCTGGAGCAGCGAAGGTGAATTTATCAAAACCCTCGAAACCATACGGATCAGGCCCTCCGGATATATAATCAAGTGATATGGCTTGCGTTCCCAAGCCGCCATCCGGTTCACGGGAATATACAACCTTCGGCTCCACTGGTGCACCCAGCCCGGTTGGCAGCCATGCATCAAGTTTGATCGTTTGCATGCTCCCATGGATCGTATTGACCCTCAGTGACATATGAGCGCGCTCTCCCATCACATGCCAATAAACCGGAGTAGAGGAGGATGTATCGTTAAATTCAGTAGATGGCGAGGCCAACGACGTACCCGCTGCCCCAATAGCTATCGCCGCGAGAACAAGATCGATACGCAGACCGCTAATGAATCTAGATCCAGTCTTATCCTGTTCGCACGGGGTTTCATTCAGCATCCGGCACATCGAGAGAGAGCAAGCATACCTAGTAAAGATTCCGAAACCAATCACAGCGAGCAGGATTGTAATGTTCAGCAGCATCTGCTGTCCGCCGACGACCCGTTCGTTACTCGGATTTCGAATGGCTTCCCCAACGGCTGCAGCAGCCAAAAGTAGGACGGCAGGCAGTACCCATTGAGTATAACGTTTGAAGAGTCCATACCAATTCCAAAGGGTTTCGAGTGAGGGACTACGTACGAACGTAGCGATGTAAAGGCCTAGTACGCCTCCAAACCATACGCCCGAGCAGATGAGATAAATGAATTTCGCAGCAATGACGAATCCCATTGACTCTAGTGTTCCAGCGGTATGGTTACTCATAGGCAGGAATAATGCCCACATGAGAACAAGCAGCGTTTTGAGCCATTTGCCGAATCTGCTATGTTCCCCAGCCGGATCAAAGGTGAGCAACAATAGGAAAGCAGCAATAACAGGCTTCACCAAGGCGGTAATGCCTGCCCATCCGGTCTGCAGTATTCGATCAACCCAATGTTGGGTCTGAATTCCTGCTGTACTTTGCTGAGCAGTAAGGAGTCCGATTGCGACTCCCCCTGCGCATACACTAGCTCCGAATACGACCATCAGGAGACGGCGTTCAACCTGTAAAGAATATCCGAACGGGATCTGCAGTCGATCCTGCTGCCCTATCCAGTATTTATAGCTCAAAAAACCACAAACGAGAATCACTGCTAAGGAATCGAAGAGGGTCAGCGCATGACTGGCGCTTTTCTTCCAGTCCACCTCACCGTGTTCATGTACATGAGCCCCTTCATTGGCTGTTGGCAAGCCGGAGCCTTGCATCATCGAAGCTGCGTCTGCAGTATATGGAATCAGCCCAGCACTTAAGATGACCATTAGACCGCAAGTCAGCACTAGTGTCTTCAAATAATCAAGTAAAAAACTGCGAAGCAAGATGCTCCCCCCTTAGTAAGACATCAGACCTGAAGGCAGCGCCGGCGCTTGTAATCATCGGGTCCCGCAGCGCAGCGCTATTCTATGTACACCCAGCCTTTCTCATACGCGTAGCGCATAAGCTGAACACGATTGTCAAGGTGAAGCTTTTGAAGAATATTTTTCAAATGATTCTTGACCGTATGCTCGGAGATGGATAACTCCTCTGAAATTTGCTTATTGGCTCTTCCCCGGGCCACGCATTCGAGGATTTCCTTCTCACGCAAAGTAAGCGGGTTTTTCTCTGGAAGGACCGTCTTCATGGAAGTGAACTCCTTCAGCAGCCTGAAGGCAATTTCCCGGGACATCGGAGCCTCGTCAATAGCAACCGCACGCAAATATTCATGCCAGGAATCCGGATTCAGGTTCTTGAGCAAATAACCTTGTGCCCCCCGTTTAATGGCTTCGAATAGATCGGTAACATCACCCGATACCGTTACCATGACGATCTTGACGTAAGGAAATCGTCCCTTGACTTGTTTGGTCGCCTCCAATCCGTCCAGCTCCGGCATGCGGATATCCATAAGAATCAGATCCGGCATACATTGTTCAGCGAGCAGTACGGCCTCACGTCCGTTAACCGCCTCGCCCACGATCTCAAAGGAAGCATCCGATTCAATAATCTCCCTCATCGCTTCCCGGGCATGGGCATGATCATCGGCTAATAAAATGCGGATCGGCTGTGTCATGGCTTCGCCTCCTTTTGAATACGAACGACGGTCGTCTCCCATTCCCTTCGTACGTCAAACTTCCAGTCGAGCTTCTTGGCGCGTTCTTTGCTGATCCGAATGCCAAATCCAGAGGCTGCCTTTTCTTGATATGCATCCGGCAGGCCAATGCCATCATCCTTTATTTCACAAACCCAGCCTCCGCGCTCTAGATCGCCGCCCTGTATCCATATGTTCCTGGCTTCGGCATGCTTACATACGTTAATGATGGCTTCACGAATGGTTGAATACAGCCCTACCTTCTCCTGTATCGATAAACGATTGTCCGATAAGTTCCAATCGAGATGAACGAAGATCCGGGTATCACGAATACAATCATCGACAAGATGATGAATCGACTCCATCCATGGTTTGGAAGCTTCCGTGCTCGGGTAGCGCAGGCTGCCAATCGCTTGCCGTACATAATCGTTGATCTCATGTACGGTTTTCCTTAAACTTTGGTAGCTGTCAGCCATGGACGCCTGCAGCTCCCTTGGACCGCTCTTCTCCATACGATCAATTCGCACAGATAATAAAAACAGGGACTGCGCGATCCCGTCATGCAGCTCCTGTGCAATCCTCTCCCGCTCCTCCAATGCCGCTTTGGACGTCTTTTCCTTCTGAAGCTCCTCCTGCAGCGATTCCATCATAGAAAACAGCTTTCGCAGTAAGGTCATCGTCACCAAGAATACAAACAGGGGTGCAAGCCAATTCCCCAGATCCATAGAAATGTAAGGCAGCAAGAACGAATGCCGCACGTATTCCCATAATCCAATCGTCAGCGTCGGAATAATCAGTATTAGACTTTTTAAGTGCCGGTATAGTATTGGATTTCCACTCCATTCATTCACTGCATGTATACTTTCGCTCTCGGCAGGCCCCTCTCCATCTAATCATATGGAACCCGGGATGACTATGACTCGGAAGGGTCATTTCATGCCCAGGGCATTGAAAAGCCCTTCCCTGCATACGATAAGGGAAGGGCCTGCCCTGATTTAGGGCTGAATTTGCTCCATTAAGCGAAGCACGTCCTCCGTACTGGCCAGTTCGCCATCCACTCGCTTCACGAACCGCCCATGGGCATCAATCAGGAAGGTTGCCGGTAAACCGGTCACGCCGTACTGGTCCGCCGTCTCTCCGCTGGGATCCTGCACCATGGGAAACGTAAGGCCGTGCGAGACAGCGAATTCCTCCATGCTGCCCTTGGACTCTCCTGCATTCACGGCGAGGAGCTCCACGCCCGGCACCGCACGATAAGCCTCGTTCAACCTTGGCAATTCATGAACACAAGGTTCGCACCACGTCCCCCAGAAGTTAAGCAGGACCCCCTTGCCCCGGTAATCGGACAGCTTGACTTCACTTCCGTCGGTTAGCACGGCGGAGAAATCGGGTGCAGCCTTCCCGGCCTGAAATGGACTGGCGTGATTGGAGCGATCCTGAAACAGTGTATGAATCAGCGCCAAAGCAATCACGAGGACCAGCGGAATGCCCATCCCATTTCTCCACTTTTTCATTACGGCTCCCTCCCCGATGATATTTCATAGGATCCTCTTACCCGCCCCCGTATAATCCGGCGAACGCACCCTGCAGGCCAGTGGTGTCGCGTGATCCTTCTTGAAGCAAGGAGGTTACCGTTTCCTGTCGTACAATGCGCCCTTCCTTCAGGAAGACCGCCTCATCGGCGGCTAATTCGGCCACAGGCAGCTGGTGAGTAGAGAAGAGAATGGTATGGCCCTCCCCCTTGACCAGCTTCACCAGTGTGACGAAGGAATCTATCCAATACGGATCCAGTCCATTGGTGGGTTCATCCATGACGAGCAGAGGAGGCCTCGCGAGCAGCGCTTGTGCGAATAATAACCTCTGCCGCATTCCTTTGGAGAACGAGGTGACCGGCTTGCGTTTCACTTCGCTTAAGCCCACCAGCTCCAGCAGTTCCTCCACCCGTTTCATCGGTACTTTGCGAAGTGATGCCCAGAAGCTAAGTGTTTCTAGAGCGGATAAGCCTTGGCCGAATATATAATCGTCCGGCATATAGCCGATCTGCTCGGCATAGGTTGAGCGGTTTCTCTTCCACTGGATGCCATTCAATTCAATCGTGCCTCGCGTAGGCTGGAGAATTCCTGTAATCATCCGGATCAGCGTGCTTTTCCCCGCTCCGTTGCCCCCGCATAAGGCAAGCACCTGCCCCTTCGGCAGCGAGAGATCTACGGAGTCGATAATGAGCTGACTCCCGATTTCCTTACGCACTCCGCTCAGCTTCAGCAGTTCTTTAGCCATGAGAGCGTCCCCTTTCCCATAGGAGGTTCGCTAAACCAATGGAGAGCAGCATCCAAACGGTGCATATCCCAACAAAAATCAAGCTCCCTGATGTTTTCTGAATCCATTCCACCCACGTATAATATTCAGGCCCAAGAACAGACCCGCCACCGAGTTTAATGACAACGAACAGACGTACGATTTCCGCTGGATTCAGGATCGTCAGGGCAACCAGTGCCGGCTTGATCCATAAGTACGGAAGGAAGCCGAGGATCGCGATCAGCAGGGTCGGCCAACCGATGATGGCAAAGAACCAGACGGACACCCCGATCGTCAGGGCCTGCCATCGATTACGTGCGAGAGTGCCGATTCCCAGCGCGATTGCGAGGAAAAGCAGAATCAGACCGATGGAGAAGGCGAGGAATAAGCCGAATGTATCTGGTGGAAGTCCATGGCCGATCAAGGCTCCGACAACACCGGATATTCCATATCCGAATGCTACGATGGTGATCAGTACGGCCGTGAGTCCCACATATTTGCCCCATAAAAACGAAGCGGTCGATAGCGGGTAAGTAGACAGCAGCTGCCAGCTTCCTTCCTCCTTCTCCGACGTAAGCGAGAAAGAACCGAGCAGCAGTGTCATCAGTGGAAGCAAGTATAGGATGAGACTCAGCATGGATGCGGTGGAGCTCGAATAGCCCTGCATGAAACTTTGGGCATTAATGAGCAGCAGCGACAAGCTGAATAGGGTGTATAGAGCCATGAACGAATAGGCCCAGGGGTTACGGAACCCGATCTTAATCTCTCTCAGCGCAATATGTATTACATTCATTGAGCATGTTTTCCTTGCATCCCGCCGCTCATAGTGCCGCCGGATTCGGAATGCGCATCTTCATGATGGCTATGGCTGCCCCCCATATCCATCATGCCTTTCCCGCGCTCCCATGTATGTCCGGCCAAATCCACAGAAGTCATCAGTTTTCCCTTCTTCTGACCATCGATAAACTTCTGTGCTTCCGCCTTGTCCTTGAATGAATAAATGCCATAGGCCATTGGAGACTTGAAAGAAACATCAAAGGCATAACTCGCATCCTCGTATTTAATCCATTCCTTCGTATTGTAATCTCTCACGAATTGAGCGCCTACGGCGGTGGAGGCGTTTTTGACCTTCCACTCGTTCATGCAGCCGATATCGTCAAACTTATATGTTTTCCCTTCGGCGGTAGTTAATTGAACCGCAAACGCATCATCCTTCACCTGCATGTTACAGATTTCGCATTTATCGGTCGCTTCATTGACCGCCTGTGCGGTATACTTTTGCTGTCCGCACCCGGACACAATGGCAACCAGAACGGACAAGGCGATAAGCAGGAACGTATGTTTCATCATCGTCTAACCCCCAAATAATAAATGGTAAATAGGGACGCGGCCAGCAGTGCGAGACCCAGTGCTAGCATCCCGGATGTGGAGTGATCTGCCAGAGGCAGCTGACTTTGGGCATTGCGGAAATCATGTCTCATTCGTGGAGCCTCATCCTTCGTCCATGTCTCGATCCCATCCATGTGTAGGCTCTCCAGAAACAGCATCCCGGGCGACTGGAAGTACAATTGGAAAGCCGGTACGGCGGAAGTGAGGCGCTGGAAAAACGGGTTCACCCGATAAGCGGTATCACTGATGGCGTCGCCACTGACGTCGATGCCCCGGAACGCTTCCCAGTAGTTCCCGCGAAAGGAATTATTCTCACTGTCGCTGGCTTCCGCCTCGATGACATTGCCTATGAACCGGTTGTCCGTGAACCGGTTCCCTTGAGATTCCAAGAACTGAACTCCAGTAAAGTTGCCAAGCACATCGTTGTTCGTGAACTCATTACGGTCCGACTGCTCGACGTACAGTCCGACCCGGTTCCCTTGAGCGGTGTTGTTATAAACTATCGAGGTGTGAACATCAAAGAATAGAAAACCTTGAGAGTTGACACTTTCGCTCTGCTTCACAAACGTATTGTCCTTCACGATGGCGTCGTTCACACCCATGACCATCGCGCCCGTCACATTAAATGCCCCTTCATTGCGGCTGATCACCGTGCCGTCCGTGTACATGCAGTGAACGCCGTATCTGGAATGCTCAATCCGATTCCCTTCGATCACGTTACGGTGACTGCTTTCCAGATAGATTCCATCATGCATGTTATCGATCACATTTCCGGCAATCCGGCTGTTATGCGAGTTGAACAAATCAATGCCGTTTTTTCGATCGGAGACGGGATTGTCTGCTGCACCTGGCTGCTTATGAGCAATATGGGAGTTCTCAATGGTATGTCCTTCGCTGTCCCGAATAACGATACCGTACGACTCCGTCTTGATGTCGATCCCTTGGACTGCCGCACGGTTTGCTGCAATCAGCACTGCCGCACGATCCTCCTTGCCTTCGTGATCAATCCGCAGGTTCTTCAGCCGAACGTCCTGTACCGTAATCGTGATCGCCGGCAGTGAGGACTCATTCACAATAACGGCATTTTCTTCGCCTATGATGCTGAGCTGTTTGTTCACCTTCGCCGGGCCAGCATAATTACCAGCATCCAGCTTCAACGTGCCTCCCGGTGGCGTGATATCGATCAACTGCTGAAGGGACCGAAGCTCTAGCGGATCCGCTTCTGCAGTGACTGGCTTTGCTGTGATGCCGGAGAAGGACATCATCATAAAAAGCAGTCCTGCTATTGTGGGTCGGCATGGGATAGTAACAAGCCTCATGAAACGGTGAGCTCCTTCTTTTTCGTAATATGAAGCTCTCCCTGGTACACGTGAATGTAAATCGTGTAAGTACCTGTCTGCTCGAATGTTTTTTCAGTTACGAATTGACCGTCCTCCAGCTTGGCCTCTAACAAGTCCGGTAAAGCATTTTTGCTCGGCTTTCGGATATCCAATTGCACCTGAAGGTCCTCAGCAATGTCCATGCCGGTAATTTCAGCTTTAAGCTTGATCGGCTTGGAAGTCTGCACGGTGGGTGGATCGGTCGTTAGATTGACCTTTACAGCCGCAGGATTGGTTCCTTGCGGATTTGACGCGCACCCAAGCAACAATAGCAGCAGCATCAGGATACAGCCGGTGTTTAGCCCTTTCATTTTCGTATCCACATCCTCCCTTCTCCTTTCCTTACAATCCACTTCTTATTTTATCCCTTTATACCGGTTTTCATATGACTCTATAGGGCTATGGGTACCAAACATTTTGTGAAATTCTACCCCATACGAAAAAGACCTGTCTGGAAGTTTCCCAAACAAGTCCGTCTCCGTATTCAATAATACACAGAAAGCACGGCGGCCATCGCGGCCTTCAGCCCCGCGGGAACTGAAGGCCGGTAGGCTGTCACATAGGCGCAGAACACCTCCTGTTCCGCCTCCCCGCCGATTGCTGTCACAACGGCTTCCCGGATGCCTTCGAGGCGCAGCCGCTGCGTCTCCACTCCGTCGACATCGCTTATCTAATGAAATCCCTACTTGAGTGCCGCAGCAACGATTAACAGGAGCATAACGACGACTGCGGATCCAACTATTTTTATCCAGCGTGGTGTGGTATAAGGCTCGGTGCTGCTTTTGACTTCCAGCTGTTTACGCCATCCATACCTAGTCATACCTTTGGGTTTGTACACTGACAAGACGGTTGCCACAAGCACGACCAGCAACCCTCCACTTGGGTGTACGATGTGAATCGAATCCTTCAAAATACTGATGTCGGTGCTCGACAGCGTACTTTTGGATGCTATGGATGCCGCATGGCTCAGTTCTTGAATGTATGCGACCAACATAAATACGGCTGCAACGGTAAACAACAGCTTAAAAACGATCCAATAATGACGGAACAACCCCCACTTCGTGCCAAGTGATAACGCAGTCCCGGTGAGCAGCGATGCAAAAGCCATGGGAACAACAATAAAATTCGCAATCAAGGACATGATTTGGATAGCGGATCGTATCCTATCGGCATCTTGATTGTTTAGGACATAGACCCCTATGGGGATATAAGCGGCTGCAGAGCCGAGCCATCCCATGGCAGTAATCACGTGGATCGTGAGTACTAGCTTACGGAGAGAGGGTGAGAGCGTCATGTGTCCCTCCTCTTTGTCCCAGTAAAGATGCGGCACCTAATGTCATGACATGCTGTGGAGGCAGCCCCATCAGTACTCTTCCATATAGCTCCAGTCCAGTCGATGCTGTAGTCAATGCATGATTGGAACCGCCTCGAATGTCCCGGAATATTTGAGACAAGCGATTGGAATCGGCAATGACACTCCCTCCGCTCTCTGCCATTAGCAGATCTACGGCTTCCCAGCACAACATGGCTGCATAGGTCATATCGGTCTGCAGCTGTGCCATTTCCTTGAGACTAAACTGTTCTGTGTTATCCACGTGTCGCTCCAGATTGTCTATGGTTCGATTGATATGAAGATGAGCGGATTCGACCTTCATAGCCGCAAGCCCTACTTTATACTGAATATGGCCGACTGCCGCTTGAGAAGTATGGACCGTCATTGCAATTCCCTTGTGGGGTGCTTTTTCAACAAAATACTCGACAGCCCCTCTGGCGAGCCCGAGAATCGCGCTTATTCCCGTGGTGATGCTGATAATAAGCTGTGCGTAAGGTCTGTATCGGTCACGTCCCTTGGGCTGGGCAGGCAGCGCGCCTCCCTGATGCATTTCTTGGGTAATGACATATGGGTCGGGTACAAACCTATTCTTGATTTCCAGACTATTACTTGCAGATCCCCTTAAACTCATCGTATACCAATCGTCAACAATCGTGATTTCACTCATCGGAATGACGGCCAGCATCATCCCCATAGCCTTGCCTTCCTGCATGGACTTTCTGTCTTGCAAGTTTAACAAAGCATGGGTTGCATGCTTTGAACCTGAACCGAACCCCCAGAAGCCTTCCTCGATCCAATACCCTCCGTCCACTTTCTTCACGACCGCTTTACTTGCCAGCAATACAGAACAAAAGCGGATCTCCTCTGCCTGGTTATAGATCGAATCTAATACGCCGGAAGGTAAGGAGAGTGCAGCGTTATAGTTATTTCCGTTGATGATTTGAACGACCCAGCCAACAGAACCATTCCCCTTGGCTACCTCAGAAATGATCTCCACCATGGCACGGATACTCACATCATGCCCCCCGTACTCTTTCGGTGTGCCAAGCTTAAACAGCCCCGCATCCGAAATCGCTTGAATCACTTCATCAGGAATACGTCGTTCTTCATCGATCACCGTACCGAACTTCTGCAGATAGGGAACTAACTCGGCGGCATGGTTCAGCAATTGCTGTTCTAGAGCAGTGAGCGCACATTCTGTACTTAAGTTGGCCATTACAATTCACCCCTTCATTCTACATGTGTATATTTAAAATGTGTTTGTAGGGTAAATGATATAATGTATAATTGGTTTCAACAACCGATAAAATCGCAAATCTGTCGAAAAACGATACAGAGAGAGGAATCTGTCATGGGCAATAAAACAACCGAAGACCTTCGAGTCAAAAGAACCCATAAGCTTTTATACAATGCTCTGCTCGAATTAATGGAAACCCACGCGTTTGAGAATATAACGGTGAAGCAGATCTGTGATCTGGCGATGGTCCATCGGACTACGTTTTACACCCATTTTCAGGATAAATTCGAATTGCTTTCTCGTGCTTTGGGGCAAATTGCTGATGAAGAATTTAAAGACATTGTCGATGTCTCCTTTTCTCCATCCGATAATTTTAGGGAATTATTTTCGTTAGCCATGAAACGCAAGAAATTGTTTTCCTATCTTTTAGCCGCGGAGGAGAGGGATTCTTTGAGAAATCTGCTGCGAAGAGAGATGGGCCGGGGCATGAAGAAATACTTGACTGAGCATAATTCGATGGAAGAGATTCCAATCGACATGCAAATAAAAATAGAGGCTCACATCGGAGCCGTGCTTGGTGTGCTAACTTGGTGGATTGAGAGTAAAATGCCTATCGATCTTGAAGAAATATATACAAAAATGAATATCTTTTCGGAAGGAACATTCGCAGAATAACCAATAACCGAGTCATCTAGCAGATGGAAGTGCCGCGGGTGGACATGGACACAATATCCTCCGACGCCCCGCTACCGTTTGTCTGCAATACAAGAAAACCCGAACCAAAGGCACGGGTTTCTTGTTGCCGATTTATTTTTTCTCCATGTCCTCTTTGCTGATCGCCTTTCCCTGGGTGATTTCTTCTCCTTTTTCTTGAAGTGTTTCTGCGAGTTCACCAACATATGCACTCCCATTAAGATTGGCAAGAGAGAATGTTGATAAAATGGCGAGGGATGCAATTGATTTCCTGAATTTTCTTTTGATCACAGTAAGGTCCTCTCCTTTACCTTTTAACTTATTTGTAAAATTTTAGTCTACACCCCTTCGGTTTTATTCTATATTAAACTCTCAAACATTTCCAATGTTCTTAGCCTTGCTGAAGCGGAAGCTCTCCCTGCGATCATGTCCTGCAGATGCTAATGGGCTGATTTGCCATGAACTTCTGGCCCAACAACTCAAAAGAGACTACACCAGAGTCGCCTGATGGTGTCTGCAGCCGCTAGAGGTGCTTTTCTTATTGACACATCCCTCCCATTCGGAATACAATGATTTCAATAGGAAACAACGTTTCCTGTTCCCTGTCTTCACATTAAAGTTCTCTCAAGGAAGTGCATCCGGATGACTGCCCAACCCCCAACTTTTAAAACGCTGCCGGAAGTTAAGCTGCAACAGCAGCACCTGCTTCGCAGAAATGTCATTGACGCCGCATGCGTTCTCTTGCTTGATGAAGGTCCCGAGGCTGTGACGGTAAGGCGAGTCGCCCAGAAATTAAACTGCTCAACCAAGATCATTTACAGCCTCTTTGGCAGCAAGGACGCTCTGGCCAATGAAATGTACATGGAGGGCTGCAGGCTGCTGGCCGACACCTTTCAGCAGGTACCGGATACCGAAGTGCTGCTAGATGACCTTCAGGCTATTGGGTGGGCATACTGGCAATTCGCACAGCAGCATTCCGGTTACTACAAGATGATGTTTGGCGGCGCATTAACGGATTTCAAGCCGGATGAACAAAGTCTGGAGGGAACGGCGACAGCCCTTTCCAGAATTCTGCAGATGGTAACCCGCGGATTAGAGCGAGGTGAACTCGAGGCTAATGATCACCTGCTGATCGTTCAGATGCTGTGGTCCGCTCTGCATGGGGTGATACATCTGCAGTTTGCGGGTCATTTTGCAGACGCGGGCATGGCTCGGGAAATTTATGCCTTTACGCTGAACCAAACTCTGTCTGCCTTAAAGAGAACCTCCCGCTCGTCCTGATCCAAGCGTTTAACCTGAAGTCCCGTAACGGCTGACTTCAGCTTCTTACGGCCCATTAGAAACACTGTTACCAAAATAAAATGAAGTTACCATGGAGGTTGAACCACTTATGTTTACTTACTCCAATAAAACGGCTCTCATAACAGGCGCCTCGTCCGGTATCGGAGAAGCCTTTGCTCGTTCGCTGGCCGCTCTTGCATGCAATCTCATTCTGGTCGCAAGAAATGAAGCGAAGCTGAAAGCCTTGGCTGCCGAGCTGTCCGCTGTACATCAGGTGAAGACGACGGTCATTGCACTGGATCTATCCGTCCCCGGTACGGCTCAAGCTTTATTCAGTGAGGTGCAAAAGCATCAGCTGAAGGTGGATCTCCTAATTAACAATGCAGGCTTTGCCACCTATGGCTACTTTGAGCAGATCCCCGGAGAACGGCAGCATGAAGAAGTGATGCTCAACGTGGCCGCGTTAGTCGATATCACCCACGCCTTCATGCCGGATCTGCTGCGCAGCCGGGATGGCGGTTTGATCAACGTGTCTTCCACCGCTGCCTTCCAGCCCGATCCCTACATGGCTGTTTATGGCGCAACCAAGGCGTTCGTTCTCTCCTTCAGCGAAGCGCTCTGGGCTGAAAACCGCAGCCGGGGGCTCCGTGTACTCGCCCTTTGTCCGGGTGCCACGGAAACCTCGTTCTTCGATGTGGTCGGGGCCAAGGAAGCATCCGTCGGGAACAGACTGACGCCGGACACCGTGGTACAAAAGGCTCTAAGGGCACTCGAGAAAGGCCGCAGTCATGTGATAACCGGCCGACAAAATTACCTCGTAGCCCAAGTCTCCAGATTATTCTCAAGGCATTTCACCTTGGGCATTGTTGAACGGACTCTCCGGCCTCGAAGTTAAACGAAGTGCGGCTTTCACCGAACCTTTATGCTTTCTTAACCGCTTCTTTTAATATTCTCGCTTAATTACGAAAAACGAGCCACGAATGGTTCCAGCTAGTTTAGACTTCTGTCTAGCAAATTTGAATTTCTTCTCTTCTAACTCTTTCGGTACCTCCATCCCCTCCGAAAGCTTAAAACCAACTGCCCGCTTCTTAGGGTCATCAACCGTATACAGGACATTGACCGCTAGACCGTCCTCATAAAAGACGAAGGCCCAGTTGATATTCTCCACTTGAAAACGCGATGTTTCTAAAGGTTTGGCCGCAAACGAAATATCGCGTTCTTCTTTCAATACCCGGTTCACATAGTCAAGAGTCTCCTGGCTTTCGCTGGCGGGTACCACCGTAAATTCATGCTTGTATTTGTTCATAAAGTAACGGGCCTCATTCGCACGTAAACCAGCAAGCGCATCTACTACAGGGGAAGATTCTAAACCAACCGTAGACACATGTTTAAAATCAACGATATAGGACATGTTCATCTCTCCTTTTAGATCTTGCTTCAATCCTGTTCTTCCTTAAGATCACGAGGCCGGCTTCCTTCAATATCGTCGAATGCCTGGAGACTGCACTCCCTCGCATAAAAATGAATTTACACCAAAGGGTGCCTTTATCTTATGACACTATATGGTGTCTCGTCAACAAGAAACATCCACTCTTCTTTCCTTGGCTAATCAACCCATTTCATGTGATGATGAAAAAAATCCGATTGACACGACACCAAATGGTATCCTATACTCAAATGCGACACCAAATGGGTTCCAATTCGGTGGTGAGGAGGAAGCATATGAGCAAGTTGGTCGGTGCGGAAACAGCCGCGAAAGAATGGCCCCTCTCGCGGGGAACGGGGATCTCACCAATCAATGGGGTACACTCGAGACGGTGGAAATATTAGGGTACCCTGTGTACTTTCTGACCGTAATCGGGGTTTGGAAAGTGCTGGGGGCGATAGCCATCCTCGTTCCTGGTCTTCCGCGAATGAAGGAATGGGCATACGCCGGCATTTTCTTTGAAATGACAGGCGCTGCTGCATCCCATGCATTCGTGGGGGATTACGGGGCTTATGCGTACCATATTCTTACTACCCTTGGCTTTGCAACCCTGGCACTCGTCTCGTGGGCGCTGCGTCCGAAGAGCCGCAAACTTTAAGGGCTGGGCTGCAATGTGCGGTTCGCTTGAGAAGGTATGGGAGTAATAACCCACGCAATAAGACCCGGCCATTACGGCGCGGGGTCTTATCTAGGACAGCATCAGTCTTTAAATTGTGGATAAAGTCTTTTTAACTTCACTCGGGCGTCCTCGGTTGTAAACTGCCAATCTACACCTTTTTGACTCTCGTTCCGATTCTGCTCCCAAGCCGCCAACTCACATGACAGCTCTGAAATTGCCGGAATGCGGCGACCCAAACATTGACGGGTCATGACGCTGAGTTCAATCTCCGCGATGTTGAGCCAGCTTCGATGTTTCGGCGTGTAGTGAATCTCCAGCCGTTTGGCTAAACGACGAGCCGTTTCCGGATCAAATGCCTGGTAGAGCGAAGCGATAGAATGCGTATTCAGATTATCCATCACTAGCCTAACCTTTGGAACTTGCGGGTAGTATACATCCAGCAGTTCCCGAATCTCCTCCGCCCCATCCATTCGTGTTCGCTGCTCACGTACGGCCACATGCCGCCATCCTGCCAAGGGTTCAACAAAGATGAATATGCTGCAGGTCCCCTTTCGTACATATTCACTGTCAACACGTAAGGGCTTGGCGGCTTTCATGGGAATCGGCTCCCGTGATTCGTCCAGAAGCTGATATGGTTTTTCATCCATGCAGATGACCGGACAGTTCGGATCAAAGGGCTGCAGATATACATCCAGCACGTCCTCCATCGCCGCTACAAAAGCCGCATTTTGCTCAGGCGGAATGCACCAGCATTTACGAAGATGAGGTTTGATTTCGTTTTTTTAAAATACGGTCCACCGTATCATATGAAATGCTGTCGATGTACTGCAGTTCGACCGCTTTATCTGCTAAAAGCCGCAACGACCACCGGCTTCTTCCCTCAGGAGGCTCGCTGCAGCTAAGTGCAATAATCTTTGCTTCCAGCTCTCCAGTCACTTTGGGGGGATTTGGAGGGGTTAGTCGTTTTTTTCTTTCAATGGCTGCATTCAATCCTTGCCTGGCGAAGGTTTTACGGATGAGATAGACGGTGTTGGTATGAATCTGTAGCCGCTCGGCGATCTCAGTATCCTTCAGCTTGCCATCTTGACGATTCTCATCAGCCCAAAGCAGGATTTGAGCACGACGAATCGAACGAGCCGCCGCTTTTCCTTTCGAGCAAATTCGCTGAAGTTCCTTCTGCTGTTCTGGAGTTAGACTTACAATGAAGGATCGTTTCATAGAAAACTTATGTACACCCTTTTGAACGTAGTCCCTGACGAGCTTGCCATGCTCCTCCCCCCCATACAGAAGTCCCCCCTACCTTATATTCTCTCCTTTAGGGCCTGTATGCAAACTATGACCCAATAAAATGGGTAAGTAATAGATGTGATGAGACGATATGAAATACGTGACGACCAATGGGATAATATTAAGGACCTGTTGCCAGCCGAAAGAAAACCACAAGGAGGGAGACCCCCGAACGACCATCGCCAGATGCTGAACGCCATGCTGTGGATAGCGCGAACAGGTGCGCCCTGGCGGGATTTACCGGAATACTACGGCTCCTGGTCCACCGTCTACAGCCGGTTCCGCCGCTGGAAAATCGCCGGCATTTGGGATCGGATCTTAGAGCATGTTACGATTGAACCTGATTATGAAAGTGTCATGATTGACGCGACAATTGTCCGGGTCCATCAGCATGGAGCTGGCGCAAAAGGGGGACCCTTAAGCAAGCTATTGGGTGGTCTCGAGGGCGGATTGACCACCAAGATCCACGCGGTCGTTGACGCTTTGGGTAACCCGTTGCATTTTGTGCTGACCGGAGGCCAATGCCATGACTCGGTAACCGGATATGAGATGCTAAAGCAGATGGATTTAAAGAAAAAGCAGGTCCTGGCTGACCGCGCCTATGACACCAACCGGATTCTCCACCTTCTAAAGGAGCAATCCGCCACTTCAGTGATTCCAAGCAAGAAGAACCGCAGGAACCCACGGAATTGGGATAAGGAGATCTACAAAGAAAGGCATTTGATCGAATGCTTTTTCAATAAAGTGAAGAAATATCGCCGATTAGCCACACGTTATGATAAATTGGCCTGTACGTTTAAGGCATTTTTAACCCTAGCTTCGATTATGGTGTGGCTTGCTTAGGTTTGCATACACGCCCTAGTGCCTGCGCTAATTTCTGAGGCAATGGTCCAACCATTTGATAAGGGGTAATACCAGCAAAGCTGTCACCAAGTGCCAACTGCTAACGGACGTTGAAGCTTTCCCGGTACTCTTCAATTTCTGCAAGTATCTTTCCCCTAGGATTTGCTATAGGTGTAAACTTTGCAGGTTCGGCTATTAATGTTGCATTAGGTTTAATTGCAGGTGGTGGTGCTGGTGCTATATCATCGTATATAATGAAAAAAGGAAAGCATGAAGCAGCGAGAATTTTCACCCAAACAGTAACAAGTAAATTCATGGGATGGGGCTTCCTAAGTTAGCAATCTTTGTTGGTACCGCAGTCAATTTTGCTATAGAATATATGGACATTGGCGAAAAAATTGCTGAGTACCTTGATTCTATAGACACTTATCCCAATAATGGATGGAAAGGATAAATATTTTATGCGAACCTTTCTAAACATCTTAACTATAGCTATTTGGTTATTCGTACTTTCATATTTTAGCAACATGTTGGGTGTTCCAAAAAACGGTTATTATCTTGTTACTGTTGTCCCTTTAGGTTTTGGTGGAATGTTCCTAATCAACTATTTATTCAACCGGAATAAAAGGAAGCTTTAACCTAAAGTCATTATGGTGTCAAAAATTAATCATTTAAGAGTCCAAGGGAGGGCATCCTTTGGGCTTTTTTAACATAATAGAAAGTTTTCAGGTTTTGAACTCAAGGGTATGGATAAAAACATCCTTGTGGAGCTTTAGACGCTTCTGTTTCTTACGACATGAAGATACAATCTCAGCCTCTGCTTCGATGGAGTCGATCATCTCGCTGAATTTTTCAATATCACTTACTACCGCGTTTAACTACCGCTTTCCCCCCAGAGTAAGATCTGGCCGGGTTCTGCTTTCTGAACTCTGACGTCCGCGGCCCAGAAATAAACGCTGCTTTTTCGACGTCTTCAAATTTAGGATACATTCACTGCTTTCCGCCAAATATTATATTGAGCTTTATTGTTTACGCAGCGAAACGTTGCTCGCAGCACGGGAAATTGTGTGTTACAAATTTATTCATTGATGCAATTCAAGTAGCAGCTTAAAGCAGTAAGCAATAGCATGTATAAGATAAGTTCTCGAATGTCCCGTCATCGGGGTACCGCTAAGAAAACGCGATTATCTAAACACTGCCCGAAAATGTAGAAACAGGTAATTATTAGTATAGTTGTAAATACCTACAAAAATGTTAAAAATAGTAATATAGTATCTCGCTTTAAATTCCATATAATGCTATTTTTATTACGGGATAACCAAATCCAAAATAATTTATTGGGAGTTGATATTTTTGGAAATGAAAAAAGCACTTCTCTCCTCTATCCTGTCTCTATCTGTTCTAGCGTCTGTATTTGCTCCAATGTCTGCTATGGCTGCGCCAAATCAACCAGTTTCACCGATAATTAATGTTCCACCATATGTAACACCTGTTCCGGTAACACCAAATGGCGTTGTGAATCCAGAGGGCGCTTTAGGATCTTCAGTTTTCGCTTCTTCAGAAAATACTGCAAGCAAAGTTTCTGATCTGATACCATCTGTAGATAAGATGAGCAAAGAACAAAAAAAGTTGTTTTATAGTCTAGTCGAAAAAGAAGTAAAGAAACACGGTGGAGATAATCCAGAATTGTATAGAGAACAATTGATTAATTTTTTTAGTTCATCCGAAAAACCAAAGCTTGGGGAAGGTGAGGAAAGACTACTAGGAATTGCTATAGGTGTAAACTTTGCAGGTTCGGCTATTAATGTTGCATTAGGTTTTATTGCAGGCGGTGGTGCTGGTGCTATATCAGCGTATATAATGAAAAAAGGAAAGCATGAAGCAGCGAGAATTTTCACCCAAACAGTAACAAGTAAATTAATGGGATGGGGCTTGCCTAAGTTAGCAATCTTTGTTGGTACCGCAGTCAATTTTGCTATGGAATATATGGACATTGGCGAAAAAATTGCTGAGTACCTTGATTCTGTAGACACTTATCCCAATAATGGATGGATAGGATAAATATTTTAATGCGAACCTTTCTAAACATCTTAACTATAGCTATTTGGTTATTCGTACTTTCATATTTTAGCAACATGTTGGGTGTTCCAAAAAACGGTTATTATCTTGTTACAGTTGTCCCTTTAGGTTTTGGTGGAATGTTCCTAATCAACTATTTATTCAACCGGAATAAAAGGAAGCTTTAACCTAAAGTCATTATGGTGTCAAAAATTAATCATTTAAAAGTCCAAGGGAGGACATCCTTTGGGCTTTTTTTTTACATAGCGCGCCTAGCCAAGCTAGACACAGCGAGCCGGTGCAAGTCCGGTCGAGGTAAGAGCCAAGTCGCCTCGTAGCTGACAGGCAGCTGGTGAAGAGATCCTAAGGCTGAAGCCCTGTGACAAAGTAACCCTGCAAAGGGAGCGAGCAAACTGACAGGCCGTAACATGAAGTGAATCCTGCGGTATCGTCAAAAAGCACCTACTAAGGACAAGAAGGAGCCGAGCCCCGTGTTTTTGGGCGAAGGCCATGGAACGTGTGAAGACCTTGGAATCGCAACGCTCCCTTCTGTGCCGTCTTCTGTTATAGACCTGCAATAGGAGATAAAAATACCGCAAAGGTTGTGGTCACCTGGCGGTCGGTTTACATCTTTATTCCACTTGTATTTTTAAGCCGTATTCTACGTTGCCTTCTGCCCATCTCCCACTCGTAGAATAAATATAAGTCCCTTTTTCCGTGGGGGCGGTGAAGCTGTTATCTTCTAACTTTAGTCGTTCAAATTCTTTTCCAGTATACGATGGCCAGTAAATAACAGCTAAGGTGTTTTCCTTTGGAGGGGTATCGAAAGTAATTGTTATTTTGGAATTGGCCGGCACGATATCAGGCTCCTTATCTTGAAGAAGCGTATTATTGCCATAGACCGTCTCTGAGTTCCAATGAGAACCAAGCAGGTGTGGAGTTAACACAAATTTATTGGCTGTTGTCGCGTTCACTTTAGGGATAGGCTTAGGTTTCCCACAGCTAATAAGAATCGTCGAAGTAACGATAAGAAGTATTAAAGATATCCTTCTCACAGGATGGTAATCCTCCCTTCTTTAAACATAATTGAAGGTTTGGAAATACCTTCTACTTCATTGTCACATAACCATACTTATTTTTGCAACCCCGCCCAAGTGTGCAGTATTACCATTTGGCCGTCACGAATTTTTGCAATCACTCTATTCTGCAGAACCGAATCAGAAATGGTGAATGCTGAATCCGACCATAACCAACAATCTCTTCCCTTCTGATTATTATGGAGATCCATCCGTTTGTGTTCATAATTCGAGTAACCATCTCTGTTGATTTCTGAGAGGAATGCCTCGTCGTGATCCTCATGAGCCGTCGCATATAGTTCGGCCCATCCCTTAGAGATGTATTTACACATCAAAGCATTCCAGATGGCATGCCGAAATGCATCTGCTTCATCGCCAAGTGAATCATATCTTCCATAGTTGGCTGCTGTAAATTCAAATGCTCTTTCCTTCATGCTTCGAGTAAGTAATGCCCTTGGTGGGTCCATTACAACCCAGTATTTCTCTGCGGCAGTAAGCTTTTCAAATTCCGTGTAAAGAGAAGATGGAGAAATTGATTTTTGGGAATCAGCCCCATTAAAATGCTGAATAACTTGTTCAGTGGCGAGGCTTGGGTTTATTACTATCTACTGGATAATTTTTCAATATATATTTTGTATTTATGATAGGCTGGAAGTTTTTTGGGTTTGGTCTTTGGACCTTGTACTTGTCTTTGTACTTACTTGCCCTTGTTACTTACCCTTCTATATACGACCGCCCCCTTCATACTAAGTTCCATTCAATTGTGATTTTGTTTTCATATACCAAATTGGTATAATAATAGGGAAATTCCATGCCCTCAAAAATCCTCTTTTGGTTTCTTATACAGAGGCCACTTTTTTATATGGAGGTACATCAATATATGGAAGAAAACGACTATTTTAATGGACGCTTTTTTGAATCGAAGGAATTTGCGGAAGCATTGGGAATTGTTTGGGGATTCGGATCGTTGAATCACATATCCCTCCTGCTGCGGCATCGAGACAAGAGCTTGCTAGAACGTTTTTGTAACCTTGTTAAGATCACCGGCAACATTTTTCCGCTTACCACGCAGAAGGATAAAATACAATGGGCCGTAACGGTAAACATTAGCAGCTTATTCGTCCAGCGGAACATAATTATGGGCTATAAAAACATTGCCCACATCGAGGAACGCCCCATGCCCAGCGATGAGTTTCATCTTCCGACTTTCCTGCATACCTACGCGCAGCTGCATTATACCCATGATTCCAGAAAATGCTCTGACGGTCCCTGGAAGCTTTTCGGTCTTAAGATGTGAGAAAAACGACTCAATGCAAGCATTGTCGAAACAATTTCCTCGTCTAGAATGGCTGCCCTTCAGCTTTTGGTCTGTGAGTAGCTTCGCGTAAGTCTTGGTAGTGTATTGAAAGCCTTGGTCAGAGTGCAACAGAGCCTCAGGGGCATTCACCTGCTTTACCGTCTCCAATACGAACTCCAGATCATTTCGCTCTCCCAGTTTCCAAACCATAATTTCGTTGTTGTACAGGTCTAAAATCACAGAAAGATAAAGAAATCCATGCCCTACACGGACATAGGTTATGTCAGTCACTAATTTGAGTTTGGCTGCCTTTGCCAAGAACTCCCGGTTCAACACATTAGGAAACAGCACAGAAGGCTTACGGCCGGCAAAGGGCCGTTTCTTCCGGATCACCGACTGGATCCCCAGGTCTCGCATGAGCCGGCGTACCTTTTTGTGGTTTACGATAAAGCCTTCTTTACGCAAAGCCGTACGCATACGGAAATAGCCGTAATGAGGCCGTGTACGGTGAATAGCAAGGATATGCTCTTTAAGCACACTATCTTCTTCCAATCGTGCTTTACGCGATTCATACGTGGCAAGCCACTTATAGTAACCTGCTCGTGAAACCTCTGCGATCTTGCATAGCAGGGTTGTAGGAAAACCAGCTGTCATTTCTCGAATGGACTCGAACCGGGTTTGCTTATCCAACTTCCCTCCCCGTGTAGATTTGGATTGAGCTTTTTTAAGTATTCTACCTGCGCTTTCAAGTAGGCATTCTCTTCCTCAACGGAGCTAAAGTGCTTCTTTGTCCATTTGCCACGGTAGTCCTCGAGTGTTTGGCCATTTTGGAATTTACGAACCCAATTCATGATTTGAGTGTCACTTTTAATACCAAACCTCTTCATGATCATAGGATAGCTCCATTGCTCTTCCAAACGAAGTCTTACCGTCTCTTTCTTTGTAGCTTCATCATAACGAGTGAATATTTGCCCTTTTTTCGCCATGAAAAATCCCCTCCGGTCAACAGTGTTGAGTTCATAATAACATCAACCCCTTTTTCACTGTCTACCGTAAGGGGATAATACCAAAAGCCGCCAAGCCCTTACGTGTTGACAGGGAATATGTACGAAAGGGGACCTAAAGCATATTCATCTTTGTTGAACCCTTGGCAGGATGGCGGCATGTGGCCGTACGTGAGCAGCGAACACGAATGGATGGGGCGGAGGAGGTTCGGGAACTGCTGGATGTATACTACCCGCAATCTGCTAGACGAACCATGAGAGGGACACTCTGCAGGCGAGTCAACAAATGCGGTCCCGTTACTCTTCGTTTATAAATAAATCCGGCAGGATATCGTAAATATACTGGTTCACCCAATTCCAGGCATGTGTACCGCCATCGGCTACGATGAAGTAGAAATTTCCTTTATTCCTATCGGAAGAATAAAGGAAGGTATCCTTTACTTGTTTCATCGCATCGATCTGAGGCTTCAAGTTCGGATACGCGATGTCGTGGTTACCTGTAGCACTGAAAATGTAGTAATCCTGTGGCGTATAACCGGATTCTCTAGCAGCCTTTGCAAGGTATTCAGCTGTTTCCTTTGGTTTGCTGCCGCCTGCTCCTTGACCTAATACCCAGCTGTCACCGCTTAGCGGCAGATAATACTTCATATAATCTAAGCAATGGACAAAAGTGTACCAAGTCGTAACGGACCCCATGGAGAACCCGCCAAATGCCCGATGGGCTCGGGATGCTTTGATATCGTCCAAGTTAGCGGATTTGGCATAGGTATGATACTTGGTTTCCACTACCCCGAAAATTACTCTTAGCACAGACCCGAAAATGGCAGCACGAAACTAAGCCCAGCTTTTATGTTTTTTAAAAACTGTGCTTCTTTGGATTTATGTAAAAGCGTTAAGAGGCCTCTGA